>CAVRZQ010000020.1:0-26989 GCA_963725575.1 uncultured Acidobacteriota bacterium
GTCCTTCACCGCCAGGCGATCAACGGTGTAGAAGGTCCGCAGAATGTCGTCGCCGCCGCGCAGGCCGAGAGCGCGCAGGAAGATGGTGCCGAAGAACTTGCGCTTGCGGTCGATGCGTACGTACAGGACGTTCTTCTGGTCGTATTCGAATTCCACCCACGATCCGCGGTAAGGAATGATCTTGCCCAGGAAGTAGGTGCGGTTGTTCGCGGTCTCGAAGAAGACGCCCGGTGAACGGTGCAACTGGCTGACGATGACGCGCTCGGTCCCGTTGATGATGAAGGTGCCGTTCTGCGTCATCAGCGGCACGTCGCCGAAGAAGACTTCCTGCTCTTTGATGTCGCGGATGGAACGGTTGCCGGTCTCGGCGTCCTTCTCGTAAATCGTGAGGCGCATCGTGACCTTGAGCGGAGCGGAGTAAGTCATGCCGCGCTCCTCGCACTCGTTCACGTCATACTTCAGTTGCAGGCCGACCGGGTCGCCGCACTTGTTGCAGAAGTCCGGGGTGTTCGCGTTGTAGGTGCCGCACTTCTGGCAGAGCACCTCGCCGGGATGAAACGGGTCGGTGATGACGGTCGAGCCGCAGTTCTTGCAAGTGGTGCGCAAGTGGTGGAGACCTTTGAGGTGCCCACATTTGCACTCCCAGTTGCCGATTGCGTAATCCACAAACTCGAGTTGTGATACGTTGCGGAAATCGGTGATGGGAAACACCGACTGGAAGACGGCCTGAAGTCCGGCGTCATCGCGCTCGCTGGGCAACCGGTCCATTTGCAGGAACCGTTCGTAGGAGCGCTTCTGCACCTCGATCAGGTTCGGGATCTGGATGGTGGCTGGAATTTTGGAAAAATCAAAACGCTTGCGGAAGGCATTCTTCTTCATTCAGAAAACTCCCAATGTCGGCGCAGGTTTGCTGCGCAACAGAACCGCGGAATGTTAGGGCGCGCTCGGTCCGCGCCGCGGAACTACTTTTTCGAAGAACGTGAAAAGACAATGGGGCACCCCGAGGGACAGAGTTCCCCGTAGGCGCCATGTGCTGCGCGTTGCCAATCTTGATTTGTGTCTTTCCGCGCCAGTTCTTAAGGCCTGTTTCCGTCCCGCCTGTATGCGGAACAGCCTGCCAACTCCTGCCAGCGACTCATCGCCCCGCCCTGTGTGGAGCAACCAGTCGACTCACCTTGCGTGAAGCAGGGAAAGCGATGTTATATAGATGATAACACCGCTCGCCCAGATTCAGCTACTAGATCGTTCGCCTGGCCCAAAACTTGCAAGGGAACTGCAAGTTGTTGAACAGGCTGGAGATCGTGGCTCCTCCGAGAGCTCCCTCGGCCTCTCCGCCCGCGCTGTGCTCGGACAGATCCGCTCGGGTGTCACCTCAACGATGGCTCTCGCCAGAAAGATCCCCTCGCAAAGAAAGCTCGGATGACGCCAGCGGGCTCCCACTTCGCTCACGCCCGCTGAACGGCGTCACTTCACTTCGACTGTTGCGCCCGCCTCGGTGAACTTCTTCCTGATGGTCTCGGCTTCGTCTTTGGAGACGCCTTCCTTGATGGCCTTGGGGGCGCCGTCGACCAGGTCCTTGGCTTCCTTCAGGCCCAGGCTGGTGACTTCGCGGACGGCCTTGATCACGTTGATCTTGTTGGCGCCAACGTCCTTGAGGACGACGGTGAACTCCGTCTTCTCTTCCGCAGGCGCCGCAGCAGCGGCTCCGCCGCCACCCGCCACCATCACCGGAGCAGCGGCCGCCGCCGATACGCCGAGACGCTCTTCGAGCTTCTTCACCAGTGCCGCCGCGTCCAGCAGCGACAAGCCTACGATTTGTTCTTCGAGCTGTTGCAAGTCCGCCATGTTGTTCTCCAGTTCTTGATGTTATCGGTCGTTCGATTTCGTTATCGCTGGGCCAGGTTTCCAGTGCGACCAGGCTCTTGTCTCCGCGCCAGACAACGCCAAGACTCAAACCGCGCAACCCCTCGCTTGCCGATAACTAAATCCATTCGGACAGCTCGCGCCATCCAGAAACTTTCAGTGGAGCGTCGGGCGTCCCCGGCCCGTCCCTCCACAAAACCGGCTACGCTTCTTTGAACTTCTTCTGCTGCACGCCCTGATCGACCACCACCGCCAGGTTCCGGCCCACAGCATTCATGGCCGTTGCCAGGCGCTGCGCCGGAGCGTTCAACAGGAACAGAAGCTTCGAATAGAGCTCTTCCTTCGACGGCATGGTGGCCAGCGCCTCGATCTCCTTGATCGAGATCACGCGCCCTTCCACCACTCCCGCCTTGAAGCTAAATTCCGGGTTGTCCTTGGCGTACTTCGCCAGCGCCTTCGCCAGCGCCACGGGATCGCCTTGCGTGTACGCGATCGAGGTCACGCCGTGCAGATTCTGCAGGGCGTCTTCGACCTTGGTGCCTTTCGACGCGCGCTCGGCCAGCGTGTTCTTCACCACCCGGTACTTCGCTCCGGTCGAGCGCAGCGCCTTGCGCAGCTCGTAGTCCTTTTCGACCGTCAGCTTGCTGTAGGTCGCGACAATCATGCTCGATACGCTCTTCAGTTCACCGCTGAGCTCTTCGACTTGCTCAATCTTCTTTGCTTTCGTGACCGCCATGTTCGTATCCCTTCAGAATTCTTTTTCTTGCCATCCTGAGCGAGGCGCTTGTTGCCTCGCGAAGGACCCAGGCGCGCCGCGCAAACTGCCCGCGGTTTTTGCGGAGCAACTCGCGCGTTCGGCGCGCTTCCTTGCTAAGCCTTCGCGGCGGCTTCGACCGCGCTGGTGTCAATCAGGATGCCCGGGCCCATCGTTGAGCTGAGGGTGCATCCCTTGATGTACTTGCCCTTGGCGACCGAAGGCTTCGCCTTGATCACGCTGGTGATGACGACGGTGGCGTTCTCGACCAGCTTGTCGGGCGAGAAGGAAATCTTGCCTACGGGCACGTGGACCAGCGCCGTCTTGTCAGTGCGGAACTCGACTTTGCCGGCTTTCACTTCCTGCACGGCCTTGCCGACGTCGAAAGTCACGGTACCGGTCTTCGGATTCGGCATCAGCCCCTTGGGACCGAGCACCTTGCCGAGACGCCCCACCGACTTCATGACATCCGGGGTCGCGATCAGCGCGTCGAAATCGGTCCAGTTCTCTTTCTGGATCTTCTCGACCATATCTTCGCCGCCCACGTAATCCGCGCCCGCCGCCTCGGCTTCCTTCACTTTGTCGCCGGTGGCGATGACCAGGACCTTCTTCGATTTGCCCAGCCCGTGCGGCAGAACGACCGTTCCGCGCACCATCTGGTCGGCATGCTTGGGATCCACACCGAGACGCATGGTCACTTCGACCGTCTCGTCGAATTTGGCGTATTTGACTTTCTGCAGAAGCGGAACCGCTTCCTGCAGCGGGTACGATTTCTCTCCCACCGCAGCCCGGGCCTTGGTGATGTTCTTGCCTGCTTTTCTCATGGGCCTTCTCCGTCTCCCACCGCTCATCGTTGATTTGAAGAGCCGTGGTGTATTCGACTATTAACCGCGAGCTAGCGCTAGTTCACGACAAACTTTGTCATCCTGAGCGAAGCGAAGGACCGAAGCACTTCTTTTCCGCTCGAGAACCGGTCTTTGCCAGCAGCTACCAGCTGCCGGCTAAACTACATCAATTCCCATCGACCGCGCCGTGCCCTTGACACTATTGATCGCTGCTTCCAGCGACGCCGCATTCAGGTCGGGCATCTTCTGCTTGGCGATGTCTTCCACCTGCTTCAAGGTCACTTTCCCGACCTTATCCTTGTTCGGAGCTCCCGAGCCCTTCGCGATCCCGGCCGCGCGCTTCAACAGGATCGATGCGGGCGGAGTCTTGGTGATGAAGGTGAACGAGCGGTCGTTGTAGACGCTGATCACCACTGGAATGATGAGCCCTTCCAGTTCCTTCGCGCTGGTGCGCGCGTTGAACTGCTTGCAGAACTCCATGATGTTGATCTGCGCCTGGCCGAGCGCCGGACCCACCGGGGGAGCCGGGGTCGCCTTGCCCGCCGCGATCTGCAGCTTTACCGAACCTGTAACCTTTTTTGCCATGATGCCTTTTCCGCCCCAACCCCAGGTCTAGGATTTTCGGCCTGGAAACTTGGGACTCACTTTCTGGTCGTCAGTCTTCAGTCGTCGGTCGTCAGCAAACCGCGCCCCTCCGCTGAAAACTGACACGCGCTTCGTTACGTAACCACTTTCTCCACCTGCCCGAATTCGAGTTCCACCGGCGTGGAGCGGCCAAAAATCGTGACCATCACCTTCAGCGTCTCGCGGTCTTCGTTGACCTCGTCCACGATCCCCGTGAAGCTCGCGAACGGACCCTCGCTGATGCGCACCGTCTCGTTCTTCTCGAACTTGACCTTGAGCTTGGGCTTGTCCTTCGACTCGCCCACCCGGTAGACGATGTTCTGCACCTCTTCTTCCGACAGCGGCGTGGGCTGCTGGCCGGTGCCCACAAAGCCGGTGACCCGCGGCGTCGACTTCACCACGTGCCACACGTGGTCATCCATGTCCATTTCCACCAGCACGTAGCCGGGATAGAACATGCGCTCGCTGGTGTACTTCTTGCCGCCGCGAACTTCCGTGACCGATTCGGTCGGAATCAGCACGCGCCCGATTTTGTCCTGCAGACCAAAGGCCTGGACCCGCGACTCCAGCGACTCCCGCACCTTGCGCTCGAATCCGGAATAGGAGTGGATGATGTACCACTTCATGTTCGGATTGCGAGGAGCCTCGGTGGGGGCCGCATCGGTCGATCCTTCCGCTTCCGCCGGAGGGGTTACGCTCGCATTCTTTTCTTCGTCCTGCATAAGAGGCTTCATTTCTCAGACTTTCTGTTCCAATTCGATCAGCTATGTCCCAGCGAGCGGAACATGAAATCGATGCCGCGTCCGATCAGGAAATCCACCAGCCAGAAATAGACGCCAAACAGAAAGACGGTGATGATCACGACCAGGGTGGTCGCTTGCACTTCTTTCAGCGACGGATTCGTGACCTTCTTCATCTCCATGCGCACGTCGTTGTAGAAGGTCCTGATCTTCTCCGGCCAGGACGCCATGCGCGCTCCGAAGCTGTCTCCCGGGCTGGCTGCTGCAATCGACTTTGTCATCTTCTTCGTCTCGATTCCCATCCCGCACCATTCCTGTCCAAACATTTCCAAAAACTGGCAGGGGCGGAGGGATTCGAACCCCCAAGTCCGGTTTTGGAGACCGGCAGTTTAACCGTTGAGCTTACGCCCCTAAATTCATTGGGACTTGTGCGAGATCTGGTCATTGTGAAATTGAAACGCTCGGGCGCCCTCGGTTCTTCAGTTTCTCTCACATTCCAGACTTACGGCGTTACTTCACTTCTTTATGCGGCGTATGCTTCCGGCAGCGCTTACAAAATTTCTTCATCTCAATCCGGTCCGGAGTCGTCTTCCGGTTCTTTGTGGTCGAGTAGTTGCGCTCTTTGCAATCACCGCATTGCATCGTAATTATTTCTCGGGGCATTAAATTTACGCTCTGGCTTCGGCCGTGTAGCTGTTGGCTTCGGCCGTTCTACTTTCGCTTCGTGTGGGAAATCCCCAGCTGACGATCGGTCGCCCTTCGGAACAGTCCGCGAATTTCCTCGGCTGGCGAAAACCACAGCGCCAACGAACGGCCGGTAAAACCCGCTCCACCGCCGTCTCTAGATGTTTCCAGCCCGAGCCTGTGCGTCTTGCCACGCCAACGACGCTTCTACTGCACAATCTCCGCGATCGTGCCGGCGCCTACCGTGTGGCCGCCTTCCCGAATCGCGAACCGCAGGCCCTTCTCCATCGCCACCGGCGTGATCAGCTCAATCACCAGGCTCACGTTGTCCCCCGGCATCACCATCTCCGTGCCCGCCGGCAACTCCGCCACCCCCGTCACGTCCGTCGTTCGCAGGTAGAACTGCGGACGGTATCCCTTGAAGAAGGGCGTGTGCCGTCCGCCCTCTTCCTTGGTCAGGATGTACACCTCCGCCTTGAACTTCGTGTGCGGCGTGATCGAGCCCGGCTTCGCCAGCACCATCCCGCGCTCCACATCGTCCTTACCAATGCCGCGCAGCAAGCAGCCCGGCGTTGTCGCCCGCCATGCCTTCATCCAGCTGCTTCTTGAACATCTCGACGCCCGTCACCACCGTCTTACGGGTGTCGCGGAAGCCCACTATTTCCACTTCCTCGCCCACCTTCACCTTGCCGCGCTCGATCCGGCCCGTCACCACCGTGCCGCGCCCCGAGATCGAGAAGATGTCTTCGATCGGCATCAGGAAGGGCTTGTCCAGCTCGCGCGCCGGCTGCGGCACGCTCTTGTCCACCGCCTCCATCAGCGCGTCGATCTGCTTTTCCCACTTCTCTTCCCCGTTCAGAGCGCCCAGAGCCGAGAGACGGATCACCGGCACGTCATCGCCCGGGAACTGGTAGCTTTTCAGAAGCTCCCGCACTTCGAGCTCAACCAGGTCGAGCAGTTCGGGATCGTCCACCGCATCGCACTTGTTCAGCGCCACCACGATGTAGGGCACACCCACCTGGCGGGCCAGGAGCACGTGCTCGCGGGTCTGCGGCATCGGACCGTCGGTCGCCGCCACCACCAGGATCGCGCCATCCATCTGGGCCGCGCCCGTGATCATGTTCTTGATGTAATCCGCGTGCCCCGGGCAGTCGACGTGCGCGTAGTGCCGGTTGGGCGTCTCGTACTCGACGTGCGCGGTCGCGATCGTGATCCCGCGCGCCTTCTCTTCGGGCGCGTTGTCGATCGAGTCGAACGAACGGAACACGATCTTCGGGTTGTGCTTCTGCAACACCTTCGTGATGGCCGCCGTCAACGTCGTCTTGCCATGGTCAATGTGACCAATCGTACCTACGTTGCAGTGCGGCTTATTACGCTCAAATTTTTCCTTCGCCATAAAATTGCGTTGCCTCGCCTCGCTTGTTCGTAGTGCTCAGTAATACTGATAAATCTTGCGAAACTTGTGCCGCAGCGGCTCTTCCACCTGCTCAATCTTCGACAGGTAGAACTCGCGCATCTGCCCCTGATCGGAGACCGTCAGTTCCCCGTACAGCGCCTTCGCGGTCTTTCCAGACTGCTTCAGCGTCCCGTCCACGTATTCGATGGCCTGCAGGTCGAGCACGCCCTCGAAGTTGCGGATCCGAACCCCGCGACTCTCCAGCCGCTTCAGGAACTTCTCCACACTCCCCGAAACAAACGCGCGCTCGATCGCCGCCTTGAGTTCCGCGAAGGGCGCTTGCTTCTCAACCTTGATGACCGCTTGCTCGTAACCCACCGTCATTGACACCTGCAATCAGAATGTCTGGAGCGGGAGACGGGAATCGAACCCGCGACCAACAGCTTGGAAGGCTGTGACTCTACCACTGAGTTACTCCCGCGAAACCCAGCTGTCAGCTCTCCGCTATCAGCTGTCAGTCCCTTCTAGCAATCTTCCGTCGTTCGACTATTTCAGTCTATCAGCGATCCTGCCAACTACAGAGCAGCGATCGGGAACCCTGTGAACAAAACAAACTGCTCAACTTCGGAAGCTCCCGTTTCTCCGTGAGCTGATTCGGTAGCCACCACACCACAAAGCCAATGCACCGAAACCGTATTTGGCTCTCTCTCCCTCCAGCCGGTGCAGACCTTGACGGCGACAATCTGCAGAGACAGCCCACGCAACGAACCCTGGAATTGCCCAGACAGCGTTCGCTGCCACTTCGCACCTCAGCATCGAACCCTGGAGCCGATGACCAGGATTGAACTGGTGACCTCTCCCTTACCAAGGGAGTGCTCTACCAACTGAGCTACATCGGCTCGAAAAACCAGCTGTCAGCTATCAGCCGTCAGCGAACCCACTTGCCAGATTCACTCCGAATCCCGGTCGTCCCGCGGCTGCGGATACTCTTTGCGATGCAGCCATGTCTTCACCGCAAACAGGCCCAGGATCGCAAACGTCATCAGGCGAATCCGCTCGTCCGAAAGCGTGGTGTACGCCAGCACTCCCAGAATCACGTAGGCCGCGAATGCTACAGCCAGCCGATTCACTGATCCCTCGTAATCGCCCGGGAACTCGCCCGCTTCCTCAACTCTGGTGCACAGGGAAGGATTCGAACCTTCGTACCCCGCTAGGAGGAGCAGATTTACAGTCTGCCGGCTTTAACCACTCACCCACCTGTGCAGAAACCGCCAAGCTTTCGCTTCACGCTGGAAGCGCTTTTTCCCGACAGCCCTCTACGGGGTTTGCGCACACACGCGGAGTAACCTTGCAGGCCTCGCAACAACACAGAAAGACAGGAATGGCGCGAGCACACTCGCGCACGAAAACCACTACACGTCGGAAAAATTTCCTAAATGGAGTGCGTTTGGAAAACCTGTTGCGCCGCTACACTGCTTCCGCTGCTCTGCCGGAAAATCGTTCTTGGAGCTGGCGAAGGGATTTGAACCCCTGACCCTCTGATTACAAATCAGATGCTCTACCGACTGAGCTACGCCAGCAAACTGAGGGACCGCGTCTTCTCAGACGCAAATCTCCCTACGGATCCCCTTCAGATGACCGGGACAATTTTTAAAGTTACCATAACGGCAAATTACGTGCAACCAATCTGATACGCTGTTCCGGCCGGGCTCCCGCCCGCACCGGTTGACCACACCATTTGCCAAGGGAGCGGCGGGCGTCCTCGCCCGCCGGACGGGCAGGACGCCCTGCCTCTCCCCGTTCCGGCCCGCAGCAGGTGCTATTATGAGCGCTTCCCGTGCGCTTCAAACGTAGATTACCCGTTCTGTTTGCGGTCCTGCTGGTAGCCGCCGCCGTGGTCGCGGTGGTGCAATTGCGGCGACGCGCTCCCCCCGAAGCGGCCCGGCTGTTGCCTGGGGCCGACGGCTTTTTCTACGTAAACCTGAAATGGTTGCGGACCCTGAAGGCGATTGGCCAGTTGCCCCCGGTTCCGCATGATCCTGACTACGAGCGGTTCCTCGAAGAGACCGGATTCCAGTTCGAGCGAGATCTGGACGAGGCCGCCTTCGCCATCCACTATCCCGCGAAATGGGGGAACGGCGCGACCGGCGGTGCCGCCCCGGAACCGCGTTTCTCGGAAGTATTGGTGGGCAAGTTCCAAAGCGAACGGCTCAAGGCCTATCTGCACAAGATTGCCGGAGCCGTCGAGAGTTACCATTCCACCGAGATCTACAGTATCCCGCTGGAGGGCCGCACCCTGCGCGTCTCAATTCTTAGTGTGGACACCGTCGCCGCGTCCAATCAGGACGATCCCGCCGTCATTCGCGGTGTGGTGGACAGGTCGCGCAAGCTGGCCTCTCCCTTTGGCGGGCCCGCCCTTCTCCGCCGGTACTACAAATCGCTACCCGTGGTGAGCAAGTCGCTCCCGGTTCTGAAGCTGGCATGGTTCATCGGGCGCATCGACCCCGCGGCAACCGATTCCCTGGGCACGTGGTCGATGCTGTTTCAGAAGCCGCTGTCGGTCGTCGTTTCCGCCTATTACGCTCTCTACTCGCCGACCTTGCATGTGCGCGCGGAAGCCTTTCCAGCAACTGAAGAAGAAGCCCAGAGCCTGACTGACACGGTGTCCACCTACCTGAACCTGTTTCACGCAGCCGAGAATTCGGTCGCCACCCAGGGCACCGATCCCGACGTGAAGGCCTTTCTGGAAAGTCTGCACATCGAGCGGCAAGGCAATCGAGCCGTCCTGACGGCGGCCATGCCGCCCGGCTTCCTCCGCAAGGTAGTCGGCGAACCTCAGCAAGAACTGGCCCCGGCGGCTCCTTCTTCCCAAGACGAGGTCGTGCGGCCCCAGCCGCCGCAACCAACGCACAAAACACGACACTAGACACTCCGCGCCGGTTACATAAAATGCCACCGCCCGGGTTTCCGGCGAACGTGTCGCACGTCTAACGGTCCGGCAACCCTGCAAGCGTCCCGGTCGCCGCTGTTACTTATGCTGCCTTTATTTGTGAACCGAAGGAAACTTCCTCGGAACCCGGTTTGGATTCTCAGTTGGGTGCTCCTTCTGGCACGCGCCCTGTTCGCGGCGACGCCCACCATTCACATTCCACGAATCGACACGCCCCCGACCCTTTCGGATTTCAGCGACATGGAGCCGAGCGCTCATGTTGCCGCCCAGATGATGAAAGTGACCGGCTTCATCGTGCGCGAGCCCGCCGACGGCACCCAGCCCAGCGCAGGACACCGACGTCTATCTCGCCTACGACGACCACAACCTGTATGCCGTTTTTGTCTGCTGGGACACGGAGCCGAACAAGATCCGCGCCCGCATGACGCGCCGCGAAGACATCTTCTCCGACGATTCGGTCGAGATCATGATCGACACCTTTCACGATGCGCGCCGCGCCTACGCCTTCGCCGTCAATCCCTTCGGCATCCAGTGGGACGCGCTTTGGACGGAGGGCTCGATCGGCACCGGCGCCGCCGGCGACTTTAGCGGGTTCGACAATTCCTTCGACACCGTGTGGCGCTCCGAGGGACGCCTGACGAGCCACGGCTATCTCGCCCTGATTGCCATTCCCTTCAAGAGCCTGCGCTTCCCGAACACCGAGGCAGAATGGGGCATCATTCTCAACCGCAGCATCCCGCGCACCAACGAGAATATTTTCTGGCCGCGCATCTCCAACCGCATCCAGGGCCGCTTCAACCAGGCCGCGACCGCTACCGGGCTGGAGCGCATCTCGCCCGCGCGCAACGTCCAGCTGATTCCGTACGGGCTGTTCCGCAGCTTTCGCGACATCGACCAGCGCGACCCCGAATCACCCTTTCTTCGAGAGCCGCGACTTCAAACCCGACGTCGGCTGGACGCCAAGTTCATCCTGCCACGGCCGCTTTGTGCTCGATGCCACGGTCAATCCCGACTTCAGCCAGGTCGAATCCGACCAGCCCCAGATCACCGTCAACCAGCGCTTCGAAGTCTTCTTTCCCGAGAAGCGGCCGTTCTTCCTCGAGAACAGCAACTTCTTCACGACGCCCGATCAACCTGGTCTTCACCCGCCGCATCGAACATCCCGAGTACGGCCTCCGCCTCACCGGCAAAGTCCGGCCCGTGGGCAGTGGGTGTGCTCGCCAGTGACGATCGTGCACCGGGCGAAGCCCTGCCGCCCTCCGATCCGCATAACGGCGAGCGCGCCACCTTTGCCATCGCGCGCGTCAGCCGCGACATTCTCGAACAGTCGACCATTGGAGCCATCTTTACTGATCGGGAATTTGGCGGAGGCTACAACCGGGTCGGCGGCGTCGATGCCAACATCAAGCTCAACCAGAACTGGCGTGTCCAGGGCGCGGCTGTCACCAGCTCCACGCTGAACGTGGATGGCTCGCACTCGGCCGGGCCGGGATACAAGGTCGACCTCGAACGCGCCGGGCGTCAACTCAACTTGCAAGCCTTGTACTTGGATTACAGCCCGGGTTCGTGACCGAGACCGGCTTCGTCAACCACGTCGACATCCGCCAGCAGAATTTCAACGCCAGCTATAGCTTTCGGCCCGGAAGGGAAGTTCCTGATCTCCTGGGGCCGACGTTGCAGCAATTCAGCATCTGGGATCATCGCGGTACGGCGCTCGACTATTTTGTTTTGCCCGGTTTTCGCGTCGACTGACCGCGAGCCACCTGGATTAATTTCCACCCTTTGCCTATGACAACGTCCATCTCCGGCCGCAAGACTACAGCGGTCTGACCAGGGTGACGCGACTATCCGCAGCCTTTCTGGGGTATCGAGGGCGCAACCAGCTGGATCAAGCAGATCGATTTCTCGTGGTTTTTCGTGTCTGGAGGGGGTGCCAACTACAACCCGTCCGCCGGTCGCGTGCCGGTCATCGGCCACGAAGATCAGGGCAATTTCACCCTGACCTTTCACGCGTCTGGACGCCTGCGCATCGACAACAACTACCTGCTCGAGCACATCCGCGAGCGCGACACGCATTTGACCGCGGTGACGAACCACATCTTGCGCAGCAAGTGGAACTACCAGTTCACCAGGGAATTGTCGGCACGCGTCATCCTGCAATACACCGGCGTGCTCTCGAATCCCCTGCTCAGTTCGCTGTCGCCGACTAAGAACTTCAATGCCGACTTCCTGGTTACCTATCTCGTTCATCCCGGCACGGCGATTTACGTCGGATACAACAGCAACCTGCAGAACCTGGATCGTGGCCTGATCCCGACTCCCACGGGCCTGCTCACGACGCCGTACGGCTATATCAACGACAGCCGCCAGTTCTTCGTGAAGGCGTCGTACCTGTTCCGGTTCTGACGAGGACCGCGCACGCCCGAATCACGTCGGCCCAGACGCCTTCGTCTGGGCGGCCGGGTGCCAGCCCGGCTGGAGTTCTTGCATTCGCTGCCATGAAACCGCCCCGAGGCATATCCGAAGCCTGTTCCCTAGCCAAGGTTCGCTCGGCCGGACAGAGGGGCGTCTGTCCCCACGTGACTCGTCTGTCCCTGCGCGATCCATGGACAAGACACCCATAACAGGGCCGGCTCATGCAGGAGCGTGCGATTTCTGTAACATCTGGCCTCCACGGCGCATCTGTTCAAGGTGGCCATACCCTTCCGCGTCTGGATAGTGGCGGCCTCAGCCAGGCAGGCTGCGCGTATTTTTCACCGAAGGACGGGTAGAATAATCACAATGTCAACACTCCCCCTGCCGATTGCGGCCTTTGTCGCCGGACTGATTTCTTTCCTGTCGCCCTGCGTGTTGCCGCTCGTGCCCGGTTATGTGTCGCTGATTTCCGGGGCCGGCGTCGAGGAACTTAAGTCGAACGACTCTCAACTCCTGCGCAAGGTTATGGTGAACTCCGTCGCGTTCATCCTCGGCTTCAGCATTGTTTTCGTGACCCTGGGCGCAATTTCGACAGAAGTGGGACAGATTTTGGCTCGCTACAAGTCGGTGCTGGCGCAGGTGGCAGGAGTCGTCATCATTATCTTCGGCCTGCACCTGACCGGCATCTTCAAGATCAAGGCACTCTATACCGACGCGCGCCTGCATAGCGTGAAGGGCGGCAGTACGGCCTGGGGATCGTTTGTGATCGGCTTCGCGTTTGCCTTTGGGTGGACGCCTTGCGTAGGCCCGATTCTCGCGGTGATTCTCGGCCTGGCCGCGGCGCAGAATTCTGTGATGAAGGGCATCTTTCTGCTGGCCATCTACTCTCTTGGCCTTGCCGTGCCCTTCCTACTCACGTCGCTCGGCATTGAGCGATTTCTGAAGTTTTACAGCCGCTTCCGTTCGCACATGCACGCACTCGAAGTCGGGAGCGGCGCGCTGCTGATTGTGCTGGGAGGCTTGCTGGTGTTTGGACGCTTTACCATAATTGCGCGTTACTTCTCGTTCCTGAATCGCTTCGCGCTTTAGTGAGGATTGATCCGTGAAACGTAATCCCGCAGCTCTGTTTTTTGTGGCGGCCCTGGTGGCGGCTATGCTGTTCGTGGGCTTTCACGCCGCCCGCCGTGCCGGCGCCGGTGGCGGCTCCGATAGCCTCGATGTCGCCGGCAAACCCGCCCCCGATTTCACGCTGGAATCGCTCGATGGCAAGAATGTCCAGCTCAGCGCCTACAAGGGCCAAGCCGTCCTGCTGAATTTCTGGGCGACCTGGTGCGGTCCCTGCAAGATCGAGATGCCCTGGTTCGTGGAATTGCAAAAGGAGTATGGACCGCAAGGCCTGCAGATCGTAGGCGTCGCCATGGACGACGCGGGCAAAGACGAGATCGCCAAGTTCGTGAAAGAGATGGGCGTCAACTACACGATCCTGCTCGGCAAAGAGGCGGTCGGCCAGGACTACGGCGGGGTGAACGTGCTGCCGACTACCTTCTTCATCGACCGGGATGGCAAGATCGTGGCCCGCGAATTTGGCTTACAAAGCCGCAGCTTGTTCGTCGATAACATCAAGAAAGCACTCGGCCAGGGGCACGCGGTACAGGCGCAAAAGTAACGTAGGCGCGGGCCCCGATCGGGTCTAAGATTCCGTTGATGCCCACCATGAAAATGCGGTTTCTCGTCACCTTCGTCTTGCTCACGGGCTTCGCCTTCGCGCAGTCGCCGGGCAAGAAGTCGCCCTCGGTGACGGTGGCGCCCATCGATCTCGTGACCGTGACCCGCGGAAAGGGTGCGCCGGTCAGCCTGCATTTTCGCGTCGCGCCCGGTTTCCACATCAACTCGAACACGCCCAAGAGCGAGTTCCTGATCCCCACTGCCCTCAAGATGGACGCGCCCACCGACATCGCGCTGACCCGCACCAGCTATCCGGCAGGCAAGGACATGACGTTTCCCTTCGCTCCCGACGAGCCCTTGAACGTCTACACCGGCGATTTCACGGTCAGCATGACGGTCCGGCCTCTGCACACTGTTCAGCCCGGCAAGTACGCCATTCACGGAGATCTCAAGTACCAGGCCTGCGACAACGCCGCCTGCTACCCTCCGAAACATCTGCCCGTGGATTTTGAAGTGAAAGTTCTGAAGGGTGCAACGCCGCACGGAAAGAATCCCGCGCAAAGTCCGCACGCGCACCGCTAGGCTGCCAGGTGGAGCGACGGGCGTCCTGCTCGTCGTCCCGTCAGTCTTAGTAGACCTTCTCCACCGGAACCCGCACCTTATCAGGCTTGATCCTTACTTCTTTATATTCAGACGCGGTCTCAACTGTGTACTGCAGCGGCACCTCGCTGATCACCTGCAAGGCCATGCCCTCCGGCTTATGCACGACCTTTCTCAGCGTCAACACCTTCGCACCCGTCTTGCCCCCCGCCGGCACCAGTTCGACCGAATACCCGGAAGTCGGGAAATGGCAGGCGGCGGTCACGTGCAGGGTGGCGGGAGCAGTTCCCGGTTGCAGGTTGTGCCACGCTTTCCACTGCGTGCAGGGAGAGGGCGGCCTCGCGCCTCCCTTTTGTGCCACGCTCGCACACGAACCGAAAACTGCCAGCATCGTCAGAAGGATCGTTGTCCTCAATCGCATCCCGCCCTCACTTCCCGCCCTGTTTCTTCTCCACCTTGGCCCACGTGTCCTTCAGCGCGACGGTGCGATTGAAGACGGGCTTTCCCGGGATTGAATCAGGGTCGACACAAAAATAACCCAGTCGCTCGAACTGGTAGCGGCTTCCAACTTCGACATTCGCCAGGGACGGCTCGAGCTTGGCATCACTGACCACTTCCAGCGAGTTCGGATTCAGGTTCGAGATGAAATCTTTTCCTTCCTCGGTCTGATTGGGATCTTCCTTCGTGAAGAGGTTGTCGTACAGGCGCACTTCGGCGTCGATGGCGTGCGCGGCCGAAACCCAGTGGATGGTGGATTTCACCTTGCGCCCGTCCGGCGTATTGCCTCCGCGCGTCGCGGGATCGTAGGTGCAATGCACCTCGACCACCTCGCCCTTGTCGTCCTTAACCACGCTGGTGCAGGTGACCAGGTAGCCATAACGCAGCCGCACTTCCCGCCCCGGCGAGAGGCGGTAGTACTGCTTCGGCGGGTTCTCGCGGAAGTCGTCCTGCTCGATGTAGAGAACTTTTGAGAACGGGACTTTGCGAGTGCCTGCGCCTGGATCCTCCGGGATTGTTGACCGCGTCCATTTCCTCGACCTGGTTCTCCGGATAGTTGTCGATGACAACTTTCAGCGGACGCAGCACGGCCATCACGCGCGGTGCGCGCTTGTTCAGGTCTTCGCGCACGAAGTGTTCGAGCATGGCGAGCTCGATCGTGCCGTTGGTTTTGGACACGCCGATGCTGCCGACAGAAGTTGCGGATCGCTTCCGGCGTGTAGCCGCGGCGGCGAATGCCCGACAGCGTGGGCATGCGCGGATCGTCCCAGCCGTTCACGCGGCCGTCCTGCACCAGTTGCAGCAGCTTGCGCTTGCTGAGCAGCGTGTAAGTCAGGTTCAGGCGGTCGAATTCGATCTGTTGCGAGGGGAAGATGCCCAGCTGCTGGATGAACCAGTTGTAGAGCGGGCGATGATCTTCGAACTCGAGCGTGCACATCGAGTGCGTGACCTTCTCGATCGAGTCCGACTGGCCGTGCGCGTAGTCGTACATCGGGTAGATGCACCACTTGTCGCCGGTGCGGTGATGCGTCGGCGTGCAGAATGCGGTACATCACCGGATCGCGCATGTTGAGGTTGGGCGAAGCCATGTCGATCTTGGCGCGCAGCACGCGCGAGCCGTCGGGAAATTCTCCGGCCTTCATGCGCTCGAACAGGTCTCAGATTTTCTTCCACCGAGCGGTTGCGATAGGGACTGTCTTTGCCCGGCTCGGTCAGCGTGCCGCGATATTTGCGGATCTCGTCCGCCGTCAGATCGTCGACATACGCCTTGCCCGTCCTTGATGAGCTTGCACCGCCCACTCGTAAAGCTGGTCGAAGTAGTCGGAGGCGTAGAAGAGGCCGTCCCAGTGGAAACCCAGCCAGCTGACGTCTTCCATGATGGAATCGACGTACTCGGTTTCTTCCTTGGAAGGATTCGTGTCGTCGAAGCGCAGGTTGGTGTGGCCGTGAAACTCGTCGGCCAGTCCGAAGTCGAGGCAGATAGCCTTCGCGTGCCCGATGTGCAGGTACCCGTTAGGCTCCGGAGGAAAGCGGGTCTGCACCCGGCCCTGCGTATTTGTTGGTCTTGAGGTCTTCGAGAATGATGTCGCGAATGAAATTGGACGGGCGAGGTTCGGCGGAAGAGTCGGCCATGGCTTCAGTGGAGGAGTCGGTCGGAGTCATTAGCCATTCATTTTATAACCTAAGGCTCGAGCGGGCCGGGGATTGTGGGACCGAGTGTCTTTCGAGCAGACGGAGCAACCGCTGCTTTGCAATCTACCTATTGAATTCTCGCGATCGCCTGTCCTATGCGCGCCAGCGTCTTGTCTCGGCCCAGTACTTCCAGCGTCTCAAATAATGGCGGCGCATTCTTGCGGCCGCAGACGGCTACCCGGATCGGCTGGAACATCTGTCCCGCCTTGATGCCGAGTTCCTGGGCGGCAGCGCGGAGCGTTTGGTCCAGCGGATCGTGCTTGAACTCTGTGCCAGCCAAGACTTCCCGTGCTTTCGCAAGCACCTTCAGCGCCATGGCGGCATCTCCTTTTTGCGGGATCAATTCGGCCGGGTCGTAAGGCGGCAGCTGGTCAACGAAGAAGAAGTCGGCCGCGGTGAGCACGTCGCGCAGCAGCTTGATGCGCTCGCGAATGAGCGGCGTGATCTTCAGCATCCGGGTCGCATCGATCGAATAGCCCTCGGCCTGCACGATGGGCAGCAGACGCGCACTGAGATCGTCAATCGGAAAGCCCGCGAATGTGTTCGGCGTTCAGCCAGACGGCTTTCGGATCGAAGGTTTCTTCGGATTGGGGCGATGGCCTTCAGCTTGCTCGTTCGCCGCGGGGATGACCGCGCCCGATTCCTCGCGCGCGATGTTCTGTTCCCGGAGCAGAGCCCGGCTCCTTGAAGTTCACGACCGCATTGGCACGATTGATGCCTTCGAGCGAGAAGCGTTCCATCAGTTCCGCCGCGACATCTGTTCGCGATCGTTTTTCGGCGACCAGCCCAGCAGGCACAGGAAGTTGATGAAGGCTTCGGGAAGAAAGCCGGCATCGCGATAGGTGGTCACGCTGACGACGGGACCGTGCCGGCGCTTGGAGAGCTTGGAGCCGTCGGGCGCGACCAGCAGCGGCAGATGGGCAAATTGCGGGACCCTGGCACCGGCAGCCTCGAAGATCAGAACGTGCTTGAAGGTGTTGGTGAGATGGTCCTGGCCGCGGATGATGTGGCTGATGCGCAGGTCGACGTCGTCGGCGCAGGAGGCCAGGTGGTAGGTGGGCATGCCGTCGGAGCGCAGCAGCGCGAAGTCTTCGATGTCGTCGGCCAGCTTGCTCTGCTCGCCGTAGACGGCGTCGGTGAAGCGGACTTCCTCGCCGCTTCCGCGGGGCACGCGGAAGCGCAGGGCGAACGACTCTCCGGCAGCGGCGCGGCGGTCGCTCTCTTCGCGGGAGAGTTCGCGCATCCCGGGGTTGAACAGCCAGGTGCCCTGAGCGCCGGATCGTTCGGTGTCCCCGGTGTGCGCGGGCGTGAAGTCGCGGTAGGCCAGGCCTTTCTGGAAGATCGCCTCGGCAGTTTTCTGGTGGAGCGCGAGGCGTTCGGACTGTTTGTATTCCTCGTCCCAGCCGAGGTCGAGCCAGTGCAGGCCTTCGAAGATCGAGTTGACGGAGGCTTCGGTGTTGCGCTCGACGTCGGTGTCGTCGAGGCGAAGGACCATGGTGCCCGCCGTTTCGGCGGGCGTAGAGCCAGTTGAAGATAAAGGTGCGGGCGCTGCCGACGTGCAGAAAGCCGGTGGGCGACGGCGCAAAACGAACCGCGGCGCCGAGAGCGGCTAAGTCGTCTTTTTTGAGGGAAGTAGGCGGGTTCGACATGGGAAGGTTCATGTTACGGGTTCGCGAAAAGCAGCGTCAAGCACGAGCCGCCTGCCAGCTGCCCCCGGTCAGTCGAACCCGATGGGCCCCGTGTTTCCACACCCCCTGTACTGAAATCGTATTGAGTTTGCTGGTCGCGCTGTGCAACGATGGGACCACTGACAATCCCAACGTTGCTGTGGTAAATGAGTCGTCCGAGCTGTAATTGCGCGCCATGAACAGCGTCGCCACGGGTCTGGTGATTCCCGGGGATCGTGGCCCTGCTGCTGTTTCTCGTCTTCACCTACCTGTACGAGCAGAGCCGACAACCTATTTCCGCGCCTGGCAACTGGCCTGGGCGGCGTACACGCTGCACTATCGCGCTGGACGCCTGGAACACTTATCACGGACCCTCGGCCTGGCTTTTCCTGGCCAGCTCGCTGCTGCTGGTGGCGATGGCGCTCTGCATCTTCGTCTCGACCCGGCTGATGCGGGAACCGTTTCGGCTGCACTGGTATGACGTCGCGATCGGTGTTGCCGGCATCGGGCTGACGCTCTGGAACCTGCGCTCCCACATGGTGCAGGGCGTCTTCCAGCATGACATGGCGGTCGTGCCGCATCTGCGCCTGGAGCTGGGGACTGGCGGCGATGCTGCTGTACTGCTCGTTCCATTTCTACCGCTACGCGCACCAGCGCAATTCGCTGGCATTCCGCATGCTGGCAATCTCGCTGGCGCTGTGGGCCGTGCTGATGGGGCTGGGCCAGTTCCGTCAGTCCGTATTCTGGAGGTTTTGGGCGACGCGGGCCATTTCCTGGGCCCGATCCCGCAGATGCTGCTGGGCATCGCCATGGTGATGGTGCTGTTCGAGAACGAGCGCAATGCGGTGCAGGAAAATGCGCTGGCGTTTTCGACGCTGGGCGTGGACCCACGGCGGCTGCTCTCGGCCGACGACCTGGTGCCGAGCATGCAGGGCATTTCTGGACCGGCTGGTGGCGCCCCTGCCGACCCGCCGCGCCGTCATCTGCATCTCCGAGCAGTGGCGGGGAGTCTTGCCCTCGGTGCAGAGGGGTTTCTCGCCGGAGTTTATCGAGAAACTGGAAAAGACCGGGCCGGCGATTACATCTGCGAACTGGCCTACCGGCGCGGCGGGTTCGTCACGTTCCGCAATGTGCCGAGATGACAGAGCCGCTGCCGGCGCTTCCCGGCGGCCAGTTCGAAACATTTCAAGCAGGTGCTGGCGGAAGAGAACATCCGCAACCTGACGGCGGTCAGCCTGCAGACCCGGGAGCACAACTTCGGCGTCATCCTGTTTCCCCACGCGGAACGGCGCATGTTCGGCTCGTCGAATCTGCGGCTGCTGATCGGCCTGGCGCTGCAGATCGCGCTGACGCTGGAAAACTACGTGGTGATGCACGACGCCCAGCGCCGCACCAAGGAATACGAACTGCTCACCCAGATCGGGCAGGCCATCAGCTCGCATCTCGACCAGGACGAAGTGTTGCGCACGATGCAGAAGGAACTGGGCCAGATTTTCGATACCAGCGATTTCTACATCGCGTTCCAGGAGGACGACGAGATCCGCTTCGAGCTGGAAATGGAAAACGGACCAGGTGCTGCCCAAGCGCTCGCGCAAGGTCGAGCAATGGATTGACCGAATACATCATTCGCACCGGGCAGCCGCTGCTGATCCGGTCCGATCTGGAAAAGATCCGCGAGCGACTGGGCGCTGTCCTACGTTCCGGGCACGCCGGCGAAGTCCTTCTGCGCCGCGCCGATCCTGCTGGGAGGCAAGCCCGCGGGAGTGATGGCGGCCCTGAGCACCGAGCGCGAATATCGTGTTCGAGCAGCGCGACCTGGAAGTGATGCAGACCGCGGCCGGCCAAGTGTCGGGTGGCGGTGGAGAATGCCCGCCTGTTCACCGAAGAGCAGCGCCGCGTCGCGGCATCTGGCGTTTCTGAACAACATTTCGAAGACCGCGATCTCCAGCGAAGACGCCGAGCAGATGATGGCCGACATCGTGCGCGAGATCCAGAAGAACTTCCGCTTCGACCACATCGGCATCGGCATCATGGACTATGCCACCAAGGACATCGAGATCAAAGCCGAGGCCGGAACGACCGCGCAGGCGCTGGGGCAAGCGCATTCCGCTGGGAGCGGGCATCCTGGGCCGGGTGGCGCGCACCGGCGAGAGCGCGCTGGTGCAGAACGCCGGGCCGAGGACAACTTGCAGGGAGTGCTGCCGGAATCGCGCGCGGTGCTTTGCCTGCCCGATCACCTACGGCGAGACTCTGCTGGGCGTGCTCAACGTGGAGAGCCGCGACGAAAATGCATTCGCGCCGCAGGACGTTCTGATCATGAACACGCTGGCCGACTTGCTGGCGACCGCGCTGCACAATTCATTCGTGTTCCAGAAACTGCAGCAGCAATCGATCACCGACGGGCTGACCGGCATCAAGACGCGGCGCTTCTTCTGGGAGGCGCTTAGCTTCGGAGTGGAAGCGCGCCTCGCGCTCCGGGCGGCCCTTCTCGGTGGTGCTGATCGATCTGGACAAGTTCAAGGAAGTGAACGATACGCTCGGCCATCTGGAAGGCGACCTGGTGCTGGCCCGCGTCGGCCGGTTGCTGGAACAGAAGTGCCGGCAGTCGAACGTGGTGGCGCGCTACGGCGGCGACGAGTTCATCATCCTGATGCCGGAAACCGGCGATCGAGCAGGCGCAGGTGCTGGCGGAGCGACTGCGGCTGTGGCTGGTGCACCGATCCGATGCTGGAAGAGCACAAGATCACCGGCAGCTTCGGCGTGGCCAGTTTCCCGGTGCACGGGTTTTCGGTGGAAGACATTATTCGCGTGGCCGACGCCGGCATGTACGTGTCCAAGCATGCCGGCGGCAACCGGGTTTCGACGGCGGAAGAGTTCGGCGACGGAGAGATGTCGCCGCGCAGCGCCAACTGCTTTCGAGCTACATCGAAGGCTTCCTGCAGCGGGAGCACACCGGCCCCGAGCATCTGGAAGAACTGGTCCACGCTGCGGAAGCTGTGCGGGGACGGCGAAGACTGCAACGTTCACGTGCTGCGGGAATCGATTGAGGCGCTGACCGTGCTGCGGAATCGCGCGAGCTGAACGGCGCCGGACACGGCGACATGGTGGGCCGCTACGCCGAGATCATTGGCCGGGCCCTGGCATTGCCCCCGGAGGAAATCGTCGAGCTGGCCTATGCCGGCCGCGTCCACGACGTCGGCAAGATCTTTGTTCCGGAGCGCATTCTCAACAAGCCCGGGCCGCTCACCGAAGACGAGTTCTCGCTGATGAAAATGCACGCCCGGGCGGGAGCGGAAATCGTGGGCACGATTCCCGGCAGCTGATGCAGCAGAAGGCGGTCGATCACCATCACGAGGCCTTCGACGGCAGCGGCTATCCGGACGGCCTGCACGGCGAGCAGATTCCGCTATGGGCGCGGATCCTCGCCCTCGCCGACGCCTACGTGAACATGACCACCGAACGCTCGTTTGCGGCCGCCAAGACCAGCGAGCAGGCGCTGGCGGAATTGGAAAAGCTCAGCGGCACTCGCTACGACGGGATGCTGGTCCGGGTTCTCTTGCGGCAGCTAAAGACGGGCAAGACTCCGAGTCTGGGAGACTAGGAAAAGCAGGTCTCAGGGGTCAGGTGTCCGGCCTCAGGACAACCGAATCTATGCTCTCGTCATCGCGTCTGCCTGCCCGCACACCCAGGGAAGCATTCGAAACTTCGAGGTGAGGAGCAAGCCAACAGGTCCATGCGTACCAGAATGGACCTCTGATCATCTGAGACCTGACGACCTGCTCTTGCAAATCTTCGCTCAAAACCCTGAAACTACCAGACATGGCGGTCTCTCTCTCCCTGGAAGGTAAAGTTGCGCTCATCACGGGCGGGTCGCGCGGGATCGGCGCGGCCACCGTGCGCGCGTTTGTGGCGGCGGGGGCGAACGTTCTGTTCAATTATCAGAGCGCGAAAGGCCCGGCGGACGCGCTGGTCACAGAGTGCGGCGCGGAGCACTGTGCGGCCGTCGCCTGCGATTTGACGGGGCTGGAAACGGCCAAGGATCTGGTTGGAGAAGCGATCAAACGCTTCGGCCGGCTCGATATCCTGGTCGCCAATCATGGCATTTGGCCGCCCAAGGACGCTTCCGTCGACACCATGAGCGATGCCCAGTGGCGCGGAACCGTCGCGGTGAACCTGGACAGTGTTTTTTCCCTGATCCGGCACTCCGTGGCCCAGATGAAAAAGCAACAAGCCTTGCAATCGGGCAAAGGCGGCCATATCGTTCTGGTGAGTTCGACCGCGGGACAGAGGGGCGAAGCTTTCCATGTGGATTACGCGGCCACCAAGGGCGCGCTCATCAGCATGGTGAAAGGGCTGTCGACGGAGTTGGCACCGGACGGCATTTATGTAAACTGTGTGGCACCCGGGTGGGTCGCGACCGACATGTCGGTGCCGGCCCTGAATGACCCAAAGACGCGAGCCAGTATTTTCTCGACGATCCCGATGGGGCGGGTGGGAACGCCGGAGGAAATCGCGGCGCCCATCCTGTTTTTATGTACGGAGCAAGCCGGGTTCATCACGGGCGAAGTCTTCAATGTGAACGGCGGGGCTGTGCTGGCAGGCTGAGCAGCGATCATCACGGGGCTGGATTGTGCGATTGTTCGTACAGCCGAGGGCGCCCTTTTAGGCGTCTAATCACCTGAACTCATGCGTTTATTCCTAGTGGTCCTCATTCTGAGCGCTGGCTCGGCGGCACAGGGCGCGGCGCCGTCTACCGCCGGATCCCCATCTTCGCAATCTGCTCCGATCGCGCAGGAGAATGCCGCCAAGGCGAGGGCGTTGCTCGACCAGGCGATCCAGGCGCTCGGCGGCCAAGCCTACCTCGACATCCAGGACATGACCCAGCAAGGGCGCACCTACAGTTTCCATCGCGGCGAAGCCACCAGTGCGGGCGTGCTGTTCTGGCGCTTCGTAAAATTCCCCGACAAGGAGCGCGTGGAAGTCACCAAGCAACGCGACATCGCCTACGTTTACAACGGGGACAAGGGTTACGAGATTACTTTCAAGGGCACTGCCGGGATCGAGAGCAAGTTGCTGGACGACTTCCTGCGACGGCGCGAGCATTCCCTCGAGTGGGTGCTGCGCCGCTGGATCCACGAACCCGGAGTCGCCTTGTTTTACGACGGGCCCGCGGTCGCGGCCGATAAGCCTGCCGATCAGGTGAGCGTGCTCAATACCAAAAACGACAGCGTGACGCTCTATCTGGACAGCAGCACGCACCTGCCGATCAAAAAGATGTTCACCTGGCGCGATCCCATTGACAACCTGCGCAACACGGAAGAGGAGATCTACGACGCCTACCGCCCCACCCAGAGCATCATGACCCCATACAGCATCACCCGGTTCTACAACGGAGAGATGTCGAACCAGCGTTTCCTTAATACCGTGACCTACAACAACGGGTTGAATGAATCGCTGTTCGAGGCCAGGACCACCTACGATCCGAGCACCTTGCCGGAAAAGAAGAAATAGCAGGAATCAAATCCCCTCCGAAGGGTGTTGAACTGTAGGCACCCCTTCGCCCGGGCCCCCTTCGCTATCTATTCCGAAATGAAGCAGATAGGCTTCCCGTGTTGCCTATCGCAGCGCGTTTGAGACACGCAGTGTGGCTTATTTACCACATACAAATATTTGTCGCCGCCTGTAAGCTGGTGCGTATCAAACACATCTAGCTCCCCTCTTGAAGCAGGAACAGACAATCCGCGGGGCCGTGGAATGCAAGGGCGTAGGCCTGCATAGCGGAGCTCCGGTCCATCTGCGAATCCTGCCCGCGCTGTCGGGTTCCGGGATCGTTTTCCGGCGCACCGATCTGGATGACTTCGAAGTCGAGGCAACGGGCCGCAACGTGGCGCGCGTCAGCTATGCCACCAGTTTGATGAAGAAGGGCGTGCTCATCTCCACCACCGAGCACCTGCTCTCGGCCTTTATCGGGACCGGAATCGACAACGCGATCGTCGAACTCGACAACCTGGAGTTACCGATCCTCGATGGCAGCGCCCGTCCCGTTTGTCGAGATGATCCAGAAGGCGGGCATCCGCAAGCAGCGGCGGCCGCGCACTTACCTGCGGATACGGCGCGAGATCGAATTGCGCGAGGGCGACAAGTTCATCGCCGTATATCCGGCCGACACGTTATTCGGTTTCCTACACCATCAACTTTCCTCATCCGCTGATTGGGCAGGCAGACGTTTCTGCGTGGACCTCTCAGACGGCAATTATCTGCGAGAAATTGCGCCGGCGCGGACCTTCGGCTTCCTGCACGAGAGCGGAGGCCATGCGGCAGCAAGGGACTGATCCGCGGGCGCTTCGACGGAAAATGCATTGTGCTGAACCGCGAGGAGGTTGAGAATCCTCCGCTGCGGTTTCGCCGACGAGTTCGTGCGGCACAAGGTGCTGGACCTGATCGGCGACCTGGCGCTGGCGGGAAAGCAGATCCTGGGAACGTGGTGGCCGACCGCGCCGGTCATGCCATGCATACGGCGCTGGTGTCGCGCCTGCTTCGCGACAAAACGCTCTGGGAAGAAACTTCCTTACAGGAGTCCACCAACCCGAGTTCCGCAGCCGCACACGCCCTGGCGGCCACACCAGTCTGACGGCGAGGGATTTTAAAAGCGATCGCGAGGCATGAGATCGTGTAGACCCAGACGCCCTCGTCTGGGCGGCCGGGCGCCAGCCCGGCTAGGTTTCGATAGCCGTGTCACCTCCATACGGGCCACCACTGAGCCGCGTTAGGACCGTCTCAATCGATTCCAGCATTGTTGCCTTTGGCCTGCGTGTCAGGAGCGGAGCTGGCGCTCCGCCGGGCAGACGAGGGCGTCTGCCCCTACGTGGGTCGTGCTGCGAAATTATTTTCAGTCAGCGGGTTCGCAGGGGACAATCCTGATCTCCACTTTCGGTCGTGCGTTCTGCACCAACCGATCCAGCTCGGCGCGGGTCTGGTCAATCGATGCGGGCGGCGAAGCGCTTCGCCAGGGTTTGGCGCTCCGGCGACAGGTCTTTCGACCCGCATCGCCAGCAGCGGGCCGATCCTCTTCCAGCCAGCGTAGCAGTCCGCTCCACGCGGGCAATCTCTCACTTCCAGTGTGATCAAACGTGGCCAAGTGGTCATGCGCTCCTGTTCCGGTTGTCGAGTTGAATATCCGAAGCCGCCGGCCAGACTCCAGGCGAAGTCATTCCGCGGCCTGTCAAAGCCGCCGGGAGCGCAATCACGGCTGGATACGGGGAGTGCGCTAGGGATGCATCGGAATATGGGGTTCGGGAGCCTACGTGCAGGGACAAGTGCGTCAGCGAAGAGCTGGCATATCGTTCAGCCGGCGCATCGGTCATCCATTTGTCCAACTGGTGCTGCGGGCACTGCGGGACCTCCACGAAGCGAATGCCGGTCCGGCCTATACGTCGGTCCAGGCAATCTGCCCTTTCGGTTCAATACAACGTTGGTGCCGGGCAGCGTGAAATGCAACGTCGCGATCGCATTCTTGGCGAGATTTACCGTCGAAGCGCATGGCCATGCCGCCTTCGCTTAGGTTGCTGGCGGTGGCGGTGAGTTCCGGACCCTGCGGGACATTGAGGCTTGCACCGGGATATCGAGCGGGCATAGCGGAAGTAGCGGCGCCTCTCGCGCACCATGAAATTCAGCGCTGCATTGAAACAGCGCGTAGGGTGCGGCGTGGTGATGGGCTTCTGCAAGACGAAATTGGCGCCCATTCGAACGCTTCCTGGGTGGTCGTTTTGCCGTTAAGGACGGCAAACGCGTACCGACGTCGTGTTGCTGGCGTCTTGCGCAGAGTCCGCAGGACCGTGACTGCCGCCCTGCAGATCGTCGCAGTCAATAATGACCGCATCGAACTTGGAGGCGGAAAGGATCTCAGCGCCGGAACGGGCCGCCGCCGAGACTTCCACCTCGATCGACAGCTTTTCGAGGGTCGGGCGCAGGACGCGGACAACCTCCGTGTCGCGACACACCAGCAGGGACTCCAACGTCATAGCTCACTATTTTAGGGTCGCGCCGGTACTGGTAAAAGGCACGAAGGTAATAGGTCCCGGCGGGCCAGACTCACTCGTGGCTATGGCCTTTGTGGGGAGACGTCTCGGGCAACGACGTGGTCGTCCGCATCCGATTTTGCTGGCCAGGGCCGCCCCGGAAACCCGAAACTGTTGCCCGATGCGCAAACGTGTTTATCTTTCGCTGGGCTCGAACGTTGGAGATCGTGACGCCAATCTCAAAGTCGCCATCGAACGGTTGAGGGGAGCAGGCTCGCAGCAGGCGGTGGTTACCCGCCTTCTATGAGACCCAACCGGTCGACGTCCCGGACCAACCCTGGTTTTGAATTGCGTGGTCGCGCTCGACACCGAGTAGATGCCGCAGGCAAGCTGCTTGCAGGCATTGCGTTGGCGGTCGAGGCCGATATGGGCCGGCGTCGTATACAAAACAAAGGTCCGCGCAAAATCAATATTGACACTGTTGTTTGAAAATCGACGTGTGGACGCCAACAGCCTGACAATTCCTCATCCCGCCATGCAGGAGCGCCGATTCGTACTGGAACCACTGGCGGAGATCG
>CAVRZQ010000021.1:0-45957 GCA_963725575.1 uncultured Acidobacteriota bacterium
TAAACGTTCAGCTCGAAATTTCCCTGCGACCCGCCGAACCCCACCGCCGCGGTTGCTCCGTGTACCTGCACCGCCACCATGCTCATGGCCTCGCATTGCGTAGGATTCACCTTCCCGGGCATGATCGACGACCCCGGCTCGTTGGCAGGCAAGATCAGTTCCTGCAGCCCCGCACCGCGGTCCCGACCCCATCCAGCAAAAGTCCGTCGCGATCTTCATAAGCGTACACGCCAGCGTCTTGAGGGCTCCGCTTGCAAAGACCAGGGCGTCGTGCCCTGCAGATAGACCCGCAAACTTATTCGGAGGCGGTCTTGAAGGGCAAGCCCCGAATTTTCCGCTATCTTCTCCGCGGCTTTCTTTGCAAACTCGGGGTGCGTGTTAAGTCCCGTGCCGACGGCAGTGCCGCCAATGGCAAGCTCGATCAGATCCTGGGAAGGGCCATCTTCGATCCGTTCGATGTCTTGTTGCAAGCTGCTCCGCATATCCGGAAAATTCCTGCCCCAGTGTGATCGGCACAGCATCCATGAGGTGCGTGCGGCCGATTTGTATGATGCGCGTGGAATTTCTTTCATTTTCGCTTCCAGCGAGCTCTTTCATAGCCTTCAAGGCGGGAATGAGGGCGATGGACCAATCTCTTTCTGCAGCCGCAATATGCATCGCCGTTGGGAAGGTGTCGTTCGACGACTGCGACATGTTTACATGGTCGTTGGGGTGGATGGGCGTTTTGCTCCCTATCACGCCGCCCGCAATCTCTATCGCGCGATTGGCAATGACTTCGTTTGCGTTCATGTTCGTCTGCGTGCCGCTGCCCGTCTGCCACACGCTTAGGGGAAAATGGTCGTCGAGCTTGCCTTCTATCACTTCGTCACAGGCAGACACGATCAGCTTCGTCTTTTCCGCAGGCAGCTTGCCGAGATCCTGATTAACCAGCGCGGCGGCTTTTTTCAGGACGCCCAATGTGTGAATCATCTCGCGCGGCATCACGTCGTTGCCGATGTTGAAATGGAGCAAGCTGCGTTGGGTCTGTGCGCCCCAGTACTTGTCGGCGGGCACTTCGATCTGTCCCATGCTGTCGGATTCCATGCGGGTGCGAGTCACTGGTTCAGTCGACGTGGCCATAGGGCTTTCCTGATCCGTAGTTGCGGGATAAACCAACGAAAAGTATAGCGCGGATGAACGGGCAAGTTGTGCGCCGGAGCACGCGGGCGTGTGATGCGAAAAAAAGTCAGTCCCGAAGCGCGTGCTAGAATCGTTGGTTTGGAAAGAACCTCGGGGCGGCCATATGCGCCCTGCTACCAGGA
The DNA here is from genome assembly GCA_963725575.1 of uncultured Acidobacteriota bacterium. Lineage (GTDB taxonomy): Bacteria > Acidobacteriota > Terriglobia > Terriglobales > Acidobacteriaceae > Gp1-AA133. Next base: position 1,302 of record CAVRZQ010000021.1, read on the forward strand.
CATATCTTGGCTACCACGGAATACATCCCCGCCACCCTGCCCCGAAAACAAGCCCGCGTCCGGCCCGACAGCTGGATGGATGTGCTGGTCATCGGCGCTGGACCCACGGGGCTGGCTTGCGCCATCGAGGCCCAGAAGATTGGCCTCAAGGCGCTCGTTCTGGACAAGGGATGTCTGGTCAATGCGGTGTACAACTATCCGACCAACATGACCTTCTTCACCACCCCGGAGCTGCTCGAAATCGGCGAGATTCCTTTCGCTTGCGCCAGCCAGAAGCCTACGCGCCAGGAAGCGCTCGAGTACTACCGCAGGGTCGCGGACCACTACCACCTGCACGTCTGCCAGTACCAGTGGGTGAAAACGGTGACCGGGCAGGATGGAGACTTCCGCGTGACCGCCACCGACCGCGCCGGCAAGATTCACGACTACCGGACGAAGAAGGTCATCGTTTCCAGCGGCTACTATGACCTTCCCAACACGCTCGACATTCCCGGCGAAGATCTTAGCCAAGGTGCACCACTATTACAAGGAACCCTATCCTTACTATGACAGCGATGTGGTGGTGGTCGGCGGCAAGAACTCAGCCGCGGAAGCCGCTCTGGATCTGTGGCGGCACGGCGCGCGGGTCACGCTGGTACATCGCGGCGACCAGATTTCTCCCGGGGTGAAATATTGGGTTCGGCCGGACCTCGAAAACCGCATCAAGAACAACGAGATTGCGGCATTGTTTCGCAGCTCGGTGCAGGAAATCGGCGTCGACTTCGTGGTGCTCAACACGCCCAAGGGGCCGACCCGGCTGGCGAACGACTTCGTGTTCGCCCTGATCGGCTACCATCCCGACTACGATTTTCTGAGCAGCCTCGGCTTGGAGCTTTCCGACGTGCAACACCGTCCGGTGTGCGATCCGGAAACGCTCGAGAGCAACGTGCCCGGAATCTATGTTGCGGGGGTCATCGTGGCCGGATCGCGTACCAGCGAGATTTTCATCGAGAACGGCCGCTTCCACGGCAAGCAGATCGCCGCCCACCTGCGCGAGAAACTCGAACCGGGTCGAAACATTGCTGAGATGTAGTTTTGCTTGTGGAGCGTCGGGCGTCCCCGCCCGTCCCTCCATCCCCAGAGCAAGCCATTCTCTGCGCGCTCTGCGAGTTCCTCTGCGCCCTCTACGGTAAAAGGCGTTCTGGCTCTCAGTCCAGCTCCACCGCCTGCTCCCCCAGTTGCTGATTAATCAGGCGCCCCATCAAGGGCTTGAGCCTCTCGCCCGTCTTGGCCAGCACGAAGTCGCTGTTCTCCTCGGACCAGTCCAGCTTGAAGCTGGTGGTCAGCGCCGAAATCCAGATCTGCCGCACGGGCGCATTCGGCGACACCACGAATCGGGCGCCATCCTCGAAGCTGATGTGCAGCGCCCCCGATTGATCCTCGACTTCGATCTCGGCTGAGTCCTCAGCCGCGTACAGGCTCTTCTTCAAATCTGCGAATGCTTGCTCCGAATGCTTTCGAAATTCCAGTTCATCGAGCATGGCGACGATTATAAGATGCCCGGACGTTATGCTGTCCACGCGATCGAACGTCCGCGCAAAAAGCAGCGCGCACCGAAAGCGGAAGCGGACGTCCCTCGTAGATACTTTTCTCTGCGCCCTCCGCGCTTTTTCTACTTTTCTCTGCGGTTACCGACAAAAAAGGCCCGGGGAACTTGCTCCCGGGCCGTAACGAGTTTTGAGACGAGGGTGAAACGGAAAAATCTATTTTTCGTCGGCGTAGTGCCGGCGGGTCAGGGCGGCCAGACTCACAAGTCCTGCGCCAAGCAGCATCAGCGAACGCGGCGGATTCGGTGTGCTGAGCGGTAGAAATGCCGAGGTCATCAATATGATCGAAATAACCAGCATGAAACCCTTCAGAGCCCTTGAGAACATTCTGTCGTTCTCCTTCTCAGTTTGAATAGAGCAACCACCATGCCTAAAAAGGCACGCCTGTTGAGCCAGGCGCCGGGCCCATTCACACCGAGTAAGCCTTTGGAAATCCGTCGTATGCGGAATGCCTTCCGGGAATAACAATCCGTGTCAATGCGAGGAGAGTGCAATTTCTTGCACTTCACCCGTCCATTTTGCCTTCTTCATGTTTGGAAGGTGCTTCTTTTCAGCCGCAAAGAGGCGGAGCTGAAAGATCCCGCTCCTTTGTTTCCGGTAAGTCATTGAATCCACAGGTGCAGGGGATAGTTCGACAGGTTCACTGCGATACGAAAGACCGGGGAGAATCCGGATTCACAACCTGATCGGTTATCTTGAAGAACCGCAGGCATGGAACCGGAACGCGAACGCGAAGCGAATTCCATCTCGCTGGCCTCCTACCTGAGGCTGCTCCGGGAAAACCGCAACTTCCGCCGCCTGTGGGGCGCGCAGATTGTCAGCGAGATCGGGGACTGGTTTTACACCCTGGCGATTTACAGCCTGCTTCTGCAACTCACCGGACGCGCAAGCTCGGTCGCGCTGGCGCTGGTGTTGCAAGTCCTTCCGCAGACCTTCATAGGCCCCACGGCCGGTGTCGTGAACGACCGCATCAGCCGCAAGCGCGTGATGATTGCCGCGGACCTGGTGCGCGTCGTGATCGTGCTCTCCATGCTGCTGGTGCGTTCGCGCGCGCTGGTCTGGATGGTCTACCCGCTGCTCCTGCTCGAGACCCTGATGGCCGCCTTCTTCGAGCCCGCGCGCAGCTCGGTGATCCCGAACATCACGAAGCGGGAAGACGTCATCGTGGCCAACACCCTGGGCTCGACTACCTGGTCGCTGAACCTCGTGCTGGGAGCGACACTGGGCGGGATCGTCGCCGCCCTGCTCGGGCGGGATGCCGTTTTCGTCCTGAACGCGCTGTCGTTCCTGGTGTCCGCGTTTCTGATCGCGGGCATGCATTTCGCCGAACCGCACGCCGAAGCAGCCGGACCGCTGCGCGCGCGCGAACTGTTCGACTACTCTCCCATTCTCGAAGGTGCGCGCTACGTGCGCGGCCAGCGCAACCTGCTCGCGACCATCTTCGCGAAGGCCGGAAACCTCGTCATCGGGCCCAGCTGGGTCCTGTTCACGGTGATGGGGCAGAAGTATTTCCCGGTGCGCTGGCACAACCTCGATCCGCAACGCGGCGCGATGCTGGGCATGAGCCTGCTGCTGGGCGCGCGCGGATTGGGCGCACTCATTGGCCCGCTCATCAGCGCACCCTGGGCCGGGCACCAGGACCGCCGTTTGCGTCTCGGGATCCTATACGGATACCTGGTGACTGCGGTCGGCTACGCGCTCATCGGCAAAGCCGGCAGCGTCTTGGTCGCGTGCCTGTGGGCCGCGTTTGCCCACTGCGGAGGCTCGACCGTCTGGGTATTCTCGACCACGCTGCTGCAGTTGAATACCGACGACCGCTTTCGCGGGCGCGTGTTCTCCGCCGATCTCGGACTGTGCATGCTGACCATCGCCGTGGGGGCCTACGCGTGCGGCAGCTTTCTCGACAGCGGCATTTCCGCGCGCACGCTGGTGACTGCGACCGGAGTGGTCATGCTCATTCCGGCAGCTCTATGGGCGTGGGCGACGAAGCTGTGGCGACCGGAAACTGCGCGCGCGCCCGCGATGGTGGAGTGAGTTCGCTGAATGTCTTCGCCTGGCGAGACGCCGACGCTACCCAGGCGCTACAGCGGGTCGATCTTCGCCGCCAGAATGAAGTCGCTCTCGGTGAGGCCTTTCACTTTGTGGGTCCAGAGCGTGATTTCCACTTTGCCCCAGGTGAGCAGGATGTCGGGATGATGGCCCTGCTCTTCGGCAACCGCTCCCACGCGGTTCACGAAGTCGAGCGCCTTCTGAAAGTCCGGGAAGGTGAAAGTGCGCGTGATGTGATGCTGGTCGATCACCTTCCAGTTGGGAAGCTGATGGCTCAGGGTGTGCAGGTCGTGTCCCGTGAGCGCAGGGACGTCGCCGCGGCAGGGAACGCAGGTCTTACTGGCCAGGTCGGACATAAGCCACCTCGTGGGCGATTCTATCGCACGCCTTCGTTCCGGACCGGGGCTATGGAGATGGAGCGATCGGGATACTTCCCCAGGGCTTCTGAGTCTGAAAGACCAAGGTGGAGTCGCCGGCAGATGGCAACATTCCAGTGCAGGTTCCGATAACTGAGGCGGAACTGCATGCCGACCGAAGGGGAGACCGGAATGTCAACCAACATCCCAGAAGGAGCTGCCGGGCCGCTGGCCAGCGTCGTTTCCGGTATTGCGAACAGCGTTGCTGATGCCAACGGGGGCAGTGGGAACGAGCCTGCGGGCCAAGTGGCCAGCGACATGGTCAGGAACGTGGCTTCGGGGATTGACCAGGTACTTAAAGCTGTTTTCGAGAGTCTGCAAAAACATAGCGCCCACAGCGTGGCATCGCCGCCCGCCTTTTCGGCGAGCGGGACCGATGAAGCTGATCTGGGCGTCGACATCGGCGCGCTTAAGAGTCGAATTGATGAAATGAGGAGTGAGGCATCCCGGCTCATACAGTCTGACAACAAATTCGATCGACTCCGCGGGAAGAGCGAACTGGAAGTTGCGGTGGAGCTTTTCGGCCTCCTGTCGTTGATGCTGGAGCGGCAAATGCAAATCCAGGCGCGGCAGATCAAAGAAATTCCCAAGTGACCGGCGACAGGGCCGGCTGCAAGGCCCAGAGGGTCGTTGAAAGTGGCGCGAGCCCGGCGCTGTAAGTGACGAGCGCGCTTGCAGAGATTCTGCTGGCACTGATTTCCCGGATGAGGAGTCAGCTCTGATCCGTGCACACGCTGTGCGCGGGAGCGCTAGAACGGGATATCTTCGTCCGTGATGGGCGACGCTCCAGCCGGTTCGGGTTCGGGTGCGCGCTGATCAAAATGGTCGGCTGCGCCGCGGGAGCCTCCGCTTTCGCTCGCGCCTCCGCCTTCACCGCGTCCGCCGAGCAGAACCATCGTGCCCGCGACGATTTCAGTCATGTACTTCTTCTGGTTGGTCTGCTTGTCATCCCAGGAGCGGGTTTGCAGGCGGCCTTCGATATAGACCTTGTTGCCCTTCTTCAGGTACTCGCCGGCGATCTCCGCCATGCGCTGCCATAGCACAACATTGTGCCACTCGGTGCGCTCCTGCCATTGGCCTGCCTTGTCCTTGTATGACTCGTTGGTGGCGAGCGTGATCTTTGCGACAGCGGTGCCTTGCGGCGTGTACTTCACTTCCGGATCTTTGCCCAGATTGCCAATGAGGATGACTTTATTAACGCTCTTTGCCATGAGTGCAGGCTCCTTCGGAGGCTCACTATAGCAGAAACGGGCAGGTGGAAATTGTGGTATCTGGACAATCAGGCTGTGACGATTCCGCGCTGCTTGGTAAGAATGCACTGGGCGTTCGGATGAGCTTTCAGGGTATAATCCGTCTAGCCTATGGCCGCCGAAACCACGGTAAACAAAGCTCCCGGGATGGTCCCGGATGAACTCAAGTTCGAACCGAAATCCACCGGCTTGACCACGCCTCGCAAGAAAAAGCCCAAAGAGCTGGCTGTCATCACTGAGTGCTGTACGGGCTGCGCCGGGTCGCCGGCGTGCGTCGAATATTGTCCCGTGGCCGACTGCATGTTCTGGGTTCCGGACGAAGATCATCCGCCCTTCGGGCGGATCCAGGTGGACCCGATTCTTTGCATCGGCTGCAAGAAGTGCATCAGCAAGGGACCGGATGGCTGCTTCCTGGACGGGTGTCCGTGGGACGCGATCGTGATGGTCGATACGGCCGAGGTGGAGAAGGAAGTCGGAACGATGGCGATTTAGCTGTCAGCCATCAGCTTTCAGTAAGCAACGCGCGCTTCGGCGCGCGTTTTGCTTTGGCGGCGTTCTTGAGCGGTATGCGGCGCGCTGACTTCGCGGCAAAGCTAAGCGCAGAGAACGCCGGGGGATCGCAGAGAACACGGAGGGGCGCCTGGGCCGTTTCTTCTGGGACATAAAGCAGACTTCAGCGCGGGCATTTCCTGTTCAACCCGGATGCCCTGACCGGGTGTCTCGTGGAACCCGCTTGGCTGGCATCAATGTGCGGCGCTGGCTCGTTCCTGGATTGCTTTGGCGGTCAGGAGAGCCTGCTGGCGGATGTGGTCGGGGACCTCCGGCAACTCGCGTTCGTAGGGCGCGACCGCGGCGAGGTCGTCGGGTTGGCCGATCAGGTAGAGAGCGCGCAAACCTTCCCAGACCTGTTCGATGGCGGGATCGATGGTCGCCATCTCGGCTCCGGCAGAGACTGTGTTTCCGGTCTGCACAAAGAGGTTGCGAATGCGACCGGAGATGGGTGAGCGGACCTCCGTGATCTGCTGTCCGTTCTGCAATTGCGCGATCAGGCCGCCCTGGCGGATAGCCGTTCCCGGCTTGTCGGCATCGACCACGCGACCCGCAACGGGCGCCACAATCTTTAACGATTGCAGCAGGGCCACGATCTGCGGCCGTCCGGTCGCGTCTCCGTAGCGTACCAGCGAGAGAGCGGCATTCCCGCGCACCAGCGGCGAAGGGTCATTCAGCATTTTCAGCAGGGCTTCGTGGAAGCCGGGACCGGTTGTGTCCTGCCCGAGGACCCACGCGTCGGTGTTGCGGACTTCCTCGACGGGATGAGCCGCGAGGTGAACCAGGTCAGGATACCAGCGGGTGGCAGCGGCATCATGACGCGACATGCGTTCCCCCATCTGGACGAGCGCGTGCTGGATGTGGCGGGGATGGCGGTCGTCCTGCAGATACTCAGTGACCTGTTTGTCGGACAGATTGCGGCCGAACCAGGTGTTCCACCAGAACAGCACCGGCATGAAGGCGATGAACCAGGCCGTGACGAAGAACAGGACGCGGTGGCGGGTGGACATTCCGGGACGCGATTTCGCGGGCGACGCGGCGGGGCTGTCGGTTTCAGTCGAAGAGGCAGGAATCATTGGGTATGGCTGGCGGCCCGGTTCTTTGCAATGGCGAAATATACACTACACGACCACGTCGGCGTCCAGCACGCGATCCTGCTCCAGGTAATGCGAGACGGCGTACTGGGCGAGCAGGGGCGTCTGGACGGTGATCTCGGCGCCGATCCATTCGCCCTTCGGGTGCGCGGCGGTCGGCGAATGCTTGCAAGGGCCGCTGGAGCCGAACTGCGGGCCGAACACGGCTTTTTGAATCGGATCAAATTGCTGGAGATGGGTCCAAGCTTCATCCCCGACGGTGCCCGAAACATCAATTCTGAGTCGAACAGTAACCATCGAAGTATTTTAACTGCTCACGCTGCATGACACCCATTAAGGCTTCTCGGACTCCGCGGAACCATCAAGCCGCGAACCAGTGATAGAGCATGAAATAGACCAGAACTCCCGTGACCGAAACGTAGAGCCACAGGGGAAATGTCCAGCGGGCAATGGCGCGATGGCGATCGAAGCGTTCGCGCAGTGCTCGAGTCAGTGTCACGATCACCAGCGGAACGATGACTACGGCCAGAATCACGTGCGAGATCAGCACGGTGAAGTAGACGGGCCGCGACCAGCCCGTTCCCTGAAAGCGCACCGAGCCGACATGCGCGTGGTAGTAGAGATACGACGTAAGGAACAGCGCCGAGGTGACTACGGCCGTGATCATGGTCGCGCGGTGGGCGGCGATACGGCGCTGGCTGATAAACCAGCGGCCAATCAGCAGCAGGACCGTGCTGGCACCGTTCAGGCTGGCGTTGATGGCGGGGAAGATGGCGTATTGTGCGGGTACGGGCATGGGGTTGTTAGAGTTCGTCGAAATGAATCTGAATGGATTTACACAAAGTCAGATCTGATCTTCGTCTTTTGTGTTTCCGTGGAAGAGAGTTTGAATTTCCACCTTCGCAGGTTCGCGACTGGCATCATAACGACCGAGGGTGACCCCGCGTTCCTTGAAAAACGCGAGGAGCTTCAGATAGAGCCAGAGGCAAGTGAGAACTCCCAGGAATCCTAACAGGATCTTCGCGAACTCCTGCAGCTCTGCCATCGTATTCCACCCGAAGTCGCGCCAGATTCGCGCTTGACAGTAGTCAGGATTCTACCCGTTGCGACAATGATGCCATTTGCACTTCCAATATCCACAGCGCCAAGCAAGGCGGCTGTGTCGTGTTCGCCCATGTCACGCCGCCGGTTTCGTGGTTCTGCGGTTGGCTACCACAAATGCCAAGCCAAACATGAAGAGCGAGAACAGCACCAGCGTGGCCATCGATGAGGCCAGCGAAAATTGCGCGGGACTCTCGGGATAGAGCAAGGCGCGCAGAGCTTCGACGCCGTAGGTCAATGGGTTCATGCGCATCACGATCCGCAGCCAGCCGGAGGCTCCGGATAGCGGGAACAGTGCTCCGGAAAGCAGCCACAGCGGGATCAGGAACAAGTTGATGATGGCGTGGAACGCGGAAGTCGAATCCATGGGCCAGGCGATCGCGAAGCCCAGCGCGGTGAGCGCGAAAGAGACGAGAAAGACCGTTAGGACCACCAGCAGGAACGACATGAAGCCGATGCTCACTCCCACAAACGGGGCGAAGAGCAAAAAGATCAGGCCCTGAGCAGCAGCCAGGGTCGTGCCTCCGAGGACTTTTCCCAGGACGATCGCCGAACGCGGCACCGGTGCGACCAGCACCGAAAGCAGAAAGCCTTCCTTGCGGTCTTCGATCACCGACATCATGGTGAAGATGCTGGTGAAGAGCACGATCATGATGAGCGTGCCGGGATAAAAATAGTCGAGGTAGTGCTGCTGGCCTTGTGCGCTACCGGACCGGAAAGACGTTCCGAAACCCGAGCCCAGCACCACCCAGAACACCAGCGGGGAAGCGATCACGCCCACGACCCGGCTGCGCTGCCGGTAGAAGCGCACCAGTTCCCGCCACCAGAGGGTAAAGGCGGGCAGGGTCAGGCCTGCGGAAGCAGGAACACCTCGTGCTGGAAGGACGGCAGTGGCCAATTTGTTATCTCATTTCTTCGCCGGCGGAGCGGCTTTCTGCTTACTTGGAATGTAGCCGCAGTCACGGCACTCCCAGAAGGCATTGAGGAAGAAGAACCCTGACAGCGTTAACAGGATCAGGGTCATGAACAGGCCGTCGACCGTGGTGATGGTGCCATTCATGATTGTCCAGACAATTCCCAGCAGCGGGAGGATGCCTAGCACAACGGAAAGCAGGAGCATCATGGGTTGCACGCTACCTCCTTAGGGGCTGACTTTCCGGCGGCGAGGGAAAGCAGATTCCTCGCTGGGCTCGGAATGACAAATCTCGATGCAACAACTCACGTCTTTTCCCTCGATGGGCGAGGACTCTGTCGCTCCACTGCTGCTACTCTTTCGGCGCTTCCCCAGCCTCGGTCCAGAAGCGATGGCCGGTACGATGAATGAAGACGTCTTCGAGCGTGGGCTTGCTCACGCTGACGGCCTGGATCTCTCCTGGAAACGCTTCGACCACGCCGGTAATGAAGCGGTGGCCGTTTTCGAGTTCGATACGCACCTGGTTCGCCAGCGTGGTCGCGTCCACGCTGAAGCGGGTGCTGATGCGCTGCGCCAGGGACTCGGCGTTGCCCGTGGCGTCCAGCAGAATGACGTCGCCGCCGATTTCGTGCTTCAGTTCCGTGGGCGTGCCCAGCGCCACCAGTTTGCCTTCATTCAGGATGGCGAGGCGATCGCAGCGCTCGGCTTCTTCCATCAGGTGCGTGGTGACGATGACCGAGACGCGCTCCTGGTCCCTGAGTATCTGCAGGTATTGCCAGAGGTCGCGGCGAGCCCCCGGATCCAAGCCGGTCGTGGGCTCGTCGAGCAGCAACACCGAGGGATGGTGAAGTAATCCCTTGGCCAGTTCGACTCGGCGGGCCATGCCGCCGGAGAAAGTTTCGACTAACTCCTTCATGCGATCGGCCAAACCCACGCGGCCCAGGATCTCCTTGATACGGGTCTTGAGGGCGGAGCCATGCAGTCCGTAGAGGTGGCCCTGATGCCAGAGATTTTCGTAGGCGGTGAGTTTTTCGTCGACGCTCTGGGCCTGGAAGACAACGCCGATCTGGCGGCGAAGCGCGGCCGGATCCCTAGCGGCGTCGAAGCCCATGATCAGGGCGCGGCCGGCGGTCGGCACCATTAATGTTGAGAGAATGCGAAAGAGTGTGGTCTTCCCGCTGCCATTGGGACCAAGCAAGCCGAAAAGCTCGGCCGGGCGAACGTCAAAGGAGACGTCGTCCAGCGCGGTGCGGCCGTCGTAACGGTGCACGATGTTCTGCACCGAGATGACTGGGGGGGCGGGGATTTCTGCTTCCTGGCCGATTTCCACGGTTTCGGGGAGTTTCGAGGGCACAGGCTATTTTACGACGAGATGCGGTTCAGCATCATAAGAACGAACAGAAGCGGCAGATACAGGACGGTGGCCTGCAGAAGCTGCCGGGCGCGCTGTTTGGAGCGAGGCGCGCTGAGAGGGGCTTGCAGCACGGTGAGGCGTGATCCGACATAGAGCAGCGCGGTACCGAGCAGGAGTGCTCCCAACAGGTAGATGCGCCCCGCCATCCCCAGGAATGAAGGCGCCAGACTCACGGGGATCAACGCCAGCGAGTAGAGGATGATGCGGAGAGACGTGGACTTCCCGTCCGGCTCGACCACCGGAAGCATGCGGATCCGGCCGGCGGCGTAGTCGTCGCGATACAGCCACGCGATGGAAAAGAAATGCGGAAACTGCCAGAAGAAGACGATGGCGAACAGAACGAGGGTTTCCCACTCCAGGCGCCCGCGAGCGGCGGTCCAGCCGAGCACGCCCGGCATGGCGCCCGGAAATGCTCCCACGAAGGTGCAGATGGGATGAACCTTCTTGAGCGGCGTGTAGGCGGCGAGATATACGAACGCGGTCAGCAGGGCGAGAGTGCCGGTCAGAGTGTTCAGGGCCAGGTCCAGGTAGAGCGCGCCGCCGACTGTCATCAGCAAGCCGACGAGGGTCGCGTGCCGCAGGCTCATCCGCCCGGTTGGTAAAGGCCGCTGCGCGGTTCGGCGCATGTGGCCGTCGATGTCATGCTCCATGACTTCGTTGAGGGCGGCCGTCCCGCCGGACACCAGTCCGATGCCGAGCAGTGCGTGAAACAATCCCCATGAAAGGGAAGGAATTCCTGCTTTCAGGCAGCCGAAGTAGTATCCGCACCACGCTGTGAGGACGACCAGGGTAGTTACGCGCATCTTGGTGAGCTCGGCATAGTCGCGAGCCAGCACGGCGAAGGCGCTGCGCGGAACATTCAGGGGTTGGGTGACGGCGCTCATGCGGCTTGGGGAGTCCGTTCTGTGCCCGGGACATGCTCGGCGAAGGCGACCGGCACGTGTCGCCACACCTGTACGGCTAATACTACGGTTGTGGCCAGGAGCAAGGCTCCGACGGCAACATGAGAGACGGTCGAGATCACCATGGGTAGTTCCGGCTGCAGGTTGTCTCTGCCCCAGGCGACGCGCGTGAGGAAGGCTGCAAAGCCGAGACAGAGTTGGGTGATCAGCAGGGAGAGCAGGAGGATGGCGGGCTTGCGGACGGCTTCTATCTTTGAGTAAACCGACAGAGCGCGGATCGCGGTCCAGGTGAGAACGACCGTCACGATGCCGGCATGCAGAACGTGAGGCCACCAACTCATGCCTTTGTGACGAAACATCGCGCCCAGAATCAGCTGAACGTAGAGCACGAAGATCGATAACAACGTCAGGGTGAACAGGCTGGGACGGCGGGTATCGACTTCAACCTGCGGGACCTCTTCCACCCACTGCCGGCCGGTAAACATGGCGATAGCAGACGGCGATGCAGAAGAAGGTTTGTGCGACCGCGGCATGGGCACTGGAGACGGGCGCAGGCAAGTAGAACAGCACGGTGAGGCCACCCAGAATGCCCTGCAGGATCACGGTGCCGAGCGCAGCCACGCCCAGGACGCGCAACCAGCGGCGCCGCTCTGCGCGCCAGGTCCACACGGCCAGAATGATAGTCATCAGGCCCACAAACTCAGCCACCATGCGGTGGCCGTGCTCGAATTTCACGCCGCCTACCATGTGCGGCATCTTGTAGAAGGAACCGAACGTGGTGGGCCAGTCGGGAACCGACAGGCCGGCATCATTACTGGTCACGAGCGCGCCGGCGACGATCAGGAGAAGGGTCACGCCGGCCGTGAACACGGCAAACACGTGCAGGCGATGATTATACGGAGTGGCAATGGCCTTCAGAACGTACTCCTTGGTCCCACAAACCCCGTTCGCAATTCAGAAATCGCTGACAGAACCCACATCTGCGTTTCCTGAGAGCAGGCCGCACAGTGCGAGCAGCCTGCCCTCAGGAACCAAGCATTCTAGCAAATCTGCGAACTACATAGCGCCGGCTTTGAAGCTCTGATCGGCGGTCTTGGCTTCCTTGGGACCGACGGTCACCTTCTGATCCTGCTCGCCGAGTTTTTCGTGCACGAAAGCGATGGTGTAGTCGCCCGGGGGCAGTCCCTTGATCTCGTATTTCCCATCCTTGTCGGTGACCGCATAGAACGGGCTCTTGACCACATTGACGTACATCTTCATCCAGGGGTGCTGGTTGCACTTCACCGGAAGCATGATTTCTTCGCGGGCGAAGTTCTTCTCGATGGGCGCGGCCTGAGGCGGCTGCGACTCATTCCACTCGCGGTTGTCTTTCGGGGTCGGGTGGATGTTGTGGGTGGTGGGATCGTCATTCTTGATCTCGACGGTCTGGCCGGCCATTACACCCAGCACGTGGGGATGGTAGCGGCAGCCGCTCTGATCAAGCGTGACCGGCTCTTTGGGAACGTCGAAGGTGCGATTGCCGAGGCCGTCTTTCACGTACACGAAGACGTTGGCCAGATTTCCCTTGTCGACGACGACAGTCTCAGCTTCGTTGGCGCCTTTGCAGGCGGGATCCTGGGACATGTCGATCTTGGCCGGCTTGGGGGCTGCGCCGTCGAACTTCACCGATCCGCTGACGGAACCGACGGTGGCCGGATCGATGGGGGTGGCGGCCGGCGCGGGCGCGGCGGAGGGGGCGGGTTGGGACTCGGAAGTGGTCTCTTTCTTGTTACACGCGGCCAGCAACAATAAGCCGGCAAGGGCTAGCAGGAGGAGGAATGCTAACCGGGAGTTCTTCATGATGGGCACCTTTCTTGGAGTTTTAGATCGCACTGCGAAAACTCTCTATTTTAACGCGAACCTCCCGCGGCTGCTCCGGCCTTCGGGGACGACGATTGAACGGCACCGGTGACCGATTTTTGGGTGTGCGGCGGCGCGGTTGAGGCGGTCGAGCGGCCCATCGAAGCGGCCACCCGGCGCTGCTCTTCCGGAGTGAGTTGGAAGATGTAGTCCACGAGCAGTTTGGTGTGGTCCTCGGTATAGCCCTGGAACGAAGGTGGTGTGGGGCCGGCAAAAACCCAATGCTCATTCTCGCGTCGGAACAGACCCGATGGCATGGAAGTGCCGGGACTGATCGCTTGCGGGTCGGTGATCCAGCGCTCCACCCAATCGGGCTTCAAGCGGTCCTTTGCGAGCAGGAAGTTGGGCGCAGTTGCGTGCGCATCGTGCTGGGCATCGCCGGTGGCGTGGCACTTGAGGCACGGGGCGGCAGTGCTCGAGAACAAGCTGCGCGCCATCTCGGTCTCCTTCGCGGTCAGCGTGGGGACCTGCTCCGGAATGTACGGCATCGGCTGTTGCGAGAGCGCCTGGAAGAAACGCACCAGCTTACGCAGTTCGTCGTCGGAGAAGGAGAACGTGGGCATGCGGACCTTCAAGTAGGAACGCACCCCGTTGCGGTTGGTGTCCGTGTCGCTCAGAGCTGGGTTGCTCAGGAAATGGCGCAACCATTCCGGATTGACGCGGGCGCCTTCGGTGTAAAGCTTTGGCGGCAGCTGCTCCTTCCAGTCCGGGTCCTGATATTTCTTCATCTTCATCAGGGAAGAATCCTGGCCGGGGAAGAACTGATGGCAGCCCACGCAGTTGTACTTGGTGACCAGCCACCAGCCTTCCTGGATGTCGCGCCGCGCGTCCTGCGGCTGATACTGGTAGCGGGCGGGCAAGCTGCTCTCCTGGCTGCCCAGGAGGAAGGTGGTGAGGGCCTGCACCTGGTCCTTTGCGAGGTGCAGGTTGGGCATGCGGAGCGCTTCAGTCTCCGACTTGACCATGCCCTTGTCGTAGATTTCCGGTTCGGCGAGTTTGTGCTCGAAGAATCCCTTGTGGTCGTACCAGGGTCCCTTCGCCGGCCCCTCGGGCAGACGCGCAAGGTCCTCGGGATTGGTAATCGGCTCTTTGCCGCCGCGCTGGGCTTCCTCGGTGAAGAGGGCAAAGTCCAGGCGCTCGATCGGCTTGCTGCCTTCGAAGGTGAGCTCGGTGCCGATGCGGCCTTCCTCCTCCATGCCCGCGATTTCGTGGCAACCCGCGCAGCCGTAGTGCCGGACCCACTTTTTGCCTTCTTCTTTCAGCTTGGGATCGTCCATGAAGGACGCGGGCGCATAGGAGGAAGGGTCCTGCTTCTTCTGGGTCAGCAGGTAGCTCGCAATGTCCTGCGCGTCTTCGACGCTCAAGCGCAGGCTCGGCATGACGGTCATGTTCTGTACTTGCAGTTCGTGGCCGTCATTGGGGCAGCGGCTATGTTTCAGATCGAATACGTAGGGCAGGCCCTTCTTCGCGTAGTCCTCGGGTCCGATGTCTTTCTTCTCGTACGGGCAATAGGGGCGGGTGCGCTCACGGGCGTTGTGAATCCAGCGCACCAGATAGTCGTAGTTCGCTTTTTCGCCCACGCGGGTAAGATTCGCGGCAAAGGTGCCGCCTTGCACGTCGTCGCCTTCGCCGATCGAGTGGCATGCGAGACAACCTCGCGTTTCGAAGAGTTCCTTGCCATGGTCAGCGTTGCCGGGTTTCTGGTGAGGAAGCGGATCGGTGAGCGCCGACTGCCACAGGTATGCCGAGATGGCCTGGATCTGGGCGTCGGTCAAGCGGAAGTTCGGCATCTTGGTGCCGGGACGGAACTCGCTGGGCTTCTTCAGCCATACCGGAATCCAGTTTTTGTTCAGTTTAAGGCGGGCGTCCTTGAGATTTGGACCGACCTTTTTCATGTCCTGCATCAGGCTGTGGGCGCGGAAGTCGATCTGCTGGAGGCGTCCGTCGATCTTGCTGTTGGAGACGCGCAGGCCTACCGCCTTGTCATTCAGCCGATTGGCCTCGTCGTTGCTCTCCGCGGCGTCGGCCTGCTTCATCAGGTAGTCCGCCTGCTTGGTGTTGTCGCGCTTCTCGGTCTCCAGTTGCTTGGTCTGCTGGTTCAGTGACTGCAGTTCCTCCGGTTCCTTGTCGTAGCCTTCGTAGCGATGACAGCCCATGCAGCCGCGCTGGCGAAAGAGATCCTTGCCGTGGCTGATCGTCCAGCCGACATCACCGCTGATCAGCATCATGTCGGCAGCGTGGCAACTCTGGCAGCCGGCTTCGAAATTCTGTTTGGGGTAGAGGGGCCAGAGCCAGTGCTCGTAGTTGCCGTGGGCTTTCTCGACGCTGGTGGTGGCTCGTCCATTCCCCTGGTGGCACGGGGAGCAGCCGAACTTATCGGGGTCGTGGATCTGCAGCAGATCTGCGTTGGTATGGCTGACGAAAGCCTTGGCGTAGTCGTCGGGAGCCTTGGCGCCCTTGGCACTCATGGATGCCGCGGTCAGCTTCAGGGGTTCGCGAATCCCCATGTGGCAGGATTCGCAGCGATCCACTATGTTGGCTTCGGCAACGTTGATCTGCTGGATCGCGGGATCGAGATCTTCCGTTTTCTTTTCCAGGCCCGAGATCTGCGTGGGCGTGAGGTCCACCATGTGATCGTTGACGTACTCGTCCATGGCAGCCTTGGCCTGGGTGACCGGCTTGAGCGTTTCCCCCAGTTCCGCGTTGAGTTTGGCCCGCTGGTCTTTGAGGTCGTTGTAGGTCTCTTCCAGCTGTTGGAAGTTGTATTTCTGCTTGCTGCCATCGGGATACTCGACGGTGGCGGTCTCCGCCTTATATCTGTCCAGATCCTTCTGGATGCTTTGCTTCGAAGAGGTGCTGGAACTGGTTTCTATCTGGTAGGTAAGAGCGTTGACGTAGGCGCGTCGATCGGTGAACACGCTCTGCACGGCGAGGACTTTCGCGCTGAGGTCGCCAATCTGTTTCTGCAATTCCCGGATGTGCGGAGTGGCCTGTTGTGTGGCCTGATCGAGGTTCTGCTTCAGCTTCTGATAGTCGGGGCTATCTTCGACTTCTTTCTGCGAGGCGGCAGATTTCGAGCGAGCCGACTTAAGGAAGCCGGTGTAGCGCTGCTTCCATTCATGTTGGTAGGCCTTCCAGGGGCGCATCCCAAAGGCTTCGTCCCACAGCGCCCACAGCAAAGTCGCCATCAGCAGAACGACAGCAATCGCGTAGTGAGTCGCGTACGACTTGGTTACGATCGGGTCGTTGTCGGGGATTGGTTTGTCGGGCACCGCTTCCTCCGAATTCAGTCGTTGGCTATTGGTCGGGGGCTGTTGGCAAAATCCTGAATGTCGCTGTTTTTGCGAACGACTAACAGCTAACGACCGTCAGCTAAACGTTAAACCACGGCGTGATCCATACGTACTTGATGTGCCATAACAAGCGCAGCATCATCTTGAGCGGCAGCGCCACCATGATCAGCAGGAATACCTGGGTGATCGAGAACTGCAGCAGGCTCATGCGCCCGAAATCCTTGGGCATGTAGCGCCGGAAAAACGAGAACACGGCGAAGCCGCCCAGGGCGAAATACCCTCCCACCACGATCGCGCCAAACACACCCTTGCCGAGGTTCGAGGTGATCCCAAAAAGGTCCGGCAAGTCCCGGTTCACTTCGTAAATGAGGCGATTGTGATCCCACGTTTGTCCCGGCCAGAACCACTGCCAGCCAGGGCCCCGAATGAACGTGCCGATGATGATCATCGATACCCACAGAATGATGAACCCGAACAGGAACGTGGAGATCGCGAAGCGGCGCTGCTTCCAGGTGTAGTAGCCGCTGCCCATCGGGTTGGTATCTATATAAGGAATGACCATGAGGCCAATGATGATCAGCGTCGGCATGACCACGCCCGCGATCCACGGGTCGAAGTACACCAGCATTTCCTGCAGACCGAGAAAGTACCAGGGAGCTTTCGCCGGATTCATGGTCAGGTTCGGATTCGCCGGCTCTTCAAGGGGAGCGTTGAGCGTGATCGACCAGATCATCAGGATGATGGTGACGATGATGGCGGCGAGGAACTCGATGCGCAGTAGAAAGGGCCAGACGTGCACTTCTTTTTGCCAACCGGCCCGGAAAGGCCACGTCTTGCGGTGGTGAGTTTTGGCCATGGCCGGGTCGGCTTCGAGCTGCGCGACCAGCTGGTCGTTGGCGTGCGCCTGCTTCCAGGCGAGATAGATGTAAAAGGCAAGGAGCGGAATCAGGCCGACGATCGGGACGTTATCGGGGGCGGAGATGATTTCCCACACTTGACGCCAATCCATAAGTGCTCCTCGTACCGAACCCAGGCTTCATTAGGAAGTCCCGAGGGTCTGCAAACTGCCGAGCTTTGCTCGGCTGGGCAGACGAGGGCGTCTGCCCCTACGCGAATCTAGGTGCCGGCGGCGGTTGGGCCTCTTCGCGGCTTGTCGGCTTCCGCCTCGAGCATCACCGGGGCGGGGCCGGAGATGCCCCCGTCTTTTCGCACGCGCCAGAAGTGCACGATCATCAGTACCGACGCGACGATCGGAATACCAATACAGTGCCAGATGTAGGAACGCAACAATGCATTCGCGTCGACGATCGATCCGCCCAGCAAGCCGAAGCGGACGTCGTTGTAGGGCGTCATGCCTAACAGCGGCCCGAACGGACCTTCATGTCCGAGCAGGGGCGTGGCCCGCGCCATGTTCGTGCCCACGGTGACCGCCCAAAATCCCAATTGATCGTCCGGGAGGAGATAACCCGTAAACGAGAGCAGCAGCGTGAATACCAGCAGCAGCACTCCGATGTTCCAATTGAATTCCCGGGGCTTTTTGTAGGAGCCGGTCAGGAACACGCGAAACATGTGCAGCCACACGCCGATGACCATCAGGTGGGCGGCCCAGCGATGCATGTTACGCAGCAGCTTGCCGAAGGGAACGTCGTGCTCGAGATAGAGCACATCGCGGAAGGCCTGCACCTTGGTGGGGTGGTAGTAGAACATCAGCAGCACGCCGGTGAAGGTGAGCACGATAAACAGGTAGAAGGTGATTCCGCCCATGCCCCAGGTGTAGCTGTAGCGGACCGCATCGCGGTTGATCTTTGCCGGGTGCAAATGCAGAAACACATTCGAGAGCACTCCCAGGGCGCGATTGCGGGGCGTCTCGTCGTGCTTGTGACGGAAGATCGAGGTATAGACCTGGGTCTTGGTCGGATCCTTGAGGCCTTCGATCTGCTCTTTCGCTTTCGCAGGGATGTCGGTCTTGAGGGACTGCACATCGCTGGTGAGGTGCTCCTTGACCTTGTCGACAAGGCCGACCCTCCCGCCGTTTTTTCCGTTCTGCTTGTCTTCAGCCATTCGGTCCTCGCACTTCCTTTAAACCTTCGCTTTTCCACCAAGGGCAGGATGCCCTCGCAACCGGCGGCCGGCCCTTCGATCTCGCTCAGGCAAGCGCCGGCGCTACTTTCTCGCTACGTCGGCAGAAATGATCCTGGGTCGTTGAACTGGCTGGGTTGCCCTTTGGGCCACTGGTAAAGCTTGGCAACGTCGACGATGATTTGACCGTCGGGAGCAAGTTCGACTTTGGCGCGGTCCATCGGGCGCGGCGCCGGCCCTTCGAAGTTGATGCCCTCGCTGTCATAGCCGCTGCCGTGGCAGGGGCACTTGAATTTGTTTTCGCTCGGCTTCCAATCGGGAGTGCAGCCCAGGTGCGTGCAGCGAGCGTAAATCACGAACAGGCGATCCGGGGTGCGGTCCACCCAGATGCGAAATTTCTGCTGCCACTTGGTATCGACGCCGAGGGCGTAGTCGGAGGGGTATCCGATTTTGAATGACGTGGCCGGTTCGAACAGCGTGCGCGGCAGGAAAAAGCGGAAGAAGGCCAGGAACCACGCGACCAGAAACGCGGTGATGCCGACCCAGGCCAGTCGCCGGCGGCGCTGATCGACTTGCGAATTGTCGGGACCGATGGCGGCAATGCCACCGGCGGCTGCGGCTTTGGACGTTCCAACGGCCGGAGTGCCGACGTACTTGGTCGCCGGGGCGCTGGGAGCCGCTGGCTTGCTTGCTTCCGGATTCTGTTTGACCGGATCGGTCTCCGGACCCGCCATGAGTTCCTCCTGATTCAGTCTTCGGCCCTGGTTTGCTAATCGGCTGCCATCAAAGGCGCTGCCACACTCTCCTGTTTCGGCATGAGCGAGCGCTTGGATTTTCCCGCAGCCTGCAACACCAGGTGAGCCAGAGCGTTAATAAACGTGGGCGAATCGTTCAAGCCTGCCGTCATCTCAAACTGGCGAAAGCCCAACTGGGCGGCCTCTGCACGCGCTTCATGGTCGATTTCCCCGAGGGTCTCGACATGGTCGGAAACGAACGAGACGGGCACGATGCAGACATCGCGCACTTTTTCCGCGGCCATATCCCGCAGTGTGCGATGCAGCGAGGGCTGCAGCCATTTGCTGGCGCCAACCTTGCTCTGGTAGCAGAGGCGATGGTGGTTGGGCCAGCCTCCGCGACTCATCAGCAACTCGACGGTCTCTTCGATCTGGCGCTGGTAAGGGTCGCCTTTGTCGATGATCGACTGCGGCAGGCTGTGTGCGCTGAAAAGGATTTCCGGGCGATGGGAAGCAGGGAATCGGTCGAGCGCCTTATCAATCTTTTCGATCAGCGAGTCCAGATAGCGTTCGTCGCGGTAGAAACTTTCCACCTGATGGACACGCGCATCTCCACGGAAATGGCGGTTCCACTCATTCAGACTGCTGCCCACTGTGGTGCTCGAATAATGAGGATAAAGCGGCAGCAGGACAACCTCGTCGCAATTTGCGGCCTGGAGTTGTGCTACCGCTTCGGCGGTGAACGGGTGCCAGTAACGCATGGCCACGAAACAGCGGGCATTCACGCCGAAGGACTGAAGCGCGGCCTCTAGGGCACGGGCCTGGGTTTCGGTGAAGCGGCGAATGGGTGAGCCTCCACCGATGACCGAGTAGTGATGCTGAACTTTCTTAGCGCGGGTGCTGGAAATCAGCTTGGCCAGGGGCCGACGACCGATGCGGGCAAAGGGGAAGTCGATGATGTCGGGATCACAGAAGAGATTAAAAAGAAAAGGTTGGATGGCTTCCAGCGTGTCGGGTCCGCCGAGCTGGAACAGGACTATCCCCAAACACCTCTCAGTTCGAGACATCCCCACAGGTTCCCCAGAGAGCGAACGGATGTTAACTCGTTTGAGGGCAGTGCGTCAACGAAGGGTCGTAAAATTTTGTACACCCGAAGGCGTCGTCACGCACGGGCAGACTCGTTCGCGGTCTCGGCAATGCTCGCGGACTGCAGTTCTTCGATCACGGCGTCGGCAAACTCCGACGTTCCTGCCTTGCCCCCAACGTCGCGCGTGAGCTTGTCGCGGGTGCGGTAGACCCTCTCGAGTGCGTTCCTCACTCGCAGAGCGGCATCGGCTTCCCCGATGTGGCGGAGCATCAGCAGCGCCGAGCGCAGAAGCGCGGTGGGATTGGCGAGATTCTTGCCGGCGATATCGGGCGCGGAGCCATGCACGGCTTCGAAGATGGCGCAGGCATCGCCGAAGTTCGCGCCCGGCACCAGGCCCAGTCCGCCGACGAATCCGGCGCACAGGTCGGAGAGGATGTCGCCGTAGAGATTCTCCATCACCAGGATGTCGTACTGGTAGGGATTCATCACCAGCTGCATGCAGGTATTGTCGACGATATGCTCGCCATAGGTAATCTCGGGATACAACTTCGAAACACTGCGGGAGCAGCGCAGGAAGAGCCCATCGGACAGTTTCATGATGTTGGCTTTGTGGATGGCGTGAATCTTCTTGCGCCCGTGCTTGCGCGCATATTCGAAGGCAAATTTGGCGATCCGGGTGGAGGCTTTTTCGGTGATGATCTTCAGGCTCTCGACCACGCCGGGAACAACTTCGTGTTCGATGCCAGAGTAGAGGCCCTCGGTGTTCTCGCGCACGATGATCAGGTCGACGTCAGGATAGCGGGTCGGGATGTGGGGAAGATTGCGGATGGGACGGAAGTTGGCATAGAGCTCAAAGCGCTTGCGCAACTCGACATTGATGCTGGCGAAGCCGCCTCCGATCGGGGTGGTGACCGGGCCTTTCAAGCCGACGTGCGTGCGCTCGATGGAGTCGTTGAGTTCCTTGGGAATGTATTCCTTGTACTTCTCGAAGGCTTCGGCCCCAGCCATGAAGGTCTCCCATTCGAACTTCACGCCGGTGGCTTCCAGGATGCGGACCGTCGCACTGGTCACTTCCGGACCAATACCATCGCCGGGGATGAGGGTAATGCGATGCGCCATATGAAGCGTTCTTCCTAAGCAGGTGCGCTAAGTCGCCTTCGCGCCGACCTTCGGTTTCGGTTCGGGTTCCTTCGTCTTGAGCAGGTCTTTCAATTCCGACATGAACTCCTGCACGTCCTTGAAATCGAGATAAACGGAGGCGAAACGGACGTAGGCGACCTTGTCGTAGCGCCGCAGCCGATTCATGATCAGCTCGCCGACTTCGCTGGTTTTGCGCTCGCGCTCGGGCGAGTCGATCACAAACGATTCGGCTTCGTTCACGATCTGCTCGAGCTTGCTGATCGGTACCGGACGCTTTTCGCAGGCGCGCAGCAGGCCGTTGAGCACTTTCTGGCGGTCGAATTTCTCGCGACGGCCATCCTTCTTGACCACCATGTAAGGGATCTCGTCGATGCGCTCATAGGTGGTGAAGCGCTTGCCGCACTTCAGGCATTCGCGGCGGCGCCGGATCGACTCGGCCTCCTTGCTCTCGCGCGAATCCACGACTTTATCTTCCAGGAACCCGCAAAAAGGACACTTCATGGCGCCTATGACTGCTCTTAAGCCTTCTGTTTCAGCAAGATTGAATTGTAGCAGGGGTGGTGTCGGTTATCGTCACCGAGGAAACCCGGCGGTTACCAACGCCGCAGGGGCAGCGTCAGGCGGCGGGAGTGTCGGCGGTGGATTCCTCGGCCTGGTGACTTTCCTCCGAGAGCTTCCGCAAGGAGAGCCGTTCCCGGTGGGCCAGGAACAAGCCGACGGGGACGATCGCGACAAACGTCACCAGCCATAACATGATGCCGCAGCTGGTGGCGAGTTCCGGGGGTACCCCGAAGATACGGTTGAGGGTTTCAATGGTTGCCAACTGCGATCCGCCGCCGACTCCGGGGAGTTGGACGAGAGAGCCCACCATGCTGGATGCCATCAGGAGAAAGATCTGGGTCTGCGGAATCTCCAGCTTGGGCGTGCCGTAGGAGTGTGCGACCTCTTTGTAGGCGATCGCGATTACGGCCCACATCAACACGGAAACCCCGATCAATTGCAGCAGAGAGGACTTGCTGTGGATGGTGTTGAGGCCATCGCGGAATTCACGGATCCGGAGCGCGATGCGATGCCCGAGGTTCGACGCCAGGTGCGAGAAGCGCCGCTCCACCCACTTGGCAAGAGCCTCGCCGCTGCGGTGAACCATGATCGCGCCCAAGGTGAGACCGACGACGATCAAGGAAAGAACCAGAGCCACTTCCTGAAAGATGTCGCGATGTTCAAGTCGCCGGGGCGCGGTGGCAACGAAGGCGGCCAAAACAAACAGAAACGTGAAGGCTCCAATGTCGAAGATGCGCTCCACTGCCCACACCGCAAGCTGGGAGGAGAACGGCAGTTTTTCCTGTTTCGCGATGAGGTAAGGGCGGATGAGTTCACCGGGACGGCCGAGCAAAGCCAGACCCGTAAAGCCAATTATGGTAGGAGGGATCAGGTTGATCGTCGAAGCGTTGGGACGGATGGGGCGCAGGAAGATCTTCCAGCGCACGGCACGGAGCACATAAGCGATGTAGATCAGCGCAATCCCGTGGAAGATGTGAAATTTGCTGACGCTGTGGGTCTGGCTCAGGAACAGATCCCAGTCGAAGTTCTTCCATGTTCGAAATTGCATGTATACCAGGGCTGCCAGGACGGCGAGCACGATTCCGGTAATCGCCGTACGTTTTCTGTCCATGAAAGAGAGAGTCCCCGAGGCTGGAGTGTGAGGATGGCGGCCTACGAGCAGAACCCAAGGTAAATGACTCAGAGGCCGGGGTCAACGCGAGGCTGGCCAGCGAAGGTTAAACGGGCCTAGTTGCCAGTGGGAGGAACCGAGCGTTTGACCGGCGCCGGAGCGCTGGCCCGGACGGTTTTGCCGGGCGTGCGCACTTTTTGGGTCTGTGCCTTGGCCTGCGTTGGGAGCTTCGGCGACCCGGGGTTTGCTGCTTTCTGTTGAGCGATCTTCTTGCGGTTGAAATCCCGCACGATGCTGGCGACATACAGGCGAGTCTCGCGATACGGGGGCACGCCTTTGTACTGTTCGACGCGCTGCGGGCCAGCGTTATAAGCGGCCAGGGCTCTGATGAGGTCAAAGTTGTAGCGTTCCAGCAGTTCGCGCAGGTAACGCGTGCCGCCATCCACGTTGGCCTTGGGATCGAACGCGTTCGGCACTCCCAGTTTGGACGCGGTTTCGGGCATCAACTGCATCAGACCCTGCGCGCCCTTGGGAGACACCGCGTGCACCTTGAAACCGCTCTCGGCACGTATAACGCTGTTGACCAAATCGGGATCAAGACGATATCGGCCGCTGGCAGCGCTGACGACCTCAGAAACATCCACGCGACCGGAAGCAGCAGGTGGGGATGGAAGCGCGGGCGCCGGTGGAGGGGGTGCGGGCATAGCCGCCGCCGTTGCGGGAAGGTTGTTCTCCGGCGAGTGAGCGGGGCTGAGGTCCGGCTCGATCCGGTCAATCTCAGCGGTGCGAATATCAACGAAGCTGGCCCCGTCCGGCGTCAGAAATAGTCTGGTGACGTCTCCAAGAGGAGCGCGGCTCTCGTGTCGGATCGTAAACCCGTTGCGCAGGATGGCGATATCCGTGGCCGATGCCTGGGCAGGGAACAGTCCCAGCAGCAGGAGGAAGAAACCGGCTTTTCTCTTCGGGCTCATCGGTAAACGGGAACCAGCTGCTCAAAAATCAAGAAGTCGCGCGGCGCAGGCAATGCCGCCGATTTGTCGGAAGGCACAGACCTTACGTCTGGACCCCAGCCCCGGCCAGCACTGGCTCCAGAGCTGCCGCAACGCCGTTCCGGTCGTTCGACAGGGTCACCTTCCAACCCCGGCGACGCAGATCTTCCGACGCATTTCCCATGATAACCGGGTATCCGGCAAAGGCAAGCATTTCTATGTCATTGTAATTGTCCCCGATCGCCATAACCTGCTCTCGGGGTATGCCTCGGTGGGCAGCCCAACGTTCCAGCGCATGGCCCTTGGAGCATTCCTTGTTGAGGATGTCGACGATGGACAGGTCCCGCGCCGGGTATTCAGTGCGCAAAACTGTAATCTCTTCCACCAAATGACAACCCTGAAGCGCGGCTAAAGCCTGGTGCATTCGGGCGATAGGGCCACAAAACATGGCTTGAACCGGGTCCGTCACCAGGGAGTTTTCCACCGGGACGACGAAGTCGATGTACTGCAAGTTCTTCTCCAGCCAGCGGCGAATGCTGTTTTCGAGCTCATTCATGTGCTCCAGGACGATCGAGCCCTTGCCGCTCTTGTCGAAGGTCAGGACAGTGTTGCCCCGGAACTCCAGCATGACCTCGCACAGCTGGCGGCACACGTTGGCGGGGAGCATGTCGCGATAGAAAGTCTCGCCCTGAAGGGAGCGCGTGATCGCTCCATTCGAGCTGATGAGCCAGAGATCGAACCCGAGTTGCTGGGCAATGGGGAGCGCGAAGTCATGGCGCCGGCCGGTTACGAGGGCCACTTCGATACCAGCCCCGCGGGCACGCCGGAGTGCGGACATATCCGCCTCGGATATCAGGAATTGGGAGTTGAGCAAGGTGCCATCGATGTCGAGCGCCAGCAGGCGGATGGAAGGCGTAACCACAGCCGATTTTACCATTCGTCCATGGTTGCCGGAGCGTTTCGCCCGGCCGCGCAGGGGAGATTCTCCCTTCTGAGAGGACGCGAGAGCGCGTGCTATATTGCACCCGCATGGGATGGCTTCTGCTGTTTGCGTTTTCGTGGTGGAGCATATTGATCAGGGTCGTGGCAATCATCCATTTCATTCGCCGCCGCCCCGACACTTTTTGGCTTTGGATCATCTTGATTCACTGGCTGGGAGCTGTGGTTTACATTTTCGCTGAAGTTCTACCCGACGCAGGATTACTCCGCACTTCGGTGCGTGTGTTCCCCAGAAGGCGCCGCATCCATGAATTGGAAGCGGCGGTGCTCGACAATCCCTCCGCGGGAAACTATGAAGAACTGGCTGACCTCTATATGGAGGACGGCAATTTTGCCAAGGCCCGAACCTGTTACGACCACGCCATCTCTTCGCGCACCGATTCCCCCGATCCTTTCTACCGGCGCGGGGTTTGCGAAATCGAGCTGGGAGATTTTGCCGCCGCGGTGGCCGACCTGGAGCGTGTTGTGCAGAACGATCCCGGCTACGACTTCCACCGCGGCAAAGGATTGCTGGCGCACGCCTACGCCAACACGGGCCAGCCGGCCAAGGCGGAGGAGTTCTTCCGGCAGGTGACGGTGATTTCAACGCTTGTCAGAGACGTACTACAACTATGCAACCTTGCTCGCGGCGCAGGGCAGGACGACGGAAGCGCGCCAGTGGGCGCAGAAAATCCTCGCCAAGAAACCCACCATGCCGGGATACCTGCGCCGCCGCGAGCGCCCCTGGTTCCGCAAGGCCGCCGCCCTTCTGACGCGGCTGAAGATGGGCTAGCGCTCGCCGCCAGGTGTTAGACTTTCTTCTTCCATGGCGCGCGTTACCCAGCTTGAGTGCACCCGGTGCGGGCAGTTTTTGAGCGCTGATTCCCCGCACACTGTCTGTCCGAAAGACGGTGGTGTTCTCTACGCCCGATACGATCTGGCCGCTATTCGGAACACCGTCTCGCCCGCCCAACTGCGCGCACGGACCTGCACCATGTGGCGCTACGCTGAGGTGCTGCCCGAAGCTGAACCGGTATCCCTCGGCGAAGGCTTCACGCCCATGCTGGCCAGCCGCGAGTATGCGAACGTTTTCATCAAAGATGAGGGACTCAACCCGACCGGCTCATTCAAAGCGCGAGGGCTTTCGGCCGCCGTGACCATGGCAAAGCACTTCGGATTGAAGAGGCTCGCCATCCCATCCGCCGGCAACGCCGCGGGCGCGCTGGCCGCTTATGCCGCAGCAGCGGGACTCGAGGCGCATATCTTCATGCCCAAAGACGTGCCCATGGCGAACCGGATCGAATCCGAGTTCTACGGAGCCCACGTCACCCTCGTGGACGGCCTCATCAGCGACTGTGCGCGCATGGTTGCCGAGCGCAAAGAGAACGAAGGATGGTTCGATGTCTCCACGCTGAAGGAGCCTTATCGGGTGGAGGGCAAGAAGACGATGGGATACGAAGTGGCCGAACAATTGGGCTGGCGATTGCCCCAGGGCATCATCTACCCGACGGGCGGCGGAGTCGGTCTGATCGGCATGTGGAAGGCCTTTGACGAGTTGGAGCGGTTGGGCTGGATCGGTTCGGAGCGACCACAGATGGTAAGCGTCCAGTCAAGCGGTTGCGCCCCAATTGTTAAAGCTTGGGATGAAGGTAAGAGTACGTCGGAAATGTGGCCCCACGCGGCCACCAGCGCGTCCGGACTAAGGGTGCCCAAGGCCTACGGCGACTACCTCATTTTAGAAATCTTACGAAAAAGTGGCGGGGTCGCGCTTGCGGTGACGGACGAAGAGATCATGGATGCGCTAAGGCGCTGGGCGCAAGTGGAAGGTATCTTCGCGGCCCCTGAAGGGGCCGCAGCGCTGGCCGCTTACCGGAAGTTGCGCGCCAACGAATTCTTCAGTTCCGACGACAAGGTGGTGCTCTTCAACACGGGCACGGGACTGAAGTATCTGGATACCTTCGAGGAGGAGAAGAAGACAACGCTGGCAAAGTTGCCCACCTCGCGCCAGATCGCCGGGATCATCGGGCCCTATTGAGACCGGCCCGAAAACTCGGGCAGCTTTCAGTCGAACGCTTTTTGAGACAGGCGAGGATGCCTCTCGACGGGCGGCAGCTTCTTCGAATTCGCTCAGGGAGCGTGCCGGCGCGCCGCAAAGTTCAGACGGGTTTTGGTTATGACGGATCGCCTCTACTATCACGATTCTTTTCTGCAGGAGTTTGAAGGCGAAATCACGGAAGTGGTTCCGGCTTCTGAGATCAACGGGCGCCACGGAGTGTTCCTCGATCGCACCGCTTTTTATCCCACCAGCGGCGGGCAGGTGCATGACACGGGATGGCTGGCGCCGGTGGCAGGAGATTCCGCGAAGCTGCGCGTGGCCGAAGTGGCCGAGACGGAGGACGGTCGCGTCGTCCATTACATCGAAGTGGATAAAGCGCCGGAGCGGGGAACACGAATTCGTGGTTGGATCGACCCAGCGCGGCGCCGCGATCACATGCAGCAGCACTCCGGCCAGCACGTGCTTTCGGCGGCATTCATCCGCCGGTTTAACATGCCTACGGTTTCCTTCCACATGGGCGAGGACGCTTGCTCGATCGACCTCGACACGCCCATGCTGAATGCCCGCCAGGTGGAAGAAGCAGAGGCGCTGGCCAATGAGATCGTGCAGGAGAACCGTCCCGTGCAGATCAAGTTCGTCACGCAGGAAGCGGCGCAAGAGCTTGGCTTGCGCAAGCCCCCGCGGGCGGATAAGAACGAATTGCGCCTGATTGATATCCGGGATTTCGATCTGTCGGCCTGCGGCGGTACGCATGTCCGGCATACCGGGCAGATTGGCTGCATCCTTCTGCGCAAAACCGAAAGGGTGCGGCAGGGCTGGCGGGTGGAATTTGTCTGCGGCCAGCGAGCTGTGGCGACAGCCCGGCATGACTACGCCACACTGACGGAGGCAGCCGCGCTGTTTTCCGGCCACATCCGGGACGTTCCGCAGCAGGTGCGCAAGTCCGTGGAGGACGTCAGGGCCGCACAAAAAGCGAGGGAGCATTTGCTCGACGAGTTGGCCGAGTTGCAGGCAGCCAGGTTACTTGCGGAAACGGCTGCCACCAACGGGCGCAAGCTGGTTGCGCGCTTATACAAAGATCGCGATCTGGCCTTCATACGCCTGCTGGCTCAGAAACTCACCCGGCTCGAAGTCAACGTGGTGGCGGTGTTAGGCGCCGCATCCGGACAGGCTTCGCTCGTTTTCGCGCAGTCCAAGGGCATGCCGTTCGACATGGGAGCAATCCTGAAAGAGACGCTTGCGAAACTCGGTGGCCGTGGTGGCGGCAGCAAGGATATGGCACAAGGTGGTGCTCCCAGTGCCGAAGGGCTGGAGGCAGCGCTCCACGAAATGTCCCAAAGGCTACAGTCTTAGCCCATCTGTAGCAATCACGCCTGCATCGGGAGCGGGGAACTGCTACATTTCCCGGAGCGGACCTCATGTTGGATCAGAAGCTCATCCTCGTAAACCTGCTGGTCAAGCTGGGCGTGGCGGCAGCCGTGTCGAGCACGCTGGTGCGATCGCTTGAGTTCAAGAAACTTCTGTTCCGGGAAGAGCGCACTACTCCTCAAAAGATCTACCTGACGCTGTGGTTCGGCATTCCGATCGCGCTGGCCGTGTGGATTCGTTTCATCCAGAAAAGCTTTCTGGCGGGCGACCTTACGCTGGAGACAACGCTGCTGCTGGGTGTGATTGGCGGCCGCCTCAGCGGGGTGATGGGCGGCGTCATGCTGGGTTTGCCGGCGCTGCTGCACGGCGAATGGGCGACGATGCCTTTCAACGTGCTGTGCGGCTTTGTCGCCGGACAGCTCCGGACCCTGGCACCCGATAAGGATGATATCTGGTCATTCTCACCCTTCATCGACCTGAGCATCTATCGCTGGATCCGGCGCAACCTGCCCAAACCGCGGCTGTTCGACTGGCAGATCATGTTTTTTGTCACGATCGTGGCGCTCCGCTTCATGCACGGCGAAATCTCGCATTTCTTTCCGCGCGCGACCTTCAGCCTGGAGAGCCCGAACCCGTGGGTCAAGCTGGCGATTTACGCCACGTCGATCCTGGTGATCGGAACAGAGCTCAAAATCTTTAATGGCGTCCGCATCCAGATCAAGCTGGAAGAGCAGGAACGCCTGCTCCTGCAGGCCCGCATGGAGGCGTTGCAGAACCAGATCAATCCCCACTTCCTGTTCAACACTTTGAATTCGGTGTCATCGCTGGTGCGGTTCGACCCAGACACTGCGCGCGAATTGATCATCAAGCTGGCAACCATTTTGCGACGCCTGCTGAACAGCTCCGAAGCCTTTGTGCCGCTGCGCGAGGAAGCCGAGTTCATCGATAATTACCTGGACATCGAGGTCGTGCGCTTCGGGCGGGACAAGCTGCGGGTCGTCAAGGAACTCGATCCGGAATCGCTGGAAGTGATGGTACCGGCGATGCTGCTGCAGCCGCTGGTGGAGAACTCCATCAAGCACGGGCTGTCGTCGAAGGTCGAGGGCGGCAGTATTTACCTCCGAAGCCGGTTGAGTACCAACGCGCTGATCATCGAGGTGGAGGATGACGGCGTGGGGATGGGCGCCGCACAACTGATCGAAAAGCCCGACGGGCTGGGCGGCACCGGAATTGGCATGGCGAACGTGGCCGAGCGACTGAAGGTGCTGTACGGCGACACGGCTAAAATGACCATCGACAGCTACGGAGGGAAGGGAACTCTGGTTCGCCTGCGCTTACCCATTCTGCAGGAAGGCTCTGGAATTCCGGCGACGCTCTACGAAGAGCGCTCCAGCACCCGTCGGTAAAACGCTTCATATTGCGGGATGATCTTGCTGGCGCAGAAGCGCGCCTGCGCCCACGCGCGGGCCTGTACGGCCATTGTGTTTAGCTTCTGGTCGTCGGTTAGCAAGTCGATGGCATATTGCGCCATGGTATCGATGTCACCGACTTCGGCCATAAAGCCGTTTCTCCCGTGTTCAATGACTTCCGGCAAGCCGCCCACGCGGGTGGTGATGGGAACAACCTTGCAAGCCATGGCTTCCAGCGCCGCCAGGCCGAACGATTCCAGTTCGCTGGGCAGCAGCATCACGTCGGAGATGGCGAGTTTCTCCTGCACGCGGTCCTGCTTGCCGAGGAAGATCACGTGATCGTGAATGCCCTTCTGCACGGCCAGCCACTCGGCCTTGGAGCGATCGGGGCCGTCTCCCACCAGTAACAGCTTTGCAGGAATCTTCTTGCGGACGCGATCGAAAATCTCCACCACGTCGGTGAGGCGCTTTACCGGACGGAAGTTCGACAAGTGCACGAGGATTCGCTCGTCGGGGGAAACGTATTCCGCGCGCCGTTTTGGAGCGTCGGCGTCGCGCACGTACACATCGCAATTGACGAAGTTGTACATCACTTCGATGTGGTTTTTAATGTCGAACTCTTTGAGAGTAATCTCGCGCAAGTATTGCGAGATGGCCGTGACGCCGTCGCTCTCCTCGATCGAATAGCGCGTGATGGGCAGATAGGAGCGGTCGAGCCCGACCAGCGTGATGTCGGTGCCGTGAAGCGTGGTAACGAAAGGGAGCTTGCGATGCGACGGGCCGGCGGCCAGCATCTGGCGGGCGAGCAGCGCGCTCACCGAATGCGGGATTGCGTAATGCACATGCAGCAGGTCCAGATCATAGAGCTCCGCGACCTCGGCCATGCGAGTGGCTAACGCCAGGTCGTAGGGCGGGTAGTCGAACAGCGGGTAGCGCGAGACCTCGACCTCATGAAAATGAATGTGGGGCTGGGGTTCGGTCAGCCGGATGGGCTGCGCGTAGGAAATGAAGTGGATGTCGTGACCGCGCTGGGCGAGCTCGAGGCCCAACTCCGTGGCCACCACGCCGCTTCCCCCGTAGGTCGGATAACAGGTGATTCCGATCTTCATTCTTCCCCTGGCCCCTAAGAAGTCTTTAGGTTCGATGGCGGGTTCAGGCGTGCGATTCAGATTTTACGCGGACAGCATGCGGAAAAAAGGGCGGGTGGGGATAGCTCACTCGGCGTCTTTCCGTTCGAAGACGTTGGCCAGGAGGGGGTCGATCTTGTCCAGGTGAGCCTGTAATCGCTGCTTGGTGTCGGGAGTCATGCCGATGAACTCGACGCCATTACCCACGCCCGGGTCGCTGGTCCGCACAACCGCCGAGGTGCAGACTTTCTCATCATCGATCCAGAACTCCACGCGCAGGGTGGTGCCGAGGGCGAGCGGAAGAATCGTCTCGACGTAGCAGCCATTGCCGCTCACATCGGTTGCATTCACCCGCATGGGAGTCTTGACCCGCTCGTCCCGCAGTTCCAAGGGGAAGGAAATGCGGTGCCGGGCGAAGCGCCGCCGGTTGCTCGGCTCGGGAGGCGGGGCGACCTGGTCCGGGGATAGCTCGCTTTTCCACGGACAATCCTGATCCGCTACGATCTGTACGCCCGCTTGGATCTTCTGAAGCGGGCCGCCATCCATGACCCAGACCACCTTACAGCGCGACTTGCGATCGCCGTACTGGACCCCGATCACGTCGCCCACTTTCAGTTCATGTTCGAGCCCGGAGAACAGAGCGCCGGAGCTGCTGATATTGCGCGCGCGCGCATGTTGGGAGAACGTCTGACCGTTCGCAGCCATCCCCCAGACTCGTACCGAGAGATCGGCGGGGACGCGCGGGTCAGGTCGCTGTTCGCTCATAACTGCGATGGAGCTTGTACTCCGGCTAATGATAGCGTGACTTGGGCTGTCCCGGGATTACCGAAGTGACTGTATGGTGCCGGTTGTGGTACGCCTGACTGCTTCTGTGACCGCCCAGATCGCCCTACAGGTCCCGGTAAGAGATCAGCTGCACCCCCCGCTTTTCCAGGGCTGCGCGAGCATCGGGGGAGGTCAGCACAGCCAGTTCCTCGACGCGCGACTCGCGCAGGCGGGTAGGGACCGCAAGCAGATCCGCGTCCAGGTAGCCCGGGTGGCACACGAATTCCCATGTGCCCTCGGGCATGTTGTCCGCGATCTCGCGAAATAAATCCAGGTTGAGATGCCCGGTGGCGACGATCCCGAGCGTGCCGTCGGGAGTTCGCAAGCCTGCCCTGGCAACCGCTCTGCGAAAGTATCCCGCCAGGCCACGCAAGGTTTTTACCTGTGCGTAGCGGTTCCAGAGCCCTCTCTGGGCCCGGATGAAATTTGCCGCGACTACCTCGAACGGGTTGCGAATGGCGCCGACGCCGCAAGTGCGAGCAGCGCGCAAAATGCCCTCGAGCGCGGGCGGAAACATGTGGGTGTGCTTGTGCGAGTCGAGGTGCGAAACGCTCAGGTCGTGGGATTGCAGCTTGCGAATCTGAGCGATGGTTTCCGCTTCCACCTGATCGGGATCGATCCGACCGAAAAGCGCACGCACTGCGAAGCCGCTCACCCCGTTTCGAAACGCGTTTCCATCTTTCGCGTCCACCAGGCTGCTGAGCCGAGCGGGGTCGACCAGGGGTGTACCATCGAGCAACACCACGTGGCAGCCGGTGCTTAACGAGGGACGGGATTTGGCCAGCTGAACTGCGTCCGCGAACGCGAGCGAATTCGCCATGAGGGTAGCGGAGGTCACGATGCCCTGTTCATGAGCTTCTTCGATCGCTCGATTGACGCCTAGAGTGAGCCCGAAGTCGTCGGCGTTGATGATCAGTCGGCGCACGCGAGCAGTGTAGCAGCCGCGTCGTTCACGCAACGCGACCGATGGTGCGGTTGTGTGGCTGCGAAGTTTGACCGCTCTTTCGAGCGTCGCGTATACTCAAACACGGCGGGTTTCGCGCGGATGCCCCTCAATCGTTGAGCGGTCGTATGCTTCAGCTCACAGCGAAAAAGGTGCGAGGGGCGGTTAGCTCAGCTGGTTAGAGCGCCTGCCTTACAAGCAGGAGGCCGCAGGTTCGAGTCCTGCACTGCCCACCAGTTCGGCGTTCCGTATAGAAACCGGGGACGTAGTTCAGTTGGTTAGAACGCTGCCCTGTCACGGCAGAGGCCGCGGGTTCGAGTCCCGTCGTCCCCGCCATTCTTTTTCAAGCACTTGCAGGGAATTGGCAATTTCGCCCATGGTCCAATTTGGTCCAGTTAGGGCAGCGCCTCTCCTTTGTTGAGTGCCAGCCGAACAAGTTCGCTCTGTGCTTCTCGCTTCTCCGCATTCCCGCCTGGGCAGAGCGATCGAGCGTAATGCGACTGTTCGCATGACGCAGGAGCTCTTGCACCACCTTCACATCTTCGTTGTTCTGAGTGAGTAAGGTCGTATACGTGTGGCGGAACGTGTGAAACGCAACCCGTTTCTTGATCTCTGCTGCTTTGACTGCCGGTCGCCCGTATCGTCGCCAGAGTTTCGCGCTTTGACGTACACGCTTGATCGGATTTCTTTCTGTCCACTCCCACCGGATCGCATGAGAAAAGAGGGCGCTCATTAGATTCCTGATCTTTGCCCTGCTTCAAGACGAAGACCACACGCGAGATCACATGCCTGCGTTGTTTCGCAGATGACAAATAAATGGGCGCTCATCGAAGTCCAGTCTTGATGCCACGCCAGCCTCCTGGTGGTACATCGTCTGAGACAAGCCTGACAGACCTGTGACCGGACGCATGTGACTAATGTCACGGGGACAACTTGAGGGTGTTTTCTCGGGGATACGAAGAAGATAGGGTTAACGGCCGTTACCGGAAGGGCGAACTTCAGAATCGATACGATCGACAAAGACATACAGACCCAAGCAAATCAAGAACATCAGTCCCGAGAAGATCGCGGCTGGCAGGGCAGAATGCCGGTTTCCGCTCAGGAAGGACTCCAAAGCAGCGCTCAATAGCCAGATTTGCACGATCAGAAGGACGGCGATCAGAGACATCGCCCCCGCAATTGCGGTCAGGCCACGATTCTGAGGAGGTAGGTCGTGTGAAGTTGGCATGGCGTTAGCCTTTTACCTCGATAGCAACTAATTGTTCACCGCGCGCTTCGAGAACAATACGCGGCAGAGGGCGGGATGGAGGGCCTTGCAGAACGGCGCCATCCTGGATCGAGAAGAAGCCCTTGTGACACGGGCATTCAAGTCTGTTCTCGGCCTGAGAATAATAGACCGCGCATGACAGATGAGTGCATTTCTGGCTGTAGCTTACGTATTTGTCCTCAGCGGTGCGGATCATGATGCAATGGTCGTCTTTTGTCGGATAGCTGAATAGCTTTACTCCGCCGACCGGAATCTCTCCGAGTTGAGCTACTGGTTGCTGCGGATAGATCGGGGCCTTGTAGAAGATCGAACGGATCAGGATCCAGATATTCCCCACGAACATACCGAGGCTAGTCAGGACCAGGAACTTGGTGAGCTGCCGGCGCGTGACGTAGCGCTCGTCCGCGGTGCGAACCGAAAACTCTTCCTTCCAGAGCGGTTCGCCACTCGCTCCTCTGCTACTCACTCGCCGCAACCAGTTCATGGTTCTCCTCCCACATGTAGTCCAAAACATCCAGAGCGATGGCTTCGCGTCCGGCTGGGGCCATCATGTAAACCTTGGTCGTAATCTTCTGGTTGCCGAAATAGAAAATATTCGTCGGCCGCTCACGACGGCTCGCAATCTCCTCGGGCCTGACGTAGGAAAGTGCCTGGCTTGGACAAACCGTCGCGCACATGGGCCGCTTGCCAACAGAGGTGCGGTCATAGCACATGTCGCACTTCATCATCTGTTGCTCGGCTTCATCATTTTCGGAATCCCGAAAGGGCAGGCCAGCACGCAGTTGTTGCAGGCGATACAGCGCGGTTTGAGAGACGAGTGGACAATTCCATCCTCGCCCTTCTTAATCGCATCCGCTGGACAGACCTGCGCACAAGTAGGTTCGTCACAATGCCAGCACACGTACGCGGCGGAGCGGATGCTCTCTTTCCGTTCGATAAAATCGAAGTTGATCATCGACTTTCCACGGTGGGTGTCGCACTCCTCGCAGGCTTGCAAGCAGGAGCGGCAGCCAATGCAGCGCGAGGGATCGACATAAAACTCGTACCCGAACACTACGCGCCTCCCCGCGATGCGCCGTTCCCGTGCGCGCCACGATCATCCGGAGACTCGTCAGGGCCCTTCGTTCTTGCAATCCGGCACGCGGAAACCTTGAACTCCGGGATTTTGCTGCGAGGATCAAGTGTCCGATGAGTGAGCCGGTTTGCACTGCGAATGCCAGCCCAGTGATACGGAATAAAGACGGTGTCGGGGCGGATGGTCTTCACCACCATAACGCGAACTGTCAGATCGTCGCGCCGGGTTGTCACCGTGATCCAGTCGCTGTCTTTGATCTGATATTGTTCGGCCAATCGTGGGTGAATTTCCGCCCGAGGTTCCGGATTCTGGTCCACTAACGCACCGATACGCCGGGTTTGAGTTCCTGACAGGTACTGGCTGACGACTCGCCCTGTTGTTAAGAACAGAGGATATTCTTCATTGATCGGATCGCCGCTGGGACGCCATTCGGTCACGTTGAAATGCGCCTTGCCGTCATGGGTATAAAACTTCTTGTCGACGAAAAGCCGTGGCGTTCCGGGGTGATCGAGCGAAGGGCAAGGCCAAAAAATACCCATCTGCTTATCCACTCTCTCGTAGGTGATGCCGTAGTAATCCGCTACACCGCCGCGTGACGCCACCCGCAGTTCCTCGAAAATGTCGGCAGGATTCTTGAATGGAAAGAACTGCCCGCGTCCCAGGCGGTGAGCCAGCTCGATGATGATGTCGGAGTCGCGTCTCGCCTCACCCGGAGGGTCGATGCTTTTCTGCCAGTGAATTACGCGCCCTTCGGCACTGCACCCGAGCCCGTCCTCTTCCTCGTGCAAGCTGCCGGCGAGGACCACATCCGCATGATGAGCAGTTTCCGAAAGAAAGAAATCGATCACACCGAAGAATTCCAACTTCGACAATGCCTCGCGGGTGAAGTTCGCATCCGGAAGCGACACCAGCGGGTTGAAACACATGGAGAGCAATCCCTTGATTTCGCCGCTATGGATAGCGTTCATGATTTCTTGGGCGCTGTAGCCGGGCTGGGGAAGTTCTTCGGGCTTGATCCCCCAGACGCCGGCAACGTACTCGCGAGCGGCGGGGTCCGCGAGCGATCGTTGCCCTGGAAGTTGGTCGCATTTCTGCCCATGCTCACGTCCGCCCTGGCCGTTTCCCTGGCCGGTGATCATCGTGGGACCGGCGCCCTCTCGTCCAACATTTCCCGTAGCAAGAGCGATGTTGAGCACGGCCAGACAATTCTCCACGCCTTTGGATTGATGCTCCAGTCCGCGAGCGTGCATCATAATGGCCCGCTTCGATTTTCCGATCCAACGCGCGGCCTTCTCGATGGACTCGGGCGGTACGCCTGTCATCTCACTTACTTTGCGCAGATCCCACTGCTTGGCAGATTCGGCGACCGCCTCAAAGCCCGTGGTGTATTGGTCGATGAATTCCCGATCCTCCAACCCGTCCCGCAAGATGACGTGCAGCATTCCCATCAATAGTGCAAGATCAGTTCCCGGACGCAAGGGAAGATAGAGATCAGCGTTTCGCGTAATGGGGGTCATCCGGGGATCGGCGACGATCAGCTTCCCGCCCTTGTCGCGACAGCGCCAGATGTAGTCGGTCGTGATCGGGGCGCAGTCGCCAATGTTCGCGCCGATCACAAACAGGACTTCCGCTTTGGGGATCTCGCTCCATGGAATTGGGCTTCGGTCGACGCCGAACGCCAGTTTGTAGGCCGTTCCGGCAGATACCATGCACAGGCGCCCGTTGTAGTCGATGTGACGAGTGCCCAGCGCGACGCGGGCGAACTTACCCAATAGATATGATTTCTCGGTCGAGAGCGATGCTCCGCCGTAGACGGCAACGGCGTCTTTGCCATACTTATCCTGGATCTCGCGCATCCGGCTAACCGCGAAGTTCAAAGCTTCATCCCACGACGCGGGACGAAATCCCTGGTCGCTGCGCATCAACGGGGCAAGCAGGCGGTCAGGATGATTGCCCTGCAGATAACGCTTCACGCCTTTTGGACAGAGCATACCGCGGTTGAACGGGAACTCCTCCCATGGCTCAAAGCCGATCACGCGGTTTTCGCGAACCTTTAGCTGAATACCGCATTGCTGCCCACAAAAGCAGCAGTGTGTCTTAACAAGCTTCTCAGCCGGATGGACCGACTCATCGTTCCAACCGCCGGGCGGCTTGTAATTCAGATGTGGCCCGAACTTTTCTTTGAGGATCTCTTCGGAGACAGGAGCCTTAGCCATTCGCTTCCTCTTTCAGTCTCAATTGCGCGAGGGAAAGTGACTTGCGCTTGCAGGCTGGACACAGTTCCTGCCAATTGCCCACCGGCCCCGACATCGAGTAGTTGAATCCGACTTGCGGCAACACACGTTTCAGATCTTCGACATGCATGAGAGATGCGTAGCGCTCGCCGCAACGGGCGCAGATCGCACCCTCGCCTTCGTCGCCGGCGCGTTGGTAAAGCTTCACGCCCAACTGCGCGGGACGCTGAAAAATGTGAAAGAACTTCCCGAATGGAAGGTAGAGCAATGCCGCAACCACGGTGATCGCGTGCAAAATGGCAATGAAATCGTAGAAGCTCCCACCGAGCCACTCTTGCGAAACCGTGAGGGCCAAGCCCGTGATCGATATGGCAAAGAGCAAAATCAGTGGCCAGAAATCCATGACCAGGGTCTGCACCGCGCGTGCGCCTTCATCCCGCATGCGGCGCCACAGCGAAAGCGCAATTCCGCCGAGAACCAAGAACGCTGAAATATCAAGGCCATGAAAGAGAAGTCAGCGCCGTAAACGTATGCAGATGGAACCTGCCCGCCGGAAACCCGAACAAGTGCGTGACATATGTCATCTGATCGTCTGGAGCGCTGGTGAAGTTAATCCATCCGAATACCAGCGGGAACGTGATCATTGCCGCCAGCACGCATCCCCAAAAGATCATCTGATGCATCGCCCAGCGGAGTCTGGAGCGTTTCGCGATAAATGTCTGGGCAAGTAGATGAGTTCCTGCCAGTGTTACGACCTGGCCGAAGGTTCGAACTACTCCTCTTTCCTTGAACAGTTGCCATCCGCGCTGCCAGTACACATAGGTGGGAGGCTTTCGAATCCAGACGGAGTAGTGGTAAATGACGCCCCAGGTCGCGAAAATGATCGCGAACGTATAGATCACCAGTGCGGCGTCGAAGTTCTGCAGATTGCGTGAGCCCAGCACGATGGCGGCGATCAGAACTAAAGTCCACAACGTGGCCCAGGCTCCCGCGCGGACTTTGTCCGCGGTACGGGTCAGAGCCGGAGGAAGCTTCGCCGCAAGCGCTTCTTCCCGCGTCAAGAAGACGCGGCCATTCATCCACCAAAGAACACAGGCCACTGCCGACAATAAGAGAAATCCCGGCCAAACCACTCCGAGCCGGTCGCGGAACATGCCTAGAAGCAAAGGTGGAAAAAATCCACCCATTCCACCCATTGCACCTACCAGGCCGGTCACAGTGGCTCTCTGGGTCGGGAAATATCGGGGTACAAGTTGAAATACTGCTCCGTTGCCGATGCCGAGCAAGGCAGCGCAACCGAGCGCGCCAACCGTGAACGGCAGCATCGACTGCACACCGAGCAACAATCCGAAAGCAGCAACGGCCGGCAGAATCCACGAAAGAACTCGTGAGCCGCCAATCCGATCAGACAGCCATCCACCGAGCGGTCGGCATAGGGTGGCGAGCACGACGAATCCGGCGGTTCGGAAACCGGCGTCGGCGGGCTTGCAGGCCAAATTGATCACGCAACAGTGTTGGAAGGTAGATTGAGAAGGCGACGAATCCACCAAAGGTCAGAAAATAGAGTGCCGCGAGTGCCCACGCCAGAGGTTCGCGTGCGAGTACGCCGAGCATCTCCGAGAGACCCTTGGGACGAGCAGTCTGGGGAGCGTTTCGAGCAAAGATCACGAAGACCGAAGCCCACACCAAAAGGATGATCGACATTCCCCAATAGACGGTGCGAAACCCGTACGCGGCAGCCACCACCGGCCCCAGGAAGACCGCAGCGGACTGGCCAATGTTTCCTAGTCCATACACGCCGAGCGCACTGCCCTGGCTCTCCATGGAGAACCAGCGGGAGACGTAGCCGACGCCAACAGCAAATGAAGACCCCGCCATTCCGAGAAGGAACGCCACGACGAGCAGATTCTGGTAGCTGGTTGCGTGCCGGGACCAAGGCTACTGGCACGGCGACAAAGAACATCAAGACGGTGAAAACAGCGCGGCCTCCAAAGCGGTCGGCCAGCATTCCTATCGGAATGCGCGCCAGCGCGCCCAGAAGAACTGGTACTGCAACTAGAAAGGCCGTTTGGGTCGCTGAGAGATGAAACTGTTGGCGAAAACGCGGGGCGAAAGCACTGATGAGGCCCCATGCGGCAAAGCAAACCGTGAATGAGACGGTGCCAAGGAGCAGATGCCGCTTTTGCGAATCTTGAGGATGCCCCACTGCACACTCCCAAACATCTTTTTAGGAATTCTACTCTCAGCACTGCGTGCTGGGTTGTTGGCGTGGTTGAATCTGTCGCACGTTCTATTGTCCCCAGCCTACGACTGAGTGGATGGAGGACGCCGCGCGAATGTCGCGAGCAGATTAACCGCAAATAATGTTACAGCTGTCATTTCGGTGATAGCAGAAACAGGAAGCCACGACCACGCCGATCGTAGCCAAGCCTTGATAGGCGAGAATTTCTGAACTGACGCGCAGCAGACATCCGATGGCGAGGAACAGGGTCGCTACAAACATGAGCTTGGTGCTGAACAGAAGGCGCATCCCGGAGAAGGCTGGTAACACACGCTGTCCGATTGCAAATACCATTGTGGCTAGAAAGCCGACGGTTAATGCGTGTCGCGACGCTCCCCAAATACCGTGCGAGTTCTGAACTGAGGCCGCCCAGATTCCAAGTACGCCCGCCACCAAAGCCCAGATGTAGGCTAAACGAACGAAGACTGGAAAGCTCGTGTGCACTCCTTTGACCTTCGCAGGACGCGCGGTGGGTTCGAGCAATCGTAGCGAGTACACCGCCGTGATGAGGCCGGCGACCAGAACGAGGCTTGCAGCCATCATCCAACCCGCGAAGGCAATCAAGACCCCGGCGAAATTTATACCGACTGCAAGCAGCAGAACGCGTCCGCGCACCGGGCGAAGTCCTAGAAAGACAGGAAGCCATTTCGCGCTGAAGCCCCACACAAAGGGGACCAAGAATCCCCAAGTCTGAAGAACGAGAAAACGTTGGTCGAATTCGGCTGGTATTTCTGGCGATGTTCCTCGAATGGCGAGAACCAATGTGATTCCATCCACCGCCACTCTCACTCAGCACTGATAAACACGCGTATTTTACGCTATTCAATATATGCTTGTCTATTGGTTCTGTGGCCAATACGCCACCACCACTACTGCCGTCAATGTTGTCATTCAATTCTTTCAGCTCATTCTCGGTCGCCTCACCGTTTAATCCACGTATTCTGTATACTACTGTCATAGTGCCATAATCGCCATACTTCTGCTGTGACGACGACTGTGACTGCTGGCCTGGTCTACTGCCGCCCATATTCATATTCAGTAGCTGTTGCTCTTTCTTCTTCTTTCTTTGCTGCTGTCTGTCACGCATTAAAAACAGCTGATCAAGCATTGGTTCTATGTATGATATCTCATCCACAGTTGCTGCCAAGCTACTGCGACTTCCAATACCGATACTACTACTGCCACCGTGGATGGATGCCATACTATTGGCACGTTCACGTAACTCAGACGCCGCTCTGCGCAGCTCACTCAGTCGTGTATTATATTGCAACATATCCTATTGGCTGCTGTCTCTTCATCATTCAAATCATTCTTCAATACATTCTCATCATTGTCATCGTCGTCATTCTCATCGTCGTTATTGTCATACTCGTCCACCGCGTTCAACGCGTGAAACTGCGCCAGTACAGCCGACGATGACGACGACGCACCACCACCACCACTGCTACTGCTGATACCACCAACAATCACACTGGTTTTCTCTTTCATTGAAACAGGCATTGGCGAATCTTCAAATACTACTGCG
Source organism: uncultured Acidobacteriota bacterium (assembly GCA_963725575.1). GTDB lineage: Bacteria > Acidobacteriota > Terriglobia > Terriglobales > Acidobacteriaceae > Gp1-AA133. The sequence goes on from CAVRZQ010000021.1 coordinate 42,557, forward strand.
CCGCGAGCGACTGCTGCAGTATTTTCTACTGCTGCCAATTCTTCAGCCATATCTGAGTCCAATGAATCAGACTCACCATCGTCATTATTATCATTGACATTATTGCCGCCGTCGTCGTCGTCTTCATCGCTATTATCTGTTGAATCAGATTTATCGTCGATCATATCTGATGACGACGATGTCAATGCCAACTGCTGTTGGCGCTTCTTCAGTATTAGTGGTACAAACCACAAGTCATACACTTGTGCCACTGACAGTTCACTGTTAACTATTGTATTATTCACCAAGCACTCTAACATATCAGCGCTAATTGCCAGCTGACAGTCAATTATCACTTTCTCCAGTAAATGTTTCATTTGTACGGCTGTCTCCTCAGTTATTCCAATGCCAGCAGTACTGCCAATCTCGCTTAGCGAATACGGATGTCGACCCATTGTGCCTTGAATAAAGTCTTCCTGCAGTCTATCCTTTTTCAGGCTGACAAACACTTGATTGCGTCGTTCGACGCGCGGTTCTACTGTCAATAATATTAGTTCAAGTATCTTTTCACACATGCGCTGCTCAGACTTAAGTACGCCAGCTTGCATCACTGATAATAGTGCAGCAATCAATCGGCGTCGATTCTGTTCACTTTTCTCACTAGTCACTCTTTTACTACTACTATTAGCCATTATCTGTCTGGCAGTCACATTCTGCTCTTTGATTCGCTGACGCTCATCAGTTGTACTTATTGATAAATCAATACTCAGTGAATGATTTTTATAATACTAGTTAATCTACTGATATTGTCATCCACACTTTTATTACGCAATAGTACTAAACACTTTAAACGCATTAGCGCCTCTAATATTTGCTCCAGACTATTATTAGTAGTAGTATTCAGCTGCTGAAAATACTTGTATTGCGTCTGTTTCATACATGTCTCCAATAGCTGACACAGTCCTGTTATCACATTATAACTGTTATTAGCTATCGTAGTTGCACCGCCACTACTACTGCCACTTTGTGTTATTGACTGTTGTACGATTCTATCACGTTTATACACCAATTGGCATTGTCGCAGTAACACGGCGATTATTCGCTCAAATAAGCCAATGGCCATTGAGTATTCGCATAGACTATTCAATTTCTCTCTTTTATTATTACTTGCTATTTTGGCAGTTAATAAACGATTAAATACATCAAAATATTCACTGGATGTTTCATCAATCATTCTTTCACTACTGTTAAACAAGTATTTACTTAGTATATGCATATATACTAATACTATTGTATTATTACCTTTTATCACTGATATACGTGTATTACTATTAGTAAACATGAATGCATTCACTACTTGCATTAATAAACTACGCACGGCGACTGCTACGTTGCTACCACCACTATTATTATTATTTATTAACCACTCTTGTATTATTCTACTATCAGTTAACACTTCTATCAACGATATTACACCTCTCTTTTCGCTAACAATCACACTCGATTCTGTTTCGTATGTCAACCATTCACTCACAACATCGCTCACAGCACTGTCACCGCGGCTGCTGCTTCTGCTGCAATCGTCGTCAAATGCCAACAGTTTCGGATGCAATTTGCCTCTGTCACAGCTAATTATAGTATCGCCAGTATTTATTACGTCAGTTGTATATGTTTTCAATATACAATCGTCACTGCTGTCAGTCTTGACTAATATTGGCAATAGCGCAAGCCACTCATAGAATTCATTCACATTCTTTGCAGCCAATTCAGCCGTTGTTACTGCGCTGTCCAATTCCATATCATCCATCACAATTGATGCTGGCATTACTGACTTCTCTTCGGTGGCTGCAGTTTGCATAGCTGTAGTCGTTGCAATGCTACGCTTCTTTTTCAGATCGCTGACACCACTGCCGCCGCCAGTGACTGCCAAGCCCATACCGCGTCTTTTCGGCGTGCCACGCACTTGCACACTGCCCAGTATTGTTGACTGCACAGCTGCTGCCTTGGTCTTTGATGACGTTGAAGTTAAACTACTTCGCTTCTTCTTCGATTTGGCACCACTGCCAGTCAATGCACTATTATTACTTTCTTTTTGCATTCATAACAAACATTAAACACTCTAATAGTGGTACTATCACTTCATTGCTATATTTACCACTACTGTTATTAGTTAATAATAGACATAATGTCTCACACAACATAGCAAATGCCATCTTCCAATGCTGCTTTTTTAATATAAATAATGCATTACTGTTAGTATTATTACCGCACAATATTAGTCGACTCCAATAATAATGCTTTAATAATTGCATATATTTTATTATATCATTCTTGTTGTCTACTGCAGTACTACTATTCATTACTATTATTAATAGTCTATTAGTAATCTCCATTAATAATTCACTATTATCCTTGTTTAATAACATATTCTTCATGATTTTTATCGATTGCTCAATCACATTACTGTTATGCACATTCAATGCCATTTCAATCAATATATTATTTACTGTCTGATTATTCGCTAATAAAATACTACTATTATTATTGAATACGCGAACTATGACCAAATCTAGTAAATTAAGCATATTGTCCTTAGCACACGCATAGCAAATATGCTCATTTTTGACAACATCTTCAGTTGTTGAAGTAGAAATAGCAGTATCGTCCATTAAATACAACGCAACCAACTGTCTAGCATGATTTAATGCACTGTATTGTTGGCACATTTGATTGTAGACTGCACTGCCAACACTGTTATATTTATCAAACAGTGTTGATACATTGTCACATTTAATTATTTCACTTGCCAAATCATCCATTGTTAATAAAGTGCTATTTAATTCTTTTGATAACTGACTAATATTATTCACTATCAACTCTTTCTCACTCTCACTCACTATTCTGTCATACTTCAAATTACTATTATTCATATTATTACTACTAGAAATATTGTCATCGTTCACTTTAATATTTATTTCTGCATACTTACAATAACCGCACTCGGTGCAAAAGTATGCATTCCATGTGCTAGTATTTATGTTACGGCAGCGTCGACACTGAAATACGTGCTCACTACAGTGTGAACAGTAGTTATTGCCGCTAGATACATTCACTTCAATGCCACAGCGCGGACAGTTGACCAATAATATACTATTACTCTTGTTTACATTGCAATCATACACTTCTTCAATACTAAACATCACTGCCGTTGCACTCACTGCCAATGGCAATCGTATCATCAGTTGACTTCTATGACTTCTCTTCTTAATCCTGCCACCGCCACCAATCAGCGACGACGGTGACGACAGCTGAACACTTTTAATACACGTCCAATCAGTTAGATTAATATTTGACTTCAAATCTATATGAATTTTATAGGTGCTACCCATATCATTGATTATTGGTATGACTTTACTGTTTAT
>CAVRZQ010000022.1:0-36355 GCA_963725575.1 uncultured Acidobacteriota bacterium
AGTCATCTCGGTGCAGAACATCGTGCACCGTTACGACGGCCGCACCGCGCTGGACGACGTCTCCTTTGACGTTCGCCCGGCTGAGCTTTTCGGTTTGCTTGGTCCCAATGGCAGCAGGAGAAGCACACTCTTTCGCATTCTCTCAACATTGCTGATGGTTCCAACCGCCGGCCGCGCCCTGATCATGGGCTTCGACGCCGCTAGGGATCCGGCCGCGCTTCGCCGCCAGATCGGCGTTGTCTTCCAGGCCCAGAGCGTCGACGAAAAACTCACCGCTTACGAAAATCTCTGGCATCAGGGCCACCTCTACGGACTGCATGGCTCCGCCCTCAAGACCCGTATCAAGGAGATCCTGGGCCGCGTGGGTTTGGCCGATCGCATGAAGGAGTTAGTCGAGACTTTCTCCGGCGGCATGGCCCGCCGAGTCGAACTGGCGAAGGGATTACTTCACCATCCCTCGGTATTGCTGCTCGACGAGCCCACGACCGGCTTGGATCCGGGGGCTCGCCGCGACCTCTGGCAATACCTGCAGATACTCAGGGACCAAGGAGCGCGTCTCGGTCATCGTCACCACGCACCTGATGGAAGAAGCCGAGCGTTGCGATCGCCTCGCCATCCTGAATGAAGGCAAACTGGTGGCGCTGGGCACGCCCACGGACCTGAAACACGAAATCGGCGGCGACGTCATTCTGCTGGACGCCACGGGCAAACGCCGAGTCCTTGGCGCAGCGCATCAGCACCCGCTTCAGCGTGGACGCGACCACGCTGGCGAACCAGGTGCGTATCGAACTCGAAAACGGCCACCGCTTCATTACCGGCGTGGTCGAAGCGTTTCCAGGAGAGATCCAGGCCGTCAGCGTGAGCAAGCCCACGCTCGAAGACGTCTTCATTCATCGTACCGGCCATCGCTTCTGGACCGAGGCTGGGGAAGCGCCCAAAGAGTAGCCGCGGTGGAGCGACGGAGTCCTCGCCCATCGAGTGAAAAGACGTGAGTTGTTGCATCGAGATTTGTCATTCCGAGCCCAGCGAGGAATCTGCTTTCCCTCGCCGCCGGAAAGTCAGCCCCTAAGGAGGTAGCGTGCAACCCATGATGCTCCTGCTTTCCGTTGTGCTAGGCATCCTCCCGCTGCTGGGAATTGTCTGGACAATCATGAATGGCACCATCACCACGGTCGACGGCCTGTTCATGACCCTGATCCTGTTAACGCTGTCAGGGTTCTTCTTCCTCAATGCCTTCTGGGAGTGCCGTGACTGCGGCTACATTCCAAGTAAGCAGAAAGCCGCTCCGCCGGCGAAGAAATGAGATAACAAATTGGCCACTGCCGTCCTTCCAGCACGAGGTGTTCCTGCTTCCGCAGGCCTGACCCTGCCCGCCTTTACCCTCTGGTGGCGGGAACTGGTGCGCTTCTACCGGCAGCGCAGCCGGGTCGTGGGCGTGATCGCTTCCCCGCTGGTGTTCTGGGTGGTGCTGGGCTCTGGTTTCGGAACGTCTTTCCGGTCCGGTAGCGCACAAGGCCAGCAGCACTACCTCGACTATTTTTATCCCGGCACGCTCATCATGATCGTGCTCTTCACCAGCATCTTCACCATGATGTCGGTGATCGAAGACCGCAAGGAAGGCTTTCTGCTTTCGGTGCTGGTCGCACCGGTGCCGCGTTCGGCGATCGTCCTGGGAAAAGTCCTCGGAGGCACGACCCTGGCTGCTGCTCAGGGCCTGATCTTTTTGCTCTTCGCCCCGTTCGTGGGAGTGAGCATCGGCTTCACGTCGTTCCTGCTGGTGGTCCTAACGGTCTTTCTCGTCTCTTTCGCGCTCACCGCGCTGGGCTTCGCGATCGCCTGGCCCATGGATTCGACTTCCGCGTTCCACGCCATCATCAACTTGTTCCTGATCCCGCTGTGGCTGCTTTCCGGAGCACTGTTCCCGCTATCCGGAGCCTCCGGCTGGCTGCGGATCGTGATGCGCATGAACCCATTGACCTACGGCGTCGAAGCTCTGCGCGCCTTGCTCTATCCCGAAACTCCCGCGCAATTTTCGCTGGCCTCATCGATGGCCACGCTGGTGCTGTTCTCGCTCTTCATGTTTGGCTTGGCATTTGTGGTGGCCAACCGCAGGACCACGAAACCGGCGGCGTGACATGGGCGAACACGACACTGCCGCCTTGCTCGGCGCTGTGAATATTGGAAGTGCAAATGGCATCATTGTCGCAACGGGTAGAATCCTGACTACTGCCAAGCGCGAATCTGGCGCGAGTTCGGGTGGAATACGATGGCAGAGCTGCAGGAGTTCGTGAAGGTCCTGTTAGGATTTCTGGGAGTTCTCACTTGCCTCTGGCTCTATCTGAAGCTCCTCGCGTTCTTCAAGAAGCGCGGGGTCACCCTCGACCGGTATGATGCCAATCGCGAACCTGCGAAGGTGGAAATTCAAATTCTCTTCCACGGAAACACAAAAGACGAAGATCAGATCTGACTTCGTGTAAATCCATTCAGATTCATTTCGACGAACTCTAACAACCCCATGCCCGTACCCGCACAATACGCCATCTTCCCCGTCATCAACGCCAGCCTGAACGGTGCCAGCACGGTCCTGCTGCTGATTGGCCGCTGGTTTATCAGCCAGCGCCGTATCGCCGCCCACCGCGCGACCATGATCACGGCCGTAGTCACCTCGGCGCTGTTCCTTACGTCGTATCTCTACTACCACGCGCATGTCGGCTCGGTTCGCTTTCAGGGGACGGGCTGGTCGCGACCCGTCTACTTTACCGTGCTGATCTCGCACGTCATTCTGGCCGTAGTCATCGTTCCACTGGTGATCGTGACACTGACTCGAGCGCTGCGCGAACGCTTCGATCGCCATCGCGCCATTGCCCGCTGGACATTTCCCCTGTGGCTCTACGTTTCGGTCACGGGAGTTCTGGTCTATTTCATGCTCTATCACTGGTTCGCGGCTTGATGGTTCCGCGGAGTCCGAGAAGCCTTAATGGGTGTCATGCAGCGTGAGCAGTTAAAATACGTTGATGGTTACTGTTCGACTCAGAATCGATGTTTCGGGCACCGTCGGGGATGAAGCTTGGACTCATCTCCAGCAATTTGATCCGATTCAAAAAGCCGTGTTCGGCCCGCAGTTCGGCTCCAGTGGCCCTTGCAAGCATTCGCCGACCGCCGCGCACCCGAAGGGCGAATGGATCGGCGCCGAGATCACCGTCCAGACGCCCCTGCTCGCCCAGTACGCCGTCTCGCATTACCTGGAGCAGGATCGCGTGCTGGACGCCGACGTGGTCGTGTAGTGTATATTTCGCCATTGCAAGAAACCGGGCCGCCAGCGATACCCAATGATCCCTGCCTCTTCGACTGAAACCGACAGCCCCGCCGCGTCGCCCGCGAAATCGCGTCCCGGCATGTCCACCCGCCACCGCGTCCTGTTCTTCGTCACGGCCTGGTTCATCGCCTTCATCCCGGTGCTGTTCTGGTGGAACACCTGGTTCGGCCGCAATCTGTCTGACAAGCAGGTCGCCCAATATCTCCAGGACGATCGCCATCCCCGCCACATCCAGCACGCGCTCGTCCAGATGGGGGAACGCATGTCGCGTCATGATACCGCTGCCACCCGCTGGTATCCTGACCTGGTTCGCCTCGCTGCTCATCCCGTCGAGGAAGTCCGCAACACCGACGCGTGGGTCCTCGGGCAGGACACAACCGGCCCCGGCTTCCACGAAGCCCTGCTGAAGATGCTGAACGACTCTTCACCGCTCGTGCGCGGGAATGCCGCGCTATCGCTGGTACGCTACGGAGACGCGACCGGACGGCCGCAGATCGTGGCCCTGCTGCAATCGTTAAAGATTGTGGCGCCTGTTGCGGGTCGCGTGGTCGATGCCGACAAGCCGGGAACGGCTATCCGCCAGGGCGGCCTGATCGCGCAATTGCAGAACGGACAGCAGATCACGGAGGTCCGCTCACCCATCTCCGGCCGCATTCGCAACCTCTTTGTGCAGACCGGAAACACAGTCTCTGCCGGAGCCGAGATGGCGACCATCGATCCCTCCATTGAACAGGTCTGGGAAGGTCTTCGCGCTCTCTACCTGGTCGGTCAGCCCGACGACCTCGCCGCGGTCGCGCCCTACGAGCGCGAGTTGCCGGAGGTCCCCGACCACATCCGCCAGCAGGCTCTCCTGACCGCCAAAGCAATCCGGGAACGAGCCAGCGCCGCACACTGATGCCAGCCATGCGGGTTCCACGAGACGCCCGGTCACCAAGGCATCCGGGTTGAACAGGAAATGCCTGCGCTAAGTCCCCTTGATGTCCAAGAAGAACCGGCCCCAGGCGTCCCTCCGTGTTCTCTGCGATCCCTCGGCGTTCTCTGCGCTCAGCTTTGCCGCGAAGTCAGCGCCCGCATACCGCTCAAGAACGCCGCCAAAGCAAAACGCGCGCCGAAGCGCGCGTTGCTTACTGAAAGCTGATGGCTGACAGCTAAATCGCCATCGTTCCGACTTCCTTCTCCACCTCGGCCGTATCGACCATCACGATCGCGTCCCACGGACACCCGTCCAGGAAGCAGCCATCCGGTCCCTTGCTGATGCACTTCTTGCAGCCGATACAAAGAATCGGGTCCACCTGGATCCGCCCGAAGGGCGGATGATCTTCGTCCGGAACCCAGAACATGCAGTCGGCCACGGGACAATATTCGACGCACGCCGGCGACCCGGCGCAGCCCGTACAACACTCAGTGATGACAGCCAGCTCTTTGGGCTTTTTCTTGCGAGGCGTGGTCAAGCCGGTGGATTTCGGTTCGAACTTGAGTTCATCCGGGACCATCCCGGGAGCTTTGTTTACCGTGGTTTCGGCGGCCATAGGCTAGACGGATTATACCCTGAAAGCTCATCCGAACGCCCAGTGCATTTTTACCAAGCAGCGCGGAATCGTCACAGCCTGATTGTCCAGATACCACAATTTCCACCTGCCGGTTTCTGCTATAGTGAGCCTCCGAAGGAGCCTGCACTCATGGCAAAGAGCGTTAATAAAGTCATCCTCATTGGCAATCTGGGCAAAGATCCGGAAGTGAAGTACACGCCGCAAGGGACCGCGGTCGCGAAGATCACGCTCGCCACCAACGAGTCGTACAAGGACAAGGCAGGCCAATGGCAGGAGCGCACTGAGTGGCACAATGTTGTGCTATGGCAGCGCATGGCGGAGATTGCCGGCGAGTACCTGAAGAAGGGCAACAAGGTCTATATCGAAGGCCGCCTGCAAACCCGCTCCTGGGACGACAAGCAGACCAACCAGAAGAAGTACATGACTGAAATCGTCGCGGGCACGATGGTTCTGCTCGGCGGACGCGGTGAAGGCGGAGGCGCGAGCGAAAGCGGAGGCTCCCGCGGCGCAGCCGACCATTTTGACCAGCGCGCACCCGAACCCGAACCGGCCGGAGCGTCGCCCATCACGGACGAAGATATCCCGTTCTAGCGCTCCCGCGCACAAGCGTGTGCACGGATCAGAGCTGACTCCTCATCCGGGAAATCAGTGCCAGCAGAATCTCTGCAAGCTCGTCACTTACAGCGCCGGGCTCGTGCCACTTTCAACGACCCTCTGGGCCTTGCAGCCGGCCCTGTCGCCGGTCACCTGGGAATTTCTTTGATCTGCCGCGCCTGGAATTGCATTTGCCGCTCCAGCATCAACGACAGGAGGCTGAAAAGCTCCACCGCAACTTCCAGTTCGCTCTTGCCGCGGAGTCGATCGAATTTGTTGTCAGACTGTATGAGCCGGGATGCCTCACTCCTCATTTCATCAATTCGACTCTTAAGCGCGCCGATGTCGACGCCCAGGTCAGCTTCATCGGCCTCGCTTGCCGAAAAGGCGGGCGGCGACGCCACGCTGTGGACGCTATGTTTTTGCAGACTCTCGAAAACCGCTTTAAGTACCTGGTCAATCCCCGAAGCCACGTTCCTGACCATGTCGCTGGCCACTTGGCCCGCAGGCTCGTTCCCACTGCCCCCGTTGGCATCAGCAACGCTGTTGGCAATCCCGGAAACGACGCTGGCCAGCGGCCCGGCAGCTCCTTCTGGGATGTTGGTTGACATTCCGGTCTCCTCCTGCGGTCGGCATGCAGTTCCGCCTCAGTTATCGGAACCTGCACTGGAATGTTGCCATCTGGCGGCCACTCCACCTTGGTCTTTCAGACTCAGAACCCCGGGGAAGTATCCCGATCGCTCCATCCCCATAGCCGCGGTCCGGAACGAAGGCGTGCGATAGAATCGCCCACGAGGTGGCTTATGTCCGACCTGGCCAGTAAGACCTGCGTTCCCTGCCGCGGCGACGTCCCTGCGCTCAAGGGACACGACCTGCACACCCTGAGCCATCAGCTTCCCAACTGGAAGGTGATCGACGAGCATCACATCACGCGCACCTTCACCTTCCCGGACTTTCAGAAGGCGCTCGACTTCGTGAACCGCGTGGGAGCGGTTGCCGAAGAGCAGGGCCATCATCCCGACATCCTGCTCACGTGGGGCAAAGTGGAAATCACGCTCTGGACCCACAAAGTCAAAGGCCTCACCGAGAGCGACTTCATTCTGGCGGCGAAGATCGACCAGCTGTAGCGCCTGGGTAGCGCCGGCGTCTCGCAAGCGAAGACATTCAGCGAACTCACTCCACCATCGCGGGCGCGCGCGCAGTTTCCGGTCGCCACAGCTTCGTCGCCCACGCCCATAGAGCTGCCGGAATGAGCATGACCACTCCGGTCGCAGTCACCAGCGTGCGCGCGGAAATGCCGCTGTCGAGAAAGCTGCCGCACGCGTAGGCCCCCACGGCGATGGTCAGCATGCACAGTCCGAGATCGGCGGAGAACACGCGCCCGCGAAAGCGGTCGTCGGTGTTCAACTGCAGCAGCGTGGTCGAGAATACCCAGACGGTCGAGCCTCCGCAGTGGGCAAACGCGGCCCACAGACACGCGACCCAGACGCTGCCGGCTTTGCCGATGAGCGCGTAGCCGACCGCAGTCACCAGGTATCCGTATAGGATCCCGAGACGCAAACGGCGGTCCTGATGCCCGGCCCAGGGTGCGCTGATGAGCGGGCCAATGAGTGCGCCCAATCCGCGCGCGCCCAGCAGCAGGCTCATGCCCAGCATCGCGCCGCGTTGCGGATCGAGGTTGTGCCAGCGCACCGGGAAATACTTCTGCCCCATCACCGTGAACAGGACCCAGCTGGGCCCGATGACGAGGTTTCCGGCCTTCGCGAAGATGGTCGCGAGCAGGTTGCGCTGGCCGCGTACGTAGCGCGCACCTTCGAGAATGGGAGAGTAGTCGAACAGTTCGCGCGCGCGCAGCGGTCCGGCTGCTTCGGCGTGCGGTTCGGCGAAATGCATGCCCGCGATCAGAAACGCGGACACCAGGAACGACAGCGCGTTCAGGACGAAAACGGCATCCCGCCCGAGCAGGGCGGCGACGATCCCGCCCAGGGTCGCTCCCAGCACGAGGTTCAGCGACCAGGTGGTCGAGCCCAGGGTGTTGGCCACGATGACGTCCTCCCGCTTCGTGATGTTCGGGATCACCGAGCTGCGCGCGGGCTCGAAGAAGGCGGCCATCAGGGTCTCGAGCAGGAGCAGCGGGTAGACCATCCAGACCAGCGCGCGCGAACGCACCAGCAGCATGGAGAGCACGATCACGACGCGCACCAGGTCCGCAGCAATCATCACGCGCTTGCGGCTGATGCGGTCGTTCACGACACCGGCCGTGGGGCCGATGAAGGTCTGCGGAAGCACTTGCAGTACCAGCGCCAGCGCGACCGAGCTTGCGCGTCCGGTGAGTTGCAGAAGCAGGCTGTAAATCGCCAGGGTGTAAAACCAGTCCCCGATCTCGCTGACAATCTGCGCGCCCCACAGGCGGCGGAAGTTGCGGTTTTCCCGGAGCAGCCTCAGGTAGGAGGCCAGCGAGATGGAATTCGCTTCGCGTTCGCGTTCCGGTTCCATGCCTGCGGGTCTTCAAGATAACCGATCAGGTTGTGAATCCGGATTCTCCCCGGTCTTTCGTATCGCAGTGAACCTGTCGGACCATCCTCCGCACCTGTGGATTCAATGACTTACCGGAGGCAAAGGAGCCGGATCTTTCAGCTCCGCCCTCTTTGCGGCTGAAAAGAGGCACCTTCCAAACATGAAGAAGGCAAAATACACGGGTGAAGTGCAAGAGATTGCACTCTCCTCGGATTGACACGGATTGTTATTCCCGGAAGGCATTCCGTATACGACGGACTTCCAAAGGCTTACTCGGTGTGAATGGGCCCGGCGTCTGGCTCAACAGGCGTGCTTTTAGGCACGATGGTTGCTCTATTCAAACTGCGAAGGAGAACCACAGAATGTTCTCAAGGGCCCTGAAGGGTTTCATGCTGGTTATTTCGATCATATTGATGACCTCGGCATTTCTACCGCTCAGCACGCCGAATCCGCCGCGTTCGCTGATGCTGCTTGGCGCAGGGCTTGTGAGTCTGGCCACCCTGACCCGCCGGCACTACGCCGACGAAAAATAGATTTTCCCGTTTCACCCTCGTCTCAAAACTCGTTACGGCCCGGGAGCAAGTTCCCCGAGCCTTTTTTGTCGGTAACCGCAGAGAAAAGTAGAAAAAGCGCGGAGGACGCAGAGAAAATTATCCACGAGGGACGTCCGCTTCCGCTTTCGGTGCGCGCTGCTTTTTGCGCGGACCTTCGATCGCGTGGACAGCATAACGTCCGGGCATCTTATAATCGTCGCCATGCTCGATGAACTGGAATTTCGCAAGCATTCGGAGCAAGCATTCGCAGATTTGAAGAAAAGCCTGTACGCGGCTGAGGACTCAGCGGAGATCGAAGTCGAGGATCAATCGGGGGCGCTGCACATCGGCTTCGAGGATGGCGCCCGGTTCGTGGTGTCGCCGAATGCGCCCGTGCGGCAGATCTGGATTTCGGCGCTGACCACCAGCTTCAAGCTGGACTGGTCCGAGGAGAACAGCGACTTCGTGCTGGCCAAGACGGGCGAGAGGCTCAAGCCCTTGATGGGGCGCCTGATTAATCAGCAACTGGGGGAGCAGGTGGTGAAGCTGGACTGAGAGCCAGAACGCCTTTTACCGTAGAGGGCGCAGAGGAATTCGCAGAGCGCGCAGAGAATGCTTGCTCTGGGGATGGAGGGATGGGCGGGGACGCCCGACGCTCCACAAGCAAAACTACATCTCAGCAATGTTTCGACCCGGTTCGAGTTTCTCGCGCAGGTGGGCGGCGATCTGCTTGCCGTGAAAGCGGCCGTTCTCGATGAAAATCTCGCTGGTACGCGATCCGGCCACGATGACCCCCGCGACATAGATTCCGGGCACGTTGCTCTCGAGCGTTTCCGGATCGCACACCGGACGGTGTTGCTCATCGGAAAGCTCCAGGCCAAGACTGCTCAGAAAATCGTAGTCGGGATGGTAGCCGATCAGGGCGAAGACGAAGTCGTTCGCCAGCCGGGTCGGCCCCTTGGGCGTGTTGAGCACCACGAAGTCGACGCCGATTTCCTGCACTGAGCTGCGAAACAATGCCGCAATCTCGTTGTTCTTGATGCGATTTTCCAGATCCGGCCGAACCCAATATTTCACCCCGGGAGAAATCTGGTCGCCGCGATGTACCAGCGTGACCCGCGCGCCGTGCCGCCACAGATCCAGAGCGGCTTCCGCGGCTGAGTTCTTGCCACCGACCACCACCACATCGCTGTCATAGTAAGGATAGGGTTCCTTGTAATAGTGGTGCACCTTGCTAAGATCTTCGCCGGGAATGTCGAGCGTGTTGGGAAGGTCATAGTAGCCGCTGGAAACGATGACCTTCTTCGTCCGGTAGTCGTGAATCTTCCCGGCGCGGTCGGTGGCGGTCACGCGGAAGTCTCCATCCTGCCCGGTCACCGTTTTCACCCACTGGTACTGGCAGACGTGCAGGTGATAGTGGTCCGCGACCCTGCGGTAGTACTCGAGCGCTTCCTGGCGCGTAGGCTTCTGGCTGGCGCAAGCGAAAGGAATCTCGCCGATTTCGAGCAGCTCCGGGGTGGTGAAGAAGGTCATGTTGGTCGGATAGTTGTAGACCGCATTGACCAGACATCCCTTGTCCAGAACGAGCGCCTTGAGGCCAATCTTCTGGGCCTCGATGGCGCAAGCCAGCCCCGTGGGTCCAGCGCCGATGACCAGAACATCCATCCAGCTGTCGGGCCGGACGCGGGCTTGTTTTCGGGGCAGGGTGGCGGGGATGTATTCCGTGGTAGCCAAGATATGTCCTGGTAGCAGGGCGCATATGGCCGCCCCGCGGTTCTTTCCAAACCAACGATTCTAGCACGCGCTTCGGGACTGACTTTTTTTCGCATCACACGCCCGCGTGCTCCGGCGCACAACTTGCCCGTTCATCCGCGCTATACTTTTCGTTGGTTTATCCCGCAACTACGGATCAGGAAAGCCCTATGGCCACGTCGACTGAACCAGTGACTCGCACCCGCATGGAATCCGACAGCATGGGACAGATCGAAGTCCCGGCCCACGTCTACTGGGGCGCGCAGACGCAGCGCTCGCTTCTGCACTTCAATATCGGGCGCGACACCATGCCGCCGGAGCTCATCCGGGCCTTCGGCTTCCTGAAAAAGGCATGCGCCCTGGTGAACCAGGATCTCGGCAAGCTTCCGGCCGACAAAACAAAGCTGATCGTGCAGGCCGCCGACGAAGTGATTGCCGGCAAGCTCAACGACCAGTTTCCGTTGCGCATCTGGCAGACGGGCAGCGGCACGCAGACCAACATGAATGTGAATGAAGTCATCTCCAACCGCGCCATTGAGCTGGCGGGCGGGGTGATGGGCTCGAAGAAGCCGATCCATCCCAATGATGACGTCAACATGTCGCAGTCGTCGAACGATACGTTTCCGGCAGCGATGCACATTGCGGCCGCGGACCGCGTGCTGCGCGCCCTGATCCCGGCCATCCAGACGGTGCATGACGCGATCGCAGCCAAAGCGAAGAAGTTCAGCGAGATCGTAAAAATCGGCCGCACGCACCTTCAGGACGCCGTTCCCCTCACGGTAGGCCAGGAATTCAGCGGCTGGGCGAGCCTGCTGGAGCGCGACATCAAGCGGCTGGAGCAGGTCTTGCAGGGTCTGTTCGACCTGGCGATCGGCGGGACCGCGGTGGGCACGGGATTGAATGCTCATCCCGAATTTGCCGAACGCGCGGCGAAGAAGATTGCCGAGCTCACGGGACTTCCCTTCCGGTCGCATCCGAACAAATTTGCAGCGCTTTCGGCGCACGATGAGATCGTATTCGCGCAGGGCGCGCTGGAGACGCTGGCGGCTTCGCTGATGAAGATTTCGAATGACATCCGCTGGCTCGCTTCGGGACCACGCTCGGGACTGGGCGAACTTATCATCCCTGAAAACGAGCCCGGGTCTTCTATCATGCCGGGGAAAGTAAATCCCACCCAGTGCGAAGCCATGACGATGGTGTGCGTGCAGGTACACGGAGCAACCGCGGCGGTGGGGTTCGGCGGGTCGCAGGGAAATTTCGAGCTGAACGTTTACAAGCCGGTGATCATTTACAACTTCCTGCACTCGGTCACGCTGATCACGGATGCGTGCCACGGCTACGTGGAGTACATGCTCAAGGGCATTGAGGTCGACCATGCCAAGGTGCAGGGCCACGTGGATAATTCGCTCATGCTGGTGACGGCGCTGGCGCCAAAGTTGGGCTATGACAAGTGCACCAAGATCGCCCACACCGCCCACGTCGAGCACACCAGCCTGCGCGCAGCCGCTATCAAGCTCGGATATCTGACGGGCGAGGAATTTGATGAGTGGGTGCGGCCGGAGAAGATGACGAGGCCGTAGCGGCGGTTTCCACTTTCGAGTGGGCCTGCCGGGCTCCCAGACAAGTGCTCCCAGGCAACTCCAGCATCGCTTTGCAAGGGTTGGGCCGCGCCCAGTCCGCCGTCTCATAGCCCCCAAGATTAGACGTGAAACGTCCCGGCGCCGTGTTTTGCCGGTTATTGCTGTACTGAGATTTTTCGCCAGCAATCTTCCGCGGTCATCACAACGAAATCCGGCTTGCAATCCTCAGGTTGTCCTGATTTAGAACCCTTTGGTCCATCGTTCAGTCGTTTCTTGCCTCCACCCTTGTTGAACCGCAGGACAATGGAAATTTACGGCTACGATCACGTCACCTACAGTCACGCCAACCGGCCCCGTCACCTTCACAGCGGGGAAGCAGGTGCTGGGAACAGCTCAGATCGTGCCGTGGGCACATAAGGCAACTCTTGCGATTTCTACGCTGCCCGTCGGTTCGACGGTGGTCACGGTCACCTACCCGGGCGATTCGAACATCGCCAAAACCTCAGCGTCATTGACACAAACCGTGCAATAGAGAAGGTGAGAACAGAGGGACTTGGATTTGTCGTGTCCCTTGTCAAACGCGAGATCATTACTCCGGATGTTCTTCCGGCCTGAAGGCGTGCCCTGATACGAACTTCGAAGTTTTCAGACAGACCGCCAGAAATGAAAAAAGCCAGGCACCGGGAACCCACTGCACACGCCCGAGCTCGTTACCGTTGCTTCCTTCCGGACCTGGCGGGGTTGGCGAGAGTGCGTCGCGTGGGGCCGATACCTGACCCCCAGTAGTTTACCATTCGTTCTGGAAACCAACGTACCCTTCCCTTGCTGGCGAAGATCGCCAACAATAGTGGGATTCCATGCCCTCGACGAGCGCTGGACAATCCGTGATCACCCTGGCGGTTGCGATCGAGCGCTATTTTCAGGTATCGCTCTACCTGCTGGTGCTGACTGGCTTCGGCACACTGGCCAGCACGGGCACGCTCGATGCGCCCACGGTGGTCCTGGTGGGCAGTGCGCTCCTGATTCGCGGCTACCTGCTGAGCAAGCGCAGCGACTTTCAGTTGCCCACACGCGTGACCAATTACCTCACGCTCGCGTATGGGGCGTTCTACCTGGCCGACTACTCGCTGTTTTCCCATAGCTTCTTGACGGCCACCGTACACCTGGTGCTTTTCGGCATGGTGGTGCGTCTGTTTTCGGTTCACAAGGAACGCGACTATGCCATGCTGGCGATCCTTGCATTCCTGATGGTGCTGGCGGCCGCGGTGCTCACCGTCGACAGCGTCTTCCTGTTCGCGTTCGCGGGCTTCATGCTGATGGCGGTGGTGACCTTTGTGTTGATGGAGATGCGCCGTTCTTCGCAGACCGCCAGCATCCCGGCGCGCGAGCCGAGCGACCGCTTAACGTACCGGCGCATGGCCTTCTTTCTGGCCGGCACGTCTCCGGTTTTGGTGGTGCTGATCCTGGCGGGTGCCTCGGCAATCTTCTTCCTGCTGCCGCGCATGTCGGTCGGGTATCTGGGATCGTTCGCCGTCGGCAACGACATGACCACCGGATTCAGCGATCGCGTGCAACTCGGAAGGATCGGGCAGATTCAGCAGTCCAATGCGGTCGTCATGCACGTGCAGATCGATGGCGACACCCACGGTGCCTACGACTTGAAGTGGCGAGGCGTGGCGCTGTCCCGCTTCGACGGAAAGGTCTGGTCCGGCCCCACCGAGCAGTCTCCCACTGCCCCGGCAAGAAGACGGCAGGTTCCCTCTGTGGCATACGGCGCGGGAGGCTCTCCCCACAGCCGTACGACCGATTCATTACCGGGTGCTGATGGAGCCAATTGGCACGAACATTTTTTTTCTCGCAACCCGGCCGCGCTTTTTGAAGGGCGCCTACCGCTCAGTAGCCACGGACCGCGCCGGATCGATTTACGACCTTGATCTGGAGCATCCCGTCAGCCTGTACGAGGCCGATTCGGACCTGGCAGCGCCCACAGCGCAAGGCCTGCGCAACGCCTCGGGAGCGATTCCTCCCCAAATGCAGGAGTACTTGCAGCTGCCCCAACTCGATCCCCGCATTCCGGAATTGGCGCGCCAAATCACGAATGCGGCGGGCAACCCGTTCGATAAAGCCACCGCCCTCGAACGCTACCTGATGAGGACCTTCGGTTACACGCTCGAAATGTCGCGGGTGGCGCCTCAGGATCCGCTGGCGGATTTCCTGTTCGTGCGCAAGCAGGGGCACTGCGAATACTTCGCCTCCTCGATGGCGATCATGCTGCGCACCCTCGGGATTCCGTCGCGCGTCGTGAATGGCTTTCGCACCAGCGAGTTTAACGACCTGACCGCCAACTACGTGATCCGCGCCAGCAGCGCGCATTCCTGGGTCGAGGCCTATTTCCCGGGATACGGCTGGATCAGCTTCGATCCCACGCCCGGTTCTCAGCTGGGAGGCACCACTGGCTGGAGCCGTTTGGGCCTGTATGTCGATGCCATGGCCTCGTTCTGGCGGGAATGGGTGGTCGATTATGACGCCACCCACCAGAGAACTTTGGGCGAAGATGCGATGCAGGGCAGCCGCTCGTTGATCGACGGAATGCGCGCCTGGGCAGAGCGCCACTATGCCCGAATGCTCGATCGGGCCCGGCATGCGCAGCGAACGTTTTCCAGGTCGCCGCGCGGCTGGGGCAGCCTGGGCATCCTGATCTGCGTCTTGGCGTTCGTGGCCGCGAATGCTCGCGCGATCCTGCGCTGGGTCGAGCAGCGCAGGCTGGCTAGCCATCCGGAAGAAGCTCCTAGTCAGGCCGCTTCCCTCTGGTACCAGCGCATGCTGCGGTGGCTAGGCCGCAAGGGTTGGAGCAAGACTGCGGCTCAAACTCCAAAGGAATTCCTGACGCGGATTGAAGATCCGGCGATGCGCAAGCGGGTTGAGGACTTTACGCGGGCCTATGAGGCGGCAAGATTTGGAGAGTCTCCCGAGGAAGCACGGCGGCTCCCCGAGCTGTTCGAGGAAATTACAACCACGGGGAAAGCGCGTTAGCTCTTGCCGAAATGCCAGACCACCCCGCCGCCCACGAAGAGGTTGTGCTGACGGCTATTCCCGGTGTCGACGCCCAGGTTGGGCGTACCTGACCAAAAGTCCCGCAGTTCCCCGCGCACACTCCACCTGTTCTTGATCCGGACGTCCAATCCAAAGCCCATCTGAAAAATCCCGGTCGTCGATCCTTTATTCGGGTTGGGCCCGCCAAACTCAAGTTGAGAGCTCGTATTGAAATGACCGATGCCGCCTCCCAGACTCACCCACGGAGAGATGGCCGTGGTCGCGAAAACGTTGGCGCGCACGGCGGGCGTCACAAAATAGGAAGTGTAGCTTTCGGGAATGGTATTGACGGCAAAGTTCAAATCCTGGTCAACGTTGAAAACAGCCGGCACCTCAAACGTCAGGCGCGTGAAACCATCGCCCATCAAGTGACGCCCGTAGTTGACTTCGAATGACAACCCATTGCCGAAATGGAGATCGTTGCTGATGAGGTTTACGGCGCCCTTCACGCCCTTGTCACTGACAAAGGTGCGTCCGATGATGCCCGTGAGTTCATTCTTCTGAGCGAGAGCGCTGGCCGTCAGGATGGTTACTGTCACCAAGGCTGTCATCAAAAGCCGTTTCGGGGACATCGTTCCTCCAAAGGAACACTGGCTTGGGTGTGGGATGAAGACTCGGGATAGGTTAGCATGCCGACCGCCATTTCACGATGAAAGTGTACTGCTTTGTTGGGTACCCAGCGAGCAGCGGCGAGCAAACCGGCCTCGCCCTCTCGTCAATGTTAGAATCATAAGATTGCATGCCGAATCGGGACACAACTATAGCGCTTCTGGACCGCGAAAACATTGCTTCCCATGAGGCCCCGCGTCCGAAAAAGGTGGGCTTTATCAGCCTGGGCTGTCCGAAGAACCTGGTGGATTCCGAAGTCATGATGGGCATGCTGACCCAGGCGGGCGCCGATCTGACCCAGCGCACCGAAGACGCCGACGTCATCGTGGTGAATACCTGCTCCTTCATTGACAGCGCGCAGCAGGAGTCGGTGAATACCATCCTCGAGATGGCGAAGCTCAAGAACGGCGGCCGGGCTCAGAAGTTGGTGGTCGCCGGATGCCTGGTGGAGCGCTACCGGGACGAGATCCGGAAGAATATTCCCGAAGTCGATGCCGTGGTAGGCACCGGAGAACTGGAGAAAATCCTGGCGGCGGCAGGAGTCGCGCCCGCACAGGATGCCAACTCACCGTTCAAAATTCTGACATCGCGAGCCGAAGGCGACGCACGCGAGGCGCAGGGCCGTTTCTCGCGCGAGGGCTGGGATGGCGCCATCGCCGACCTTCCGAATTATCTCTACGACGAAACCACGCCTCGCGTTCTGGCCACGCCGAAGCACACCGCATACATCAAGATTGCCGAAGGCTGCGATCATCCCTGCACATTCTGCATCATCCCGCAGCTGCGCGGGAAGTTTCGCTCGCGGCGATTTGAGTCGGTGGTGGCGGAGGCGGAGCGGCTGGCAAGTTCCGGCGTCCGGGAAATCACGCTCATCGGTCAGGACACGACCTGCTATGGCGAGGACTTCGGGCTGAAGGATGGTTTGGCGCTGTTGCTCGAGAAGCTTGCCCAGATCGAGGACTTGCGCTGGGTGCGCTTTCTCTACGCCTATCCGAACAAGATTACGGGCCGACTGCTGGAGACGATCGCGGCTCATGACAAGATCTGTTCCTATGTCGACGTGCCCCTGCAGCACGCTTCGCCCACGGTCTTGAAGCGCATGAAGCGGGGCGGTGGCGCGGATTTGTTCCTGCGCACGATCCAGAAGATGCGCCGGACCATTCCCGACGTGACCCTGCGGACTTCGTTCGTCGTCGGCTTCCCGGGTGAGACGGAGAAGGAATTCGAAGAGCTGTGCGACTTTGTGCGGGAGGCGCAGTTTGACTGGATGGGTGCATTCGGATATTCCGATCAGGACGGCGCCGGCGCCTATGCCCTTGAGAAAAAGCTTCCCGGCAAAGAGATCGAGCGCCGCCGCAAGCGCCTGATGCAGATCCAGCGGCAGATCAGCAAGAAGCGCAAGAGGGCGCTGGTCGGCAAAGAATTTGATCTCGTGCTCGAAGGGACCTCGGAAGAAACCGACCTCCTGCTGGAAGGCCGTACCGCGATGCACGCTCCCGAGATCGACGGCAAGGTATTCGTGAACGAGTTTCCGGAGGGCGGGGAACCGGAGTTCGGCAAGTTCTACCGGTGCGAGATCACGGAAGCACACGACTACGACCTGGTCGCGAAGATTTTGTAGAAACCATCTGAATAGATGGCCGTTCTGGGTTGCTGTACGACCAATTAACCGACCTAATGTGACCGGCAGCTGCCCAGGACAGTGCGGCGTACGAGTCGCGCATGAAACGAGGAGCACAGCTCGCGTTCGGGCTTTTACCTTTGTTCTTGTGCTTTTTCGTGTTCGGAATTACTGATATTGGGCAAGTCGTTCCGCGGGGTCAGATTCCGCCGGATGCGACTCATTACCAACTCGATGACATCTATATGGGCTCGGGTCTAGCTCCGCGGGTGTACGGGCTAGGTCCCTCAATCCTGTTCGCATTTGTCGGAGGCAGCTTGCTCCTGTCGAACAGGCTCAAGCGTCGTTAATTGTTGAAGGATCGCCCTTCACTAATCACAGTCGAGCTCCCATCTTTGTGAGCTGAGTTCCAGTTCCTCTTGAATGCCATGGTCAAGCGCACACTCAAGTTGAAATGCCCGATCTGCAAGAAGCCGGTGAAAAACGCGGACCCCGACTTCCCTTTCTGCAGCGAGCGTTGCCGCACCATCGACCTCGGCAAGTGGGCCAGCGGGCAATATGTCATTTCTTCCCCGCTGAAAGACAATGCCGACGAATTCGAAGTGGAGTCGGATGCGGGCCGATCCGATGACGACGACTGATACCTCCATCGCACACGGCGCACAAATCGAAGCAAAAGGACCGGATGCTCCCCTGTGGGCAATGCTGGTGGCCACCTTCTTCGGAGCAGGCCGCCTCAAACCCGGCCCGGGGACGTGGGGATCTCTGGCGACGGTGGCAGTCTGGGCGCTTGTATCCCACTTCTTGCCCAATTCCTGGGTTATTCCAGTCAACGTAACCCTGGCACTGCTGGCCGTGGCCGTGGGCATTCCGGCAGCCACCCGGGTGGCACGCGCTTCCGGCAGGAAAGACCCCCAATTTGTGGTGATTGATGAGACCG
This sequence comes from uncultured Acidobacteriota bacterium, assembly GCA_963725575.1. Taxonomy (GTDB): domain Bacteria; phylum Acidobacteriota; class Terriglobia; order Terriglobales; family Acidobacteriaceae; genus Gp1-AA133. Next base: position 18,106 of record CAVRZQ010000022.1, read on the forward strand.
CTGGGCAGCTGATCACCCTGATCGGGGCCCCCTTGGCTTGGAAATCTTTTTTGGCGGGCTTTATACTTTTTCGTGCATTCGATATTGTGAAGCCACCACCGGTTCGGCAACTGGAACGGCTGCCGGAGGGCACCGGTATTGTGGTGGACGATGTCGCGGCCGGGCTCTACGGCCTGGCCGTCATGCAGCTTCTCCTGCATTTCGGCCTGCTCAGCCGCTAGCCCGCATCTAACCAGTGCCGCGAGGAATCTGGAGTTCATGGGCATTTCCGACCGATTGCTGGGCAAGAAGAGCGTGAACGGCAAACCACACATTGAGAATGTGGCTCCGGGCGCAGCCTTGCCTGGGGGAGAGATCCGCATCAATGGCAGCGGCCTGCGCCCGGCGGAGCTGCGGCGCCCGCGCGTGCAGTTTGGCGAGATCGACGGCGCGGTCGTGATCAGTTCCGACGCCTTCGTGGTCGCGCGGGTTCCGGAGGGAGCCACCTCGGGCCCCGTGGTCGTGGCTGCCAATGGCGCCGTCAGCAATGCGGAAATGGTGAAGGTCGCGGTTCCCATCGCAGATAATCTCCACCCCGTCACCAACCCCGCCCTGGACTCGGAAGGCAATATCTACGTGACGTTTTCCGGCTCACGCGGGCAGCAGGTGCCGGTCTCGCTCTTCAAGATCGACACCAATTACGTGATGAAGCCGTTTCTCAGCAACATGATGAATGCCACCGCGATCGCTTTCGATCGTGAGGGCCAGCTTTACGTTTCGTCCCGCCACGATGGAACCGTGTATCGCGTGGCTCCGAACGGCACCATGTCTTCCTATGCGGAGGGAATGGGGGTCGCGACCGGCATTGCGTTTGATCGCGAACAGAACCTTTATGTCGGCGACCGCAGCGGGACGATCTTCAAGATCGACCGGGTTCGCCAGACTTTCGTGTTCGCAACCCTCGAGCCCAGTGTCTCGGCCTATCACCTGGCGTTCGGTCCCAGTGGAGATTTGTTTGTGACCGGACCGACCACGTCGAGCTTCGACGCGGTCTACCGCATTGACATGCATGGCACCGTCACCAACTTCTTCCGCGGCCTGGGACGACCGCAGGGGCTGGCTTTTGACGCCGACGGCAATCTGTACGTGGCCGCTTCCCTCTCCGGCAAGCGCGGGATCGTCAAGATCACGCCCGAGGCCAAGGCGTCGCTGGAGGTTTCCGGACACAACCTCGTGGGGCTCGCCTTCGCACCGGGACGCTCGGTGGTGCTGGCGACCACCGGGGCCGTCCACCATCTTTCCTGGAACATTCAAGGATTGCCGCTGCTGCCGGAATAGAATACTTCCAACAGCAGGTGGGGCAACGTGAAATACCGAATCGCGATGTGGGCGTTTGCAGGCCTACTGGTTGCGGGTGGCTGGTGGCTTTATCTTTTCGCAACCGCCCCAATTCCGATATCCGCGGCCACGCCAGCGCTCTGGGCGCTCGCGCGTTTGAGTTGCCCGATTGTGCTGGCTGGTTTCTACTTCCATTTCGGCGTTTCTAGCTATTGGGTTCTTATCGCGAACGCTGCTGCGTACGCATGGATCGGCCTGATCCTGGAAAACATGCGACGGCTACTGCATCACGCCCGATAATTCCAACCCAGCCGGCACCTTCGAGTTCTCCTGCGGTCCGCCTCCAATCGTTTAGACTGCTATCCGTGAACGCTGAGATCATCGCCATCGGCTCGGAACTTCTGACGCCGTTCCGGCAAGACACGAATTCCCTCTACCTGACCGAAAAACTGAACCAGCTGGGCGTGGAAGTGGTCGTCAAGACGGTGGTGGGCGACAGCCGGGAGCGCCTGGTCTCGGTCGCGCAGCATGCCCTGTTCCGCTCCGACCTCGTGATTTTCATGGGCGGCCTGGGCCCGACCGAGGATGACCTGACGCGCGAGGCCGTGGCCGAAGCCCTTGGTCTCGAACTGCACCGCGACCCCGAAATACTGAGGAAGCTGGGGGAACGCTTCGCTGCCCGCGGCTACCAGATGACGCCCAACAATGCCCAGCAGGCGGACGTGATCACTGGAGCAACCGTTCTGACCAACCCGAACGGCAGCGCTCCCGGCCAGTGGATCAGCGGAAAGTACGAAGGCCGGGACCGGTTGATCATTCTCCTGCCCGGACCGCCTTTCGAACTCAGAGCCATGTTTGACGATCAGTGCGTCGAGCGTCTGCGCGCCAAACTGCCCCCGGCCTACATCGCGACTCGCGTCCTGAAAGTTGCCATGCTCGGGGAGTCTCTGGTCGACTCCCGGGTCGCGCCCATCTACAAGCGCTACACCGACGTGCAGACCACCATCCTTGCGGGTGCGGGCGATGTCCAGTTCAACCTGTTCACACGCGCTGACTCAATGGAAGCGGCTCAGCAACGCGTCGACGAGCTAGCGGGAGAAATCGAGGACGAACTGGAAGATGCCCTGTATGCCAGCAAGGGCGAGTCGCTCGAGCAGATCGTCGGCTATTTCCTGCAGCTGAGAGGGGCGACGCTGGCGGTGGCCGAGTCCTGCACCGGAGGCCTGCTGGCCGAACGAATCACGTCCATCAGCGGCAGTTCGCGCTATTTTCTGGGCGGCGCGCTGGTCTATTCGAACGAGCTGAAAACGGATTTCGCCGGCGTCCCCGCAAGCTTGATCAAAAAGCACGGCGCGGTCAGCCGCGAGGTCGCCGCCGCCATGGCCGAAGGTATTCGCAAGCGTTGCAAGGCTACCTTCGGCGTGGGAATCACGGGCGTCGCTGGACCGACCGGCGGAACCGAGGAAAAGCCGGTGGGCCGCGTCTACAACGCGCTCGCGAGTGCGGACGGCACCCAGGTCGAAGAGCGCAATTTTCCGGGCGATCGCAAACGCGTGCGCTGGTTCGCCTCGCAGCTGGCGCTCGACATGGTGAGAAGGAAGCTGATGTAGGGTGGCTGTTGGTTGTTGGATGTTGGTCCTTGGCAAAAACCTTCGAGCCCTTGGGGGCTGGCGAGAACTCGTGTGAGACTCTTCATCGCTCTCGATATTGACGACGCCATCCGCGAACGGATCGGGCGGTTCGTCGAGGGCGTGCGCGGGTTCGCTCCCGAGGCCCGCTGGGTCCGGCTGGAATCGGTGCACGTCACCCTGAAGTTCATCGGAGAGAAGCCACCCGAGTTCGTAACCAGTCTCCACGAAGCGCTCGGCGCCATACGCGTGCCGCCATTTGCGATTGTCTTTCGAGACTTCGGCTTCTTTCCGACTGTCAGATCGCCGCGCGTTTTCTGGGCGGGGATTCAGGCCGGGCCCGATCTGCAGAAGCTGGCGGCCGCCGTCGACGCGGCAACCGCCGGCCTGGGCGTTCCGCAGGAGGAGCATCCCTTCAGCGCGCACCTGACCCTTGCCCGCAAGAGTGGTTCTTCCGGTGCTCCGCGCAGGCAGAAGGGCGACGGTCCCAACCCGGCTTTCCAGCGACTGCAGGAGAAATTGGCTGCAATGCCCCCGCCGGAGTTTGGTACCATGACGGCCCGCGAGTTCTTTCTCTATCAAAGCCAGCTCTCGCGGAACGGATCGCGCTATACCAGGCTGCAGAGCTTCCCCTTTCAAGGAGACACTGCAGCCGCGGGCTCCGACGCTCCCCACAACCCGTGATTCCTTACCTGCTCACTGCCGCGCTCAGCTATCTCTCCGGATCAATCCCCTTCGGCTATTTGCTGGTACGCATTGTCCGCGGGGAGGACATCCGCAAGATCGGGAGCGGTAACATCGGGGCCACCAACGTTTCGCGCAAATCGCCGGCGCTCGGCATCGTGACTCTGGTCCTTGATGCCCTTAAAGGGTTCGTGCCGGTGGCGCTCGCCTTGTCGCTCGGACGGCGCTGGGTCGAGCCTCCCTACGTGCTCGCCTCGACTGCCGCATTCTTCGCGATCGTCGGCCACATTTTTCCGGTCTGGCTGAAATTTCGCGGCGGCAAGGGCGTGGCCACCGGCCTCGGTTCCTGGATCGGCCTGGCTCCGAAGGGCGTGCTCGTGATGGTGATCGTCTTCGTCGTAATGGTCGCAGTATTCCGCTACATTTCGCTGGGTTCGATCACGGCGGCAGCGATTTTCCCTGCCGCGGCACGGCTGCTCCACGACTATCACGACACGCCGCCCATGCTCGGATTCATGGCAGCATCGTCGATGCTGATTATTGCCAAGCATCACCCGAACCTCCGGCGGCTGCTTGCGGGTACGGAAAACAAGTTTCGGTCGAGAAATAAATGAGTGAGATCGCCATCATCGGAGCGGGCGCCTGGGGCACGGCCTTGTCGATCGTGGCCGGACGCAGCGGCAACCATCGCGTTCGTCTGTGGGCGCATGAGAAAGAAGTTCGTCAATCCGTGGAGGCCCGGCATGTAAACGAACTGTTCTTGCCGGGGCAGGAGATTCCAGAAACCGTTTACGCAACCAACGAACTGGGCGAGGCTCTGCGCGGCGCCGAGATCGTCATCAGCGTCATGCCCTCGAATCACTGCCGGCGCCTGTTCGAAAACATGCGGCCCTTCTTGCGGCCGGAGATGTTTTTCGTGAGCGCCACCAAGGGGCTGGAGGACGGCTCACTGGCGCGAATGACGGAAGTGATAGCGCAGGTCCTGAGTGCGGACAAGGGCTTTGCGCTTCGGATCGGCGCGATGAGTGGACCCTCCTTCGCTAAGGAAGTGGCCCGCGGCGATCCCACAGCCATCACCATCGCTTCAGCGGATGGTGAACTGACCCGGAGGGTGCAGCAGGCGCTCAGCGACCCGCGCTTCCGCCTCTACACCAATCAGGATGTCGTTGGGGTGGAGTTAGGCGGGTCGCTCAAGAACGTGATCGCGATCGCTGCTGGCGTCTGTGATGGGCTCGGCCTCGGACACAATTCTGTGGCGGCATTGATCACCCGCGGGCTCGCCGAGATGACGCGCCTGGTCGTGGCCTGCGGCGGCCAGCGAGAAACCATGTCGGGGCTCGCGGGTCTGGGAGACCTGGTGCTGACGTGTACGGGCGGACTGTCTCGCAATCGAAGCGTAGGCGTCGAACTGGGGCGGGGACGGCAACTGCCCGACATCATTGCGGGGATGCACGGCATGGTCGCCGAAGGAGTGCTCACGACCAACGCCGCGGTTGGACTGGCAAAGAGCTACGGTGTGGAAATGCCGATTACCGCGAAGATGCACGCCATCCTGCACGAGAGCAAATCACCCCGCGAGGCCATGCATGAGCTCATGACCCGAAGCGCCAAGAGCGAGACCGGCCTGTGAAGTCAGGAGCCAAGACGCTGGAACGTGCCGATTTCCTTCTCCCGCTCGGTGAGCGACTCACATTGCTCGTCAATCGCTTGATACTCAGCGACGTGCGCAGCTCGGAACGCTTCGTAAGCCTGTTTGGACGTCCAAAAGTCCAGCGTCAGATAGCGGCCGGGATCCTTCAAGTCGTGGTTTAACTCGGTCGCGACAAAACCCTCTCCATGCTGAAAGAGTCGTGCCCAGATGCCTTTCGGGCCGTAAGCGTCTTCGAACGCCATTTCCACACCTTTCTTGGGCCGGAACTCCCAGACAATAAGGTAGCCCCAGCGTGGACGGTCGTAACGGGTCATGGCTGCAAAATCCTATCCGATCCGGATCGGATTGTCGCCCCAACCGACCGGATCTGCTGGATTTATTGGTCCGAAATACTGCGGTGCCAAACCTTTCAAGAAACCAGCCTGCGTTTCATACTTTCGTAACCACTGCGCGGCCGCAGTTTGACCTGACCCGGCCAGAATCAAAGTAAAATTCGAGGTAATCCCCCACTGGATTCGCCTTGCTTGCAGGCAGAGTGCCTTAGGTCAAATTGTCTCTAAAAGTATCCAACCCGGCGCGCATTCCGATCCTGTACGTCATCCTGGGCGTGCTGGTGGCCATCAGCGTTGTGCCCATGTATTTTTATTCGGCCCAGGTGGAGTCGATCAACCGCGATCGCCTCAAAACCAACGAAATGCTGCTGCAGAACACGGTCACGCGCTCGTTGGCCGATGACATTTCTCAGCACGAGGGCTCGCTGCGCATGATGTTGGCGAACCTGACCTCGGCCATCCAGGTAACCAGCGGTGGCGACATCGGGGCCGGCCACGTGGAGCGGCCGGAGCTGCGCGCACTGCTGGAGAACTTCGTTTCTTCTTCCGACGACATTGCTTACGCCACTTTGCTGAATGCTGAAGCGAAGGGCGTTTCGGCGGGACGCATCGCACCCGACGCCTTTCTGCGCCGTGAACTGGAGCGTGGCTTTGCCGCCGCCCGCGAAGGCCGCGCTTACAACGGGCAGGCTCTCGTTGTCGGGAGTGGCAAGTCAGCCCGCACGGTGGTTCTCGTGAGCAGCCCGGTCATGTACGGCGGGCGCTTTCTTGGCATGATCGGGTCCGTCGTCGATCTGCAATTCCTGATCCGGCGCCTCGAAGAAGTCAGCCGGGCCGGCCTGACGCCCTACGTGGTGGACGCGCAGGGTCGGCTCGTCGCCGCCAGTCATGCCGACTACGCCACCGGCCAGGACATGAAGAATCTCGAGATCGTGCGCAATTTCGTGGACGAGGGCAGCAAGGCGCAGCTCGCCGCCACCAAGGAATTTACCATCCAGGAAGGCGGCGACAGCACCGAGATGCTGGGCACCTATAGTCCGGTCACGGCGCTCGACTGGGCGGTGGTCGTGCAAAAACCGCGCCTCGAAGCATACCGGGGCGTGTTCGAGATGCAACACACGGCCCGCCTGCTCGCCCTGCTGGCGGTTCTCGCCAGCATCATGGTGAGCTTTTACGCGGCGCGCCGCATTGCCAACCCGCTCAAGGTTCTGACGGAATCGAGCCGGGCCATTGCCCGCGGGGATTTCTCCAAGCGCGTGGAACTGCGCAGCCGCACCGAAATTGGAGAACTGGCGGACACCTTCAACATGATGTCCGACGAACTTCAGCAGTTCGTTGAGGACCTGCAGCGGGCCGCCGAAGAGAACCGCGCGTTGTTCATGGGATCGATCCAGATGCTGGCCGGCGCGGTCGACGAGAAGGATCCGTACACGCGCGGCCATTCCGATCGCGTCACGCGCTACTCGTTGCTGATCGCCCGCGAAATGGGGTTGGACGACGAATTTCTGGAAATCCTCCGCATCTCCGCCCAGTTGCATGACGTGGGCAAGATCGGCATCGAAGACCACATCCTCAAGAAGCCGGGCGCGCTCACGCCGGAAGAGTTCGAGATCATGAAGACGCACACCACCAAGGGCGCGAACATCCTGCGCCCCGTGAGCCAGTTGAAGGAGATGCTGCCCGGCATCGAACTGCACCACGAGGCGCTCGACGGCCGCGGCTATCCTTACGGTCTGGAAGGCGATCAGATCCCGCTGCTGGCGCGCGTCATTGCTGTCGCCGACACCTTCGATGCTCTGACCACGAATCGCCCCTATCAGCGGGCGTACGAGCCCACCGAAGCGCTCCGGATCATTCAAAACCTGGTCGGCAAGCGTCTGGACCCGCAAGCTGTGGCCGCTCTTATCGCGGTCTATGAACGGGGAGAGATCAAGGTCCGCCGCGTGGTCAAAACCCAAATCCCGCCACCCGCTGCCGGTCCTGTATCCGCTCCGGCCGAGCCGGCTCCTTCATCCTCCGATGCGCTCGCGGCCAGCACAAATGCCGCGGCCGCCGCCGCAACCGCTTCCCCTGCTCCGGTCGATCCCGCCGTCGAAACCACCCGCTTTTAGTCCCTCCACAGCAGCCGCTCCACGCTGGCCGCTATAATGAAGGGTTCGCTCAGCAATTCGTATGGCCTTATGATTCAGACCCTTTTCGGCAGCCTCGAAGAAGAACAGAAAAAGCCCAGTTTCCTCGACCGCATGAAGGAAGCCGTTTCGCGCACGCGCGAGAACCTCGCCGAGCGCATCGAGGATGCGGTCTCGTTCAGCAAGGAAATCGACCGCACCACCCTGGACGACCTGGAGGCCACCCTGATCGGCGCGGATCTGGGGACCACCACGACTCACGAGGTGCTCGAGAAGTTGCGCGAGAAGGCCGACCGCAAGCAGATCAAGGACGTGGATGAGCTGAAGCGCCTCCTCAAGGAGGAATTGCTGGCCATTCTGACCGCCGCCAACTCGCAGCCGGTGCAGAAGGTGGACGGCACCCCGGAAGTCATTCTCGTGGTCGGAGTCAACGGGACGGGCAAGACCACCACCATCGGCAAGCTCGCGCAAGTATTTCGCTCCCAGGGAAAGAACGTTCTGCTGTGCGCCGCAGATACATTTCGCGCCGCTGCCATCGAACAACTCGAGGTCTGGGGACAGCGCACGGGCACGGAAGTGATCAAGACCAAGGCGGGAGGCGATCCGGCGGCGGTGCTCTTCGACGCCCTGCAAGCCGCCACCGCGCGCAAGACCGACTACGTGGTGGTCGATACGGCGGGCCGCTTGCACACCAAGACCAATCTGATGGCAGAACTCGAAAAGATGCGCCGCACGGCCCACAGGATCATTCCGGGCGCGCCGCACGAGACTCTCCTCGTGATGGACGCTACCACCGGGCAGAACGGCTTGCAGCAGGCCAGGTTGTTCACCGAAGCAGCCGGCGTCACCGGAATTGTTCTCACCAAGCTCGACGGCACGGCCAAAGGCGGCGTGGTGGTGGCGATCTCCCGGGAACTGGGCGTTCCGGTGCGCTACGTTGGCGTGGGAGAAAAAGCTGGAGACCTGTTGCCGTTTGATCCCAGGGAATTCGTTGATTCGCTGTTTACTTAAAGTGTTGGTTTAGGGTCAAAAACCCTGAGCCGGAGGCACGCATGGCGAGGACTTCACGATCACGCTTTCGAAGTGTTATGGACCGAATACGCCGCTGGTGGAAGAAAGAGCCTGACTTTCCGGGTGACCCTTTCGCCTACCGGATGGCCCCAGTGCGACCTGGCCCCACAGGTAGAAGCGGTGCTGCTGCGGTCGCCGAACCGGAGGAGGACGGCGGCGGTTACTTCCCTCCACGAACCTAGCAACTTCGCTTCCTTAGTCCGCCGTCACCCGTGACCGGCGTTTGCATCCATGCCCAATCATCACACTGACGAAGGGTTTTTACGGCAGGCGCTCGAGTTGGCGCGGCGCGGAATCGGTCTGACCGCGCCCAATCCCAATGTCGGGGCCGTCATCGTGGGGGACGGCGGCGAAGTGGTGGGAACCGGTACGCACACTTATGACGGCCTGAAACATGCCGAAATCCTGGCCTTGGAGCAAGCGGGAGAACGAGCCCGCGGGGCCACGCTCTACGTCAATCTGGAGCCCTGCTCGCACCAGGGACGAACCGGGCCGTGCGCCGATGCCTTGATCGCCGCGGGCCTTCGCCGGGTCGTGGCGGGCATTCCGGACCCGAATCCTCTGGTTAGTGGCCAGGGCTTCGCCCGCCTGCGCGCCGCCGGAGTTTCGGTGGCCTCCGGTTTCCTGGCGGAAGAATGTCAACATCTCAACGAAGCGTTCGCCAACTACATCCGGCGCCACACTCCCCTGGTGACTTTAAAGACGGCCATGACGCTGGACGGCAAGATCGCGCCGCCGCCCGGGGAGTCGGAAAATCCCACCGCGCTCGGCGCCGCTTCGGTCAGTGGAGGCTGGATCACGAGTGAAATCGCGCGCGCCCACGTCCAGGAACTGCGCCATCAAAGCGACGCCATCCTGGTAGGCGTAGGCACCATCATCGCGGACGACCCGCTGCTGACCGACCGCAGCGGCCTGCCGCGAAGGCGCCCCCTGCTGCGCGTGATCGTGGATTCCCGCCTTCGCCTTCCGCTCCAATCCCGTCTGGTGCAGACCGGCCACGACGATGTGCTGGTGGTCTGCTCCTTCGCCGAAGAGAAGCGGAAACAGATTCTGCGCGAGCACGGCGTCCGGGTGGAACAGTTGCCGGCAGCCACTCCGGATGGCAGGCCGAACATGGGGAAACTCGTCGAACTTCTCGGACAACTCGAAATCACCAGCGTGCTCATTGAAGGCGGTTCCATGATCAACTGGGCCGCTTTGCATTCCGAAATCGTGGACAAGGTCTTTCTTTACTATGCTCCCAAAATCCTGGCCGGCAGCGGAGCGATCCCGTTCGCGACCGCGTCCGGCTTCAAGAGCATGAGCGACGCGGCCTCCGTGAAGTCGATCCGGCTGCACCGCTTTGGCGAGGACTTCGCGGTCGAGGGATACTTGCGGGATCCTTTTCGCGATTGACAACTACCTGAATCTATCGGCGAGGCTTTAGTTTCCGAGTTGCCGGCCGACCGGGAGTTGTGGAGAATTGGCATCCTGGCGAGCCGGCTCCATTGACGGGCATTTCGCATGACCCTGACCTGGCAGGGAAGGAGACGCCACATTCATGATCGGCCAAAGCATTTCGCACTACCGCATCGTGGAGAAACTGGGCGGTGGCGGAATGGGCGTGGTTTATAAGGCCGAGGATACGGAACTCGGCCGCTTCGTGGCGCTCAAGTTCCTGCCTGACGATGTTTCTCGGAACCCGCAAGCTCTCGAACGCTTTCGCCGAGAGGCGCGGGCGGCTTCAGCCCTGAATCATCCCAACATTTGCACTATTTACGAAATCGCCAAGCATGACGACCAGCAACTTCATTGCGATGGAGTTTCTGGATGGCCTGACGTTGAAGCATCGCATCGCTGGGAAGACCGCTCGAACTGGAGACGTTGCTTTCGTTGGGGATTGAGATCGCTGATGCGCTCGATGCCGCCCACGCCCAAGGGATCATCCATCGTGATATCAAGCCGGGAAATATCTTTGTCACCAAGCGCGGCCATGCCAAGATTCTCGATTTCGGCCTAGCCAAGATCACCACGGGGTCTGGTTCTTCAAGCAACGTTGCGGCGGAGATGACGGCGGCCTCGGAGGACCAGCATCTGACGAGTCCAGGCACCACCTTGGGAACCGTCGCCTACATGTCGCCCGAGCAGGTGCGCGGCAAGGATCTCGACCATCGCACCGACCTGTTCTCTTTCGGTGTGGTGTTGTACGAGATGGCGACTGGAGCTTTGCCTTTTCGCGGAGACACTTCAGGAGTGATCTTTGACGGCATTCTGAACCGCGCACCAGCGCCACCGGCGCGGCTTAATCCCGATACGCCACCTCGACTGGAAGAACTCATCAACAAAGCGCTCGAGAAACAACCGAAAGTGCGCTGCCAGAGCGCCGCGGAAATGCGCGCCGACCTGGAGCGGCTTAAGCGCGACATGGAGTCGTCCCAGCACCTGGCGATTGTGGCCCCAGAAAACGATACGGACACGGTGCGGGCCGTCTCGGCGAGTGGGCGTCCCAGCGCGACGGGGCGAGTCGCTCCAGCCCATGCCGGTAGCACCGTAAATCGTCCTTCCGGCGCCAAAACCCAACCCGGTTCTTTTCGTTGGAGGATCGCCGCCCCCATCTGCTTGTTGCTCGCCGCAATCATCGTCGGCGGATTCTACTGGCGCTCGCGTCACTCGGCGGAAGCTCACCGCACAGGACACGCTCGTGCTGGCCTACTTTAACAACACCACCGGCGACCCGATCTTTGACGATACCTTGAAGCAGGCCATTGCGGTGCAACTGGCGCAATCCCCCTTTCTAAATGTCCTATCCGACGCAAGAACTCGCAGCACGCTGAAGCTGATGGCGAAGCCCCCGGATACCAAGCTGACGCCTGACCTGGCACGCGAAGTCTGCCAGCGCGCAGAGGGAACAGGCTATATAACAGGCACGATTGCGAACCTGGGCAGGGAGTATGTAATTGGTCTTGATGTCATCAATTGCAAGACAGGCGATCCCCTCGCGCAGGAACAGGTGACGGCGGCGAGCAAGGAACAGGTTCTGAAGGCCTTGGATCATGCCACAGCCAAACTCAGGCAACAACTTGGCGAATCGCTGGCCACCGTGGAAAAGTTCGATACTCCGCTCGATCAAGCGACCACCCCCTCTCTCGAAGCCTTGAAGGCTTTGTCGGTGGGGAGGAAAACTCTGCAGGCAAAAGGCAGTTCAGCAGCGATTCCGTTCTTTCAACACGCCATTGAACTCGATCCTGGTTTTGCCGCTGCTTATTCCGCCTTGGGCGTCTCGTATTCCAATCTCAGAGAACCGGGTCTCGCTAGTGAGAATTTGCGGAAGGCTTATGACTTGCGCAACAAGGTGAGCGAGCAAGAAAAGTTCCGCGTCACTGCGACCTACTACCTTCTTGTCACCGGCGAATTAGAGAAAGCAATCCAGAATTACGAGGTATGGGCCCAGACCTATCCTCGCAACAACGAGCCCTTCGGCAACCTGGGAGTTGATTACACCTTCCTGGGACAATACGAGAAAGCAGTTGCCGCCAGCCTTGAGGACCTGCGCCTTAACCCAGGCAGCGCTCCTGCTTATACCAACTTGGTAGGTCTGTATTCCGCTTTAGACCGTCCCAACGATGGCCAGATCACGTATGAGGAAGCCATCCGGCACAAGATTGACAATCCTTTTCTGCACGGCAATCGTTATGGAGTTGCCTTTCTGGGAAACGACACTGCTGAAATGCAGAAGCAAGTCGATGCGGCGAGTGGCAAGCCGGGGGAAGACATACTTTTTTCGTTTGCATCGGACACCGAAGCATTCCACGGGCGTCTAAACAAGGCCAGGGAGCTCTCCCAGCGCGCGATTGACTCTGCGCGGCGGAGCGACTCAATAGAAACGGCAGCCGCATGGCAGATGAACGCGGCCCTGCGCGAAGCTGAGTCTGGGAATACCGAGCGGTCCCGTCGGCTAATCGCCTCCGCACTAGCCGCAACCTCTACCCGGGATGTCAGTATTCTCGCAGCGCTAGCATTGGCACGCATCGGAGATACTGATCGCGCCAAGCGGTTGGCGGACGATTTAGCGGGGCGCTTCCCACTCAATACAATGATAAATTGCTATTGGTTGCCCGCCATCTATGCCTCGATCGCGATCAAGCGTGGCAATCCCGCGAAGGCGCTCACTCTTCTTCAAGCGGCCGAACCGTACGAACTGGGAACCCCCCTACCACAGTTTGAGGTTGGTGGGTCGCTCTATCCCCCGTACATACGAGGCGAAGCCTATTTGTCGCTGGGTCGAGCCAAGGAAGCCGTGGCGGAGTTCCACAAATTCCTGGACCATCCCGGCGTTACCCTGAATTCCCCTTTGGGTGCACTGGCTCGGCTTCAGCTCGCCCGTGCTTACGCGCTTGCAGGCCACTCACCCAGCGCACGCAGCACCTATCAGGATTTCCTCAATCTCTGGAAAGATGCCGACCCCGAAGTCCCCGTCCTTAAGCAAGCCGAGCTGGAATACTCGAAGCTGCACTAAAGTCTCGCCGCCAGGCAAACTGACCAATCGACTAGACACGATGAGTCATCTCAACTTCCATGACGCGGATGACGAAGTTTCCTCGGTCCGCAGCTGCCACCAACCCATCTCGGCCCGGGCGTGTACTCTGCACCCCAACCCATTTACCATGGATCCGGAGGCATTCATGTTCACTGGCATCATTGAAGAAGTCGGCAAGGTCGCCAGCATAAAGGAAGAACGCGGGACACGGCGTCTCACGGTGTCGGCCTCGCAGTTGGTCAAGGAACTGAAGAAGGGCGACTCGATTGCCGTCAGCGGCGTGTGTCTTACGGCCGTTGGCCTGAGCTCCCACTCCGTCGCCTTCGACCTCGCGGAGGAAACCTGGAAGCGCACGTCGTTCTCCCGCATCCACCAGGGAGCGCTCGTGAATCTTGAACTGCCCATGCGCGCGGACGGCCGCTTCGGCGGGCACGTGGTGCAGGGCCATGTCGATGGCACCGGGGAATTTCTCGCCCTGGACCGCATCCCCGGCGCCGAGGATTACTGGCTTCACATCCGGATCCCCGCGGAAATCACCCGCTACGTGATCTTCAAGGGCTCCCTCAGCATCGAAGGGATCAGTCTCACGGTGGCCAAAATCGAAGGAACGGAAGTCACGGTTGCGATCATCCCGCATACCTGGGAGATGACCAACCTGCGCTCCCTCAAAGTCGGCGATCCGGTCAACCTCGAAGTTGACATGATTGCCAAGTATGTCGAGAAGATGATGAAGGGCGATTCGGAAAATAGCCCGATCACCCTGGAGCGGCTGGTGCAGCAGGGCTTCTAGGATCAGCCTCTGGGCTCCGGGCTATGGCATTACGCTCTACGCTCGCAGCTCAAAGCTCGCCGTTCCTAAGCTTCAATCTTCAGTTCGTCCAACTGCAGGAATTCCTGGACAATCGGCTCGGGTGATTTTTCCATTTCCGCGTACGTTCCAAAGAAGATGGCACGAGCCTCATGCAGAAACACGATCCGGTCCGCCAGTTTCTTGGCCAGGCGCATATCATGCGTCACCACCACGCTGGTGAGGTGCAGCTGAATCTTCAAGCGCTTGATCAGGTCGCCCAGTAGTTGCGCCATCAGGGGATCCACCATGGTGGTGGGTTCGTCGTACAGCACGCACTCCGGCTGCGCGGCCAGGGCGCGCGCGATGGCGACCGAGCGCTTCATTCCGGTCGAGAGATCGGAAGGCAGCAGATCCCGCATGTGGGCCACGCCCACCATTTCCAGCAGGCCATCGACGATCTGGTAGATCTGGTCCTCGGTCAGGTCTTTGCGTTCGCGCAGCGGGAATGCGATGTTTTCGCCCACGGTGAGAGAGTCGAACAGCGCTCCGTTCTGAAACACCATGGTGACTTTCTTGCGAATCGCCTCCAGTTGGACTTCGCTGTACTCCGTGATGTCCTCGTGCGCGACGATCACGCGCCCCGAGTCGGGCTTCAAAAAACCCATGATGTTATGCAGCGATACGGACTTGCCGACACCGCTTCGACCCAGGATGCAGACCGTTTCCCCATCTCGCACATCGAAACTCACGTCGTCGAGCACGCGGTTGTCACCGAATGCCTTGCTGACATGTCGGAACTCGATGTACGGGTTGCGTTCGGGATCGTCGGGCATGAAGGGCAGGTCTCAAGTTTTATGGTCTTAGGTCTTAGCTCCTGGTCTCACAGCTGTTCGTTCTCAGTTGTTCGATCAATTCCGGTCGCCTCGGTTAGTTCTCCGGGGGTGTTCAGATTGCGAAACATGGAGGAGGAGAAACCCTGCTGTTTCATCTCGGTCTCTTCCACAACCCGCAACTCAATCTGGCGGAACAGCGGATCGATCTTGTTCTTGCCCTGTCGCAGAGCCGACTCGGCAAGATCGGCGAAGGGCCTGCGGTAGACAGCACAGAGCGGCTGCCATCCGCCCGCGGCTCGCGGCACCGTAACTATGGCATTGCATTTACGAGCCTCATCTGCCAGGTATTTGAGGAAGCGCTCATTTATGAACGGCATATCCACTGCCAGGATTAAATTGATGTCCGCGGCGGATGCGCGCAGGCCCGCGTGAATTCCCCCCAAGGGACCGTGGTTCGGAAACTCGTCTTCGAGAACGGCGCCATGCTGGTCGAACTTCTCCCGTGCCCCCAGGATCCGTACATCCGTGGTTACCGTTGACAGTAATGCCAGGGCACGCGCGAGCAAGGTCATGCCCTCGAACTCGACCAATGCTTTATCGGTTCCCATGCGCGTGCTTTGCCCTCCTGCGAGCACGAAGGCGCTGAGTTCACCCATGCGGCGATCATACACAAAGCCCGCTTCCCCGAAAAACATCCACAGGCCAACTTGTTGCAGCACTTGTCGTTGCGCGCTCCGCAGCGAAGGTCTCGCACGAAAGTAACCTGTTCAATCCATTACAAGCGTTAGATCATAGGCGCTGTCCGGGAGTGCGACCGAAAGTCAGATATGCCTCAGAAACTTATGGATGTGCTTCGACTCGGGCGTTGTTCGCACGAGTTCTCCTGGCCTCGGCGGGCTGCCGACGGTCACTATTACCAGGTGTGCCTGTTGTGCGCGGTGGAATACAAGTACGACTGGTCCACCATGCGCCGTACCGAGCGGGTTGCGCTCACGGCGGCCGAACCGGCCAGCCGGCGACGCCCGCGGGAGAAGAAGCCTACCTGGGTACCACGCGCCCGGCGGCTCAAGCTGAATCTGCCCCTGCGCTACCGGGTCAAGAACTTGAGCACCTGGGTAGAGGGCACGATCGTCAATATCAGCCAGTCCGGCGTCCTTTTTCAGGGCGCGACCGAGCTGCCCGTGAATGCCCTGGTGGAGATGGTTTTCGAGATGCCCGCAGAAATTTCCGGCCAGAAAAACAGCAACGTGCTGTGCCAGGGGCGGGTCATCCGATCGAAGGAAGTCCGCGACACCGAGCTGGGATCCGGGCTGGCCGCGTCCATCCTGGACTATAAATTCCTGCACCAGAGCTAAGCCCTACTGGGGCCACCCTGGAACTGCTTCCTTTAAACAAGCTTGGTACAAACAAGCCATTTCAGCAACTAGTCAAACGGCCCCTTTGAAATGGCTGATGGCTCTTGTCGGGCGGCCATACTTCGCAGCCGAAGCAGCGCGTTGCCTGTGAGCTGCCACTTCGCGGCCGCATTTTGTCCAAGCAGGACAACCCAAAAGCATCTAAACTATGGTCATCCGGCAAATATCTATCCCAGGAGTGCCCTTTATGAAGGCGAGACCCGACGGTCTATCTCTCCATCATTCTGCTCATCGCGACGATGGGCATGACGGTGGCCTGCAATCAGGCACCGAACGATTCCAAGATCAGCAGCCAGCTGCAAGATAAACTGAACACCGACTCGGGCCTGCAGGGCAAGCAGTTGAGCGTGACCTCTGAAAAGGGCACCGTGACGCTGTCAGGAACGGTCGATAACGAGGCGCAACCGACGTCGCCGCGCGTTACGCATCCGCGGTTCCAGGCGTGAAGCAGGTGGTCAACAATCTCACCATTGCTCCGCCGCCGCGGCCCCGGCATCGGTGGCAACTCAGGTATGCGGCAGCCCAGCCGGAGCCAGGGGAAACTCCGAAACCTGTTCCCGTAAGAAGGCGGGAGCCCGAACCGAAGAGACGCCGCCCGGCCACACAGCCTCAGGAAAATCGGAGACGCCGGCGCCGGAGCGGGTGCCGGCATGGCCATGGCTCATCAGGATGTTTCACCGGCCCCGGTACCGGTGACTCCTCCGCCGCCTCCGCCGCCTCCCCCGCCGCAAAAGGTTACGATTCCCGCGGGATCCACGCTGGCGGTGCGCCTGGTCGACGCCATTGATTCAGAAAGAAATAAACCGGCGAGACCTTTCGCGCTACCTTGAATTCGCCCTGGCGGTGGAGGGCGATATCGCCATTCCCGCGGGCTATGACGTTGAGGGCCACCTCGTTGAAGTCAAAAGCGCTGGCAAGTTTGCCGGGCAATCGGTGGTGGCGTTGCAATTGGATCGTATTCGGTGGCCGGCAGGTCTTACAGCATCGAGACCGATCAATACAAACGTGAGGGGAGTTCGCGCGGGAAAAACACCGCCGCAAAGGTAGGCGTGGGCGCAGCGATCGGCGCCATCATCGGCGGCATCGCCGGTGGCGGCAAGGGCGCCGGCATCGGGGCAGCCGCGGGTGGCGGACTGGGCGGCGGAGTGCAGCCGGCTACCAAAGGTCAGCAGATCAGACCTGCCTTCCGAAACGGTGCTGAACGTTTACGCTGCAGAACCCGTTGACGGTGATCCTGCCCAAGGAACCGACTCCCATCGGCACAGAATGGATGCGCCCTCGAGCGATCCCAACAATCCGCAGTAGATCAAGCAAGCACTGTGGGGCACGGCATGGGCCGTGCCCTTTCTTTGCGCGCAGTTGCTCCTGGTCCTCACCTGTGTTTGTATGACGTTTCGCGATGCCGCCGATCACCGCCATCCTGCACACCTGCAACGACGCCGCCCGCCTGGGGCGCGCCCTGGAGAGCCTGCGGCGGTGCGATGAGATTGTGGTGGTCGATCACGGCTCGACGGACGCGACGCTGCGCGTGGCCCGCGAGATGCGGCGCCCACATCCAAAGCGCTCTGCGCAACCCCTCCCTGCCGCCGGCCTGGCCTCGGCCCGCGACGACTGGCGCTCGCGCCTGCAGCCCTCCGAGTCTCTGACCGAGGCCCTCGAGGCGTCCCTGTTCGAATGGGAAGCTCTACGAGGTGCGCGATGTCGCTTCCGTGCCGGCCTGTTCCGCCTTTATCCGCGAAGAAACCGCCAGCGGCTGGCGAGAAGGCCTCCCCAGCACACGCCTCGTGCCCCGGGGTTGGAGTCATTGGGACGGAGATCTCCCGGCAGAGGCTTCCAACAGCGTGCTGCTGCAGGGAGATCTGCTGCGCTTTCGAGCGATACGTG
>CAVRZQ010000023.1:0-21595 GCA_963725575.1 uncultured Acidobacteriota bacterium
ACGCCTTAAGCCGTGCTACAATGACCCGCGTTTTTATCCATGCTTCCGAGTTGTAATCACATCGGCAGCTCCCCGCACTTTATTCATACAACGGACAGATTCGCTTGGCCCAGGGACCCCCAAAGACCGCCACTGTCACCTACGCCGATGCCGGCGTGAACATCGATCGCGGCAATCGCACCAAGCAGCGCATCAAGTATCTTGCCCATAAAACTTTTACCAAGGGTGTGCTGAGCGAGATCGGCGGCTTCGGCGGCCTGTTCTCGATCGACAAGACCTACGCCGATCCGGTGCTGGTTTCGAGCGTCGGACGGCGTGGGCACCAAGCTGAAAGTCGCCTTCGAGATGAAGCGTGCACCACACCGTGGGCGCCGACCTGGTCAATCACTGCGTCAATGACATCGCGGTGCAGGGCGCGGCGCCGCTGTTCTTCATGGACTACCTGGCCACCGGCATGCTCGATCCCGACGTCGCCGAGAAGGTGGTCGAGGGCATCGCCGAAGCCTGCAAGCACAACGGTTGCGCCCTGATTGGCGGCGAGACCGCCGAGATGCCGGGCTTCTATCCCGACGGCGAGTACGATCTGGCCGGGTTCATCGTGGGCGTGGTCGAACGCGAGAAGATCATCACCGGCAAGACTGTGGAGATCGGGCGACTGCGTTCTCGGCCTTCCCTCGAACGGGCTGCACACCAATGGCTACTCGCTGGCCCGCAAACTGCTCTTCGAAGTCGCCAGGCTATTCGCCGGAGACCTACGTCAACGAGATCAAGAACAAAGTCGGCAACGAGTTAATGCGTTCGCACACGCAGCTACTGGCCCTCGCTCAAGAAGCTGATCGATGCGGAAGTCATTTCGGCGATGGCACACATCACGGGCGGCGGGATCACCGAAAATCTTCCGCGCATTCTGCCGCGGGGCATGTCGGCCGTGATCGAACTGGGCAGCTGGCCGGGACTGCCGATCTTCGAGCACCTGCAGACCCTGGGGAACGTCCCGCCAGACGAGATGTTGCGCACCTTCAATATGGGTCTCGGCATGCTGCTGGTGGTCAATCCCAAGAAATTCAAGAAAGCGCAGACCCTCCTCGAACGCGCCGGCGAGAAGTACTACAACGTGGGCCGGATCGTGAAGGGCGAGCGCAAGGTGCTGTACTCCTAGAGCATGTTTGCAGTGGCTGGATCTCACCGGGCCCACCACCCGCACTTCTTACGTCATTGTCTCGTTGTTTCCGACAGCTGCTTGATCGTAAGCAGCATTTTCCGCTCCATCACGAAGTGCGCCGGCTCCCAGAACAAGGAGCCCGCCAGCCGCGTTTTCAGATTTGGTGGCGGCCCGGACCGCAGCCGGGCGATCAGGCGCGTGTGGCCCGCGTCTACCGGCGCCAGCACGAAACCCCAACTCCCCTGGCTGCCGCGGCCTCCATTGGAGATTTCTTGCCAGTCCCCGGGCATCACCATGACGAAAGCTCGCGGCGCATCGACCACCGCCGCGACCATCTTGCCCTGTCCATCGAAACGTTTCGGCGTGGCAAACCAGACGGTTTCGCCCGGGACTCGCGCGTACCAATGGGCGCGCAATGTGTGAACCTGGGGCATGTCGGCGCCGACCATGTTCTCGAGAGGCGTATAGCTGTAGAAGCCGCCCCGGTCCTGCCCCATCTGCATCAGCCAGGGCCAGATTCTTTCCGGAGGAGCGTCGATGGTGATCGCTCGCGTAACCTGGCCAATACTGCCCTGCAGCAGATCATCGCCCGGCAAGATTTCCGTCGTTTCAACGGCCGTACTCCCCCAGCGCAAGTGCCACGGGCGCAGGACGGCTACGTACATCACCAGGAAGACAGCCAGCACCGCGGCGGGTACGCCTAACAGAACACTCACGCGCATACCTGACCTCCTCCATGCGTTGCTTTGCATCAGTGTAGCCACCGGCTGCGAGGTTGTCGGTGATATGCAGCACGAAAACCTGGTCGGAGGCATCTCCCACGGCCAGCGATGCGTGGAGCTTTGGGTGTGCTCGTGGTGGATTTTCTCCGAGTACGGAATAATGGATCGGACGCCTGCCGACGCATCCTCTGTCAGCCAGGCCCGACGGTCGATCCCATGAAGAATCTCGGCATCCTGCTTTCGGGGCGCGGCTCGAATTTTGAAGCCATCGCCCACAACATCGCCGCCGGGAAGCTTGCCGGCGTGCGCATTGCGGTGGTGATCTCAAACAGGGCGGACGCTGGCGGTCTCGCAACTGCCAACCGGATGGGATTGACCACGCTGTCGATTCCCTCGAAGGGCGTGCCCCGTGAGGAGCACGACCGGGCCGTGGTGGCCGCGCTCATGGACCATAAGGTCGACCTGGTCTGCCTTGCCGGATACATGCGCCTGCTCTCGCCCTGGTTCGTGCAGCAGTTTCCGCAGCGCATTCTGAATATTCATCCATCGTTGCTTCCGGCCTTTCCCGGGCTGGAGGCACAGCAACAGGCATTCGCCTACGGCGTGAAGGTCACGGGATGCACGGTGCACTTTGTGGACGAGGAACTCGATCACGGGGCAATCGTCGTGCAGAAGGCCGTGACCGTGCTCGACTCCGACGACGAGCACACGCTGGCCGCGCGAATTCTCGAGCAGGAGCACATCGCATATACCGAGGCGATCCGGATCGTGCTGGAGGGGAAATTTGAGATCAGGGGACGGCGACTTGTGAGGACGGTCACAGCGAAGTAGCATCTCGCGCCGTACATTTCAGATTGCAGATCTCAGATCTCAGATTGTGGAATTGGAAATGCCTCCCACCGTCAATGCGGAATCCATGAAAGAACGCACTACGCAATTTGCGCTCCACGTGATTCGACTGTGCCGGACGCTGCCCGGGAGCTCAGAATCCACCCTTATCAGTCGCCAACTGATGCGGTCGGCAACCTCAGTCGGCGCAAACTATCGAGCTGTTTTTCGCGCACGATCAGCGCCGACTTCGTCTCAAAACTGGGGGTTGTTCTAGAGGAGGCGGACGAATCTCTCTTCTGGATCGACTTGCTGGTCGATGCCGGGGTTACCTCGACGGATAACGTCCGCGCGCTTAGAACTGAGGCGAATGAACTGGTGGCAATCTTCGTCACCTCACTCCGCGCCGCCAAGCACTCAACCAAATCTGAAATCTAAAATCTGCAATCTGAAATCCCCCACAATCGAACCGTGCCACGTCGAGCCCCTCGTCATTCACGAGACTATTTGCACTTTCTTGATCTTCCGCCCAACCCGAACGGTCATCTTCGGCGCGGGCAGCGGCACGAAGAGATGCAAACCTGAAACCTGGCCGTCGACTTGAACCGCACCTTGCTTGACTTTCCGCGCACCATCACTGACTGACTCAGCCAGTCCGGCTTTGGCGAGCAGTTTGTCCACTCGAACCAACTTAGAGACGGGCGCGTTGATAATCGCGTCTCGACTGGGGATTGGCAGATATCCGGGACTGTCGATGATGTCTTGTATCTCATGCTTTGTGCCTCCGCCCATCACCGCTTCAAGGGGTACAGCGACCTCCTCCACCTCCTCCGGCACTTCATCTTTCTGAAACTGCTTCGCCCAGTCTTCCGCGGCTTTCGTCGCTGCATCCGCCGAGTGAAAGTCCGCCACGATCGACCGCGCCAGCTCTTTCTTCAGCGCCATCGGATGCGCCTTCCCGCTCGCCGCATCCTGCTTCATTTGCGCGATCTGCGCGAGCGCACATCGGTCAGCAGTTCGTAGTAGCGCCACATCATCTCGTCGGAAATCGACATGATCTTGCCGTACATCTCGAGCGGCGGCTTCGTGGATGCCGATCGCGTTGCCCAGCGACTTCGACATCTTGTTGACGCCGTCGAGACCTTCGAGAATCGGCGTGGTCAGCACGACCTGCGATTCCTGGCCGTAGGCGCGCTGCAGTTCGCGGCCGACCAGCAGATTGAATTTCTGGTCGGTGCCGCCCAGTTCCACGTCGGCTTCGAGCGCGACCGAGTCGTATCCCTGCGCCAGCGGATAGAGCAGTTCGTGCATGGCGATCGGCTTTTCTTCGTGAAAGCGCTTGTGGAAGTCTTCGCGCTCGAGCATCTGCGAGACGGTGTACTTCGCGGTCAGGCGGATGAAGTCCTCGGCGCTGAACTTGCGAGAACCAGCGGCTGTTGAAGTCGACGACCGTTTTTTCCGGGTCGAGAATCTTGAAGACCTGCGCCTTGTAGGTTTCGGCATTCTGCGTCAATCTGCTCGCGCGTCAGCGGCGGGCGCGTGGCGGAGCGGCCGGTCGGGTCGCCGATCATGCCGGTGAAGTCGCCGATCAGGAAGATGACGGTGTGGCCGAGGTCCTGAAAGTGTTTCAGCTTGCGCAGCAGGACCGTGTGGCCCAGATGCAGGTCGGGCGCGGTCGGATCGATGCCCAGCTTGACGCGCAGGGGCTTGCCGCTGGCGCGGGACTGTTCGAGTTTCGCACGCAGTTCGGATTCGTTGACGATTTCCGCTGCGCCTTTCTTGATGTAAGCGAGTTGTTCGTCGACCGGGGGGAAGTTGGGCATGCGGTTTGATTATAGCGATCAGCTGTCAGCGCTCGGCGCAGAGCATGTGCCGCGATACGAAGCAACGGGTGCAATGGGGATATTCGTCAACTTCCCGGTCAATGGGCGCAATGGGGGGTTTTCAAAAGCGACCGCCTGGCCCTGTTCGTGGCTCTTGGCGATCAACGTACGTTCGTCAAGATGTGATCCCTTTCACTGATACCAGGTGCTCATTCGTGTACACAAAAGCTGGTTGCCCCGACCGGCCGATACATCAAGGCTGCGGACAGGAGCAGATTGCCTTAATCTGGCAGCCACGAGTTTAGTGTCTGTAGATACCTCCATAATGAAGAGACAATCTGTGGGGTATCTTCAGGGACTTGCCCCGCGACTCGGCTGCGGAAACCCAGTAAGGAGGCGACGGTCGCCTATGCGAGTCCCCAAATCCATGATCTTCTGTGCTCTGGCCGTTTCGGGACTTCTCTTTGTCCTGTTCCCCACCTGCCCAGCCCAAGAAAGCAACCTCGTAGCCACTGAGGCTAATCCCCGCGTTGCTGATGCACAGAGTAGTGAAGGAGAGCGCTCCAAGCTTCCTCCAAACGCCTTGCAGACAGCCCGAATCATCGGAGTCGAATCCGGCATCGAGAAGCTCTCCTCGTTAGCTTGCTGCAAAGGCGAGCCGGTGCCACACCTGGTCTTTCTCTTGAGGAACTATCGCTTCGCCAGCAGATCACGGACGCGGTGGTAGCGGCATCTCTTGATGTAGATTCCGTCGTCGCCGAAATCGACTACGAACGGGAGCAAACGGTGGAGCTGCGAAGTTTGTGGCGCTACAAACGGGATCGTGCCATCGGCAGCACAAATCTCGCTGTCCTCGCGGCTGGTACTGGACTCGGCATTGTCGGTGGTCTCCTGCAGTTCAGCAAGACCACTTCGAGACGCAGGCAACGCGGTCGGCTTCGCCGCAGGTGGGATTTCTACTCTGTTTTCGCTCCGCAGCTTCCGCCAGGTACATGGCGGGAAGCGGGTTGAATGGGTTCTTCCTAATATGTTGGCGGCCTTCCTCGGCCAGCCGGAGGAGCAGCACAGCCACTACCCTGACGACATTTGGGCCTATCTAAACAGTGTTCCCCCTGGAGCAGCTTCCCAGGCCAGCAGAAAGGAGCAGATGTTAGCAGGATGGGTAGCGGCAGGTCGCATCGCTCCCCCGGATTCTCCTCAGTGGAAGCGGAGGATTGCGCTGCTCACCAGCACCAACGCGGCTGACAAGGATCTCAACATTGAACTAATGAATGAACGAGCGGCGATGCTTGCTGATGTGGGGGATCAAGTCTCGTTGATGAAACACGATCTCGCCGATCTGCTTCGAGGGTTGAGACCGTAACGATCCCCTTGGTCAGCCCGATTGTTTTCAAGGTCGAAGCGCCTGAGCCCGCGCCTTCCGCTGATAACTATTGTTACCAGGCCTTAGCACAAGCTTGCGCTGTTTGTTCGCCAAAACCCGGGTCAATGAGTGAAATGGGGATTTTTCGCCAACTATATCGGTGTGCGGCTCTAAGATTGATGTCTGAGCCTTTAGTTTAGCGAAACCGTCTACGAGGTGAATGCCTTTGAGGAACATCGCCTTCCAATTCGTAATTGTTTGCCTTCTCGCGTGTTTCTTGGCTCAGGCGCAGACAAGTGCTCCACACCCACAATCTCGTCAGTCCACCGTTGGTCGCGCTGGTGCTGAGATGGGCACTGGGAAATGGTGGTATCAGTCTTTCCGATGAGGCGAAAGACAGGTTTATGGAACGCTACACCAAGGCCATGAACCACGTCGTATCAGATTTGTTCGCTGACTGCGCTGAGGTGATGAAGGGTCTGCCGAGCAACGGCGCAGATGAGGTGGACGTCGCTTCCAGTTGGACTCTTTGCAAGATTGCCGGGTCGTTCGATTTTGACTATGACCACAAAGAACTGAGAGAAGGAGTTGACACGTTCTACAAAGATTCTACGAACCTCGCCGTTCCGATTGAAGTGGTCCTACCGCGAGTCAGGGATGCGCTAGCGGCTAAATATCCACGCGGTGGGGCCGTTATCCCCTGAGTCTGCGAATAACTGTTGCAATCAGGCGATAGCGCTCATTGAGGGGTTTTGAGTGTAACGGGGATTTTACGACAGTAATCCAGTCCTGGGCTTTGCACCAATACGCAAACGCGCGTCGCCCAAGAGTGTTGTGACAGGCGGCCCGGGCCGGGGCAGCCTACAGGTTTTGGCGTTGTTTACTTCACCAGTTCAATGGAAAAGACAAGATCATCGAAGTCCTCATCCGCACGCCCGTCGTTGCACTTGTACTGCCTGCCGTTCTGAGTTCTTCGACGATCATTGCAGCCCCATTGTGCCATGAGTGCACAACACCATCGCCAACATCCCATACGTTCTTGACCAGGCAGTCACCTTGTCGAGAATGGACGCAGGCAGTTACGGGAGCCTGCGTCCGCCGCCAAACCCAAGAAGCGATGAGGGTTATGTCCATACAAGACGATCATAGAGCGCAATCGTACTTTTGTCAAGTAAACAATCATGCGTTTGCACAAGCTTGCGCCTTCCATTCGCTTTTTGAGGAGCCAATGAGCGCTATGGGGATATAACGCCAATTGAGAAGCGACAAGCATTCAGGGTTCGGATTTAAGCGCCAAGAGCGCGCACCAATTCCCCAAATTCCTACGGCAATGAACACGCAACAGATCAGAGATATCCAGATAACGTTCCCAATTGGCGGTTTTGGCTCTTCCTCGGCCCGGTTCCAGAAGCGATACCAAAGATATGTCAGAACCGAAACCCCAACTCCCAAACTAAACAGCGCCCCTCCAACTGTGGGCTGACTGTGTTGCGCGAGCTTGAAACCGGTCCGAGATACCACTTTGCTCCTCAGGGTCAAAGCTCGTTCATGTGGGCGATGTCAGCATCCATTCAACAGCAACAACCGACAGTTTCAGGCTGAGTTGGTTTGCGACGCGTACTGCGATCTGCGACCCGATAAGAATGCGAGAAACGTAATCTTCTGCGGAACGCTTCACCATGAACGCTTTCCGGTGTACGCCAGAGTAGTATTCCCCCTTGTGGATGTACGTATACGCCAACTCGGCGACTGGTCCTCCATACACGGCTGCTCCGCAGCTTGACGAAGCGAACGACGGTGCGGATTAGGAAACCGACGACAACATCAAAGTACCAGCCGATCATCGATCAACTATCCTATCAACTGGCGAAACCAGGCCTTAAGCACAAGCATGCGCCGTTTGTTCGCCAAAATCCGGGTCAGTGAGCGTAATGATTCCATAACAATGTCGGCGATTTTTCAACAACTACAGATCGCTGTGTCGCTTTCCGGTGAACTCAATCTCAATCCCTCTCCCGGTTCTTACGTAGTGCCGTTCGAGGAGCACGTTCACCGCAGCGACCCCAACAAGTCCCAATACGCATCCGATGATGCCCCTCTTCGCGACATCGAACCCAAATGGGCCGATGCCGAACACCAGCATCATCACTACCACGATAAGAAACGAAAAACGCGCAGCGAGTAATGGCTTGGGGAAATCGTGCGGGAACCTCACAATGAGATTCACAGTTCTCCGGCGAACCGCCTGACCTGTTTGCTCGTAACGACGGATTACCAGCGAGTACGTCACGGCGTAAGCAATGAAGATCGCAACTGTCGGAGTGGCACTGCGCCAGTCCTTAAACCCAAATGCAATGGCGGATACGATGAGTGCGACGGCGAATCCAAGCGGGATCAGCGTCAGGAGTAACGGCCTTCCGTGCGGGAAATCGTGAGTTCTGCGACCGCCCATCGGCATGGCACGAGTCTATTCTCTCTCGTTGCTGTTGTTAACAGGCGTTCTCGCAAGTTTGCGCTTTTTGTTCGCCAAAAACCGCCTCAACGAGTGCTATGGGGATTTATCGTCAACCATGGGTTCGGAGTAGTCGATAGCCGAGGTGGTAACATCGCGGGAGTCCTTGCCGTGGACGTATCCCCGCCCAGTGCACGAGCGTGAGCTTTGAGCGGTATTCACCGCGCAAAATACGTAGCCGCAACGACCATCCTGTTTTTCGCCCTCGCAGTCGAATCGCCACATTGAGGAGGATTCACGAAATGAGCACACGATCGTCGGTCGCCGTCATTCTGATCTGCGGATTCACATCACTATTGTTCGCACAAGCTCCACCAGCGCCACCCAAGCCTGGTCCGGAACACAAGAAGTTGGAGTACTTCGTTGGCAAATGGACTGTGGAAAGCGAGATTAAAGCCAACGAGTTTGTGCCGGCCGGTAAGACTGTCAGCACCGAAACATGTACATTGGGGCCGGGGGGATTCTATGTCGAGAGCCGCGCTGAAGGCGGCCAATTACCGACGAGGCTCGCCATCATCGCCTATGACAGCCATGCGAAGGTCTACACATCCTATTACGCCAACAGTGTCGGACTCGTGGGTACCGCCACAGGATCGGTTAACGGAAATACTTGGGCGTGGATGGTGGAAGACAAGTTTGCGGGCAATGTCATCAAAGGAAGAACTACAATCACGACGTCATCACCCACTCAGTACACAATCAAGTATGAAATGGCCGACGAAAAGGGCGGTTACACAACCATCGTAGAAGGCAAAGCCACCAAAGACGGGCGCTAGAGACGCAGGCATCCAGAGCCTCGGCATGAAGCAGGAAACCTGTGAGTGGAGATCAATTGATGTAATCAATTGATGTAACCAGGCCATAGCACAAGCTTGCGCTCTTTGATCGCCGTGAACGGGCGTCGATGAGCGCTATGGGGATTTTTCGCCAAGAATGCTTCGCAACTCCCCGACTCCTACTTCCCCGAGTGTGAGATTCGGTCGACAAACACAGGTCTCGCACTCCGCAGACAACTTTCTCCTTCCTTGCGGGTTTTGCGGAGAGTGCAAAACAATGCCGAGCCCCCCGCTACGATTTCGTTTGCGTCGCGGGACCGATTCTGCTAATTCTTGCGAGTTTCCGGAGTTCCGCTCTTCTGATTGAGTGTGGTTGCATTCAATGTCTAAGCTGGGAGGGGAGCCCATGGCTTTTTGCAGCTCGTGTGGAACGCAGATACCAGCCGGAGCCACGGTGTGTCCTGCGTGTAATCGCTCGACCACCCCGGTAGCCGGAACCATTCAAACCAACGTCGGTGGGCTTACCGACAATGTTGCCGGTGCCCTCGCCTATGTCACCATCATTCCTGCAATCGTGTTCCTGGTGTTGGAACCCTACAACCAGAACCGAATCATCCGATTCCATTCCTTCCAGTGCATCTTCTTTGCGGTAGCGTGGACTGCCTTATGGATTGTGCTGAACATCATCGCGCACATTCCGTTACTCGGGTGGTTAACCATCCTGATCTGGCCGTTAATCGGACTGGCGGGATTCGTGATATGGATCGTACTCGTATTGAAGGCTTACCAGGGGCGGATGTTTAAGCTGCCGGTGATTGGCGACATGGCCGAAAAGCAGGCGACCGCCGCCTAATCAAACCTCGAGCTTCGCCGAGGTGTTCGACTGCACACCATCGCCTGTTGCGAGCTGGCCCGCGTGCGAACCGAACTTTGTGACTGCGCGTAATTCCACCCCTTGCGCCACATCCAGTCGAGGGCAATGGCCAGTCTCCGCGCCATCGCCACCTTGGCGAGCTTGCGTCCGCGCCGCATCATGAGGTGGACATACTTGCTGCGCCACTCGGGAAGACTGCGCTCTGTGACCTGCGCGCCTCCACCAGCAAAAAGCGCAGCATCGAGCTTCCTTGTCTGGTGATGTGTCCCAGCCTGGCTTAGCTCCGCAATGATCGGATTTAGTCGATCCGCTGCCAGCAGATCGCGCCGGCGCCGGCTGGCCCACGGTGCCAATGGGTAGGATTCCAGTTGCTGCCGTCCCCGTTCCCGCCACAACCTCTTCTTCGAGCCCAGGCCTTCATTCAGTGCGATCGCTTGCAGTTGATTCATGATTCGGGTGCGTGCCTGCACCAGCCGATGCCGGTGCCACAGCAGTTGCCGCAGATCTCGGTTCTCCCAACTCGGCAAGCGCTACAAGCGACGTTCGCGCCTCGGGTAGACATTTTCTATCCCCGAAATTTTGGCTGTTTTGAGAAAAACGCACTTTTTCAACAGCCACAGCCGTTCACCCCAACTACCCCGACCGCTCCTCTAGAAGTGTCTCCCCGCAATGTTTTCTGTTACGCTCTTGCGGCGAAAATGCGGGCTGCTGCCATCCTCGGGCTGGGTTCGTCGACGCGCGACCTGAAGCCCTTTCAACACGACTCGCAAGTCGAGTGGGCAATCGGCTTGCCGGCGCAGCCCCAGGGACTCGATGCGATCCTCGTCTTCGGCGGCGATGGCACGGTGCATCGTCATCTGGGAGCGCTGGTGAACCTGGGCTTGCCCGTGCTGGTTGTCCCCGCCGGCAGCGGGAATGACTTTGCCCGCGCACTCAGTTTGTTTGCGGTGCGCGATTCTCTCGCGGCCTGGAAAGAGTTTGTTTCGGGCAGCGGCCATGTGCGCGTGGTGGACCTGGGCCTGATCACGCCCCTTCCACCACAGGCCAACGCCAGGCCCGTCTACTTCTCTTGCGTGGCCGGCGTTGGGTTGGATGGGGAGATTTCGCGCCGGGCTAATGCCCTGCCGCGCTGGCTGCGGGCGCACGGCGGGTATGCGTTGAGCCTGCCCGCGGCCCTGCTGAAATTCCGGCCGTTCGTCCTGAAGCTGAGCACGGCGGAGAGCGCGCAGTCCGGCGGCTACTCGCTTCGCAGCCAGCAACCCGTGACCGCGGCGGTCTTTGCCAACACTCCGGTGTACGGCGGCGGCATGAAGGTCGCTCCCAGGGCCAGGATGGACGACGGCCAGCTGGACGTCTGCGTGATTCGCGATATCTCCAAGCTTAAGTTGCTGGGTGTGTTTCCCTCGGTATATTTCGGGCGGCACCTCGGGATCCGCGAGGTCGACTATTTTCCGGCCGCGTGTGCGCGCGCGGAAACAGAACACCCGCTGGATGTTTATGCCGATGGAGAGTACGTCTGTCGCACGCCGGTCGAGATCGGTGTGGCTAAGAGTTCTCTGCGCGTGATCGTGCCCGAGTAGCGGCCATCAGGCTCGCGAGATCAGGGCCTGAGCGCGCTTTTCCACCGCCGCCGTCAATTCGCGCGTCACCGGCACCGGAATCCCATGCCGCGCGCCGCCGCGCAACACCGGCCCGCCAATCGCGTCCAGCTCCGGCGGGTTGCCCCGGTCCACATCCTTCTGCATGGAACTGCGCATTTGCTTGGGCACATTCAGGAACGCGGCCAGCACTTTGTCGGGATGTACCTGTGCTCCCTCGGCCATGGCCACCGAACAGAATTCCCGCACGCAGCTCTCGAGCTTTTGGCGCAACCCCGCATCCGCAAGAACCTCGCCGATCGGAACGCCGGCAGCGGAGGTGGCCAGCGCAAATGGCCCCAGAAAGATCAACTTCGTCCACAGCAGCGTCGCCTCCTCGTCCACGAACCTGCAGGACATGCCCAGCGTCTGTAACTTGTCGAAAACATCCGCCAGCAGCGCGCGTCCGCTGCCCGCGACGTTGAGCATCGCAAACGGAGAAGGGTGCACGAAGCGTCCGGGCGCCAGCCGTTCCATTTCGCCCGCGATTGTGCCTGGAACCACGCGCTCATGGCCGAAGCGCTCGCGCAACCGAGCCACGTGGTCGATCCCGTTCAGCAAGGGCACCACCGCTTTCGCACCCGCAGGATCGCTAACCGACCGCATAGCCGCTTCCAGTTGGGTCGCCTTAACGGCCACCCAGAGAACATCGGTGGGAGGTACTTGCTCCGCCTTGTCGACTGCGGCGGAGAAATTGCCGAGCAGCGGACTCTCCAACCGCACCTCTGCCGGAAATTGCTCGAGCGTGCCGGGACGAACCACCATGGTGACCCGCTCGCCCACATGGGCCAGACAGGCACCCATCAGTCCGCCCACTCCTCCAGAACCAAGGATTGCATGACGCATACGGCATTATGCACCGAACCTGGCGCCCGCGTCGGGCTGTGCTCGGAGTGTTAAACTACCCCACTAGTTATGACTGAAGAAAAACGTTCGCGGACATTCCTGTGGATCCTGATCGGCGGAGGAGCTTTCTTCCTCTTCGTGCTGGCGGTCTTCGCGCTGGTGTACGTGACGCTGCACGCGGGCAAGGATAGCTCGCTCGCGTTCGGCGGCGACAAGATCGGCGTAGTGGACCTTGAGGGCGTGATTCTCTCCCCCACTCCGGTGGTGCAGCAGTTGAAGAAGTTCGCCGATGACGATTCGATTAAGGCAATCATCCTGCACGTGAATTCGCCGGGCGGAGGGGTGGCCGCGTCGGAGGAGATTTACCGCGAGGTAAAACGCATTCGCGACGAAAAGAAGAAGCGCATCGTGGCCGCGATTGAGACCGTGGGAGCCAGTGGCGCGTATTATGTCTCGTCGGCGACCAACAAGATCTACGCCGACAATGGCAGCATCGTGGGCTCGATCGGCGTCATCGCCCAGTGGGTGAACTACAGCGAGCTGTTGCAGTGGGCCAAGCTGAAGGACATCACCATGAAGGCGGGCGAGTTTAAAGACACCGGTTCACCGACCCGCGACATGACCCCGGCCGAGCGCGAATACCTGCAGGGCATGATCGATAACATGCACGGCCAGTTCATCCAGGCGGTGGCCGACGGGCGCAAAATGAAGTTCGACGACGTCAAGTCGATTGCGAACGGGAAAGTCTGGACCGGACAGCAAGCACTCCCCATGAAGCTGGTCGACCAGTTGGCCGATTTCCAGGCCGCCGTCGAGGACACGGCTAAGTCCGTTAATATCAAAGGCGAACCGGTGCTGGTGCGGCCGGAGAAGGACCGCAAGACGCTCAGCGATCTGCTGTTTGGGGATGTCTCGGAGTGGCTCCCCTCGCGCGAGAAGTTGATGGATCAGCATGTCGGGTTCTACTACATGTGGAAGTGATGAAGCCGGCTCCAGGCTCTAGGCCTTAGGCCAGGAAAGCCTGGCCTAGCGGCCGAGCATGAGCGCCGCTGGTCACTGCTTTGATTGGACTAAAGCCTACAGCCCAGAGCCTGGAGCCCAAGCTAGAACTTGCGCGAAGTACCTGAAATTTGAGAGAGTTATGGAGGCCCCCGCACAGGGGCCGGTCGCAGGCCCAACGACCACTCGTCAAAATTCATAATGGAGCCTAGAGGCGTATGACAAAAGCGGATCTGATTGATGAGGTCTCGCGTCTGGCGGAGCTCACGCGCAAAGACAGCGAAGTGATTGTAGAGACGATCTTTGACAGCATCGTGCGCTCGTTGCGGGTGGGTGACAAGATCGAGATCCGCGGCTTCGGGAGTTTTCGTACCCGGCAACGCAAGCCGCGCGTGGGACGCAATCCGAAGACGGGGGACCGCGTGGAAGTGCCCGCCAAAAAGATTCCTTTCTTCAAGCCCAGCAAGGAGTTGAAAGACCTTGTGAACCACGGGAATGGAGCCGTTGCTGCCGCAGCACCTCCTCCGGTGCCGCCCGCTCCCGCGCAGTAGCCCGGGCGTGGAGCGACGGGCGCCCTCCCCGTCGAAACGCGAACCGCAAATAAACGGGGCGCGCCTGGAACGCGCCCTTTCCCTCTTCCCGGATATCCTCATCCTCGTGGTGGCTCATGGGTAAGGCCTATTTTGGCCAGGGACTGGTCCAGTTCCTGAAGCAAATCAAACGCAACAACCGGCGGCCGTGGTTTCTGAAGAACCGCGAGCGCTATGAAGAAGTTGTGCGCCGGCCGAGCCTTCGCTTCGTCGTTGATTTTGGCTTTCGGCTGAAGGAGATCAGCCCGTGGATGGTGGTGGATGCCAAGCCGAACGGCGGGTCGCTGATGCGGATTTACCGCGACATCCGGTTCTCATCGGATAAGAGTCCGTACAAGACGTGGGTGGGAATGAACTTTCCCCATGCCGGGGCGACCGAAGAAGTGCACGGAGCCGGCTATTACCTGCATCTGGATGTTGGCGGAAGTTTTCTGGCGGGGGGCGCCTGGCATCCGGACCGGCGGTCGCTGGCGAAAATCCGCGATGCGATTGCCTGGAAACCGGATGAGTGGAAAAAGGCAAAGCGCGGGCTGGCGTTGGAGGGAGACACTTTGACGCGCGCGCCGCGTGGCTATCCCGAGAACCATCCGCTGATCGAGGACTTAAATAGGCTCGACTTCGTCGCGAGCATTGCTTTCACGGACGCGCAAGTGCGGGGGCCGCGCTTGCTGGCGGACGTGACTGCGGCGGCGAAAAATTGGCGCCGCTGGTCGGGTTTCTGGCGCGGGCCCAGGGATTGCAGTTCTTAGGTCTCAGGTCTCAGGTCTCAGGTCTCAGGTCTCAGGGTTGGACTTCTCAGCCTACGGACGCGAACAGGGCATCGATCTGTGCGCCAGGATCAGAATTCGCGGCTGACATGAATTGCGCCGCCATGATCAGGCTCAGAATTGTCATGCTGCGACCGGTCCGCTTCATTCAGACTCTCAGGTTGCGGCGAATGGATTCGGGCCTGATCCCCGTAACCGCCATCATCCTTCCCGTAATTCCCTTCTCGGCGCGGTGGGAAAACAACAGGGCAGTGTTGCACGAGGTGCAAAGCGGTGAGGTCTCGATTCTCTTTGCCGAAACACCCGCGTCGAGCAACTGGCGTCGGTTGGCTTCCACCAGGTCGAGGAAGATCTTGATGGGCAGGTTGCTATGTCCGGGAGCGCGCGCCGTGAGAAACAGCATGGGATATTTTTCACGAACGGGGTCGGATTCCTTCACTTCGTGGAAGAGCGCGCTGGCGTAGGCGAACTGCGACTCGAAGTTGTGGCGCACCTCTTCTCCCACCGTGTAGCAGCAATTGTGAACACCGGGGCCGATAGTGGCCTCGAGGTCGCCGGGACGGCTGCCAAAGTGACGATGCATCTCCCCCACTCCCTTTTCAACGATGCGCTTCACGGTCCCACGCCAGCCCGCGTGAAAAACACCCACGGCACGCTTTTTGAGGTCGACCAGGATGACGGGAAGGCAGTCGGCGGTCTGCACCGCGAGTAACAGGCCAGCCGTGTTCGTGATGAGTCCATCGCCGGCATGAGGATGATCGGGGACAGCCGTGATTGCATGGACCAGGTCGGAGTGGATCTGCCGGAGAGTGACGAGCGGCCAGGGATGCGCGCCGTTCGCGCGCAGCTTTGCGAGGAAGGCAGCGCGATTGCGCTCGACGGCAGCCCTGGAATCGGTCTTCGTGAAACCGAGATTGAGCGCCTTGCCCCCGTAGGCGCGCGAGCAGCCGCCGGAGCGAGTGGAGAATCCGTGAATCAGCCAGGGCAGTTTTTGAAGGCGAGCCGTTTGCAGGACTGTAGGTTCTATTCTTGCGGGGACCCGGGTAGGCACGGATCCATATTAGCGGAATTCAAGTTCGGAAACCGTGCAGTTGCATAGCTGGCTTTTGTCGTCCAATAAAGTTACAACTCGTGCACTCAGCGACTCAAATTAAACTTTCCTTGTTGTCGCAAGATAATTAATTCGCGCAAAAGGGTGGCGACGGTCAGCATCGGAGCGACCACAAAAGGAAACATCGCCCCATAGCCCTCGGTGAAGGCGCAACTCACGTTGGCCCATGTTCGCTCGAGCCAAAAGGTCCCGTAAGTTCCATAGATCGAAGATGGCAGTGAGCCGAATCCAATGGCTGCGACCAAGGTAGCGACGATGGGAACGGTCCCGTCCAGATGCGCCGCGTCAATCGATGCGCGAGGTTGCCACAACCACTTGCCAGAAGACCCCATGCGGTGAACGCCAGAGCCCAGCCGCACGATTACCAGCAGGTGATTCTGTTCTTCGCGACGCAAACAAAATGAATTGTCGTAGTTGTACCAATAGAGAATTAGGAAGCTGACCGCTAAATAGACGGCGGATAGTCGAAGACGAACGGATTTCTTCACTTCGCGGCACAGTCGTCTACGAGGTCAGTACTTCCAACTGCTCAAGTCCGCGCCTTTCGGCGCAGTCTGCTCCATGTGCTGAACCATGGCGGGCAGGAAGCGCTGCAGTTCGGTGGAGCCCGGAGGTCCAGAGGAATCGCCGGCTCCCGAATAGCAATGCGGTTGGCGAACGCCGAAGTCGAACGTGCCGTGATAATAGGGGTCGGTCGTGGTTTCAAGGTAGTCGTGCAGCAGGTGGACCCCGCGGTCGAGGTACCAGGTGTCGGATTCACCAACGTAGAAATGCAATTTCCCGGCGAGTTTAGGCCCAAGCGTTTTCCAATCACGCTGCATGATGGCGCTCAAGTCGTAGTGCTGTTTCCAGTACTTCGCTACCTCGTGGTCAATCACGCCCGTCAGCTTGTTGTAGATAGGCTTGGGATAGCCGTCTTCGCCGATGGGACTGAAGGTCGGCCTGCCAGATATCGAACTGCTCACCGGAGCGGCCGTGCGTTCCCATGACTAGCTCATAGTGGTTGGCTTGCTCCATGGTGGCCAGCACCAGGCCATCCGCTTCGCGCTTTTCCGGACGGGGCACGCGGCCGAAGTGGCCCTCGATGAAGTAAGCGTTCTTATCTTCGTAGAGGTTGGTCGTGACGTAAGCGCGAAAATCGACCACGTCAGGACAGGAAACCCAGGCCCCGTTGTAGGAGTCGGGATAGAAGACCTGGGAGGCGAGTGCTTCCCAGCCCCCGGTCGACCCGCCGTAGACGGTGCGCGCCCAGCCTTCGCCGATAGCGCGGAATTTCTTTTCGACGTAGGGGATCAGTTCCTTGTTGATGGCATCGCCGTAGGGGCCCTGGCTCTCGGAATTCACCGCATACGAATCGTCGAAGTACGGGGTGGGGTGCTGAATGGTCAACACCACCACGCGGGGGAGCCGTCCTGACGTCCAATCCTGATAGAACTTGTAGCCATAGACTGCAGTCTGCAAAGCGCTCCCCTTCAAGCCCGGGGGAGGCGGCTCGGTGCGAAATGCGTTGGGCAGGAAGAGATCGCGATGGAAATGATCCTGTTCGACGATCAGCGGAAAGCGCGCGTCGGGATGCTCGTCGAAACCTTCGGGCAGGAGAATGATTGCGCCGAGGTAGGTGGGACGCCCCCAGAATTTTGTGAGCAGATCGCTCTGAAAGCGGATGTGCTTCACCCACTTGTTGTCCGCGACCGGCTGGGCCAAACCGCGGCCCCAGTCGAGCACGCTGTCGACCTTGGCGAGTTGCTGGTCGATGGGCGGAATTTTTTCAACCAGCGAAATACGGATAGCCTGGCCGGATTTCGGGTCGAGATGCATTTTCACCGGCTTGCTGTAGAGGTTGCCGGGCTTGGTCTGCCAGTGTTGGCCTTCGCCCTTGTCGGGCGGCAACTTCACGGTCTGGCCGCTTGCGAGATGGAAGGTTTCGTAAATATTGAACAGACCCTGAACGTAGTAGTCGCCCACGGGCAGATTCGCAAGGCTGCGAGTGGGGTAGCCGAAGGTGGAGGCGTCGACCACAGCGGCGGCGCCCGGGGCCAGGCCATCAACATCCACCCCAAAGGCTTGTTGCGACTCGGCGAAGTCTTCGAGAATCTGGAAGCGGGGCTCTTCCCGGTCGTTGGTGGAGATCAGCAGGAGCACGTGGCCGTCGAGCGGAGTGGCGCTGGCTTCCTTAGGGAAGGAGACTTCAAAGCGGAGACTCGAGGATTGAGCATGAAGCGGGGGAACCCCAGCCATGCAGAGAAAGAAGAAAATCCTACACCACCGTAGCAATCTTGCGAACAATCGAGGCCTCCTGGGAACGGTTGTTGATAACAGCCGGAGCGGGTGGGGGTCAAGTACGGAGAACTGCAGTTGCCACTCTGCGCCGAACGACGTCCGGCCGCATACTTGCCGCGAACTGTGTGTGGGTTGTGACCCACAGAGAGAAATCGATGGCCAATATCCTTTACGGTGTGAACGGCGAGGGCTCGGGTCATTCCAGCCGGGCGCGCGAGGTGATTGCTCACCTCGAAACGAAGGGGCATCGCGTGCATGTGGCGTCGTTCGATCGCGGATATCGCAACCTGAAAGACGACTTCGACCTCACCGAGATTGACGGGCTTCGGCTCGAGTACGTGCACAACCGGGTGCGCTACCGGAAAACGGTGGTGCGGAATCTGTTGCACGTGCCCCAGGTCGCCAGCCGGGTTCTCGCCCTGGCCCACCAGGCCGAGGGCTGGGGCCTGGACCTCGTGATTACTGACTTCGAGCCCATCACGTGTCACCTTGGCCACAAATTGCGGCTCCCCGTCATCGCCATCGATAACCAGCACCTGCTCACCGATACGGAGATTTCTTATCCCCGGGAATACCGGAAGGAAGCTGCGGCGGCGAAGCTGGTGACCCGTCTGATGACGCCCCGGACCGACGCTCACCTGGTGATTTCCTTTTTTTCGGCGCCCGTGAAGAAGAGAAATACCTTCCTGTTTCCGCCGATCCTGCGTGAAGAAGTTCTCAAGGCTGCCCCTTCCATGGGCGACTTCGTGCTGGTTTACGTGACCTCGGAGGCTGCGGAGTTGCCGGAGCTGCTGAAAATGGTCCGGCAGCGATTCGTCTGCTACGGCTTCAACCGCGAGGAAAAAGAACCAAACCTGGAGTTCCGCAAGCCGGGGCTCGACACCTTTCTTCGCGATCTGGCGGGGTGCCGCGCGGTGATCGCCAATGCCGGATTCTCCCTTATCAGTGAAGCGCTCTACCTGGGAAAGCCTTACCTGGCATGGCCGGTGAAAGGCCAGTTTGAGCAGGTATTCAACGCTTACTATGTCGGCGAGATGGGCTACGGAGCGTACTGGGACGAGTTGAACAAGGAGCGGGTGGAATCTTTCCTGTTCAATCTGGAAGGCTATCGGGAAAAACTGGCCGAGTATTCGCGTGCGGACAATTCCGCGCTGTTTTCCAAGCTGGACGAGTTGCTTGCCGGAGTGGGCTAGCTGCGCGTGGAGCGGCAGGAGTCCCCGCCCGCCTGGACCAGGTTGTACGAGGTTGCCTGGACGGGCGAGACACCCGTCCCTCCACCAGCCTCCCGGTTTGCAGCAAGCTTCCACCGTCCGCTATAGTTTTGGACTATGTACAGCGATTTCAAAGCAGTCGACCGGTGGAGCAAAAAGGAAGTGCACTGCATCTACCAGGCACTGATCGTCGCGATCGCCACCCGGCACGCGGACGCAGTCGATATCAAGTTTCTGGTGGGCGGACGGCCGGTCTGGGTCGCGCTGCCCCATCCTGCCTGGGTGGAATACAAGAATCGCACCGGTAAGTTGATCACCGACCCGTTGGCCATCGAGATCGCTGGGCACTACTTGAAGAGCGCGCTTGAAGCGGGCGAGGGCGTGGGGCGCGAAATGTATTCGCTCACCGTCGATGAGACGCTGCGGCATCTGGAAGCCGTGGTGGCAAGCGTGGACGCCCCGGTCGCGGCCACTTAGGCCGATCCCTTTGCTATTCCCAACTGGCCCGGATCAGGGCTCGAAGTTCATGCATTTGAAAGACTTGTAATCTGCATTCTCTCTTTAGGGTACCGGTTATGGCACCGGCCAGGAGCACGGGTGCCCAGTGGATCCGTGGCTAACGGTGATCGAGGGCCGTTTTGACTTGGAAACGTGCCGCCCGATGAGGGAGAATATTAGGTTTATCGTCGGGACAGAGCTGGCCTCCGAATGATTTGTGTTTTGGAGCTGGTCGATTCCCCCAACGCCGCTACTTAATTCGCTCCACCGCCCGCGCGGCGTATTGTTCGGCCGTTCCGTGGTACGGAGACGCCTTTATGTCTAGTCTTACGATCGAAGTAGAAACATCCCGCAGCGAAAACAAACACAAAAAGCTGGCCCGGTGGGTGGAAGAGGCGGCCCACATGTGCAAGCCGGACCGCATCTACTGGTGTGACGGATCGCAGGAAGAGTACCAGGCGATGCTGCGCCTCATGATTCTGTCCGGGACCGCCATTGCCCTCGACGAGAAGAAGCGGCCGAACAGCGTGCTGGTTCGTTCCAATCCCGCCGATGTGGCCCGCGTTGAAGACCGAACCTTCATCTGCGCCCGCACCCAGGAAGAGGCCGGCCCGACCAACAATTGGGAAGATCCCGCGAAAATGCAGCACAAGCTGCGCGAACTCTTTGCCGGATCAATGGCCGGACGGACGCTGTACGTAATCCCCTACAGCATGGGGCCGATCGGTTCGCCGATTGCGAACGTGGGGGTCGAGATTACGGACTCGCCGTACGTGGTCGCCAACATGCACATCATGGCGCGCGTGGGCACGCGGGTGCTGGATGTGCTGGGAGAAGACGGAGAGTTCGTGCGCGGGCTGCATTCCGTGGGCGCGCCCCTCGGTCCACATGAAGCGGACTCGCCTTGGCCCTGCAATGCCGAGCACAAATACATCTGCCATTTCCCAGAAACGCGGGAAATCTGGTCGTTACGGCTCCGGCTACGGCGGGAACGCGCTGCTGGGGAAGAAATGCCACGCGCTGCGCATCGCATCGGTGCAGGCGCGCGATGAGGGCTGGATGGCGGAGCACATGCTCATCCTGAAAATGACCAGCCCGTCGGGTCACGTGAAATACATGACGGGGGCGTTTCCCTCGGCCTGCGGCAAGACGAATCTGTCCATGCTCATCCCCACCATTCCGGGCTGGAAGGTGGAAACCATTGGCGACGACATTGCATGGATGAAGTTCGGCGCCGACGGCCGGCTGTACGCCATCAATCCGGAGTACGGATTTTTTGGCGTCACGCCCGGCACCAACATGAAGTCAAATCGCAACGCGATGTCGACGGCGACGCGGAATTCGATCTTCACGAATTGCGCGATTACGCCGGAAGGCGATATCTGGTGGGAAGGCATGAGCGACGAGAAGCCGGGCCCACTTAATGGACTGGCTGCGGCGGCCGTGGACCCCGGGATCCGGGCGGAAAGCGGCGCATCCGAATTCGCGCTTCACGACGCCTGCCTGGCAGATGTCCTTGTATCGCGCCGGAGTGGGAAGACCCGAAGGGCGTGCCGATTGACGCGATTCTTGTCGGCGGGCCGCCGTGCGGGCATC
>CAVRZQ010000024.1:0-58463 GCA_963725575.1 uncultured Acidobacteriota bacterium
TCGGCGAGATCGGCTACGGATCGTACTCGGACCAGTTGAACAAGGAGCGGGTTGAAGCTTTCCTGTTCAATTCGAAGGCTATCGGAAGAAGCTCGGCCGAGTATTCGCGTGCGGACAATGCCGCGCTGTTTTCCAAGCTGGAACGAGTTGCTTGCCGGAGTGCGGCTAGCGCGCGTCGAGCGAACAGCAGCCCCGCCCGCCTGGACCAGGTTGTACGAGGTTGCCTCGACGGGCGAGCACCGTCCCTCCACGAGCCTCCCGGTTCGCAGCAGCTTCCACGTCCGCTATAGTTTTGGACTATGTACAGCGGTTCGGAAAGCAGTCGACCGGTGCGAGCAAAAAGGAAGTGTACTGCATTTACCAGGCACTGATCGTCGCGATCGCCACCCGGCATCGCGGACGCAGTCGATATCAAGGCTTCTTCGTCAGGGCGGACGGCCGGTCTGGGTCGCGCTGCCCCATCCTGCCTGGGTGGAATACAAGATCGGCCACCGGTAAGTTGATCCACCGACCGTTGGCCATCGAGATCGCTCGGCACTTCTTGAAGAGCGCGCTTGAGCGGGCGAGGGCGTGGGGCGCGATGTATTCGCTCACCGTCGATGACATGCCTGCGGCATCTGGAAGCCGTGGTGGCAGCGTGGACGCCCCGGTCGCGGCCACTTAGGCCGATCCCTTTGCTATTCCCAACTGGCCCGGATCAGGGCTCGAAGTTCATGCATTTGAAAGACTTGTAATCTGCATTCTCTCTTTAGGGTACCGGTTATGGCACCGGCCAGGAGCACGGGTGCCAGTGGATCCGTGGCTAACGGTGATCGAGGGCCGTTTGACTTGGAAACGTGCCGCCCGATGAGGGAGAATATTAGGTTTATCGTCGGGACAGAGCTGGCCTCCGAATGATTTGTGTTTTGGAGCTGGTCGATTCCCCCAACGCCGCTACTTAATTCGCTCCACCGCCCGCGCGGCGTATTGTTCGGCCGTTCCGTGGTACGGAGACGCTTTTATGTCCAGCCTTACTTTAGAAGTAGAAACAGCCAGCCGCGGCGACCAGCACAAGCAGCTCGCTACGTGGGTGGAAGAAGCGGCCCAGATGTGCAAGCCGGACCGCATCCACTGGTGTGACGGCTCGCACGAGGAGTATCAGGCCATGCTGCGGCTGATGATCCTGTCCGGCACGGCCATCCCGCTCGACCCGGAGAAGCGCCCGAACAGCATCCTGGTACGGTCGAATCCCGCCGACGTGGCCCGCGTCGAAGATCGCACCTTCATCTGCTCGCGCACCCAGGAAGAGGCCGGCCCCACCAACAACTGGGAAGATCCGGCGAAGATGAAGGAGAAGCTGCAAGGGACTCTACGCCGGCTCGATGGCCGGCCGCACCATGTACGTGATCCCCTACAGCATGGGCCCGATCGGCTCGCCGATTGCGAAGATCGGCGTCGAGATCACCGACTCGCCCTACGTCGTCGCCAACATGCACATCATGGCGCGCGTCGGCACGCGGGTGCTCGAGGTGCTGGGCGAAGACGGAGAGTTTGTGCGCGGGCTGCACTCGGTCGGCGCGCCGCTCGGACCCAGACGAGCAGGATTCGCCCTGGCCCTGCAATGCGGAGAATAAGTACATCTGCCATTTCCCGGAGACGCGCGAGATCTGGTCGTACGGCTCCGGCTACGGCGGCAACGCTCTGCTGGGCAAGAAGTGCCACGCGCTGCGCATCGCTTCGGTGCAGGCGCGCGATGAGGGCTGGATGGCGGAGCACATGCTCATCCTGAAGATGACCAGCCCTGCCGGGCCAGGTCAAATACATCACCGGCGCGTTTCCCTCGGCCTGCGGCAAGACCAATCTGGCCATGCTGATCCCGACCATTCCGGGCTGGAAGGTGGAAACCATCGGCGACGACATCGCCTGGATGAAGTTCGGCGCCGATGGCCGGCTGTACGCCATCAATCCGGAGTACGGATTCTTTGGCGTGGCGCCCGGCACGAGCATGAAGTCGAACCGCAATGCCATGCTCGACGGCGACCCGGAACTCGATCTTCACCAACTGCGCGATGACGCCCGACGGCGACGTCTGGTGGGAAGGCGATGACCGACGAGAAGCCGGCCGAGTTGATCGACTGGCTGCGCCGGCCGTGGACCCCGGCATCCGGGCGCAAGGCGGCGCATCCCAATGCGCGCTTTACGACTCCGGCCAGGCAGTGTCCGGTGATCGCGCCGGAGTGGGAAGACCCGAAGGGCGTGCCGATCGACGCCATTCTTTTCGGCGGCCGCCGAGCCGGCATCGTCCCGCTGGTCACCGAGGCCTTCAACTGGCAGCACGGAACGTTCCTGGGCGCGACCGCCAGCAGTGAAACCACCGCCGCGGCGGCCGGAAAAGTCGGCCAACTGCGCCGCGACCCGATGGCCATGCTTCCCTTCTGCGGCTACCACATGGGCGATTACTTCGCGCACTATCTGCAAGATCGGGCAGCGACCCGGGGCGACAAGCTGCCGAAAATTTTCTACGTGAACTGGTTCCGCACCGACGAAAACGGCAAATTCCTGTGGCCCGGCTACGGCGAGAACAGCCGCGTGCTGAAGTGGATCTTCGAGCGCTGCGACGGCAAGGTGCACGCGCTGGATACGCCCGATCGGCCGGCTGCCGGAGCCGGCCGATCTCGACACCCACGGCCTCGAGCTTCTCGGCCGCCAACCTGGCCAAGCTGCTCAGCGTGGACATCGACGGCTGGCTCGCCGAGGTGCCGCTCATCGAGAAACACTTTTCTCAGTTCGGAGACCATCTGCCGCAAGGCTTGAAGGACGAAGTGAAGAGTCTGGCGCAGCGACTGGAGGCTGCGAAGAAATAGCGTCAGGCGTTACCCGATTGCAAAGTAGCGGCCCGGCGCAAAGCCGGGCCGATTGCTTTTCCAGACAGACGAGGCCGGGAGCGGGTGTCG
Organism: uncultured Acidobacteriota bacterium; assembly: GCA_963725575.1. Lineage (GTDB taxonomy): Bacteria > Acidobacteriota > Terriglobia > Terriglobales > Acidobacteriaceae > Gp1-AA133. Next base: position 2,934 of record CAVRZQ010000024.1, read on the forward strand.
AGGATGCGGGTTCCTCGGCCAAGAACCAGTCGTCAGTCATCGGGCATCCGTCGTCAGCCGAAGATTGGTTATCGCTGAGGACCAGCGACGGAAGACTGACGACTACGCTTTCTTCAGCTTGCGGCTGAGCCAGATCAGGAAGACCGCGCCGATGATGGCAACGATGATGGTGGAAATCAGGCCGCCCGAGGAATAGAGGCCCAGCAAGCGCAGCAGGAAGCCGCCCACGATTGCGCCCGCAATCCCAAGCAGGATATCCATCAGAGGTCCGTAACCACCCGTACCCATGATCCTCCCGGCTGCCCATCCTGCGATCAGGCCCACGATTATGATCCACAGAAGCCAGAACATTTCAGACCTCCATTGTTTGGCGCCGGAAGTTTACCGGCGGCGTGAGGATGAATCAGGACGGCGACGGCGCTGCCGTCGCAGCGTGTTGCGCAGGGTATGACCGGTATGGCAGCGTGTCAAGGTCGGTGAGAATCAGCGAAACCCCAGGGAAGGAAACCTGTTGTGGTTAAATCATCCTATGTTCGGCCGCAAGATTCGAGTGGAGTACGAGAAGGACGGGAAGCGCCTCGCCTGCCCCATGAAGTGGATGGACAGTTTCAGCATGCGCAACTTCACGAACGCGAGCGTATTCGACGATACCCTGCCGGTGGCGGACGGGTTGATGGAGATCGGGGCCAAAGTACCCACTGTGGCGTTGCACGACGCCATGGAAGATTGGTTTCGGAGAAAAAGTTACCTGCCGCAAGATGCACTTCTGGTCCTCACAGAGGTCGTGTCCCGCCAGCCGTAGGGCAAAAGTCCTAACCCGCCAGTTCGTGAACCGGGCCCAAAATTGCCGGTCCTGGATATCCTTCCCGCTTTCTCGTTACAGAATTTCTTCCGCAGAAACTAAGGAAAAGGAGCATCTCGACGCGCCCCATGGACTACTCACTAGTACGCAGCAGGCAGACATGGCAGAAGGGTTGCATCCAACGGTACAAAGGCCCGTTGCTGCAGCAGTTGGCGCTCTTGCCGCTTCGCTCTAAAACTGATGGATCGCTCCCCCAAAGAGCGAAGGAGGATGTGAATGGAAAGAGAACCTCGAACAGAACAAGAACTGAACTGGAACGCGGTTCTGGGAATGATGGCGTTGGCGCTCGTCAGCTTCGGGCTTTACGGCGCCGCTGTCGGTACCTACTTCACGCTGACGAGCTAGTGCGCGCAAAAAAGGCGAGCACGGTTCGCGGTATTCCCAGCCGAAAGAAAAGGCTCCGGTTTTGGCCGGAGCCTTTTGACATCAGATTTTGATGTTCTTACAGAGGCCGGACGTTCTCGGCCTGCAGACCCTTGGGGCCCTTCGTCACCTGAAACTCCACGCTCTGACCTTCCTGCAGGCTGCGGAAACCACCCGCCTGGATCGCGGAGAAGTGCACGAATACATCCTCGCCACTCTGGCGGCTGATGAATCCGTAACCCTTGGCATCGTTAAACCACTTTACTGTTCCTTGTTCCATATGCGTTGTTGAAATACCTTTCGGTGAAGTTTTACGTTGGAAGCGACTCGGAGGGTACTGCAGGGCAGGTACTAGCTAGAAAGCTTGAACTGCTCACAACCGATTCTGATCAAACGCGAGTCACAAGGTAGCAGAAGGCCGTAGTTTCCGCCAGCAAATTCAGGCGGGCAGCCGAGCGCGGCGCAGCGATGACCTCATTGTTTAGCCCATTTCGGGTCGTCCTGAAGCACAGGGCCGGGCGCGTTCGGGACCTCCCGGGCACCCTGGTCTAGGGTTTCGAGCCAAGTAAGCGTATAGTAGACAGAGGACTTAACCACGAAGACCCATCTCGCTGATTGAATTTGCGCCTTCGCGATTGAGAGTATTACGCCGAAAGAAGGCGCGTTCCATGCCAGAGTTGCGGTAGTTCGGAACAGACAAGTCTCCGACGCCCGAGCTGTGCCTGCCCTGCGCCCCTTGGAAAAGCCGAATCCGCGCTGGAGGAAATGATGTCCGGAATGAATGGCGACAAGTCAAGGTACCACCGAATGCGCAAGCAGAAGATCCAGCGGCGCATGCGGAACCGGGTGATGGAGAACCAGGCGGCGGCATCGTCGCCGAAGATGCCCGCCCCGGTGGCGACGAGCAAGCGAAACGACGCGGCTCATGAGTAATCTCCTGGTTGCTGCTCTCCCCGCGGTGAACGGCAAGAAGCGAATCCTGCTGATCGACAGCTACCCGACCAAGCGTGATCTGCGCGCGAAGATACTGCGCAAGCTGGGCGTCGAGGTGGATTGCGCGGCCGACATCAGCGAGGCTCGTTCGCTCTGGCAGGCCGACTCCTATAACCTGGTGCTGATGGATGTGAAACGGGACCCGCACAACGTCGAAGAGTTCTGCGCCGAAATGCACGGCGCCAAGCCGCCTCAGAGGATGGCGTTTCTGGTCGGCAAGCCCGAGTACCTTGGGAAATCCCCAGGAACCGATACCGCCGTTCCGCTCGCAGACACAACCCGCAACGGGATGTGGAGCGAGATGGTGGCGTCGCTGTTCACGAATGCATGCGAGTTTCTGCCGCGGCGGTACGGGTTTCTGGAAGCGTCCTGGCGGATCGCCGCCACCCGGTCGTTGAAGGACCCGCGTCATAAGGAAGCGCCCAGCGATCCGAGAGGGCGAAACGCTCAAGATCCGCAAGGATACTGGAAGGACGCCATGCGCCGGCACACCGCGCCTGCGACCGTGGAGGCCGTATCCAGTGTTGTAGAAGAACCAGAAACCGAGATCGATCCCAACTAGAAGGAAGCACCATGAAGAACTTGTTTGTCGGCAACATCCCGCACAGTACTACCGAAGCTGAACTGCGCCCTCTGTTTGAAGCGCACGGCGCAGTGGAACGAGTCAGCGTTGTCACCGATCGTGATACCGGGCGTTCGCGCGGCTTCGCGTTCGTGGAAATGACCGATGCCGACGCAGCCGGCAAAGCCATTGCTGCCCTGGATGGCAGCGACCTGGGCGGACGTCCGATGAAGGTGAACGAGGCGCGGCCCAAAGAGAAAAGCAGCGGCGGTCCGCCGCGTGGCGGGCGCTTTGGCGGCGGCGGGCGCGACAGCAAGGGCGGCGGTGGACGCGACGACTATCGCGGGCACGCGCGGCAACCCCGCGAACCGCGCTGGTAAGTTTCGATCCAACGCAAACGATGACAGAAGCATGAATCTTGTGGACCATGCCTGGTCCAGAGCACGAGTGTGCCCTAGGAGGTATCGATGTCAGGAAGAGGCCGTTCAAGTTTCACCAAGCGCCAGAAGGAGCGTTCGCGCCAGGACAAGCAGCGCGAAAAAGCGGAACGCAAGACCCAGCGCAAACAGGAAAAATCAGGAGAGCCGGGCAGCGGGCCAGATATGGATCTCGAAGTCCTGGTGGACTCCTCGGCTGATCCATTTGCCCGAAACCTGGGAGAGAACTTCCTCTCCGATTCCGAGCAGGAAGAATAGGACTCGGTTTCTACGCGGCCATGCATCAGCCCCGGTAAGGCATCGCGTTGTGGCCGCTCGGTTGAACGTCAGGACTCACCGTGGGTGGTAGCGTCCGAGGCTGCAAATCGGTTCGAACTTGCAGCCTTCACATTCGAGGCTTGCGAATTCCACGACACGGCAACCGTGTACCAGGACGTGCAGGAACAGGCGAATTCTTGTAAGAAATCTCATTCCAGTTAGGCCTTTGTGCGGCCATCAGCCCGGTTGACCTTGCGTCTCCCAAAAGAGTCCCCTCTCCACCACCTGGCCGCCAATTGCTTGAGGCTAGTCTGGAATTTCACTTCGCCCCGTGATGCAGCTCACGTGTCAGGGTGAGGTTCAACCATCGCCGGAGACCCTCCCAATTGAAACAGCCAAAACCGAAAATGGCTACGAGGGTTTCGTGTGGGAGGGCACCTGCTGAATCTCCAAGGGAAGGTGCGCGTCCATGAGTGAGGCGCCCCCATCCACATCAATGAGCTGCCCCGTGATCCAGTTCGCTTCCTCAGAGCAGAGCAGGGCAACCGCGTTGCCGATATCCGCGGGCGTCCCCAAGCGGCCCATGGGCGTCCACCCCTCTTCGTGCCAGTTGCGGATCGTATCTTGCACCGCCGAAGGCAGGCTATTGAGGACGCTATCTTCGGTCCAGCCCGGACTGATCGTGTTCACGGTGATCCCGCGCCCCGCCAGGGCGACCGCGAAGTAGCGAGTCAGCACTTCCATGGCGGACTTCGCCGCTCCCATGGCCACCCATGGCTGCCAGCTCCCAAAGCGCCCGCCTGGGGCATAGGTGATGGCAATGATCCGGCCACCCACCTGCATCAGCCGGGCCGCTTCGCGGGCGCCCACCAGGAAGGCTTTCGCTTGCGAGTTCACCGCCGTATCCCACTTGTCGAGGGTGATCTCCATGAGTGGCTGATAAAAAGTGGGGGCTTCCGTGCGAGCGTTGCTGACAAAAATGTCGAGTGAGCCAAACTCGGATTCAACCCGCTTGAAGATACGGCTGACCTCTTCCGGAAGGCAGACGTCGGCCTGAACAACAAAACCATCCGAACCGCACTCCTGTATCTTCGCCAGAGTCTTCTTGGCGGCGCCTTCGTTTTGGTAGTAGTGGACGGCTATGCGGACTCCCTCTTCGGCCAACTTCAAAGCGATGCCCCTGCCAATTCCCCGCGAACTGCCCGTCACCAGCGCGTGCTTTCCTTTGAGCGACATAAGCACCTCCAAGGCGGTTCGCATTTTAGCGCAGAAACAGAGGGCCCGCAGCGGCCCATGGGATATGCCGTCCCAGCCGCGCTTCATTGTCGCAATCGAAGGCCGGGACACGTTGTATATAATCGGGCGTTTCCGGAGGTGCCCGGTTGGACCGACTACGTTCGCTTTTGTCCTTCGTCATTTGCTTCTTCCTCATGAGCGCCGCTCTCGCCCAGACATCAGCAGGAAAGTACGCCCTGAATGCCGATCAGGCGGAAGCTGAGGCGGCCCGTTTCCTGGCGGAACTGGTTCGAATCGACACCCAGGATCCTCCCGGCAACGAATCGAAGGTCGCACATTACCTGGAGGGCGTTCTGAAGGAGGCTGGCATCGAATCGGAAATCCTGGAGCCGGTCCCGGGACGCGCCAGCATCGTGGCGCGGCTGAACGGCGATGGCAGCAAGCGCCCCTTGCTGCTGATGGGCCACGAAGACGTCGTGCCGGTAGATCGCTCCCGCTGGACCGTGGAACCTTTTGCCGGGACCGAGCGGGACGGAGTTATCTATGGCCGGGGGGCATCCGATGACAAGGCCATGCTGGCGGCGAATCTCGAAGTGTTTCTGCAGTTGAAACGGCGGCAGGTTCCGCTGGCGCGCGATGTAATTTTTCTCTCGGAAGCGAGCGAAGAGATGTCGTCACCGGCCGGGATGAACACGCTCGTCGAGCGTTACTGGGATAAGCTCGATTGCGAATTTGCTTTGAACGAAGGCGGCGGCTCGCTGCTCGAGAACGGAAAGATCAGGTACCTGGGGGTCGCGACCTCGGAGAAACTGCCGCGGGGCGCGAAGCTGGTAGCGACCGGCAGCAGTGGACACGGCTCGGTGCCCCGCGTAGACAATGCGGTTGTCCACCTGGCCGCCGCGGTCGCCAAGGCAGGCACATGGGAAACTCCGTCACGCCTCAACGAAACCACGCGCGAGTTCTTTCAGAGACTGGCCGCGATTTCTTCACCCGAGGAAGCGGCCTGGTACCGCGATGTCCTGAACCCCAAGGTCCAGGAGCAGCTCAAGGTAAAAAAACCGCAGTACTATTCCATGCTGCGTACTTCGGTCGTTCCCACCATGCTCAGTGGGGGGATCAAGTCAAACGTGATTCCACCCTCGGCCGAGGCGACCCTCGATATTCGCGCTTTACCCGACGAGGACCTGCCGAAATTCCGCGAGACGCTCGCTGGTGTGATCAACGATCCGCAGGTGAAGGTGGTCGCCGAGGACACGACGCTTTCCATGCCGGCCGCTCCGGTGAGCAACCTGCATACTGACATGTTTGCCGCCCTGGAGCGGGCGCAAAAGGAAGTAGCGCCTGAGGCGATTACGCTTCCGGAGATGACTACCGGCGCCACCGACTCTTCGTTCCTGAGAACCAAAGGCGTCCAGGCGTACGGCATCGGGGTGCCAAGGACGGACGAAGAAAATCGGACGGTCCACGGCAACGACGAACGGATCCAGATCAAGCAGCTGGGCGTGTTTGTGCGCTACGAATTTTCAGCAGTGACGGCCGTCGCGGCGCGGTAAGTGCCGTCCCTAACTCGAAACGGCGCAGGCCTCAACTTGCTATTTGTCGTAGTGCAGCAGCGAGAAGACGTCGTAACCCTGGAGCTTGTCGCGGCCTTTCAGGAAATCGAGTTCGACCACGAAAGCTAATCCCGCGATCTGGGCGCCGAGCGAGGTGGCCAGTTTCGCGGTCGCTTCCGCGGTACCGCCGGTTGCCAGCAGATCATCCACAATCAGTACCCGCTGCCCTTTCTCGATCGCGTCCTTGTGGACCTCCAGCACGTTGCTGCCGTATTCCAGGTCGTATTCCACGCGCGCGGTGGGGGCCGGGAGCTTGCCCGGCTTGCGCACGGGGACGAAACCGGCACTCAGGCGATAGGCGAGGGCGGGACCGAAGATGAACCCGCGGGCCTCCATGCCCAGGATCAGGTCGACCTGCTTTCCGATATAGCGTTCGGCGAGCAGGTCGATCAGGGTGGCATAGCCTGCCTTGTCTTTCAGCAGCGTGGTGATGTCGTAGAACAGGATCCCTTTCTTGGGGAAGTCAGGCACTTCCCGGATGAGCGTCTTCAGTTGGTCGGAATTCAGGCCCGACTTGGACATTTACCAGGCTCCTTCGATGCGGAATGTTGTAAGGCCTTGGGTGGGAGGGACATCGGATTCTTCCACTTCGTCGACTCGCGCGGCACGCGGGCCCTGCTGCAAGCGGCCGCACAGACTGGCCAGCTGATCGGGCGTTCCTTGCGCGAGAACTTCGACCGCGCCGTCGGCATTGTTGCGTACCCAGCCGGCCACGCCGAGAATCCGGGCTTCCCGTTCGACATACCAGCGGAAGCCGACGCCTTGTACGCGCCCGCGCACCAGAAAACGGCGGGCCTGAATCGATTTCTCAGAGCTCGTCATGGATTTTGAGTCCGGGCCGGCACCTCGACTCGGCAACGTCGACTCGACCACCGAAGAAACGCCACCTGCCGCGACCCGCTGAGCGACCTGCGCCGTCTTAAGCGCGCGAGAGATACGTACCTTCGGCGGTATCGACCTTGATTTTTTCGCCTTCGTTGATGAAGGGCGGCACCTGCACGACGAGGCCGGTTTCGGTCTTGGCCGGCTTGGTCACGCTGGAGGCGGTGGCGCTCTTCAGGCCCGGCTCGGTTTCGACCACGGTCAGCTCGACCGTTTGCGGCAGCTCGATGCCGACGGCCTTGCCGTCGAAGAACTCCACCTTGATCTGCAGGTTGGAGGTCAGGTACTCGACCGCGTCGCCCAGGGTGTCGCGCGTGAGGTGCAGTCTGCTCGTAGTTCTCCGTGTTCATGAAGTAGTAGTCGTCGCCGTCGCTGTAGAGGAACTCCATGTGGATCTTCGTCGACGATGACCTTCTCGATGGGGTCGGGCGAGCGGAAGCGGTGCTCGAACATGGCGCCGGTACGCAGGTTGCGCAGCTTGGCCTGGATGAAGGCGCGCAGGTTGCCGGGCGTGCGGTGCTCGACCCTGAACACGGAGTGCAGATCATTGTTGTGCTTGATGATCATGCCGGGACGCAGTTGGGTGGCGGGAATCGACATGCGACGGACAATCTCCTCAGAAAATTGCGATCGATGGGACCGGCGAATCGGGGACAAGCCACTTGTCCGCCGGACACGGAAATCAAACACCTTAGTTTACACGGAGTTGGGACTACGTCCAAACGATGGCCCTCCTCCGGGGAATTCCCGACGGGAAGCACCCTGGCGAAGGAATAGAATGGTGAGATTGAGCCTATTGCAGTTCCATTGATACTGAAAGGTGGCTTTTATGAAAGTTGGAAAATACGAGGTTTCCGAAAAAAGCAGCGGGGCCGGCACCGCGGTAACCTTCCTGATGATTGGTATCGGCGCAGGTGCCTTGATCGCGCTGTTGCTGGCACCAAAGAGCGGCAAACAGATGCGCAGGGACATTCGCCGGAAATATGACGATGCCCGCGATGCTCTGCAGGATTGGTCCGAGGATGCCAAGGATCGCGTGAACGATGTGGTCGATCGAAGCGCGGAGTGGGCGGAAGAGTTGCGTGAGGTCGCTCGGGACAAGGCGGCTCCGATCGCCAAGGCGATCAAGAGGGATTAGAAAAACAGGCCCTAGGCTTCGGGCTCTGGCGGTCCAGTTCATGAGGCGGCGGGTGCCTCGCCCGCCGGATGGCGTGCACTCTGAAAATGTCGTCCGCTCCCTGCGCGCTTGTTTTCTTCTCTAGTGAAACACTGCTGCGAAGAAGCCCTTCACTCGCCCAAAGAAGCCGTGATGTTGCTGGGGTGCCGGCGGTTCCTGCTCGACCGGTTTCGGCGGAGGAGTCGGCAGCGGAATCGGAGCGGCGGGATCGGTCCTGGGCTGCCTCGCCGGAGCTTTGGGCGGCAGGTTCGACGCGGTCTGGGTCGCGGCCCTGGGTTTATCCGCGCTGCGGAAAACCAGGGGAGCTTCGATCTGGACGTGGATGTCAGCGGGCTTGGACGGCGGCAAGGGCGCGGTTTCCGGACGCGCTGAGGCGAGGTTGCCCTGCGACCCCGGAGGTCCGGCGATCGCGGGCCGGGAAGCATTGGGCAGCGGAGGCAGCATCGGATCGAGCGCCGCGCGGGTCACCGGGGCAGGCACAGCCGACGAGGGCAGATGCAGGTTGGGCGGCAGGTTTGCCTCCGAAACCGTCGGCGCTTCTGGCGGAGTGGAGGCGCGCAGCACCGGCGGCGGTGGTGCCGCGCAACCGCAATCGAACGGGACGTCGTTGCTCATCCGGTCGATTCGTCCTTCATGAAAGACCACCTGCTCGGTGGGCTTCACCTGATAGCTGCGGTCTCCCATCAACTCCGAAACCATCAAGGACGCGGTGTTGCCTAACAAGGCGCGGATGCAGGTATCGCCGTGCGAGTTGGAACTGATCGCGTAGTCGAAGTCTCCCGGCCCGGTCAGCAAAATTCGGAAATCGGGCGTGAGCACGGCATCGGAGGCGGCGTCGAGATGGTAGTGGGTCTCGAGTGTTCCCGTGCTCATGCCGAACATCAGATCCTGATTGTTCTTGGATGCGGTTACGGAGACGGTGCTGCCCGGGCAGACATGCAATTCGCCGCCGCGGGCGATATGCAGGACCGCGGTCTCGACACTGGCCGTGATCGAGGAACCGTTGCCGATCCGGCTTCCGGCGAGGACCGGGGAACCCGCCGGACGGGACGCGACCGGCACAACCGCCGGCTGCGCGGCCGATCCAAAGGTTGAAACGGTAGGCGGCTGCACCGGAGCCGCGGCCCTGGCCTTGGGTTCTTCCGGCGGCTTCAAACGGATCGTCAGCCGGTTTCCGGCTGCATCCCAGGTGTATTGGCGAGGCTCGCTGAGATCGACAACCACTCGCGTCACCGGGGGCGAGACCTGGAACTGATCCACGCGAACGTCGGTGAACTGCTCCCCTTTCGCGGCAATGCGTTTTTGCTTCACGGCGACATTCGCGTTGGGCAGGTCAATCACCAGCCGGGCGGGGTTGGCGAGGGTCTGCAGCGCGGGTGGCACCGGACGGCTGGTCACGATCTCAATGGCCGAGCCGGCGGCCTTGTCGCGAACGATCTTCACGCTCTTTACGGCAGCGGGTGGCAGCACCGATGTGACCGGGGCGGGCGGCGCAGGCGTGCTCGGAACCGGGCTCGGCGAATTGGCGCTGGGGTAGGCTTGGCCCGCTTGCGCCGGATTCGGTTGCACGGAGCCTGGCTGAGTTGCCCCGGGCGCGGGCGTCTGACCTTGGCCCGCGGCCTGCCTGCCAGCCGCGCGCCGCGCGGCTTGTGCCTCGAGCATTTGGCGAATGGCGGCCGAGCGCGACCCGGTTGCGGGCTGCGATGGCTGGGGATCAGCGGTTTGCGCGCGCAGGGAACTTCCCAGGAGAGCGCAGCCTGCACTCAGCACGAGCGAGAACATCCATTTTGAACAATATCGCGGCAAGCACTTCACCCGGGCCCCAGGTTGCTGGGGCAACAATATCATTGTGATGGCCAGAATCGAGAAAGCACGGGGGAATCGAGCTTCCTCGGAATCAGGACTCGGACAGGAACTCGTATTCGTCAATCACAGCAGCGACCGCTAACTTGCCGTTCGGATTGCCCTCATCGAGGCGGACCACGGTGCCTTTGCACCGGACCCGGATGCTTTCGGTCAGCGTAATTTCCGCCGGGAGGGTCAACGTAAATTCAATCGGAGAGCCCGATGCAATGGGAGAATCCACATAAAACGAGATGCCCCGCGCGCTCACATCGCGGGTTTGCGCGGATTTCTCCTGGGTCCCGTTCTCGGCATAGGTCACAGCTACTGGCAGCCGCAATGCAAAACGTCGGGTCGCCCGTTTTTCCTGCTGGGCCTCGGCCATGAATTTTGCCTCCGAAAAACCTAGTTAGCATGGCTTGACGACTTCGTACTGTCAAGACCACCAATAGGGGATATGGCGCCCGGTACCTGAAACCGAACCCTCCTGAACTCAATCACTTCGCGGCCCCCGCCCGAGTCGGGCCCGGGACGCGGCCTTGGACGGCACCGGCGGATCCGGGCTACACTGGTTGAAGGCTTGGTTTTATGGTCTTCGTGCTCGACAATTACGACTCCTTCACCTACAACCTGGTGCAGTACCTGGGCGAACTGGGCGCGGAGGTGGAGGTGCGGCGCAATGACCAGATCAGCGTGGCCGAGATCGAAAGGCTCCGACCCGGAGCGCATCGTAGTCTCGCCCGGACCTTGCACACCGATTGATGCCGGCATCAGCGTCGAACTGATCCGCCACTTCGCCGGAAAAGTGCCCGTTTTGGGCGTCTGCCTGGGACACCAGGCGATTGGCGAGGCCTTTGGCGGCAAGGTTGTTCGGGCCAGGAACCTGATGCACGGCAAGACCAGCCGGGTCGAACATGATGGCAAGACCATCTTCCAAGGCTTGTCGTCGCCGATGACAGCAACCCGTTATCACTCGCTGATCGTGGCCGAGGACGGACTGCCCGCGGATCTCGAGGTCAGCGCCCATACCGTCGAGCGCGACGGAACCCGCGTGATCATGGCATTGCGGCACCGGAGGTTTCCCGTCGAGGGCGTGCAGTTTCATCCCGAGTCGGTGCTCACCGATGAGGGCAAGAAACTGGTCGAGAACTTCTTGGCACGATAGCAGAGGCAGGCCTCAGGTTTCAGGGCTCAGGTGTCAGACTTCAGGCGCAAAATTCCCGGCCTGGTTTCTAGCTCAACGACAAGTGAAGTTGAGGATGGCGCGACGGGCGTACTCGCCTGTCGAGCGCCCGCGAGAAACTGTCCCTTGCTTCTACCATGGTACCTTCGGTACATTGGTACCATGAATGCACGAGCAGAAGACGGCCTGATCATCGAACGCGTGCAGACCGGCGTTCGGATCGAGAAGCGCCTGCTGAAGGTGTTGAAGGGCTTCGCCGAGTACCACGATTTGACGTTGGGGGACCTGCTGGAGGGAATTGTCCTGCACGCTTTCGAAGGCAAGTGTCCCTTCAGCGAAGAATCCCTGAAACGCATCCAGGAACTGAAGAAGTTTTATGGACTCGATCTCGATGCCAGCGCGAGTCACCGGTTGAAGGAAGCCGGTCGCAAGCCAGAGAAAGGAAAGCAGCGGAAGACCAGATGATCGGGCCGCGTACGAAGTCGGCAATCGGCGCACTGCATTGGACGGTGGGTCTGGTCGTCCTGCTGGAGGCATACCGGACATTTCACGGGACTCTTGCCAGGTTGCATGACGCGGGACACCCGGGCGCGCTGACTGCGGTCCGCCTGGTCTTATCGGGGAGTGAAATTATCGCTGTGCTGCTGTTCCTGGTGCCCTTCTCAGCCGCGGCAGGCGGTTATGCCCTGCTGGTCGTTTTCGCGCTGGCGATTGCGATTCACGGCCTCCACGGTGACTTCGCGGGTCTTGAGATCCTGGTGCTGTACGGAGCGGCCGTGTTCGTCAGCCTGGCCGAACGGGCCGAAGCTGCGCTGCCTCCCTCCGCGAAGATTCAACGAGGGATCGAGTAGTTCCGGGATCCCGCCCACCCCGCGCAGTTGTTCTCATTTTGATTCGCTATTAGCTAAGTCATTGAAAGCATGCCGGAGGGTGGTTTTGGCCCGAAAACCACGGTCCAGGAATCGCCCAGGATAGCCTTTAATCGCGCATGGGGGCCATTGGAGAGTACTTTGGGCGCGGGCTCGAGGTTTGCGTCGACCGGCACCCTGCGACTCGCCTGGGAGGCTATAATCGCTTTCTATTAGCATGCAGCTAATTACGGGATGCCGCGCTGCAGGCCACAACAACCTTAAACCGTAGAGTCCGCCGAGAAGTTCCGCTCGAGAACGCAGAGGGGGGAGGCGCAAAGTCCACGAAGACCACCGCGAAGGGAGGTGCGAAGAACAAACTCGGAGATCGGGTGCCCAGAACCAACGACCAACGACTATCAGCCGCAACTACAGGTTTCCACCGCGCGCCAGCTCGACCGCCCGCAATACGGCCTGCGCTTTGTTGAGTGTCTCCTGGAATTCTTTGGCCGGGTCGGAGTCCGCGACGATGCCCCCTCCCGCCTGCAGGTAGGCGCGTTTGCCTTTCATGAACAGGGTGCGAATGGTGATGCAGGAATCCAGGTTGCCGGCGAAGTCCGCATACAGGACCGCTCCGCCGTACACGCCCCGTCGCGTCGGTTCGAGTTCCTCGATGATCTGCATGGCGCGGACCTTGGGCGCACCGCTCAGCGTGCCGGCGGGAAAACAGGCGGCGAAGGCGTCGATCGCGTCCAGCCCGGGGCGCAGCTTTCCTTCCAGCGCCGACACCAGATGCATGACGTGGGAATAGCGCTCCACGTACATCAGGTCGCGCACTTTCACCGAACCGTATTCGCTGACGCGACCGAGGTCGTTGCGGCCGAGGTCCACCAGCATGACGTGCTCGGCGCGCTCCTTTTCGTCGGTCCGCATCTGTTGCTCCAGTAGATCGTCCGCCGCTTCGTCTTTGCCCCGGGGATGGGTGCCGGCGATGGGGCGGTATTCCAGTTTCCGGCCCGTGACCCGCACCAGCATTTCAGGCGAAGAACCCAACACGTGCGCGTCTCCCATGCGGAGAAAGTACATGTAGGGAGACGGGTTCACGGTGCGCAGGGCCCGGTAGAGGTTGAAGGGAGACTCGTCGGGCTGGAAGTCGAGCCTCCGGGACAGCACCACCTGAAAGATGTCTCCGGCGGCGATGTACTCCTTGGCTCGTTCGACACTGCGGATGTGGCGATCGCGACTGGTCCCGGCGTGGACCTTAAGGCGGCCTCGCTTCGGCTTCGTTTTCTGCCAGTGTGCCGGGCGCAAACCGGCAGCCAGGCGCTTTTCGATGGCCGAGATGTCTTTCAAGGCGCGATCGTAAGCGCGCTTGGGGCTTCGCGGCGGCGACGTCGGCGGTGGCAATGATATGGATCTGGTGACGCAGGTGATCGAAGGCCAGCAGGCGGTCGAAGAACATGAGGACGCAGTCGGGCACGGACAGATCGTCCTGGGCGTGCTCTCCGATTTTTTCCAGGCGGCGCACGGCGTCGTAGGCAAAGTAGCCGACCGCGCCCGCCGTAAAGGGGGGAAGTCCGGCGATATGCGCCGGACGATGCGCCCGCAGCAGCGTCTTCAGAGTTGCGAAGACGTCGCCGGTCTTTCGTTCCCGCCGTTTGCCTCGTTCGATCGTGATTTCGTCGCCGCGCGTCCAAACCCGCATGTAGGGGCGCGCGCCCAGGAAGGTATAGCGGCCAATCTGCTCGCCGCGTTCGACGGATTCGAGCAGAAAGCAGTGGGGTTCGTTCTCGGCGACCGCCAGGAAGGCGGATACCGGGGTAAGCAGGTCGGCCGTGACCGATTTGACCACCGGGACCAGCGTGGCCTCGCGCGCCAGGCGGGAAAATTCCTTGTAGTCAGGCTGCAGCATGCAGTTCCTTCGTCCCGAAGTCGGTCAAAAACGCCCGTCCGGAAGGATCTTCGATTATAGGGGAAGCGGGCGCCGGGGCGAGGCAGGCAGGATTCGTATTTACGGCGGTTTCGAGGCTACACCTCGGTCACTACCCGAACCAGCGAAACAATTGACGGAGGGCGTGCAGCGTCGGAAGATTAAGATTCAGCCGAAACGTCAGGGGAACGGGGGAGCATGCGGGTCAAGTTCTGGGGAGTGCGCGGATCCACACCCACCCCCCAAGCCGGGAACTTGCGCTACGGAGGGAATACTTCCTGCGTCGAAGTGCGCTTCGGCGACAGCCGCTATATCTTTGACTGCGGCACCGGCTTTCGAGCCTTGGGTCAACAACTGGAGAGCGAGGCGAACGGGAAGCCGATTTCCGCGCATATTTTTGTTTCACACTTTCACTGGGACCACATCCAGGGTATTCCGTTTTTTCGCCCGCTTTACGAAAACAGCTGGAACCAGTTCGTCTTCCACTCTTCCCGCCGGACACGCAGTCTGCAGCGCGTCATGGAAGAACAGATGGCATCCCCTTACTTTCCGGTCAATACCAGCGAGATGAAGGCGCAGCGGAACTTTTACGATATCGAGGAAGGCCACACGCAGCTGGATGACCACGCGAGCATGCGCGCTCTGTGGCTGAACCATCCCCAGGGCTGCATGGGTTTCCGGCTGGAGACCACGGAAGGCATTCTGGTGTATGCCACCGACAATGAACCGGGCGACGAGACCTTCGATAAGAATGTCCGCAAACTCGCCGAGGGCGCGGACGTGCTCATCTATGATGCGCAGTACCTGCCGGAGGAGTACGAGGCCCGGCGCCGAGGCTGGGGCCATAGTCACTGGCGCGAAGCGGTCAAGATCGTGATGGAAAGCGGCGCCAAGGAACTGGTGCTGTTTCATCATGA
The DNA here is from genome assembly GCA_963725575.1 of uncultured Acidobacteriota bacterium. GTDB lineage: Bacteria > Acidobacteriota > Terriglobia > Terriglobales > Acidobacteriaceae > Gp1-AA133. The sequence continues at coordinate 18,037 of CAVRZQ010000024.1, forward strand.
TCCGGATCACGACGATACGGTCATTGATAAGGTCGTGCAGGATGCGCGCAACTACTATCCCCGGGTGCGGGCCGCGGCAGAAGGCATGGAAATGAAGCTTTCCCGTGGACGCTAACGCCCTCATCTGATTACTCTTGAGTTAACTTCTCCGCTTGCCACGCTGCCCCGGCCCCCATATACTGCTCGATTTGTGCGTGTGCACAGGATCCGCGGCATCTGATAAGTAGCAATCATTTCTGGAGATACGAATGAAAAGCGTGGCCATGGAGCAGGAAACCAATCCTTGGGAATCACAGGCGGCCCGATTCGATCTGGCCGCCCACAAGCTGAACCTTGATGAGGGCCTGTGGAAGGTGTTGCGCTATCCCACCCGGGAAATCATCCTGCATATTCCGGTGCAGCTGGATGACGGTCACCTGGAAGTGTTCACCGGCTTCCGGGTGCAGCACTCGATTGCCCGCGGACCAGCCAAGGGCGGGATCCGCTACGCGCCCGATGTGACGCTCGATGAAGTCCGCGCGCTGGCGAGTTGGATGACGTGGAAGTGCGCGGTGGTGAATATCCCGTTCGGGGGCGCCAAGGGCGGCGTGATCTGCGACCCGCACCGGATGTCGATGGGCGAACTGGAGCGCATGACGCGCCGTTACACGGCGGAACTGGTGGACTTTATCGGGCCCGAAAAAGACGTGCCCGCCCCCGACGTGAACACCAACGAACAGATCATGGCCTGGATGATGGATACCTATTCCATGCACATGCGGCAGACCGTGACCGCGGTGGTCACCGGCAAGCCGATCAACATCGGAGGTTCGCGCGGGCGGCGCGAGGCAACCGGCCGCGGCGTCTTGATCGTGTGCGACCAGGCGATCAAGAAACTCGGACTCAGCCGCGAGAGCTCGCGCGTCATTGTGCAGGGATTCGGCAACGTGGGATCGAACGCCGCGCGCCTGATGGCAGGGAAAGGGTACAAGGTCATCGGACTCGACGAGGTGGGCGGCGGTCTTTACAACAAGAACGGCATCGATGTGGAAGCGCTCTGGGAATATCGCCAGAAGAACGGAACGATCCAGGGCTTCCCGGGCGCGGAGAAGTATCCTGCCGGGGAGTTGCTGACGGTGGAATGCGAGATTCTGATCCCGGCCGCGACGGAAAACCAGATCACCAGCCGGAACGTCGACCGCGTGAAATGCAAAATCCTGGCGGAGGGCGCGAACGGCCCGACCACGGCGGCCGCGGATGAAGTGCTCGCGGACAACAAGGTTTTCGTGATTCCGGACATCCTTGCCAATGCAGGCGGCGTTACGACTTCCTACTTCGAGTGGGTGCAGGACCGGCAAGGCTACTTCTGGAAAGAGTCCCTGGTCAACGAGCAACTGGAGGAGATCATGGTGTCCGCCTTCGACGACGTGGTTCGTTACGCGGAGACTCACCACGTGCACAATCGCATCGCGGCGTACATGCTGGCGATCGATCGCGTGGCCTACACCATCAAGCAGCGCGGCATTTACGCCTAGCCGGTTTGCCGCTTCGAACTTCGGCTCCCGCCATTGACGGGGGCCTTGTTTTTTCTGAACTTTCTTTTTTGTGACCCGGGGTTGACCTGGGATGTCCGGGACTGGCATGATGGCTGCCCGCAGACGCGCTGAGGTTGGCCGCGCCCTGCATTCTCTGGCCTCACGCGAGCAAGATAAGCGCGACCTTCTCGCAGTTCTAATAGCCGGGGCTGCTCCGACTGCCCCTCACAAATGAGGACCCATATGACGAGACTCCCCAGCAGGATCATTACGTGGATGGCAGGGATGTGCCTGTTGTTCGCGCTGTCGATCGCGCCTGCGCTGGCAAAGCCGCAGGCCAGTACCGGCGACCAGACCACGGACTCGACCACGAAGAAAAAAGCCAAGAAGGCAAAAAAGGCAGCGGCGGCCGCCGATGACCAGTCCGCTGCGTCGGATACGACCACCAGCAAGAAGTCGAAGTCCAAGAAGAAAAAAGCAAGCGCCGATTCCGGAGCGGTGGCGGACACTTCCACCGCGGCCAGCGACACCGGGACCAAGAAGAGCCGCAAGAAGAAGAGCGCGGACACGGCGGCCTCGGGCGAGCAGGCGGCCAGCGCAAACGCCGAGTCCGGCGCTACGAAGAAGAGCCGGAAGAAAAAGACTGCCGATAGCACCGCGACCGGTGATCAGTCAGCCGCGAATGCGAATGCTGAGTCCGGCACCCCCAAAAAGAGCCGCAAGAAGAAAGCCGCGGACACGACGGCGGCCAGCGAGCAACCCGCCAACACGAATGCTGAGTCCGGCACTCCCAAGAAGAGCCGCAAGAAGAAAACCACGGATGCGACGGCGGCCAGCGAGCAACCTGCCAACACGAACGCCGAGACCGCCACTCCGAAAAAGAGCAGGAAGAGCAAGACCGCAGCCAGCGACTCGGGAATGGCAGCGCCGGCAGCGGCCACGCCCGCTACTTCGGCGGCCAACAAGTCAGCGATGAGCGCTCCGGCCAGCGCGCCAGCAGCGAGCAGCGCGCCGGCGCCCGCGAGGAAGGCCTCGACGAAAGCAGCTCCGACGGGGGCTGCCTCCGACTCCGAAGCCGCCGCTGCCAAGTCTGGCGGCAAGGTCTGGGTAAACCTTGATAGCGGCATCTATCACAAGGGCGGCCAGTTCTACGGAAAGACCAAGAACGGCAAGTTCATGACGGAATCCGAAGCGCAGGCGGCCGGGTACAAAGAATCCAAGAAAGACTAAGGAGAAGCAATGAAACGCAATCACCTCATGACTCGTATTCTGATCGGTTTGTTGGCGATCCTGTTGGTCGCGGGCACGGGCCTGGCGCGCGCGGGCTCAGCCGCCCCGCAGGCCAACTCGAAAAAGAGCACCGCGCAGAAGACAGCCGCCGCGGCCGAACTTGTCGATCTCAACTCCGCTTCCAAGGAACAACTCGACGCCCTGCCGGGCATCGGCGAGAAATATTCGCAGAAGATCATCGACGGCCGTCCCTACAAGGCCAAGACCGATCTGGTGAAGAAGAGAATTATTCCGCAGGCCACTTACAACAAGATCAAGAACATGGTGATCGCCAAGCAGAGTTAAGATGTTTTTCGCAACGCTATTTGGATTCGGCGCCGGCTCCCTCCGTCTGAACGCAGCCGGCGCCGAATTGTTTTCCGGGGTCGAAGCTCGTTCCACCGTGAAATTTCTGAGGAGGTACCATGGGTATTCTCGACGATCTAGAGAACAAAGCAGTCAACAGCATGTTGGGCGGCAGCTCGAATCCCCTCGCGACCGGCTTGCTCCAGATGATCAATAACCAGCCGGGAGGTCTGTCAGGATTACTGCAATCGCTCCACGATAAAGGGTTCGGAAGCCTGGCTTCCTCCTGGGTTGGAACTGGACAGAATCTGCCGATCACGCCCGACCAGATCCAGCATGTGCTGGGCAGCGACCAGGTAAAGCAGATGGCGGCCAGAGCGGGCATCTCGCCGGAGGCTGCGGGAGCGGCACTTTCCCAGCTCTTGCCCACCTTAGTCGACAAGCTCACACCGAATGGCCAGATACCGCAACATTCCTCCCTGCTGGAAGCCGGGATGAGCCTGCTGCAGTCGCTGGGAAAAACCGGCACCAACGTGTAACTGCTTGTTGAATCGAAGAGGCGGACCGTGAAGTCCGCCTCGACGCGCTGGTGATTTTCATGGTCACGTCCCTGCCGTATTTCATTTGGCGATTGCGAAAGATTCACTCCGTTTCCACCTAGTCCTTTGTTTTGCTCGCCGCTACCCAGGCAAGCCCGATCCGGTCCGGCCTTCATTATTTACAGCCAGATTCACTCTTCCCTTCTGTCCATTGCTTTCCTCTTGCAGCGTGGAGGATAATCGAGTCATCGCTGTTTTCGTGACTGTCCGCGGACGGCGCTCGATGCTCCCCGTGAATCTGCCGAACTCCATCACGTTTGCCCGCATTTTATGCATTCCGTTGCTGATCTGGATTTTGTCGACGAGCCGCTTTGGCAGCGCGCACGGCGAGAAGGAATTGCTGGCATCGGCGCTGTTCATTGCAGCGTCGATCACAGACGGCATCGATGGTTATCTGGCGCGCCGGCGCGGGCAGATCACGACCATGGGCATTCTGCTCGATCCCCTGGCGGACAAGATGCTGATTGCGTCCGCTTACATCACGCTGGTGCAGTTCAACCCCGGACTGGTGCCGGCCTGGATCGCGGTGATTGTGATTGGCCGCGAGTTCCTGGTCAGCGGGCTGCGAGGCATCGCCGCCAACGAAGGCTTCACCATCGAGGCGAGTGAACTGGGCAAGTTCAAGATGGTAGTACAGATCGTTTCGGTGGTAGCCGTGATCCTGGATCACCGCTGGAAAGAGTGGCCGCTGTTCGGCAGTTATTTCTTCCCCGTGCATTGGATCGCGTGGGCCGCGATCTGGTTCATGGTCTGCCTGTCGCTGTTGTCGGCGATCGACTACTTTGCCGCCTTCTGGTCGAAGATCGACCGGCAGGTAGGAAAGAGCCGGCGGCGGGCCTTCGTACTGAGCCGGCGGAAACGAAATGCCGTCCCTACCTCGTAACGCGTCCGCTGTGGAAGGCGGTTCTGACCAGCCCGCGTCGCCCGCAAGAAACGAGTATTCCCCGAAGGAACGGGCGCTGCTGTTGCGCCTGGCGCACGAGGCCATTGCATCGGCTCTTGAGACGCGCGCTCTTTCCTTAGAACCTCCCAGTGCGCACCTCGCCGAGCCACGAGGCGTATTCACGACCATTTATATGCTGGGGGAGTTGCGCGGCTGCGTGGGCTACGTCCTCCCGGTAGCGCCTCTTTACCGGGCTGTGGCCGAAACCGCGAGAGCGGCAGCATCGCAGGACACGCGCTTCATTCCAGTCAGCCGTGACGAAGTTCCGCAACTCGAGATAGCCCTCAGTGTTCTTTCGCCGCTGATGCCCATTGATCCGAAACAGGTTGAGATTGGCCGGCACGGGCTGGTTGTGTCGCTCGCGGGCCAGCGCGGGCTTCTGCTTCCGCAGGTTCCGGTCGAGCACGGGTGGGACCGCGTCAGCTTCCTCGAACAGACTTGCCGCAAAGCCGGCCTGCCCGCCGACGCGTGGAAGAGGGGTGCGACCCTCGAGGCCTTTACCGCCGAGGTTTTTGAGGATGCGGATCCTCCCGCTTAGCCGCTGCTAAAATCTGCGTTCAGCCGCGACCCGATGCTCGAAAACTCGCGGACTCGATTTCTGGACTGCTCCCTGCGATGTCCGATACGGTTCCCATGGAGACACGAGCCCGCGCCAGTCAAACCTCCCTGTTGGAGTTAGCTCTGTTGTTCCTGAGGCTGGGGGCGACGGCCATCGGTGGGCCGGCGGTGCACATCAGCATGATGGAAGAGGAGGTGGTCACTCGGCGAGGCTGGCTCACTCGCGCCGAGTTCCTTGACTTCCTGGGCGCTACGAACCTGATCCCCGGGCCGAATTCGACCGAGATGGCGATCCATGTTGGCCGGGTGCGTGCCGGTTGGCGCGGCCTGCTGACGGCGGGCGTGAGCTTCATCTTGCCCGCGGCGTTGATGGTGGGATGCCTGGCCTGGGCATACGTGCGCTACGGTGCCCTGCCCCAGGTCGGAGCCGTTTTGTACGGGGTGAAACCCGTTGTGATCGTTGTGATCGCCCAGGGAGCTTATCGGCTGGGCAAGTCGGCGATGAAATCCAGATGGCTGGTCGTGCTGGGCGTTACGGCGATGGTAGCGGCTGCGCTCGGACTGGATCCGCTGCTTACGTTGGGCGCGGCCGGAGCGTTGGCCGGGTTTATTCATCTCGGATCCAGGCGGCGAAGTCCCAACCTGCTCACAGTGCCTCTGGCTGCCGGCGGCGCCTCGCTTGCCGGGAGCCTCTCCTTCAGTCTGCCCCTGCTGTTCCTGGTGATGCTCAAGATCGGCGCGACCTTGTTCGGCGGCGGCTATGTTCTGGTGGCGTTTCTTCGATCCGATCTGGTGGTGAGGCTGGGATGGTTGAGCGAACGTCAACTGCTGGACGCGGTCGCGATGGGGCAGGTGACACCCGGACCACTGTTCACCACCGCGACCTTCGTTGGGTACGTGCTGGGCGGCGGGACGGGCGCGCTCCTGGCCACGATAGCCATCTTTCTCCCGGCATTCGTTCTCGTCGCTTTGAGCGGGCCGTTGGTACCGCGGATCCGGAGTTCCCCCACGGCAGGAGCTGTGCTTGATGGCATCAACGTAGCGGCCTTAGCGCTCATGGTGGTGGTCTCGGCCCAACTTGCGCGGACCGCTGTTGTGGATTGGTTCACGCTGACGGTTGCCGCGCTGAGTGCGGTGCTGCTGTTTCGATATCGAGTGAATTCAGCTTGGCTGGTGCTGGGCAGCGCGGTCGCCGGCGGGTTAATGTTGCTATTGGGCGCGCCCTCTATGCATAGCCGCTGAACGGTCTGACAGGTGGGCTTAACCCGACGGGATCTTTCGGTTACGCGCGCTGCCGACCCGCATCCAACGATCGAGGGCTGACGCAGATTCTGCCCGGGCCACCAAAGTAGTATGGGCTCACAGCAGGTTCTGCGCTATTGTGCAGATATCCTTGGCTCGGGGAGATTGAAATGGAACTGGCGATTGTGACGATCCTGCTCATTGTGGGTGCTTCGCAGATACCGGGGGACTACCACGTAGTTTTCTTCCGCTAGAACTAAGTAGCGAACGCAGAGCCAGCCTTTGCGACTGATGAGACAAGAAACCGGGGAGCCATTTCGCTCCCCGGTTCCTGAGACTCTTGATTGTTGTGGATGAAGTTATTGCTGGTCGTCGAGTTCAACCCCGTCGCCCACGTGGACATCCTCGAGCGCGAAGACGATCATGCCGGTCGCCGTCGTCGGAGTTGTACTGAGGACGACGATCTCGCCGACCGCCCTGCGGGGCAGGTCAGCCACGTGGATGTTCGGCCCCTTGGTCTTGGTCATCCAGTTTCCTTCGATCGAGGGCGGCCGCCGCTGGGTGTCTTCCGCAGTAGACGCTCGGAAAGACAGCGAGTCGACCGGATCCGCAAGGTCCGATGAGTAGGACCGCACCGCGCGGAAGTAGTCTCCGACCTTGACGCCCTGGTTCGCGCCCAGATTCATGTAGACCTTCATGCCGGTACCCAGGGTGGAATCGAAATCCTTTGCCAGCACGATGCGCGCGCTGGTTTTTCCCGTCTTCGGGACAAAACGATCAAAGCGCAGCGGCGGGTGAAACGAAACCGCGGGTTTCTCGGTGAAAGGCACAGCGATATCGCCCGGGTTGATGGGATCGCAGCTGTATTCGATCTGGGCGATCGCGGTCTTGTTGCGGGTGTCGACGATGCGCACTCGCCCAATCTCCCCGTAGGGCTGGCCGGTCGCGGCCAACGCTTTTGCCTGGCCAGGAAAGACTTCGTACCGGTTCTGGTCTTTGAGCTCGCGCAGGATGGTGTACTGCCCACCCGTGGTGTAGCCTCCCCCCGCCAGGTAGATGATGTCCCCGGTCACAAACTTGGTGGTGTTCGGAGTTTGCAGACCCCCTTCCACGTAGTTCGCGTCCGGCAAAAGCGACTTGTTGATAAATCCGGCGCAATACATGTCGGCATAGGTGGGCGTCTGAATGCGCTCCACCGGGAAACTCGCCGAGGTCGGCGCCGTGCCTTGCGGGGCATTGGAGTCGGCTGCGCTTTGAGCTGCATCCTGCGCTCCCGCCGAGACGGCGGCCAGCAGAACTAAAAGTCCTATTTTCTTCATCTTACCTCCAAGACCAGGCTGGTAACCGTGGTCTCTACCCTGCCAACCGTTGCAGACACAGGGGCTTCAGCCGGAAGGTAACAAGGGGGTGGGGGTGGGTCAAGGTTACGAGGGTGTCATGCGGCCTTCGCCGAAAGTTTCCCGGGAAGCAAAGTTAATCCGTTGTTGCATCTGGAATTACGCCCCTGTAATATCGCGCCCGACCGCTCGCGACCGATGAGTTCTCCCCCGACCAGCTACGTCCAGCGTTTTCTGCCCCTGAGATTGCCCCGCGTTTGCGTGGCGGTGACGGGCTCGAATCCGGCCGAACTGGTGGATAAGGCGGAAAGCCTGGTACGCGACAACCCGTTTCTTGAGTTCAGGTTGGACTATCTGCCCCGTCCCGGGCTCGCCCTTCCCAAAATCAAGAGCTTCTTTGAGATTTACCCCCATGCGGTCGTGATCGCGACCTGCCGGCGCGCCGCCAATGGCGGGAAGTTCCGGGGATCGGTGGCCGGGCAGCTCGAGTTACTCTCCAAGGCCGCGGCCAGCGGTTGCCAGGTGATAGACCTGGAACTGCAATCGGCCGCCAAGTGCAAGCCGGAGCAGTTACAGAAACTGAGGACGCGGGCCGCCCTGATTCTGTCGTTCCACGACTTCCACGCCACCAAGAAGCTGGATGAAACGCTGGGAAAAATGAAGAACCATCCGGCGGACTTCTACAAAGTGGTGTCGACGGCGACGACGCTGTACGACAACGTGGTCATGATGAAGTTCCTGGAGAAGGAAAGCGACCGCCATTCACTGGTGGGGCTGTGCATGGGGGAACAGGGCCTCATCAGCCGAGTGCTCAGCGTCCGCGCGGGAAGCGCATTCACGTTTGCAGCCGTCAGCCCGGGGGAGCAGACCGCTCCCGGCCAGGTGACGGCCCAGGATCTGCGCAGTGTGTATCGCATCGAGCAGGTCGACGTCGCGACCCGCGTGTACGGAGTCGCGGGCGATCCGGTGGCGCACTCCCTCTCGCCCATCATCATGAACACCGCGTTGCGGCGTGAAAATGTGAATGCCGTCTACCTCGCCCTGCATGCCAAGACACTGAAAGACCTGCTGGCCTGCGTGCGCGACATTCCGATCCACGGCCTGAGCATCACCATGCCGTACAAAGAGGCGATTCTGCAACACCTGGACAACACCGATTCGCACACGACCAAGATCGGCGCCTGTAACACGGTGGTCCGCGCCCAGGATGGCAAACTGTACGGCTTCAACACCGATACGGCAGGGGTGGTGCGTCCGCTCGAGCAACGTCTGGGACTTGAGGGCGCGCGTATCCTGGTGTTAGGAGCAGGAGGCGCAGCCCGCGCTGCGGTTTTCGGACTCAAAGAGCGCGGATGCGAGGTATTCATCCTGAATCGCACACCGGCTCCCGCCCAAAAGCTGGCCCGGCAGGCGAAAGCTCGTACCATCAAGCGGGTCGACCTCAGGAAACTGGCTTTCGACGTGATCGTGAATGCCACGCCGGTAGGCATGTCGAACACCCGCGAATCACCCTTGAACGAGAATGAGATCAATGCCAAGTACGTGTTCGACATGGTCTACGACCCGGCGGAAACCCGCTTTCTGAAAGCGGCCCAGGCGCGGGGCGCACAGATCATCCCGGGAATCGAGATGTTCGTACACCAGGCCGCCCGTCAGTTTGAAATCTGGACCGGGAAGCCCGCACCCTGGGACGACATGCTGCGCGTGGTGACCATCGCGCTGCAGGAGCGCGCCGCCAAGGCCGCGGCCAAGAAGTAGTTAAGTCTCCATTTCCCTGCGAAGACTGAACCATCCGTTTGATTGTTTACCCTGCATTTGGCAACGCCTGCATCGTTCCGCCGCGGTCGGATTTGAGGCTCAGCCTGCTGTGACCCTCAGTCAAATGGAGGATATTGTCCTTCATTGAAACGAATCAGTGCCACGAAGTTGTTGCAATTGGTCTAGTGACCGAAGTAATATGACCGAGGACGTAATGAAGTGATTCACGTCCGTTCTCGTTGTAACTGCCCTTTCTTCCAGAGTTGAGAAGTGGACCCTTTTCGCGAATGCTAAGGAGACGGGTCGCCCGTCTCTGCCCAGATTCGGAGAGATCGATATGGCGTGGTACGCATACTGCCTGACTGAGCATCAGGCACTCCCCAATGGTACCCGTGCCCGGCGTCCCTTCCTCTTGGAAGGCATTCAGGGTGTAAGTGGAGCCCCCGTCCTGAGCTATCCCAGCGGAGAATTCGCCGTGATTGTAAGCGAATACGACCGCGCAACCCATGTAGTAGACGAGAAGACGGTTCTGGAGCACGCTCGCGTGGTAAGCGTTTGCTTCCGGAATGGAACCGTCTTGCCGTTCCGTTTTGGAACTATCTTCGACAGCGATGACGCACTACGTCAGGCGGTACGCTCCAACCGGCGGGCTTTCGGCGTCAGCGTCGAGAAGCTGCGCGGCAAGTCGGAAATGCGGCTCAAGCTGGTGGTCCGGGATGGATCCCTGCGTGACGCAATGATCAACGTGGTATTGCCGGATACGGTTGGGCGGGAATATCTCGCCAAACTGCGCGAGAAGGCCTCCAAGGAGCGGGAGCGCCAGACTAAGGCCCGCGCCCTCTCGGTCCAGGTCCACAAACTGTTCAATCCGCTGGATGAGGAAGTCAGTTGCAAGAAAGTCGCCTCCGACGGGATGCTGATCGACATAGCGCATCTCATCGACTCGAAGTCGGTTGAAAAGTACCAGAACCGCTACACAATGGCCGCGAAGCAGCTCAAGAACTGCGAGCTGGTGATCAGCGGCCCGTGGCCGCCGTATCACTTCCTTCCGGGCAAGCTGCGCACCGTAGCCGGAAACAGTTAGAAACGTTTCGGGGCCCTGAATTCCTGCTCCCGTCTGGCGTGTCCAGGCGGGAGTTTTGCATTTGTGACGGAAAAGTGAAAGCAGTGGACTGCAACGAATGTGCAGGAATATGCACCTTGGCGACATCGGTGTTTCTGTCTCCGTCGAGCACCGGAGCACACCGTCCAGTTTCAACCCATTCCATCACAATGAGTTACTGTGACGACAATCACGCGACGATGTGACAATTTCTTTTGGCTCGGCAAGTGCATTCTTCCTGGGTAACAAAAGAGGCCACATACTCAGCAATGACCTTCACCACAACCCAAAGTTCTCGACAACTCCCGAAAAGCCGTTCTGTTTGGCAGAGCGGCACCTTGCAAAGTCTTCCCTGACTTCCCGCCTTTCTGCCTCTTTGGATAGTGGCCCCAGAAATGGGGCCGCTTTTTTTTGAGGGGGGCCGCTTTTTCTCGCCGGCGTATTCAGCGCGCCCTCGAACGGAACACCCCGCTGGCGCTTTTTGGGATGGCAGGCGAACCGGGATTCTTGTATCCTCCCTGCATCCGAAAGCAAGTCCCTTGGAGGAAACCATGAGGGACATTTACCAGCTGCTGCGCGAGAAAGAGCTCGAGATTGTCCGCGTCCGCCAGGAGATTGAAGCGCTGCGCTCAATCATTCCGCTCCTGGCCGACGAAGAAGATGGCACGCTCGCCACGACTCCCGTCTACGCTCCCTTACGGGCCGTCAACCGCGAATAGCCTCCGCACCAGCGCTCCGACGATCGGTGCCCGGTCGCGTGCGAACGCGCGTTTCCACGTGTAGTAGACTGGCACGTCCTGCGCGCTGATCCTGCGGCGCTTTATCAGAGCGGTCATAGCGAAATCCAGGGTCGCACCTCCGTTCAAGCAGGGCACGGGGAAGCGAGCGCCGCTGTGTGACGGAGGTTGGTTTGAGGACGTGGCGAACTTTTGGTATGTGGATGGGGGCCGGGCTTCCGGCGATTCTGCTACTTTCCAGCGGGTTGGCCACGGATTCGATCGCGCAGACCGCATCCCGGCCAAAACGCAACGCCGCTCTTACCCAGGAAGCAGATTCCAGTCTTGGGGTCGAGCTGAGAGATCAGCTGGTGACTTTGCGGAACGCCGCGCTGGCCGACGACTACGCCTACCGGCAAGTGGCCCACCTTACTGAAAACATCGGACCACGGCCTACGGGTTCGGTGCAGGCGCAAAAGGCCGCCGAATATGTTGCCGACGAAATGCGCAAGCTGGGACTGGAGGTTCGCCTGGAAGAGGTGAAAGTCCCGCGCTGGGTGCGCGGCGCCGAGACTGCCGAGCTGGTCGAGTTCCCCGGGCAAGTGCCCTCAACCGGTCAGAAAATTGTGGTCACAGCTTTGGGCGGCAGTACCGCGACCCCAGCGGACGGGTTGACGGCGGATGTGGTTGTGGTCGGCAACTTCGAAGAGTTGACTGCCCTGGGCCGCAGCCAGGTGGCGGGCAAGATTGTGCTCTTCAATTTTCCTTTTGACATCAGGAAAGCGGCCGCGGGGTCCGCCCTGGATGCCTACGGGGAAGCCGTGGTATATCGCGGGGCGGGCGCCAAGGCTGCTGCCGCACTGGGAGCGGTCGCTTCGCTGGTGCGCTCGGTGGGCGGCGCGGAATATCGTCTGCCGCACACCGGCTGGAGCTCTCCCGCAGGGATCCCGGCAGGAGCGGTGGCAGCGGAGGACGCAGACCTGATTTCCGATCTGGCCGCACAGGGAAAAGTACGCATGCACCTCACGCTGACGCCGCAGAGTTTGCCGGAGACGACCGGGTACAACGTGGTGGCGGACCTGCGTGGCAGTGAACATCCCGAGCAGGTGGTGGTCGTTTCCGGGCATCTGGACTCGTGGGACCTGGGAACGGGCGCGATCGACGATGGGGCAGGCGTGGCGGTCGCGATGGAGACTGCCCAGTTGCTCCAGCAGTTGCACCTCCGGCCCAAGCGCACCGTCCGGGTAATTGCGTGGATGGATGAAGAGAAGGGAGGACGCGGCCGGGATGCGTACACGACTGCGCATTCGGCCGAGTTCCCGAACCACGTGGCGGCCATTGAGAGCGATCTGGGGGCGGCCCATCCCATGGGTTTTGACGTGAATATGAACGCTCAGGCCATGGAGTCTCTGCGGCCGGTACGGAAAGTCCTGCAGAACTTCGGGGCCAACCTGATCCGACGGGTGCCCTTCAGCCCCGGTTCCGACATTTCAGCCATGTCCGAAGCAGGCGTGCCCACTCTCGGCCTGATGCAGGATGGGCGTACCTATTTCAACTACCATCACACCGCCGCCGACACGCTCGACAAGATTGTTCCGGCCGAACTGCGGGAGAACGCGGCGGCCATGGCGGTCATGGCCTATGCGCTTGGCTTCGACGGCCCAGGCGTTGCCGCGATAGGCGCGAAGGATTCCCACTCCCGAACCGGGAAAAGTATAGTCGCGGAAACCGCCACCTACAGGCTCGCCCTGTTGACGCATCTCAATTTGAGCGCTTATGATTTTTGTTTGGCCTCAGGGCGGACCACGGCTCTGGGGCCGTGAGACTCTACGCGGTAGAGCAAAGACCATGGACAAGAAAAAGATCGAGACTTTTAAAAAACGGCTGGAGACGCGGCAGCAGGAACTGCGTCGAACCGTATCGCGGACCGAACAGGACGGCCGATCCGCGGACGAGGATTCGACCCAGGACATCGCCGACAAGGCTGCCAACTCCTATAACAAGGAATTCCTCTTTCACCAGAGCAACAACGAGCGCCAGTTGCTCCAGATGGTGGAAACTGCGCTGTCCCGCATCCGGGAAGGCAGTTTCGGCGAGTGCATCCATTGCGGCAAGGAGATCAACGCCAAGCGACTGGAAGCCGTCCCCTGGACACGCCACTGCATCGAGTGCCAGGAAAAGCTCGAACAGGGACTGCTCGAAGAAGCGGAGAAGTAAAACAGAGTTCTTAACCCGGGAAGCGAGCCGCCAGTATTACGCTGGCGGCTTCGTGCTTCTGGCGATCTTGCGATGCGGCGGTCCGGCCTTGTGCAACCCGCAATACTTTGACCTTGCCGCTATTCGCCTGTAAACTGACAGCTTATCAGCCAAGTGAAAGCTCATTGTGAAACTGAGAAGGGGAGTACGTGCGCGCAGAAACCCGCCATCAATTAAAAACTGATCGATTTACCCAAGCTACCATCGGCGCCGCCGAAGCTACCGCCAACTGGACGGTGGAGCACAAGTCAAAACTGATCGCCGGCATTGGCATCGCGGTCGTGGTGGTGGCCGCCGTGGTCGGAGGGTGGTATTACCTTGGCCGGCAGGACGACCAAGCCAACCTGGAATTGACCAAGGCGGTCCGCACGATGGGAACCCCGATTCGCCCCGCGGGCGCGCCCGAAACTCCCAATCAACCTTCGTTCGCCTCGGTTCAGGACCGGGCGGCTGCCGCGAAGACCGAATTGCAGGCGGTGATCGACAAGTATCCTCACACCCACACGGCCGACATTGCTCGCTACCTGTTGGGCACCACTGCGGTCGAACTGGGCGACAAGGCGACCGCTGAGCGGGAACTCAAGGAAGTGGCTTCAAGCCGCAATGGCGATCTGGCCGCGCTCGCCAAGCTGGCGCTGGCTGCGTTTTACGGCAACACCAACCGCGCCAAGGAAGCGGTCGATCTATACAAGGAGTTGATCGACAAGCCGACCAACACGGTGAGCAAGGTGATGGCCCAGATGCAAATGGCGTCGCTCTACGAATCCTCGCAGCAGCCCATGGAAGCCAAGCGCATCTACGAACAGATTGTGAAAGAAAACCCCAAGAGCGAAGCCGAGTCGCTCGCGCAGGCCAAGCTGCAAAATCTGAAGTAAAACCAGAATCGAGAAATCTGCAGCGGGCGATCGAGGATGTTCCTCGCGCGCCCATCCACGTCTGATCTCGGCAGCCACAACTCATCTAACAAACCAGAAAATTTGCTGTTGCCGGGGCGCGGTTCAGACACTTGCTCCGAGGCCAACGCAAGTTTCGGCATCCCCTATTCGACCGTCGGAAATTCGGATTCGGGGCCTCATTTTGCCGACCCAGTTGGCGACGCGGTTGTTCTGGTTGGGACGCCTGGCTGAAAGAGGCGCCGCGGATTGTCGCGGGGACGGCGCCGCTATGGGCCGATCGACCCGACGCTCGGGCTTTGGACTCATCCGTGCTCTATACCATGCCCAGGACGGCAAAGCGTCGGGATGCCCGGGGAACAATGGCGCCTGGCGTTGGGGTGAATCAGTGGCTCTTCGCGGCGTCGATTTCCTGCCTTTCCAAGGAGCTGAATGCGTACCCAGACCCCACGACGCGCTTTTCTGTGTTGCCTTCAGCCAAGCCATGCGGCCGCCCAAGCCAAGAACTTTACCAAGATGTGAAAAGACTTTCACAACCGTGCGTGGAGTAACAGCGCGTGGTCTCAAACCTGACGCGGCACATAGCTCACGCACTATCTCCGTCGGACCACCGGCGAAGCGCCTTAGTCCCATGCGCTATTACGCAGGACTATTGATCTGTACCACCGGATTGCTGTTCTGCGCGCAGCGCGTGGGGGCTTCGGACAATCCAGGATCTCGCAGGTCCAATGCAGCGGACGAAGCCTCAAGATCGGCCTCCGCGACATCGCAGACTACGCCTGGTAACGAAGAGAAAACAGAGAAATCGGGCAAGTACGACGTGAACCGCATCGGCCAGCGGAGCATCGGCCACGGGGTGAATCTCTACTCGCTGCAAAAAGAGCGCGCTCTTGGAGAGGCGATGGCGGCGGAGATTGATCGGGGCGCGAAGTTTGTGGCCGACCCCGAGATCAATGGCTACATACGCCGGCTCGGCCAGAAAATAGCCCGCAACTCCGACGCTCAGGTGGCCTTCACCGTCCGGGTGATCGATACTCCGGATCTCAAGATCTTTGCCTTACCGGGCGGCTTCCTCTATGTCGACAAAGGATTGATCATGGAAGTCGACAGCGAAGCGGAACTGGCTGGTCTGATGGCCCACGAGATTGCACACGTCGCAGCGCGGCATGCGACACGCTTCGCCACCCGAAAGTACGCCTGGAACATGCTCTCGATTCCGCTCGCTTACCTCAGCGGCCCCGCCGCCCTTGGAACAAGGCAGATCGCTCCCATGACCTTAAGGAAATTCAGCCGCGACTCCGAAATTGAAGCCGATTTGCTCGGAATCGAATATCAGTATGCTGCCGGCTACGATCCCGAGGCATTTCTCGAGGCTTTGGAAAAATTGCAGGGCAAAGACCTGCAGATGCGAGCGCGCTTAGCCAAAGCCCTGCCTGTGGCTGCCAAGGTGCCGTTACATGACCAGATTGCTCACGCATTCTCCAACTATCCGCCTATTGAAGAGCGCATCGAGAGAGTGCAATCAGAGATCTCCACGCTCCTCCCGGGCCGAAGTGACTACATCTGCGATACCAGTGAATTCCAGGAAGTGAAAGCCAAGCTGGCCTGGGCGGACCGACCAATTCTGCGGCGACACCGCGCTGGAGATGGGCCGAGCGACGGTCCCGTACTCCACCGGCAACCATCGCAGGATTCAGAACCGTACAACCAGGCAGGTAATTCTCCTGGCGTTACTAAAGGTCGACTGTCTTTTGTCTTCAGTTACTTGCCCGCCTTGCCGCAGTGAATTTCACTATACCGAGCACTTTGACTTCAGCACAGGCGGACGCCTCGGTTCGCCTGATCCCTGCGGGCCGCTGGGTCCCTCGCCCGGAGAGGAGTGCAAATTCAGTTTGGAGGGTTCAGTAGATGCGCAAATTTATGGGGTTGGCACTGTTGGTGTGCATGTTTTCCCTGGTGGCATTCGCGCAAGAGATGGAGACTGCTCCCAAAGCGGAGATCTTCGGTGGCTATCAGTACACCCGACTCGACGGTGGCTTGAACGCAAATGGCTGGGATACATCGCTCACGGGAAATCTTAACCGTTGGTTCGGCGTCGCCGCGGATTTCAGCGGCGCGTACAAGTCGCAAAATGGCGTGAGCTTCAATAACTACACGTATACCTTCGGGCCGGTGGTCTCGTGGCGTCATAACGAGAACTTCACCCCGTTCGCGCACTTCCTGGCAGGTGGCTTCCGCTCCTCTACTGCGTTCGGCGGCCTGTCTGGGTCGAGTAACGGATTTGCCATGATGTTCGGAGGCGGAGTAGACGTGAAAGCCACCCGGCGTGTCGCGGTGCGCGCAATCCAGTTTGACTGGCTCTCGCTGCATGCCAACGGAGCAAGCGACAACAACAACATGCGAATCTCTACGGGACTTCTGCTCCGCTACTAAGCGGCTCAGACGTGGGAAGGCTCAGGGTGACCGATGAGGTCGCCCTTATTTTTTGTGGTGAAATGTTTCTCTGTCCCACACACCCGGCGGCTCGATCCCGGATAACCAGCTATGAAATGGGCTCTTAAGCTTCGCGCGCGGAAAACAGCTTTTGCCAATCCTCCAGCTTCGCCGGTGGCAAGAGCGCAGGCTTGAGATTCGCAGCCACGTGGTCTACGTGGCCCATCCCAATTAATGAAGTGGTGAGCCCCGGAGCGGAGCGGGCAAACTGAATTGCGTTTTCGGCGTCGCTCTGCATGCCCAGCGACTGGCTGATAGACACCGGCAAACCGTGCGTGAGACGTCCCTGGTAGAGGGTGGCACTGCCTATTACGGCGATTCCCAACTGCGCCGCCGCCGTGAGGACCGACACATTCTTCTTTCCGACGGTCTGATTCGCCAGCACGTAGGCTTCGGGCATGGCCAGATTGAAAGGCAACTGAATGAAGCGGAAGTGATGGCCGTGACCGGCGACGTCGCGGGCCAGGTCGGCGGCCTCGGCCAGGCCGATGTAGTCCCGCGAGCCGGCCGCCACGCGAAACGCGTTCCAGGTTGCCATGCCGTAGTAGCGCAGCGTGCCCGACTTGACGCTGGTCTCGAGCGCGGCGAAGGCGCGCTTCAGGCGCTCGCGAAAGACCTCCGGGGAAACGTCCGCCAGTTGTGTCTCGGGGTTGTGCAGGTAGAACAGGTCGATGGTTTCGAGTCCGAGATTTCTCCGGGAGCGATCGATCTGGTCATGAAGGTAGCGCGGGGCCATGGAATGCATGCCGCCGGCGAGTTCCTTGGGATCGACGATGCCACTCTCCACGTACTCACGCAGGAAGTAGGCGCGCGGATCCGGCGGCAGAGTCGCGTCGAAGGAGAGATATCCGGCCTTGGTGCAGACCACGACTTCGTCGCGCTGCACAGCGTGGGTTCCGATTAACTGGGCCAGGGCCGCCCCGATGTTCCGCTCGGAACGCTGGTGGCGATAGTTGATCGCAGTATCAAGCAGGTTGATCCCCGAACGTAGCGCCAGAGCGATGGACTCGGTATAGGCCGCGTCAGCAGCGTCGTCCGGCTCGCCGAGATAGGTACCCAAACCCGTCGACGAGAGCCACAACTCGGCCGCGCCTGGCACGTGCTCGGGACGACAGAAAAATTCCGCCTCGGCCAGCTGGGGAAAACGTTCCCGATAACGGGCTGTACCTTCGGGCGTGGCGAATCCGGCAATCATAGGGAGCAGTGTAGCAGCGGGAGGAATGGAAAAAGACGAAAAGCAAAACGGCCCGGACTCCGAGCAAGGCAATCCTTGAGCCGAATCTCGGCAGCATCCGATTACGCTGGTAATGGCGCGGGGCGGTTTGCTGTTCGATTTCCCCCGATCTTCCCGGAGAATTTCTGGAGGCCCTCGCCTTTGGGAGTTGTGGATGTCCACTGGATCTCGCCTGCTTGCCTTCTTCTCGCTTTGCCTTGTTTTCTCATGCTGCGCCGTTGGCCAGCAGCCCGGCGGAACTTCCCCGGCGCCCGCTTCCGGAGCGGCGGCGGCCGCACCCACGCAGGAACCGCAAAGCCTGGCCGACATGGCGCGCAAGCTCCGCAAAGATAAGCCCGCCGACATCAAGATGACCGACGTCGACACCAAGGAACTGTTCAGTTCCGTGGACAAGGTATTCGAGTTTGCCAGCGAAGATACGGGCTTCCCGAAACGCAGCGCCGTCAAGAAGAGAATCGTGGGCCAGGCGGACATCGAGAAATTCACCAAGGAACGGCTTGCGCAGGCGGAGTTTTCGCAGCGCTTCGCGCGCGCCGAGCTCACTATGAAAAAGTTCGGGCTGCTGCCACGCGATTTCAACCTGCGCGAGTTCCTGGTGAAGTCTAACGGGCAATCCATCGCCGGCCTCTACGATGAGGAGACCAAGACGATCTCGCTGCTGAATACCGTCTCACTCGAGAAACAGGGCCCGATCCTTGCGCACGAACTCACCCACGCGTTGCAGGATCAGAACTACGATCTGCATAACTGGGCCAGGGCGGGCGCAAAGGCCACGGGCGCGTCGAAGAGGCAGGGCGACCAAGGCGACACAACCGACGAAAGCGCGACCGCGCGGCACGCCATCGTCGAAGGCCAGGCCATGGTGGTCTACATCGATTACCTGCTGGCGCCGTACGGGCGCAATCTGAAGGACACGCCCGGGGTGGTTGCTTCGATGGAAGACTCGGCGGTCTCGGCCACCATCGACACCGAACTCATGCACAAGGCGCCCATGGTGTTGCGGGAAGCGGGCAGTTTCCCGTATCGTGACGGCCTGTTCTTCGAGGCGGACATCCTCGCGCAACGCGGCAAGCAGGCGGCCTTCCAGGGAGTGTTCGCGCAACCTCCTCGAAATACGCACGAAGTATTTGATTCCAAGGCGTACCTGGAGCGCGCAAAACTGGTGCCGGTGCAGATCCCGGATCTTCGCTCGCTGCTCAGCAAGGACTACGCAGTGTATGATTCCGGATCGTTCGGCGAACTGGACGTGCGGGCCCTGCTGAAGCAGTTTGGCGATAAACATGGGGCCACCGACTTTGCTCCGGCATGGCAGGGCGGCGCCTACATCGCGTTCAAGCGCACACAAGTTGCGGCCGGCGCTGAGCCGACCACGGCAGATGTCGCGCTTCTTTATGTATCGCACTGGAAGACGTCTCAGGCCGCCGAGCACTTCGCGCGCTTCTACGCCACCACCGTCTCGAAGCGCTACCAGACAGCAGCGGTCCAAGCGGTTCCCGGGTGCGCTGCGGCGCCCTGCCCCTCGGGCGCTGCCGAGGTTTCGACGGAAGAAGGTCCGGTGATCGTGGAACAGTGGCCGGACAATACCGTCATCGTCTCGGAGAGCTTTGACAGCGCTACCGCCGCCAAGCTGAGCGCGGCCGTGCGCACCGCATCCACCGTGCGCCAGGCGGAAGCGGCACCTCTGCCGGAACTGACGCCGCGACTCTACTCGCTGCCGGCGTTCCGGGCGTTTCAGGAACAGATTGGTAGTCAGATTCTAAAAGGTGTGATCAGCGCGCAACACCGCGCTACCTCAAACTAGGGCGACCCCCATTCCGGGTTGCCCATCATCCGCTCCCAACCGACAGCGGCGACGATGGGCTTACGGCTTCTCACAAATACCTAATCATCACAGGCGCTGCCCGCGACGAAGCGGAGGCCCGATTCTCAGGGGTGCCCCAGACGTGTGCCTTGACTTCTGGTATTTTTGCTTTTCACTCGGGATTCGGGTCTGGGAGACGAAGCCGTGTTGACACTCCGCGAACAGGTGGGCGTCGTTATTCTCGGGACGATCTTTCTGTTTATTGGCCTCGCCGCGTGCTGTGTTGCTGCGATTCGGGGCCGCGATGCCGGGCGGATCCTGGCATGGTTTGGCGTCTTCAGCGCTATGTACGGGGTCCGGCTGTTTGCCGTGGTGCCAGCCGCCTTCAGTTTGCTGGTCGGACCGTACTGGCCCTACGCCCCGCAACTCGTATGGGTCATCACCTACTGTGATCCTGATCCCCGCAGTGTTGTTTTGGGTAGAGCTCAGCCTCGGCACTCTGCGCCGCTTTTTGCAATTCATGGTTCTTTCCGGCATCGGTCGTTGCTCTGGCCGGCATGGTTGCCATGTTGCTTCATCAAGTTCCCTACAGATTCATGCCGTACGACAACGTACTGGCGATCTGCCTGCTTCTGGTCGTCGCAGTGGCGAACGTTGTTCCGCGGATCGGGAAAAAGTACTTGGTGATTCAAAGCCGGGTTTCGGCGATTGGCACTTTGATTCTGGCAGCGGCAGTTATTTATGAAAACTTAAGGACATTCATCAACCTTCGTGATTATCCATTCTTCGAGCCGGTTGCGTTGGCGCTGTTTGTGCTTTCGCAGGGATGGGTAGCAGCCGAAAAAGTGTTTGCCGACGAGCGCCGCCTGCTCTCGATTGAAAACGAACTCGCCATCGCCCGGGAGATCCAGAGCCTCGATTCTCCCGCGCGGCGTTCCCGAACTCAGCCGCCTGCGCATCAGCGCCGCTTACTGTCCGATGACCGCAGTCGCTGGAGATTTCTACTGGTTTATAGCGGTCGACCCAAACCGGACTGGCTTCCTCGTCGCCGATGTCTCGGGGCACGGCGTTCCTGCCGCCCTTATTGCCTCGATGATCAAGGTGGCGATGCAATCGGTAGTGTCCTGCGCAGACGATCCGCAAGCCGTGCTGCACGGATTGGAACGCGCGCTCTCCGGGCAACTGCGCGATCAGTTCGTCTCCGCAGCCTATCTGTGGCTCGATACCGAGAATCGCAAGGCACTCTACTCAGCCGCTGGACATCCGCCGCTGCTGCGCTGGCGGGAGGACAGGCTGGAGCGCATCGAAAGCAACGGCCTGCTTTTCGGAGTGAAACTGGAGTGCGATGCTTATCCGGTTTGTACGATGCCGATCCACCCAGGCGACCGCTTCCTGCTTTACACCGACGGTGTGACCGAACCCGAGAACGCCCACGGCGATGCCTTCGGCGACCTCAGGCTGGAACAGGTGGTTCGCGATCACCAGGGGCGCCCGCCTTCTGAATTGTCGGATGAACTGCTCGCCGAGATACGCCGGTGGCAACCTGCATCCATTACCCAGCAGGACGACATCACGCTCATAATCATCGACGTGGTGTAGCCCTGGTTATTACCCAATGGGCGCAACTCCAAAAGGCGAGTTCAGGGAAGTCGGATGGCCAGGAGCAGAAAGTCGGCTGTTCGGAACCAGGCCGCTGCCCGAGAGCAATTGTGGGCGTCTGGGATGGGCAACATGACGCAGCGTTATACTCATCCGGGTTTGGGAGCCGAATTGGAGAGTTTGCGGAACAGAAGGAGTCGAGATGCCACCTGATGGGCCGGCTGGCGGAGTGTTGACGCCCAGCATTGTCTTCGAGAACCTGCAAGCCTTCCAGCGCACCTTCGCACTGAAGGCGGCGATCGAGTTGGACATATTCCGCGCAGTCGGCCAGGGACCGGGCGACGTGGCGTCGATCGCTCGCCATGCGAAGGCGTCGGAGCGGGGCATTCGCATTCTGTGCGATTATCTGGTTATCGCCGGGCTGCTGCAGAAGGAAGACGGTCGCTACCGGCACACGCCGTCCAGTGCGGCGTTTCTGGATCCCAATTCGCCCACCTGCCTGGCGTCGATTGCCCGCTTCTTGTCACTTCCCGCGATGCGGGAACCCTATGAACACCTCGCCGACATCGTGCGCAACGGCAGGACGGTGCTGCCGGGAGAAGGCTCGGTGGAACCCGAGAATCCCATCTGGGTGGAGTTTGCGCAGAGCATGGCGCCGATGATGGCACCGATGGCGAGGCCGTTGGGCGCCATTGTGCTGGAAGGTCGCAGCGGTCCGATGCGAGTGCTGGATATCGCCGCCGGCCACGGATTGTTCGGCATCGAGATCGCCAAACAAAATCCGCAGGCACACGTGACGGGGCTGGATTGGGCTCCGGTGTTGCGGGTCGCGCTGGAGAATGCGCGCAAAGCCGGCGTGCACGACCGCTATGACATGCTCCCGGGCAGCGCATTTGAGGTGGAGTTCGGGAATCCGTACGACACCGTGCTGCTGACCAATTTCCTGCATCACTTTGACGTCGAGACGTGCGTGGAGTCTGTTGAAGAAAGTTCACGGCTCGCTCAAACCAGGCGGATGTGTAGCCACGCTCGAGTTTGTGCCCAACGAGGATCGCGTGTCGCCGCCCATCGCCCGCTGCATTCAGCCTGACCATGCTGACGTCAACCGCGTCGGGCGACGCCTACACGTTCCGGGAGTTGTCGGAGATGCACCGCCGAGCCGGCTTCGATGCGCTGACCGCTCATCCGATCCCGATGAGCCCGCACACGATCGTGATGGCGCGGGCTTAGGAGGCGGGTCGGGAAAGGCTTCGCGAGAGTGGTGGGCATAGACATCAGTGATTTTCGTCGGCCGCCGGCCAGACTCTGCTGTCATTTCCCTTTTCCACCGTTTCCGCTACCATGTTGAGCTTCGCAGACAACCACCGGGGTCCACATGGCCGACATCACTTTTCGCGTCAACGGGAGCGAGCGCAAAGTCAGCGTTCCGCCGGAAACACCTCTCCTCTGGGTTTTGCGCGACACCCTCCAACTTACGGGCACCAAGTTCGGCTGCGGGGCCGGGCTGTGCGGCGCCTGCACGGTGCATGTCGAGGGCGCGTCCACGCGCTCCTGCTCCACGCCCGTTTCGCAGGTCGCGGGCAAGAGCATCACGACGATTGAAGGACTCTCGGCCGACGGGTTGCACCCGCTGCAAGTGGCCTGGGTCGCGGAGGAAGTACCGCAGTGCGGCTACTGCCAGACCGGGCAGATCATGGCGGCAGCCGCGCTGCTGGCCAAGACCGCGCATCCGACGGACGAGCAGATCACGTCGTTCATGTCGGCCAACATCTGCCGCTGCGGAACGTACGAGCGGATCCGGCGCGCTATCCAGCGCGTGGCCAATGGCGGAGGTGCGCGATGAGCCCACTCTCTCGCCGCGAATTCATCGCTGCCGGAACCGCCGCCGGCGCCGGACTGGTCATCGGCTTCTACCTGCCGCATGGGATCCGAGGGCGCGCACGGGGGCACGTTCTCGCCCAACGCCTACTTGAAAATCACTCCCGACAACAAAGTGACGGTCGTGGTGGCACGCTCGGAGATGGGGCAGGGCGTCAGGACTTCCCTGCCCATGATTCTCGCCGAGGAACTGGAGGCGGACTGGAAGCAGATCCAGATCGAGCAGGCCGGAGCCAGCACGCTGTTTGGCGATCAGACCACTGGCGGCAGCGCCAGCGTCCGGACCACGTGGGACCCGATGCGCAAGGCGGGCGCCGCCGCGCGCGAAATGCTGATCTCGGCCGCGGCGCTGCAGTGGGGCGTCGCGCGAACCTCCTGCAAGGCGGAGAACGGCGCCGTCATTCATGCGGCGTCGAACCGTCGCGCCAACTATGGCGAGTTGGCGAGCAAAGCTGCGACGCTGCCGGTGCCTACCGACGTTCCGCTGAAGCAGGCGAAGGACTACAAAATCGTCGGCAAGCCGATTCCTCGTCTCGACACGCCCGCCAAGGTAACCGGCACTGCCGAGTACGGAATCGACTTCCGCCTGAAGGACATGAAGTATGCGGTGCTGGCGCGCTGCCCCGTGATCGGCGGCAAGGTAGCCAGCTTCGACGACAAGGAATCGAAAAAGGTTCCGGGCGTCAGCTATGTCGGGAAGCTCACCGACTCGTCCGTCGCCGTGGTCGCTGACACGCGTGTGGGGCGCCATGGAAGGCCGGCGCGTGCTGCAGGTAACGTGGGACGAAGGGCCAAACAAGGACCTGAACACCGCCGGGATCATGCAATCGCTGCGCGAGGCCGCGTCGAAAAAAGGCGTGCCGCTGTACTCGGTGGGCGATGTAATGAAGGTTTCCGGCCGCCGCATCGAGGCCGCGTATGAACTGCCCTTCATGGCGCACGCGCCCATGGAACCTGGTAACGCGACCGCGCACTTTGAGGGATCGAAGTGCGAGATATGGGCGCCGACGCAGGTGCCGCAGGATGTGCGCGACTCAGCGGCCGCCGCCATCGGGCTTGATCCCGACAACGTGAAGGTGAACGTGCTGCTGATGGGCGGAGGCTTCGGGCGCCGGCTGGAGCACGACTATGCGGTCGAAGCGGCGCAGGTCTCGAAAGCGATCAACGGCCCGGTGAAGGTGATCTGGACGCGCGAAGACGACATGCGCAACTCGGTTTACCGTCCCGCCAGCTACCACAAGCTGAGCGCGGTGCTCGACGGGCAGGGATGGCCGGTGGCGTTTACCCACGACCTGGTGGCGCCCTCGATCAGCGCGCAGAAGGGTGCGCCCGGCGAGGGCGGCGTCGATCCCGATCTTAAGGACGAAGCTGCGCTGGTGTACTCCTTCCCCTTCGCGCAAGTGCAGTACATTCAGACCGAAACGCCCGTTCCGCTGGGCTGGATGCGCTCGGTGTACGCGCTGCAGGTGGCTTTCGCCAACGAGTGCTTTCTCGACGAACTGGCCACGGCGGCGGGAAAAGATCCGCTGGCCTACCGGTTGCACCTGCTCGCGAAGGATGAAGACATCAAGTATTTCGACGCGACCTGGCGTACGGCTCGCATGCGCGGAGTGCTGCAACTCGCGGCTGACAAGGCGGGATGGGGCAAGCCACTGCCGGCGGGCCGTTACCACGGCATCGCCTGCTTCGGCTGCTTCAGCACGTACGCCGCGCAGGTGGTGGAGCTTTCGATGGAGCAGGGCCAGCCTCGAATCCATCGCGTGGTCGCAGCCGTCGATTGCGGGCAGGTCGTGAATCCGAACATTCTCGAGCAGCAGATCCAGGGCGGCGTGATCTACGGGCTCACCAATGCGCTGCGCGCCAAGATCACCATCGAGAAGGGACGCGTGGTGCAGGGGAACTTCGATGACTATGCGCCCATGCGGATGAGCGAGGTTCCGACGGTGGAGGCGCATGTGGTCGAGAGTTCGGAAGCTCCAAGCGGCGTGGGAGAGCCACCGATCCCGCCGCTGGCGCCCGCGATCTGCAATGCGATGTATGCGGCTACGAAGAAGCGGGTGCGGGCGCTACCGATTCTGGGGTGAGGCGGAATACGGGTTATCGGCGCGCGTTGCGTCTGCTGTACCGAGGAAGCAGAGACCACGGACGGAGTGGCCCGGCAGAGGTCGTGGAAACCAGCGAAGAATTAGCACTTGACGATCACCGGCAAAACGTGCTAATTTTTCGCGGAAGAAGTTATAAAATTAGCATGGATCACCAACCGCATCCTGAGCGTAGAAACCCTGAGAACATTGAACTCTTTCACCCGCGATTCACTCTGCCTTAGATCATGGCGACGTTTAAGGCTAGGGCATACTTTGATCGGCAAGAAGCCAAATCGAACGCTCCCTTCAGTCCATGCTTGTGCGCTACCACGCGAAGATGCGGCTTCAAGAACAATTCCCGGAAGCGTATTCGACCAGTTTTCCCTTTGTGGAATCTGCCTTGCTCTGCAAAAATCTGACGTACAAAGGTCGCCAAGTGGATTGTCGGGTGCGGCTCGGAAATCTTCGTGATGCAACTGCCGCCGCCTGGCAGCTCTGAAGGTAAACACGTCTTCTTCCCAACCCCAGAAGGAGAGTTCCGGGATGGCAGTCCGAACGAAGCCGAACCCGACCACGAGTGAAATGGTCAATCCTTTGGAACCTCGACAACCAGGGCTACGCAACCGCTCTGCTTGGTGGCTCCCAAGAGTTGTAACCGCGAACGGGCGAGATCAAGGTTTGGTGGGATGTTCGCATCCCCGATCCAGCCCTAACAATCAAAGATTCCAAACCTGCGCGCAAACGGGAAGACCTACTGATGCAACCCAAGAGAGTGGCGGAACGAAGGAAAGACTGAAGGTAAATGTTCAACGGGGATCGTCTTCGGCAGGCTAGGGAATTACGGCTTTTAACACAAACTGAACTGGCAAAGCGCGTAGGGAAATCACAAGCGGCAATCGCGAACGTTGAGGGATCCTTTAATCTACCCTCACCTGAGCTTGTGTCTGCACTCGCCGCACCACGCGCTTTCCTGCGGCATTCTTTTCGACGGAAAAGGGCTTCGAGTTTCCGATGGAGTCGTTAATGTTCCGCGCAAGGTCGTCGACCACCATGCGCGAGGCGGTTGCCGCGTGCAGGTACGCAGAAATCGTCTATGAGTTGGTTACGTTTTTTTCGCGATTCGTCGATCCCATCCCTATCCGCTTCAAAGGTTGCCGACCTCGGTTGCGACGATTCTCCTCAAGCAAGGCCACCACTTCGGCGGCAATGGATTTTCGGTTCTGCCTGGCCCGTTTCCGCAGCGCCTCGTACAGGCCGTCGGGCACATTTTCCACGTATAGGGTTGCCATATGCGAAGTCTAGCATATCCATAGGTTAATCTGCGCCGGAGAAACTCGCACCGGATTTCCTGCACAAGATTCCGTGGTGCCAGCGGCTATGACAGAGCGGCCCCTTTTCTTGACACCCCCTCGCGCCCCCGTTATTCTTAAGTCTTGCTCCCTGGAGAACTTACGCCTCCGGGCGTGTTCCGCGGGCCTTCGCGGTATCCAAAGGTGGGCGCGGAGGTTCCCGATGTTCATCGAAATTGCTGAGTTAGAACTCCATCCTATTGATTACCAAGAGGAGTTCCCTCCCGATGCCATCGACTTGGGGGAGGACGTGCGTCAACTCACGTTGCTCAAGACCAGCGGGCGGGCCCAGTTGGTGGAAGAGCATCACGGAAAGCGCAACGTAATCAAGGACATACGACTTAACGGGGAATTGGCGACCAGGCTCGAGCTGCCCTGCGCGCGCTGCATTGAGCCGGTGGTCGAGGACGTGACGCGCAAGTTTGACCTGCTGTACCGGCCGCTGGGCACCGATGCGGGACACGAAGAACTTTCGGTGACGGTGGCGGAAGCGGAAGTGGGCTACTACCAGGGTGAAGGGCTGTTGCTGGAAGATGCGCTGCGGGAGCAGGTGCTGCTCGCGATCCCGCTGAAAGTGGTTTGCCGCGAGGACTGCAAGGGGCTGTGCCCGAGCTGCGGCAAGAACCGGAACACGGATCCGTGCTCGTGCGTGCAGCCGTTTGCCGATCCGCGCTGGTCGGCGCTGAAAGAGATTCGCGAGAAGCTCGATCATTGATTTCGTTGTAAGCATCGATTTCGTCGTAAGCATCGATTTCGTCGTAAGCATTGATTTCGTCGTAAGCATTGATTTCGTCGTAAGCATCGCAAAAGTAACGACGACGGACACCAGATTCGCGATATAAACGATCCGGCTGACCCTGAAAAAGCCGGGCGGAAAATCCCCGCCCAAGCGGAGCTTGGACGGGGCAGCCAAGTGAGGAATTATCCATGCCGAATCCGAAACGGAGACACTCCCAGAAACGCACCTCGACGCGGCGGGCGCACGACGCTCTGTCGAAGCACTCACTCTCGGAGTGCCCAAACTGCCACGAGAAGAAGATGCCGCATCGCGCCTGCGCCAAGTGCGGCTACTACAAAGGCCGCGAAGTGGTTGAGGTCAAGGAAGCCAGCTAACCGCCAGTTCCGCACTCCATGCCAAGCGTCATAGCTCTGGATGCGATGGGTTCGGATCGCGCCCCGCGACCGGAAATTGAGGGCGCGATTCATGCTGCCCGTCACTTCGGCACGCACGTTCTGCTGGTCGGCCCTGAGGAGCAACTCAAGGCCGAGATGAGCCGCTATCGCTGGACTTCGCAGCTTCCCATTGAAATCGTACACGCCAGCGAAGTCATCACCATGGAGGACAAGGTCGCGCAGGCCGTGCGCTCCAAGCGCGACTCTTCCATACGCGTGGGCGTCCGCCTGGTGCGCGATGGACGCGCCGCCGGCTTCGTCACCGCCGGCAACACCGGGGCCGCGATGGCGACCGCGAAGATGGTCCTGGGGGCGCTGCCCGGGGTCGACCGGCCCGCGCTGGCGGCCGTGTTCCCGACCGCGATCCGCACCGGCGCCATGCTGCTCGATGTCGGCGCCAATGTCGACTGCGATGCGCATAATCTCGAGCAGTTCGCGGTCATGGGCGAGATTTATTTTCGCTCTATTTTCGGCACGAGACGTCCCAAGGTGGGTTTGCTCTCCATCGGCGAGGAAGAGACCAAGGGCAACCTGCTGACCCGCGAGTCCTTCCAGCTTCTAAAGCAGCTGCCGTTGAACTTTGTCGGCAACGTGGAAGGGCGCGATCTCTACAACGGCGAAGTGGATGTCATCGTCACCGACGGGTTCGTCGGCAACGTCGCTTTGAAGACGTCGGAAGGCGTGGTCAACCTGGTGCGCGCGGCGTTGAAGGAAGCCTTGCGGGCGACCATCACCCGGCAGGTCGGCTACCTGCTGTCGCGCAGCGCATTCACCGATTTCAAGAAGCGCCTCGATCACACCGAGTACGGCGGCGCGCCCCTGCTGGGCGTGAAGGGTGTGTGCATCATCACCCACGGCTCCTCGAATGCGAACGCCATCAAGAATGCGATCCGCGTGGCTTCGGAGTTCGCGGAGAGCAAGGTGAACGAAGAGATCGAAAAGGGCATCGCAGCCATTCGCCCACTTGCCGGCGGCGGTTCACCAGCTAAGTTCCAGTTAGTTTTGTCATTCCGAACCAAGCGGCAGCCGGAGAGGAATTTGTTTTCTTCCGGCGCTGCGCGGGCGTCACCAGGTTTCTGCGCACGTCGCAAGCACAACTTATTCTTATGAAGTCGATCGCATTTCTATTTCCCGGGCAGGGATCGCAGGCCGTCGGCATGGGCAAGGACCTCGCCGAGCACCACCCGGTCGCCCGCCGCACCTTCGACGAGGCCGACGAGGCGCTCGGCTACAAGCTCTCACAACTCTGCTTCGAGGGTCCGGAAGAGCAGCTGCGCCTGACCGAGATCACGCAGCCGGCGATTCTGACCGCTTCGGTCGCTGCCTGGCGCGTCTTGCAGGAAAAGGGATTGACGCCGGCGTTCGTGGCCGGGCACAGCCTGGGGGAATACTCCGCGCACGTCGCGGCGGGGACGCTCAGCTTCGCCGACGCCGTGCGCACGGTGCGCCATCGCGGCAAATACATGCAGGAAGCCGTGCCGGTGGGCGTGGGCGCCATGGCCGCGATCCTCGGCATGGAACTTGAGAAAGTCGCTGGCGTTTGCGCGGATGCGGCGCAGGGCGAAGTGTGCGAGCCCGCGAACATCAATTCCTCGGAGCAGATCGTCATTTCCGGAAACGCCGCCGCCGTCGAACGCGCTGCGAAGCTCGCCGACGACCGCGGCGCCAAGCGCGCCATCCTGCTCCCGGTCAGCGCTCCCTTCCATTGTTCGCTGATGAAGCCCGCGCAAGACCGCCTGGCGGCGGACCTGGCTGTGCTCGCTTTCCAGAAACCCGAGGATCCGGTCGCATGCAACGTCGATGCCGCGCTGGTCGAGGATGCCGACCGGAGCCGCGACGCGCTGGTCCGACAGGTCACCGGCTCGGTCAAGTGGGATCAGTCCATGCACCTGCTGATCGCGAAAGGCGTGGAACGCTTTGTGGAAGTGGGTCCGGGAAAAGTGCTGTGCGGCCTGATGCGCCAGATTGACCGCTCGAAAACGTGCTCGAATGTGGGTGACCAAGCCTCGCTGCAGAAGACCCTGGAGCAGTTGGTCCAGCCAAGTAGCGCCGGCAGCCAGTTCTGGTTCTAGATCGCTCGACACGAAAGTTGGCACTCGTCGCGAACAGACGCTACCAGGCTAGGGGATGCGGATCGTGTAGAGTCGTGGCGAAGGTTGCCGTCGATATAAACCGGCGGCGCCCATAAACCCAGCGATATCCCTCGACCTGCTCAAGCCGGCTCTAACTGCAAGGCGAAGGGCTGAACGTCTTCTCTTTCTTCTGCACGTAAATCTGCTCGTGCTCGGAGCGCTGGTTCACAATTACTTCGACGATCACGCCGCTGCCGCCCCTGGGACACTCACCGGTCGCGTAGATTTTGTAATTCTTCACCAGCCCCCACTCGCCGCCCGGTCCCCAGTCACGATAGAACTCGTTGTAGGGATACATGGAGTGCTGCTGCGTGTGCTGCTTTCCAGCTCGGGTCGGCCATATAGAGGCCATAGGCGGTTTCATAGTCCTGTTTCTGAAGCGCGGCGAAGAACTTGTCGACGAGATGCTCTTCCGGCCAGAAGCGGAACTGGTACACCAGAAAACCAACGACCAGCAGCGCGCCGATGATCCCGACGATGCGCATTTTGCGCCGGCGCGCGCCCGCCTCGTCGTACACCTTGGCATCCATCAGGGTCATAGGCCTTCTAGCATAACGGAAACCTGCGGCAGGCCAAAAGTTCCCACAATAACCAGCGCGGCCCTACATGGTCCGCTTGAACAACGGCGTGGCGATTGCCAGGGCCACGGTTCCGAAGATCGACAGGTACACCATGTCGGGCACGATCGCGGCCAGTCCTGTTTCTTTCAGCAGCAGTGCCTTGAAACCATGCACCGCATAAGTGAACGGATCCACCTTGGCGATCACCCGCAGCCATGCGGGAAAGGCCTGAATCGGATAGATCGATCCGCTGGGGAAGAACAGCAGCGTGTTCAGGATGCCGAAAATGGCGCGCGGCACCAGCGGATCATCCACCCGCACCATCAGCAGAAACATCATGGTGTTGAAGGCGATCGAGGTCAGGACGATCATCAGCAGCAGGCCGAGTGCGGTCAGCGGATTGAAAATCGTGCTCACGCCCGCCAGCAGCGAGCCGATCACGCGTGATCACGACCCCGGTCAGCACCGCCTTGATGGCGCCTGCGAGGTTCAGCCCGAAAACCAGTTCGGTCTTGGTGATGGGCGTGACCAGGTAGCCTTCGTGCACGCCGCGCGCCTTGTCGTCGATGTAGAGCATGCCGCCGCCGATCATCACGGAGACGAACATGGCCAGCGTGATCGAGCCGGGCAGCAGGTACTTCATGTACTCGATGTAGGGGTAAAGCTCCACGATCTGGAGCGCGGTCTGCTGCAGCAGGCGCGGCTCGATGGTGGGCTGGTTCAGCGCGACCGTGATGTCGGTGAGCTTCTGCTCCAGCGTGGAGCTCATGAAGTTGTCGCTGTTGTCGACGACCAGCGCGATGCTGCGGCCGGTTCTGCTCGTAGACGCTCCGCGAGTACTGCGGCGGGATGATGACGGCGCCCTGGATCTTGCCGTTGCGCACGTCTTCACGGGCGCTTCTCGTTGTCGTAGTCAACGGGGATGAAGGTGCGCATGTTGGCGCGAACCGAGTCGAAGGCCTCCCGGATCTTGAGCGCCTGCGTGCCGCCATCCTGATCGACGACGCCGAGGCGCGCATCGCGAATCTTGCCGCCAAAGGCGTTGCCCAGCACGATCAGCTGCACCAGCGGGAAAATCATGGACACCATCATCAGCGTGGGCGAGCGGAAGAACTTGCGCATTTCGCGCTCGACAATGGCCATCATCCGGTTCATGGTCTGCAACCCCGGACGCTGCGGCATGACGAAGCCGTAGGCCTTCACCAGTTCATCGCGCAGTTGCCGACCGGTGTAGTGGACGAACACGTCGTCGAGCGTGGTGTTCTGCACCGTGAGCGATTTCACCGGGATCCCGGCGTGCACCGCCATCTCCACCAGCTCGGTGGTGGTTCGCGACCCGTTGCCGGTCAGCACGCGGTACATGCCCGCGCCCTCGTGCTGCACGGAGGTGACTCCCGGCAGGCTGTGCAGCCGCTGTTCCCAGTCCGCCGGGGGATGTTCGAACTGCACTTCGATCACGTTCGATCCCGGCACGCTCGCCTTCAGCGCCGCCGGCGTATCGAGCGCGACCAGCTTGCCGTGATCGACAATGGCGATGCGGTCGCACAGCCGGTCGGCTTCGTCCATGTAGTGCGTGGTGATCAGAATGGTGAGCTGCCGGTCCTTCTTGATGTTGGTCAGCATCTCCCAGACCGCGACGCGCGATACCGGATCGAGCCCGGTGGTCGGCTCGTCGAGGAAGAAGATCCGCGGACTGTGGACCAGCCCGCGCGCGATTTCCAGCCGCCGCCGCATGCCGCCCGACAGAGTTTTGGTTTGCGCATCGCGCCACTTGGTCAGGTCGACCAGCTCCAGCAGTTCGTCGATGGCTTCTCTCCGGCGCTGCGCCGGAACATCGTAGAGCTTGGCGTAGATGCTCAGGTTCTCTTCGACGGTCAGGTCGAGATCGCTGGTCAGCGCCTGCGGAATGACGCCAATGCAGCGGCGCGCGCCGTCGGCATCCTTGCTCACATCATGTCCGGCGACGATCGCGCGGCCGGCCGGTGATGGGGATGCAGCGTGGTCATCATGCGGATCAGCGTGGATTTGCCGGCGCCGTTCGGTCCCAGCAGGCCGAAGATTTCCTCGTCCGCGACGTGGAAGGTGACGTCATCGACGGCGGTGAAATCGCCGTATTTCTTGACGATGTGCTCGACGTCGATGGCGTTCCCGCCCTGCTTCTCGAGGCCTTCACAGCCGCTGCCCACAACCTTGACATTGCCGTTCGATTTCGCGGTCATGGCCGCTGCTCCGCCGATGCGTCCTGCTTAGGCGTGGCCTTCAACTGATCCGGTGAAACCAGCACCTCCGCCGTCATCCCGGGAACATAGGCGCCCTTTGGATTGTCGAGGCGCACCTTCAGCACGATGGTCTTGATATCGCGCTTGCGGCGGTTCACGTCGCGCTGGGTGGCGAAATCCGCCTCCGCGCCCTTGAAAAAAACTTTGCCGGAGGTGACGGTTCCGCCCGGAAGCCGCACTCGCAATGCGTCCCCAAGGCCGATATGGTCCGCTTCGGTTTCCGGGATCGCCGCCCTGACCCAGGTGTCGGTGAGGTCGACGATGGTCACGATGGGCTGCCCGACGTTGAGCACCTCGCCCTCCCGGGCCGCGCGCACCGAGACCGTTCCGGTCACTGGAGCATAGATCTTGGTGTAGCCGAGCCGCACTTCCGCCTGCTTCTTCTGTTCCTGGGCGTTGGCCAGATCCGCCTGGGTTGAGGCCACCGTACTCTGAGCAGCACTCGCCTGGTGGGTGCGGGCGATGGCTGAGTTGAGGTCCGCCTCCGCCGCCTTCACCTGGTCCTGGAGCGATTGCAGATTCGCCCGGGCGGCGGTCAGGTTGGTCTCGGCCTGCACGCGCTCCTGATCAGACACGACGCCCTGCCTGGCGAGTTCGATGGTCCGGCGGCTGTCGCTTTCGGTGCGCTGTAGCGTGGCCTGCGCCTGGTCCAGTTGCGACTTCATGGAGCGCAGCTTGGCCTGCATGTTGGCGACGTCGCTGGTGGTCGAACCCTTGGTCGATTGCTCGGTGTAGCGTGTCTCCGAAACCTTCGAGCGCAGGCTGGTAATGGTGGCCGCGGCCGCGGCTGCCTGGGCCTGGAGTTCCGCGGGATCGATCACCGCGATCAGATCTCCGGCCTTCACGGGCGTGCCTTCATCCACCAGCAACTTCTGCAGGCGGCCCTGGATCTGCGGGCTCACGATCACCTGGTTCGAGTCCACCGTTCCGATCAGCACCAGGTCCTTGTTGCTGGGCGTCGAGAAGAAGTAGTACCCCAGTGCAATGAGGAAAATGATGCCCAGCAGGATAAAGAAGCGGTTGCGCGGATTCACTTGCGTTCTCCTTCCGCCGGCAGAGCGGTGTGCTGAAAGAGAGCTGCGGAAATAAAGTCGAGTACGGCGGCGCGCCGGGCCGCGAGCGGCTCCGGACTCAGCGGATCCTGGTTCGTCATCATCTTTATGAAGGAAGCGTTGCCGAAGTAATGCACCACCACCGCCGCCATCGAGGGAATGAACTGCATGGGGTCCACCGGGCGAAACACGCCGGCCTCGATGCCCTCGCGGAA
This sequence comes from uncultured Acidobacteriota bacterium, assembly GCA_963725575.1. Lineage (GTDB taxonomy): Bacteria > Acidobacteriota > Terriglobia > Terriglobales > Acidobacteriaceae > Gp1-AA133. The sequence continues at coordinate 52,379 of CAVRZQ010000024.1, forward strand.
GACCTTGTGCAACTTCTCAAACATGGGTTTCATATAGGTTTTTACGATCCGCAGGGACTGGGAACGGCGGGGCACGTTGAACATCTCGCGCTGCACCATCTCGCGGTGCTGAGGATGGGTGGCGAGAAAATCAAAAAATGCGCCGACGTAGCGCAGCAGTTTCTCACCGGGGGGAGTGTTCTCGGAAAGAATCGGCATCAGGTGCTGGTCGCGCTCGCGGAAAACCTGCTCCAGGGCCGCGCCGTAAAGAGCGTCCTTGTCACGAAAGTAGTAGTACAGCAGGGCCTTGTTGACCTTGGCAGCCTTGGCGATGGCGTCGGTGCGAGCGCCGGCGACGCCCTCGCGTGCAAACTCGCGGATGGCGGCCTGCAGGATGGCGGCGCGGCTTTCCTCCGGCCGCCCTCTCGATCCCAGTCGCGCTCGTGTGTGCCCGTTGGCCATGGTGTATGCCGGAGGTTTCAGCTTCCGCCACCGTTTTCGTATTAACTAACCAGTTAGTTAGATTATAAACCAGGGCGCCTGATTCGCCAAGTCAGGGTGCGGGCCGTAAGCGGTTTATAATGCTGGGCTTCGAGGATTGCCCGTCATGCTACCGATCAAACGCATTCTGTGCCCCACCGACTTCAGTGGTCCCGCCTGCACCTGCGTCCGCACGGCCAGCGAACTGGCGGAGCACTTTGGCGCCGAACTCATGCTGATCAACGTGGTGCCGGCCGTGCCCACTCTGCCTCCGGATCCGAATTACGTTTTTAAGATCCCGGAGTATGAGCAGTACCTGCACGCCGACGCCGAGAAGCAACTGAGCAAAGCGCGCGAGGAGTTGGTAGGACGGAACGTCAAGGTGCGCACCATGGTGGGCCACGGATCAGCCGCAGAGGAGATCGTACTCGTCGCCAAGAAGGACGGAGCTGACCTGATCGTGATCTCGACCCACGGTTCCACCGGACTGGAACGCTGGGTCTTTGGCTCGGTCGCCGAAAAGGTTGTGCGCCTGGCCGAGTGCCCGGTGCTGACAGTGCGGCAGGCAAAGGAGGCAGCCTGAACATTGGAAAGATGTGAGAGGCGTGCTCCGAACTCTGGCTCGTCCACGCCCCTGGAGCGTCATCCGGACGGGCGCGCGATGCAAGGAATCGATCATTCGCATCGGCCAGCTGACGACGGTGGGGCCGCACTTATGGAAACGATCAATTCTTTCGATTTCCCTTTCTGATTGAGATTGAGTATTTCTAGGGGAAGCTTTTTTGAGCGGGGTGTCTTCCATGCCAAAGCAGAGCGCCGGGAAAGGGCGCAAATCGCGGAATCAGGTTCTTCACCGCGTGGACCTCAACAAGATGCTGGACATCTTGTCGGCCTGCGATCGAGGAGTAGTGGAGTTCTCGATGGGCCTCTACAACCTCCCGCGACGCGATCGGATCCTGATGCGGCGGCAGAACCGGCAACTGCATCGAGCGCTCAGGGAATGCCTGCCGCGGCTCTTGAAGCCGCCACAACCTTTGTTTGAGCTCTCCAATTCCCAGGAATACGTCGACGGGCGGAGGCCGCCCGTCGCTGTATCGTGAACGACTACCTTCCTGACCCGCCTGCGATCGAGGGCACGAGCAACACCTCGTCTCCATCCTGAAACGCGTACGCCGATCCGCCTAGAAATCGGATGTCCTCTTCGTTCACATACACGTTGAGAAAGCGCCGGACCTCGCCCGCCTCATCGCGCAGGTGAGGCTTCAGTTCCGGGAACTTCTCGTCCAGCACGGAGAACAGTTCGCCCAGGTTCGCGGCCGAGCAACTCAAGTTGGCGGCGCCAGCCGTCAGCCGCCGCAATGCGGTTGGGATTTGCACTGTGATCGCCATGTTATGCCTCCACCGTTTCGGGAACGTCCAGCGTATTGGAAAGGTAGCGCTCGAACTCAGCCAGCTTGGGGGTGATCGCCGCTTCTGCCTGGTACTCGCCCGCCAGAGCGTCGGTGGTCTTCAGGCCGTTGCCGGTGATGCAGAGCACGGTGGACTCGTTGGGCGAGATGCGCCCGTCGCGTAGAGCTTGCGGGCGCAGCCGACGGTCACGCCGCCGGCAGTCTCCGTGAAGATGCCTTCGGTCTCGGCCAGTTCCTGGATGGACCACGATCTCGACATCCGAAACATCTTCCGCCCAGCCGCCGCTGCCGCGTGATCGCCTGACGGCATAGTGCCGTCGGCCGGATTGCCGATGGCCAGCGAGCGCGCGATGGTCGTCGGCCGCTGCGGCTCGATCTCGGCGCTGCCCCGCTTCACGGCCGTCGCGATCGGCGAGCAGCCGGTCGCCTGCGCTCCGAAGAACCGCACCGGCTTGTCCTCGACCAGCCCGAGCGCAATCAGTTCGTTGAATGCCTTCTTGATCTTGGTGATCAGCGATCCGCCGGCCATCGGCACGACGACGTTGTCGGGCAGGCGCCAGCCCAGTTGCTCGGCGATCTCGAAGCCCACGGTCTTCGAGCCCTCGGCGTAGTACGGCCGCAGGTTCACGTTGACGAAGCCCCAGTTGTAGCCGTCGGCGATCTGCGAGCACAGGCGGTTGACGTGGTCGTAGTTGCCGTCGACGCGCACCAGCGTGGCGCCATAGACCTGGGTGTTGAGAATCTTGGCCGGCTCAAGATCAGCCGGGACCAGGATGTAGGTCTTCAGTCCGAGGCGCGCCGCCTGCGCGGCCACTGCGTTCGCCAGGTTGCCGGTCGAGGAGCAGCCGACCGTATCGAACCCGAAGGCCTGCGCCTTCGCCAGCGCCACCGCCACCACGCGGTCCTTGAAGCTCAGCGTGGGCATGCAGACGGCGTCGTTCTTGATGTAGAGATTGCGCGCGCCAATTTGCCGGGCGAGCCGCGGCGCGCTCACCAGCGGCGTGAAGCCGACAGGCGTCTGGCGGAACGTAGTCTTCCGGCAACGGCAGCAGCGCCCGAGTAGCGCCACATGTTCGGCGGGCCCTGGGCGATCGTCTCGCGGGTAAAGCGGGTGCGGGCGTACTCGAGGTCGTAGCGTGACTTCGAGCGGAGAGAAACACTCGTCGCAGATGGAAAGCGGCTGATTACCCTAGGTCTTGCCGCATTCCCGACATCGCAATTCGTACGCAGTCGTCACGGGTCCCTCGCATGTATGCGAGTGAGCTGAGGGATCGAGCGCGTGACCGGCCCAAGAAAGAGCGAACGTGAAGTTGACTCGAAACACCTGCGAAGCGGCTACAAGCAAAGAGTGCTGAAAGCGACCCCCGAATCTCATGTTCCCCGTCTCCGGGCGAGAGTTGACACCATACTCCCGGTTTGCGCGGGCAGGTTGTCGTGGCGTCACAGGGCTCGTCCCTCAGCCACTCTGCATGAAATTCAAGGGTCTGCTCCGAAGAGCAAACTTGGAGGTAGATGTTACTTGTCACAGGGGGATGTGTCAAGGGGACAAAGCCTGAGCTAGCGGGGTTATCCGGGCTGCTGAGGAGATCGCGGCCGACTCCCACCTGGAAAGTCGAGCGCGCGTCGGGAGCCCGAATTGCTTTTGATTCGTTGATCCAGACCGGCTACCGGGCGCGAGCGATCACCAACGTCAGATCGTCTTCTTGCTCGCCCAACCTGAATTGTTCCGCCGCGTTCTCCACGTTCCGCAATATGCACGAAGCCTCAAGGTCCCGGTTCTTGCGCAGCGTGTCCAAGAGACGTGCTTCGCCGAATTCTTCTCCACTATGACCAGTTGTCTCGGTGATCCCATCGGTATAGATACTCAACACATCTCCGGTTTCCAACCGAGCTTCGGCCACGGAACACTCCCAGTCCGAGAACAGGCCGAGTGACCGTGGCGGTCGCGTCAAGTCTTTCAACCGCACCTCCCTTGCGCAGCAGTACGGGAGGGTTGTGCCCGCAATTGACGTAATGCAGAGTTCGTGTGGCATCGCTATACCGCCCGAAAAACAAAGTGGCATAACGGTCTTTCGCCGTGTGCTTGTAGAAGTGGCGATTCACCGAGGCGAGTAATTGGGGAATATCTTTCGAGCCCGTACGATGCTGGCTGCTGTACTGACTGTGGAGGCTTCCCTGCAAACTTGCCATAAGCAGGGCAGCCGCGATGCCCTTTCCTGCAACATCCGCCAACACGAAGCCCGACTTCTCCCGGACCCATATCGAGAAAATCGTAGTAGTCTCCTCCTATCATGCGTGCCTGCATGCAGTTTCCGGCGTAGTCGAGGGTCTCTAACGGCGGTTTCTCCTGAGGTAGGAGCGCCCTCTGTACTGCGCGAGCACGCATCAGCGGTTTACCATCCTCCAGTTGACGCAGGTCCAATTTCCAGAGGTCTGCATCCGCTGCCAGACACTCAAGGCCAGCCTGACCCGCGCTAGACAGTACCCTGCGCACCGGTCCAGACCACCCGGAAAGGTGCCTCCCGGTTACCGCATTCGAGCTTGACAACTTCTCCGGGTTCGAGCGGTTCTTCGAGCCCAGCAAGCCGCGCTCCCGAGTTGGAGATATCGACGGTGTGGGCCAACTGAAGCTTCAGACCTCGGGCGGCCCGGTATAAACGTACCGGTAGCTCTATCCGCACTCGCTCTTCTTTCCGCTCGTGGTAACAATCCAGCGCCGTGGTGATCGCTTCCGTCAGGAGAGATTTCTCGCAAGGCTTGATAAGCAAGCGGAAGACACATCCTTCGTTGACTGCATTTACTGCGCCGTTGAGATCGAGGTGACCCGTGAGTAAAAGTCTGATTGTGCTTGGGGCGACTTGGCGCACACGCTTCAGGAATTGCACTCCATCCATGCCGGCCATCTGCATGTCGGAGATGACGACTGCAAAGGGACCGTGATTGCGGAGCGATGCTAAGCCCTCTTCACCGCTGGCGGCGGTTGCAATATCGAATTCGCTTTCCAGCATTTGCCTATAGCAGTTCAACGCTGCTGGTTCATCGTCCACGAACAATATCTTCTGATTCACGAGACGGGCCTTTTCTCACATCGCAGTATTCAGGAGGCCAGTTCCAGGATGGTCTGCTCTGCGCCGGAATATGCGTCTTTCACTGGGCGCAATCACGCGTCTGTCGTAGTCTTGATGTTCTGGGTCTGCATGCGCAGTGATTTCAAGTGGTTTGTTAATTACGAAAGTCTTACCCGCACCAAAATGAGAGTTGGCGGATCGTGGTTCCGTTTTGAGAGTATGGAATCAGCGGTCTTTGCGGAGAGATTCATGACCAAGCGCGCGGTCAGGATTGTTAAGCACCTGGGTCCGGTCCCCTGTGTTGCTGCCTGCACTGCCTGCGGCAGACAGTTCACGGCTCCGCTGAGCACACTCGCGCGAGTCACCGACGCCCAGGCGAACCTGCAAGAACAGTTCGAGCAGCACAGATGCGAGAGCGAAAAGTCCGGCGGGGCTTGATTCCTCCCGGAGGCCAGCAGCCTGACTCGAATCGGTCTTGGTCAGGGTCTCGAACAGGGCGGCGGCCGGCTCAGCGAACCAGCGCCAGGTAAGCTGCCAGCAGTTGCGGGTCGTCGATCGAGCCGTGGTGATGCACCTGTCTCCAGCGCTTGCCGTCGAAGCGGAACACGCGCGTGGTCCTGATCTTCAAGTCGAGTTCCGCGCCCTGTTTCGTCACGCGCCCTCGTTCACGCCCGACCACGTAAAAGAGGTCGCTGGGCCGATTGCCGGTTTCGGCCTGCACCACGAACTGCGCGATTTCGTTCAGGACGGGCTCACGCCTTACCAGGCGCTCGAAACCGCGACCATCCATCCGGCGCGTTACTTGCGGCAGGCCGCTGAGATGGGCACGATCGAGGTCGGGAAACGCGCAGACCTGGTGCTGCTCGCGAGTAATCCCATAACCAACATTTCGGACACGCAGAATATTGCCGGCGTGATGGCCCGAGGTCGCTGGCTCGATGCGAACGACTTGACGCGCAGATTGCACAAAGTACCGAATGAGTACCGGCACGAACTGGAGAAGGTTCAGGCCATGCTGCAAAGCGACGCGAGCCGGGCAGTCCGTTACCTCGCCGATCAGGACCCCTTTGGACAGCTGGCGGCGTTCTCGATCGCCGAACTTGCTGCGAAAGAAAGTGTTGCCGATCTGGTAAGAACACTGCAGGAGAT
>CAVRZQ010000025.1:0-135826 GCA_963725575.1 uncultured Acidobacteriota bacterium
AATTCGTCCTTGTCGACCAGTTCGAGGCGGGTATAGGCATAGTTGCTGCGCCTGAAATTTACGGTCGACTCCAGCAGGTAGCTGTTCAAGCTGGTCGCCGTCTCATCCTTGTGCTTACGCCCCCACACCAAGGTGGTGGCCCAGTTTCCCTCCGAAAACGGCCGGTTGTATTCGATGGAAGCGCTTTGGCGTTTCTCATTTCCAGGCTCTGCCGCTTCCGGATGAAGCAGCCGCCCGTAGCTGTATTGCGCCGTCCAGTTGCGCGTTGGCGCCACGCTCGCCCGTACCGACCACGAATCGAGCGCTCCCAGTTGAATGCTCCAGCGCTCTTCATTGGGCTCCCGCCCGTTGAATACCGAGCCTTCGAGCTTGAGGCGATCGATCACGACACCGGAGGTCACGACGCCGAAGCTTGTGTGCGTTGAATCCTGCAAGTGATGACCCAGAGGCGCGGCCGGTAACTCCGAAGCAGAGGTCCGGTGAATGTACGTTACCGGACCGAGGGCTGGCTCGGCGGACGGTCCCCCGTACAGCAGCCACGAAACTTTCTTCGTTAGCGGCAGTGAGTAATACGCGGCTAACTCAGCGAACACGTTGTGCGGATGCTGGTGATCGACCAGCGGCTGCCCGTGGTAGGTTTCGCCCGTCTGGAAGAGTTCCGGAAAGCCGGGATGCGGCGAAGTGAGCGACTCGGCGGAAAACATCTGCCGGAAGAGCAACGTTCCTTTGCCCAGCTTGTGTTGCTCCATCAGCATCAGCCAATTGACCGATTCGGCTTTGCCCGCACCCCGCGGTCCGCCCTGCTGGTTGTAGGTCAGGAACAGAACGCCGTGCGCCATCAAGTCCCATGAGCCGCGCGTAGTCATCCAGAGATGATCCGGCACCGAGGCCGGTTGCCAGCCCGTGCCCGAACCGGCATGCGGGGAGGGCATCCAGTCAGGCCCGGAAACAGACATGTTCATGCCGGGCATGTCCTGCTTGGTTTGAGCGGAATGATCATGCGCGGGCATGGTCCCTCCCAAGTCCTGCGCCATCGCCCCGGCAGTCAGAAAACTGAGAATGAATAAATATGAGAGCACTGCTCGCACTTCACTACCTCCACGTTCTAGCCCTACTGCGATAAGCGGTCGCATGTCCGGGCACACGCTCGGTGAGCTCAGGCCATGCACGTAAACGGAAGTATGAAATTTAGACGCGGATTGTCAGTCTGCCGGGAGGCGAGCCCATGGAGTCAGCGAGGGTCTCGCGGCCGCGACACATAGCGGCTGCCCGCGAGCGTACGGCAGGAACAAAATTCAGGGACGGTTGTAACGACGGTCGCAGAACGCCAGACGCTTGCGGAATGGCGAAGCCGTGACCCGAGACGCAACAAGCATAATTCGCCGGTTGCCGGACAGGAACCTTCTTGCCGTGCTCGTGACATCCGGCCGGCGGCCTCTCAGCCTGAGCGTTCAGCAGTGTTGCGGTCAGCGAGCACAGTGAGCCTCCGACCCCTGTCACCAACAATAACAAGACCACGCTGATGCGGAGGTTTCTCATTGCACTCGTTATCGGATGCCCAACCTGACGAAAAGTCGCGTCTCTGAAATTTCGCCAGCCGTCAATCCCCCAACAGATATGGCTGCGCAGACGACTGAATACTGACCACTCTAGGACCCGGTGATCTTCACGCGCAGCTCTTCGGGCAGCCGCTCGCGGATCTCGGGGGCAAGCCGGTCGTGCACGTGGCGCGCACCCAGCTTGGCGACGTCGACCACCGCCATCGGAGCGGGCGTGGCCACCGCGACGACAGCCAGATCAGCGCCGACAGGGCGAAGCCGGCCAGCGCCGCCAGCTCCAGCAGAAGGCATGGCGCGGCCCGAAGTGGCGGATCACTCCAAAGGCCAGCAGAAACACGGCGGCCGAAACCGAGGCCAGCACGATCAGCGAAATATCGATGATGCGGTGCAGTTGCTGCCGGCTGCGGCAGTGTTCGCAGGCGGCGAAGTGCTGCTCGTAGTCGCCGCGCATTTCCGGCGCCAGGCCGGAGATGTCGTAGCGCCAGCCGGCCAGAATCTTGCCTACGATGGGTTCAACGCACTGGCTCATACTTATGGACTACAGCCGGATCGGCTCCAAAGGCTCCGACTGCGCAGCCAGCATCACGCGGTTGCTGCAGCAGCGTCCTGGCGTGGCCCCAGGGCCTGTCTCCGCCGCTCCCCGGGCAATTTCAGGATGGTTATTCTGCTCGGAGAGGTGCGCCAGAACCACGTATGCTGCTCCTCCATCATAGTCGCTGGCAAAGAATTCCGCGAGTGCGTCATTGGAGAGATGCCCCACCCGGCTCATCACCCGCTGCTTCACCGACCACGGATAGGGCCCGACGCGCAGCATCTCCACATCGTGATTCGATTCCATCACCAGCACATCGCAGCCGCGCAGATGGTCGCGCACGCTGGCCGGCACGTAGCCCAGATCGGTGGCAAAGCCGATCTTCACGCCTTCGGCGCGGAACGTGAAGCCCACCGGATCGGCGGCGTCGTGCGGAATGGTGAACGGCGTCACCGCGATGTCGCCCACCTGGAAGCTCCGCCCGGAAGCAAAAATCTCCAGCCTTCGCAGCTCGGACGAACTCCCTTCTTCGTCGCGCACCGCCCGCGCCCAGGCATGGTGCGTCGCGCCCGGTCATGAAGACCGGAACGCTTCAGTCTTCGTTGCCAGCACGCTGCAAGCCGTAGACATGATCGGAGTGCTCGTGGGTGATCAGGATCGCGGAGAGCGAGCGCGGATCTTCACCCACGCCTTCATGCGCTTGAAGGTCTCGCGGCAGGAAATACCGGCATCGACCAGGATGCGCGTCGTCGACTGCTGGCCACGAGGGCGCTGTTGCCGCGGCTGCCGCTGGCCAGCACCGAGACCGACACTCCCATATGCTCGCAGCATACTCGTTACGGCTGTGGAAACGGGAGTAACTTTCTGGTTAGCCGAGGACTTCGTTTGCGATTGCACCGGCTTACTTTTTCGCAACAGGTTGTTCACGATCGCCCGCCGCATCATCGCGCCCGCCATACGACCGCCGCGATGCCGGGCAAGAAGCGCCAGAAAGGATTCGTAGATCTGGGCCCGGTCGGGCTTCTGCGGTGAAGCACGAGGTACGCCGAGCAGTTCCACGATGGGAACGAAGACGCCAACCATGGCACCCAGCGCCAGGGCCTGCTCCGGCCGCAGCAGGCCCAGCAGCATGCAAGGCGCCAGCACGAGCATCGCCGTGAGCAGCAGGTCGCCGACCTTGATATCCACCCAACCCGCAAACATGCCGGCAGCGGCGGCCGAACACGTAAAAGCCGCAGTCGCGTCGTGCCCGTGGCGCCTCTTCCGGCAGAACTTCGTCCCCAGGCTGTCGTCATCTGTAAGTCACTTCGGACATCTCCCTGCGAAAACATCATGGTGCCGCACTTCCTCGGCTTCCGCTAGTACTGATAGAAGCCCCGGCCGCTCTTCCGCCCCAGCCAGCCCGCATCGACCATCTTGATCAGCAGCGGGCACGGACGGTACTTGGGATCGCCGAGCCCCGCGTGCAGCACGCGCATGATGTCGAGGCAGACATCGAGCCCGATGAAATCCGCCAGCGTCAGCGGCCCCATGGGATGCGCCATGCCCAGCTTGAATACTTCGTCGACCGCCTGCGGCCGTGGCCACGCCCTCCATCACCGCGTACATGGCTTCGTTCAGCAGCGGCATGAGCACGCGGTTGGAGACGAAGCCGGGCGCGTCGTTGACTTCGACCGGGGTCTTGTCCAGCTTCACCGCCAGATCGCGAACGGTCTCGAAGGTCGCCTGCGAGGTCGCCAGCCCGCGAATCACCTCGACCAGCTTCATCACCGGCACCGGATTGAAGAAGTGCATCCCGATGACCTTGTCGGGCCGCTTGGTCAGCGCGCCAATCTTGGTGATCGAAATCGAGGAGGTGTTGGAAGCGAGAATCACTTCCGGCCGCGCAATGCGGTCGAGATCGCGAAAGATCTCAGCCTTGATCTCGAATTTCTCGGTCGCCGCCTCGACCACCAGATCGCAGTCCGCCAGCTTGGCGCGGTCAAGCACGGGCGTGATTCGCTGCCGTGCGGCGGCTTCTTGTTCGGCCGTGATCTTGTTCTTGGCGATTTCGCGGTCCAGATTCTTGGCGATCGCCTCAAGCGCGCGATCGAGAAAGCGCTGCTCCACGTCGCACAGCGTCACCGCATATCCGCTGCGCGCAAAGACGTGGGCGATGCCGTTGCCCATCGTGCCCGCGCCCACCACGCCCACTCGCTTGATCTGCATGAAGGCCACTCCCGGCCAGTTATAAGGGAACGAAAAAGTCTAGCAGATCGGGCGGGGCGTTTGGTGAGATCGGCCATGCATTGAACACCGCTCCAAAATAAAAGTTGCGCACCCGCACAAACATTGGCTTTCAGACTACCTTCAGAATTCGAACTACAGCCTTTCGGATGAATCTGCAAGGCATCACGCAGGTCACCGTCGGCATCCCAACTGAGCAGACACCGGAAGCAGCATCCGGTGACGGAGGTGAGTATGCAGCGACAAGTGAGGTTGGCAGCCTTGGCGGTTTCTTTCGTTCTGGCGCTGAGCGCGTCCGCGCTCGCGCAGGACCGGGACGATTACTACTACCGCGGTGGCAACGTAGCCCAGACCCGGCAGTATGGCTACGACAGCGGTTTTCGGGACGGCGAGAAACGCGGCCGCCACGAGGGCCGCGAAAACGATCCTAATGACTACCGCACGCCCGACTGGCGGCAGGCCACGCACGGCTATAAGAACTGGATGGGTCCGGTGCGTGCCTTCCAGAACGGCTACCAGCAAGGCTACGCGGACGGCTTCCAATCTGGCTTCAATGGCGCACGCCCAGGCTGGCGGGGCGATGGCGATCGCGGCGACCGTTACCGCGACAACCGCTACGGCGGCAATGGCTACTACGGCAACGGCTACTCCGGGTATGACAGCCGGTTCGGATACAACACCGGCTATCAGGACGGCGCCACCATGGCCCGCGAGGATCAATACAAAAATAAGCCGTTCAATCCCGATCCCCGCGCCCGCTTCGATAACCGCGACCACGGCTATCAACGGGAGTACGGCGACAAGAACGCCTACAAGGCCCAGTACACCGACGGCTACCGCGCCGGATATCAAGCCACCTTCAACGGCAGATACTGAAGAGCAGTCGTTGGTCGTTGGCTGTTAGTCGTTGGCTTCTAGCGGATGGTCGTTGGCCATTCACGGAAGCGGTCGGAATGAGAAGGAGCCGCCGGAATGATTCCGGCGGCTCATATTTTTAGAACGAATGACGTTGCTGCCGGTGCGCGAATGATATTGCCAACGGTTATCAGCCATCCGCTCACGACCACCAGCGGGGCGCCCCATTCTTCCCCGTTCTTTGCGGTGGGGTAGCGCCAGCCTTACCGGCTCACTGGCTCGCCGTAGTTCGTCCTTCCTTCTCGGCGACTTCTAACCGGGTGGTCGCCCGCGCCAGCGCACTTTGCGCACGCGGCACATCGACTTCCGGATCGGCGCTCGCCAACCGCTTCTCCGCTCGTTCCTTTGCCTTGTGCGCGCGTTCGCGATCCACGTCCTCGCCCCGTTCAGCTGTTTCCGCCAGGATCGTCACTTTGTCGGGCAATACTTCGGCGAAGCCCCAGGCCACGCACAGGTAGTGCGTCTCGCTCCCGTTGCGATAGCTGATTTGCCCCACGGAGAGCTCCGTGATCAGGGGCGCGTGTCCCGGCAGGATGCCCAGATACCCGTTCTTTCCGGGAATCTGCATCTCCTCGGCATGGTCCTTGACCACCAGCTTCTCGGGAGTGACGATTTCGAGTTGGAAGGAATCAGCCATTCGTTCGTCGTCGCTGTTCAGTCGTTAGTCCTGTTAGCCAAACGGTGTCAGTCGAGAGCGCTTGCCGACGACCGATACGACGGTTCTTACGCTGCCGCCTTCATCTTCTCGGCGCCTCAATCACTTCGTCGATCGTGCCCTTCATGTAGAAAGCCTGCTCCGGAATGTCGTCGTGCTTGCCTTCGACGATTTCCTTGAAGCCCTTCACCGTATCGGCCACTTTCACGTAACGTCCCGGCGATGCCGGTGAACTGTTCGGCCACGTGGAAGGGCTGCGACAGGAAGCGCTGGATTTTGCGCGCCCGGGCCACGGTGAGCTTCTGGTCTTCGCTGAGCTCGTCGATGCCGAGAATCGCGATGATGTCCTGCAGGTCCTTGTACGTCTGCAGCGTCTTCTTCACCTGCTGCGCCACGTCGTAGTGTTCCTGGCCCACGATGCGTGGATCGAGAATGCGCGAAGTCGAGGCCAGCGGATCGACGGCCGGATAGATGCCGATTTCGGTCAGCGCGCGCGAAAGCACGGTGGTCGCGTCCAGGTGAGCGAACGTGGTGGCCGGCGCCGGATCGGTCAAGTCGTCGGCGGGCACGTAAATCGCCTGCACCGAGGTGACCGATCCCTTCTTGGTCGAGGTGATGCGCTCCTGCAATTCGCCCATTTCGGTCGCCAGGTTGGGCTGGTAGCCGACGGCGCTCGGCATGCGGCCCAGCAGCGCGGACACTTCCGATCCCGCCTGCGTGAAACGGAAGATGTTGTCGATGAACAGCAGCGTGTCGGCGCCCTCGACGTCGCGGAAGTATTCCGCGACCGTCAGCCCGGTCAGGGCCACGCGCAGGCGCGCTCCGGGCGGCTCCGTCATCTGCCCGTAGATCAGCGCGGCCTTCGACTTCGACGGATCGCCCGGCTTGATGACGCCCGACTCGCTCATTTCGAGCCACAGGTCGTTGCCTTCGCGGGTACGCTCGCCCACGCCCGCAAACACCGAGAAACCGCCGTGCTGCTTGGCGACGTTGTTGATGAGCTCCTGATGACGACGGTCTTGCCGACGCCCGCGCCGCCGAACAGCCCGATCTTGCCGCCCTTGAGGAACGGCTGAATCAGGTCGACGACCTTGACCCCGGTCTCGAACATCTCGGCGGTCGTGGCCTGCTCGTCGAATGCCGGCGCCAGCCGGTGAATGGGCAACCGCTCCTTGTATTCGATCGGGCCCAGCTGGTCGACCGGCTCGCCGATCACGTTCATCACGCGCCCCAGCGTTCCATGGCCCACCGGCACGGAAATCGGCCCGCCCTGGTCAATCGCCTTCATGCCGCGCACCATGCCGTCGGTGGCTTCCATGGCGACGCAGCGCACCCGGCCTTCGCCCAGGTGCTGCTGCACTTCGAGGATGACGTTGACTGGGTTCGGCACGTTGAACCCGTCGCTGACGACGCGCAACGCCTGGTAAATCGGAGGCATGGCCCCTTCGCCGAACTGCACGTCCACGGCTGGTCCCGAAATCTGTACTACGTGTCCAATGTTTTCTGACATAAAATCAGCTCTTAGCCTTTAGCTGTTAGCTTTTAGCTCTCTTTCTCTCGAATCCAGGGACCTCTGACTCAATCGGCAGAAAACCGCCTGCCGACAATCGCTGCAAAACTGCGGGACGCCTCCACAAGCTACGAGCTAACGGCTAATAGCCAATAGCTGCGTCATTGCGCTGCCGCCCCGCTCACGATCTCGATAATCTCTTTCGTGATCTTCGCCTGGCGCGCGCGGTTCATGGCGAGGGTCAGCGAATCGATCATGTCGGTGGCATTGTTTGTCGCCGACTCCATCGCCGTCATGCGCGCCGCATGCTCGGCCGCTACCGATTCCAGCAGCGCGTGAAAAATCTGGATGCCCACATACTTCGGCAGCAGGTCGTTGAACAACTCGGCCGGCGACTGCTCGTAAATGTAGTCGACCGGCGCGGTCGCGAATCCGGCCGCAGCCGCATCGATCGACAGCGCTTCCGTCGAGCGCATGCCTACACCCGCCGAGATCGCCGCCTTCTGCGCTTCCTCTTTCTCCTGCTGGGTCGAGTTCGCGCGCCACCTGCACCTGCGCCACGCCCATCTTCGATGATCGGCAGCACCCGCTCCACCACCAGCCGCTGCTGGATCACCGACTTGAACTCGTTGAAGATCAGGTAGACGGCATCGATCTCGCCTTCTGAATAGCGCTCGATCACGCGCTCCGCCAGCTTGGTGGCCAGCGCATGGTCCACCTTGTTCAGCACTCCCGACCTGCTCTCCGATCATGCGTCGGTGCGAACCGGCTTCAGCCGACTCGGCAGTTCGCGGCTCAGCCGTCGAGAAACGGCGCCTCAGGAAATCGCGCCCCTTGCGTCCGATGGTTTCGATCTCGATATTCTTGCCCGCCTTCTCGCCCAGGAACTGCATGGCCGACTTCAGGATGTTGGTGTTGAAGGCGCCCGCCAGCCCTTTGTCGCCGGTGACCACGATCAGCAGGACGTTACGCTCCTCACGCTGCGCCAGCAGCGGATGCCGGGGCTCGCCGGTCTCGGGATCGTAGATTTCCGCTCGCGATACCAGCGACTTCAGCACGTTGGTCAACATCTGCGCATAGGGCCGCGCCGCCAGCGCGCGATCCTGCGCCCGCCGCAGCTTCGCCGCCGAGACCATCTTCATGGCCTTGGTGATCTGCCGCGTGTTGATCACGCTGCGAATGCGCCGCTTGATGTCGAGAATGTTTGCCATAGAACAGCAGCTGTCAGCTCTCAGCCGTTAGCTGTCAGCGAGCCCAATCCGCCGGGGTCTCTTTCCCGCTCGGGACTCGTGCCTCGATACTTGCTACTTCTTCCGCGCAGCCACGAACTGCTCCTTAAACTCCTTGATCACCTTGCTCATCTCGGCCTTCAGCCCGTCGTCGAGAATCTTCTTCTCCATGATCGTGCGCAGCAGTCCGGGGTTCGCGGTATCGACGTACTTGTGAAGCTCCAATCTCGAAGGGCCGCACCTGCTCGACCGGCATGTCGTCGAGGAAGCCACTCGTGCCCGCAAAGATGATCAGGATCTGCTTCGAGAACGGCAAGGGCGAGAACTGGCCCTGCTTCAGGATCTCCACCAGCCGGCTGCCGCGGTTGAGCTGGTTCTGCGTGGCTTTGTCGAGATCGCTGCCAAACTGCGCAAAGGCCGCCAGCTCGCGGTACTGCGCCAGTTCCAGTTTCAGCGATCCCGCCACCTGCCGCATGGCTTTGATCTGCGCGCTGCCGCCCACGCGGCTCACGGAAATACCCACGTTCACCGCCGGGCGCACGCCCGAGTTGAACAAGTCGGTTTCCAGAAAGATCTGGCCGTCCGTAATCGAAATCACGTTGGTCGGAATGTAGGCGGACACGTCGCCCGCCTGGGT
Organism: uncultured Acidobacteriota bacterium; assembly: GCA_963725575.1. Lineage (GTDB taxonomy): Bacteria > Acidobacteriota > Terriglobia > Terriglobales > Acidobacteriaceae > Gp1-AA133. The sequence continues at coordinate 9,264 of CAVRZQ010000025.1, forward strand.
CTCGATGACGGGAAGCGCGGTCAGCGAGCCGCCGCCCATTCTTGTCGCTCATCTTGGCGGCGCGCTCCAGCAGGCGGGAGTGCAGGTAGAACACGTCTCCGGGATAGGCCTCGCGTCCCGGCGGACGCCGCAACAACAGCGAAATCTCGCGATACGACGCCGCGTGCTTGGAGAGATCGTCATAAATCACGAGCGCATGCCGCTTGCGTGTCGCGGAAGTATTCGCCCATCGCGCAGGCGGCGTAAGGCGCGATGTACTGCATGGGCGCCGGCTCTGAAGCCGAGGCCGCCACCACGATGGTGTACTCCATCGCGCCCGCGTCTTCGAGAATTTTCACCACTTGCGCAATCGACGAGCGCTTCTGCCCGATCGCGTTGTAGATGCAGATCAGGTCATTGCCTTTATTGTTGATGATGGTGTCGAGGGCGATCGCGGTCTTGCCCGTCTGGCGGTCGCCGATGATCAGCTCGCGCTGGCCGCGGCCGATAGGAATCATCGAGTCGATCGCCTTCAGCCCGGTCGCCATGGGCTCCCGCACCGGCTGCCGGTCAATGACGCCCGGTGCGATGCGCTCCATCGCGATGAACTCCTTGGTCGCGATCGGGCCCTTGTCATCGATAGGCTGGCCGAGCGAGTTCACGACGCGGCCGACCATGGCCTCGCCCACCGGCACGCTCATGATGCGCCCGGTGCGCTTGACCTCATCGCCTTCGCGAATCTCGGTGTATTCGCCGAGCAGCACCACGCCGACCTGCTCTTCTTCCAGGTTCATGGCCAGTCCGGCCACGCCGTGGGGAAACTCGAGCAGTTCGCCGGCCATTACCTTGTCGAGGCCGTAAACGCGGGCAATGCCGTCACCCAGCGAAATCACCGTCCCCACTTCATCGACCGTGATCTTGCTTTCGTAGTTCTCGATCTGCTCGCGGATCAGCTGCGATATCTCGTCTGCCTTGATTTGTGCCATAAAGAATCAGCTCTTAGCTGCCAGCTTTTAGGTGCTAGCTTCTTGATTTCGAATTCGATGACGCTGCGTCTTCCCGATTCTCTCAGCGAAACTCTGCGGCCCTTGTCTGCGATCTCTGCGGTGAAAAGCGGCTGACGCGTTTCGTTCCCAGTCGCCGCCTCTCTTATAGTTCTTGAAGCTAACGGCTAACCGCTAATAGCTGCTTCCCGCGATCTGCTCCCGGATCCTCTCCAACTGCCCAAGCACGGACCCATCGTAGATGGTGCTGCCGACCCGCACCACGGCGCCGCCCAGAATCGAGACATCCCGCAAATAGCGGGCGCGAACTTTCTTGCCCGTCAATTTCTCCACCTGGGCCTCCAGGGTGCGCTTCTCCGGCTCGCTCAGATCGCGCGAACTGGTGATCTGGGCTTCGGCAAAACCGAGGCGAGCATCCAGTTCATGCCCGAGTTGTTCTATGATCGCATCAAAAAAGTGCATCCGCCGGTGATCGATCAACACCGCCACAAAATTCCGCACCTGCCGTGACAGGCCCTCCCGTTGCGAGATCGCATCCAGAACGCGGCGCTTCTGTTCCGCGGCCAGGGCCGGATTGTCCCAAACCCGCCGCAAATCGGGATTCGCTCGCAGCAACGCGCTCAGCGAGTGGAGTTGCTCGGAAGTGCGGCTCGCGTCCAGCCGGCTCTTGAGCACCACATCGGCGAACGCGCGCGCGTACACGCTGGTGACGGAAGCCATGCGCTAGTTTTTGCCTCCGTCCTCGGCACTGCCCAACCGGTCGGCAAAACTGCGCACCAGGGAAGTGTCGGTGCCCGAGTCAACATGAATTTGTTTCTTGGCCAGCGCGATCGCCAGGTCGGCGGCGTAGTTGGTCAGATCGCGCCGCGCCGCCTTGGCGGCCGCGGCAATCTCCTGTTCCGCGGATTCGACAATCTTGCGCGCGTCCTGTTCGGCTGCCGCCTGGATGCGGGCTTCCTCCGCCGCCAGGTCCGCTTCGCCCGAAGCCTTCATGGCGGCAATTTCATCATCCAGCCTCGACAAGCGGGACTCGATCCCCGACAGGCGGCGGTTGGCGTCTTCGCTGGCCCGCCGCGCCTCTTCCATGGCGCGCTGGATCGAGGCCGTCCGGGCCCGGAACGCTCCCGGCAGGTACTTCCGGGCCGCCCAGAACATCACGCCCGCGATCACGGCGAAGTTCAATCCCACCGCGAGCCAATACGCATGCCTGAGGTCGAGCCGGGTAATGTTTGCGAGGAACACGACGGAAGGCGAATGCTTGAATTGCTCGACATCGCCGTCCTCCCCGGCGGCTTCCCGGGTCTCTTTGGCGAGTTCCGCGCCGAAGCCGGAATGCTGGTCGGCCGGTTGTTCCTTCTTAATCTGCTTTTCCGCGAATGAATCGGATGGTGACGACGCGGCGGCTGACGAGGTCGCCCGCCTGCTGCGCCATCGCCGACATGCTCAAGAACAGCAGCACAGCCAGCACGCCTGCCGCGGATCGCAGAAGCAGACCAGCCAACGAACCACGGTTCAGGGTCATCGCACATCTCCAGCCGGATTTTGGACCGCCAGCGGACGCAGAACCTGGCGGATAATCTCCGCGGCCAGCCTCGCCGAATCTCCCTGCAGGCTCTCCTGGGCCGCGATCTTGTCCTGCTCCATGGCAGCCCGCGCCTGGGCAACCTGCTCCTGGGCCCGGGTCCGAGCTGCCGCCACGGCCGCTGCCCTGGCCTGTAAAGCCGCCTGGCGGCGCGCCTCCTGGTGCTTGAAGACGGCGATTCTGGCCTCGCGCAAGCGTTGTTCGTATTCGGCCGTTCGGGCCTCGGCGGCTGCCACATCGGCCCGTGCCTTTTCGATGGCGCCCTCGGTTTTGGCGCGCCGCTCGGCCAGAACCCGTGCCAGTGGCTTGTGGACCACTACCGTGTAAATCGCGTACAGCACCACTAACATAATGATGGTGGGTACGGACCCGAGCAGTAATCCGCCTAGCTGTCGAAGCGTCTCATCCATGGCTTAGCTGAAGAACCGGAAGAAAGAGGGCTACAAAACCCCTAAAGTTAACATCCTAGGGAGCTTGTGTCAACGAGGGGAAGGGCTTCAGGCTCTGCCGGTTGCGGTCACGGGTGGAAAATTTTTCCGGCCCTCAACAATTTCTGTTGGCTTTCTCGAACTATCCCTTGACTTCCCCACAAAGCGGACTAACATAACTACATCACCTCCGATCCAATTCAGGATCGAATGGGCCGGCAGCCAAGAAAAGTCACCGCTTTTTGGCTATCGGCCCATTTAATTTTTGACTCTTAGGCTCTTAAGCCGTTAGCTTTTAGCCACCCGCACCTAACGGCAATATTCGCAGGCTAGCAAGGATAACCTTGGCTGGTTTCAGCGATATTGTGCCGCCTAGAGGTCTGCGATTTCCGCCAGACTTGAAGTTTCCTCGTTCGCGGCACCATCATTGCTGGGTTTTGCATCAATCGAGGCTGGGGCAACGGAATGGCGCCACGATGTCGCGGCTGTGAAAGTTCTTTGAGCTAAAGGCTTAGAGCTAAAAGCTAAGAGCTGTTTTTCATCACAAACTGTCTCACCCGGCGCACCACCGATTCCGGCGCCTCCGCCACCATCTCGACTAGTCCGTCCCGATACTGACGAGAGTAGATGCGCGATCGCGCCGCCAGCATGGCGAGTACCTTGCCTTCTTTCTGGGGAATGCTCAGACGCACTCGGCTGACCGGGTCTTCCTCCAGTACCTGGTCGATGCGCTCCAGCAACGTAGCAATCCCGACTCCCCGGACCGCGGACACGTGCACCGTGCGGTCATCGTCCCGCAACGCTTCCCTCTGCTTCGGCTCGAGCAGGTCGATCTTGTTCATCACATGCAGACGCGGCTTCTTCTCCGCTTCCAGTTCCTTCAGCACCAGTTCCACCTGCGCATCCTGCTCCGCTGTCAGCGGGCTGCCCGCATCCGATACGTGCAGAATCAGCGCCGCGCGCTGCACTTCCTCAAGGGTCGCGCGAAACGCTGAAACCAGCGTGTGCGGCAGGTTGCGGATGAATCCTACCGTGTCCGACAGGAGCACTTTCCGGCGCGAAGGCAATTCCACGCCGCGAATTGTGGGATCCAGCGTCGCGAACATCTGTGAAGACGCCAGCACTTCGGCCTTGGTCAGCGCGTTGAACAGCGTTGACTTCCCGGCGTTCGTGTACCCCACCAGCGCGATCGTCGCCACCGGCGCCGACTCCCGCCGCTGCCGCTGCTGCGCGCGAATGCGGCGCACGTTCTCGATCTGCTCTTTCACGTGCCGGATACGCCGGTAGATTTTCCGGCGATCGGTCTCGAGCTGGGTTTCGCCCGGCCCCCTGGTCCCGATGCCGCCGCCCAGTTGCGACATTTCAACACCACGCCCGGCCAGCCGCGGCAGCATGTATTCCAGTTGCGCCAGTTCCACTTGCAACTGCCCTTCCCGCGTTTTCGCGTGCCGGGCAAAAATGTCGAGGATCAGTTGCGTGCGGTCGATCACCCGCTTGTGCAGGATGCGTTCAATGTTGCGCTGCTGGGAAGGAGATAAGTCGTGATCGAAAAGAATGAGGTCCGCATCCAGAGAGGCGGCCGTGCCCTGGATCTCCTCCAGTTTGCCGCCACCGATCAAGGTCGCCGGGTCGGGACGGTCCCGCCTCTGCAACACTTCGCCGACGACGACGGCGCCGGCGCTGGTGGCCAGTGTGCGCAGTTCGTCCAGGGACTCTTCCGCGCTGAACTCCGGCATGCTGGGAGGCTTCGCACCGGCCGCCACGCTGGTGGCCGCGTCGCGCGCGGCTTGTGCGCCGCCCGTCAGAGAGCGTTTCGCGATATTGCGCGCCCGCACCCGGTAGTCAAGGCCCACCAGAAACGCGCGTTCGCCCGAGTCCCGACGGTCGCGATCCACGGAGACTGGTTCGCCCTTGACCGCGCGGCGCACCGCGTCGTCCTTGCGAGAGCTTTTGGAGTCTGCCGTGCGCAACTGGAACGCGCCTTATCCTTCGGTGCCGGAAGCGCTGCTTGGGGGCGCGGGCGCCGGTACCGACGGCACTGCCGTCGGCCGGCCTTCGCCATGGGTCGCAAACGGAGCATGCGGCACTCGCCCCATCACAACCGTAGAGATGGCGTGCTTGAAGATCAACTGTTCCTGGTTGTTGGTCTCGAGCACCACCGAATATTTATCGAAGGAACGGATTCGGCCCGTTAACTTGACCCCACTCAGCAGATAGATCGTGATATTGAGCTTTTCCTTGCGGGCCGTGTTGAGGAAGGAATCCTGAATGTTTTGCGCCGGCTTGTTTTCCATCTGCCGATCTCCTTGCAATTTGGACTTTAGGAAGCAGCTGTTCCTTGCGACCCGTGGCGCAGACGGTCACAAAGCGCAGGGGGGACAACCCGCAACAGTTCGGCATTCTCGACGAGTGCATCGGCCGCCGAGCCGTCTTGGTCAGCACTCCGTACAATACGGCCTCGGGCTCGACTTTTCAACTTTTTGGACAAGGAAGTTCTGTAAAAGTTCACAATATTCTTCACCCACTTCTTAGCCGCTGAAATGCAGGTAACCTGCGCAGCCAGGTTACCCCCGGATAAACGCCAGCAAGGCTGAGCAGTCAAATGAAAATCCCGTATAAGAGGAGCTTCAGCCGGAGGCGCCAGCGCGAGGCTAACCAGATAAGCTTTTCTCTCAGCGCCCTCTGCCATTCTCTGCGTACGCTGCGGCCAGCCTCTGCGCCCTCTGCGGTTTAAGATTTCGTCTCCCCGTAACGTCACCATCCCGCCCCGTTTCCGGGCCGCCCCCTGATGTACAATCCGCGCTTACTATTCGGGAGGAACTTTCATGCTTCAACTCGCAGCATCTCTGTTCAGTCCCAACATCCACGTGCCCGGCGATTTCAACACTAATTTCCTGATGATCACCCGCTGGATCCACTTTCTCGCCGGCATCACCTGGATCGGCCTGCTTTATTTCTTCAATCTAGTAAATGTTCCCTTCCAGAAAGAGCTCGACGCCGCCACCAAGGGAAAGGTCGTGCCCGCGCTTATGCCCCGCGCGCTCTGGTGGTTCCGCATGGCGGCTGTCCTCACCGTGCTCGCCGGCCTGGCGTACTGGGGCATGGGCATCGTCAATGTGGATGCGCACAACGCCGGCGCCTCCTCCGGCATGGTGATGTTGAGTTTCTTCGGAATCTGGACGGTGGTGTGGGGAATTCTTTACGCTGTCCTGATCCCCGGGAAAGGCGCACTGGACAAGGGTTCTGTGATTGGTGTTATCTACGCGGTCGTGGTCATCGTCGCCGCCTGGCTGTTTCTCAGCATCAACGACCAGGGCTGGCAGAGCAATCGCCTGCTCTCGATTGGCATCGGCGGAGGCATGGGATGGGTCATGATGCTGAACGTCTGGGGCGTAATCTGGCGCATTCAGAAGAAGCTCATCGCCTGGACCAAGGACAACGCGCAGAACGGCACGCCCATTCCCGAGCAGGCCAAGCGCATGGCGCGCATGGGATTCCTGGCGTCGCGAGCCAACGCCTTCCTCAGTATCCCCATGCTGTTCTTCATGGGCGCCGCCAGTCACTACCCGCTGTTCGGGAAATAGTTCGGAAGAATAGAATCCCCGCTCGGCACAATCCGGCTGGTATTGCGCAAAGACCCGCGGACCCGCCCCTACTCCGCAGCTTCTTTCAGCACTCAAAGAAAACCGCCCGCGAATGTTCCCGCAGGCGGTCGTCTTCCCTGTAATTTCTTAGAACAGGAGCTTCAGCCCAAACTGCATTTGCCGTGCCGAGGTCGTGGTGTCGGCGCGACTGATCGTCTCGGTGGAGAAGCCGAACGTGCCAGGGTTTTGATACAGGTTTCCTGGCTGATCGAACTGCGTCCGGTTAAACACGTTGAAAACTTCCGTCCGGAATTGCAGCGTGACCCGCTCGGTAATCGATGTGTCCTTCGACATCACCATGTCCCAGTTGTTGTAGCCCGGCCCGAAGAAGCGATCTCTTCCGACGCTGCCGGCCTGTCCATAAGGCGCGAGTTGAAACGCGTTAATGTTCACTCCAGTTTGATTCCTGGCGTGCCCTGCGGGAAGGGATGGGTCTCCAACCAGGTCCAGGCGCGCCGACAAGCCGGTGTGTTCCGAATCTCGGTTTCCGAACAGATCGAAAGGATGTCCGCTCTGCAGGGTCGTGATTCCCGCCATTTGCCAGCCCTGGAGCGCCCTGCCCACAAGGCCGGAGCTCAGGTACGCCCGCCCTTTACCGACCGGCAGGTCCCAGGCATAGTTCACGACCAGGCGATGACGGATGTCGAACCCGGAGTTGCCGCGCTCGTTGTAGAGCGCAAAGCTGTTGCGTGGAAACGAGCGGTTGGTTTTTTCAGAGGCCACCAGCGGATCCGATGAATCGTCAATGGCGTGCGCATAGGTGTACGCCCCCTGGATCTGGAAGCCCTTGGAAAAGCGCTTGTTCACGTTCACCTGCAGGCCGTGATACCAGGAATTGCCGATCGCCTCGTTGAGAGCTGCCGAGAAAAACGCAGTGTTGTTGACCGAGGTAACGCCAGGTCCGCCAAAATACAAGCTGTTGAAGGTCAACTCCGCCGGATCGGTACCCCCAGCGATGTTGGCAGCCACCAGAGCCGGTTGCGGCGGGTTGCCATCCACGACGCGGAACTGGTGGAAGCCCCGGTTCCCGACGTAGTTCACGTCGACGGTCACGCCGCGCAACACTTCGCGTTGAATCCCGAAGTTCCAGCTCGACGTATACGGCAATGGGAAGTGCTTTGCAATGATGGTTGGAAAGAACGCCGAACCATCCGCAGTGTGGACGCTGGTGGCCACGGTGCCGGGCAAGGTCACGTTCTCGGGCTGGTCAAAGGGCTCCAAGAACGGGGTTTGCTGAAATGGTGGGTTGCTGGTCGCATTGCCAAAGAGGTTGCCAAAAACGCGGTCGTGGAAGATTCCGAAGGCGCCACGAACCGCTGTCTTCCCGTCCCGGAAGGGATCCCAGGCAAATCCCAGCCTGGGCTCAAAGTTATTGAAGTTGTTGTCGTACAGAAGGTGTCCCGTTCCTGATCCAACCGTTGTGAAGGTGAACCCTGAACACGTCGGAAGGGTGGGATCACAGCCGGGGGTGTTGATCGGGTCCAGTGCGTCGGGAGCCGGCCCGGACGCATTCTCGAACAGGTTGGAAAGATTGTTGTCCACTTCGAAGGGCACGCCGTTGAACTGGTAGCGCAGTCCGAAGTTGAGCGTCAGGTTGGGCCGGATCTTCCAGCTGTCCTGCACAAAGAAGTCGTACTCATGCTGGCGGAAGCGGCGCAGGTCATTGACGGTGCGATTGCCGCTCTTGTCGAAGTATTGGCTCTGTTGTTCCGTGTCCATCACTCCGAGGAGCATGTTCGTCATGTCTTGAAACACGAAATCAGGATTGCCCGAGGAGTCGGTGCCACAATTCTGGTAAGGGTCAGAGGAATTAGCCGGGCCCCCGATGTAGCCAAAGGGATCGCAGGGCGCCAGGCTTGGATTCACCATGATGGTTGAGAACCCGAAGTCGCCGAAGGGTGCCAGCGTCACCAGGCTGCGCGAGGTAAACGAGTTGAAGCCATCTTCGTAGATCCAGCGGAAATCGGCGCCAAACTTGAAGGTGTGCGCGCCCTTGACCCAGCTCAGGTTGTCGCCCCAGCTCCACGTTCCGGTCTTGCGCCACTGGCCGTTGCTGTCAAATAGAGCCAGGCAGCCGAAGCCGGCCACATCGGGCAGCGAGAAATCGCGCGGCCTCCCGTACTGATCGACCGAGCCGACATTCAGTGTGTTCAGGCCACTGCAATTGAAGGGATTGTCGTTCTTGTTGTATCCGACCTTGGCCTGGTTGACCAGGGTCGAGCTCAGCGTTGAGGTCAGCGAGACGCCTCCCAACAAAACGTGGTTCTGCGATGCCGTTGCGCCCAGGCCGTTTGGGAGGAAATCGTCGTGGAAACCGTTCGGATCTTTGTACTGGTCGTAGGCAGCGTGAAGCGTCAACAGATGCTTGTCGCCGATATGTTGATCCAGTTTCGCGGTGAGGTTGTTCACATCCGATCGCGACGAGGACGGGTAGAACAAATCACTGCGCATCTGATCGACTGCCGGACCGTTCGGGTTCGGGTACAGGCTCAGGATCTGCGTCATAAGCGGATCAACCGAATATCCAAACGTGCTGTTGGCTCCGCCCGCATCGATCTGCAGCGTGCACGGCGCCGTTCCGGAAGGACAATCATTGGGATCGTAGTCGGTGTAGGGAAACGTCCCGCCGCTCAACATGCTCTTGAAAGCGGCGTTCGGAACGGTCGATTTGTTCGTGAGAGTCGTGCGAAAACGCTGCCACTCATCATCCACGAAGAAGAATGTCTTGTTCTTGACGATCGGACCGCCAAAGTTGAACCCGAACTGATTGCGGACGTACGGGTTCTGCGCTTCCACCTTGTTTGTCAGAGGATCGATATTGTGATTGAAGTAGTCGCGCGCCCCAAGAGCGTTGTACCGGCCAAACCAGCGCGCTCCCCCGTGCCAGTCGTTGGTGCCGCTCTTGGTCACGATATCGATGATCGCGCCGTTGTTGCGGCCGTACTCCGGCATGAAGTTGTTGGTGATGACACGGAACTCTTCGGTCGCATCCGGATTCAACGACGCCAGCCCGCCCGCGATGCCCGGTACCGAGGTGTCGTTGTTGTCGGAACCATCGAGCAGGAAGTTGTTGTCTCGTTCGCGCGACCCGTTCACGGAAAATCCGCCCAGACTGCTGTTGGACTGGATCGTTCCCGGCGACAGCAGGATCAGCGAGTAGGGATCGCGGGTCGTCAGCGGCAGGCCCAGCATCCTCTGCGAGTCGACGATGTTGCTGACCTGCGAGGTCTCCAGGTCGACGGCCGGCACGTCGCTGGCCCGCACCATGACTTCCTCGCTCACGGTGCCGGGCTCGAGCGTGATATCGACGCCCAGCGTCTGCGCCACCGTCAGTTCGATATCATCCAGGTGGTAGGCCTTGAAGCTATCCTTCTTCGCCGTGATCTCGTAGTGCCCCACCGGCAGGTTCGGGACGCTATAGACGCCGGTGGCGCTCGTCGTCGCCGCGCGGTGCGCGTTGGTGGCGATGTTCCTGACGGTTACGTCGGCGCCCTGCACGACCGCACCCGAGTTGTCGACCACAGTTCCCTGGATCGAACCGATCTGCGCCAGTGCCGCTGCGGCAAAGAAAAGCGTGAACAATCCAACAGCAAGAATCCTGAACCTCAACATAGCTCCTCCACCGGAATCGCGGACCATCACGCGACCGCTTCACAACTTCTAAACTTGAGATTTTTCCCAGGGACCGGAGTACACAGGGCGACGTTCACCTGTCTCTCCAACACAGTGATATGTCATTTTTCGGTAACGCAGTAGGTTACGTCGGTAACGTCGGTCGCATTTTGTAGCAGGGAGCGCATGGTTGACCGGGTAGCGGGAGAGCATGGCTGACCTGGGCAAGCCATGGAAAATTCGGGGCGATTGGCGGGCATCCGCCCGAGCAGAAGGTGAATGCTTCGCCGGCGCCTAAACATAACAAGTTGTTTCGTTTAGGAACGCTTCCCGTGGTCACGGAGACAAAAATCTGCCGACCGCTATTCCGACGACGCTGGGTTGCCGCTTGCTTGACGTTCGCCCGAAACCAGTCCTATAGTCATTAGCGATGCAACTCCAGCAGTCTGGTCGTGTATTTTGTAGTTGGGTTCGCGGTCTTTCTCTCCTTACGCTGCTTCTGGCACTGTTGACGGGCGCCGCCGTTGCGGGCGTCTCCAAGAAGGACCTGCAGAATCTTCCGCCCACCTATCGCAAGTGGCTGACCGAGGAAGTTCCCTACATCATCACCGACGAAGAGAAAGAGGCCTTCGTGCACCTCTCGAGCGATGAGGCGCGCGAGAAATTCATCGAGCATTTCTGGGAAATTCGGAATCCCAACCCGGGGTCGCCTACCAATTCTTATAAGGACGAGATCTATCGCCGCATTGCCTATGCCAATCAGTGGTACGGGCACTTCAGTGGAGATGAAGGCTGGCGCACCGACCGCGGCCGCGTGTACATCACTCTGGGCGCTCCGCAGCAAACCGGGAAATACTTGGGCTTCGCCAATATCCGCCCCATGGAGATCTGGTTTTATTCGAACGACAATCCCGCGCTGCCGCCCTTCTTTTACGTGATCTTCTATCAACGGGAAAACGGCGCCGAATTCCGCCTCTTCAGCCCCTTCATGGACGGTCCCGAAAAGCTCGTCACCGGTCCCACGGAGGGCGACCGGGTAAGCAGTTGGAATCAGATCGACCACGATGCCGGCCGCGAGGTGGCCCGAACCGTTTTGAGTTTGCTGCCGGACGAGCCGGTCGATTACCAGTCGGCGACGGCCAGCATGGCCTCCGACATGTTGCTCAACAATATCCGCGGCCTCGCCAACCATCCCTTGAATAAAGACATGCTGCGCGAGCGCAGCGCCCTGCTCGAATCTGTGTCGCATCGCGTGATTCTGCACGGAGATTATCTCGACGTGCTCATGGTGCCGCTGGTCGATGCGTCGGGCGAAACCAATGTGCACTACGTGCTGCGCATGAAACGCCCCGAGGATTTTTCCCTCGCCGAAGGCGCCAACAGCAAGTACTACTACTCGGCAACAGTGTCAGCGCGCGTGCTCACTCCGGAAGGCAAGCTGCTCTTCACGCAGCAGCGGAAGTTATCGGAGTACGTCGATGACCGGACCTACATCCGGCTCAAGAGCCGGGTCTTCGGCTACGAAGGCCTTCTCCCGCTGCCCCCGGGAAAATACAAACTTGAGTTTCAGTTGGGGGATGAGATCAAGCACACCAGCTTCCCGGCTCAACGCGAGGTGGTGGTGCCCGCGCGGCCCAGCAACGGCCTTCGCATCACGGAGGTCGTTCCGTTTTCGGAAGCTGTTTCCGGCCAGCCTGCATACCTGCCGTTCTCGGTGGCCGGAGTCCGGTTCACGCCCGCCATGGACAGTCTGACGCTGACTCCCGGACAGGACCTGGAGTTCTTCTACCAGTTGTGGAGAGCGCCCAAAGATCCCGCCCACGCATCTGACGGAAACCTGCAGGTGGAATACTCCTATGGCCGAATGGGTTTGCACGACACCAAGACCATCACGGAGGATCTGCCGGAGAACCAGTTCGACGCCAGTGGCGGCTTGATCAACGGGAAGAAAATTCCCACGGCGGAGTTGCAGCCCGGCGGATATCGCATGGCGATCACGATCACCGACCCGGCAACTCACACTCGTTCGGTCGCCAGTTTTCAATTCAGGATTGCTGATAGCGGCGCCTCACCCCAGATCTGGGACGTGATCGACCCGCAGGCCGCCGAAGATTTTCAAAAGGGAACGCGCGAGCACCAGCGGGCTCTCTGCTACGTCGCACTGGGAGACCAGGAGGCGGCGCTGAATGTCTTGCGTAAGGCCTACAGCAAGAATCCCGACGAACCGACGCGCGACAAACTGGTTGACTTGCTCTACACGCGGCAGGCGTTTTCCGAGGTTGCCGATTTGTACGCCCGCGGTGGAGTCACTGACCAGACCGATGAGAAGGCCATTCTTGACATGGCCGAAAGCTTCAGCCGGTTGGGACAGGTGGGGAAATCGATCAAGCTGCTCGAGTCCGCTCTGCCGCTCCGTCCCAGTTCCGCGCTGTATCTGGGCTTGGCACGCTACTACCAGCAATCCGGCGAAGCCCAGAAGGCCGCGGAGATGGAACAAAAAGCGAAGGCGTTTGCTGCCGAGCCCACAACCTAAACCTTTGTGCAGACTGTCTTTCGAGTGTTTTGTCTACGACAACGTCCGTTCTGTAAATAGGGTTTTCTACCGATCTTCCCAAAATCCATAGAGTAGACGGCCGCTTTCATCCCGAAAACCGGATGTGCGGCTGTTTTTGTGCTGCTAACTTCATCATTTCAATACATTTACATTTGGACAACAACTTGCACTGTCAAGCAGCTGTTCACGACCAGGGTGTCAAGCAATCAAGTTTGCGACTGTTTTAGGTGCTGTAATCGCTTTTCGGCCATTCCTTAGTTCAGTTTGAGCCTCACCAAATGAGAGAGCACCCAACTTTAGAGGAGGTAAGGAGTTTTATGACACAGAAAAGGACATGGGGTCTGTTGTTTCTGGCCCTGCTTCTGGCTTGTCTGCCGGTCCTTGCCCAGGATACGTCCACCAAGGGAAACATCGGTGGCCTCATCCAGGACAGCTCGGGCGCGGTAGTCGCAGATGCCAAGGTCACATTGACCGGCCCACTGGGAAATAGCGTTACTACGACCGGCAGCGAAGGCAAGTTCCTGTTCTCTTCGCTCACTCCGGGAATGTACGCAGTCCGGGTGGAAAAGCAGGGCTTCCGCGCCACCGAAACCAAGAACATCGAAGTCGCGATTGGCAGGACTTCATCTGTAACCCTGAAGCTCGAACCCGGAGCGGTCACGGAAGTGATCGAAGTTACGGGGGCGTCCAGCACGGTAGAGACGACCTCGACCTCCGTAGGCGCCAGTCTACAGGATACTTTCTATCAAAGTGTCCCGGTCGGACGGAACGTCGCGAGCTTGTTCTACGTGGCGCCCGGCGCCACCGATAGCGGCGGCGCGGGCCACTCGAATCCCTCCATCTCGGGCGGTTCCGGCCTGGAAAACCTCTATGTGGCTGATGGCGTCAACATCACCGACAGCGCCTTCGGCGGGCTGGGTGTGTTCACGCGCAACCAGGGCTCGATCGGCAGCGGCATCAACCTGTCGTTCATTAAGGAGGTCAACGTCAAGACCGCCGGCTTCGAGCCGCAGTACGGCCAAGCCACGGGCGGCGTCGTCCAGTTGGTGACCAAGTCGGGAACCAACCAGTACCACGGCGAGATCGGGGTTTTCGCTGCTCCGCAGGGCGCGGAAGCCAGCTACCTGCAGACCGACGCGGTCCGCACCAACGAAGTCGGAAACTTCCAGCACCGGGCGAACTTCGATGCGAACGGCGAACTGGGCGGCCCAGTGCCCGGTTTCAAAAACCATCTGTTCTTCTTCGGTGACTTCAATCCCCAGTGGAACCAGCAGTTCGTCTCGGCGCCAGCTGACAAACCTCTCGCAGCTCTAGGCACCATGACGCTGTTTGCCAGGGTTCTTAGCTATGCCGGCAAGCTGACTTTTAAGGTCAACGACAATCATCAATTCGAGGCGTCAGTGTTCGGTGATCCCACCAAGACGAATACGGGAGAGCAGAATTACATTCTGACCGGAGCCGACACCAGTGCCATGAGCAAGTGGGATTACGGTTCCCGAGACTTTGTGGTGCGCTACAACGGCACGATGTCACCGACCTGGCTGGTGAATGGTTCGTTCACCTGGAATTCCAGCCACTTCAGCGAGTTGCCGCTGGCGGACATTCTCCAAGTCACGGATCGGTCCGATCCTAACAATGTCCATGCTCTGCAAGGGTTCGGCAATTACGAGAACCACGTGGTCGACAGCTACGGCTACAACGTCGATACTCAAAAGATTGTGCACGCCGCCGGCGAGCACACCTTGAGCCTCGGGTTCCGGCACGAGCGGCCAAACTACAACAACATCTTCAAGTCGTCGGGCGGGGTTTTCCCAGTGCCTGATGCCAATGCGGATGGTGGAGACTATCTGGGAGGCTGTACCCCAGGCGATGAAACTTGCCCGAAAGGACACACGATGTTTCTCTGGGGCGGCAGCCTGCTTCAAATGCAGACTGCACGGTCTGCCCCCTGTTCAACGGCGTGCCAGTACAGGTGCGCTTCTCCCGCGGCCGGTTCGACTCTGGCAACACTCCAACGTATGGCCGCTATCATGCCGGTTATGCCAATGATTCCTGGCAGATGAATCGGCGTCTGACCCTGAGCCTGGGCATCCGCTGGGAGCAGTGGAAGATGGCGGGCACTGGGTCCACCTACACATTTACAGACAACTGGGCACCCCGCGTTGGCGTTTCCATTGATCCTTTTGCAGACCGCAAGACCAAGATCTTTGGAAACTTCGGACGCTACAACTACCAGACCCCGCTCGATGCGGCGGTGCGTTCGCTCAGCGGCGAGAAGGACCTCACCAAGATGGTCTTTAACCCCGTGGCGGATGGCAGCGGCGACTTGCAGTTCACCAATGGAACCATCGACGTGCCGATCGATGCTGCTCACCTGCTGAACGGAACCGCAAACGGAGGCGCAGTTCCGGCACCCTCCATTGGAGCATCGCTGTTTGGCACTGGGTTCGCACCTGGCAGCAAGATGATGTACCAGGACGAATATGTGGTCGGCGCCGAGCACGAGTTCAAAGGTGGAGTCGTGATCAGCGGCCGGTTCATCTACCGTGTCATGCCTCGCGCTCTGGATGATGTCGCCGGTATCTCATCGGAGGCGTTCAACCAGAACCCGGCTATGACGCAAAACTATTTCATCGCCAACCCGGGTCCCGGGACGGACCTGTTCCCGAACGAGCATGAGCAGAGCTTCATTCCGGGCTCGCCGCCAGCGCCCTGCGACGTCGCGGCGAATATCTGGAACCCGACGACCAACCCGAATGGCACTGCATTCATCGCTGGTCCGATCCAGGACGCAAACGGCGGGTCTGTCAACCCGGCGACGGGATCGCCCTGGAACAACGGAAACAGCATCTGCTGGAGTAAGGTCAACGGCTTCTGGGGCGGCGAAGTTAGCGCCACCGGGGGCGTGAATCCTGATGGTGTTCCCGATGGGTTCCCGGCCATCAAACACTACTACAAGGCCGTGGAAATCGAAGCCAACAAGGCCTTCTCACACAACTGGATGCTGCGTGCCAACTGGCGCATTGCCAGCTTGAGCGGCAACTACGAAGGTGCGTTCCGCAACGACAACGGCCAGACCGATCCCAACATCAGCTCCCTGTTTGACTTCACCAACGGCATCGTCGGGATGCTGGGTGATCAGTACAAAGCAGGCGCACTGAATACGGATCGCCGGCACATTGTCAACATCTACACCAGCTACGTGGTTCCTCGGGGTTTCTTGAAGGCCCTGGAACTGGGTGGCGGCGTTAACATCCTCAGCGGCACTCCGATTAGCAAGTTTGCCGACCATCCTGCGTATGCCAACTCCGGCGAAGTACCGCTGGGTTCCCGTGGCATCGAAGGTAGAACACCGATCTCCGGTGGCGTCAACGTGCACGTCGAGAAGCCGTTCCGGGTCAGCGAGCGCTTTACGGCTCACGTGGCTGCGGATCTGTTCAACATTACCAACAGCCGGGTCGTCACGAATGTTGACCAGAATTACCAGCTCAACGGTTCGCCCGACCTCAACCCCGACTTCCTGAAGCCGGACTTCTGGACCGATTTCGGACCAGGGCCGGGACCAGTCGGCTATCAGCGTCCGTTCTACGCACGGTTCGCGTTCCGTCTCACCTTCTAATTGTCGTATCTGACAGGGGAGGGCCTCGGCCCTCCCCTTTTTTGTTGGGTTAAAATGTTTCGAAAGCAGGGAGGCGCTCCGTGAAACAACGACTTGTCCGCGCGCTTATTCTCGTTTTCTTGATCTCCTGCAGCGTACTCAGTTGGTCCCAGAAAGGATCGACCGGTCCTGCGCACCCCGGCGACATTCACGGCATCGTCCAATTACTGAATGGCCGTCCCGCCCCTTTCGGCACTTTAGTGAATTTGGAGAAGCAGGGGGGCGGCATTTCTGGGCAGACGCAGACAGATCGCCAGGGTAAGTTCGACTTTTACCAGGTACCCCCAGATGTCTACGAGGTCACCATTCGGCTTTTCGGATACAAGCCGGAAAGCCAGTCCGTAGATTTGATCAGGATTCCCTCCGCCTACCTGACCTTCAATCTCAAAGCCGAGCCCGGAAACAAAGATCCTTCCGTTCCTCCCGAGGGCCCCGGCGCTACGATCTCCGCGCCCCTCGACCCCGACGCTCCGGACGACGCCAAGAAGGATCTTGAGAGCGGTCGCACGCTCCTGACCGGGGGAAAAGACCTGGACAAGAGCATCGACCTGTTTAAGAAGGCCATCGAGCGCTATCCGCAGTACTCCGAAGCCTACCTTCTGATGGGCGTGGCTTACAGCTCGCAGAAGAGGTGGGACGACGCGGAGAAGGCCTTGCAAAAGACCATCGAACTCAACAAGAGTGCCGGTGGCGCCTACGTCGCGCTCGGCTCCGTGGAGAACGAGCGGAAGGAATACACCCAAGCCGAGAAGTATTTGCTGAAAGCGGTGGAGCTGGCGCCCAACTCAGCCGATGCCCACTTCGAACTCGGACGCGCCTATTGGGGCTTGCAGCGCTGGGATGTGGCTGACCAGCATGTATCCAAAGCCAACCAACTCCGTCCCAACATTGCCGGCCAACACGTAATGCTGGGCAACATCCTGCTGCGCGAGCGCGATGCCATGGGCGCGCTGAAGGAATTCAAACAAGCCGTACAGGTCGAGCCCCAGGGTCCGCTGGCGGCGCCTGCGCAGCAAATGGTCGACAAAATCGAGGCCGCCCTGAAGCAGGCCCAAGTGCAGAAGAAGTAGCCCGACTGGTTCTCCCCGTCGCGCGAAGCGGCGGCCGCAGTCCCTGACATGGGACTCCTGTGCGACACTGGAGTCGTGCCATCAGCCGACATCTGCCACGGGATTCGACTCTTCAATTCAGCCGACTTCTTTGAGGCTCACGAGGTCCTCGAAGATGTCTGGCGGGCGGCGCCCGAGCCGGAGCGCAAGTTCCTGCAGGGGTTGATTCAGGTCGCCGTGGCCCTGCACCATCACTCCCGGGGAAACCAAGTGGGCTGCCGTTCGCTGCTGGAACGAGCCCGGCGCAATCTGGCGCCGTATCCCGAGCAGCACAGAGGAGTGGATCTGGCTGCGCTGCTTCACTCGGTTGACCAATGGCGCACTGCGCTTGACCAGGGCCAGGCAGTGCCCGCATTGCCTGTCCTTCACCTGCGAGAGTGAGCAGCGGCCGCGGCGGCTGCGGATCTCTTGTTCCCACGGTGTATCTCAAACCTGTCATCCGGTATTATGCCGCCCGGTCGACCTGCTAGAATTTTGTGATCCGTGAACCCCGCTTCTATCTCGAAAAAGAGCGCCACGCCGCCGGCCGTGCCCATGCTCGACCTGTCGCGCCAGTATGCCGAGATTCGCGAGGAGATTCTGGCGGCGGTGGAACGCGTCTGCTCGTCGCAGCATTTCATTCTGGGCGCTGAAGTCGAAGCCCTGGAACACGAAGTCGCCGCGTTCACGGGCGCTGCCCATGCGATCGGATGCGCGTCCGGAACCGACGCGCTCTGGCTCGCGCTCGCCGCCGCAGGCGTGCAGCCCGGCGACGACGTGATCACCACCGCCTTCAGCTTCTTCGCCTCCGCCAGCGCCATCGTGCGCGCCGGGGCGCGGCCGGTGTTTCTCGACGTTGACCCGCACACTTTGAACCTCGATCCTGCGCAGGTGGAAGCCCATCTGCGCGCGGGCAGGTCCACCCATTTGCGAGCTCTTCTCCCTGTCCATCTGTACGGGCAGTGCGCGGACATGGACGCCTTGGGTCGACTGGCAGGCGAATTCAAACTTGCCATTGTGGAAGATGCCGCCCAGGCCATCGGCGCCGCCTGGCGCGACCGTCGCGGCCGGCTCGCTGGGCGCGACGGCCGCCTTCAGCTTCTATCCCTCGAAAAACCTGAGCGCTTACGGGGATGCGGGACTGGTCACGACTCAGAATCCCGACTTCGCCGACCACATGCGGCGACTGCGCAATCATGGCAGCCCGCGCCGCTACCTTCACGAAGAGCTGGGCTGGAATAGCCGGCTCGATGCCATCCAGGCCGCGGTCTTGCGCGTGAAGCTTCCTCACGTCGAGGCCTGGAACGGGAAGCGGCGCGAGCATGCCGCCACCTACGATCGCCTGCTCACGCAATCAGGATTGATTTCCCCTACCGGAGATGCTCCCGTGCGGGTGCTGGCGACCACGCCGCACGCGCACCACGTCTACCACCAGTACGTGATCCGCGCGCGCCGCCGCGATGAATTGCGGCAATTTCTGGCCGACCACAAAATTGGAACCGAGGTCTACTACCCGATCCCGCTGCACCTGCAGCCGGTGTTCGCTTACCTGGGATATCGCGAAGGAGACTTGCCCGAGTCCGAGCGCGCCGCCCGCGAAGTGCTCGCGCTCCCCATGTTCCCGGAACTCACCGCGGACGAGCAGCAGTGGGTGGTGGAGAATATTGCGGAGTTCTATTCGTAAGATTTCAGCGAAGCCAGCTGTCAGGGAACCCCTCACGTCCGGCCAAGCGCACGCCGATGGACTGTTGAACGCGGAATAGTAGAGTGCTCGTCTTGACTGAGAGCCTGACAGCTTTCAGGGCAGACACTTCCCCATAAACTCGCCCAGATCCCGCGTCATCTTCGCGTGCGAGGCGCCATCGACATAGACCATGTGGCCGGCGTCGTAGGTCGCGAACGAGATGTGCTTGCGATAATCCGCTCCCAGGTTGAGGTGGTCGACCGAATAGTTGGCGGCTGCGTACGGTGTCGCCAGGTCGTAGTAGCCCTCCATCACCAGCACCTTCAAATATGGGTTCTTCACCAGCGCGGCGCGCAAGCCGGGTGCGGTGTTGGGGAAGCCTTTCTCGGCGTCGCCCCAATCCCACTTCTGAAAGGCGGGCTCGTCCCAGGCAAAGACCTTGTAAGGCATGTCGACTTTGTAGCCGAGTTCGGTGCGCAGGTAGTTGTTGAACACGGACGTGTAGGGAGGAACGATGGCCGAGCCGGTGGGGTCGTAGAAGCGCGTATCGAGCAAGCCGTCCGGATCGGGCCCGGTGAAGCGCCCGTCGAGGCGGCCCACGCGCAGTTTCTGATCGAGCAGCAGGTTGTGGGTGAACTGATCGACATTGATCCGCAAATTCGCATCGTCAATCAGCTTCTTGTCGAGTCCGGTGTAGCGCGCATATGTGTCAATCGTCTTCTGCCGTTCCTCGGGGGAGAGCGCGTCGCCCTTCGCCAAGGCCAGCGCGTAGTCGGTCGCCGCCCAGCGCTCGACTTCCTGGCGGGTTTTCGCGAGATCCTGCATCAGGTCCGCCGGCAACCGCTTGTGGTAGGCGGCAATCATGGTGAACGACGGCACCAGCAGGAAGTAAGGGACATCGTTGTTTTTGGTCCACTCGAGCGTGCCGAGATCCATGGCGGTCGAAAGCAGCGTGATGCCGTTGAACGAAATGCCGCGATCGGCCAGGTAGCCGGCGATGCCCGCGGCCCGGGTGGTTCCATAGCTTTCGCCCAGGAGGAACAGGGGCGACGGCCAGCGGTCGTAGCGCGTGATATAGAGCCGGATGAACTCGCCGAACGCCTCGATATCGCCCTTCACGCCCAGGTATTTCTTGATCATCTCGGCATTGGGAGCGCGGCTGAAGCCGGTGGCAATCGCGTCCACAAACACCAGGTCGCTCTGGTCGAGCAGAGTGTTTTGATTGTCGGTGATGCGGTAGGGTGCGGCCGGCATAAAGCCGTTGGGCTGCATGACCACCTGCTTCGGCCCGACCGATCCCATGTGCAGCCACACGGAAGCCGATCCCGGGCCGCCGTTGAAGCAGAACGTCAACGGCCGCTTCGCCGCTTCCTGCCCGTCGAGCGTGTAGGCGACGAAGAACATCTCGGCTTCGATTTTGCCGTCGCCTCGCTTGATCGGCAGCCGTCCGGCGGTGGCAGTGTACTTGAGCACTTTGCCGGCGACGGTGATCTGATGACGGGTCACGACCGGCGGCACTTCCGTCATGTCGTAGTGCTCTTCCTTGTCAGCGGGGGACTCCTTGGCGGGCTCGGACTTGGCTTCGGCGGCGGGAGGCGCTTGCTCCGGAGCCTTCGCGTCGGGCGTCGCCTGAGCCGGGACTTGAAGTTTGGACTTCTTTTCCTTGTTTTTCGAAATCTCGACGGGCTTCGACGTGTCAGATTGCTGAGCAGACGCGCCGGAGCAAAGAAGGAGGGCAAGAAACAACGAGACCATCAACGAGCGCATGAAATCTCCGGGAAAAGCGAAGTCGCACGACATTAAGAGAAAGGCAGCGATGCATTATAGACGGGCCAGGGTCCCGGAAGGTTAGATCGGGGCGGGGGCGTGGTGGGTGGCGAGTTAAACGCCGTGCTTGAGCCGGATGCCATGGTCACAGCCCATTAAAGTTCGCGCTGCCGTCTGCCGATGAACAGGCTGAGCAACCGATGGGCACCCAAGCGCAACCAGCTCCCGCCGAAAAACCCGGTTCCTGCATCGCCCGGCAGCCGATTCTGGCCGCCGACGAAAGCGTGATCGGGTATGAACTTCTGTTTCGTGACAGCCCGGAAGAGCGTCGCTTTACGGCCCACGCCGACGCTGACCACGCCACCCGCGCCGCCATCGACACCTTGAACCTGATCGGGCTGGGCGTGCTCTGCGACGGGCGGGCTGCTTTCATCAACTGCACGCATCCCATGCTCTTGATGGGCTACTTCTCCCTGCTTCCTCCCCAGGAGGTGGTGATTGAGCTGCAGGAAAAGGTTCCGGTCGATGACCAGGTGCGGGCGGCATGCCAGGGACTGAAGCAGGCGGGATTCCGCATTGCGCTCGATAACTTTGCTCCGGGCGACAGCCGGGTGGCTCTGGTCGAGTACGCTGACTATCTCAAGGTCGACATTCACCAGTTCCCGCTCGAGCAATGCGCGGCGCTGGTGGCTCGCCACGCCAGCCAGCTGTGTCGCATGCTGGCGCTGAAGGTGGAAAGCCGGCAGGACTTCGTCAACGCCAAGCACAGTGGATTCACGCTCTACCAGGGCTATTTCTTTCGCCAGCCCGAGCGTCTGCGGGCGCGCCAGATTCCCGCGAACCAGGCTACCTACGTGCGCCTGCTGCAGGCAGTCGCCAAGCCGGAACTGGACTTTGCTGAGATCGAGGACCTGATCAAACGCGAGCCCTCACTCTGCTACCGTTTGCTGCGCTACCTCAACTCTCCGCTTCTGGGCATGGCGTCGCCGGTCACCTCCGTCCGGCATGCGCTGACCCTGCTGGGCGAGCGGGAGACGGTGCGCTGGATCCGAATGGCAACCACGCTGGTCATGGGACAGGAAAAATCTTCCGACCTGGTGCTCTCTTCGCTGGTGCGCGCCCGTTTCTGCGAGCTGCTGGGCCCCAAGGCAAAACATGGGACGTCGGATCTGTTCCTGATGGGCATGCTGTCGTTGATGGACGCGATCCTGGAAATGCCGATCGGGATCCTCATCGACGAGTTGAGCTTGGATCCCGACCTCAAGGCGCAACTGCTTTCGGGAAAGTCGGGCGCCAGGACACCGCTCTCGCCGATCTACGATTTGATGGTGGCGCGCGAAGCCGGCAACTGGGAGGTGGTCACGAACCTCGGAAAGCAGATGAATCTCTCGTTGTACTTTATTTCCCAAACCTACAACGAAGCCATGCGCTGGGCCCACCAGATCACCAGCGTCACCCGTCCTCAGACAGTCGAAAAATCCTGACCAGGCAGAACACGCAGGAAAAAACAGTTCGGGCCTGTGGGCAATCGCGTCTCATGCCTTTCGTTTGCCAACCAACAAGAGCCAGCCACCATTATGTCACCGCCGTTTTTTCTTCTTCGCGGCCGTGCCGGGCCTGGGGGGCGCTTCCCCGGGCGCGAGCACGCGCCGCACGATCGGCGTATTCAGCTTGTACTTTCGCTCCACTACTTTTCCGCTGTCGTCTTTCACGCGCAGAATGAATACCGGCAGGTTGCCTTCTTTGCCGAAGTCCTCGTGCGTGACGGTGACGGGCAAAACGCCGTTCAGGTTGCGCTCGCGGTAGGCGGTCTCGTAGCGGTGGCGCTTCACGTTCCAGGTGAAAACGTGGACCTTGTCGTAGTCGAAGGGCTGCCCGTCTTTAGGTTCGGTGAGCAGCGCGAGGTACTGTGGAACTTTCTTGTCGCCATCCTGCACTTCGTTGAGCGCGAAGAAGGCGACGAAGCGCTGTCCCTCGGCGTACTGCGCGATTTCAAGGGGCACATCGAGATCGACCATGCGCGCCAGCAGCCAGCCGGCGCGGCCCTGGGCATCACGAACCAGCCACCAGTCTTCGACCACGGGCACGGCGGGCTGGTCTTTCCTGACTGGATTTGCCGGCGCGAGAACGCCACTACGCTCCGCGGTGCCGCGCGCCAGCACGGCAACCTTTGACGCGGCGGGCAGCAGGTAGAGATGGTCCGTCTCCCGCCCGGGCTCGATGTGCAGATTGGTGTCGTTGCGAGTGGTGCCGGTCGCCTGTACCGGATCGCTCTGATGCTCCCGGGTGAGGCTCTGGAAGCGATCGAAAACCTGCTGGCTGATGACGTAGCGCTGCTCGATCCAGCCCTCGATACCGGCGGCGGTACGCACTTTCACGAAGCGCTTCTCGCGGTCGAGCACGTCCACGCGATCGCCATTCTTGACGGTGGCGGTCTTGCTATAGACGGCTGCGACCCGGTCGCGCAGAAACGCCTGCGGCGCCGAGACATACATCACCTCGAGCACACGCCCTTTGCCGCGCCCGCACCCGGGGACGAAGGCCAAGGCGAGCAAAATCGCCGACAGACTTTTCCGGGGCCGCACTAGCAGAAATGCTTTCACAGGGTTCTTGAACCAATATATCGCGCCCGGGCATATGCTGCCCGTGGCGGAGGTTGTTCGAAGGCGCACACCAGAACCCGCACTCTGCAATCAGCACTCGCGGTCAGTCTCCCTGGGTCACGGAGTAGAAATGCCGAGACTCGAGCATTCCGGTTTAATTAGCCTCTAGATAATATTTTCGCTCAGAGTCCACAGGATGCGCCGCTGGGGCACGCGCCGAGGAAATCCACAGGCGTCCACCTGAAATGCGCCCTAATCGCTTCCTGGCGCGATTAACGGGCACTCCACAGCATGGCTGCAACCCTGTTTTCGGCCTGAGAACTCTCCTCGACGCACTTTCAATGACTTAGCTTCAAGTGAATTAAATTGAGAATTTGCAGACGCATGCCCCGCGACCGGCGCTGGGGTCCCCCACGGCGCTGCCGACGTGCGGGCCAGCGCGAAGGTGAGGGGACGGCTATGGATTCACTGTAACCTGCAGGGTGCCAGTCGCGTTGTCGGTTGAATCGGTGCCGGTGATCGTCACCGTGCCCGTGGTCCCGCCTAACGTCCCGCTACTGCCACTCGTGATGTTGATGATGTTCGAGTTGCTGGACGTGAAGGTGGTGGAAGTGGTCTTGTCGGTTCCGTTCAAGGTGGCGGTGAACGTCACGGTGGACCCCGTTCCCGCGGAGGCGAGACTGATAGGACTGGCCGGATTAGAAGTAATGGTGAGCGTTGTCGATTGCCCGACGGTGATGGTAATGGTCCCGGAAACGACGGATCCATTGGATGACTGCGCAGCAGCCTGCACGGTAGCCGACGTAGTATTACCCGAAGTTGGCAGTTTCAGAGCGGTTGCCAGACCCGCGGCATTCACGCTGACAAAGTCAGGGTTGGAAGTTACGCTCCAAGTGGCGGTGCCCGTGAGATTTTTGTGGCTGCCGTCGTCATAGGTTCCGGTCGCCTGCAGCTGCACGGTATTGCCCACGTTCGCCAAGTTGGTTGATTGCAGTGTAGAGACCGACATGCTCGAAAGCACGGGGTCGACAAAGAATCCGTGGCAGCCCACGCCCAGGGCCATGAGCAGAAGAACGCCAAAGGATGCAACCAGTTGGAGCTTGCAACGGCTAATCGACATAAAGGAAAAACCCTCGTCAGTGACCCGGGGAGCGGGGCAGTTCAGGGCTGAGCGAATTGTAGCAGACCAGCACCCTGTTCACGGTCATCTCCATGAATCAGAGGGACCTAGAGGTAACCAGCGGGCTTCGGCCGGGGTCGCTTGCTCGGACGTGATCCGGCAGACCCGGCGGCCCGCAGGGCCCTTCCGTGGCGGACGCTATAATTGCTGGCAATATCCCTATGACAGAACGACCCTTCCTTCAAGGCTTGCAGAGATTTCTTGTCTTCTTCGGCGCTCTGGCCGCCGCTGGAGCCTGGGCACAAACCGGATCAGCGGTACCGCCGAAAGGGAGAACGCCTTTATCGCGACGAACCGGCACACCAACTCAAGCGCAAAGAAGCGCACCCAAAACCGCTGCCAAGGTATGCGCAGCGTGCATCCGCGCGCAAATGGATTTCCTCGCCTCTGACGCTTTGCGAGGGCGGGGCAGCGGCACGCCGGACGAACTCCTGGCCGCAACCTACGTGGGCTCGCAGCTGGAGCAATATGGGGTCGAGCCGGCCGGCGACCATGGGACGTATGTGCAGCGCACCGCGGTGGAACGGCAGACGCTGACCGCGCCACCGCAATTGCGGTTCATGACTCCGGGAGACGGAATCCCGGCGCAGCAGATCCTGTGGACGCATGGCAAGGAGATGCTGACGCTCTACCTCTCCGCTACGAATTTCAAAGGGCCGTTGAAGCGCGTGCATACCGATCGCGGCGGGCCTTCTCTGGAACAAACTGCCTGGTATGGATCTTCGGCGCAGGAAGGGCCAGACCTCGCAACTACGGCTGGAACCGTCGTGCTGATCCTCGGGAAGGATCACAAGAAAATACGAGCCGCGGCCTTCGCCGCCGTGGGTAGCGGCGCGACCGCAGTACTGGTACCCGCATCGCCCGATGCTCTTAAGAGCTGGGACGAGCGCGGCAAGGAGCTACCCAAGCTGCCCAAGAAACTGGAAGGCAGCGTGGCGGTACCCGCGCTCGACGCCGGCAACGCCAACGTTTTCGCGCTCAGCAACGAAGCCCTGGCGAGCCTGAATGGCATTCCCGACGGCACCATGATTTACTTCGATGCCGAAGTCGGCGCGCCGGAGAAAGGCTACACCTGGAGTGCCCTGGGCAAGATTACCGGGTCCGACCCGCTGCTGCGCAAGAGTGCGATCCTGTTGAGCGCGCATCTGGATCACCTGGGCATCGGACCGGCTGTGAATGGCGACTCCATCTATAACGGCGCGGACGACGATGCCTCGGGGACGGTGGCTGTGCTGGAACTGGCGCGCGCCCTGGCCTCCGGAGCGAAACCAAAACGCACCGTGCTGTTTGCCCTGTTTGGCAGCGAGGAGGATGGCGAGCTGGGCGCCAGTTGGTTTGAAGAGCAGCCACCGGTCGCACTGACCGAGATCGCGGCCAACCTCGAATTCGAGATGATCGGGCGACCGGATCCGATGTATCCGGGCGACTCGCTCTGGCTCTCCGGCTGGGAGCGATCCAACCTGGGTCCGGCGCTGGCCGCGCACGGAGCCAAGCTGGTGCCCGACAGGCGTCCGGAGGAGCACTTTTTCATGCGTTCGGACAACTACGTACTTGCCAAGAAGAGCGTGGTCGCGCAAACCGCTTCCAGTTTCGGCCTGCACGCTGACTATCATCAGCCGAGCGACGATATCGCGCACATCGATTTCAGGCACATGACGGCCGTGATCGGATCCCTGATCGGCCCGGTGGAATGGCTGGTAAACTCCGATTTCCGGCCACAGTGGAAGGCGGGAGGAAAACCGTAGGAGCAGTCGCCAGTCTTCAGACTTCCGGAAAAATCGCCGGGCGGGGACGCCCGGCGCTCCATGAACCAGCCAGTGCCAACTGAAGGTGCTGAGTTTCTACTCCGGCCTTTTTCCCTTCAAATTCAGCCGCCAGTAGTCCAGCAGGAAAGGGGTTTCGTCGGCCGCGGATTGCCGGGTCAATTCGCTTAAGAAACGCTGGCGGACGGCGTCATCGGGAATGCGTTGCAGGTGGTTGCGCAGGATGACGCTTTCGACGAACAGTTGAAATTCCGCCGCGCTGGGGAACGTCGTGGGCGCTTCTTCGAGGCTGGTTTCAATTTGTTCGAAACCGGCGCGGCGCAGGCGCGTCGCGGCGGTCTCGGCATCGGAGTACTCCCAGGGCCATTGATAGCCCGCAAAATAATCTGCATACGCTGGAGACGCGACCAGGCGGTCGACCCGCGCCAGCAAGCGAGCGAGGTTCTTCCCGCCGCCGCACTGCGCGCACAGCCATCCGCCCGGACGCAGAGCGCGATAGAGATTTCGAAACAG
Source organism: uncultured Acidobacteriota bacterium (assembly GCA_963725575.1). Classification (GTDB taxonomy): domain Bacteria; phylum Acidobacteriota; class Terriglobia; order Terriglobales; family Acidobacteriaceae; genus Gp1-AA133. Next base: position 36,323 of record CAVRZQ010000025.1, read on the forward strand.
CCGCTCGTGGTCGAGCACCCAGTGAAACGAGGCGGTGCTGAAGATGCCGTCAAATTCCTGCTCGAACGGAAGGTCGAGGAGATCGCAGCAGATGAACTCCACCCGGCTGCCGAAATCGGGATCGAGGTACGCGCGCGCCGCGTCAATCATGTTCCGGGAGACATCGAGCGCAATCACGTGCCCCTGCGGCAACGCTTCCAGCAGATCGCGCGTCAGGCGGCCGGTGCCGCAGCCGGCGTCGAGAAGGCGTTCATCGCCGCGCAACGAGACGCGCGCGAGCACTTTTTTTCCCCAGCTCACTTGCGGAGCCGAGATCTGGTGGTAGAGAGTGGCGTTCCATTCTTTGGTCATTGCGATAGTCGTCAGTCGTCAGTCACAACAACGGCAGTCACATAGATTCCGAGGGACCAGCCGCCGAATGCATAGTTTTGAATGCAGGTTCGCCGAAGACTGACCACTGGCGACGGGTTTAGTGTTTCTTCTTCCCGGCCCGCTCGATGCGCTCGTCGATGGGCTTGCGTCCGGCGAAGCCTTCTTCCGGGGAATGCCAGTGGGTGATTTTCTCTTCTCCGAGCTTCCAGCACAGGAGCAGGATTTCTCCTTCGACTTTGCAGGGGAAGTCGAGCAGCCCAATGTCGATATCTTTCACCTGGACACCGGTGGCATGGATCTCAGCGACCGCGTCCTTGGCGCGCTGGACGGCCCGTTCGCGCTCGGCCTTACGGCGAGCTACCGCCACCACGTCCACGAGCGTGCCGCCATTCAGGAAAATGCGGTGAGCGAGATCTTGCACCTCAGCATCCACCTCTTCGATGAGCTGCTTGCTCTTGATCGCGGTGCGCAGCAATGACTCCAGCGTGGGAAGAAGTATTTGCGCATCTTGCAAGGTGAAAGTACGGGTGGCCATAATTACCTTCATTCTAATTCATGGCGGCGGTGGGCGCTCGGTAACCGAGGGGACGTTACCTGGGCAGGTCTTAGGTCTCAGGCGTCAGGCGTCAGGCGTCAGGTGTCAGGTGTCAGGAGGATATGGAGGTTTCGGGGAAAGAACGCCCAGGCTTTAGGCTTTAGAAGTGTTCTCCCCTGGTCGCCTGAGTTCTTTGATGGACAGGCCGGCTGCAGAGCTCCGAATCAGTTCGGCGAGACGTTTCAGGCGCGTGGCTTCCTGCTTGGCGCTGATTACGCGGTAGGCGGCGGTCCGCCGATACCATGCGGGCTGAGACTGGAAGAACTTCCAAGCTTTCCTGTTGGCGCGAAACTGCTTTTCGTAGGCGCCACTCAACCGGGCGCTCTTGCGCTGCTCGTAGGCGTAGATCCCGGTCTTGTCGCCCTTGCGCGCTTCAAAGGCCTTGATGCCGGGTGGACGCATCAGGTTGAGCTTGCTAAGTTCGGCAACGCGTTTTACGTTGATCGCGCTCCAGGTGCTGGTCGGCTTGCGCGGGGTGAAACGGATGCGGTAGCTGATGGTGTCGATCGAGTTGCGGACGCCGTCGATCCAGCCATAGCTCAGCGCCGCGTCCACCGACTCGGGCCAGGTAATGCTCGGTTTGCCGGAGTCCTTCTTGTAGAAGCCCACCGACAATTCGGTTGCGGTAGCATGATTCTCTTCGAGCCAGGCACGAAAATCAGCCGGCGTGGCGAAGAAAAGCGTTTTCGGAGACTTCATCCGCGTTCACGCTCCGGCTTGCTGGGATCCGCCATGCGGGACAGGGACTGAGTGTAGTCTCGGATAGTTTCCGGCAGGGCGTGGTTGTGCACGAACTGGCCTTCGCGGCGGCACTCGATCAGGCCGGCCGCCACCAGGATCTTCAGGTGGTGCGAGACCGTGCCCGGCGAAAGTTCGTAACGGTCGATGATTTCTCCGCAATACATGTCGGGATTGGCCGGGATCGCCTCGTAGATCTGAAGGCGGGTGGGACCGGCCAGGGCCTTGGACATATTCGCGACTTCGGCGGTGTCCATTGCTTCTGGGTGGCTCCGTGCCACCCCCTGAAGGCAGGACCGCCGATGGCCATTCAATCGTCAAAGAAAAATCACCACCAAGGGCACTAAGGATCACGAAGGAAATCTCAGGTTAAGACTTGGAAATCCTTCGTGGCCTGTGTGTGCTTTGTGGTTCAGTTTTTCGACTCGGGACTCCACTATCCCCCAATATGCACCATGGTGCGCGAGGCGGGGACGAAGTCGGGCTCGCCAATGTGATGGCGAGCTTCTTTTTTGAGGATGACTCCGCAGATGAAGTCTTCGAGTTGCGCGTCGGTCGCGCCGCGGCGCATCTGGGCATTCAGGTCGTGATCCCACACGGAGAACAAGCAGGTGCGGATCTTGCCGTCGGAGGTCAGGCGGACCCGGCTGCAGTGTCCGCAGAAGGGATGTGAGACAGGAGCGATGATGCCGATTTCGCCGATGCCGTCGTCAAAGCGGTAGCGGCGCGCGGTCTCGGAGCGTTCGTGCTCGATCTCGACCAGGGGTCGATACTCGGCCATACGCTCGAGGATTTCGTCGAGTGTGACCACCACGTCAGGGCTCCAGACGCGGTCTTCCTCGAGGGGCATGAACTCGATGAAACGCAGCACCACGCTTTCCTCGCGCGCGAACATGCCGAAGGGGATGATCTGATCTTCGTTGAACCCGCGCAGCAGCACGCAGTTCACTTTTACAGGATCGAGGCCAGCGCGTTTCGCGGCGCGGATGCCGGCGAGCACCCGGTCGTAGCCGTTGGGCACGCGGGTGATGCGGGCAAAGCGGTCGGGATCGACCGCATCCATGCTGACGGTGACGCGATGGAGGCCGGCATCTTTCAGCGGCTGGGCCATTTCGGCGAGCAGGTGTCCGTTGGTGGTGAGAGCAATTTCGAGGGGCTCGCCGTCGGCGCTGCGCAGTTTGGAGAGGTCGCGGACGAATTCAACCACACCTCGGCGCAAGAGCGGCTCGCCACCCGTCAGACGAACCTTCTTGATGCCGAGCCCGGCGAAGACGCGGGCGATGCGCAGGTAGTCGGCAAACGGGAGATCGCGGTAGAGGGCGCCTTCGTTACCGGTCCGGCAGTAGACACACTTGTAGTTGCAGTGGTCGGTAATCGCGATCCGGAGATCGGTGATGGGGCGGCCGAATTTGTCGGACAGCAGCATTCAGCTATCAGCCCTCAGCATTCAGCCTTTCAAGCGCTTGGACACGACCTCGATGGGCAATGCCGAGGGCCGAGGGCTGAATGCTCAAAAAGAAAGGATACGCACCCGGAACGGGCACGCCGGCGAGTGTCTCCTTTCCAATGCGCATCTTGCGAAGCGCGGGAGGTAACGGCGTTTCCACCGGCACCCTTGGAAAGTCTGCTCGACGCGGCCGGCCAACGCCTGAATGCAGGTCAAGAACTCTACCGCACAGGGCGCTGAGAACAGCCGCAGGGAGCGCAGACTTCCCTCGCCTCCACCACCCGGGTATGCCCTGGGGCCGCGGAGGTCGGAAACTCTTGTCAATTATAGAACTTTTGCGGGGGTGATTGCTGCTTTTTGTGCTGGTAAGGCGTGACCATCCATCTCAGGGGAAGCCCCATCGTCTTCGATCTGACGGGAAGTCGCCCGACTCTCCCATCGATGGAGGGGACCCCACGACTGGTTGCCGTCAGGGATGGACAGCTTTTGTGGAGAAGTCGGCCAAGCCTACCTCAACGAACAGAACCTTCGGTTTAAGTTTCTTGGGCGGGACCTCTCCGGTGGATTGGATGTCTCCGGTCAGCGGGGCCTCTGCCTTCGATAGGGTCTCTTCCTTCCGCGGGCTCTCTCCCTTCGATGGAACTTCCCGCTCACCTGATTTTTGTTCTGTCACTTCTTTCGATGAGTCGGCAGCCTTCGGGGCCTCGGCCGGGACCTCTTCGGGGGCGGCGGTCCGCGCCCAGATGCCAAACACTTTGCCGCCGTAGGCGGCGATGCCCATGTAGTCGCCCATGAACACGTCCTTCGGGTCCGAGGGTTGAGTGTTCCAGGCGTAATTCTGGAAGGATTGGCCGGCGTCGGTCGAGCGAGCGAGGGTCATGTAGTAGCTGCGATTGCCGGGATCGGCGCGGCGATCGCAGAAGATGACATTCTCGGAGCCATCCACCGGGTCGACCGCCAGCCACTGGAAAAACTGGTCGCGGCCGTTGTGCAGCGGGTCGGTGTTCACGCGGACGGGCGGCGACCAGTGCTTGCCATGATCTTTGGAGGTTGCGGAAAAAACATCCACGTCGCCGTTGGTGTAATCCGCCCAGGTGACGAAGAGTTGGCTGCTGCGTGGATCGATGCCGATCTGCGGGAAGCCGTTGCCGCGTCCGACCGACTCCGGGCTGAAGTAGGAGGGCCGGGCTTTCACGATGGTGCGCGAGCGCGAGAAGCTGCGGCCGCCGTCCTTGGAGACTGCGAATACGATGCCGGAAAGATCGCACCAGACGACGTAGAGAGTTCCGTCGGTGGCAACCGCGCCGGTGAAGCCTTCGACGGCGCCATTATCGTCACGGGGAAGGCCCTCGCGGGTGCTGATTTCGATGGGCTTCGACCAGGAGTTGCCGGCGTCGGTGGAGCGGGAGAACAGCATGGTCGACTTTTGCAGCGAGAACTCGGTCCAGCCGATGTAGAGGTTGCCGGCGTACTTCGAACGGGTGGCATCAGCCACGATGTAAGGCTTGTCTTCGAAGGGGATGCCGGGCTCGGTCGGATGAGCGATCACGATGCGGGCGTCTTTTTCCCAGGTCTGACCGCCGTCGAGCGAGCGCCGAATGAAGATGCCGTTGCGGGTGGCGTCGTGTGCCCAGTAATTTTCCGTGCCCAGCTTGTCGAAAGCGATGTAGCAGAGGAAGGCGTGGCCCTGGTTATCGTAGGCGACCGAGACATCGCCGGAGATCTTGTAGTCGGGCGGTGCGGTATTTTCGGCGAGGGTCCAGGTCCGGCCCGCATCGCGCGAGTAGGCCACTGAGGCGTTGACCTGGAAGGCGCCGACCAGTTGTTGGGGGTTCGCGGGATCTACCGCGATCGAGGGCTCGGTGAAGTCGCCGGGACCGGACGTGAGCTTTGCAACGAATGCGCCCGGAGGCGGTGGTAGCACGGCGGCTGCTGGTTGCGATTGGGCAAGCTCGGATGCGGCCAGCAGGCACACCATCAGCAAGGCGAAGGGCATGTGCATCAGACGGCGAACTGTGGGAAGCGATAGCAGGGTGGCAGCCGTCATTGTCAGCGCGCGCCGCCCGACAAAGCTTGGCCGATGGCAGCTTCTGCCAGGGGCGCCATGATCTTGTAGCCGGCCTGGTTCGGGTGCAGGCCATCGTCAGCGAGGTCTTTCTTCAGCAGTCCTTTTTCGTCGACCAGGGCGCTGAAGTAGTCAAGGTAGACGCAGCCGTGGGCGGCGCAGTAGTCCTTGAGCCAGCGGTTGAGCTCGAGAATCTTGGCGGGCGAGCGATCCGCGAAAAACTCCGCTGCCTGTGGCGTGTAGTTGTTCACGGGCAGGACGGAGGAGAAAACTACGCGGATCTGATGCAGCGCGGCCAGTTCGGCGAGCGAGGCGTAGTTGGCTTCGATTTCCTCCAGCGACATGGGGCCGGTGTTGCCCGCGATGTCATTGGTGCCGGCCAGGATGACGACGACCTTCGGCTGCAGGTTGATCACGTCTTCGCGGAAACGAACGAGCATCTGTGGAGTCGTTTGCCCGCCGATGCCGCGGTTGACGTAAGGCTTGCCGGGGAAGGAGTCAGCGAGTTTCCACATGTCGGTGATGGAGTCGCCGAAGAAGACCACGCGATTCTCGTCGACTGCGGGCGGCTTGAGGGCGGCATTGGCATCGCGGTAGCGGGTGAGTTCGCCGTAGTCGTTCATGTAGATGGAAATGCGGGAGTTGCGGTACTGCTCGAGGGCGGTGAGGGGCTTGGGTTGTGGGGCCGACGCGGGCTGGGCGGGTTGCTGGGCCACACCCGCGGCGCAGAAGATTAAAAGCAGAGCCGGCACAATACGGCACAGCGTACGAGTCATCGCCCTGTCCCTCTTTCGACCGATGGCATTTTACACGTGGGGTGCAGTGTAAAGCCCGACGACGCGTGGGAGGGGCCTTCCAATCTTGTAGAGGCGCGGCCATCTCCTTACGACCTATTTTTGGCCCGTCTCGCCCTCATGCACGATCATGACGTGGGACCAGAAAGTACCAGAGGCCATCACGTATGGCATCGTGCCCGTGACCTCTCCTTCCTCAGGCAGGCCGATTTCTGCCGCAGTCTTGTAGGGAAAATGAACGGACTGCCAGGATTCGATGTCGTGACTTGTGGTGTTCGTTGCTGCCGTATAGGCGGAGATCGGCCCAAGCATGCGATAGCCAGCAGTGGGATGGTCCGGAATCGCCAATTTCCTTGATTTCACCTCCGCGTCTACGAGGCGGTAGATCTCATCCAGTTTTACACCTTGCGCATCGAGATCACGCAGCCTGCGAACCAACGGCATAAATGATTCGTGGTAGCAGCGCACGTCGAATTCCGCGTCGCCGGGGCGAGTTGCCGTACATACCATCCCATTGGAACCTTGACGCAGTGTCACCAGCGTAAGATCGGGCGCATAGCCCAGAACAGTGGCGTGCTCGCGCATTGACGGTGGCAAGGGCAAGACGGCGGCAGCGATCTGCCGCTCGGGAGGCGGTACCTGCGGCTGTTGTCCGGTGGCCAACTTTCCGAGCAGCAGAAGGAGAGCCGGCAGCACCGGCATGCGTCGCATTGTTGTACTCCTCATTTTTCGATTGCGGAGGACATCCCGACCCCGGGAATTAACACCCGAGACTTAACGCCTGAGAACTGCCCCTCACATGCCGTCGTAGTTGGGGCCGCCGCCGCCTTCGGGCGGCACCCAGGTGATGATCTGGTAGGGGTCGGCGATGTCGCAGGTCTTGCAGTGGACGCAGTTGGACGGAGTTGAGGCTGGATGCGCTTGCCGTTGCGGCGTGCGGACGCGTCTTCGACCATTTCGTAGACGTTCGGCCGGACAGAAGTGCTGGCAGGGCTGCCGAATTCCTGCACGCAGCGCGTCGTTGCAGATGTTCGGTGTCGGCGAATGACCAGGTGCGCGGGCTGGTCTTCTTCGTGCTTGGTGCCGGAGTGGTAGAGGTCGGTGAGCTTGTCGAAGGTGAGCTTGCCGTCGCCCTTGGCGGGGCCGAGGAGATGCGCTGCGTCCGTCGCCGTCGGCGGGCACCTCGGTCGAGCTTCTTCATGTGCTCGTGGCCGGCGTGCGCGGGATAGCGGTTCGCCGAGGCCGCATGCCGCCGGTGAACTGCTGCAGGCCGGCGTGGAACATGCCAGCGAAGAATCCCTTTTCGAAGCCCTGGTGGAAGTTGCGGACCGTCCAGAGCTCGTCCTTGATCCAGCTGAGCTTCGACCTTCTTCTGGAACTGACGCGAGCGTGGCGGCTGAAGAATCGTTCTTCTGCAGCGCTTCGAAGGCGGTCTCGGCGGCGAGCATGCCGCTCTTGATGGCGAGATGAATGCCCTTGAGGCGCTGCGAGTTGAGGAAGCCGGCGGAGTCGCCGAGGATCATCCAGCCGTCGCCGCCGACGGGCGGGATCGCCCACCAGCCGCCGTAGGGCAGCGACTTCGCGCCGTAGCGGATCATTTTGCCGCCTTCGAGCAGCGCTGGCGATGAACGGATGCTGCTTGAAGCTCTTGCAGCACGTGCTGCGGATCGAGGCGCGGGTCGGGATAGTCGAGTCCGGTGACGAAGCCGAGCGAGACGAGGTTGTCTTTCGAGCCGTAAATCCAGGCGCCGCCGTATTCCTTGGTGGTGAGCGGCCAGCCCATGGTGTAGATGACTTCGCCCGTGGCGATGCGGCCCGGCGGGACTTCCCAGAGTTCCTTGACGCCGACGCCGTAGGTTTGCGGGTTGCGATCCTTGGTCGAGATCGAAGCGCTGGATGAGTTGCTTGGTGCAGGAGCCGCGCGTGCCTTCGGCGAGGATCGATGACCTTGGCTTGCAGATCGTAGCCGGGCTCGAAGTTGACTTTCGGCTGATTCTGCTTGTCGACGCCCTTGTCGTCGGTGCGGACGCCGATGACGCGGTCGCCGTCGTAGAGCAGTTCGGAGCCGGCGAATCCGGTGAAGATGGTGATGCCGGTCGTCTTCGACCTTTCTCGCCCAGCCACTTCACAAACTTGTTGATCGAGATGACGTAGTTGCCGTGATCGCGCAGCGGCGGCGGCGTGATGGGCAACTTGAACTTGCCGCTTCTCGGTGAGGAAGTAGACGGCTTCTTTAGTGACTTCGGCGTCGAGGGGCGCTTCCTTCTCGAAGCCGGGGAGAAGCTCGCGCATGGAACGCGGATCGAGCAGTGCGCCGGAGAGGCAGTGCTGGCCGACTTCGCGGGCCTTCTCGAGGACGTAGATGTTTTCTTTGGTGAGCGGCGCGTCGGGATATCCTGGCGTTGTGCGCGTCGATCAGCTGCGAGAGGCGCAGGGCGCAGGCCATGCCGGCGGGACCGCCGCCGACGATGACGACGTCGGCTTCCATCTGGGGCGTTCGATGTTGTCGAGAGGAGTGCGAAATACGAGCATTTAGCGATTAGCCTTTAGCAATTAGCCTTTAGCCAAAACGTTTGGAACCGCTGACTGACGACGATAAACGCAGATATTTTCTCGTGTCGCCAGAGCGCATGCCCATAATCTGCCGCAAGAACTAGGCTCCTGCCTTTGCTTTCTTCACTTCTTCGATCAGCGGCGGCACCACTTCGAACAGATTTCCGACTACCGCATAATCGGCAATTTCGAAGATGGGGGCCTCGCTGTCTTTGTTTACGGCCACGATCGTACGCGCTCCCTTCATTCCGACAATGTGTTGAATCGCGCCTGAGATGCCTAGTGCGAGGTAGAGCTTGGGCGCGACCGTCTGTCCGGACGAGCCGATCTGGCGGTCCATGGGGAGCCAGCCGGAATCGCAGATGGGGCGAGATGCGGCTAGTTCGCCGCCCAGCGCCTCGGCCAGTTGTTTGGCGATCTCGATGTTCTTCTGCTCTTTGATTCCGCGCCCAACGGCGACGATGATCTCGGCCTGCGTCAGGTCGACCGCCTGCTTGGCTTCTTTGAAGACTTCCTGCGGCTGGTTGCGCACGACGCCCTCGGCGAGATCAGCTGTGACGGTTTCAACGGGGGCAGCGCTGGCGCCGGCCTCGACCTTGTCTCCGCGAAACGCGCCGTTCTGGAAAGTCACGAACCAGGGGGCGTCGCCGGCGAAGCTGACGTCGGCGACGAACTTGCCCTGAAACATCTGGCGCGTGAACAGGAGTTTGTCTCCTTCTTCTTGTAGCCGATAGCGTCGCTGATGACGGTGCGACCCATTGCAGTGGCCAACTTGGGAACGAAGTCGCGCACCTGGTAGGTGTGCGGCATCAGGACGAGCTTGGGTTGCTTGGCAGCGATGAACTGCTTCAGCGCGGCCGCGAAAGCATCGGGTGTGTAGGGCTCGAGCTTCGCGTTCTCGATCGCGTAGACCTTGGCGACTTTCTTAGCGGCGACTTCGCCGGCGAATGCGCCAACGCTGCTGCCCACGACAGCCGCTTCGAGCGGCCAGCCGGTTTCTGCGGCGATGGCCTGGCCGGCAGTGATCGTTTCCCAGGAAACACGGTTCAGTTTGCCTTCACGCTGTTCGACGATAACCAGGATGGTGTTTGACATAGGTCTCAGGTCTCAGGTGTATTTGTTCGCATCCTGGCTGGGGTTCGCCGGTTCCCCTTCAGGGCGTCTCCTCTATCCGCGGGCGAGGACGCCCGCGCTCCATAGTCTATTCTCCGGCGTCTATTCTTCGGGCTTGCCGCGCATCAGGAAACCAGTTACGAGCAGCAGCAAGCCCATCAGGCCGAGCGCCGCGATGGCGGTCAACCACGGGACACGGCCGCCCATTTTTACGCTCGCGGGCAAGAAAAAGACCACCAAAGCGTCGGCTACCCAGATCGCGAGCCCGATAAACATCAGGCTGGCGCCCGTCTCCTTTTTTGACTGCTCGCGGTCCTCGAGTGCACTTGCCATAGTAACCTCCGGCGGACGCCAGGCGTCCAGGCTGTCAGTATGGCTCCGCTCTCACCCGGATGCTGTGACCTCCAGCACATCACTCCATGGACGGCGGAGGTAAATTTGGGCGGTCCACCGTCACAGGACTCGCACCTCGTTGCGAAGCTTTTCCACCAGCTTCTTGGCGATCTCGGCCGGGGAACCCTCGATCATCTCGGTTTTCTTGGTTTTCTGGGGGACGTAGAGGCGCTCGATCTTCTGGAGATTTTCGCTCAGTGCCGACTGGACCTCTGCCATCGTGACCTTCCGCATGGGCTTGTTCTTGGCCTGCTTGATGCCGATCAGGGTGGCGTAGCGCAGTTTGTTGATGCCGGACTGGATGGTGAGGACGGCGGGCAAGGGCATGTCGACATACTGAAAGAATCCGGCCTCCAGTTCGCGCTTCACGCGGATGCCCGAATCCTTCTTTTCGATCTGCATAATAATGGTGGCATGCGGCCAGCCCAGTAACTCAGCAAGAATGACTCCGGTTTGCGCGTAGCCGTAGTCGTCCGATTGCAGGCCGGTGAAGATCAGGTCAAATTGCTCGTCCTTGATGGCGGCCGCAAAGGCGCGGGCGGTGTTGAAGGCGTCGAGTCCGACGAAGGCGTTATCTTCCAGGTGGATGGCGCGATCGGCGCCCTTGGCCAGGGCTTCGCGCAGCACCTGGCTGGCGCGCGCCGGGCCGGAGGTGATCACCACCACCTCGCCGGAATGCTTTTCCTTCTGGCGCAGGGCCTCTTCGAGCGCGTAGGCGTCGGGCTCGTTGACTTCGTAGGAAAGATCTTCGCGGATCCAGGTCCCGGCCTCATTCAGCTTGAGGGGAGCATCTTTCTGGGGGACCTGCTTCATGCAAACCAGGATTTTCACGAATGACTCCTGCCGCGATGACGCGGGCGGCTGTTCCAAAACGGGCCTGCGCTTCCCTAGCAGGCTCCGGGTATCTTGGGCAAACTGGTTATTATAAATAATTCCTGTGGAGATGGGCAGTGACGGAACGGGCCTTCAGCAGAGTGCGTAAAAGCGCTGACTCAACCGTGCGGCCCTGAAGGGGTTGCTCCGAAATGAGCGCTAACGGCATCGCCAAGGCGATGCCCTGATACGTCAAATAGAAAAGGCAAAGACTGACGGCGGTCAGTCGAGGAAGGCGACGGATTGCACGGACGTGATGTCAAAGCGCTTTCGGCAGCGAAGGTTCTTGCACATCATGACGTCGTCTTTGCGAAGCATGTAGGAGCGGGCCTTGGCAAAGCGGGCCCGGTCGCGCTCGTCGGCCCGAGGCGGGAGGCTGCGCTTCTTGGTGCGGACCAGCCAATTGATCTCGTATTCCGCCGCCTGGTGGCAGTGGGGACAGTTGAGATTGGCGGGCTTCTTGTCGGGACGTTCGTCGAAAAACTCGCGCTCTTCCATGGCAGTCGTCGGTCGCAAGCCGCCGGTCGACAGCGAACGGCAGGGCCGCGGGCGACCTTCTGAATTATTGCACAAAGTGCGGGGCGAGTGGGACCGGGGCCATGGGTTCGCGCTACACTCGGGCAGGCCGCGTCTATGGCGAGAAAAAAGAAGATCAAGCGATTTCGGGCGGTAACCGCAGTCAAAGAAATGGCGCGGGAGCGGATTGGCACGCCTCCGCCGACGCAGGTCGTGCCCGACCGCACGAAGCGGAAGAAAGAGAAGCACAAGCCGACTCTGGGGAAGTTGCTGGGAGAGAGTTGAAGCGGCGGGATTCCGGTACCAGCGGAGGAAGTCGACGGGCGAGGACGTCCGTCGCTCCATTTTTTCGACCCGAAATCGCAAAAAGAGGGGGAAGTTGCTCGAGGACGGGCAGGGCTACCGTCCCGTAAAGCAGATTACATTGGCCTGCATACTTCCCGTAACAATCGCTCCCGTAGACGAGATATTCCCATCGCTGTGATTGGTTGTCACAGTCGCCGAAATGATTGTGCCTCCGCAAGAAGTGCCAGTCGCGGTGATCAAGCCTGTGGCATTCACGGTGACCATACCCGGCGTATTCGAGACCCAGGTTACCTGGTTGGTGATGTCCTTCGTGACCGGGGGGTGAATGTAGGAACCCAGGGCTCTAAGCTGCACGTTCAATCCGTTGTCCAGGTCCACCGGGATGTTGGCCGCTCCGAAGTTCTCGGTTGCAGGAACAATCGTAATCGAAATCAACTGCTGCTCATGACCGCAAGCCGACAGGGCTGCCAGCAGAAATAGAAGGACACACAAACCCGTCAGGACCGACCACTTATTCCTCATCAAAACTCCAGGGAACTGAATCCCGCTGCCAGATTGCGAGCGAGTGGCGCCAATTTAGTAAAAGCCTGTCCAAAATGCAAGCCGCAAGACCGGCGTCATTTTACAAACCAGATGCAGGTGGATGCCGAGGCAGTCCTTTTCAGGTTCGCATCCCGTCAGCCGCCCATTACTTGCGCGACAAACGCCGCAAATTCCTTTACATCCTCTTCCGTGGTATCAAACGAGCACATCCAGCGGACGACCGATTCTTCCTCGTTCCATACATAAAAGAAATAGCGCTCCTGGATCCTGGCGATAGCGTCCTGGGGAATGCTGGCAAAAACGCCATTGGCTTCCACTTTGTGGACGATCCTGGCTTGCGGGATCTGGCGGATCTCTTTCTCCAGGAGCTTAGCCATGCGGTTGGAGTGTTGCGCGTTGGCGAGCCACAGGTCGTTGGTAAGCAGCGCGCCCAGTTGCGCGGAAATGAAGCGCATTTTGGAAGACAGTTGCATGGATTGTTTGCGGAGATAGAGGAAATCGGCGGCCAGTTCGGGGCGGAAGAACACCACCGCTTCGCCGCCCATAATACCGTTCTTGGTGCCGCCGAAGGAGAGCACGTCGACGCCAAGATCGCGGGTCGCTTGCCGCAGGGTTTGGCCCAAAGTGGCCGCGGCGTTGGCAATGCGGGCGCCATCGAGATGCAGGTACATGTCGCGTGCATGCGCGAAGTCGGCGAGCGCGCGGATCTCTCCCGGCTGGTAGACGGTGCCCATTTCCGTGGCCTGGGTGATCGAGATGACCTTGGGCTGAACGTGGTGTTCGTCGCCGATGCCATGGTAGGCGTGGCGCACCATGGCTGCCGTGAGTTTGCCGTCGGAGGTGGGGACTGGAATGAGCTTGCAGCCGGTGAACTTCTCGGGCGCGCCGCATTCGTCAGTATAAATGTGGGCTGAAGCTGCGCAGATGACGGCGTGATAGGACTTGGTCAGAGCCTGCAGGCTGAGGCAGTTTGCGCCGGTGCCATTAAAGACCACGAAGACCTCAGCGTCGGCGCCGAAGTGCTCGCGGAAGGTATTGACCATGATTGCGGTGTAGGGATCGGCACCGTAGCCGACGACGTGGCCCTGGTTGACAAGGGCGATGGCCTGGAGAATTTCCGGATGAATGCCGGCATTGTTATCGCTGGCGAAGCTGCGCAGGGGCTTCATGACTGTCCAATTTAGCAGACGGACGAAGAATCGCGTCGCAGAGCCCTGGGAACTCCGGGGTTGTCGTGTGCACGGTGACTTGGGCGCCTCTTTCCCGGTATTTCAGGCCGTCTTGAAGAGAAAGGTTGCTTACGTCCAATGGATTCTCACGGTCTAAAAAGGGACTGACAGGGCCTGTTCGCGGCCTTCCTTCGTGGTGAGGCAGGTGTTTCGCATGATAGGGTACTAGCGAACGAGGAAGGCTTTGTGGCGAGACTGAACGTGACTGGAGTGCCGCGCCTGCTGGATATCTCATGGTTGGTGGCCGCGAGCGTTCTCGCGGCGAGCTGCGGCAAGGGTTCCGCGAGGAGCGCCGCCGGGTCCGAGCGCAGTCCCGGTAAAGGTCGAAGTCGCCCAGGCGGTCCCGGTCAGCGACACCACCGACTACGTGGCCACGCTGAAATCGCGCAATTCCGCGGTCATCATGCCCCAGGTGGAAGGCCAGATCGTCGAGATCGCCGTGCACTCGGGCGAGAAAGTGGGCGCGGGCAAGCTGATGATGCAGATTGACCCGCTCAAACAGCAAGCCACCGTAAAAAGCCAGGAAGACACGCGCGCGGCCGCGGAAGCCAACCTGAAGTTCGCGCAGCAGCAGTATGAGCGTACCAGCGGGCTGTACGCGGCGGGGGTAGCCAGCAAACAGGAGTTCGACCAGACCAAGTCCGCTTTGGACAATGCGAAAGCGCAGGTGCAGGCTCTCGAGGCCAGCGTGCGCGAACAACAGGTGCAACTGCACTACTACAGTGTGACGGCGCCCTGGGCGGGGATCGTGGGCGACATCCCGGTGCACGTCGGCGACCGGGTGACCACCACGACGATGCTCACTACGGTGGACAAGCCCGGCAGCCTGGAGGTGTACGTCTACGTTCCTATCGAGCGAGCCGCACAGCTCAAGATGAACATGCCGGTACAAATCCTGGATGGAAGCGGGATGGCGATTGGCGACAGCCGCGTCAGTTTCATCTCGCCGCAAGTCGACAACACGACCCAGACCGTACTGGTCAAGGCCCGCATCGCCAACCACAGTGACAAGCTGCGCCAGTCGCAGTTCATTCGCGCGCGCGTGGTGTGGGGTACGCAGAAGAGTCCCGTCGTGCCCGTTTTGGCTGTATCCCGCATTGGCGGACAGTACTTCGCATTCGTGGCGGAACAGAACGAGCAAGGCTCGTACGTGGCACGGCAGAAGCCCCTCAAGGTGGGCCAGATGGTCGAAAACAATTACGTGGTGCTCGAAGGTGTGAAGGCGGGCGACAAGGTAATTGTTTCCGGAACGCAGTTTTTGGTCGATGGGGCGCCGGTCACGCCGCAAGGCTCGTAGAAGCTTTTTTGGTGTAGCGCAGCCGATTTCACCACCGCGTCACAGAAAAACACATTGGGTTCGGTTGCCCTGTAACTCTGTGCCGCTGGGGTGAGAATGAAATCGGTGTCGCTGCACGGTAACGGACTCATCGCATGTTTGTTGATTTCTTCATTGAGCGGCCGGTTTTTTCGACGGTGTGTTCGCTGCTGATCATTCTGGCCGGAGCGGTGGTCATCCCCACGCTCCCCATCGCCCAATTCCCTACGCTGGCGCCGCCCCAGGTTTCCGTAAATAGTTCCTACGTGGGTGCGAGCGCACAGACGGTCGAGTCGGCCGTCACCACGCCTCTCGAGCAGCAGATCAACGGTGCGGAGGGCATGAAGTACATTGAGTCCTCCAGCGGCAATGACGGCTCGAGCAGCATCGTCGCGACCTTTGACTTGAACCGCGACCCGGATCTGGCCGCCGTTGATATCCAGAACCGTGTCAATACGGCGCAGGGGCGTCTACCCAATACGGTCAAGGCAAATGGCATTTCGATCGTGAAAGCGTCGAATAACTTCGTATTTGGCGCGGCCGTGTTTTCGCCGGACGGACGTTACGATCCGCTGTTCATCAGCAACTACCTCGACGTGTACGTGAAAGATTCGCTGAAGCGGGTCAAGGGCGTGGCCGACGTAGTTATATTCGGCGAGCGCAAGTACTCCATGCGCCTGTGGCTGGACCCGGTGCGCATGGCCAGCCGCAGCCTCACCGCCGGGGATGTGGTGAACGCGCTGCAGGAGCAGAACGTCGAGGTGGCGGCCGGGCAGGTCGGCCAGCCTCCCTCCCGGCCGAGCCAGGAATACCAGATCAGCGTGCGCGCCATTGGCCGGCTTTCGGAAGCTCCGCAGTTCGACAACATCATTCTGAAAACGAACGGGGATGGCACGCTGGTCCGTGTGAGAGACGTGGGGCGCTCCGAGCTGGGCGCCGAAGACTACAGCTCCGAACTGCAGTTCAACGGCAAGGATTCGGTCGGCCTCGGGATCACGCAGCTCTCCAATGCCAATGCGCTCGAAGTCGACCGCGACGCCATCGCGGAACTGGACCGACTCTCCAAGCGGTTCCCTCCAGGGATGAAGTACCAGCTTGCGTTTGATACGACGGACGCGGTAGGCGAGTCGATCCGGGACGTGCTCAGCACGCTACTTGAAGCGATCGTGCTGGTGGTGTTGGTCATCTTCATCTTTCTGCAGGACTGGCGAACGACGGTCATTCCGGCGGTCACGATTCCGGTCTCGCTGGTGGGGACGTTCGCGTTCGTGAAACTGCTGGGATTTTCGATCAACACGCTGACCTTGTTCGGAATCACGCTGGCCACCGGGTTGGTGGTGGACGACGCCATCGTAGTGATCGAGAACATCGAACGCCACATCCAGGAGGGCCAGCGCGAGACGCATCACGCCGCCTCAGAAGCCATGGGTGAAGTCGCGGGCGCGGTAATCGCGACCTCGCTGGTACTGGTGGCAGTGTTCGTGCCGGTGGCATTTTTTCCGGGCACGACCGGCATCTTGTTCCGCCAGTTCGCCTTGACGATTGCATTCTCAATTTCGATTTCCGCCTTCAATGCTTTGACCCTCACGCCATCCCTTTCGGCGCTCCTTCTGGGCAGGACGCACGGCGAAAAGAATGTCTTCTTTTCAGGCGTCGACCGGGTGATCGCCAAGATCAACGAAGGCTACCGCAGAGCGCTGCACAAGTTTCTGCGAGTACCGCTGGGTGGCGGTCATTCTTTTCTTCGCGGGCCTTGGCTTGACCTGGTTCGTGTTCCAACGAGTACCCAGAGGATTCGTGCCTAACGAGGACCAGGGATACTTCATCATCGCCGTCCAGGCCCCCACCGGGGCGTCGCTCAGCTATACCAAGAAGATCGGGGAGCAGATCAATACGATTCTCGAGAAAGTGCCGGAAGCCGAGGGGACGTTTGTCGTTTCGGGCTTCAGCTTTGGCGGAAGCGCCCCCAACCGAGGCCTCACGTTCGTTCCCTTGCGACCGTACTCGCAACGCAAGGGGGACAGCCACAAGGCCGACGCGATCATAAACCGCATTCGCGGGCAATTGATGTCAATTAGCGGCGCCATCGTGATCCCATTCCCACCTCCAGCCGTGCAAGGACTCGGGCAGTTCGGCGGATTTCAATTTGAAGTGCAGGACCAGGGGGGCCATACCCTGCAGCAACTCGACCAGGTCACGCAGGAATTGATGCGCCAAGGCAACCAGCGCAAGGAGAAGGACCTCACCGGCCTGTTTACCACCTATAGCGCCAGCGATCCGCAGTTCCTGGTGACTATCGACCGTGAGAAAGCCAAGAGCCTGCACATCCCGTTGTCAGCAGATCACCGACACCCTGAGTGTGTACATGGGCTCGGCGTATGTGAATGATTTCGATTTCAACAACCGCTCTTACCGCGTGTACGTGCAGGCCGACCAGCAATTCCGCAGCGAGTCGAAAGACATCCGGCAATTTTATGTGCGCGCCGACAGCGGAGCGATGATTCCGCTCGACAACCTGATCACGATTACCTCCACCACAACGCCGCAGGTGATCAGTCACTACAACCTGTTCCGCTCGGTCGAAATTGACGGCTCGGCGGCGCCCGGGTTCAGTTCGGGAGAGGCCATCGCGGCCATGGAGGACCTGAGCAGCAAGGTGCTTCCGCAGGGATATGCATACCAGTGGACGGGCTTATCGCTGGAGGAATTGCAATCGGGCAGCACGACCCTGATCCTGTTCGGGCTGGGTACGCTGGTGGTTTACCTGACGCTCTCGGCGCAGTACGAGAGCTTTGTGCTGCCCTTCATCGTGCTGCTGGCAGTGCCGATGGCGCTGCTGGGAGCACTGGTCGCGCAGGCGTCCCGCGGACAGGAAAATGACGTTTACTGCCAGATCGGGCTGGTGATGCTGGTAGGTCTGGCCAGCAAAAACGCCATTTTGATTGTTGAATTCGCGGAGCAACTGCGCCGCCGAGGCATGCCTTTAATGGATGCCGCGGTGGAAGCGGCGCGCATTCGACTGCGTCCCATCCTGATGACTTCGCTGGCCTTCATCCTCGGCGTGGTGCCGCTGGTGATTGCGACTGGCGCCGGCGAAAAGGGCCGTCACTCGGTAGGCACCACGGTTTTCGGCGGGATGATCATGTCGACGGTGTTGAACCTGTTCTTTATCCCGGTGCTCTACCTCATCATCGAAGGGTGGCGCGAGCGGGGAAAGAAAGAAGCGCCGGCGAAGGAATAGAGGTCGTTGTGGCTGCTGATTCCGCGAAAAGAATTCAACCACAAAGTACACAAAGGCCACTAAGGAACGCCGTGGTTCCTTCGCGCCCTTTGTGGTGATTGCTCTTGCTTCGCTAGCCGCGAACCCATGCCGCATCGATCATTGTGACAATTTTTCCAGTGCTGCTCCGACAATCCTTCCCGGTCCAGGCTCTTGCACGAAAGCGATCACGCGCAGCTGAGCCGGGTCGGTGCCCATTCCCAACTTCACGGCTATGTCCTGCGCGAACGCTTGCCCAGCATCGATCGAACCGACCTTGCGCAGACTGCGCACGACGGCCACGTGGGTGAGGCGGCGACCGGAATTCTCTCCGGCTGCGACCTGCGATTCGGCGTGGTTGAGTGCAACCACGAATACGATGTCTGCTTTGTAAGACTGGGCCGGCAGGATGCCGGTTTCCACGTGGGCCTTTAAGATGTTCCCGTCCAAGTTTGCGCCGGTGATCCGAACTGGAATCTTGGCCACGGCCGAAGCCTTGTCGAATGCTCTTTTGGCTTCGGGCGCGTTGCTGCCGACGAATTCGTCGGTGCCATCGACGACCATTTGCGGGGTGTAGACGCTATCGAGCCGCAAGCGGTCGCGGTAGGCGGCCTGGCGCTGGCTGTAGGCAGAGGAAGAGTAGGGGTCCGTCCAGCCGATGTGATTCCAGTAGTCGACGTGCTCGCTGAGGACGATGAGCTGAGCGGCCGGGACCGGTTGCGTATCGAGTTTCTGCAGAAGCAGGTCGGCCGGGGGACAACTGGAGCAGCCTTCGGAGGTGAACAATTCCACGACCACCGGAGTCCGTGCACCGGTTCCGCCACTTGTCCGGGACGACGTGTCGTTCACCGAACAGCGCCGCGGCCAGGGACAGGCCGGCGAGCGCGAGGAGCACGCAAACGGATCGATTCATTCCAGCATCACCTCGGGCCAGCAACTCCGTGGGCATGGTATGTGGATGTGTCACAAGATCGAAAGTTTCAAGGGTAGCATCGAGGGGTGAGGGCGAGACCTTGCGACTTCGCTCGGGCCAGCTGCCCCTCGGGACAGCCGGCGGGATACCGACGCCACTTCCTATTATGCCGGCTCGAGAAGAAACGTGAGCGAGCAAGGCAACAGAACTCTTCTCAGCGTTCCATGGGAAACTCGCATGATTACTGGAGTAATCCCACCTCGAGGCCACACAGTTCGCTGGTGGAGGGACGGACGTCTCGCCCGTTCTGACAGAAACTGTCAATGTGGGGACGCAGAAAGGCGGCAATGGGGAGGAAATCCTCGGGCGGGACCGATGCGATTCCACCGTCTTTTGCTGAAAGCACAGCAGTTATACGTCGTGACTGCGGGTGACTTCGGGGTGTTCCGTCTGGTGCTCAAGCTGCGGAGAACTTCGAGTGGCTTTGGGTATTACGAGGCGAGATGGATATGAGCCGAACCTCCCAATTTTTGAATGCCCCGAAGAATCCGGGACTTGTGCCGGACTTGTCGCCGCTCGAGCACCTTCTGGACCAGGACGTCACGCCGCGGCAGGTCTGCAGCGTGCTGGCCAAGATGTTCCAGGTGCATCAGACGGAAGTGGCCTTGTTACGGCTGGATGGCGGTTTGTTGCAGTTCATCTATCCGGACGAATTGCGCACGGCGGGATCGATTCCGATCTCCAGCACATCGATCGCAGCGCATACCGCGATCAGCAAGAAGTCGGAGATCTTCAATAACTTTGCGCGTGTGAAGCACGCCAGCATCTTTGAAACCGTGAAATTGGGGACGTCGGAAGGGGTGGACACGAGCGCGCCTCTTCCCATCCAGAAACTGATGTCGGCGCCGGTCGTCGATGAGAACGCACGAGTGCTCGGGGTCATCCAGATATCGCGCAAGGGGACGGAAGCATCTTTTGCGGGGGCGGATTTCAGCCGGGAAGATTTGCATGAGCTGGAGCTGGCGGCGGGCATCCTGGCGGCTTCGACGGTAATGCGGGAGAGCTAAGTAAGGTCCACGCTGGATTGAGTTTGCGGGCTGACCTTGTCCGAAAGGGTACGACCCCCTGGGTCCGCCCGCGCTTGAAATTACTTCCCTTCCGCGGCTTACAGGTGAATAATGCAGACGTCTATTGCTGGGTAACCCTCGTGAGCGCAGACCTGCAAGTCGAGATGTTCCGGCCCCACGACAATCTGTGCGACCACGTGAATCACAACATTGTGCAATCGGAGATTGAAGGGGGCGTATTCCTGTGCGACCTGCAGCCGCGGACCGTCCTGCTGATCCAGACCCAGCATCACTGTTACGCCGCGGTGTTTTTGGGGGATAACCGGGCGCTGATCTGGGGACATCCGAAGTTCTGCCCGCGGCCGATTTCGGTTTCGATTGCGGGATCGACGTGGGGCGGGACCATGCTGAAGTCGCGGTTCGTGGGCCGCGGCATGCGCCTTGAGTTTCATCATCCCGGGTACAGCACTCCGATCGTTACCTCACCCATTCAGGCCATCGATGAACGGCGGCCGCAAGTTCCGCAGCGCAGTCAACGGGCGCTGGTCAAGCAATAACGAAGCTAGTCGGTTTTGGGTGTCCACAAGAATGCCCAGACTAGGCCGACAGGGTTCGGCAGGCGCACTACTATCTGAAGCCATACGGGCCAGTCTTCAGCTTTGGTCATGCCATTGCCTCAGGAGCATTATGCTCCTAGGCAGTAATTGTTGTTAACAGGCGTTAGCGCAAGCTTGCACCGTTTGTTCGCAATGAGTGTTATGGCGATGTTACGTCAGTTACGGAATAGTCAGCTGGATCGGGACGGTTTGTGCGTGAGTTTGTTCAATGCAGACTTCGCGGCTCACGGTGGCGTATGCGGTTGGAGTTATCAGAGTCTGTTCCCGATAGAGCGCAGCACGTGCGTAAACTTGACCGACGGGGTGTAAGCGGATCAACTCGTCGCCGTGTCCGTCGCTCGGATCGCTGAACTTCCCCGTGCCAACGATTCGGACCCATTGACCTGGTTTTAGCGACACCATCGTGCCAGCATGATCGTCATCGCCGTACAGGGAGACGCTGCCCCCCGTATTGGTACTCCATTCGCCGTCCTCCGCAGCGATCCATAGCGTTATACGCAGATCGGAATAGGGGAAATTCTTTGCTGGATCATGGGGTTGAAGATCGGCCAAGTGCGGGGAAAACGGAATACGAATTGATGTGGAACCTGCATTTTCGACCTGGACCTCGAAAATCGGCTCATCCTCAAGCTGGTAGCTCGTGCGGTCGAGTGAACGGAGTGATGTGCGCAGTTCACCCACCTTGGTTTTCGAATGAGGACAGTGAATAGTTTGCCCAGCGCCGCTGTCTCCGCTGGTCAGCTGGGATGTTGCTTTTGGTCGCCGCAAATCCAAGCGCTGTGCAATTTTTGTGAGGTCTAGCGAAGCAACTTCCTGGGCGCAACAGGTCGAAACGAAGAGAATGGCGGCTGTTAGTGCGACAATCCGATGAGTGACGGCACGAAAACCTGAGCACATAATCACCAACCGAAAAGGGGTTGTGAACCCGATGGGCGTCAATTCTATCGGAAATCAAGTGTTGTTATCAGGGAGGGTGTAAATAGAACTGTGTAAACGGCCAGGGGAGGAAGAAAATGGAAGGCCCCATGGCAATCGACAAGAAGCTGATCGATCAACTGCTCACAGACTACAAGAAGCCCGAGGATATCATCGGGGAGAACGGTCTGCTCAAAGAGCTGACCAAAGCCATTCTGGAGCGAGCGCTCGCGGCCGAGATGACCGATCATCTGGGCTATGAGAAGCACGACCCTGCGGGCCACCGGCGGGGGAACACGCGTAACGGGAAAAGCCAAAAAACCTTGAAGGGCGAGTTCGGCGAGCTGGAGTTGGAAACTCCGCGCGACCGCAAGGCCACGTTCGATCCCAAGATCGTGGCCAAAGGCCAGACGCGTTGGACGGGTTTTGACGACAAGATCATCTCGATGTACGCACGGGGGATGACGACGCGCGAGATCCAGGGCCACCTGGAAGAGATATACGGCATCGAGGTGTCGCCGACGCTGATCTCCAACGTGACCGATGCGGTGATGGAGGAGGTCAAAGCCTGGCAGGCTCGGCCGCTGGAAGAGTTGTATCCCATCGTGTACTTAGACGCCCTGATGGTGAAAGTACGGGACGAGGGCCACATCCAGAACAAAGCGATCTACGTAGTGCTGGGAGTCGACCTGGAGGGCCAGAAGGAAGTATTGGGGCTGTGGGTGGCACAGACGGAAGGCGCGAAGTTCTGGCTGCAGGTGCTGACGGAGTTGCAGAATCGGGGCGTGAAGGACATCTTCATCGCCTGCGTGGATGGGCTGAAGGGATTTCCGGAAGCGATCGAGGCAGTGTATCCACGCACCGAGGTGCAGTTATGCATCGTGCATCTGGTGCGGGCCTCGCTCAACTATGTGCCCTGGAAGGCACGCAAGCCGGTGGCGGCCGACTTGCAGTTGATCTACCGCGCGGGCACGGCGGCCGAGGCCGAGCAACATCTGGCGCAACTGGAGGGCAAGTGGAAAGCCTATCCCAGCGTGAGCCAAGTGTGGCGGCGGAACTGGGCGTGTATCACGCCCTTTTTCAACTACCCGCCCGACATCCGCCGCGCGATCTATACCACCAACAGCGTGGAATCGCTGAACCGGTCGCTGCGCAAGATCATCAAAACCCGCGGGGGATTCCCCAACGAAGAGGCGGCGCTGAAGTTGCTGTTTCTCGCGCTTCGGCAAGCCGCGAAGAAGTGGACCATGCCGATTCATCACTGGCGGGAAGCACTGAACCACTTCACGATTCTATGGCCGGAACGGATGCCGGCCCTGGAGAGAATTCCGCAATGAATGCGCATCCCACTTCTACAGAGATGGGCCGGGGAAGGGAAACTGCCCCTTCCCCGGCACCCCATCCCCAAAAACCAAACCTGGTCGTTTACACAAAAGTCTGGACACACCTATATCAGGCGTTTGCGCCAGCTTGCGCCGTCTGTTCGCCTTCTTTGAGGGCAGATGAGTGTAATCGGGATTTTTCGCCAATCATCAGCCAAGAATCCACAACGATGTGTCGCATAGGCTGTGGAACTTTGCTCCTAACAGAAGTTGCTGCTACATTTTGTGCGGCATGGGTATACCAACAACGATTCCCATTCATCACAGTCCCGAATCGACCTTTGGGCGAACTGTCGCATTCGGCATGCACACGGCCACCGTTTATTTCCTCGCGTTGCGCTTCTCTCCATCGTTGGTCGGGTATGGGTCGCGCTTGCTGTTTCGGCTCGCGAATATTTCACTCAGGATTCCTTCCGCCGATTGGTATCTTCAACATTTGGAGCTGATAACAGCCGTGCCCGCACTCGTCGCGGGCTACGTTGTAGTGCGTCGGCCCAATTCGGTGGGCGTTTGGGCTTGGTGCATTCCGACGCTCGTGCTTTTGTACAGGATCGCCACATACAAGCCTCCTGTCTCAGTACTCGTTGGGTCGGGGTTTGTCGATCGCCTGGAGTACTTTTTCGCAATTCAACAAGTCGCACCGACATTCGCCAACCCGCTGGCGAGCGACCCTATACGGGTTGTCGCACAGATGTTCGTTACCGCTCCGTTTTATGCCGGTTTGGCGTACAGTGTTGGAGCTTTACTCGCCAAGCGGAAACTCGTTCAGAAGCTGTTTGCGAGGGAACATCCGCGAGAGGAAGTGTAGCTGTTGCAATCAGGCGATTTCACCAATATCCCCCACTCGGTCGCCACGGGGGGATTTTGGTGTAATAGGGATGTTACACCAGTCATCGTGGGGTCTTGGTGAAGAACCCCCGCAACCTAAAGATTATGCACGCTGTGACTGAAACGGCAACGAGTCCGAATGCCATCTTCAAACTGAAGAAACCAGCAGCAGGATAGTTTGATGTTTGCTGTTCCTGACCCATACCGAACGACGCACACTTGCCCCGGCACATCTTGCGACGTCATTTCGGAAAATTGATACGACTCACAAGATCTTGGAAGCGGGGATCTGAGCGTAGACTGTCCATTCTGAGGTCGGCTCTCAGAAAGTACGAAAGATCGGAGGATCTTTCCTGATACGCCTTTTCCAGGTATTCAAAGGCTTTGTCCTTTTTGCCTAATGCGGCGTAAACCGCAGCAATCATATAAGGGGAAACATACGTCCTTTCCGATTGATCGAGCCATTTGCGAAGAATTTTCTGAGCCTCTGACTTTCTGCCACTGGCTGCATAGGCGTGTGCCAATTGGGCGCCAGGATCTGAATCGCCTTGCGATAACTCGACAGCCTCCTGATACTCAGGAATCGCTTGCAGAATCTGGCCTGAACCTTCATATCCAACCCCGAGCCAGTTATGCGCAAGCCAGTCATTTGAATTCTGGGCTACAAATGCCCGGCCTATTTCAATCAGTGCTTTGTAATCCCGAAGGTGATAGTTGATGACCGACTCGTCAACGAAGGGTTCGGATCGAATTGCATCGAGTTCACGGCTTTTAGCGATCTCGGCCCGTGACTCAGCAATTCGACCATTAACCGCTGTGAAGACGCCGTATTCCCTATGAGTGCCACAATCGTTCGGACACAGTGCAAGCGCACGCCGGTACTCCTTCTCAGCAGTCTGCCAGTCCCAGTCATACTGCCAACTTATTCGTCCAAGCAGCAGATGGGCTTCGCAGTTGCTGTCGTCCAGCTCCAGGGCCTTGTGAACGGCTTGCTTTGCTGATGGGAAGGCATTTCGGGGGGACTGCCAACGTTGTGCCGCAAGAAGAACATGGGTTGCTGCGAGTCCGGTGTAAGCCGGTGCAAAGCTAGGATCTGCTTCAATGGCCTTTAAGAAGTAGCTTTGGGAAGTTTTAACTCCTTGGTATCCGCTGAGATCTACATGAGTTCCTGCGAGATATGCTTGATACGCCTGCGGGTCAACTTTGGGAGCGTCGTTGAATCGAGACTGCTGTTGCGGAGTTAACTTTACGCGAACCTTTCCGGAAATTGACTCCGCCACCTCTCGTTGAATCTTCAGAATGTCGCTGAGATCCCCCTCATATGTTTCTGCCATCAGGCTCTGATCCGTGGGCACATAGATCATGTGCGTCCCGATCCGAACGCGGTTGCCGACGCGCAACGCTGATCCTTCCAGTACGGCATCGACGTTAAGCTCTCGGCCAATCTGCGGCAAGGACTTCTTCTTTTCGCCCTTGTACTGCATCATGGAAGTTTGCGAAATGACTCTAAGCGGGCTAATTCGGGAGAGTTCGGTGATCAACGCCTCGGTCATGCCATCGGCAAAACTTTCGTGCTGCGGATCGCCAGATATGTTCGTGAACGGAAGCACCGCCAGTGAGCGGATCTGCGGCTGAACAGCAGTACGGAATAATCCTGTGCCTCGCAGGTTATCCCCACCCCAGACGAAGAGTGCCAATGCAATCAAGAAGAGCGCCGCCAGGACTGGGACACTCCAGCGTCTCAGCGGCGAGGCGGGTGTTTCTGTTTGAATCGGATTCCGCACTGTTGTGG
The DNA here is from genome assembly GCA_963725575.1 of uncultured Acidobacteriota bacterium. Lineage (GTDB taxonomy): Bacteria > Acidobacteriota > Terriglobia > Terriglobales > Acidobacteriaceae > Gp1-AA133. The sequence continues at coordinate 61,948 of CAVRZQ010000025.1, forward strand.
TGATAAAACGGTATCCATGCCGATGCAGAGTTTCGATGAATCGGGGGTTTTCTGCTGAATCATCCAGAGCATCGCGCAAACGCCTCACTGCCGCATTCAACCCATGATCAAAATCTACAAAGGTATCGTTTGGCCACAGTTCCCGTCGCAATTCTTCTCGCGTGACGACATCCCCTGCGTGGCGAAGGAGAATGATCAAGACCCGAAATGGTTGATCTTGGAGCTTGATTTTGAGCCCGTTTTTGCGTAGCTCGCCGGTGCGTAGGTCAACCTCGAAGGCACCAAAGCGAACGATTCGCGACTGGTCGGCGTCCCCCGCCATGTCCAACCCTCTGGCGAATGAGTGTAGCACTGGAGCTCAATTAGTCGATCCCCCTTAAACAACGCAACCGCTGAGTTGGCGAAACCAGATGGGATGAGAAGGCCGGTCTCCGGACGGGATGCGGTGTACGCTCCCAAGTTATCGACGTGCTCAAGGCACAGATAAAAAGGAGACCGGCAATGAAGAAGGTTAGCACCAGAGCAGCAGCGCAGAGCAGGAATATTTCGCAGCAGAAACTGACCATCGGATTGGATCTGGGAGATCGCAACAGTTGGTACTGCGTGGTGGATGAAGCCGGCCAGATACAACTGGAGCAGCGAGTCCGTACGAATGCGAAAGCGTTGCGGGAAGTCTTCGGCGCGATGCCGCGCAGTCGGATCGCACTGGAAATCGGGACGCATTCGCCCTGGATCAGTCGCTTGCTCAGCGAGTTGGGGCATGAAGTGATCGTGGCGAATGCGCGCAAGGTGCGGCTGATCGGGGAGAGCCGCAAGAAAGACGATCGGCTGGATGCGCAGACGCTGGCGCGGCTGGCGCGGATCGATCCGGAGTTGCTGTATCCGGTGAAGCATCGCAGCGCGCAGGCGCAAGCCGATCTGATGATGATTCGGGCGCGAGCCGGACTGGTGCGGGCACGCACGGGGCTGGTCAACACGGCTCGCGGACTGGCGAAGTCTTACGGCGAACGATTGCGCGGCTGCAACGTGCGCAACATGAATCCGGAGAAAGCCGAAGGCTTGAGTCCGGAACTGCAAGCCGCACTGGAACCGCTGTTGAACGCAATCGAAGTCGCTGAGCGAGCGCATCGTGGAGTACAACGAGCGCATCGAGAAGCTGGCGCAGCAGAGTTATCCGCAGGTGGCGCTGCTGAAGCAGATCAAGGGCGTGGGCACGCTGATCGCGCTGACGTTCTTGCTGACGCTGGAAGATCCGCATCGCTTCCGCAAGAGCCGCGACGTGGGCTGCTATCTGGGACTGCAGCCGGGACGCAGAAACTCGGGGCAGAGCGAGCCGCAGATGCACATCAGCAAAGAAGGCGATCCGTATCTGCGGACGTTGCTGGTGCAGGGAGCGCAGCACATTTTGGGACCATTCGGGATCGACTGTGATCTCAGGCGCTGGGGACTGAAGCTGGCCGAGCGTGGTGGAAGAAACGGCAAGAAGCGAGCCATCGTGGCGACCGCAAGAAAGCTGGCGGTGTTGCTGCATCACCTGTGGGTGAGCGGAGAAGTGTACGAACCGTTGCACAACAGCAGCCGAACGACGGTGGCCGCAGCCGCGTAAAACAAAAGGCAAAACAAAGTCAAAACCGTTCCAGGAAGAGAAAAGACAAAAGCCCAAAGCCGAGTTCCGGTGACTGCGTTAATCGCCTGGCCCAGGTTCCACTCTCCAAGAGCAGAACCACAGGGCGCCAAACAGATGGCAGCACCGGCTGAACCGAGAACGCCCAACATGCACCGAGCGAAACGAATCGCTCCTCGAGAGTGCGGATGGAAGCATGGCGACAGTGGCCACTCGGCGGGAGAAGAAAACCTTGTTCAACGAAGCCAGACGAAGAATCGACTTGACTCCGACCGGCCTTCTCATGGAAGGCCATTACACTTGTAACCCTATGGTTACGAGTGCAAAGGGTTTTTACGCACCAGCAACCTCCGCCAAACTCAGTTGCACGTCACAGATAGCTTAGCCAGGTCCAATCTCGATGCCGGCTCCGGAGTTCCATAAACCACCGGCAAGGCAGGTAGAGAATTGCCACGGCCAGAATCCACATGGCGTAAATAAAAGGCAGACCGTGACCATAGCCGAGCGGTCTCTGCGCAAAGTCTGCGATGACGGTGCCGTGCCAGATAGGCTGGTGAAAGGCTAACGCAACCAGGATAGCCAGGATGTGAATGAGATAGAGATGCAGGACGTAGTAAAACAGCGGCACCCGGCCAAAGACCAGCAGAATACGACTCAGCCCGCGCTCTGCTTTGGCCCCGTCAAGCAAGCCCAAGCAGGATGAGTGACGGCCCGAGCGTCATGAGCAGGTAGTCGAGAGAAGGCGGATACTTGAGCGTGTTGAAGAATGAGATCACGGTCAACGAAAGCGTCGGCTGAACACTCCATGGGCCAGCGGAACGCGGGTATCCGAAGGGCAGCCCGGCGATACCATTTCCGTAAAGATTGAACCCGCGGAGCACGAAGAACAGCGCCGTCGCGGAGATCCCGAGCGTCAGAATCCATTTGCGGCGGTCGGGCCGGAGCAGCAGACTTCCAAATGCAAAACCCGCAGCCATGACCCCGACCCACGGAATCAGAACGTACCTCACAGAGAACGAAAATGACGCGTGATCGGAATGCGGCCGGGGGAGTGCAGAAGGATCCACAACCAGTAGAACTTTCCGAACGAAGCTGGATTGATGCGATCGAGCAGATTGTGAGTGGCGATCATGCCCAGTCCCAGCGCCGCGATCCAGCGCACCGGAAGCCGCACGATCAGCGCCATCGCCACCATGCTCCAACCTAAGATCCAGATCACTCCCCCATGCGCCCAGGGGACAAAGCCCCACGCGAAGTCGACGATCGTGAGTTCGAGGAGTACGAGCCATAAACCGCGAGTGAGGAAGAAGCGGGAGACCTGTTGTATTGACTTTCCGCGGCGGGTGGCGAGGAATGCGCCGGTTCCAGCCAGGAAAGCGAATACGGGTGCGCAGAAGTGAGTGATGAAGCGAGTAAAGAAGAGCGCCCCGTAGGTGTGCGCCATGTCTTCAGGAGCAGACCGCTGATAAGTCATGAAGTCGCGGGTGTGATCCAACGCCATGATGACCATGACGAGTCCACGCAAGACATCCACGGAAACCAACCGTGGAACTTGGGCGGAGAGAAGAGAAGCTTTTGTGCGGACGGTGAACCGTCGGGGAACTGACCGCGGTTACCATGCCCCACATCTCCAGGCAGAGGTCGATATTTCGTTCATAGTTGCATGTTAACGGCTGAGACCATCTCGTAGATTTATGGGATGTCAAAAGATTGCAATTAAAACTTCCGGAACTCGTTACACAATTGACCGTTACAAACCGCACGGTCTCCCCACCGTTTGGAACAACTCGCATCGCCGTTATATTCTCGGGGCGTGCAACGCTCGATAGTGCGGTCGCCGACGGCTGGCCTTTTCCTCGGACTGATCATTACGCTCGCCGCCGTCGTGGCCTACTCCTGGTATACGACCCAGCAGATCTCCGGCCTGCAGGCGCTGCAGAACAACCTCGTCGACCGGAACCGGAAAGACTCGCTCCAGCTGCTGCGGATCCAGAATGATCTCAACTCACTCGGGCTCGGCATGCGGGACATGCTCGACAATACCGAACCCTACCCGCTGACTGCCTGGACGGCGCAGTTCCAGCGCATCCGTTCGGATCTGGAGAATGCGCTGCGAGTAGAAGAAGATCTCGCGCCGACCCATCGCACACCGGAGCAGAAGCAATACCTGGCCAGTTCGCTGGCGCAGTTCTGGGACGCGGTCGAGCGCACGTTTGCGCTGGCGCAGAGCGGGAAACCGGACGAGGCGCGGTCGCAGATACGACTCACGCTGCAGGCTCGGCAATCGGCATTGAGCACCGCCGTCGCCCGGCTACTGGTCGAGAACAACGAGAGCGAGGAACAGGCCAACCAGCAAATCCGGCAGATCTACGGTCGCGTTCAGCGGCAGGTGTATTTGTTCCTGGGAGCGACTTTGACCGCCATCGTCCTGACCAGTCTGTACGTGATTTACGCGAACCGGCAACTGTTCGCGCAGCTTGCCGCACTGTCAGAGCAGCGCAGCGACCTCGCACAAAAGCTGATCTCGACGCAGGAATCGACCCTGCGCCATATTTCCCGGGAACTGCACGATGAGTTCGGGCAGATCCTGACCGCGGTGGGAGCCATGCTGGGGCGCGCGGAGAAACATACCAGCGAGGATTCGCCAGTGCGCACGGAACTGAAAGAGGTCCGCGACATCACCCAGACTACGCTCGACAATGTGCGGAGCTTGTCCCAGGCGTTGCATCCGGTCATGCTGGACGAAGCTGGCCTGGAGAGCACGGTAGACTGGTATCTTGCCACGGTGGAAAAACAGACGGGCACTGACATATCCTACGAGAAATCCGGGATGTCTTTCCCGGTGAGTGGGAGCGCCAGCATCCACGTCTACCGGGTATTGCAGGAAGCACTGAACAACGTGGCCCGGCATTCGGGAGCGCGCGCGGCCTGGGTGCGGCTGCGTTTCACGAAGCAAGATCTCGAGCTCGAAGTGGAGGATCACGGACGAGGCTTCAATCCGGAGGGACCCAAGCCTGGGATCGGGCTGGTGGCCATGCGGGAGCGGGCCGAGTTGCTGGGGGGTACGCTCGAGGTCCGCCAGCCGGCATCGGGTGGAACCCTGGTCCGCCTGCGGGTGCCCAGGGAAAGAGCGGAGTTTCATGCCGAATAAGATTTCAGTGTTGCTGGTGGACGATCACAGCCTGGTGCGGCGCGGCTTCCGCCGGATCCTGGAAGACGAAGCGGACATGACGGTGGTCGGCGAAGCCGGCGATGGCGCGGAAGCGGTTCGGCTCGCCCGGCAACTGAAGCCGACCGTGGTGGTGATGGATTGCGCCCTTCCGAATATGAGCGGCCTGACGGCAACACGGAAGATTCTGGAGACATCCGCCGGAGCAGGCCATCCTGATGTTGAGCATGCACTCGGAAGAAACCCTGGTGCGGCAGGCGCTCGAAGCGGGCGCGCGCGGTTACGTCCTGAAAAACGCCGTTGACCTCGATTTGCCGGCGGCCATCCGACAAGTGGCCGCGGGCGAGATCGTGCTCGATCCGCAAGTGGCGCGCCGCTCGGTCTTTGAAAGGCGAACGCAACGGCGGGCTCACCACGCGGGAACTCGAGATCCTGCAGTTGATTGTGGACGGCAAATCGAACAAGGAGATCGCCGACGCACCTCAACCTCAGCGTCAATACGGTGGCTGTGCACCGGGCCAACATCATGGACGCGCTGGGCATCCACAAGACCGCGGAACTGGTCGTGTACGCGATCCGCAACGGGCTGGTGAACATCCCGTGAACCGACGAACCTTCCTGCTGGGCATGGCGGGAGTCGCTTCGGCGGCGGGCTTGCGCGGAAACGGGGCGTGGGCCTTGCCGCTCCGCCGCCGTCCAACCTCGGGTTCACGCCTTACCGATGTCACCGCAGCGGCGGGTCTGCAGTTTCACCACAACAGCGGGGCCTATGGAGGCAAGCTGCTTCCTGAGACGCTCGGTTCCGGTTGCGCGTTTCTGGACTACGACGCCGACGGCTGGCAGGACATTCTGCTCGTCAACGGGATGGACTGGCCCGGCCACAAACGCCAGCGCACCACGCTGCGCCTGTATCGCAACAACCGCAACGGCACATTCAGCGATGTGACGCGCGCCGCCGGACTCGACGTCGAGATGTACGGCATGGGGGTAGCCGTCGGCGACTACAACAACGACGGATTCCCGGACATTCTCATCACCTGCGTCGGCCAGAATCGGCTGTTCCGCAACACCGGCAAGGGCACGTTCGTCGACGTGACGAAGACGAGCGGGCTCGGAGGACGGCAGGCGCTGAGCACGTCGGCGCTGTGGTTCGACTATCGATCGCGACGGGCTGCTGGATCTGTTCGTCTGCAACTATGTGAAGTGGTCGCCCGAGCACGACGTGTTTTGCAGTCTGGACGGCAAGCATAAGTCCTATTGCACGCCCGAAGCCTATCGCGGAGAGACCTGCTGGCTGTTCCACAATCGCGGCGACGGCACGTTCGAGGATGTCACGGCGCACGAGCGGGATCTTCGACAGCAGTTCGAAGTCGCTCGGCGTCGCCATGCTCGATTACGACCGCGACGGCTGGCCCGATCTGCTGGTCGCCAACGATACGCAGCCCAACAAGCTCTATCGCAACCTGCACAACGGCACGTTCCAGGACGTCGGCGATGGAAGCGGGCATCGCCTTCAGCACGGACGGCAAGGCTCGCGCCGGCATGGGTGTGGACACCGGCGACTTCGACAATTCCGGAACGGCGGGGATCGCGATTACGAACTTCGACAACGAAATGATCGGGCTTTACCGGCGAAACGAAGCAGCGGCGTCTATGAAGATGTTGCGACGCAGTCCGGCGTCGGGCTGGCATCCAAGAACAGCCTCGGCTTCGGCTGCGCTTTTGTCGATGCGAACCTCGACGGCGACGCTCGACCTGGTCGTGGCCAACGGGCACATCGACGACACGGTGCGCAACATTCGCGGGAATGTCGGTTACGCGCAGCCGCCGCATCTGCTTCTTGAATGACGGGAAGGGAATGTTTCGCGACGTGGCGGCCGAGGCGGGCGCGGAGTTTGCGCAGCCGAAGGTCGGGCGCGGTCTGGCGTGCGGCGACTTCGATCGCGATGGCGATCTGGACCTGCTGATGACCACCAACAACGGGCCTGCCTACCTGTATCGGAACGACCAGTGGCGCGGGAAATCGCAGCATCCGTTTTCGGCTGGTGGGCACGAAATCGAACCGCGACGCAATCGGCGCGGACGTGAGAATCGAAAGCGGCGGCATGACCCAATCGCGCATGGTAAAGAGCGGCTCCAGCTATCTCTCGCAATCGGAATTACCGGTAACCTTCGGTCTCGGCAAACGCGACCAGATCGAGCGCGTGGTCATGCAATGGCCGAGCGGGCGCACCGAAGAATACAAGAGCCTTGCGGCCGGGAAAACCTACCAGTGCGTGGAAAGCAAGGGCATCACCGCGCTCAACGGCTTCTAATCCTTTTACAGTATTGTTCCGCTTTTGCGTCCCCGATAGAGTGCCCAGCAATTCATCAGTCCTCACTTGCGCCGCCCCACGCTCGCGCATCTGAGGCACCCCTAGAGAAACCGGCAGCGGACTGCCGGGCAATGATTTTCCCCAGCTGGCTGCAAGGCCGGCTGGGGTGTTTTAGGTGGCCGGGTCGGGTTGCAATCGCAGTTCATTTCTGATTTTCGGGGACATCACCATGAGGATGGCAACAAAAGCCGCAAAGACGGTGGTGCCGTTTCTACTGGGCGCGGCACTGTGGGGAGCCGATTCAAAGCCAAAGACCGAGACCCTGAAAGGGTACGTGCTTGACTCCGCTTGCGCCTTCACGAAAGGGCTCGAAAAACCGATCAGCCGCGAATGCGCCACAGCCTGCGCCAAGGCCGGATCGCCACTGGTGCTGCTGACCGCCGACGGCACGATCTACTGGCCCATCGCGGACACGACGCCGTCGAGCGGTCAAAACGACAAGCTGCTTCCCTTCGCCGGCCAGAGGGTCACGGCTACGGGCAAGGTGTTCGAGCGTGGAGGGTCGCGCGCAATCGTGATCGAGAAGATCGAGCCACTAACCGACAGCAAGTAGCCTCAAAGCCCGCGTCATGCAATTTCGTTGGGGAGAGTGGGGAACATGCGTTGCCTCAGAAGCTTGATCTGTGTCCTGGTGGTGTTGGCCGCCGCCCACGTGGCAGCTCAGCAAATCACCGGCAACCTGCGCGGGACAGTAACGGATGCGAGTGGCGCGGTGGTGCAGGCGGCGACCGTGACGGCGAGGCAGATCGAAACCGGCCTGACCCGCACCGCGTTCACTGACAGCAGCGGAGCCTACGTGCTGGTTGAGTTGCCGGTCGGGCGGTATTCACTGAAAGTGTCGGCCCGGGGCTTCCAGGAATATGTGCAGGAAGGCATCTCGCTCGATGTGAACGAGACGGCCACGGTCCCGGTACGGCTTGCAGTGGGCACGGAGACAGAACGCGTCCAGGTGATGGCTGACGCCCAGCTCATCCAGAGCACCGGCAGCAGCCTTGGGCAGACCGTGATGGAGCGCGAAATTCTGGACCTTCCGCTCGACGGGCGCAACTTTTCGCAGCTAGGGCTGCTTCAGCCGGGCGTGGTGCCTTTGACTCCCGGGCTCAAGGAGGCTGGCGGTCCCGGCGCGACAGACCAGGCATATTCGGTGGATGGCCAGCGGCCCGAATCGAATAATTTCCTGATTGACGGCGCCGACAATGTGAGTGCGGTGGACGGGGGCTTCGTTCTCAAGCCACCGATCGACGCGATTGCGGAGTTCCGGATTCTCACGTCACAACGCGAATGCCGAGTTCGGACGCAACACCGGCTCGACGACCAACATCGTCACGCGATCGGGCACGAATTCATTTCACGGGGCGCTGTGGGAATTTCTGCGCAACGATGCGATGGATGCGTCGGATTTCTCCACGCACACGGTTCAGCCCCTGAAGCAGAACCAGTTCGGCGGGACCTTTCGGCGGGCCGATCGTCAAGGACAAGACGTTCTTCTTCGCGTATTACGAGGGCTTCCGCAACCGGCAGGGAGAGACGCGTGCCCGCGACGGTGCCGTCGCTGTGCGGAACGGCAGGGAAACTTTGCGCAGCTGTGCACGCTGACGAGGATTTGACGCGGCGGTTTCTGAACCGGACACTGGATGCAGCAATCCATCTCATGGACAGCTTGTCTTTCTTTGGACCGCCACCGCCGCATCCTGTCCGATCCCGTTCAACCAGCTCAGCCCTCCTTTCGATCGCGATTGCCTCAAAATGTGCTTGCCTTCTTTCCCATCGCCAACGATGGCGGGCTGAACTCGTTCGCCACGACAGAGTCCTTGAGCGAGAATAACGATCAGTTCGGAGTGCGGCTCGATCATTATCTTTCGCCGAACGGACACTCTGAATTTCCGCTACATGTTTAGCAGCGGGCCGACGACGGATCCTCTTTCGCCCGTCGGGCGCCAATGTGCCCGGCTTTCCGGTGGGCGAGCATGATCGCGCGCAGAATTTCGTCGCGCAGGAAACACATATCTTTTCGCCGACGATGATCGGGAGTCGCGCGTTTTTCGTATCTGCGCAATAAGTTCCTGCTCGACCAGCATCTGAATCACGAATCACCCTCGAGCTTGGGCTTTCAGTACGAGCCCACGTTGCCTTCGGCCGCCGGACCGCCGTTTATCCAGTCGGAGGCTACGCATCGGTGGGCGATCCGATCACGGGACCGCGCAACACATTTCAGAATACATTCGATCTATCGGGCTCTCTGAGCTGGATACATGGCCGCCATGAATTGAAATTTGGCGGAGGCTACCGACGCGACCAGATCAACGCATTGCAAGGAATCGCGACAAACGGATTTTTTGTATTCGTCGGAATTCCATCGTTCGAGAGCTTCCTCTACAACGACGGCTTTGCCAGCTTTCTTTCGGGGCATCCGGTGGTCTTCCTGCAGGGCGGAGGCGATTTCGGATCGCCACATTCGCGGGAAAGCCTTCAATGTTTACGGGCAGGATACTTACAAGGTCAGTTCGCGCCTGACGTTCAACCTCGGACTGCGTTACGACCTGCCGTTCCCCTACACCGAGACGCATAACTGCGAAGAATCTCTTTGTTCCGGGAGCACAGTCGAAAGTGTTCCCGAGCGCTCCGGCCGGGTCTTCTGTATCCGGGCGATCCGGGCGTGCCGGCGGGATTGATTCCGACCCAGAAGACGGCGTTCGCGCCGCGAATTGGGTTGGCGTAGGACCCGACGGGCGATGCCAAGATGGCTGGTCAGCGCAGCGTACGGAATTTTCTACGAGCCGTACTACACGGGACAAGGTGGTCCGCTGCAGGACCCGATCAGCGCTCCGCCGTACCTGGAGACTCCGCAAAGGCAGTTTCCGGTGAATTTCGCCGAATCCGTTTTAACGGCAGCAATCCTTTGGATGGCTCGTTCTCCGAGCCGATGACGTTGCTGGTGGTTTCGCCCAACCTGCATCTGCCCTATGCGCAGGATTGGAACCTGAATATTCAGCGGTCCTTCGGCAAGGACTGGCTGTTCCAGGTGGGCTACGTGGGCACGAACGGCACGCACCTGCCGCGCTTATTGAGGGAAATCCCACGGTCTACTATCCGGGGCAGTCGACCGTAGACAACCGTGTCGACCACGAACGTGAACCAACGGCGTCTTTATTCCGGCTGCACGCTCACGGCGCCGCCACCGAACCCCTGCGTTTACGCGTCGGTGGGCGAGATTGCCGAGCATCGCGAACTCCACCTACAACGCTCTGGAAACCAGCCTGCGCAAGCGCTTCAGCCACGGGATTTCGTTTCTGGCTTCGTACACCTACTCGCAGTCGATCGATGATGTTTCGTCGTTCAACATCACAGGATCGGCTTCGCAGCCGGTGGCCGGAGAGAATGACCTGGCGCAGAATCCCGTTTGATCTTGGCTGCCGAGCGCGGGCGATCCATGTTCGACGCACGGCATCGGCTGGTGCTGAGTTACCAGTGGAGCCTTCCCTTCTGGAGACAAGGTCAGCACCTGGTATCAGCATGCGTTTGGGCAACTGGCAGTTGAACGGAATTGTGACCGTGCAGAGCGGCACGCCGTTCACGGTGTTCGAATCCAAGGGACGTTTCGCTGCAGGGCAGCGCGCCGGAGATTTCCGGTTTCTCAAGTAACCGGCCGAACCTGATCGGGAACCCGAACTCGGGCCCGCATACTGCGGCCGAATGGTTCAACACGGCTGCGTTCCAGCGGATCACGCCCGACCCGAACTCCCCGGTTCAGCAATTTGGGAACGAAGGACGCAATGTCGTGCAAGGGCCCGGATTTGCGAACTGGGACTTCGCGGCCATCAAGAATTTCCGGATCACGGAGGGGAAAGAGCTGCAGTTCCGCGGGGAGCTGTTCAATTTTCTGAATCACACGAATCTGCGCTTGCCGAACAGCGATATCGCCTCGCCGACCTTCGGAATGGTCCAGTCCGACCTGGGACCGCGCGTGATTCAGGTGGCATTGAAATTTCTGTTTTAGGAGCGAACGAGCGGGCGAGGTACGATCAAGTCCTATGGAAGATGAGGCGGATGGTCCTGAAGGAAAAAAGCCGGCTACCAAGATCCGAGTTATCGAGGACCAGGCAGCCACCGGGGATACCGCCGCGGCATATGACTTCTGGCGGGCGGGTTCGGGACGGAAACAGGTGCCGGGCATCATCAAGTGCTTCGGTGCGCGGCCTGACTTTCTGCGGCAGGTCGTGGAATTCTCGAATACGGTGCACTTCTCGGAAGGCCACCTGACGCGGCGGCACAAGGAGATGATCGCCAGCTACGTCTCCTATCTCAACCGGTGCCCGTATTGACTGGACAGTCATGCCTACTTCCTGCGGGTTCAGGGAGCCAGTGATCAATGCGTGGCGGCAATTCTCGAGGGCAAGCTCGACCAGGCCGGGTTGACGGCGGCCGAGCGCGCTCTTCTCGACTACGTGGAACTGGTGACGAACGCCGCACCACGCACAACCGCGGAGGACGTGCAGAGGTTGCGCGACCTGGGATGGAGCGAAGATCAGATTGCGGAAGCCGTGTATGTCACGGCGATGTTCGCCTTCTTTAATCGAGTAGCGGATGCTTTTGGGGTTCCCTCGCAGGATTACCTTGCGACGGGGAAGCTGACGCCGTGACCCGGTGGTTGGTGGTTGGTCGTTGGCGGTTGGTCGTTAGCCGCTGACCCCCTCACGGCTAACGACCAGCCTTGAAGACGGCCCTCACCAGCTACTTCCACTTGCCTTCGCCTTCTACGATCGTGATGTAGCGATCGATGGGAAGATCGGAGAAGCGCTCGACCCGCCCGCTGGGCTGCGGCCATTTCACTTCCAGCCAATCGACTTTGGCCCGCTTTCCGATTCCGAGGACCAGGCGCGGGTCGTGGTAGGAGAGATAACTGCCTCCTCCAACTTTCATGCGGCTGCGCTTAAGATCGCCCGCCTGATAGGTAACGCGCGCACCAATGGCGTCTGGGTTCGCCTTCTTGCCGATGAGGGTGATGCCCAGCCAGTGGTTCTGGCTTCCGACGTTGTTGCGGAGGAGGACGGGGGCGTCATCGTTCACGGAGATGACGACATCCACGCCGCCATCGTTGTTGAAGTCGCCGATCGCGAGGCCCCGGGCTGAGAAGGTTTTCGCAAAGACGGGGCCGCTCTGGGCGCTGACATTGGCCCAGGCCTTGCCCGAGTTGTGAAACAGGAGCATGGGCTCGTGGTATCCGACCTGGTGATGGGATAGCTCTTCGATCAAGTCATCGGGATTGCCGTTGGCGAGCAGGAGATCGAGGTTGCCGTCATTGTCATAGTCGAAGAACTTCAAGCCCCAGCCGCTCATCAGGCGAGTGGCCGCGCCGATGCCGCTGGCCAGGGCCTGATCGTCAAAGGTCTCGTCGTGATTGTTCTGGTAGAGCGAATACATCTCGTGATCGATGTTGGCGACGAACAGGTCCATCCAGCCATCTTCGTTGACGTCGGCCGAATCCAGGCCCATTCCGGAGCGCGGCCGGCCTTCGGCGCTGTAGGCCACGCCGGCCTGGGTCCCGATTTCCTCGAAACGGCCGTTGCCGCGGTTGGCGAACAGGAAATTGGCTACTGTATCGTTGGCGACGAACAGGTCCATGCGGCCGTCGTTGTTGATGTCGGTCGCGACCACTCCCCAGGCCTTGCCGAGATAGTTTCCGATGCCGGATGACTTGCTGACGTCGGTGAAAGTGCCGTCGCCGTTGTTGTGGAAGAGCCAGCTGGTCATCGGCTTGTAGAGGTGCGGGATGCAGTAGCCGCGCTTGGCATCCTCACCGGCGTGGCAATCTTTGCTCTTGCCTTTGTCGAAGTCGACGAAGCGACAGACGAACAGGTCGAGGCGGCCATCGTTGTCGTAGTCAAACCAGACCGCGCTGGAGGCCCAACCGGGAGCCGCCACGCCCGCCTTTTCCGTAACGTCGGTGAAAGTGCCATCGCCATTGTTGCGGTAGAGGATGCTCTTGCCGTATTGGGTCACGTAGAGGTCGGGAAAGCCGTCGCCGTTGTAGTCGCCCACGGCAACGCCCTGTCCGTAGCCGCCGGCGGCCACACCCGCCTTCTCGGTCATGTCGGTAAAGGTGCCGTCGCGATTGTTGCGGTAAAGGGCGTTGCGCAGGGGCGGATTGGGGGCGAAGAAGTCGCAGGCGCCACTGTTGACGAAGTAGAGGTCCATCCAGCCGTCGTTGTCGTAATCGAGGAAGGCGCAGCCGGCACCGGTGGTCTCCGGGAGGTACTTTTCAGCGGACTTGCCGGCAGTGTGCTTCCAGGTGATGCCGCTGGCGGAGGGAAGGATCTGGTCAAAGGGATAGGACGGTTGGGGCAGCGCTCGAGCCCAACGAGAGACGGCACCGAACGCGGCCGTACCCAGAAACGCCTCCAGGAAACGACGGCGCGAGGAGGGGAGGAACCGGGGCAGGCGACTGGGGATCGTGATGTTCACTGCGTTCGTTTCGTTCCGCGGGGGATAGAGAGCATCGAATCTCGTTCGCTTTTCAGTTGGGATTTGTAGGGGGGTTGTCCTGCGAAGCAGGGTTCTGGCCGGGCTCCTTCTGCGTCATCTGGCGATGGATGGCGAACTCCTTATCCGCTTCCGCCTTGCGACCCGCGCGGCTGTAGGCCGTGGCCAGATTGTAATGGGCTGCGGGGTTTCCAGGCTCGAGTTTCACGGCGGTCTGGAGCGGAGGGATCGCCTCGGGGAATTTGCGGCTCGAGATGAGCGCCTCGCCCAGGCCCAGGAAGGCGTCGCCGAAGGCTGGATCGAGCTTGGCGGCGCGGGAGAAGTGCTCGACGGCATCGTCCCAGTTCTGGTCCTGACGGGCCAGCTCTCCCAGCACGTATTCCGCCGCCGCGTTAGAAGGATCGATTTTCAGCTCTGCCTGGAACTCTTTGCGCGCCCGCTCGACCACGTCTGCGGGCGGATTGGGCTTGGAGAGCAATAGACGGCCAAGGCGGAAGTGAATGCCCGGGGCGTCGGGATTCTGGGCCAGCGCCTTCTGGTATTCCTGGGCTGCCTTGTCCCATTTGCCTTGGGTCTCGTAGGCCTCCGCATTCAACTCACGCGCCTGATAGGAAGAAGGGGCGCTTCGAGCCAACTCCTCCGATGCGCGAGTGGCGAGGTCAGAGAAGGTATGGATGGAGAGGTAGAGGACATCCGGGTCGGCCGGGAATTCACGATTGAGCGCGCGCAGGAACTCCAGCGCATCATCTGAGCGTCCCATGCCCATCGCGCACCGGACGCCGTCGAGACCAGCTCTGCGCTTGAGGTCTTTGTCGGTGCCGGTGTGGGCTAAGCGCTTTAGCTCGGGAAGAGCCTCCGGACAGTGCCCGCTTTCCGCCAGTTCTATGGCGCGCCGGGCTGCAGCCGTAGGGTCCGTGGGAGAGTTCCTGGCAGCCTGCGCGGAAAGAGTACCGTTCAGTGCAATCAACTGAAGCAGGAGGACGAACTGCGGCAACCTCTGCATGCGTCGATGATAAATGGAAAACGACAGGCGCCGAAAGCGCCTGTCGTCTTCGCGGCCAAATCTAGCTCGACGAAAACGCAGCCTCAGAAATAGAACTTCAAGGCGAACTGCATTTGGCGAGCGTCTTGGGAAGTGCTGCTAATACCCATTCCGGCGCCGAGGCTGTGGTTCGGAGCGCCTAGGTTCGGATGGTTGAACGCGTTAAGGAAATCGGCTCGGAACTGCAGCCGCTTGGTTTCGGTGAAGAGGAAGTTCTTCTGCAGACTGATATCGAAATCGTTGTATCCCGGGCCTATAACAGGGCCCTGTGCAGGACAGTTCCCGAATGAGCCGGCTGCGGGTGCGGAGAACGCACCCGGATCAAACCACTGCATGCCCGCGCTGCTGACCGTTTTCGGGTAGTGTACCGAACCAGAGCAGTTTGGACGGGGAGACGGCGAGCCGGTGCCGGAGTTGTCCGGCCCATAGAGCGCAATCGGGAAACCTGAGTGCAAGGAGACAATTGGGCTGATCGACCAGTTGCCGGCGATTGCGTTCGCCACCGCGGGCATATCGTGACCGAACCGCTTGCCGCGGCCGAACGGAATTTCGTATACCGCGTAGGCACTCAGAACGTGTTTTGTATCCCAGTAGCACTGGGCATAATCGGAGTTGGGGTCGTAAAGGTTCTGCCAGTAGTTGGCGGCCGGCGCGGCTTGGGTCGCCGTTCCCCAAGTGCCGTAGTAGCCGTCGTTGTTGGTCATGCATTTCTGGAACGTGTAGGAAACCTGAGTTTGCAATCCGGAGCTATAACGCTTCTGCAGGACCGCCTGCAGGGCGTTGTAGTTCATGTTGCCGTTGGAGGCGGTGTTTTTGACGTTGCCGAATCCGTTCGGCCCGAAGGTCGGCGCCTCCGCGGTGGACCCGTTGACCCCGGGCGCATTCTGACCGCCAATGTAGGGATACGTAATCGAGCCGTCGGGCTGCAGATCGCCCTGCTTCAGCCATTCCGGGACCATAAGGTGAGTGGTGTGTTGCCCAACATAGCCCACCTGAAGGGTTGTATTGTTGGCAATCTCGTGTTGGATGGAGAAGTTCCATTGCTGGGCAATCGAAGGCTGAACCGTCCCGGCCCACGTCAACATCGTGGCCCCAGTGAAAGGATCACCAGCAGGCGGAGCTGCTGCACTAAAGGCACTCCCGGTACTGAACGAGGTTCCAGTCGCGACATTGGGTGCTTCGATCTGTGCAGGCGTGAAGGGCGGATTCTGGGTCAGGCGAAGGTTCGTCCCCGTGCCCTCTAAGTAAGAAGACATAGTGAACGCACCACGAAGCACAGTCTTGTGGTTCAGTGCAGCCGGACTCCAGGCAAAGCCGATCCGAGGTTGAAAATCAGGCAAGCCATAAACCGAATTATAGAGTCCCCGGCTGAAGCCGTTCGAACCGACACCCTGGACGGTTACATTTCCGGGGTATTGGAGCTCACCGGTCAACTTATTCACCCCGACCTGTCGGTTATTCTGCTCGACCCAAGGCGTGCGGGCTTCGTAGCGCAGCCCCAGATTTAGTGTTAGGTCGTTCGTTACCCGCCAGTCATCCTGCACATAGCCGGCAAAAAGCCAGTCCCATTGGTGCCAGCCACCGGAGGTCGTTCCCCGTGCCACATCTTGGGGAAGGCCCAGAGCCCAATCTGCTGACGGGTCCCCGGTGTTGGTGCCGCCATTGCCAGAATAGTTTCCTCCCGGCCCAAGACCGTAGATCAGTATGCCGAGCTCGCCGCCGTTCCCGCTGTAGAAGACATTGATTTTGTACTTGTTCATCTGGTAGCCGGCCTTGATGGAGTGACGGCCGTGCGTATAGATCAGATTGTCATCAAACTGCTCAACGGTAGATGAGAACTTCTCGGTCACTCCGGCGCTGCCCAGGCTTTGAAGGACACCCGCATTGGGATTCGTACCTGCGCCTCCTCCGAATGCGAGCAAAGGAAGGCCAGCCAACCCTCCCGGATTGCCATTCGCAATGCCAATCGTATTTCCCAATTGACCTACGGAGCTGTCGAAGCTGGTGATCCCATGGGGAAGCTTGATCCAGTTCAGGCCGACGCGAACTTCATTCAAGAGGTTTGGAGTGAAGGTATGCGTCCAGTTCACGGCGCCACTTTGAATGTAGGCTTCGTTCACCGTATTGCCAAGAATTGCCACAGAGTTCGAGGAGGGGTCGTATTGATCACCCTTGGAGTACCTTCCGTAAAATCGATCCTTCTCGGACGGATTGAAGTCGATTTTCAGGTCGCCCTGATCGCTGTTGACTTGGCGCGCGGTTGTGTTTAGTGCTTGCCCAAATCCATTGGACAAGGGGGATACTGCTGTCGGGTATAGAGAATTGGTAACGAGAGATGTGAATACCGGGTCGAGCATATTGGCCGGGATCATATTACCTGGAAAGGGCTGCCTCGCCGCGGGCGCCAGAATCGAACAGGGCGTTCCTGATGTACCCCCCGTACCCGCTGCGCAGGGATTATAGAGCTGCACCGCGGGGAGAAGAGCTCCGAAATTTCCGCTGATCTCGTCGGCAGTGAGCACTGTCATAGTGCCCGTAGTGGCTGGGAAATCGAGCCGGCCTCCCTGATAGTCTCCGAAGAAAAAGAGTTTATTCTTAATGATCGGGCCGCCGACCGTGCCGCCGAACATATTCCAACGCAATTTGGGAGTTGGCAAGATGCCCGTGTCAGTGCCCTTGCCCAAACCGTTTTCCCACTTGTTCGCATTAAAGATGTCGTTGCGGAAGAACTCAAACACGTCCCCGTGAAAACTGTTAGTGCCTGACTTGATCGTCGCGCTAATGATACCGCCGTTGTAGTTGCCAAATTCGGCAGAGGCGTTTTGTGTGATGAGATTAAACTCGCCGATTGCGTCTGGGGAGGGCGTGAATCCGGCGAGGTTCTCTGATGCCTGGTTGTTGTCAACACCATCCAGCAGGAAATTATTGGCTTGCTCACGGTTGCCGTTGATGTAGGGACGCCCGCCTTCTTCGGCAACGTTCGCACCCGTGTTCATACTCTGGGGGTCGACGGAGATCGCTCCCGGGGTGAGCAGCGTCAGTTGAATGAAATTGCGCGTCGCCAAGGGGAGGTTGTCGTTGGTCTTCGCGTCGATAATCGTGCTGACCTGGGCATTTTCGGTCTGCAGCACAGGCGCAGTTCCGGTGACTTCGATGGTTTCCGTCACTTGCCCGACCTTCATCTGCACATCGACGCGGGCGGTCTGGTTGAGCACAAGAGTAAAGGGGGGATGCACCGCCTTCTGGAAGCCTGCGGCCGCGATCTCAACCTTGTACGTTCCCACGGGCACGCGAGGAAGATTGTAAGTCCCGGAGTCATTGGTCTTGGCAGTCCAGGCTGTGCCCCGCTCGGTGTCCGTCGCGGTTATGGCTGCGCCGCTGATGGGTGCCCCGCTGGGGTCCGTCACGGTTCCAACGATAGAAGCTGTTACTTCCTGCCCCCAAGCCGGCACTGTCAAACAGAACTGCGCGGCTAACGCGACCAGAACCACTCCGCCAAACAATGCACGTTTCATCACAGAACCTCCCACGCGCTTAAGTTGCAGTCTCCCCACAGAGAGCCACATCTCGGATGGACATATGCTATATAGCAGTGACGCACAAGAGGTCAAGAAGAAAATTCAGATTTTGTTGTGCAGCCCCGTCGATGTCCGCCGGGCGGGCACTGCATAGCACTTGGCGGTAAGCCGGAAAGCAGTTCGACGCTGGGCCGGCGACCTGGGCGGGAAGTTGGGGCGCCTATGGAAAAGTGAAGGCAGGGGATTGTGCCTACAATTTCTGGTATTCAACCGTTTTGTACCGATTTTCTTTGGCCTCGGAGTACGAACTGCGCCCGCGGAAGAGACGTAAATTGGCCGGAATCAGTCCTATAGCACTCGCCCGCTATATAGCAAAGCAGCTTTGGCGTGGTTGTCCGGCTCGGGGCCGGCGCAAACTGCCCCTTTACCTGTCTTCGTACGTGTGCTATATAGCTGACAAGCTTCTGCTGGGGTGGATAAACGATTAGGCATAGGCAATTGGGCGGATTCTAGATTGACCGTGGGGAACGTGATGGGACAAAGCCGGAACGGAACGCCCGCCTATAAGAAGATCCAGAACGTCATTCGCAAGCGCATCGAAGGCGGGCAGTTAAAGATCGGCGACGCGGTGGACTCGGAGCGGGAGTTGGCCAGGATTCACAGCGTGAGCCTGATGACGGCCCGGCATGCTTTGGCTGGGCTGGAGCGGGAAGGTGTCGTCGAGAGAAGGCGCGGATCGGGCACGTTCGTCGCGCCTCCGAAAATCCACTTCAACAAGCTGATGAGCTACACCGAGCACATGTCGAGCCGCGGACTGGCTCCGCGGACGCGCGTGCTGTCCGCCAAGTTAATCGAGCATCAATTGGAGATTGCGGCCCGGCTGGGTCTGCCGGCTACCAGTCACCTG
Organism: uncultured Acidobacteriota bacterium; assembly: GCA_963725575.1. Taxonomy (GTDB): domain Bacteria; phylum Acidobacteriota; class Terriglobia; order Terriglobales; family Acidobacteriaceae; genus Gp1-AA133. Next base: position 81,063 of record CAVRZQ010000025.1, read on the forward strand.
GTAAAAATCGATCGGCTGCGGCTCACCGGGGAAGACCCGTTCGCCCTGGAAACCTGCTACCTTCCGGCACCGGAATTTGCGGAACTGATTTCCGCTCCGCTGGGAAAGAATTCGCTGTTCGGCACCCTGCAACATGATTACGGAGTCGAGTTGGCCTATGCCGACGAAGAGGTCGACGCTACCCCAGCCGATGCACACAATGCCGAACTCCTGTCTGTGCCTCGAGGCGCACCGTTGCTCAGAATTCGCCAGGTGATCTACTCGACGACCGGCAAACCGGTCATTTACGGGGTGGGGTTCTATCGGTCCGAGCGCCACACACTGTTCATTCGCCGCTTCCGATAAGGGAGCCAGACACATCGCTGGAATTGCAGGCATGCGCGATGTCAGGAAGGCGCGGGGCGAATCGGTTCCTCGATGCGGGTCGTGACCGGGTAGTGATTTTTCTGCAGCACGGAGAACTATGCCCCTCACTTCGATCGACTGGCTGGTCATCGTTGGGTACCTGCTCGCCAATCTTCTGATCGGCGTGTACTACCGGCGGCGCGCGAGTGGCAACACCGAAGAGTTCTTCATTTCAGGACGGGATGTTTCCTGGTGGCTGGCGGGAACGTCGATGGTCGCGACCACGTTCGCGGCCGATACTCCCCTGCTGGTGTGCGGACTGGTCGCGCGGCAAGGGATCGCGGGAAACTGGATCTGGTGGGGCTCGTGCGTGGGCGGCATGCTGACAGTGTTCTTTTTCGCGCGCTACTGGCGGCGTGCCGAGATACTGACCGATGTCCAACTCGTCGAGATTCGCTACGGAGGCAAGCCGGCCGCGTTCCTGCGCGGATTCAAGGCCATCTACCTGGGACTGTTCATGAACTGCTTCATCCTGGGCTGGGTCACGCAGGCGATGGTGAGCATCATCACCGTTCTGCTGGGACCGGCGATCGCCGAGGGGCGAGTGCTGCAGCTAAGCGTCGGAGGGCACGGCTTTCAGTACGCGCTGGGCGATCCACGGTCGACAGCGCTTTTGATTTGCGTCTTCATCCTGATCCCGTTCACCGGGCTGTACACGTTTATCGGCGGCCTGTGGGGCGTGCTGGTGACGGACCTTTTCCAGTTCGCGCTGAAGATGGCGATGATTATCGTGCTGGCCTGGGTTGCGGTCGTCAAGATTGGCGGCATGCAGGCTCTGCAGGTGCATCTGCAGGTCATCGCCGACAACACGCGGCGCGCTGGCATTCAGGTGGCCGACCCCACTGCATTCCTGCCGGATTTTCATCTCGGCCTCACCACCAACGCGCTCTGGACTCTGCCCGTCCTTACTTTCATCGTGTACCTGGGGATGCAGTGGTGGCTGGCATGGTATCCGGGAGCGGAACCGGGCGGCGGTGGCTACGTGGCGCAGCGCATGTTCAGCGCCAAGGACGAGAAGAATTCGCTGGGCGCGACGCTCTGGTTCAACGTTGCGCATTACGCGTTGCGGCCCTGGCCCTGGGTGGTCACGGGACTGGTGGCGATCGTCGCCTATTCGCCGTACGGAGGACTGCACCCGAGTGCCGCGTTCGCGCAGAATCCCGAGCAGGGCTACGTGATGGTGCTGCGGGATTACCTGCCGCCGGCCCTGCGCGGCCTGATGGTGGCGGCGTTCCTGGCCGCGTTTATGTCGACCATTGGGACGCAGTTGAACTGGGGCAGTTCTTACCTTGTAAATGACCTCTACAAGCGATTCTTCGTGCGGGATGCGACCGAAAAACACTACGTCCTGATCAGCAAAATCTTCACTGTGTTTCTGGTGCTGGGCAGCGGGTATACGGCAACCCGGCTGGCATCCATCAACCAGGGATGGCAACTGGTGCTGAACATCGGCTTCGGGACAGGGGCGGTCTACATACTGCGCTGGTACTGGTCGCGCATCAATGCCTGGAGTGAGATTGTCGCGATGGCAGTGGCGGCCCTGATGACGATCGGATTGAGCCGGGTGTCGTTCACGGGGAACGATTCGCTGGTTTACGCGAAGACTGCTCTGATTACAGGGCTGGTTACCACCATCGCGTGGGTGATCGCAACGTTCGTGACCAATCCCGAGTCGGACGAAACTCTGATCGGCTTTTACAAACGCGTTCAGCCGACCGTTTACGGATGGCAGCGGATTGCGAAACTGGTTCCGGAGCTGCCCGAAGTGCGGGATGTCACTGCGAACGCCTTCAACTGGGCCATGGGAGTGATCCTGGTATACGGCTGCCTGTTCGGGATCGGGAAACTGGTCTTCGGCGAGTGGATGTGGGGCTTGCTGCTGCTCGCGCTCTCGGGCGTCGCGGGCTACCTGATTTTCTGGGACTTGTCGCGGCGGGGCTGGACGACTTTTTCGGGCAGGGACATTCAGGTTGCTGCCAGTCCGGTTGAGGGGGACTAACGCACGCCACGTTTCAACCGCGGTACGGCAGCGGTGTCAAGCTAAGCCTCCTCCGTCGACCACCAGGTGCGCTCCGGTGATCCAACTGGCCATTCCGCTGGCCAGGAACAAGACTGCATTGGCCACATCGTCAGGAGTGCCCACGCGCGCGAGCGGACGATTGGCGGCTTCCTGCATGAAGGCCGCGGGCTCTTGCCCGAGCTGCCTGCATTCGCTGTGCAACATGGGAGTGTCCACGTCTCCCGGACAGATGCAATTGACCCGGATGTTGTGTTTGCCGTAATCGATGGCCATCGCCCGGGTCAGGTTGAGGACACCGGCCTTGGCAGCGCAGTAGGACGCGGCCTGCGGTCCTCCTCTGAGCGACCACCCGGAACCGGTGTTGATAATGACCCCACCGCCACGCCTGATCATGTGCGGGATCGCTTCGCGCGAGAGAAGAAAGACCCCTTTCAACGCGACATCGAGGACCAGATCCCACTCCTCTTCCTGCAGGTCCACGACGCCCTTGCGGACGATCGCGCCCGCGTTATTGCAGAGGATGTCGATCTTGCCGAAGGTCGCCATCGTTTGGGTAATTGCTTCCTGGCAGTCGTGGCTGGAGCGGACATTACATTTCTGAAAATGCGCCTTCCCTTCCCGCTGCGCAATGGTGTTTGCCGTCGCTTCGCCCCGGTTGGCATCGATATCGAGAATCACAAGGCTCGCACCCATCTCCGCCAAGCGCAGAGCGATTCCACGTCCGATTCCCGATCCAGCGCCCGTGACCATGGCAACCTTCCCTTCCAAGGAGAGAAGCTGGGCCGCCCTTTCCGAAATTGTTGTCATCCGATCCTCGCAGAATTGATTTGCGACAGCATGATGCCACATTCTTGTGAGTTGGCCCCGCAACTCCAGCCGATCAATTTATATGCATGATTGTGCCGACCCGGCTGTGGCCTTCCTTTCCGGGGTGTGTTCGCGGAATGAGGGACTATAATCTCGGTCGCCGCGGGGAACTCTGTCCTCCGATTTCACGGTTGAGGTGAACTGTGCTGGTCTCCCTTCTGTTCTCGGTTGCTCTCTCCGCAACTCCCGCGGTCAAACAATCGGGCGAATGGAAACAGCTGGAACACCATGGAGATCACTTTGGATGGTCCGCGCACGATCGTTGTTCTGAACGGCGTGAAGGTAACGGACTATGTCGAGGGCCAAGACGTCCCTGAAAAGAAGTTCAAGTTCGAACCGCAGCGCGGAACGCGCCCGAACGACGGGTACTTCGGCCTGCGAAACCATAGCGACAGCGGCGTTGTCTTCTTCAAGGAAGCGCGATGAAGCCACTCCCGAAATAAAGCGAGTAACCCTGCCGTTGGAGGATGTATGAAAAGAAACTTCTCCCGCCGGGAATTTTTGCAGACCAGCGGCGGAGCCGCCGGCGCGCTGGCGGCCGCCAACACCATCCTTCTGGAACCCGAAGCGATCCCGTCCTCGGCACGGCCGACGCCCGCCAGCGACCGCGTCCGGTTCGGTATCATCGGCGTTGGGATGCAAGGCTCAGGATTGCTGGCAACTGCCATCACTCTGCCGGGCGTGGAATGCGTGGCGGCTTGTGATCTCTACGACGGCCGCCAGACCCTGGCCAGAGAAATCGTCAATCCCGGACTACCCACCACTCGACGCTACCAGGAACTTCTCGACAACAAGGAGATCGACTGCCTGATCGCCGCCGTTCCCGACCACTGGCATCGACAGATCGTGGTGGATGCGGTGAGCGCGGGCAAGGATATCTATTGCGAGAAACCTATGTCCCACACGGCGGCTGAAGGATTTGAGATGGCAGCCGCGCAGCAGAAGACGGCGCGCATTGTGCAGATCGGTTCGCAGCGCGTAAGTTCGGTGATCTACGCCAAGGCTAAGGAATTGATTGGCCAGGGTGCGATTGGAGACTTGTGCCTGGTCGAAGGTAGTCTGGGGCGCAACGATCCGACCGGCGCGTGGGAATACCCTCCACCTCCAGATCTCTCCACCGCGACGCTGGACTGGGATACGTGGCAGGGGACGGCTTCCAAGCGCGCGTTTGATCCGTTGCTGTTCGCGCGCTGGCGATGCTGGAAGGAGTACGGCACGGGCGTGGCAGGCGACCTGCTGGTGCACATGATCAGCGGAATCCTGTTCGCTCTTAACTTGAACGAGCCCCCAAAGCGGGCGATGGCACTGGGCGGGATCCTGCGCTGGAAGGACGGGCGCAACATGCCCGACGTGCACGCGTCGCTGTTCGAATACGGAAACCTGCCAGTTTATGCGCGGCTGAATTTGGGCACGGAAAGCGCAGAGGTCGTGCGCTTCCAGGGAGCCAAGGGCTATCTCGAAGTAACCGAGGGCTCGTTGACACACGTTCCGCAGCCAGGTGTGGACACGTCGCCCAGCTACTACGCAATCTCTTTTCCGAAAGCACCCCGGGAGGAGTACGTCAAGCAGTGGCACGCGGAGCATGACCCTGTGCCCGGCCAGGAGCCGCTCGCAGACACAACCACCTATCGTGGCGCTTCCTACGATGAAGTCAAGCCCCACTTGTGGAAGTTCTTTCAGGCGGTGCGCACGCGAAAGCCGGTCACGGAAGACGCCGTCTTCGGCAATCATGCCGCATTGGCTTGCCACATGGCGAACGAGTCTTACTTCCGGAAGAGCGCGGTCACGCTGGACCCGGCCACAAAAAGCATCAAGAGCTGAAGTTACACGAGAGCCGACGAGAGCGGTCGCACTATTTCGGTTCGGTGGGAGGGTAGTCGGCACCCGCGGCATCGTAATCGCGTCCGTACTTGTTTTTGTGGGGCCCGGGGGGACTATCCTCCGTGATGCGCACTGCCCCGAGGGAGTGCTCGCTGCTCGAAATGACAACTTCGCGGCCAAGGCCCTTCAGGTTATCGGCACTGGCTCCCTCGGCCCACACCTGCATGGAATAGCGCCCGGGAGGGACGTGTGGGATTGCGATCTTTCCAGCAGCGTCGGAAAGGCTGAAGTAGGGAGTCTTCAGGGCGACCACTACCGCACTCATCTCCGGATGAATGTTGCAGAAGATGTAGCTCACGCCGGCGCGATCGAAACGGACCAGACGCATCGTGCCTGCCTCGTACAGGCCGAGATCGAACCGCTTGCCTTCAAACAGTGAAAATACGTTGTGAAAGAAGGGGTCGCGATTAGGAAATTCGACTGCCGTACCGGCCGGCACCACCAGGACGTGGGGCTCGAACCTTTTGTTCTTCTGCACCAGCCGAGGAGGGTGCACCGGCGTCTCATGCGAGATCGGCTGCAATCCTGCTGTGGTCGTCGAGCGCGGTTAACCAGACGACCACATTGGACCGATTCTTCTTGTTGCCTGGTGCGGAACCTTCCCTCGAGAGGTTGACTTGAGCCGTGACCGTGAAGTCCTGTGCGCGCAGGGTCAGCGGGCAAAAGACCAGGCAGGCGCACATGCAAGCGAGCAAGGTGCGGAATGGCCTGGCTTGCGTCCTGGAAGAATGCTGGCTCAGAACAAAATCCCCATGACCAGATTTACCTGATCCGCTGTATAGCGCGTGTTATCGATATCGTACGTAGAGATGTGCCGATACTCGGCAGAGAACAATAAGTCCGAGCGCGGCCGATAGATGAAGTTCAAGAGACCACTCTGGTTTCGGGCGACCGAACTAGCGGGCGTACCACTGCCATAGGTGGCAAACGGAAACGCGCGGACCTCGCTGGCAAACGGGTTATCCTGACCGGCCGCCACATTGAACTCGAGTTTCGAGGAGGGGCGGAATTTCAGTTGCGACCAACCGCCGATCGTTTCCAACGCCTGCACCAGGCTGGTTGGGTCGGTAGGGCTTCCTGAGAACAGGGCGCTGCGATAGGTGCCACCGCCCAAGCCGCCCAGGGCTTGCCCGCGATAAAATTCTCCGCTCAGGTTCAGCCATTTCCCCAAGGGAGCGCTCCAGTCGAGAGTGCCTGCCCAGCTATTGATGTTTCGTGCAAAGCCCCAGTTCTGGCGGCTGTAATAACCGCCGCCACCGAGCGTCATGGGTTGACCGAAGAGGGTATGGGACCACGCGATACGGCCCGCGTAGCCGGGCTGTCGGGAGTACTCTCCCGCTTGGGCCACGCGCCGGTATGAGTATTGAGGAGGCTCGCCCGTCAGCCCATCCAGAATTCCTCCCTGCAGGGTAAGACTCGAGTTCTCGGAAATGATCACGTGATGCTCGAGGCGTATCTGGGGAATCCACGTCCACAAGTTTCCGGCATAAGAGAGCGCGGGCTCGGCGATGGTGGCAAAAGAAGTCGGCGACAGCGCCGAGAAAAATGGGGCGTCCTGCCCGGCGACGATCGAGGTACGAGGCCAGTCGAGATGGACGGTGCCAGTCCGCAAACGCAAGAGGCCGAAACCCACGCCGTTGGGAGCGGACGGGAATCCACCCGCAAAGTCAGCTTGCAGCTCTCCATATGTCTTGGCGCCGGCAATCTGAGGTCCGAAGACCTCCAGACCGATCTGGGACTGGCGCAGGGAAAAACCCGAACTTTGCGAGCGTCCCAAGGCGTCGGGCGCATCCACCAGGGTGGGAAGATCGGCGTTCAGCACTCCGCCGCGATTCGTGAACAGGTCCATGAGCACCAGGCCCGACAACCGAACCTTGTATTTCGACCGGCTCTCTACCTTGGTTTGGTATTGATCGTCGATTTTGCCGGAGAGCAGATCATACTGCTCCTGGAGCCGGGCAGCCCGGTCGGCCGCATCGGAAGTCTGCTGACTGCCGGGGGACTTGTCTTCATGCTCGTTGGGGGCGGGATTGGCAGACTGTTCGGCCGTCTGAATGACTTCGGCGGCCTCCGGGCGCTGTGGCAACCGGGAGACGGCCGCGTGCAACTCCTGGCGGAGTTCACTGGTTTCCGCGCGATAGCGCGCCGATTCGGTGCGCAGGTCGGAGACAACGGAGCGCAGCTCATTGACCTGCTCCTGTAACTGCTTCACGGCTTCAGACAGCGCGGCGTCCGGCGCGGCCTGGTGGTCAGAGGCCGGCGCCTGTGCCAAGCAGCGGTCCGATGCGAAGGAGGCAACCAGCAGACAGACAAACGGGACGTAAGCTAACGGGCGCTCTAGCAACATACTCCCCCCAAGAAAACGAAGCCGCAATCTGTGATTTCGCCAGGACACTTTTAAGCCGCACCTGGAAGAAGACAATCCGACAACGAGTTATCATTCCGCCGTTTCAACGCGCGTTCCAGCGCGCACGACTCCGTCGCCGGTTGCGGAAGCCATGGGCGTGCCGCGCGTACCTGGAAGCACGATCAAGAACACGGTGCCCTCCGAAGAAGTACGCTCCACGCGCACATCGCCGCCATGATCCTGCACGATTTTTTGCACGACGGTCAGGCCCAACCCGGTTCCATTCTCCTTGCCCTGGCTCACGAAGGGCTCGAAGAGGCGTTCCCGCACCAGTTCAGGAATTCCGTGCCCGTTGTCAGCAACGCGCACCTCGATGGCGCTCTTGTTGGCGTGGATGTCGACCCGGATGTGGCCACGCTGCGGCGAAACGGCCTCGCAAGCATTGATGAGCAGGTTCTGAAACACGCGCTCGAGCTTCCTGGAATCGAACCACCCGTCGGTCGCACCATCCTTTTGAACCGTAATGCGCACGGAGTGGTACTCCGGGTTGGCCCGTACACTCTGAATCGAGCGCTCGACCACCAACTCCAAGTCTCCATAAGTTGGACGCAGAGATTCCCGGGTGCGCGAGAACTCGAGGAGCGAGTCGATCAGATCGGTCATTTGCTGCACGGCCAGGAGGACCTCATGATAAAGCTCCTCCCGTTCGGCTCTGCTGCGATTGTTGTCACTGAGGAATTCCGCATTGGCCATGACGGCGGCCAGGCTGTGCCGCAGATCATGGGAAATCGAACTCGCCATCCGGCCGATGGTGGCTAGCCTCTCGGCCTCGATCAGGTCCCGTTGTGTTTTCCGCAGATCGGTTCGCATGCGCAGGAAAGAGGCCGTCACTTCGGCCACTTCGTCGCTGCCGCGCGCTCCCAGCGGAAATTCGTAGTCTCCCTTCCCCAGCGCGCGAACTCCTTCGACCAAGGTCCCGAGGGGGCGTGTGAGGGTGTGCGAGAAGATGAAGACCATGCAACTTCCCACCACCACCGCGACCAGTCCCAGGGAGAGCAGTAGCCGGTTCAACCGCCCCAGGAAAGAGGTTGCCTGATCCAGAGATTTGAGGACGCATAACTGGACGGGCGGCTTGACACCTGGCGCCAAGTCCACCCTGGTCGCCAGGAAATGTTCCTCTCCAAGCTGAATCTCGGCTGGTTCGGGCAGGCCGCCATTCAGCGAGCGGCCCGCGCGTTGGATCAGGTCGGTCTCCTGCACGGGGGAAAGCGTGCTCCGCACCAGCGTGTCCCCGAATAGAAAGGCAACCTGACTGGCGGCAACCTGGCTTAACTCACGCGCGACGCCATCGTCAATCTCATAGCCAAGCACGAGGTAGCCCAACACCTGGTTTTCTGAACGGTTCCCGACATAAATGGGTTGGAGCGATACTTCGAACAGATGCTTGCTGCAGAACCACCAGTGTCCGCCTTGATCCTGGGCCAGGGAGCTGGCGAGGGATTCCTGCGCTGCTTCGCGATCAAAGTCCGATGCCTTCGAGTGCAGGGCGACCAGTTCCCCGGAGCGGTCCGCCAGCACCAGCAGATCGCTGCCCGCAAGGCTCCATAACTCGCGAGAGGCGTCCTGTATGGTGGCCGCGTGATTGGTGGTCATCAGCGCTTTCAGGATAGGCAGGTCAGCCATTAACTCCGCGGAGTGCGTCAGGGATTGTTCGCGGAGCTTTTGAACGTTGCGGAAGGTGTAGACGGAATTTCGAAGATCCTGATGGATCTGCAGACGAACCTGTTGCTCGGCGGTCTGGCGGGCGACAAACAGGGTGCCCGCGGTCAAGCCGACGCCGACCAGGATCAGCGAAAACAGAAACTTCGTCCGTAGTCGGAACTTACCCATCCTGGTCGCGCTCCTCCAAATGTTTGCGCGTGAGTGCGTACGGCTACGGCACAAACTTGTAGCCCACCCCATGCACGGTTCGGAAGTGGACCGGGTTGGCTGGATCGGCTTCCAGTTTCTGCCTGAGCTTCAAAATATGATTGTCCACGGTGCGGGTCGTGGGATAGTTCTGATACCCCCAGACATCATTCAACAGTTCCTCGCGCGAGACCACGCGGCTGGGATTCTGGGCCATGAACTTGACAATCTTGAATTCCTGAGGCGTGAGCGCGACCTCGGACCCGTCGCGTACCACCTGCATCTTCGTGAAATCCACGACGACTCCGTCAAAGGCAAAGGTTTCGGCCACCGCAGGCCGGCTCGAGCGGCGCACCGCAGCCCGAACGCGGGCCAGCAATTCCTTCGGGCTGAACGGCTTGGTGACGTAATCGTCCGCACCCAATTCGAGAAGCAGAACCTTGTCCATGACGTCGGAAGCCGCACTGAGGACAATCACCGGGACTGCGGGCGCGGTTTGCTTGATTTCGCGGCAGACATCGCGTCCCGGCATTCCGGGAAGCCGGAGGTCCAGAACAACGGCTGAGGGCGGAGCGCTGCGAAATACCTCCAAGCCTGACTGTCCGTCGAAGGCGGCATCCACGGAGTAGCCTTCCGGCTCGAACAGGCGTTTAAGGGCCCGGTGCACTGCGCGATCGTCCTCGACAACGAGAATTCTTTCCATGTACCTAGCTTCCTGCGAAGAGTATGAGACTCTTCGCTTAGACGGGCAAAAAAGGATTGCGTGGACAACGACAGCTGGGCGGGCAATGCAGACAACCCCTAGCAATTCTGGTCTGACGCCTCAACCTTGTCAAAGAAAGCGTACCGAGACGGGCATTTGTTACTTGTCAAGAAATTGTCACCAGATTGCAAATTCTCGCTAACAAACTCAAAAAGCGGGGGATAGGTGGTCGATACTCCCCGCCGAAACCGGTTGCGAAATTAGATGGAGATAAGACTTCGAAGCGGGAAATTGGCCGAGCTTTTGCCTTCAGATCTGTGAAAAGGTGGCCGCCAAAAAAGAATGCTGCCCGCGAAAATGTTCGCGAGCAGCATCTTCATCCCATGCGGTCAGGCGATCCGATCGCCCTTCCGGTTTAGATACCCGTTCCGGTCAAGGCCACAGTCTGGGGACTGTTGGCCGCATTGTCCCGGATCGTGAGAGTGGCCGAGCGGGCAACCCTGCGATTCGGGGTGAACGTCACCGAGGCCGTGCAACTCGCGCCTGCTGCCAGGCCCGTGCCGCCGATCGGGCAGTTGTTGGTTTGCGCGAATCGCGTCGGGTTAGCGCCACCCATTGTGATACTGCTGATCACCAGCGGAACCGTTCCCGTGTTTTGAATGCTCACGGTTTGCGGATTGCTGGTCGTGTTGATAGGCACGTTGCCGAATGCCAGCGACGTTGGCGAGACGCTGACGGTGGGACGGATGGTCGTTCCGGTCAGAGTCACAGTGCCCGAGGTTGCGGGCGCGGCCACGTTCACATTCACCAGGGCCGAACGATTCGTGTTGCTGTTCGGCGTAAAGGTGACGTTGACGGTGCAACTTCCGCCCGCCGCCAGACCGGTACCGCCGATCGGGCAGTTGTGGGTCAGTCCGAATCGTCCCGGATTCGCTCCGCCGAGGGTAATGCTGTTAATCCTCAGCGCCGCGCTGCCGGTATTCCGAACGGTGAACGGCTGTGCCGCACTGGTCACATTGATCGTCGAGGTGAACGTCAAGGCCGTGGGCGCCAGTGCAAGTACCGGGCCAACACTGGTGATGGTGAACACCGCTGTGTTGGACGTGATGGTGTAGTTCCCCAGTACGGCTGCCGGGGACAGTGTGGCGCTGATGGTATACGTGCCAACCGTCTCACCCGGCGTACGGGTGTAAGTGGCCGTCACACCGTCGGCAGCGAGGAAGCCGGTCAGCGTGCCAGTCAATGGCGGATCCGGCGTACCAAACGCCTTGCTGGCAGCATTTGGTGTCACCGAGGCAGCCAACGGGGTGATGGTGAACGGCGCCGTGCCGTAGGTGATGGTGTAGTTAGCAAGCACGGCTGCAGGAGCAAGCGTAGCGGTGATCGTGTAAGGACTGCCCGCGACTGTCTCACCTGCATTGCGGCTGTAGGTTGCAGTCACGTTGTCCGCGGCGAGGAATCCGCTCAGTGTCCCGCTAAAGGCCGGGTCCGCCGTGCCGTAGACCTTGCTGGCCGCGTTCGGTGTGACCGAGGCGGTCACCGGGGTAATGGTGAACGGTGCTGTGTTGTAGGTAATGATGTAGTTAGCCAGTACGGCCGCGGGTGCGAGCGTCGCACTGATCGTGTAGGGACCGCCCGCGACTGTCTCGCCCGCGGTGCGGCTATAAGTTGCAGTTACGTTGTCCGCCGCCAGGAATCCGGTCAGTGTCCCGGTGAAGACCGGGTCCGCTGTGCCGTAGACCTTGCTGGCCGGGTTCGGTGTGACCGAGGCAAGTGCCTGGTTGACAACGAGCGTACCGGTCGCGCTGCTTGCCGCAAAGCCGTTCTGCGCGGCGAAGTTGGCCACGAGTGCGTGGTTGCCCACGGCCGGAGTAGTCAGGGTGAAGAGCGCAGAACCTGAAGTGAGGACCTGCGTAATCGGCGCGCCGTTGTCCACGGTCAGCGTGACGTTGCCCGTCACGGTTCCCGCGGCCGACGTAACCGTCACCGTAACTGCTCCATCCTGCCCGTAAGTGATGGCCGGAGCGGAGATGGTGGTCGTTGTCATTGCCCCCGCCTGGGTTGTGACCCATGCAGAGAACATGGGCAGGACCTGGAAGGGAGCCGCTAGCGGAGACTGCGGCATGAAGTCGTCTTCAGCCTGCACGCGGTAGTACACCGTGCCAGCCGGAGCGCTCGTGTCGGTGACCTGGATGGGCAAGCCATACGCAGTGTTTGGCAAACTCGCGTTCCCATTCGAGATGAGGTTGACAGGGACCGGGCTAAGGAAAGCGGGATCCGTATCTCTTTGGAGATTGAATCCGCTCTCATTGGCTGAATTATCGGTCCACGTCAAAAGCACGTTGCCGACTGCGTCCCGAACCGCGGTGAAGGCGGAAGGTGCGGGCGGTGCGACCTGGAAGATGATGGGCCGCATCATATCGTTTTCTTCGTGGCCCAGGATATGGCAGTGCCAGACGTACTCCTGGCCAAAGTTGATTTTGGCATTGGTAGTTCCCACACCAGCGCCGCCGGGAATCGCGTTGCCGGTCGCCGGGTCGATGCCCGACATGGCAGGCGACGAGGCACCATCCGGCATGGTCACATCCATCGAGCGAATGCTGTCGGGAAGCGGGAATGGAAGCTGTCTGGCTGACCGGCTGCAGGGCAACCACGATGTCTTCCAGCGGGTTCATGCGAACGGTGTCCTTCCAGCCGAGTTCGTTGGCATCCGGCGGCTTCACAGCCCCGTCCCAACCAATGCGGTTGATCACCTGGACGTTGAACAGATGGAAGTGGATGAAGTGAGTGTCCACGCCGTTGTGGGTGAGCTTCCAGATCTGGGGCAGGACCGTGGGGTCTTTGCTGTCCTGGATGATCTCGGTGACCCACTCAGCGTAGCCGAAGGGCAGCGTTGTCTGAACCAGGAAGTTGGTCAACGGCAGTTCGGTACCGAGAGTGGCATTCATGCGGCCATAGTCGAGCGTGAACAACTCTTGAATGGCCTTCTGCTCCATGTTGATCGTGATTGGGGCAGTCGCACCGAGCGGAGTGTAGGTGATGGTGTTGTCCGAGATTCTCCCATAAGTCGCCGTGAGAGCATTGCCACCCGAAGCCACCGGATAGGTCGGTTCGGGAATGATGGCCTGCTTGGGCGTGGTGGCGTTCGAGGCGGAGAAGATTCCCGGCAACGCCCCCTGCATGCTTGAGAGAGTGAAGGGTGTGGTGTTTGGCACGGCGTAGGGTCCATTTCCATCCACCACGATTTGCAGGATGGTGCGTGTGTTGGGACCGTAGCCCGGTAAGGTTGTTGGGGCTCCACCGGTAGTGACCTGATCCGGGTCATTTGTGTAGTAATCGATACGGCTGTCGAACGCTGGAACCGGCGTGGGCGCGTCGTTATAGAGAATCAGCGTCTTGCCTGAGTACGCGCTGAAGTCAACGACCGCGTCTGCCCGCTCCGCCGCGCCCAGGAGCAGGGCGTGGTTCGAGACGTTCAGGACCGTGATGCTTCGCCGGTTGTACTCAAAGCCAGCCGGACCCGGCGGGACCACTGCCACGTTCGGAAGCAATCCACCTTCCGTGCCAATCTGCAGGAAGGGCGGACCGGCAGCCGTTCTGTCAGGCACGCCCGAGTCCCGTCCATCCAACTGATCGGGATAGGTGTAGCCGGCTGTACCCGAGCCTCCTCTGACGGCTGGAACCATGGGCACCTCGGTGCCCGCCGCTCCGGTAAGGCTGCAGTTCGTGGCAGCGGTGGTGTACGTGCTTGTGCCGCCGCAAGCCTGGAACAAAGACAGATTCAAGGTGCGGTCGTTGCGAGCCGTTCAAGATCCGGAACCGGTAGGCTGCAGGGGCCACGTGGAGAACGGGGTAAGCTTTGCCGTTGACCAGAGGCGTATCCATGAAGCTTTCCGGCGTGCCGGACGGGTTAGGCGTGATAGGGCATCCTTCCAAGATAGTTGTTGGCAGACACGTCGGTTGCAACGTCTGCCCCGGGAATGCGGCCGAGGTGCACGGGATGGTAACCGCTGTATTCGGTCCGAGAGGCCCCGGACCTGCCGCAGTCAGAGTGGTTTGCGGCGGGAAGAACCATGCGCCGTAGTCCCACCGGCCAAACGCGTTTGCTCCACCCGCGTCTGCGGGGTTCTGGTTCGGCGTATATACGTGCGGGAACCAGAGGTCACCGTTGCCGTTGCACTCCGGGAAGCGTTCCGCTGCCCCAGATCCAGGTCGGATCCTGGCCGGCGAGTTGGGCGTGCAGTGGGCACGAAGGTCTTGTCCTGAATGACGAAAGGAATAAGGTGAGCGAGATCGCGGCGTGGTGCCACGTACCGTGCCCGGGAACGGTCACTGCAGCAGCGCGTCTTCTTCGACGGGGTCCGCCAGCCAGGTAACCGGCGGCTTCACCTGCGTAGACATTGAGGCGGGTGATGCCGTAGGCATGGTCGTGGTAGAACATCAACCGGCCGCCCTGCTGGTTGGTCCAGTAGAACGTCATCGAGCCGTCGCCCGGATCGTTCGTCGCCCCAGCGGCAGTTGCGCCGCGGTTCCGCCCTGAGCAGTTGGCTCGTAACGGTGCGGCTGCACTGAGGAACGACTACCCCATCGACAAAGAACATGTCGGGGACGTTCTGCGTGCTGACGCCTCGTTTGAGGGTCGTGGTTGTCTCCCCGACGGGAACCGTCCACTGGTGCGGGGTGCCGTCGCTGATCCATGGAGTGTTGCCGCCGTGGAGATGGAGAGTGGCGCGGTTTTGGGTGTAGGTGGTTACCATCGGGGCCGATTCCGGCTCCCATATAGGTGGGATCCACCGGGATGAGGAGGTTGCCGCCAGAGCCCGCGGGCAGGCAGTTGGTAAACTTGACCCGCACGGGCCGGTCTTCTGGGCCAGGATGACCGGGCCCAGGTATTGAGGGCTAAACGGCGCCGCAGCAGCACAACCATTGCTGCCGCTCGGGATCTGCACATAGCCGCGCAGCTGAGTGGCGGGCAGGTCCGCGTGCAGTTGCTGGGCGTATTCGACCAATGCAATTTCGTAGTAGTCGGAGTTCGGGAAGGTCGTGATGTCGGTGGCAACGCCAGTCGTCAAGCCCGCAATCGGGAGGGCCGGAAGGGCATCGACAAACTTGCGCATCCCTGTGCCTGTGACTACTTGGCTGGCATCGAGTTTTGCAAGAATCAGAGCGCCCGCGCCCGTGTTCAGCGGATCGATGATATTGACAACCGGAGCGACATATCCACTACCGCCGCCGGTGCCAGTAATGGCGGTGATGCTGCCAGTCAGCGGATCCACCGTCACTGTGGCGGTCGCGCCGCCGGCTAGGGGCGTGTTGTAGAAATCTGTGATGGTAACGGTCGTGCCGGAGGAGTAGCCGCTGCCTCCATCCATGATCGTGAAGCCCGTGGGCGAGAAATCGACGGGAGCTACCGGCAACGGACTGTTGGCGTAGTTGGCTTTGCCAAAATAGTCGGTGCAGAGCGGCGTGGGAGTCGCAGTTGGGGACGCAAGATAAACGGGTGTGCCCGCATTGAAGGAGTTGCACGTGGGGATGGTGGTCTGGCCGAAGGCCAGCGCGCTCAGGAGCAGCATCACGACTAGCAGGATTCTGGTTTTCATTGCTGCACCCCCTGATTGGCTGGAACGCTGCGTTTCCGTTGAGTGGCAGCTTGACGATTGGCGTTACGAGTGGCCGCAGCTCTGCGCTCGGCGTTGGTCATCTTCCGCATCGGCATGACGCTGCTCGGGTCCTTGATCCACTTTGTCTTGCTTTGTGCCGCGGTGGGTGGCTGACCCGGCTTGGCTGGCTGCGCAGCTTTTGTCTGCGCCAGACCCTGGATTGCTCCCCAGGAGAGAAGACTCACGATGAGAAGCCAACGCAAAATTCCAAGAGGTGTTTTGAAGTCCATATATTCTCCTTACTTCGAGTGACACTTCGACCCTGAGCGCGCGAGGAGGGCTGCCAGCGCGCGCAATTACGAGTTACCGAATTCCTGGGGAGGGGCCTAGCTGTTCTCTTTTATGCACGGCCAGCAGATGGATGGGGCACTTCGGGTTCACAGCTAAATGAAACCGCGTTCGGGGGGGACGGGCTGTCACTGAGCATGCCGCGACTCGCCTTTTGGGGGTGGGCGTTTCGCAGCGTTGAACCTGGGTGCAAAGCAATTTCAGGTACAGCGGCCATCTGCACTGCGTGGCCTTATTCAAATTCCCAAGCAGTTTCGCAATTCGATGTACGCGCTGTCTGTGTCCTCGGTCACGCATTCGACGTACAGACGTCACAAAGCACTGGCAACCCGTGAGGGAGCGTTCCGCTCCCTCGGCAACCCGATGACCCTACCAGGGGCTCCAAAATTGGGCGTTGGTTCGCACCCAGAAAGTTGCTCGAAGATCTCCGGCGCAATCTCCTGCTCTAGCCGCCCAAACTGCGGCCTCGCTCAATCTGCGCGATGGTGGGATATCCGACCATGTGCTGATTTCCGTGGCTCCCATGTACTTCCGGACATCTTGACGCCATATAGGCTTCAACCATAAAGTTCCTCGCAATCTCGACCTTTTACTTTGCATGTCAACCTGGCTCTTGCGGCAGGGCGCCACGCCTGAGGATGGCGTCGTGTCCGCGGTATTCGCGGACTCGATTCTGGTCACCTCACAAGGGCCGGACAACTGGGACGACTTCGCGCTGAGCCTCCCATAAGTCAACAGCTTTACGACTAGGCAGACGTGTGTCTGCATCCCCCGAAGGAGGGCCCCAAGTGAATCGCATGAAATGTCTGACGCTGGTAGTGAGTGTCGCCCTGTTCGTCCCGTTCAGCACACCCCAACTGTGCGGGCAACAGGATCCTGGTCCGCGCAGCGGTGCGGCCGGTGCTGGAAGCTTTTATCCCACCCTGAGCCCGGACGAGCAATCAATCTTCACCAACGCGCAAGAGACGTTCATGGAAGTGCAGTCTGTCTCGGCTGGCCTCGCGGGGGAGACCGGAAGAGGTCTAGGACCCGGTTTCAATGGCAACAGCTGCGCGCAGTGCCATGCGCAGCCCGCCGTCGGTGGTAGTAGTCCGGGTCTGAAGAGTCTCCAGAATTCCGTCCCCAACCCGCAGGTGGCTCTCGCCACTCTGGACGGCGCGACCAATCACGTTCCACCATTTGTCACTGCTGACGGTCCGGTGCGTGAGGCTCGCTTTGTCGTGACTGTCACTCAGAGAGGATTCACGCCCGACGGTGGCGTTCATGACTTATTCACAATCACGGGTCGTTCCGATGCCAAGGGATGCACTCTGGTGCAACCCGACTTCGCCAAAGAACTGGGGCGGAACAACGTGATCTTCCGTATTCCCACGCCACTTTTCGGGCTCGGTCTGGTGGAAGACACCCCGGACGCAGTACTGCGAGCAAACCTCGCGTCGACGAGAGACCGGAGATCACGGCTGGGCATTCAGGGTAGTTTCAACAGCAGCGGCAACGATGGCACCATTACTCGCTTCGGCTGGAAGGCCCAGAACAAGTCATTGCTGATCTTCTCGGGAGAGGCCTACAACGTCGAACAAGGAGTATCCAACGAGTTATTTCCCAACGAGCGCTCTGCGGTTGACGGCTGCGTATTTAACGGATCGCCAGAAGACTTGGGGGGGCTCCCCGACCAGTCAGGCGCGACCACGGCCTCGGCAGCTGACACATCAGGCAATTCGTCCGACGTTGTCGAGTTCGCTACCTTTGCGCGCCTCACGGCCCCGCCGACTCCGGCCGACCCGACACCCTTCCAGAACGGCGCGAAACTATTCGACAGCGTGGGGTGCGGCTTGTGCCACTCATCCTCACTGACTACGGGAACATCGCGGTATACCGGGATGTCCAATGTCACCTATCATCCCTACTCCGACTTCGCGCTGCATCACATGGGGTGGGGACTGGCCGATCGCATCACGCAGGGAGCGGCCGGACCGGATGAATTCCGCACTGCACCCCTTTGGGGTCTCGGGCAACGGTTGTTCTTCCTGCATGATGGCAGAACGTCCAATCTGTTGCAGGCGATTCGGGCCCATGAAGGGCGTGAGTCGGAGGCCAACGGTGTTATTCAGCAGTTCAAGGCCCTGACACCCACTCAGATGCAGGATTTGCTGAACTTTCTTCGTTCTTTGTAAGGCGGCGAAGCAGCCTGACAGGTCGGACACGATTCGACTCCCCGCGGCCTACTGTTGCTTGCATGTCGCGGGGGGGCGATATTATCGCTGGCTGGCGCAACCGGAGCTGAGTCTGGGCCGGTATATTTCACAGACCTCAGACTTCGATGGGTTGTTCGATAACGACGGGCAAGCTGGCCGTCTGCCAGGCGTCGAAACCGCCAACGACGTTGGCCACGTTGCGGAATCCGGCACGCTTCAGCACGCTGCACGCAATGGCGCTGCGATAGCCGCTCTTGCAATGCACGGCAATCAGCGAGTTCGGATCCGCCTGAGGCAAAGACCTCTCCAGGGTATCGAGCGGCGACCAGACAGCACCTTTAATATGTCCCGCCTTCCATTCGCCCTCGCGGCGAACATCGAGCACAAGAGCCTCGCCGGCCTTCAGCCAATCACGCAAAGTTCCGACCGGAATCTGCAGCAAGTCCGCCACCGGAAGCCCCGCTTGCTTCCACGCGGCGAATCCGCCCTGAAGGTATCCACGAGCGTCTTCAATCCCCACCCGCGCCAGTCGTAGGCGTGCTTCCGACAGCTGCTCATCTGATTCAGCGATCAGCACGGGGCGCGCCGAGAGACCCAGTACCGACCCTGCCCAGGAGGCGAACTGGCCCGACAGTGCAATGTTGACGGAGCCGGGGACGTGGCCGGCAGCAAATACTTCTCCCGGACGCACATCCAAGGCTGTCACCCCGGCCTCGAGCAGCGCCCTGAGTTCATGCGGCGGGATGGCCGCCAGTTCCGGCAACTGGGAGAGTGCGCCCGCTCCGTCCCGATTGATCTCCGCATCTTGCAGGAAATATTCGGGACGGACTGGGACTTTGGAGGTGAGCTCGCGAATGAACTCCTGCCGGCTGCCGATCTGCAGCGCGTAATTCGTCAAGCGCTCAGTGGCGATGGTGGAGGAACGCTCGGCGCGCATATTGCGTCCGCACAGCGAACCGGCTCCATGCGCCGGGTAGACCAGGACATCATCAGGGAGTTTGAGAAGCTTGTTATGCAAGCTGTCATAGAGCATGCCGGCCAGTTCAGCGGGCGTGTGCGATTCCGAGAGGTCAGGCCGGCCGACGTCCCCTATAAATAATGTGTCGCCGGTTAGCACCGCCCATGGACTCTGGGACTTCTCTTCATCGGTGACGACCAGGCAAATACTCTCGGGCGTATGCCCAGGTGTCGCCAGCACCTGAATGCGAACCTTTCCAACCTGGAGCTGAAAACCATCGCCGACTTCGACGCGGGCAAAGCGGGCTCCTCCGTGGGGACCGATGTAGATGGTGGCGCCGGTACGCTCGGCAATTTCCCGGTGGCCGGAAACAAAATCGGCGTGCAGGTGGGTTTCGAAGACATGGCGGATGCGAACACCTTGCTCCTCCGCGGCGTTCAGATAAATCTCGACGTCCCGCTGGGGATCAACCACCACCGCTTCCCCCTCAGATGCCAGCATGTACGATGCATGCGCCAGGCAGCCCAGGTAAAACTGCTCGAAGTACATGGAGGTTCCCTCCCCTCGCGGTGCCCCTATCCTAGTATTTCTCTGGGGACCGGTCCACTTCATAAAAAGGCGAGGAAGTTACTGGGAGTCATCAGGCCTTGAGGCCGTCAGGAGCCAGTGGCAGCGAGCGCAGCCGGACACGGGTCGCGTCAAAGATGGCATTCGCGATCGCGGGCGCAAGACCTACCATCGGGCACTCTCCCGCGCCGGCCGATGGGAGGTCCTTGCGGTCGAGCAGAACGGTTTCAACAACGGGAAGATCGGTGAATCGTGGGACACGATATTGCGACATTTTTCCGTTGAGGATCTTGCCGTCTTGAAACTGGATGGCTTCGAAAAGAGCGCCGCCCAAGCCTTGAACGTTGGAGCCCTCGATCTGGTTGCGGAGGTTGTCGGGATTCACGATGGCGCCGCATTCGAAAGCGGAAACGACGCGGACCACCTTCACCTCAGCAGACTCGCGGTCCACATGGACTTCGGCGAAGGTCGCGATATAGCCCAGTTTCTCGCAGCCGCCGCCCATTCCAAAACCACGGCCGGCCACCGATTGACGCTTTCCCCAACCGAACTTGTCGGCCGCGGCCTGGAACACCGCGCGCAACCTCTCGTTCTTCAGATTTTTCAGGCGGAACTCGAGCGGATCCATATTCAAGGCGTGCGCCAGTTCGTCCATGTGGGACTCGCGCGCAAAATGGTTGGCCGTGGCGGCGAGTGCCCGGTACGATCCCTGGCGCAAGGGAGAGCGCACCGGGTGAAAGATGATGCGCTGATTCGGAATCTCGTAGAAGGTGCGGATCCCAGCCGAGCCGGAATTGTAGTTGTGAAATTCCCAGGCCGTGATCGTGCCGTCCGCCGGCTACGCCGCTCGCAATATCGATGACACCGGCGGGACGGAAGTACGCCCAGGTGAATTCTTCTTCGCGGGTCCAGACAAGTTTGACGGGACGCTTGGCCGCACGCGCCAGCCGAGCGGCTTCGATCGCTGTCTCTCCCGGTGTGCTTGCCGCCGTATGCCGGAGCCGGTGTCGGGCATGAGCACGCGCACCTGGTCCTGCGGAGATCCGAAAGGCTTCAGCCAGTTCGTCGCGCACGCCAAAGGGACGCTGCGTGCCGGTCCACACCGTCAGCTTGTCGCCGTCCCACTTCGCGACGGCGGCGCGCGGCTCGAGCGGAACGTGCGCGATGTAGGCAACGGTGTAGGTCTGTTGCAGACGATGTGCAGCCGAAGCGAGGGCCTGATCCAGGTTGCCGGCGTCATAGCGGTCACCGTCTCCAGTCGGATCCTCCCCCTCGGCGGGATTCTTCTTCAAGTAATCGAACAGGTCTTTGCTCGAAGGCTGCGGCTCGGTCTTCCAGTCGGCATGGATGGCCTTAAGCGCGGCTGTGGCAGAGGCGGACGTGGACGCGGCGACACCCACGAAGTTACCGTCGCGGACTGCGATGGCGCCCATCCGCTCAGCTTTCGTTAAGTCCACCGAAACCAGAGTTGCGCCAAAGGAGGGCGGGCGGAGTACTTTTCCGCACCACATGTCCGGCAGTTTCTGGTCCGAGGGATAACGGTGCTTGCCGGTCACAAAATCGCGGCCATCGACCTTGGGCGCAGATTGGCCGAGGGCGGTCCATCGCGACGCAGGAATCAGCGGATCTTCGGCCGGGACGCTTTGGGTAAGCTGCTTCCCTTTGACCAGCATGGCGTACTCGACGGAGCGACGGCTGTGCGGGTCCAATACTTTGCCATCGCCGGCGATCAAGGGTTGGCGATCGATTTGCCATTGAGCAGCCGCGAGATCAATGAGCAGGTTGCGGGCGGCGGCAGCCACCTTGCGAAGTTGCAGGTTCATGGTCGGGGTTGTCCGGCTTCCGAACGTACCCATGTCGAAGGGCGTGAGCTGGGTGTCGCCCATGACCAGAGTGATCTTTTCGATGGGGACTCGCAGTTCCTCGGCAAGCGCCTGGCTCAGCGAAGTACGGATGTTCTGGCCTACCTCCACCTTGCCGGTGTACACCGTGACCCTGCCGTTCTCCCCGATGTGCAACCAGGCGTCGATTGCGGTGGGCAGAGAATCCCCTCTGCCGGGCTTCGCTCTGCCAGATTCCTGCGTCCAGCCGGACTGCTTAAGAACTGAAACCAGCAGTAGACCGGCACCGAAGAATCTGAAAAAATCCCGCCGATCGAGATCAAAGACGTAGGCAGGGGCGGATGTGAACTCGTAGCGCTCGGGCTCCAACGGAGTCTGGATGGGCATTGTCCTGTTCATGGCCTGCCTCCGTTTCGCGCTTCTGATTTGGGCAGACCCTTCGCCGCCTTCTGAATCGCACGGATAATTCGGGAATAGGTCCCACAGCGGCAGATGTTGCCATCCATGAGGTCGATGATCTCGCTCTGGGTGGGATTGTGATTTGAATTGAGAAGGGCAGCGGCGGACATAATCATTCCCGAAGTGCAGTACCCGCACTGCAGGGCACCTTCCGCGAGGAACGCCTCTTGCAGAGGATGGAGGTGATTGCCGCTCGCCAGGCCCTCAATGGTGGTGATTTGCTTTTGACCAACAGCGGCAGCCCTCGTGACGCAAGACCGTTGGGCCTTTCCATCGATCAGGACGGTACAAGCGCCACACTGGCCCTCCCCGCATCCGTACTTGGTTCCAGTCAAATCAAGTTGCTCGCGCAATACGGAGAGGAGGCTGCTCTGGGGATCGGCCTCCACCGTGCGTGCACGGCCGTTGACAGTAAAGTTAATCGTAGCCATGGGGAGACTCCTGACTGCAGCTCGGTCCGATTCAACTCTTTCTGAAATGATAGTCTGCCGGCGAGTGCGATGGAAGTCTCGGTCGCCTTGCGTACCGAGCATTCGCTCACTTTCGACCCGCGTTACGCGGCAGGGAGAGAAAAGTAAAACAAAGACCCTCGGCTCACCTGACTGGTGACGCCGATCTTTCCGCCGCGCAGTTCAACGATGGCCTTGGCGATCGCAGTCCCATGCCAGGTCGGGGAGCCGACATTGTTATGGAATCAATTTCACTAGTTAAGAATTGGCCCGATCCAAGGTCGATGAACGCGTTGCCAAGCCGACTACGAGCAAAAGCCCTGGAGTTGCCTCCACCGGAGGCAGGACAGCCGCGAATGCTACAAGAGCCGTCCGAGGCATCAAAAGGTGTGTGCTCGAAATAGTGGTTCACGCACCCCACAAAGTTTGCATGGTCTGCCAAGAGACGGCTGACGCCGTGAAGCATGAAATTGACGCCGAAGGAAATTCGCAGAATGCTGTATGCGATCACAGCATCGGAGTGCCGTCCCACTAGTGCGTCGAATCTCTGTTTACCAGCGGTCGCACGGGTATCATCACTCATCGAGAGCCTCTGGCCTGTCTAATTATCCATAGGCCTGCGCCAGACCCGACAGGGTTTCGATTGTTCGAGAGATGTTATACCTCAGGCGGGCCAATGCGTCGCCGCAGGCCACCGGGGTCAAGACTTATACGGCGGACGAAATTGCCCAAGGCGCGAAGACGGGCCAGTGGGATGCGACAGGAGCTGTCCCGCTCTTCAGTTTCTCAGATCGCCCCTTGCAATGAACTCTCAGCGGTCAAGCAGCACGAGAAACCGGCTGACGGAATTCGCGCGCCGAGTGCTTTCGTCACTCTCCCTTTTCGCTGCCTGTTTCTGCAGACTGGTCTGCTCACCCGCGAGCGCACTCAATCCCAGGCGACGGTAAACGCGCGCCAGGCGATAGTGACCCTCGGGCGAATCCGGATCGAGCCGGACGCACTTCTCCATTTGCGCGCGCGCCTCTGCCCATTGCTGCGTCCATTCCAACGCCTTTCCAAGTTGGCACCTTGCGACCGGCTCGTTCGGTGCGAGTCGCACGGCAGTTCGCGGAGTCGTTGCAGAATTTCCGCCTCGCGCGGTGTCGCCACTGTCTGCGCGACCCGCAGCAGCTCCGCCGCACAATGCATTCGCGCTCTTGCTCGACTGGATGCGCGTCCGCGAACGCGCAAATTTGTGAGATACGTCTGGCTCGGGAGTAGCGGAATCCTGCAGCGAAATTTGACCCAGATAGCGCGCGGCCAGCTCGTCATTGGGATCGAGCTTTGTCGCTGCGAGCAATCGCGGATCGAATCCGGTGAGCGATCAACCAGGAAGTAAGCCAGCCCCAGCAGGATCTTGTGTGCGCGGACTTCGGAAAGAGGCCCGCCGCTTGTTCCAGCACTACAATCGCTGCGTCGAAGGTTTGATGCATCAGCAACTCGGTGGCCGAGCGCCAGGCGATGCTGTTCGACATTCGGCTCGAGCGCGATCGCAGCCTGATAGCTGTGGACGGCGGCAACGGATTCGCCGCGTTTTTCCTGAATGTCGCCGAGCAGACTCTCGGTCGAGCCGCTGTCCTCCAGCGTCTTTGCCCGCTCTGCGGTCTCGAGAGCCGCGTCCCATTTCCCGCGATAATAGCGCGCCAGTGCGAGGTTGAAGAAAATGTCGGCGCGTGCGGGGCCAATCTGCTCGCGCTCTGCAAAATCCTCGTTGCTTCCGCGAAGAGATGTGCCTTGCTCAACATCTCCGCCTTCGCAGCCGCACTTCGAGCTGCGTATCGGCCGGCAGCTCGATGCTGCGCAACGTTTTGAGCGTGCAGCGCCGGATTCGAGTGCGTTTCCAGTTCGGCTTCGAGTCTGTGCCAGTCCTGCGGCGACCTGCAAGCCCGCATCGTCCGGGACAAGTTTCGGCTGCTGCTTCGATGTGGCCGCCGCAGCCTTCGAATGGCCGAGTCCGGATTCAATCGACGCTTTCAACCGGTAGAACGCAATTCGTTGCTGGAGATCTTTCGGTGCAGGCACGCCTCGAATGGCCGCAGCCGCTTCTGCATATTGATGAGCGCGCGCGAGCTGTAGCGACATGCTCGAGCCGGCTCGTCGATGAATCCCCCGACGCAGGTTTGGGCGCAGGGCGCCGCGCAGCCACCTGAGCAGTTGAGTGAGAAGCGGAGTAGCGCGGACATCTACGGCAATATCTTAGCGCAGGTCGTGGCTGCTTGTGACTGTTTATGCAAACGTGTGAGAAAATCCCGCCGTGTCAGGCACTCCCGCTCCCCATCTCCACCGCGAGCTTGGCCTGTTTGAGGCAATCTCCGCCAACATGCTGGAGATGATCGGGGTTGGCCCCTTCCTCACTATCCCCTTAATTTTGAGCACGATGAACGGGCCTCAAGCCATGCTGGGCTGGCTTCTGGGAGCCGTCGTTGCCGTCTGCGATGGCCTGGTTTGGGCCGAACTCGGCGCAGCCATGCCCGGCTCCGGAGGGCCTTACCGCTATCTCTCCGAAGCCTACGGCCCGAAACGCCTGGGAAGTCTGATGAGCTTCCTTTTTATCTGGGAGACGATCTTCCTGGCTCCGCTCTCGATCGGAGCCGGCGCGGTTGGCTTCGCGCAATATACGAAATTTCTTTGGCCGCAAATGGCGGTGTGGGAAGGCAAGGCGGTGGCCGTAGCCGTCTGCCTGCTAATCACCTTCCTGCTGTATCGCGATATTCGATCCGTCGGGCGCTTGTCCATTGTTTTGTGGGTGGTGGTGATTTTCACGGCGCTGGCCGTGACCGCCGCGGGCTTGCTGAATTTTCAGTTCCGCCGCGTCTTTCGACTTTCCCGCCGCATGCGTTCGTGCTTTCAAAACAATTCTTTGTCGGATTGGGCGGCGCTACGCTGCTGGCGATGTACGACTACGGGGGCTACAACAACGCGTGCTTTTTTGCCGGCGAGGTGCGCCATCCCGAGCGAGTGATTCCGCGCTCGATTCTGATTTCCATCGGCTTGGTGGCGGCCTTGTACCTGACCATGAATCTGACCATCATCGGCGTGATCCCCTGGCGCGAGGCCATGCATTCGACGTTCATCGTTTCAGACCTGATGCAGCGCTGTACGGATCCACGGTCGCGCAGATCATGACCGGACTGATTCTGTTCACCACGTTCGCTTCGTTATTCGCTGTGCTGCTTGGGATATTCGCGCGTCCCTTACGCGGCCGCGATGGATGGCCGCTTTTTCCCTATGTTCGGGCGGCTGCATCGCACCAAGAATTTTCCCTACTTTTCCGTGGCATTCATCGGGATTTCTTCCGCTTTCGCCAGCCTGCTGAATCTTTCTGACCTGATCACCGCGCTGGTCGTGATCCAGGTGCTGGTGCAGTTCATGGCGCAGGTGGTCGCGGTCACCTTGATCCGCCGCTATCGCCCGGATATTCAGCGGCCGTTCCAGATGTGGTTTTATCCGGTAACCAGCATCATCGCGTTTGCAGGCTGGGCGTTCATTCTCGCGGCCAGCGGACTGAAATTTATTCTGTGGGGATTCGCGCTGGTGGCATTCGGAGTGTGCGCGTATTTGTGGAGAGCGCGCGTCCAGCGCGAGTGGCCGTTCAATCACTGCCCGCGGAGGTGGCGCCATGACGCAGCGCTCGTCTGGACGTGCTGGTGGCCGGCGATCTTTTCTCGACTTGGTGATGAGCGGGTTCGACATCCTGGCCGGGCCCGGGCGAAGAATTGTTTGCGAAGGAATTTCATAAGGAAGTCGGTGGCGGCGCGGCGATTACTGCTTGCGGTCTGTCCAAACTTGGTCTCCGAACAGGCGTGCTGGGCGTCGTGGGAAAAAGCGATGGCCAATGGATGGTCGACGAGTTGCGCGTGCGTGGCGTGGATACTTCAGGGATCCGGGTAACCGGAGCCGAGCCTACGGCCTTCACCGTCAGCGTCTCCAGCGCGCGGGACCGGGCGTTTTTGACTTATGCGGAGCGAATCGGGAGCTTCCGGGAGTGCTGCAAAGGTGACTGCCCTGGCCGAGGAGACCCGGGTTCGCCACATTCATCTGGCGCACGCCATGAATCCGGCTCAGGCAGCGCCGTTGTTTCAGACGCATCCGCGATCAGAGGCTGTAGCCTCTCTTTGGATGTAGGCTGGCATCCCGAATGGTTCGCGGACCCGCACGCCATCGCGGCCTTGAACCTGATGGATATTTTCTTCCCCAATGAGCGCGAAGCCGCCGCGATGACGCGCGAAACCGATCCACGCCGCATGCTCGAAGCGTTCCAAGAAATGGGCCTGCGCCAGGTTGCGTTGAAATTAGGTGCCGAGGGCGCTGCTCTCCTGTGGGATGGCGAAATCACTTTCCAGAAGGCCGGCCCGTCGAGCCCGTAGACACGACTGGCGCCGGCGACTGTTTTGACGCGGGCTTTCTCTACGCGTGGCTGCGCGGGATGGAGCCGAGACAGTGCCTCAGAGCCGGCACGGCCTGCGGCGAATTGTCGGCACGGGCCCTGGGAGGAATCGCCGGCGTTCCGTCAAAGGAAGAATTGGACTCAATCCTATGCACGTAAAGTAAGCATCATCGGCGGCGGCGGCGTCCGAACTCCTCTGCTGATTCATGGACTACTGCAAGCGCAAGCGCTGCTCAACATCGGCGAGTTCCAGTTGTTTGACGTGGACGCGCGACGCGCGGAGTTGATGGCTCGCCTGGGCCGTGAAATCGCGCAAAAATTTGGGCGTGGATGATACGTGATCTGAGCCTCAAACTCCATTGAGTCGGCGGTCGAGGGTAGCGACTTCGTGCTAAGCAGCCTTCGCATCGGCGGCATGGCCGCGCGCGCGCGCGACGAGCGCATCGCGATCGACGAGGGTCTGGCCGGCCAGGAAACGACCGGCCCCGGCGGCGTTGCCATGGCCTTGCGCACCGTCCCGGTTGCGCTCGAGCACGCGCGCGTGGTCGAACGCCTCGCCCCGAAGCATGGTTCATCAATTTCACAAATCCCGCCGGCCTGATCACCGCAGGCGCTGAATCAGCACACCAAATTGCGCGTCGTCGGCATTTGCGATACGCCTGCGGAACTGTTTCATCGGATCGCGCACGCCCTGGGGGAGCCACCCTCCGACGTTCAATGCGAATACGCCGGACTCAATCATCTGGGCTGGGTGCGACGAGTGCTGGTCCGCGGAGACGACGTGACCGCCCGGCTGCTGGAGAACGAAGCAAGCGCTGCGGCAGCTCTATCACGCCGAACTGTTTGACCCGCTGCTGATCCGAACGTTGAATCTGATCCCTTCGGAATATTTGTTTTTCTACTACAGCCAGCGCAAGGCGTATCGAAATCAAATTAGCCGCGGGCGCCAGCCGCGGCGAAGAACTTTTGCGCATGAACGCTGGACTTTTTTCGCAACTCCAATCGGAAACGCCGCGCGAAGCACTGGCTACCTACCGCGACTACCTGATGCAACGCAACGCTTCTTACCTGCGTCTGGAGGCGGAAGCTGGGACGGCTTTCGAAGCACCTCAGAACGAACCCGATCCCTTCGACACTCCCACCGGCTATCACAAGATTGCGGTCGAAGTAATGAGCGGGCTTGGTGTCTGAAAGTCCCCGGAGCGTGGTTGTAAATGTCCGCAACGGAAATAGCATCGAGGACTTGTCGCCCGAGGATGTGGTGGAAGTGCCTTGCCAGATCAGCGCGGAGGGCGTGAAGCCCGTCCGGTCGGTCGGCTGCCAGAAAGTGTGCGAGGCCTGGTCTTGGCGGTGAAGGCTTACGAACGCACCGCCATCCGCGCCGTGATCGAGAAATCATGGCCGGTTGCGCAACTGGCCATGCTCGAATATCCGATCATCGGCCAGTGGGAGATCGCGGAAAGCCTCCGAAACCCCTGGGACAACTGCGATCGGGAACATCTCGGTTACCTGGAAAAAGCCTTGCGGTTGAAAAATCCGTCCTGCGAGCGGAGCGGCGCCGGGAGACCCTATTTTATCGGTCGCAACCGAAATGCAACAAAGGAGATCCTTCCCGGGCAAGCGAGTGAAAGCAGGACAGTTAGTTGACACGCGGGCAGGGTTGCAGTTACAGTACTATTCCGTTCCGCAAACGTGTGCGGACCGGTGGCTCCCGTGCACAGACCGACTTCCATCAAAGACATCGCGCGGATGGCCAACGTTTCGTCCTCCACCGTATCTCGGGCTCTGCAGAACAGCCCGTCTGATCAGCCGCCGCACGGCCGAGAAGATTCAGCACATCGCCAAGCAATCCGGCTATCGCGTCAGCGCCATCGCCCGCGGTTTGGTGACGCAAAGAACCAAATCCATCGGCGTGGTCGTCACCACCATCGCCGACCCCTTCGTCAGCGAGGTGGTGAACGGCATCGAAGACTGTTGCAACGACCACGGCTATTCCGTCTTCCTGGCAAATTCGAACGCCGATCCCGGATCGCGAAACCAGAGTCGTCCACTCGTTCTCCGAAAGACGCGTGGAGGGCATCGTGGTGACTTCTTCTCGGGTGGGCGCGCTCTATCTGCCCGCTTTTGTCGGAAATGAGAATTCCCATTGTGCTCGTCAACAACCAGCATCCCGGGGAATTTGTGAACTCCGTCATGATTGAAAACGTGAAAGCCAGCTCGGAGATCACCAATCACCTCATTCAGCTGGGCCATCGCCGGATTGCGTACCTCGGCGATCGCTTCGGCTACCAATCGGACACCGAGCGATTTGCGGGATATCGGGAGGCCTTGGAACGTGCCGGCCTTCCGTTTGCGCCAGAGCTGGTCGTGCACGGGGACGGCAAGTGCGAAGGCGGTACGGCGGGTATTGATGCTCTCTTGAATCTGCCGAACCGGCCCACGGCAATTGTTTGCTACAACGATATGACCGCGTTCGGCGCTGCTCCGGCAACTCCACGTCCACAAGCTGCGCGTTCCCGAAGATATTTCCGTGGTCGGATTCGACGATCTCTTTATTGCTTCCTATATGCAGCCTCCGCTTACCACCGTTGCAGCAACCGCGGCGCCTGATGGGCCGCTTGGCCATGGAAAGTCTGCTGACGGCTTATTTCCGGAGAGGATGTCGAGAGCCCCACCAAGGTTCCAGCGAAGTTAATCATCCGCGAGTCCACCGCGCCACCTCGGGAGGACGTTGGGATGAGTTCTCGCAACAAATTATTGATTCCGGCACTCCCCGCTGACCGGTGGACGCGGTATTATCATGGAGGTCGAAGCGAAAAGCGTGGGGTTCGACTATCTGAACTTGCAGGTGCGACGCCTGCAGGCGGGCGATACCTGCAAAGCGAGACGAACTCGAATGAACTGGGGATCGTGGCGTTGGGCGGACGGTTTGACTTGGAATCCAGCAATGGGAGCTGGCGAAATATCGGCGATCGTGCAAACGTTTTCAGCGGGATGCCCTGGACGGTTTATCTGCCCATCCAATCTGAATTCACCGTTACTGCCCTCACCGATTGCGATCTGGCTTTTTGTTATTGCCGCGCGGAAAGGTCGTTCTCCCGCTGCTCTCATCCAGCCCGACCGACGTGAGAGTCGAGGTTCGCGGAGGCGCCAATGCCACTCGCCAGATCAATCACATTCTGACTCCGGAATTCGCTCGCCGATCGTCTCCTCATCGTGGAGGTGTACACACCGAGCGGCAATTGGTCCAGCTATCCTCCTCACAAGCACGATGTACACCATCCTCCGGAGGAAGTCGACCTGGAAGAGCTCTACTACTATCGGATTGATCGTGCCGAAGGGTACGCGATTCAGAGGGTTTACACGCGCGATCGGCAGGCTGGATGAAACGATTACGGTGCGCGACGGCGATCTGGTGCTCATCCCCGAGGGCTATCACCCGGTGGTGGCCGCTCACGGTTACAACGTCTACTACCTGAATGTATTGGCTGGCTCGGCGCGCTCGATGGCTGCTTCAGACGATCCGGACTATGGCTGGGTTCGCGACACCTGGCGGGAAAAAGATCCCCGCGTTCCGGTGGTGAAGTAAGAAGTTGGGCGCAGAAAATGCGCTTGACAGGTTTGACATCCCAGGACCGTCGCTTTCGCTACATCCGTCGGACGTGAGAGACGGTAGAAAGGAGGTTTCATGGTCACTACTGTCTCTCAGCCCCCTTCAACAAACCGCCGCGCTGGGCGCGACCGACTACTGGAACGACTCCTGCTCCATCCAGGAACTTGACTTACGCTATCGCAAATGGAGCGGTAGGCGCCACATCGAATCCCACGATCGTCCTGGCCGTGCTCAAGAAGGAGCTGCCGGCTTGGCGAGAAAGAGTCGGCCAGATCATTGATGAGCAATCCCGCCTGGAGCGAAGTGGAGGTTGCATGGAAGTTGATTGAGGAAATGGGAACCAAAGCGGCCGCCGTGCTTCTGCCGGTTTTCGAGCGGGAAAAGGGAAGGAAAGGCCGCATCTCGCTGCAGACCAATCCGACCTTTTACCGCAATGCCGCGCGCCATCGTTGAGCAAGCCATGCGGTTTCGATTCGCTCGCCCCAAACATCCAGGTAAAAGTACCCGCGACCACCGCCGGGCATCACCGCCGCCGAAGAAGTCACCTATCGCGGTCTGAATCTGAACGCGACCGTTTGCTTCAGCATTCCGCAGGCCATTGCATTGCCGAGGCAGTCGAGCGCGGTCTCAAGCGACGGGCTGCCGAGGGCAAAGAGATTTCCAATTTGACTCCGGTCTGCACCATGATGATCGGCCGGCTGGATGATTGGATGAAAGTGGTTGCCAAAAAAGGAAAGCGTCACAATCGTTCCCGGCCACCTCGATTGGGCGGGGATCGCCGCCATCAAAAAAGCGTACGGAATTTTCCGCGAGCGCGGATATCGCACGCGCCTGCTGGCCGCCGCCTACCGCCACCACCTGCATTGGTCGGAACTGCATTGGGGGCGACATCGTCCTGACCATTCCCTACGATTGGCAGGTCCAGTTCAATCAATCGGATGTGGAAGTCAAAGAGCGCATGCAGAACCTGTCGATCCGAAGATCTGTTTCCGAGCTTTACAGCAAGTTCACCGACTTTCGCAAAGCCTACGACCCGGATGGCATGACGATCCAGGAATTCGATCGATTACGGTGCCGACGGTTCGAACGCTGCGCACGTTTATCAGTTCGTACTACGAATTGCTTGGCTTTCGTGCGCGACTTCATGCTGCCCGATCCGGACAAGAAATAGAGTGCGTTGATTGTATGGTGCACCCTCACACTGGCGGCGAAAAGACTGTGGGGAGAGAAGATGGCTAGCTTGCGAGTGGGTAACGCTCCGTGTTCGTGGGGTACTCTCGAATTCGAAACGACGAAGTCGGAGCAGGTTGATTTCAGACGAATGCTCGACGAATTGGTGGAAACCGGGTACACCGGAACGGAGCTGGGTGACTGGGGCTACATGCCTACCGATGCGCCAACACTGACGCAGGAACTTGAACCGTCGCGGGGTGGTCATGCTTGGCGCCTTCGTGCCGGTCGCGCTGAAGGATGCCTCCGCTCACGAGGCGGTATAAACAACGCGGTCAAGACGGCACGCTTGCTCGCCGCGGTTGCTCGCGATCCCGCTCCTTTCCTCGTGCTCGCCGACAACAATGGCAGCGTGCCAGAACGCACGCTGAATGCGGGACGGGTCCATTCGAAGTTGTCGCTGTCCCCGGCAGAATGGAAGGTATTTGCGGAAGGTGCGAACTCAGTTGCCAGAGCCGTTCTGGACGCCACGGGACTGCGGACCGTCTTTCATCATCACTGCGCGGGTTATGTCGAAACGCCGGATGAGATCGCACATTTTCTTGAGCTGCACCAACCCGCAAGCGGTTGGCTTGGTCTTTGACACCGGTCACTACGTGTTCGGTTCCGGAGATTGCGACGTGATTGCGGCCCTGGAACGGTTCAAGGATCGCATTTGGTACATCCATTTGAAGGATTGTCGTCAGGATATCGCGCGAAAATCTCGTGAGCAGCGTTGGGACTACTTCCAGTCGTTGCAGGGAGGTATCTTTTGTGAGCTCGGCCAGGGCTGTGTGGATTTTCCAGAAGTACTGCGACTGGCTGAAGACCACAGGTTATCAAGGCTATGTGCTGGTTGAGCAGGACGTGTTGCCGGGTATGGGGGCGCCGAAAGAAAGCGCCTTGCGCAACCGCGAATATTTGCGGTCGATCGAACATCATTTTGCGTAAGGGGCGGCCAGGGAGACGCGATTGACGAAGGAGAAACTTCGAATCGGAATCATTGGTGCCGGCCGGATTGGCAGGGTCCATGCGGAAACCCTAGCGTTTCGCCTACCGGAGGCTGCGCCCATGGTGATTGCCGACGTCAACCCGGCTGCAGCCGTGGAGGTCGCGGAACGCTGTGGAATTCCGCGTGTCGTTCAGGACAACCAGGAGATACTTGGCGACTCCGCAATTGATGCCGTGCTGATATGTTCCCCTACGGCAACCCATGCCGATCTGGTGATGCAGGCCGCGCGGGCTGGAAAGCATATCTTCTGTGAGAAGCCGATCGATCACTCTCTTTCGAGGATAGATGTTGCTCTCCGGGAAGTGAACAAAGCAGGCGTCAAGTTCCAGGTGGGATTCAACCGGCGCTTCGATGCCAATTTTGCCCGAGTTCGTGCCGCCGTGCTTCGGGGCGAAATCGGAACGCCGCATCTGATGCACATCGTTAGCCGCGATCCGGCTCCGCCCCCGATCTCCTACATCCGAGCCTCAGGCGGAATTTTCCTCGATATGACGATTCACGATTTTGATATGGCTCGTTTTCTGTTAGGGGACGAAGTCGAGAGTATTTACACAGCCGGGAGCGTGCGCGTGGATCCGGAGATCGGCAAGGCCGGCGATCTGGACACTGTTCTGATTGTGCTGCAATTCAAGAATGGCGTCATCGGCACCATCGACAACAGCCGCAAAGCAGTGTACGGCTACGATCAGCGGGTCGAAATTCTGGGAAGCAAAGGTGCGATCGCCACCGAAAACCGTTATCCCAACGAGGCGATCCTTAGCACCGACGCGGCGATCCAGCGCGACCTGCCTCTGAACTTTTTTATGGACCGATATACCGAGAGCTTCATCAGTGAGTTACAGGCTTTCGTGCACGCGGTGCTGGAGAATAAGCCTACCCCCGTGAGCGGGATGGACGGGCGCATTGCTGTGGTGATGGGCCTTGCCGCTCGTAAGTCCTATGATGAACGCCGACCGGTGCGGCTTGAGGAGGTCGCTCAGGCAGAAACACTGCTCGCCTGAGTGAACGCCTTTCGCTCCTTACCAAATCAGTTGCTGGAGGCTGCCGCGCTGAGATTCGGATTTTTCGGCAGGCTCACCATATTCGCAATTAAGCGAAACGCACCCGGAACGCCCTCGGGCAACTGACGGTAAAACGCGTAGGCGTTATAGATGTAAACCCCTTTGCCATAGCGAGCATAGAGCAAACCTCCCTTCTGGGCCTTCTGCCCATCGTCCTGCGTGGAGAGGAGCGCCGCATACTGCGGATCCCAGGAGTTCAGGAATTTTGAACCGCGTTCTTCCACCCATCCTTCGAAATCGCGCGGCGTAATCGGGTTTGGCCAAAGGAATATCGGGTTCTTCGGATCCAGAATGTCCATCTTGGATGCTTCGTCGGTTACTTCCTCGGGATTTTCCCCCATTGAATAGGGATAGGGGCCAAAGTTGTGATCGAATTCCGGCGTGTTGTACTGCACGATCACGACACCGCCATTTTTCACGTAGTCGAGCAATCGGCTGTTGTAGGTCTTGAGTTCCGGGCGGGCCGCATACGCGCGAACTCCGAGCAAAATGACGTTGTACTTGGAGAGGTCTGCAGCTTGCCACGTCATTGGGAGCGAGGAAGTTCACGTGAATTCCCAGCGATTCCAGAGAGCCAGGCACGTCATCCCCGCTTCCCATGATGTAGCCCACGTGTAGTCCTTCCGCGACCTTCACATCAACGCCAGAAATACGAAGTGCCGACGGACGATAAAGGTAGTAGGGACGCAAACCGGGATAGCCCGTCACTTCGTAACCCTCGCGAAACTTCTTGCCATCGACTTCGGCAACTGCCGTGATTTGGTAAGACTTTTCTGAGACCGCTGTCGGAGTCACTTCAAACCTCAAGGATTGCTCATCACCGTCCTCCTTCGTGGAGAATTCGGCGGAAGCTGGGTGGCTCGTCCAACCCTTCGGTAAATCCAGCTTGACACTCCCTTTCCCGGCTCCCTTGATATTGCTATGCACCGTGGTGGTGACGTCGAACTTCTTCGCATTCAAGGGCACGATACCTGCGCGCGGCGAAATGTTCAGCGACACCGCGGGACCAACCACCAGAGGCTCGAGGACTTCGCCGATCCCAGTGACTCGCTTGCTCGACTGCACAACCTGCCCAACCCGAACGGGAACACCCTGGTATTGAAATTCTGTCCACGCCTCAAGCGGGTACGGCCCGAGAGATAGGTTCAGATATCTCGAATCGGAAATGTCGTAGTACGACTGTTCAATGTCGGGGCGCGAGAAGTAAGGGCGTGTATAGGCCGCGTTCTCGGGAACACTGAGATCAAACCTCGCATCAAGAGGCTTGTTCTTGGCCATCTCGGCATGCGTGTCGCCCGTACTCTTGATCGCCCAATCCTTTCCATCTCTCGCCTCGATCCTGATGCCTGCCAGCGCCACGGGGGTCGAACTTTGACTCACCGCGTGCACCTTCACCGCGAACTTTTGCCCCGGAATAAGAACACGCGTCGTTTCGGGGTCGCCCATGAACATGGCGTACAGGGGATTCGGCTCC
Source organism: uncultured Acidobacteriota bacterium (assembly GCA_963725575.1). Classification (GTDB taxonomy): domain Bacteria; phylum Acidobacteriota; class Terriglobia; order Terriglobales; family Acidobacteriaceae; genus Gp1-AA133. The sequence continues at coordinate 116,406 of CAVRZQ010000025.1, forward strand.
TGCTCCGGAGCCAGGATCGCCGCCACGGAAAGGCCGAGCGATTGCGCCAGGGCGTTATCGAATTGCGCTTTCTTGATCTCCAGTTCGAAGGTGAGGTTGTATTTGTCGTCCTCAGAGAGTTGACTTCCTTTCACCTGCTGGATCAGACCCTCTGTTTCCTTCCAGCCCTCAGCCAGTTTGGGCGCAATCTTCTCCGGTTGCGCCGGCGGAATAGTCCGCGAACGCACCTTCAACCAACTCCATTCACCTTCTGCAGCCCGGGAGCAGAAAGTCGGCCTTGCCGCCCTTCGCAAGGGACGCGATTCCCATCAGCGATACGTCGATTCCATCAAAGAAAGACTTCTCCTTGTCCTGCGCAGGAACCACGGAGCCAAAGCGATGGTAGGTCGTGCCCAGCTGCTCCAATCTTTGGAATCATGCCACCGCCCGTTTGTGATTTCTGGTGGCCCAGGCCTTCCCGTGCGATCTGCACATACGACATGCCAAGCACGGGATCGTAGTCACCTTCGGGAATATCCACATTGACGGCCAGTTTACCGTCATCATTCCCAAACCACGGCGTCCTGGCGTAGTCCTTCAAAGGCGTCCACGGCTTCAGGCCAGCTGCGATCTGATCCGGAAACACATTGGGATCGCCGGCCGCCTTGAATACTTCCTGTGCCATCGCTCCCGCAGGTCTGGTGATTGCCGTGCCCGTCGGTCGGTCCGCCCACAAACACCGAAGTAATTACCAGCGGACGGTCATGCGCACCACGCGCACCACGTCATAAAGCACGCGGTCATGCGTCCACTTGGCGATCGATTCCGCTTTCGTCTTGGAAAAGCCATAGTCCACAACCCGCGTCCAATATTGATCGACGCCGTAATAACGGCCCGCAGCCAGAAGCTCTTCCGTTCGCACCAAGCCCAGCCCGTCAAAATAATTCGCTGACATCACGTTGGCGCCGCCCTCGCCGCGGTTGAGCGTCAGCAACGCGACGCGCGCGCCCTGTCCGCGGGATTCATACGCCAGCATGCCGCCGTCTTCATCATCCGGATGAGCCGTCACCATGATCAGGCTGGCGCGCGTGTGCAGTTTCTTCAGACTCTGCCAGAGAGCCGTGGAACCGCGGTCAATCGGCAACTCTCGCGCATTCGGTGAGGCTTGTCACCGAGGAATTCGACGCTGTTTGGGCGAAGAGCATGGTACCTAGAAGCAGGGATAGTCCTACGGACAGATAGCGCTTCATGAGGGGCCTCGCGACTTGCTTAGTGATCGTTAGCTCGTACTGCAGAATCCGTTTCGCGGTTGCCTGGCCGCCAGGTCCAGCGTTGTGAACCTGGCGGCCGGGAAAGGGAGTGCTGGGCAACTAGAAGTAGAATTTCAAAGCAAACTGAAATTCGCGTGGATCTCCGACGGTGGAAGAAATGACGCCGAACCCGGACTTAAGATACTGCCACCTGGGTTCGAAAAGTTGGCATGGTTAAAGGCATTGAATGCTTCCGCTCGGAACTCGAAGCGCATCGACTCTCTTATGGGGAAACTCTTGAACAGGCTCAGATCTACGTTCGTCATACCCGGACCGTGATAGCTTCCCGACCGGACAGTTGCCGAACTTGACCGTCAGCGGGAGTCGCAAAGGCCGCTGGATTGAGCCACAAACCAGTTCTGGGATCATCGGATGCGCCCGCACGCCCATCGCCCAAGCAATCCGGGCCGAGAGGCGTGCACACCTCCGGAAAGGCTGCGGTCGGGACTGGAAGAGGGCGATGGTCGCACCGGTTTGCTTCGTCACGATCGTGTTGACTTGCCATCCGCCCAGGACGGCGTTCGCGACTCCGCCCTGATTCAAGTATTTCTTGCCTTTTCCCGACTGGCAATTCGTAGGTCAAGAAGCCCACAAAGCGCTGGCGAACGTCGAACATCGAATCGCCCCGTTCCGCCGCGTAGTCGTACGAATCTTGTGGAAATGCGGTGCCGGTTAGATTGTCCACGTAGTCGGCAATGTTGTGGCTCCAGGTATAGCTCACTCCGTACGACATGCCCCGGGAGAACCGTCCGCCGCAAGGACACAAGCAGCGCGTTGTAGTTGGAGTTGCCGTCATTTGTGGCAAGTTCGAGGAAGGAGTGATTCCCCGCCGCGCTGGTGTTCGTAGTGTTCAGGTTGGTGTAGGGGTAGATATCGATTGGGTTTCCACTCCCGTCAAAAGTGCCCGTAAAGATGCCCTGATTTCCGTCTCGAAGCCGGTTCATCTTCCTTGCGAAGTTACCGACGTAGCTAACGTCTAATGACACGATTCTGCGCGAGCTGGACTTCCGGCCCAAAACTGGCTTGCTCGACGTAACTTGTCCGCTCATTCGGATCTTGGGCGCGAATCTGCAATTGTGTCAGATCCACGGCGGTTGAGGAGAACGCGGAAACCCGTTTTGTAGCTGGAACACTGGGGTGGTGCTGCCCTGACTTTGCCCCAGACTGTAGGAGAATAACGGCTGGCGGATTCAGAGCGAGAATGCTCTCCGAACCGATGCGAACTCCGTGTTGATAGAAAACCCCATACCCGCCGCGGAAAACGACCCGATCCCATGGGTGATAGCTAAAACCCAAACGCGGTGCAAAGTCGTTCCTGTCCGGATGAATCAGTGACCTTTGAAACCAACCCGAAGCGTTCGCTGCAACGGTTACGAGTTCGCCGCCGTTTGTCGGACTGAAATTACTCAGTTGGTTTTGGTGATTGAGCAGAGGTGAAAACAGTTCGTAGCGCAGCCCGAACGTTACGGTCAGGTTCCTGCGCGCGCGCCAGGTGTCCTGCCCGTAAAAAGCAGTGCCCATTGGTATAGTTGTGAACCACCGTCGGAGTCACGAAGACCGTCTGGATCTACATTACCCAGAAGGAAGTCCGGCAGTCCGAATCCGCCTCCCGCCGTGTAAATGCCATTCACGTCGATTTCGCCCTGCGGCGCGCGAATGTCCAGGAAGTTGTTGCTCCAGTGGCGATATTCATAGCCGAACTTGAAGCTGTGGTTTCCCTTGAGCCAGCTCAGGTTGTCGAGAATTTGCCAGACCTGCGAAATCTGATATTGCGGCCGCCATGGTGCAGTGCCGATGCGCTGCAGACCATTGATCACGATCGGCGGAATACCCGCGGTGTTGGGTCCCACCGGAATACCGGTCAGACCAAAGTCTGGCGCGAGAGATGTTCCCAGCTTGAGGCCAATGGGATCGCTATGGGCATAGTCTCGATTGAAGCCAAAACGCACTTCATTCAGCAATGTGGATCGCATCGTCTTGTTCCAGGACAAGGCAACCGAGCGCTCGTGGATGTTGTAGGCAGTCGCAAAGTTGCCATTGCCGGCCACCGGGATCATTCGTCCATGGCGCATCCTGGTTCTTGATGATGAACTGGCTGTACCGCCCAAAAATATTGTTCTTGCTATTCAGGGTATGGTCGATGCGTACATCAAAGGACTTGGTATCTTTGGGAATCGAGTACTGGAAGATGTAGTTCGGAGCTCCAGTCGTAAGCTTCCAGGGATGCCCTCATTCGCAACGTGATCTGGAATGTTCGGGTCGGGAAATAGGGCAATCAGTTGTGCGGCGGTTGGATCGATGCAATTGGGATCAATTACTTGCCCCGCCACACAGCTCCCCTGGCCGGCGACCGGAGAGCTGCTCAAAGTCACGTTGGTCGCCAGTTCTGTAAAGTTACCGGTCTTCATCAAAGGAGTGGGCACGTGGACACGTTAGAAGTTGCTTTGCGGCTGGTGAAGATTTGGAAATCCGCAAAGAAAAATGTCTTGTTCTTGAAAATTGGACCACCCAGCGTGGCGCCATACTGATTTTGCGTGAAGTGCCCACGCGGAGTCCCATCTCGATTGTTGAAAGTACGAATTTGCGTCGAGTGCAGCGTTGCGCAGAAACTCCCAGACGTCGCCGTGAAACTGGTTCGTCCCCGACTTGATGCTGGCATTGATCACGGCGCCCGCTGACGTTCCAAATTCGGACGAATACGTCCTCGTCTGGATTCGAAACTCCTGCAAAGCGTCGGGCGGAGGCTGAATGACCTGCACGGAACTTTCCTGCAGGTTGGTGGAACCGGAGTTGTTGTCGATTCCATCCAGCGAGAAAGTAGTTCTGTGTTTCGAGGTTTCCGTTTGAGCTGAAGCGGTCGGGAGCGGTGTTGTTGCCATTTACCAGGTTGCGCTGTATGCCCGCTTCCAGTAGCGCCAGGTCCGAGTACCGGCGCCCGTTCAGTGGCAAGTCGTTGATCTGCTCTTTCTGAACCACTCCGCCCACATCCGCGGTCTCTGTCTGCAGGATTGGGGTCACGGAGGTGACCTCAACTACCTCCTTCGACTGGCCGACCTTCAAGGTGAAGTCAATCGCCGGTCGCGATTGCACGTCGATTTCAAGATTGGTCCGAACTGCTGGGTCGAAGCTCGCCGCCGACGCCTTCACCGAATACACGCCCGGGATCAGGGCGGCAAATTGATAGCCGCCGTCCTCGTTCGTCGTGGCGACACGCGTAACGCCCGTGGCCGTGTTCGTCAGGGTGACCGTCGCCCCTCTGATGGCCGCTCCGCTGGGGTCCGTGATCGTCCCAACAATGGATCCAGTATCAATCTGCGCGAGGAGGACCGTGGAAAGAGATAACGTGACCGCGAGCAACAAGAACTTCACGATCCGCGCATGGACGCGCAAAGAGTGTGGCATTATCGCACCCCCCTAGAGATTGAAGGCTCTGCTGGCACCCCGAAAATGTGCAAACGTTATCATGACTCTACTGCACTGTAAATACGATTTTTTCGGGCCATGACCGGGGTCCGTGCGGAGTGGCCTAAACAAGTACCTGGTTGCCAATTGGCTGTCTTCAGTGTTGACTGTGAGACTGGAGTCCCCTGCAATTCAATTGTTTTTGGCTGTAGGTTAGGGGAAAATCGCTCCGCGGGCGAGCATTCTTCCCTTTCGCAAATATCGGAAGGGAAGATCGGATGAGTTGTTTGCCAGACCCGCACGCTGCGTCCGGGAAGGAAAATCGATATTGGGCGGCGATCTGCGCAATCGTATGCATCACGATTCACTCAGTTTTCAAAATAGCAAAATTCGAAACGCCCCTCTTTTTGCTCCCTTGCGTGGTGAGATAAGCTTCCGCAAGAACAACCAGTCACTGGAGTCCGAACATCTCGGATAGATGTTTTGCCTCCGGGGAGAAAACTCCCTATTTCAGGCATCGCTTCGGGAAAGGACCACGACTATTCCGCGACCCACGGAAGGCCTTCGCACAGCGATTCATGGCGCTCTCAACCGGCGCCAATTTCTGACCGGGCTCGGGTGTCTCGCCGCCGCGAGTCGATTGGCGCTGGGCTCTCCCGCGCCACCGATTTTTGAAGAAATTCCCGCAGATCGTAGCGGCATCCTGTGGACTCATGAGAATGCGATGTCGCCGGAAAGGTACCTTCCGGAAACTCTCGGGCCAGGCTGCGCCTTCCTTGATTATGACAATGACGGATGGATGGACATCTACCTGGTGAATAGCGGGACTTCCGAGTTCTTTCATCCGAAGCAGGCGCTCCGCAATGCCCTCTACCGGAACAATCGCGACGGTACTTTTACGGATGTTACGGAGAAAGCTGGCGTGCCGGGAGGCACTTTCGGCATGGGGGTTGCCGTCGGCGACTACAACAACGATGGCTATCCAGATCTATTTGTCACCTCCTGCGGCCGCGCATTGCTTTACCGCAATAACGGCGACGGCACATTTACAGACGTGACCAAGCAATCGGGAATCGACATTTCGGGATGGACCACGAGCGCGGTCTGGTTCGATTTTGACAACGACGGCCGGCTCGATCTCTTCGTATGCAGCTTCGTCCGATACTTGCCCGAGGATCGCCAGTCCTGCGGCGGCAACGAAGCTGGACAGAAATACTATTGCATTCCGCGTGCGTTTCATCCGACGGCCAGCTACCTTTTTCACAACAACGGGAACGGGACGTTTACGGAAGTAGGCCACGACACCATCATCGGCAAGACACTGGGCAAGGCTTTGGGTGTGGTCGCCACGGACATCAACAATGATGGTCGCATGGATTTATTTGTGGCGAATGACACGGTTCAGAACTTCCTCTTCATGAATCGAGGCGGAAACCGATGGGAGGAAGTTGGCATAACGGCAGATGTCGGCTTCGGCGAAAACGGTCAGGCACGATCAGGGATGGGGGTGGACTCTGCGGACTTTGACGATGACGGTTGGCAGGATCTATTCGTGGCAAACGTGGACCAGGAAAAATTCTCGCTTTATCGCAACCTCAAGGACGAGACTTTCGTTGACGTTGCCCAACTCCAATCGATTGCCCAAGCCACGCGCCTGCTCAGCGGATGGGGCTTGAAGTTCTTCGACTATGACAACGACGGCAACCTTGATCTGATCCTCGCCAATGGCCATCCCGACGACATGGTCGGACAGCGCTCACAGGGCGTCAAATACCGCGAGCCCCTCCTCCTGTTCCACCAGCAGAATGGGAAATTCCAGAATGTCAGCACAGACGCAGGACCTGCCTTCTCCAGAGACTACGCTGCTCGTGGCTTGGCGATCGGCGACTTCAATAATGACGGTAAGTTGGATGTTCTGATCGGCGTCAATGGCGGCGCTCCCGTGCTCCTGCAAAATCGTTCGGGCGACGACAATCACTGGCTCGGGGTTCGATTGCAGGGAAAGACTTGTAACCGCGACGCCATCGGAGCGCGGCTGACGTGGTTCGCGGGCGGAAAGAAGCGCTCACGTCTCAAGACCAGCGGCGGCAGCTATCTTTGCTCCCATGATCCGCGGGAAGTTCTCGGCCTCGGAGCTGCGACCAAAGTTGATTGGCTGGAGATTCGCTGGCCGACTCCGTCTTCGCGTGTCGAACGCCTTACAAACGTGCCGGCCGATCGCTACTTCAACATCGTTGAAGGAAAGGGCATCTCGTAGGTCAATCGGGGATATGCACGAACACTTGATTCGATAGCCTGGCCTATTACAGAAAAACCCTCTCTTTTTGCCGAGCCTTTTCGTACTTCTGGCGCGCCATACGAACTGCTTCTGACTCCGAGACTTCGGCTATTGGAACGTCCCACCAGGACTCGTATCCGGGAACACGCTCGTCTATCGCGGTTTCGACCACGACCACCGTAGTGTTTGATTGCTTGCGCGCCTCCACCAGCGCCGTTCGCAGGTCGCTTCCGGTTCTCACTCGCAACGCGACGGCCCCCAGACTGGCCGCGTTCGCTACAAAGTCGACCTGAACAACGTCTCCGTCATAGACGCCATTCTTGCGATACCGGTATTCTGTGCCCATCCCTCGGTTGCCGCATGAGCGACTCAACCCTCCGATGCTGGAGAATCCGTGGTTGTCCAGCAGGATGACGTTAAGTTTGTATCCCTCCTGAATGGCGGTAACGATTTCCTGGGCCATCATCAAATAGGATCCGTCCCCGACCATCACGTACACTTCGCGATCTGGCGCTGCCATTTTAACGCCCATGCCTCCGGCAATTTCATACCCCATGCAAGAGTATCCATACTCCACGTGGTAGCCCTTGGGATCGCGGGCCCGCCAGAGCTTGTGCAGGTCTCCAGGAAGGCTTCCCGCTGCGCAGACCAGGACATCACGAGCTTCTAAGACCTCGTTGACAATTCCGATCACTTCGCCTTGGCTGATAGGAGGCCCAATTCGTAAGCTTTGGATCCGGTCAACCTCCTGCTCCCACTTCTCACGATGCTCGTTGATTCGGACAGTGTAGTCAGACTCGACGTGAAAATCCGAAAGAGACCGGGACAACTCTTCAAGGCTGGCCCGTGCATCGGAGGTAAGTGGCAATGCGGATTGCTTATGGGAATCAAACTCCGCGATATTGATGTTGATGAAGCGCGTCGCGGGATTCTGGAAAGCGGTTTTCGAAGCGGTGGTGAAGTCGCTGTAACGCGTGCCGATGCCAATGATCAAGTCCGCCTCTCGCGCTGCGATATTGGCTCCTGGCGTACCCGTCACACCGATCGCTCCGAGTTGCTGCGCATGATTGAAAGGAAGAGCTCCCTTGCCTGCCTGCGTTTCGCAGACGGGAATCCCGGTTCTCGACACAAGCTCGGCAAGCGCTCCGCTAGCCTCGGAGTAGAGCACTCCTCCCCCCGCGATTATCAACGGACGCCGTGAGTTTCGAATCCATTCCGCAGCGGTTGAGAGCAGACGACGATCTGCAAGAGGACGAGGAATTACCCAAGTCCTTTTCTGAAATAAGCCTTCGGGAAAGTCGAACGCTTCCGCTTGAACATCCTGGGGCAGGCACAAAGTGACAGCTCCCGTTTCCGACGGCGATGTGAGAACACGCATCGTCTCCGGCAGAGTTGTCAGGAGTTGCTCGGGCCTGTTGATTCGGTCCCAATAACGCGAGACTGGTCGAAAGCAATCATTCACGGAGACATCCTGGGAACTTGCTACTTCCAGTTGTTGCAGTACAGGCGCGACGGTTCTCGTCGAAAAAATATCCCCGGGGAGGAGGAGCACCGGCAGGCGGTTAATAGTGGCAAGGGCCGCCCCCGTCACCATGTTCGTGGCGCCCGGTCCGATGGAAGTCGTACAAGCGATCGCCCGTTTCCGGTTACTCATCTTTGCGAAGGCAGCCGCTGCATGCACCATAGCCTGCTCGTTGCGGCAGAGGACATACCGCAACCCGGGATCCTGCTCAAGCGCCTGCCCCATCCCCGCCACGTTGCCGTGACCGAAGATGCCGAAACAGGCTTCGAAGAAGCGATCCTCTCGTCCGTCGCGCTCAACGAATTGATTTTTCAGAAAAGCGACGATCGCTTGCGCACCAGTCAGGCGGAGACTCATTGGCGGCACCGCATTGCAATCGTTGGCATGACTATCCCCCCTCCGGAACTCTGATCGTCACGCCCAGCCCCAAATCATTCCGCGACGGCGCGTATCCCGAACCGACGTTCTCGCTAAGGCAACCGGCGTGCGTTCGCTTCATTCTAGCTCACGATCCCTCTCAAGGATCTGGCGATGTTGCCGTCAGATACTGACGTACGTTGTGTTCCACACGTGCCACTTCCACTAACTGCTCTCGCGGGATTCGGCTCTGCTTGCTGGCATTAGCCTCGATGAAACGGCCATCCACCGACAGGTTGTCGCCTTCCACCGTCCGCGTGGATGTGGATGAGACCGGTGTCAACAAGGTTCGGGTCGGCCAAAACGCCTTTGTGGCGGCGGACGCTTATAACAATCAGAAGTTTTGGGGACGCGTGGTCTGGACAGGCGAACAGTTCGGTCCGAAGAATGTGCGCACCGACGAACCCACCCAGCGCGTGGATAGGAAGATTCTGCGGAGCGACTTGAAATGTCAGAGCCATATGCCACCCATGTGCTGAACAGGGCACTCCCGAGCGCGAAATTTATGAAACAGAAGATGGCAGAAATCGATGTGAGATCGTCGACGACACTGCGGAGATGCACGAAAGAGTGGGCAGCAAGGCAATCATATTGGGTCAGAGTAATCGGTTGATCGAGTCCACACCTTCGTTTAGCACCGCCCGTTTGAGTGCGGTCGCGGTGGGGACCCCGATTACCGTACAGCAGAAGTTGATGCGGCACGCGGACATCCGCACGGCGATGAACATTTATGGGGACGTAGTCACAGATGAGATGACGCAAGCGCACTCGAAGGTGGTTCGGCTCGCTATTCCACGAGCCAACTGATATCTGAGTGATTTCGTGGTCCGTAAGTAGTTGAAAACTGGCGGAAGCGTGTGCGAGTCGAACGCACCGACGACACCAGAGATGCCGCCCGCCGGTTTTGAAGACCGAGCCGGACACCCGCCCGATTACGCTTCCTCAATAGGTTACGAGCCACCCGCGTCCCGTCCGCGTCCTTCTTCCATAGACCGAGAGAACCGCTCCATCGCAGACTCCTTCTGCGCGTCCCCAACCTTTACATAATGAGTCATTGTAACGGCGAGGGACGAATGACGCAGAATCCGCTGGACTATTCCCGGCTCTACCCCAAGCGCAAAGAGGTTGGAGGCAAGACCTCGACGCGCCCCGTGGAACCCTACCCAACTCGATCCTGCCGCCGTGAATGCCGCGCGTAGAGGTCTCCGGGTGAGGTCCTCCAGACGGGTGGGAAAGAGTTCCCCGGTCTCAGAGACTTTCCGGTACTCGTCCAATATCGTGCGAAGAGCGGGGATGACCGGAACTGAGGAGCGTGAAGCCTTCGACTTCGGAGCGTTCTCGACGCCGTTGAATACGGAACGTCGAATATGGAGTGCGGCTCCGTCGTAGTCCTCCCATCGCAAGCCTTGTATCTCGCTCCTGCGGAGTCCTGCGTAGAAGGCTATCGCAAGCGCAGCGCGAACCGGGAGCGCGACCTTCGGAAGGACGGCTTGGATCGTGTCGAGGTCGTATGCGACGGTGTCTCCCGGCTGTCGAGCGGAGTACGACGGGAGGATTGCTTCGTGAACTGGATTCGCCCCGGATCGTTCCTTCGCAATCGTAGCCATGCGAAAGACTCCACTCAACAGAGCCTTTACGTGCTTCAGCGTCGTAGTCGTCAGACTGGTGGCTTCCGCAATCGCATTCAGAAGCCGCTGGATTTCGTGCGTCTGGTATTCCCAGAGCACCAACACGAATTTCTACCCACCTAGCAGGTCTGCTAGCTGTGGTTTCGGCTCCGGACGACCGTACCTGTGGTCCTCTGAATTAAGCTCCCCGAGCCTGACTAGGGGTCAATGAGTGTAATCGCCTTCCATGAGAAGGCCGGTCGGAGTCAAGTCGATTCTTTTGTCTTTTTGGTGTGCATGCTTTTTTCTTCCCGCCGAGTGGCCACTGTCGCCATGCTTCCATCCGCACTCTCGAGGAGCGATTCGTTTCGCTCGGTGCATGTTGGGCGTTCTCGGTTCAGCCGGTGCTGCCATCTGATTAGCGACCTGTCGTTTTCACTTTACGTGGAACGCGGGCCAGGCCATTAACGCAGTCACCGGAACTCGGCGTAGGGCTTTTGTCTGTTCTCTTCCTGGAACGGTTTTGACTTTTGTTTTGCTCTTCTGTTTTAGGCGGCTGCAGCCACGGTCGTTGGGCGGCTGTTGTGCAACGGTTGGTACACTTCCCCGCTCACCCACAGGTGATGCAACAGCACCGCCAGCTTTCTCGCGGTCGCCACGATGGCTCGCTTCTTGCTGTTCCTCCCTCCACGTTCGGCCAGTTTCAGCCCCCAGCGCCGGAGATCACAGTCCACCCCGAACGGCCCCAAGATATGTTGCGCTCCTTGCACCAACAACGTCCGCAGATAGGGATCGCCTTCCTTGCTGATGTGCATCTGCGGCTCGCTCTGTCCCGATTGCCTGCGTCCCGGATGCAGTCCCAGATAGCCACCCACGTCGCGGCTCTTGCCGAAACGGTGCGGATCTTCCAGCGTCAGCAAAAATGTGAGCGCGATCAGCGTGCCCACTCCCTTGATCTGCTTCAGCAGCGCCACTTGTGGATAACTCTGCTGCGCCAGATTCTCGATGCGCTGGTTGTATTCCACGATGCGCCCGCTCAGCGACTCGATTGCGTTCAACAGCGGTTCCAGTGCGGCTTGCAGTTCTGGACTCAAGCTCTCGGCTTTCTCCGCATTCATGTTACGCACGTTGCATCCACGCAAACGTTCCCCATAACTCTTGGCCAGCCCGCGAGCCGTGTTGACCAGCCCGGTTCGCGCTCGTACCAGTCCAGCGCGCGCCCGGATCAGGGTCAGATCCGCTTGCGCGTGCACGCTGCGGTGCTTCACCGGATACAGCAACTCGGGATCAATCCGGGCCAGCCGGGCCAGCGTCTGCGCATCCAGCCGATCGTCTTTCTTGCGGCTCTCCCCGATCAGCCGCACCTTGCGCGCATTGGCCACGATCACTTCATGCCCCAACTCGCTGAGCAAGCGACTGATCCAGGGCGAATGCGTACCGATTTCCAGTGCGATCCGACTGCGCGGCATGGCACCGAACACCTCGCGCAGCGCTTTCGCATTCGTCCGCACGCGCTGCTCCAGTTGTATCTGGCCGGCCTCATCCAGCATGCAGTACCAGCTGTTGCGATCGCCCAGATCCAATCCGATCGTCAGTTTCTGATGGTTAAAATTCTTGGTCGCCTTGCCCGTCGCGGTGCTAACCTTCTTCATTGCCGGTCTCCTTTATCTCTTGTGCCTTGAGCACGTCGATAACTTGGGAGCGTACACCGCATCCCGTCCGGAGACCGGCCTTCTCATCCCATCTGATTTCGACACCTACCTGTTTGCTTGAAAGGTCCGCGAGCGTGTCGCGATGCCGACGAGAGTCAGCGGGTAGGGGCGATATGTGTAAACTTCAAATTCCGGTTCTGGCCGAGTGGCAGGCCTTTCGAGCCCACCACTCTGCAGAACCTTCCTCGCGGTGTTCTTCGCGTGATGCCGTTTCCTAAAATACGCTGCTCACGGGGGTGTGCACGGTAATGCGTGTTGCGGTGATTACACCGATGATGTGAGCGAGGAGCTTGTTGCCGTTTGACTGCGTATCATATGCATCGAGGGTAAACGTCCCGGCATAGTGGTTTCCGTCTCGACTCAAGATGATATCTTCAACGATCTGGGTGGGTCCCCCCGGGGGCCCGATTTGGGTCGGGTTGGTAGGATCGATGACGTTGCCCAAGGCAAAGTGATTGAGCTTGTATCTGGATCTTCCGGTTTTTTCCCATACCCCCAGACAGAAATCGCCGTTTTGCGGAGGCCGTCCCGAATTCATGATTTCCGTCCCATCGCTGTGCCACTGGACGTAGCCCGAGTCTATCGGCGCGCCGTCCGGTATGTTGGGTTCGTTGCCTTTGGAGGTAAACGTCACCTTCCAGAATCCCACGATAGGGTCATCGTTGTGGTCGGACACGAGTAAGAGTGAGGCCGAATTGAACTGTGCCCCGCTCCAGGATTGTGGCGAGACAACGGCGCCCGCCTTGTGGCCCGGAAGATACGATAGGCACTCGGCGCTTGCTTTTGCCGTAAGGATCGTCCCGATCAGGACTAGGCCCAGAGCTGTTGCGAATCTCTTGAATGTTGTTTTCATGAGATCTCCTTTAAGCGTCAATTGGATTTCAAATCTCCTATGTGCGTGGGCTGGGAGCCGAAGTGAGCCGGTTCAGTCGAACCATTGCAAAGGAAGGGGCAGCAGGGTCCGGCTAAGCGGGATAGTCTATGCTCAAAACGGCTTGAGTCAAGGGAAATCGCTGGCGGGTACACCCTGAATGCCACGTCAGGCAGGGCTTTCACGGCACTGCCGTTCGGAGTGCGGGAGATTTCTTGGTGGTCGAGGGAAGACTCCCGCAGCGGAGCGGGTTGGGAGTTGGCGTAACATCGCCATTACACTCATTGACCAGCACGGCCTCATTTGTCACTGACATTTCGATGGTTGCCGTGATTCAATTTCTCTAGTTTCCAAGGCCCTTTCCGTATTGAGAGGAGAGACCTATGCAATTCCACCTGGAAACAGACGAGCTGAACCTGCTTGCGGACGTTCTGTTAGAACAAGGCCCCCGACAGCACAACGAGCTATTGAACAAGGTCATGGCCCGCGACTTGCGATTCGACTCCGGTGAACTCGAACAAACAGCGGACCTCCTTGCTGGCAAAAAGTGTAGCCTTAAGGATGAAATCGTCCAGCAACCGAACGCCGCGCTGAAGACGGAACTGCAGCGGCGACTGGCGTTGCTGGAACGGGTACTGGAGAGGGTCAATGAGGCCTGTGTCATGTTCTGAAGACCATACCTCGATCCAAAGCGTAAGCTGCAGCTCGAGTCTCCCGAACGATGCTAACGAGGGCCATGTGTCAGCTGTTGAAACATCCCATTTCACCAACTACGCCCCAAAACCAGGGTTGTGACTATGCCAGTTGGGCCCTACGGTCGATGGAGGAGATGGGTAAAGCTGGTACACTGCCGCTGCGAAAGAGGAGATGCAAGACATGAAGGCATCTGCATTTTATCGAATCGCCGCTATTCTCCTGCTGCTTTTTGACATCGGACATACACTTGGTTTTCGCCAGTCCGATCCCAGATGGGGAGTGGACGCGCTTCTTGCCTCAATGCGGTCAATGCACTTTGACGTGCAAGGGTTTAGCCGGACTTATTGGGACCTCTTTGTTGGGGCTGGACTCTTTGTCTCCGTGTTTCTTCTATTCGCGGCGGTACTAGCGTGGCAGCTCGGTGGTCTTTCGACTGAGACTTTGGGCCTCATGCGCCCCACTGCGTGGGCGCTTGCCCTTTGTTTTGTCGCCCTGACGATCTTGAGTTGGAAATACTTCTTCATCTTGCCTATCGTTTTCTTAACCCTGATTACGGTGTGTTTGGCTGCTGCGGCATGGCTTTCCGCGAAGCCGAGTGGATTTCATGATGCTGGCCGGTCTGGACAGCTCTCGTAACATCGGCGATTTCACTCATTACCAGGATTCAAGTGAATTGTCTCCACAGTCACCGGTGAAATGGCCTTCCATGAGAAGGCCGGTCGGAGTCAAGTCGATTCTTTTGTCTTTTTGGTGTGCATGCTTTTTTCTTCCCGCCGAGTGGCCACTGTCGCCATGCTTCCATCCGCACTCTCGAGGAGCGATTCGTTTCGCTCGGTGCATGTTGGGCGTTCTCGGTTCAGCCGGTGCTGCCATCTGATTAGCGACCTGTCGTTTTCACTTTACGTGGAACGCGGGCCAGGCCATTAACGCAGTCACCGGAACTCGGCGTAGGGCTTTTTGTTTGTTCTCTTCCTGGAACGGTTTTGACTTTTGTTTTGCTCTTCTGTTTTAGGCGGCTGCAGCCACGGTCGTTGGGCGGCTGTTGTGCAACGGTTGGTACACTTCCCCGCTCACCCACAGGTGATGCAACAGCACCGCCAGCTTTCTCGCGGTCGCCACGATGGCTCGCTTCTTGCTGTTCCTCCCTCCACGTTCGGCCAGTTTCAGCCCCCAGCGCCGGAGATCACAGTCCACCCCGAACGGCCCCAAGATATGTTGCGCTCCTTGCACCAACAACGTCCGCAGATAGGGATCGCCTTCCTTGCTGATGTGCATCTGCGGCTCGCTCTGTCCCGATTGCCTGCGTCCCGGATGCAGTCCCAGATAGCCACCCACGTCGCGGCTCTTGCCGAAACGGTGCGGATCTTCCAGCGTCAGCAAAAATGTGAGCGCGATCAGCGTGCCCACTCCCTTGATCTGCTTCAGCAGCGCCACTTGTGGATAACTCTGCTGCGCCAGATTCTCGATGCGCTGGTTGTATTCCACGATGCGCCCGCTCAGCGACTCGATTGCGTTCAACAGCGGTTCCAGTGCGGCTTGCAGTTCTGGACTCAAGCTCTCGGCTTTCTCCGCATTCATGTTACGCACGTTGCATCCACGCAAACGTTCCCCATAACTCTTGGCCAGCCCGCGAGCCGTGTTGACCAGCCCGGTTCGCGCTCGTACCAGTCCAGCGCGCGCCCGGATCAGGGTCAGATCCGCTTGCGCGTGCACGCTGCGGTGCTTCACCGGATACAGCAACTCGGGATCAATCCGGGCCAGCCGGGCCAGCGTCTGCGCATCCAGCCGATCGTCTTTCTTGCGGCTCTCCCCGATCAGCCGCACCTTGCGCGCATTGGCCACGATCACTTCATGCCCCAACTCGCTGAGCAAGCGACTGATCCAGGGCGAATGCGTACCGATTTCCAGTGCGATCCGACTGCGCGGCATGGCACCGAACACCTCGCGCAGCGCTTTCGCATTCGTCCGCACGCGCTGCTCCAGTTGTATCTGGCCGGCCTCATCCAGCATGCAGTACCAGCTGTTGCGATCGCCCAGATCCAATCCGATCGTCAGTTTCTGATGGTTAAAATTCTTGGTCGCCTTGCCCGTCGCGGTGCTAACCTTCTTCATTGCCGGTCTCCTTTATCTCTTGTGCCTTGAGCACGTCGATAACTTGGGAGCGTACACCGCATCCCGTCCGGAGACCGGCCTTCTCATCCCATCTGATTTCAACAGCTAGATTCAGCAGAGCATCCCGATGCTCGATGATCCTCGAAAAAACGTACTCTCTTGGCCTATGTGGTGTGTAATAAAGGCATGCGACGGACGATCCTTAGCTTGAGTTTCCTTATGCTCGCCGTCGGCCTCTGGGGCCAATCCCCGTCTGCCAATCAGGCGGAGGCGGAAAAGGCTGCTATTCAGCGCGTAAAGAATCTCATGGTGTCATCCTTTGATCCCGCTCTACCGAAGGTGGCTCTGGAGTTTTTTCTAAAGATGGAAGGTGAAGGGGCACCGATCAAATGGGAAGTGAACGACTGTGGCGAACGAACCGAAAACTCGACCGTGAATAGCACGCACGACTCGCCCAAGTGCGTCGCGGCTGAAATTGAGCTCAAAGACCTACGAGGGGTAACCGTGCTCGTCTCAATCGGAACATTCAAGAAAGGAGCGTTCGGCGTGCCAACACTGTTCAGCGTGACGATCACCGGCCAAGGCGGAATCCGTCCGGTGCGTCATCTGAGCGATTTGCCTATGGAGTTGCATCGTCTGCCGCCCAAACTACCCAGAGACCTGCCGTTTCCTGTAGACGCAGTATCGTAGTCCCCGTCATCAGAGAACCGATCCCTCGTTTGATAACTGTTGAAATATCCCTATTACGCTCAAAGCCCCTCAATGAGCGCTATCGCCTGTTTTCGTCAGGTAACACGGCGCTATAATCTCGCAACTGATTTGCCCGTCAACTCCCGAGGTTAGCGCCTTTTCCCGACCGGTCGGAATTTGGCCCGGCGCCAAGTTGCCAGCAATCCAGCCACGCCAATAGCGAATAGACTCATGCTGGTGGGTTCGGGGACGACGTTGCTTCGTTCAACCAAATGTCCGCCTTGGAAATAGTAATTGCCGGACACCGGATCGAAGGCCCAGTTGCTACAGAAAGTCCCACCCGCGGGAAAGGTTAAATTCAATTGTGTGAAGACGCCGTTAAAGCCGACAGTCCCCGAGAGGAAGGGCGAGGCACCGGCCCCGACACAGCGACTGAAGGACAATCCAGGCTGCGGAAGAACAATCGTGTCTCCGCTAGCGACAAAAAATGAATCGAACGAGAGAGTATAAGGCTCGACGCTTGTTCCGCGGAGAGTAACGTTGTTCGGAGTATCCGGGAAGAGATCGCCTAGGTACTGACCGACAGTGCTGCCTGTGGAGCGAAACCGGTGGGCGTCGAGCACCACTCATTGCAGGCGAACGTGCCAAGCCCATCGATGAATACTCCCGGACCGGAGAAGCTGTAATAGACGTTGTCGCCGTAATAATTGGGTCCTACCCAAATGGAAACGTTGGTTACTCGGAGGTCAAGAACTGAATCTGCGAAAGCTGCGCCGGCAAAAGACGCCAGCAGGATGGGGACAGCGCAGAGGATGCAACGCATGGCTGGTACCTCCCGTCACACTCTTCGAGGTGTTCTGCCCGAAAATTGATTTTGTAAGTTGTCGCGGCTCGGTTCGATGGACAGCACAAAATTTGCCGGAATTACTTATTTGTTTTTTTTTTCAACTCAACCGTTGAACGCGGAGCAGGAAATCGCCACAATGCGAATGTGGATCCCCGTTCCTGACGCTCTTCAGTGTCTTTCGAGCCAAAGGTATGATCCTATGATTCCTCTTGCCCCGAGCCGGGCACGCTGGCATTTTTGGGGGAGCAGGCTTGACTGCGACGCAGAACTGGTCGCCGACAATAGAAGCGTGCCGTGCTATAGCCCTCTCAGAGCGACACAAAAGTTAATGCGGCCACAATAATTTCTCCACAGCCGCGTGCCGTCGATCCGGCGGACTACTGTACCGGATGACGTAACATCGCCATAACGCTCATTGACTCTGAAAAAGGCGAACGGATGGCGCAAGCTTGTGCCGTCGCATGATTATTTACTTGACAAAAGTCATTACCTGAACTACGATTTTATCCATGGAGAGCAAGCCTCACTTCTTCGTGGATTTCGCGACGGAAGCGGATGCTCTCAACTGCCGTTTAATATCCTTCCTGATTGAGGCAAGTAATTTCCGTGTTGGAACCCTCTTTAACTGCTCCCTTTTTTCCTTCTCGTTCATGTGAGGTGTCCTGTGACCATCCTAGACATTCAGAATATTTTCGACACCGACAGCAAATGCCGCGAAATCCTCTGCCGTTTGCGCTGGCCAAATGGCCCAGAGTGCCCACGGTGCCTCGGCAAAGCGGTGGAGCTTGCGACCCGATAAGCAATTGTTCTACTGCAAAGATTGCGACTACCAGTTCTCTGTCATGGCAGGCACGATTTTCAACGACTCCATCTTCCGCTGAATACATGGTTCACCGCTGTGCTGCTCTTGGTGGAAGCGCGAAAAGGCTTCTCGGCCAATCAGATGAAGCGAACTCTGGGAGTGAGCTACAAGACTGCTTGGTATCTCTGTCATCGCATCCGTGCTGCCATGAAAGAAGCGGAGCGCCCCATGCTGGACGGTACTGTCGAAATGGACGAAACCTACGTCGGCGGCAGACAACGCAGCGGCAGGGGATGGAACTCGCCCGACAACAACAAAGAAATCGTGATCGGTATCCGACAACGTGGAGGAGAACTTCGTTCTTCCATGCCAGCGATGCAAAGTCGGGCACATTGGCAAAGTACATTCAGGACAACGTGAGCTCTGACGTTGAGGTTATGGTCACAGATGAAATGCCTGCCTATCCCAAGGCGATGATTGGCGCTGGAGTTCACGGCTCGAAACACAAGACTATTCGTCACCGCGACAAGGTTTACGTTGTTGGCGACGTTCATACCAACACCGTTGAAAATGCATTCTCTTTGCTCAAACGCGGCATTATGGGCACTTGGCACAAGATCTCAGCGCAAAGCATCTCGCCTCCTACCTGAACGAAATGACGTTCCGCTTCAACCGCCGCAAGAATCACGATTTATTCCTCGACACGCTGCGCCACATGGTCACTGCTCCGGTTCTGACGTTTTGAGAAGTTGACGGCATAACATCGTCTTTTACTGCAGCAGCTTTTATTGATCGCGTCATCGTCTTCACGTAAGGTTCTAATTCAAGCCGTTGTTTACCTGAGTTCTGGTCGGTGTAGCAGTTCACTAATTTTCCATGCCGGACACACATGAGAAATTCTCCATTTGTCTGCGCCACCCATTTGCCGTGCTCAATTCGTTTCCCGGCTGCCAACGATACCAGTGGTTCATAATCGACAATATGCCCGATGTTCAATCCCAGTAATGCAAATAGGAACTTATGTTCCTGCTTGAGTGCCGGGCCATGAATACGGCAGATAAAGCGTACACAAATACTGGAGAACCGCTGTGTCCTGCTATGGACCGCATCTCCGCCGTATACATTCTTGGGTCGTGGGATTCATCGCAATGTTGCCGAACCTCATCAATGCAACAT
>CAVRZQ010000026.1:0-99203 GCA_963725575.1 uncultured Acidobacteriota bacterium
ACCGCCGCATTCGGCCACTCTGCCACCTCTCCGGCGTGCGGAGCTACAGTTTACCACGGTCGGTATGAGTGCGGTCACCGCTTCAAGCATAAGCGTTTACCTCGCTTCGGGTCTCACTGCACCCAGCGAACTTGTTCGGTCCCCTCGGCTCCTTTTGCCGAACCAGTTTAACAACACTTAAGTATATACTTGATAGATGTCATTGGCGTTGGCAAGCTAGTTCGCGAGTGGACCGGGAGGCAGAACCTATGCTCAGCCAAAGAGCCAGCATCGACCGCGTCTTCCATGCGCTTGGCGATCCCACCCGCCGGGCGATCGTTGAGCAACTGAGTGAAGGTCCCATTTCCGTCTCGCGGCTGGCCAAGCCTCTCGACATCACCCTGGCCGCGGTCGTTCAGCACCTGCAGGTACTGGAAAAAAGCGGACTGGTGCGCAGCGTAAAGGTCGGGAGGGTGCGCACGTGTCGCATGGAACCTGCAGGACTTACGGTGGCGGAGCGATGGATCGGTGCTCGTCGTTTGCTCTGGAGGAGACGGCTGAATCGGCTGGGAAATGTGCTTAGCGAGGAAGACGAGAACTGAACTAGGCCATTTGGGATCAATCTTCCAGGGACCAGCCGGAGAATACTCGAGGTCGCTGGGCACAAATTGGATCTCAAACGCCTTCATTCGCCCTTGCTGTGATCTGGTTCCGCACGTCCCAAAGTTCTTTGTAGAAGAGATGCTCCATGCGTTGGTGCAGCACTTCGACAGGAGTGCCCATGGTACCGACGACTCCGCCCCCGATGATGCGTTGCGCCAGTTTGAGATGATGGAAACGGAACAGGTGCATCCGTTCATCGAAATCGAGCATTCGTTCGGCGACGTCGTGAAGTGCAAAAAACTCGGCATGGCGGCGATAAAGATCGTCCACCGACAGGTGAACCGTTTGCAGTTGATGATCGAATGCCTGGCCGAGGCGCGGCCCGATGTGCAGCAGGGCGAGAAAACCAGGAGAATCCAGCCCGCTGCCATGACCCAGCCCTCCGCGGATGATGTGGTAATCGTAGAGGAGTGATGGTCTCCAGCACATGCAACATGGAGATGGGGTACTCGAGCTCCATGTTGGCGCGCCGGATGAGCCGAGCAGCATTCAGAAAATCACCTTCCGTGACGCACTGGAGAGCTCGGGCCAGTTCAAATGCGGCTCCCTTCATCAACAGTTCAGAAGCTTGATGGACGACCTGGAAGGTCATCTCGTCCGGATGAAGAAGGTCTGCCGGCCTTTTCTGCAACGCGAGGAGTTCGTCCGTGCGCAGGTAGCGCTCGTAGTCGGAAGCTCCTTGCCCAGGAAGGATAGGTCTACGAAGTTCGTCGGTTTTGTTCATGCCGTGTGCGAGGTCCCCCGCATGAGTAATCGAGAAATCGTATCATCCGCCCCCCTTTCGGGGTTTATTTCCATCATAGCCGGATAGACAACTCGCGCCTTCAGCAATAAACTCGTAACGTTCGCCGGCCTTCTGCGAACCCTAGACTCCCATGAAACTTGTCACCTTTGAAAATTCTGTCCGGCAATCGCGTATCGGCGCCATGACCCACGAGCAGCGGATCGTTGACCTGAATACCGCGTATGCACTCTACCTGCGCGACGTTCGGGGTGAGGGAGCGTATACCAGAGTGGCAGATGCGGTCGTGCCGGCAAATATGCGCGCCCTTTTCGAAGGCGGCGACAGCGGCCTCGAAGCCGCTCACACCGCGTTCGAGCACGCGCTGAATCAGGGGGGCAGGACTACCGGGGTCCAGGGCGAGCCGCTTTTCTACGCGGCGGGAGATGTCCAATTGAAGGCGCCGATCGTACCCAAGAAATTCTTCCATACCGCGGGAAATTTCCGGGAGCATCACGAGGAAGCCACCAAGGCAGGCTTCTCCCATCCCGTGATGCCGTGGATTGTTTTTTTTCAGAACGTAGACGCGATTATCGGCCACGAGGAGCCGGTAATTTATCCGGAACACCTCACGCAGGAGCTTGACTACGAACTGGAACTGGCAGTTGTGCTGAAAAAAGGCGGCAAACACTTTACGCCTGAACAGGCCCGAAGCCACGTTGGCGGCTACGTCATTTTCAATGATATTACCGCCCGCGATATTCAGCGGCGGGAGATGAAATCCGGTGTCTTCAGCTTTTGTAAGGGGATCGATACGTTTTGTCCGCTGGGACCATGGATCGTAACTGCGGATGAGATTACAGATCCGCACAACTTGGCCATGGAGCTGCGCGTGAACGGAGAGCCACGCCAGCGCTCGCATTCCGGGAAGATGTCGGTGAAGATCCCAGAGATCTTGTCGCACTACTCGCCCATGGGGTACAGCGCGGGGGACGTCGTCTCGACCGGAACCGTTTCGGGCGTCGCCGCTTTCAGTGGGGACCCGAAAGCCTGGTATCTGAAGCCCGGGGACGTGATGGAGTGCGAGATTGAGAAGATCGGCATCCTGCGGAACCGGGTTATCTCGTGGCAGGATGCGTATGGCCACATGCCGGAAGCGATGGCAACGCAGGAAAGCCTCAGGTAGGGATCACGATGACTACGACAACCAAGGGTCTGGTCTGGGTGAGCGAACTCAACGCCCGGCCGGAAATTCGTGCCGCCTTCCCGACGGCCCCAGTTCGTTTTTATGATACGACTCTGCGGGACGGTGAGCAGACGGTAGGAGTCGTGCTGTCGCCGCAGCAGAAGTTGGAGATTGCGCGGCATTTGGACATCCTGGGCGTGAGCCGCATCGAGGCGGGTTTCCCGCGTGTGTCTGCGGAGGACGCAGAAGCCATCCAACTTATGCAGGCGGCCGGACTGAAAGCTGAGCTTTGGGGATTTTCGCGGGCGGTCAAGGCCGACGTTGAGGAACTGGTCCGGCTGGGGTTGCGCGCCTCCATCATCGAAGCTCCCACCAGCGATATCAAGCTCAAGGCGTACGGCATCACGCGCGACGAAGTTCTTAGGCGGATCTCAGAAGCGGTATCCTTCGCCAGGCAGAAGGGAATTACAATTGCCTTCTTTGCAGTCGACGGCACGCGCACGGAACTCGAATTCTTGCAGAAGGTCTACTTGGCTGCGCTGGAGGCGGGCGCGGCGGAGATCGTCGTCGTCGATACCATTGGCGCCTGTGGACCGGAAGCTGTCGAGTTCCTGGTACGTCAGACTCGCGAATGGGTTGGAGCGAAGGTCCCGGTCCATTTCCACGGACACAATGATTTCGGCATGGCGACCGCATGCGCAGTAGCCGCCGTGCGGGGCGGCGCCTCATGGATTCAGGGCACAATTAACGGGATGGGAGAGCGCGCCGGCAATGCCGACATCTGCGAGATTGCGCTGGCGCTGCGCTGCCTTTACGACGTGCCGGTCGTTATGGACCTTACCAAGGTTCGAGAAGTTTCAGAGGTCGTGCAGAAGGCTGGCGGCTACCGGCTCGAAGCCTGGAAGCCGCTGGTCGGGGAAAATCTGTTTATGCGCGAGAGTGGCGCCGTGGCCAGCCAGTTCCACATACCCGAAGCTATCGAGCCTTATTCCTCGGAACTCGTAAGCGCCGAGCGCCACATTGTATTGGGGAAGAAAAGCGGCCTCGATAGCATCGACCTCAAGGCGCAAGAACTGGGCGTTGTGTTCCCGCTGGATCAGCGGGGAGCAATCCTTGCCGCCGTAAAGAAACGAGCCATCGCCAAGCGAGGTCTCGTCTCCGACGAGGAGTTTCGCAGGATCGTCGACGAATTCGCGACCGCTTTGAAGCGCTGACTACTTCCGGAAATGCGGCAGCACGGCCTCGCCGAACAGTTTCGCCTGGCCCATGCGGTCGTCTCCCCAAATCTCCAGCATGATGTGGGTGCAGCCGGCGGCGCGGTACTCCTCAAGCCGCTCGATGCATTCGTCTGGTGTGCCTGCGATTGCACACACCTTGCGCAGGATTTCGTCGGTGACCGCTTGGGCAGCCGCTTTCCTGCCGCCCTTCTCCATGGCATCCGCTACGGGTTGGAGTTCTTCGAAGGTCAGGCCCGCACTCTGGAGCAACACATCCGCTGAGCCCTTGATGTTCTGTACTTTATTGGCAAGGTACATGGCTGCCTGTTCGCGGGCTCCTTCTTTGCCTTTTGCCGAATCGCGGCCAATGCTGCCGACGATGACCGATCCGAGGATCAGGTCGTCGGGCTTCTTGCCTGCTTTGCGAGCGCCTTCTTCGAGATTCTTTCGCGAATATTGCACAAACGCGGGTGTGGTAATGCTAGCCGTCAACAGGCCATCGCCAATGGAGCCCGCCATCTTCTGCAGTACCGGTCCCGTGCCTGCGACGTAGATCGGCGGAATCCCACGGGGGGTGTGCGCGTCGGACTTCAGCGGGGGAACGCTCGCCTGGAACACCTTGCCCTCATACTGGAAGGCACCGCCTTGCAGCACCCCCCTCACGATCTCAATGCTTTCGCGCATGACGGTGGCAGGTCCAACCTTCTCTCCTTCGCCTTCGCCGATTTCCTTCATGAAGATCTTGGAGGCTCCCAGGCCCAGCATGAAGCGGTCGGCGGCGAGGTCCTGCATGACGCGCGCCTCCATGGCAATCTGCACGGGGTGGCGGGTGTAGGGAGAAATTATCCCCCAGCCCAACTGGATGCGGCTGGTTGCGGCCGCGATCACCGCCAGCACAGCAGTGGAGGAACGCGCTTCAAAAGAGTGTTTACGCCACCAGGGATAGGCCTCGGCAATCCAGAAGGTGTCGAAACCGGCCCGCTCGCAGGCCGTTGCCATGGCAACCGTTTCACGCACTGGCTCCATACTCAACTGCAGAACACCGATGTTGAAGGGAATGGTCATGGTTGTGCGATTGACTCCTCTGTTGGTCGCAAAGATTGGGGGATCAGTCCGGATCGGTCCAGGAATGTTCCAGCCCTTTGATGAGTTCCCACAAGGCTCGATTGAGGGGCGTGGGCACGCGCGCCTGCTCGCCCCATTGCACAATCGCTCCGTTCATGAAATCGACTTCTGTCTGCCGTTTGGCGAGAATATCCTGCAGCATGCTGGCGCGATGTTTCCCAGGCGCATGGGCGCCTTTCTGAACCATCTGGCGAGGGTCGCCGTGCAACTCGATTCCGAGAGCCTTGGCGACCGCTTCCCCTTCGGTGATCAAGTCTTCAAATAGCTTCCCGGTCGGCGAGAAACGGGTGGCCGCGCCATGATGAAGAAGCGTCAAAGCACCGACCGGGTTGGTCGAGGCATTGAAAATCAGCTTGGTCCATTGGGCTCCGCGGGCATCCTTCAGCGCAATGGTGTTCATGCCGGAGCGCGTCATGAGGCCGGCCAGTTCTTCCACTCGGCTCAGCGGAGTTTGAGTGGGCTCGAATGGACCGATCCAGGTGTCCCCCTTGATGTCGTAGCCGATATGCCCGGGACTAATCGGGTGGCCCGCCGGGAAGGTCGTGCCGCGAATGACATACTTCACGTATTCGGCAAGAATTTCTTCGTTCCCCACTCCGTTCTGGACGGAGCACACGGCAGAAGCGTCCCCGAAGGCGTGAGCTGTTTGTGCGATGGCATTGCGAGTATGAATCGCCTTAGTAGCCACGATGCCATAGTCGCAGCGCGGCAGTTCTTTCGCATCGCTGGTGGCATGAAGCCTGGCGGTAAATTCCGCTGCGCCTGAGAGTCTCAGGCCGTTTGTGCGTATCGCATCCGTGTGGTCTTTCCAGACGTCGTACGCCCAAACCTCGACCTCCCCAGCCTTAGCCAGGTGTGCCGCAAACAGACTTCCCACCGCTCCACAGCCCACAATGCAAATCTTCATCGAACCTTTCCGGGCACTGCCGTGTTTTCACCGAGGCGCCGTTTCCCGTGTCTCCTGTCCCGCGAAAAAACGCCAGGGGACATTCGCGAGACACTCGCCTTCGCTCTTGCCGATGCGATAGGTGTCTTGCGTGTACAGGCAGACCTTGCCATCGCGGTCGACCACCTGCGGGTGAAGGGAAAAGATCATGTTCTCTTCGAGAGCAACCTCGCTCTTTGCACCAATTGCTGGATACTCCAGCATGGTCGTGCCGATGGAGTGTCCCGAGAGATGACCCAGCGCGAAACCATGCTTGGTGAATGTCTCCGCGACGGCTCGATGCACATTGCTGGCCAGTTCGCCGGCTGCGCATCAGCTTGCGGGCCGCTTCCAGGGCCGCAGGATATGCGTCTGCCATTCTTTGGGTAGTTGCGCTCGGCTTGCCCTGGAGCAGGGGACGTGAAAACTCGACCCAGTATCCCCCAGCACCCGTTATCTCGAGCGAGTACAGCAGAAGATCGTTGGCTTCAACAACCCGGTGACCGGGGACTTTGAAGAATGCTTCCGCCTCTCCGTGGGTGCCCGACAGGAGAATATTCATCATGCGAGGACCGGCCCCGCGCGCGAAGAAACGCTCCACCGCGGGAGCCATGATCTGAGCCTCGGTCTTGCCGGGCGCGTAAGCTTCGACCAGCGCCCAGAATCCGTCGAGGATGATATCCATGGCATCGCGCACCTCGGCGAGTTCCTCTTCGCTCTTGACCGCCCGCGCCAGGTCGAATTGTGTATCGAAGGGCACGAGTTCCAGCGATCCGTTGGATAGTTCCCGATAGTCGCGCACCGCCATCACGAAATTCATGCCGTACACGCCGAGTCGCTTCCATTTGCGCTCGAGGGCAATGTCGCGGATCCACTGCCCGGGCACCTCGGGCCAAACGTGATCCTTCACCCAGGGCTTAGCCTTGTCGCCGATCCACCGAGCTTCGCGGGGGAACACCAGGGTGGGCTCGCCCTCCAGGGGGAACAAGACATACACATATCGGTGCACGATCTCAAAGCCCGACATATAAAGGACCGCGCCTTCGAAGCCGGCGTACTGGTTTCCGCAGACCAACAGGGCATCCAGCCCTTCCGCCGCCATGCGCGAGCGGACATTCTGGTAGCGTCGTTCGATTTCTTTCTGACTTGGCAAGTGTGACCTCGGGGCAAATTGGCCCACTAGGATGCAACTCCACAAAGTTCCGCGGCCGTTAATGCGTAAATCTTCGTAATATCGACCAGGGTCTGAATCCTGACCTTCTCCCCTTCTTTGTCCCGTGGGCCGCTGGAGGGTCCGTAGTTCACGGTCTCCACGCCATAGCGGCTCAGCACGCTGGCATCCGAGCACCAGGTGACGACCTCCCGCTCGGGAGGCTTGCCCATGATCCGCTCATGGTTTGCGTCAATGGCACGGATCATTTCGTGACTTTCGTCAATCCGCGCGCCCGGCACCGAGACGTAAGTCTCGAATTCCAGCCCAAAGTCGGGATGCTGCTTCTCCAGTTCCAGAAACAGAGCTTGAACGTCGCGCCGCGCTTCGCTCATGGGAATGGTCGGCGGAACACGCACGTCGAGAAACAAATCGGTTCTTTCGGGAGTGCGGCTAGCGCGCCAGGCATGCCCGCCGCGAATGCCGCCCAGATTGACAATCGCCTTCTTCCCGCCATAGGAAGCTTTCGTTTCCCACGCGGCGATCCACTTCAGGATCGGCTCCATCAGCGCATGCATCCGCCGGATTGAGTTCATCTCTTCCCGGCCCTCGCAGAATGCCGTGTGCACATAAATTCCGGCACAGGAGATTCGTACCCACATGGATCCGAAGTGCTCGAGCACGACGTGCATGTCGGTGGGCTCGCCCAGGATGCACATGTCTGGAAGAACTCCGTGATTTACGAGGTAGTGCGTGCCGAACCCATAGCCACGGTATTCCTTTCCCTTAAACTCACCCCACTGCGTCTTTTCGATCTCGCCCGCCACAGCCGCGACGATGACGTCGCCCCGCAAGCGAACTCCAGCACGCTGCAAGGCTTTGACGGCGTGCGTGTAGCAGACTAGAGCCCCTTTCATGTTGTAGATCCCAAGCCCGTACAGAAATCCGTTCTTCACCACCGCGTTCGGCTTGTAGCCCAAGCCGGTCAGGAAATCTTCGCGCCCAGTATTGGACGTATCCATGTGGCCGTTGAACATCACGTTCTTGCCGCCACCAGTACCGGTCCAGCGCCCCACGACGTTCGCGCGACCCTCCTCGACCTCCTGCCAGGTAACGTGCAGGCCGAGCTGCTGCAGGGCATTTTGCATGTACTGAGCCATCTGCAACTCCTCGCCCGTGGGACTCGGAATATTGATCACGTCGCGCGACATCGCGACGATCTCCTCTTCCTTCACCTGGGCGAGAATCTGCTCGACCAGATCAGGGTGGAGACCGGTCTTGCGGTCTTTAGTCGGTATCGCCAATGTTTGCTGAGCCTTTACCTGTCAGTGTCGGTACGCCAGACGGAAGTCGTCCGGATCGGTGCAAAGCTTCTCGTTGCCGCTGTCCGTGATCAAAAAATTGTCTTCCAGGCGCAGGCCTCCGCCGCCCGGCCAGTAAACTCCCGGCTCAATCGCGAGCACCATACCTCTTTTGATCGTGCCGGTACCCGCCTGATGCGCAAATGGAGGCTCGTGTGCGCGCGCGCCCACACCATGGCAGATCGCGTGCGACGGTTGCCCGGGATATCCACCCTCAGCAATTCGCGCACGGACCAATCGATCCAGTTCCGGGAAACTTGCCCCATCATGCGCGAACCTTACTGCTTCGTTGAAGACGCCGAGCAGAAGATCGAGGAGCTTTTGATACGGAGCGGTCAAGGTTCCCGGGCAGGCATTCTTGGTAAGGTCGGTCCAGTAGCCGTCCACGCAAACCCAAATTTCGAACAGTGTCGGCTCGTTCTCCTGGATGGGACGATCGCCGGTTGCCGTAAACGTGGCAATCCCTTTCCCCGACCAAACCAGCGTGAAGGCTCGCGCCATCTCCACTTTGCCCTTGTAGCCAACACCGCGGCCGTGCACGAAGCCTTCGTACATGCCGCCCACTTCACTTTCCTTCATGCCGGGCCTCATATGCTCACGGGTATAGTCCATCGCCAGCGCCGCCAGTTCGTTTGCCAGGCGCATGCGCTCAATTTCCTGCGGGGTCTTGATGGCGCGCGCTTCACTGAGCAAGGGAGTCGCGTCGACCACCTGGCCGGAGACTTTGCGAAAAGCGTCGAAGAAGAACTGGGTGGGTGTAGTAGGCTCGCCCACCATGCGGTCGGCGCTCTGCGTCCCCATGTTGAGTTCGATGGCGACTTTGTCGGTGAGGCCGCGCTGCTGCAGCGTTTCCAAGGCAAGGTCCAGGGAGCGAAAGGGCGCGGGGCGCGGGTCACGCTCGTCGTATCCCTTGAAGAGCCGGAAGTCCTGGGTCCACGAATTTCGCTGCGCGTCGGCGAGTTGCGGCTCGAGCACGATGAGGGAGGGATCGCCTTCTCGCGGAAAAACTACGGCATCGTATCCCTTCATGCACCAGTAGTTTGTGAGATAAAGCACATTGTCAGGGGCGCGGACGACCAGCGCGCTGACGTCCCGATCTTTCATCAGGGCGCGCACCCGGTTCAGCTTCGACTCATCCATTGGCCAAGCCATGACCGTTTTCCGGGAGGCGAAATACGCCGCCTCGAATCAATGTGCTCCCGCGTTCTCGTGCGCGACCACCGGCCGGTTTTCATCCTGGAAGGTCCAGCCTGCTTCCTTCCCTTTGATGAGCCGGTAGACCGCCGTATGCAACGGAGCTTCTACATGCGCGCGCACTGCCTCGCGCGCGATGGCCCCGCTCAGAAAATCGACTTCCGTGGGCGATTGGTGGCGAACGTCCGAGAGCATCGACGGAGGATGATTCGTCATCGCGCCGATCTTGTTCATCGCCCAGGGGTCCTCGTGCAGTTCGATTCCGGCTGCAGCCGCGACCTTCTTGCCCTCCTCAATCAATGCATGCAGCAAGTGGCCCAGGTCGGAAAGCTCCGCCTCCGCTGCAAAATGCGGAGAGTGCGGAAGCCCGGTCAGGGCCGACACGCCGTTCACCGACGCGTTGAAGATGAGTTTTGACCACTGCGCGGGACGCGCATCCTTGAGCGCTTCCGCCTTAAGCCCGCTTTGCACCAGCAGATCAGCAGCATCCTCGACCACCACGAATGGCGTTCCCTGCGGCTCGAAGGGACCAAGCCAGGTCGCCGTATTGAGTTCGTACTGCACATGCGTGTCGCTGTGACGCGTGCCGCTCATGAATGTCGTCCCGCGGATCACGTGACCGCGTGTGCACTCGGCCAGTATTTCCTCGCTGCCCAGGCCATTCTGGGCTGAAATCAATGCGCCCCAGTCAAATCGGCGGCCGGCGGCTGCCACCGAGTCCCTCACCTGCGTCGCCTTGGTGGCCACGATTCCGAGATCGAAGTCCGGCAGATCCGCAGGGTCGTCGGTCGCCTGGAGCGTAGCCGTGAAATCATGCGTCCCCGAAACCCTGAGCCCGTCGCGGTTCAAGGCCTCGGCATGCTCCTTGCGGCGGACCAGAACCCAAACCTCTGCCACGCGCGCCAGGTGCGCAGCGTACAGGCTTCCGATCGCACCACACCCGATGATGCAGACTTCGCCTCATGCCTTCGAGTTGACTCGCCGCTCCACTTTCACCCGTTCGGCTGCCTGGCCAATCTCGCCCTTGAGCGCTCGGAACAGGCTGTCGGGATTGTTGAAGGAATCTTCGATAAAGATACCTTTGTCGAACAGAGCATCCTGCAAGGCGGCAGAAATTGTGTGTATCGGAGCCGCACCACCCTCGCCCATGCCCTTTGCGCCGCTGTAGCTATGGGGCGATGGCGTCTCGATGTGACCATATTTCACGTTCGGCATGTTCATCGCCGTAATCGGGATGTAATCGCTGAAAGTGCTGGTCAGCATATTCCCCACGACATCGTAAGCGCAGTTCTCCAGCAACGCCGCGCCAATTCCGTGCGCGGTAGCGCCATACACCTGGCCTTCGACGATCGGCGGATTGATCACCGTGCCGCAATCGTCCACTGCCACGTAGTCGAGAATCTTGGGGATGAGAGTGTCCCGATCGATCTCGACCACCGCGATGTGCAACTGGGACGCATACGTCATGGTGAGGTTGCCGTACTTCTTCTTCGTGTCCGGGACCTTGAACGGCGCGCGCCAGATGTAGCGGCAATTCAGGGTTACTTCGTAGAGTTCAGCCGGCAGCACCGCGCTGTTCACGTTGACGATGTTCGCGAGGCCCCAGTAGTTGATCGACTTGCCGTTGGTCCTCGAACGAATCTCCGGTCCCTGCGCGCCAATACCGAATTCGATATCTTCTTGTTTGCTCTCGAGCACGAAAGCCCCGAGGCGCGTCATCTCTGCTTTCAGCTTCTGCGCAGCGCCATGCACCGCCGAAAGACCCGAGACCGCGAACTGGCTGGCATAGGTGCCCGAGAATCCAGTGTGCACGTTGCGCTCCGTGTCAAAGCCGGTGCGCACCGTGATGAGATCGGGGTTGATGTTAAGGACATCCGCGACAACTTGGGCCGCGGTGGTTTCGTGGCCCTGGCCTTGGGGACAGGATCCCACGGCCACGACGACCTCTCCGTAGATATCGAGCTTGCAGTTCGCGCCCTGCGAGTTGCCGGAGAAAGGCGCGCCGGGATTCACGATCTGCGACTGGCCAAAGTTGTTCGTGCCGGAATCGAGCGTCGTCCCGATGCCGATTCCGACCATCCGCCCTTCTTTGCGCGCCTCAGCCTGCTTCCTTTTCCAGCCGTCCCAGCCGATCAGGTTTTTGGCAACCTCCATCATCTTCGGATAGTTGCCCGAGTCATACACGCATCCATTGGGTGTGGTGTAGGGAAACTCTTCCGGCCGGATGTAGTTGCGGAGGCGCATTTCGTCGGCGGGAATTCCCAACTCGTGAGCGCAGATATCCACCACGCGCTCAAGGAACCACAGGTGCTGCATGCGCGAGTAGCCACGGTTCGGCCCGACCGGGCACTTGTTAGTGACCGCCTGGCTGAAATCGATGCGGGCGTTCTTGAAGCGATACACCCCAGGAAACACTTGCGACCAGATTACGCATCCCAGCGGCTCATAGCGTGGATAAGCGCCGCAATCATCGATGTGACGGGACGTAATCGCGGTGATCACGCCGTTCTCGTCCAGGGCCACGCGGGTATCGCGAAAGGTACGCTCGTTCCCGTGCGCGCTGGAGGTCATGTGTTCCGACCGCGTCTCGACCCATTTCACCGGCTGGCCACCCGCTCTTTTTGAAGCGAGCGCGCACACTGCCATCTGCGGGTAGCTGGTGATCTTGATACCGAAACTGCCCCCGATATCAAAAGTCTGCACGCGTATCCGGTCGATATGAACGTTGAGGTGCGCAGCCAGAAATTGAATGGCGAACGACGGGAACGAATTGTTGCACCAGTAGTAGATGCGCTCGTCTTTCGGATCCCACTGGCCGAGGACCACGTTGTTCTCGAGAGGAGTGCTGGAGAAGCGATGGAAGTGCATGCGGTCGATTTCGACGATCGAAGCAGCTTCTCGAAATGCTTTCTCTACGTCTCCGTACTCGAAGACGCCCTGCCAAACCTTGTTAGTGCCAGCCTCCTCATGCAGGATGCTGGCGTCGGTCAGCGCCTGCTCTGCGTCGACCACCGGATCGAGGGCATCGTACTCAACCTGGACAGCCTCGGCACCGTCGTCCGCAACCCCAGGAGATACGGCAACGACGGCGACCACAGGCTCGCCCTGATAACGGACTTTCGAAACCGCCAGGGGATAATCGCGAATGTTGCCGGCAGCGTCCGGGGCAATCTCGATGAAAGGTTGGGTCTGGGTTGCAATCTCCACGCCCGTCAGCGTACAAATTACCCCCGGAATCTTCTCCGCGCCCGAAGTGTCGATGCTGACGATGTTCGCGTGGGCGTACGGCGATCGGAGGAACCGCAGGTAGAGCATATCGCGCAACTTGACGTCATCGGCAAACTTCCCCAGGCCGCGCAGCAGGCGGCCTTCCTCCTTGCGCGGCACCGCCCTGCCCACCCACTTCGTGCCGTCTCCGCTCACAATGTGCCCCCACTCGCCGCGTGCAGGGCAGACTGCAATCCGTCGATCAACCTCTGAACCTGCTTCTTGCCCAGTGGCTCCAGAAGGCCTCCAGCCACTGACGCCAATCGTCCAAAGACTTGTGCTTCTCCTTCCCACGCCACTCTCGTGCCTTCTCCTGCGACTGCCAGGTCAAAGGCGGCGACCATGCTCACATTTCCTCCCGCCACGCTGCCTTGTCCTTTATATTGTGCGCGCCTCGGCCGGTTCGACTCCGCCAGGTGCATCTTCACGTCGGCAACTCCTTTTATGTAGGAAATTCCGACGTTCACCTTGACGGTGAAGTGCTCGGCATCATGTACCGATACGCCTTGGAACTCGGGGAGCAGAGGGGCGAACCGGTTCGGATCGGTCAGGAAGTCATAGACGTCCTCCGGTGTGCCACGCACTTCGAACGCGCCCGCAAACTTGATGGCCACTTTCTACGCCCCCTTCATGTTCTGCCCGGCCAAACGAATGGCCTTGAAGATGTTCTGGTATCCGGTGCAGCGGCAGGTATTACCTGCGATGGCCTTGCGGATTTCCATTTCGCTCGGCTCGGGATTCTTCGTCACCAACTGGAACGTCGACAGCATCAACCCGGGCGTGCAATAACCGCACTGCAGGCCGTACGAATCCCCAAAAGCTTTTTGGATGGGATGAAGTTGCCCGTCTTTCTCAAGGCCCTCGACGGTGAGGATTTCCGCCCCATCGGCCTGCACTGCAAACATCGTGCAGGACTTCACGCTCGCCCCATTCATCAGTACAGTGCACGCTCCGCAATACGTTGTGTCACATCCCACATGCGTGCCCGTAAGGTTGAGTTCCTCCCGCAGGAGTTCCACCAGCAGCATGCGCGGCTCCACGCTGACCGAGTGCGGCTTGCCGTTTACCTTGAGCTGAATCGCGACCTTGTCAAATGATTCAGGCATAGATGTGACTGACCTCGACTCGCTCGCCGCGTGCACGGCGTACCGCCACTTCAATCGCACGCTTCACCAGCGCCGCCGCCAGTGTACGTTTGTATTCCGCCGACCCGCGCATGTCGTCCTGCGGATCCGCGGCCGTGCGCACCGCCTCCATCGCAGCGGCCACGACCTTGTCATCGATCTTTTTCCCGCGCAGGGCGCCTTCGGCTGCACTGGCTTTCACCGGGACCAGTCCTACGCAGCCCAAGACGATCGTTGCGTCTCTGCAGACATCGCCATCCATCGCGAGCTGCACCGCCGCACTGGCCGTGGGATAAACAGGCGCAGAGCGTTTGAATGCCAGATACGCTCCTCCGCTGCCTTTTTCCGGGATACTCACAACGATCTCGCGCACCAGTTCGTCATGCTCGAGCACCGTCGTGTAAGCATCGGTAATGAAATCTGCCAGCGGAACGGTCCGCTCGGCCCGCGGGCTCAGACAGCGGATCTCCGTTTTCTGGGTGAGCAGGACAGCAGCCCAATCTCCGCTCGGGTCCGCCTCTGCCAAAGACCCGCCGATGGTGCCGCGATTCCGGATCTGCACGTCAGCGATTCCAGCCGCACAGTCATGGAGAATCGGAAACCGGGCAGCAATGGAAGAGCTTTCAATCTCGGAATGGCGGGTAAGCGCACCGAACTGCACCGCCCCGCCTTCTTCCTTGATGTAGCTGGTTTCCGGCACGAAGTTCAGATCGACCAGATGGTGCGGATTCGCGAAGCGCAACTTCATCAGCGGAATCAGACTCTGGCCGCCAGCGAGCAGCTTGGCGTCGTCTCCCAGCTGGGCAATCATGCTTGCAGCTTCGTTCAACGAACTCGCGCGATGGTAGTGAAATGCTCGAGGGTACATCCTTGCTCCAATGCCTCAAAACTCTGAGGGCCTATGGCTCTTAAAGCTTCGACCGGATAAATCGAGCGACCTTCATGCCGCTTGACGCCAGAATCCCCATACTACCGCTGTCAGCGCGATCGTGACCGTTGCCGATCCAAAAATTGCCAACGTCGAGGCAAAACCTGCATTACGACTGACGGTCTGCAGGATCACTCCCAAGGGGAAAAGGAAAGACCCCGTCAGTAACGCGATGGCGATCCAGGTCCGTGCGCGTTCGCTGAAGCTGACGCTGTCGAATGCCACACCAAGCACCATCAGCAACATCGCCAGCCCGATCCAGTGCGAGTGAATATCTACTTGCCGGATGTAGTTGTACTTGGTCGCGGCATAGGTGTCGACAGCACTGTGTGCCTCAACCGTGTTTCGTTCAGCGGCGTGCACAAATGCTTGCGTCAGCGAGCCGCCCATCTGCTCGAGCGTCTGATGCTCGACGAATACCGCATAATGCAGCCCATAGAGCATTCCAACGGCGGCTAGAACGACTCCCCCGAGGAGAAGCACTTTGCGTGGCGCGCTCATGTTATTGCTTCCTCGGCGTCCATGCGGCCGCTGTGGCGCAAGATGCCGGCCAGCATCCCGATCAGGGCGATGACTACCAGCAAGCCTCCCGCATCGGCGATCCCTCCTGCTACGAGCCCGAAATTCAGTTCCAGCAATACGAACACTGGAAGGATGATCGAGCCAGCCAGCAACACCATCACCCAGCGACGCTTCCAGCGGTCGCTCAAGTAGACGTAGGGTTGCACGAACGAAAGCAGCATTGCCAAAAGCCCGAACTCGATGACATGCGAGTGGGCAGCGATCTTGACGGCCCTTTCAGCGGCGAGCGATCCATAGCGGGCGACCTCTACCACCGTGCCAGCGCCCCCGTGGCTGACGGCGTCCACTAATTTGTTCAGGATCTGCGCCTCCCGCGCTTCGTGCCGATACAGATCGATGCCCGCGTACCACGCACCATACAGAAAGCCCAGAAGGATCAAAGCCGCTCCGCCGCTCATGAGCGCGCGGCTCTCCCAACTGCGGTCCGCGGGCAACGCGCGCTCGCCAATGCCCTCACGATGACGGAGATATTTCCCGAGACCGTAAGCTTCTCCGATAAGAACCACAATCAACAGGGCTCCCGCCGAATCCGCCAGAATGCTGGCCCAGCCGATGACCGCGAACGGGGTATAGGCGAGGCCCACATAGTGAATCAGAAAAATGCCTACTGGCAGGAGCAGTCCGCCCGTGACGAACAGTCCTGCCAGTAGCTTCCTGCGCCTTGGGGGAAGAGCAACAAATGGCTGGACGAGCGCCAACAACAGGGCGAGATAGCCGGCATCGGTCATGTGAACGTGGGCATCGACCTTGGTGCCGCGATCTTCAAGCAGCCCTCCGATTTTTTGGAAAACCTCCCTCGCCGCAAGCGAGTTTCCGGCGCTCGCGGCCTCGCAAGCAGCCAGCAACGCTTGTCCAGTCTGCCCGCCGTTCTGATGCAAGACAAACACGGCAAAAATATCGCCAAAAAGCATACCTCCCGCAATCAGGGCAATACCGCCGAAAATCAAAAGCCGACGCGCGCTCATGGGTGCGAACGTCGCGGCTATGCTGGTCGATGCTACTTGGGTAGACATTTCGGCGTGCAGTCTAGCAAGTGTTCTGATTCAGTATTCAATCCGCGGCGACTTCGTTCGCGGAACCACGAAATGCGGGAATCACGCGTTGCGCAAACAGTTGCTGAGTCTTGATGCTCTTCCAGTTCTCGAGCCCGCCGAAATTGGAGACGATGGCCAGTTCTCCAATGCCGCCCCTGGCTTGCAGGTTCGCTACCAGCTGGATGACCCTCTCCGGCGTGCCGATGAAGGCAATCTCCTGCTCGACGATTTCGTCGTAGGTCAATCGCGTTAAAGACTCCAGAGCTCCGCTCGCATAGAAACCGTAGCCCTTGGCACGGAGTTCTTGCTTTTTCTCTTCATCCTGCAAGGAGTCCACCGGCGAGGCGTTGAAGGCCAGGAAGTTCAACAATGCCTGCTCCACTTCGCGACGGATCACCGATTCGTCATCGTCCAGGTAAACGGGCCGTATGTAGACGATATCCGGAACGTGTCCGTGTTCCGCGCAGGCCTTCTTGTAGATGTTGAGCGGCGCCTCGAGTACCTTCCAGGGCAGAAGCGGTGGCACGAAGATGCCCCATCCCTTCTCGCCCGCCATCTGGTAGGTGATGTCACTCGTGCCTCCGGTATAGAACCTGGGGTGCGGCTTTTGAACCGGCTTGGGCACGACAGTGACATCTTTCACCTTGTAATACTCGCCCTCGTAGGAGAACGTGTCCTGCGTAAAGGCAAGTTCGAGGATGTCAATGGCTTCGTTATAGCGCGGACGGCTCTCTTCCAATGGCAGGGCCGAGGGCCCAAACAGCCAGGCATGGCCACGCCCCAATCCGCACTCCAGGCGTCCGTTGGTGAGGATGTCGGTTTCTGCAATCATTCCCGCCAGTCGCATCGGATTTTCCAACGGCAGGGTATGCAGCGCGGTTCGAAAGCGGATCTGCCGGGTTCGTTGCGCGGCTGCCGCAAACATGGCCAGCGGGTTCGCCGAAATGGAAAACTTCTGGAAGAAATGGTGGTCGATTACGGAGTAGACGTCGAAGCCCATGTCGTCGGCATGTTCGATCTGCCGCATGATCTCCCAGATCATGTCGTAGTGCGACTTACCCGGGGGCGTCTGGATTTCGCAGTAAATGCCAAAGCGCATGATTACGAATCCTGGGTACGGAGTTCCAGTTGATCCTTCGTGAACTGTGCGACTTCTCCTACCAGGTTAGCCGCAGCGCTAACTGGATCTGGCGAGGGTTGAAGATCGACCGGGGCGTGCCGTAGTACTGATTTGGCGATCCTTCCTTGAAGGGATAAGGGGCTCCTGGGCAATAGGACACACCACCGGCCGGGCAGAAATCCGATGCGCCGTAGGCGGTATTGTAGAAGCTCACATTCAGTGTATTCAGCGTATTGAACCCCTCTGCCATCGCCTGCAGATGCAGATTTTCGCGCAGCGCGAAGGTTCGGGAGATCCTAACGTCCACATTCTGGTAGCTGTCGCCCTTGAAGGTGTTGCGACCCTCGATGCCAACGCGGTCGTTGTTTCCGAAGATGTCGCCATTCGAATCAAAACCCGAAAACTTGGTGAAATAGTGAGGCGACTGCAGGCTGACGATCATACCCAGCTGCCAGCCGTTGACGATTGCATTCATATGGGTCGGCCCAGCCAGGGTCGCGTTGCCCACAAAGCGGTTCGCGACGTGATCGGCGGAAAGAGCCCGCTCTTTATCAAAGCAGCAGGTGTCTTGCGGGATCAGCACGAAGCTGGGATTCGGTCCGTTGTCGATGCCCTTGGACCAGGTGTAGCTCAAACCCCAGCCCACATGCTTCGTCATGCGCTTGTTGAAGGTCACCAGCAGGCCGTCCCACTGCGAGTCCCATTTCGAATCGGCTTCGAAGTCTACTGCAAATCCCAAGAAGCCGGCGGTACAGCGCAACCGGTGAAGACAGCGCAGCGCACACCGGGAGAAATCACCGGAGGTGCACACGGGAAGTTCGCACAATACAAGTTCTTCATTCCCGGCCTCCCCTGGAATCATGGAACAGCAGTTGGCCACTGGGATTGGGCTGGTTGACGTTATAAAAACTTCCCAGATGAATCCCTCGCACGTGCAGGTCGGTGATGTCGAGCACCGTGTCGGTGAACGGCTGAAACTCGACCCCCAGGCTCACTTGAGCGCCGTAGGGCGGTTTGTGATCCTTTGCGAAACGCACGATGATAGCATCCAGCGCAGCCAGGGGATAGGGCGTCGGTCACGGTGGGCCCGACCATCCCGCGAGAGCTGCGGCCATGGTGAATGGGTCGGAGCCGAATGCCGAAAGCCGCGTCTTGGCATTCAGGCCGTCCTGCATGTCTTCCCGACCCGGAAACTTTCACAATCGTCCCGCCACAGGACGGGATCTGGCACATCAGCAGCGGAGACGGAATGATGCCGTGGAACAGTCCGGCACCGCCGCGGATAACGACTGTGTGACTTCCCGGGAGTGCGTACGAGAAGCCCGCGCGGGGATCGAAATTCTTCATCGGGTTGTTGATCGCGGCGCTCGGCCACGTCTCGCCCTCCCAGCGCAACCCGTAGTTGAGCGTTAGGTTATCGGTCGCCCGCCACTTGTCCTGGATATACAACCCTTCGTAGGTGTGTGCCCAACGTGCGCCTTTCGCTTCGTTGCGAACTGATTGCGAGAATCGCGTGCCCGCTGAACACGGAGGTGTCGAGGCTGTCGTTGAATCCAGGTGGCATTGAAGCGCTCGAAGAAGATCACGAAGGGATGCGGCAGCGGACCAAGCCGCGCGGCCGACAAAATCCGTCCCAGGAACGCGTCAAGGCTGCCGAAATCGGCCTCGAAGGGATAGAACAGCGGGAACGATTCGGTCGTGTTCACGTGGTTGAAGTCGCCACCAAAGGAAGGTTGTGACGCCGAGGATCTTGGTGACGTCATCTACGATCTCCAAGCGACCCTCTTCGTTAGAAGTCGGGGTTGCCGCGGTTCACGCCCACGGTAAATGTATTCGAGACTTCCAGGTGCGGCTGCGTGCTGACCGTCGGAAAGTTGAAGAAGCGGTGGGCGTACTGGACCCGCAACTCGTTGACCAGCGAGTGTGAAAAAACCGAGGTCAACGTTCCCCACAATCGACTGGTCGCGGAAATGGTTGTTCTTGAAGCCGGACGGCAGGTCGAAACCGTCGTTCAGCGGCGAAAGATTGGTCGCGCGCTGATCGTTGACGAAGTAGCGCACAAAACTGCTGTCCCGTTCCTTAAGGTGTGATCGAGCTTGAACAGGAGTTGTCGTAGTTATCGCGGTTGACGTTCAGATTCTCCGCAGGCAAGCCGAAGATACTGCGTCTTTGACGTCGTTGATCGCTTGCCAGGTTCTGCAGGACTGACCGAGTTGTAGAACGGCGATTCACGTGCCGCTGCCCTTCGTAGTTTCCAAAGAAGAATGTCTTGTCCTTCTGGATCGGGCCGCCCAGCGTCACGCCGAACTGGTTCTGCCGCAGCTTGTTGAAGCCCGGCGAGCCAGCGGGTTCTTCGCGTCTAACGCGTCATTGCGAAAGTACTCGTACACCGAACCGTGAAGGCTGTTCGTGCCGCTCTTGGTGATGACGTTGACGATGCCGCCCACGGCGCGCCCGAATTCCGTGCTGTAGCTCGCTGTTGATGACGCGGAACTCCTGCACCGCTTCCTGCGACGGGGTGGTCTTCTGAATCCCGGACGCGGTCGACATGTTGTCGGCGCCGTCGATCGCGACGAAGTTGTAGTGAATGTTCTGTCCGGCGAAGGAGAGCTTCGTGACCGGTTCGATGATCACGTCGGTGCTGCCCGAGGTCGTGTCGCCGATCGTCACACCCGGCGCGAGCAGAGCGAAATCGATGAACTGGCGTCCGTTGACCGGCAAGTTTTCGATCTTCTGCTCGTCGATCACCGAGCTGACGGTGGTACGCGTCGGTTCCGCGAGTTCTCCGACATCCTGCACCTCGACTTGTGCAATCACCTGGCCGGGCGATAGCGAGAAGTCGAGACTTCCGGCCGCGCCGATATCGAGATGGATTCGCTTGGCAGACTTCTGGAACCCGCTTTTCTCCGCCGTCACGGTATAGTCCCCGGGCGGCAACAAAGCGATCTGATAGTCGCCAACAGCACTGGCAGTCGTCCCGCGGCTGAGGCCAGTAGCCGCGTTTACGGCGGTGACTGTAGCCTGCGAAATGGCGGCGCCGCTGGAATCGTAAACCCGCCCTTGCACGGTCACCGTCACGACCTGAGCCGAGACGGGAAGAGAAGCCATCAGCACCAGGATGGCGCTAATTGCCTGGGTTAAAACACGTGCACTAAGCTGGGTGTTCAGCGGGCTGCGATTCGACTCCATGGTCGTCTCCTTCGTCGTGAGCTCGGGCAAAGGTTATTTGTTCAACCGGTCTTCGATCTTGACGTTTGCGCGCCGGTCGGTTTCGCTAGCCGGTGATTGTCCATCACCCGCGACAGGCGAGATTCTGAATCGTCCAGGTGCTGCACCAGGATCTTTGCACATTCCTTCAACTTGCCAGCGGTCAACAACTGATAGATCTTGCGATGAACCGGAATGAGGATGCCCGGATGGTCATGGCGCTGGTCGACCAACACCATGCCCATGCGTAATTCTCGAGATGGTCTTCTGATAGAAGGATTCCAGGCGTTTGTTGGCAAGAAATCGGATCAGCAGACCGTGGAAGTGCAAGTCGTGAGTGACGGCGCTGACCCAGTCGCGAGCCTGGACTGCTTCCTCGTATTGTTGGAGCGCAGCCAGGATCTCCCGCAGCAGTTCGGGCGCTGGCGTCCTGGCAGCGTGAATGGCAGAGATTTCGAGCACCCGTCGGACGTGGTAGATCTCCTGCACATCCCGAAGCGATAGCTGCGCGACCGCAATGCCCCGGTGGATGCTTCGCTTCAGCAGACCTTCGAGGGACAGGATGCGCATGGCTTCCCGCATCGTGTTGCGGGACACCCCCAGCGACTCGGCAAGGGGAATCTCCTGCAAGGACATCCCGGGACGAAGCTCTCCGTTCAGGACTCTTTGCCTGAGGACGCCGGCCACTTGGTCGGCAATGCTGACCCGATGAATTTGTGAACGCTCCATCACGACGTGGAAGGCGAAATTGGTGCGCCATCTTGCGCGCAAATGTTCAATCTGTCAAGTGTTGAACAATTCAACAGCCCTGACTCTTGATAGTGTTGCACCTAAGGGC
Organism: uncultured Acidobacteriota bacterium; assembly: GCA_963725575.1. Lineage (GTDB taxonomy): Bacteria > Acidobacteriota > Terriglobia > Terriglobales > Acidobacteriaceae > Gp1-AA133. Next base: position 21,622 of record CAVRZQ010000026.1, read on the forward strand.
AGATGGGTCCCCGTCCCTTATACGAAAACTCTTTCCGCTATCACACGATCCGGCCGCCTTTTCGGAATGCACGTCAATCGCGCCGCCTGCCCATCCGACCGGCCAGGGCGCTGCGACCTTTCGTGCGGTGTATTTGGTGGTCCTTATGCAGTTCACTCCCGTGGTTCTTCGCCAAGCCACCGAGCAAGGACCGTTCCTAAGGGAGTTCTAATTAAATGAAGTATTTGTTGTGCTGCGCGGTTCTATCCCTGAGCCTCCCTGTACTCGGTCAGAGTCCCAAGGACTCGAGCAACGAAAAAGCGCTGCCGGACAGTGCATCCGCAAGTAAGTTGGCCGCGGATAACACCTCGATGGCACCATTTGTGGTTCGAGCCCATCCGCTTTACTCCTCCCGCCCTCTTGATCCAGTCTGGACCTGCAGGGGAGAGGAAGCGTGTTGCCGATCGTGGCTTCATTTTGACCAGCTTGTTTCAGATTGGTGCCACCATCGGTGATATCGAATCTACCCAGTACGGATTGTCCCACGGAGCTCGAGAAGCCAACTCCTTGTACGGCAGCCATCCTTCGCGTGCAAAGCAGTATGCCATCGCCATGCCTGTCGCCGTGGCGGTCGTGGGTTGGAGTTATCGTCTCAAGAAAAGTGCTCCTCACTCCAGACACTGGCTCATTCCCAGCCTAGTCGTTGGCTCGATCCACGCCGTGGCGTTGTGTCACAACTTCATGGTGGCCAAGAAGCCTTAGCCCACCTCCACGGAATGCTGGTCGTCCTAATTTACACAATGGAGGTAGTGGGTGCGCCAAAACATCTGCAGGATACTGATCACGTTATTGTTCGCGTCGTGGACGCAGCTACAGGCCGTCCCCGTCGCGCAAACCGAGGCCGAGGCCGCAGCATGGAGCAATCTACAACTGGCACGGCGGATTTTTGCCGGCGAACAGATGACCATTGCCCAGGTTTCCAAACGAGAGCCCATAATGGAGAGCTACGTCCAGAGCCTCGATCCGGAGCAGCATCCTGAGTCGGTTCTGGACGATGCCTATTTCCTGGGCAGAGTGGCGCTCGATGTCGATTCTGCGCGCCTGGGCCGGCTTCAGCGGCTTGCGTTTGGAGCCAGCGAGAACAGCCGCCGCATTCGGGTCAATACTGGCGATCGCTGGCCACTATACCCCGAAGGCTACGTCGACATGTTATTCGTCGATCTTGGCGATTTTGACAAGGATCATTACCAACTGAGCTACCAGGGGGCCGACACGCTGGCCGGCAAGAAGTGCCTGCGGGTAAGGGTTCATCCTCTTGATCCCAAAACCAGTGGCCGTTTTGTGGGAGATATTTGGGTTGATAGCGCCAGCTTTCGCATTGTTCGTATTGCTGGAACGTTTTCTCCAAAGCGGCTTGGCTTCTTCAGCAAATACTTCAATGCCAGTGGCATTTCGCGCCTGGGGTTGTATTTCCACTTCGAGAGCTGGCGACAGGAAGTATCGCCCGGCGTGTGGTTGCCATCTTATACGTATTTTGATGAGCAGCGCATGTGGAATACGGGCCGTCTCACTACCAGCTTCCATCTGCGAGGACATGTATGGGTATGGAACTATCAGACCGCGGAGTCCCGGACTTCCTCCAGCCCAACAGGTCCTTTTGGCGAGTTAGAGGTTTCCGGTCTGCTCGCCTCGCCGGGAAAGGTCGAGGAGTCCCTCAACCAAATGGTCGAAGAGATCCGGTCGGCCAGTGGTATTGCGGGACCAGGCATCACTTGCCGAGTGCTTCTGACGACTCCAGTGGAGGTGTTCAGCATCGATCACACTGTCCTTCTCAGCCGCGGACTGCTCAATATTGTGCCGGACAAGTCCACGCTGGCTGGATTGGTGGCCCGGGAGATCGCACACATTGTGCTCGGACATTCTCGTCAGTGGAGCACGGCCCAGTCGTCGGTCTTCGACATGCATCGCACCTCGGATTTTCCAGGCTTAGGGCTCGCGCATGCGGCCGACGAAGAAGCATCCGCAAGCAACCTGATGCGGATGCTGTTGAAGGATACACACTATGCCGACTCGGTCGCACAGGTCGTGGGGTTTCTCGCGGGACTCGCAATCCACTCGTCTCAAACCCCGCATCTCACGTCGCCAAGTTTTGGACCAGGTCTGCCTGAGCAAGCGGTGGTTCAGGCCATGGCATCGCATGCGATAGCGGATGGCGCCCGGACCTCGAAGAGACTGACCCTCGAGTTGCGAGGAGAATATGGCATCAACTCATGGGAGAACCAGATCGTCGCACTGGGCACACAGCCTCTGGTTGAGGAACCGGCAGCCGTCGCACCGGGCAGAGCGCCGGGCAACTTATAGCCTGTATCTGCGGAGACACGGGGACTCCCCCTGGGCAGGTGTCCTTGCCGCGACCACGCTCGCCAAAGAACTTCGCTTGGACCAATTTTCTGCGCGAAGGTCGAAGTGACGCTACGCGCTCCGCGAGCGTCTCCTGAACTCTCGAGTCTCAGTTCTCCGGAAAATCCGGAGTATTATGCTAAATACAGGCCACGATGAAGAAACTCAACTTCCTGGTTTCACTTACTACCGACGACAACGACTATCAGATCGAGCAGGCGGCAGTGGCGGAAGACGCAGCGCGGAGACTGGATGTCGATCTCCAGATTACCTACGCGGACAACGATGCCATTAATCAGAGCCAGCAACTGCTGAAAATCATTCAGTCGGGGTCTCGGCCAGACGCAATCGCATTCGAGCCGGCAGGTTCGACAGGGTTGCCGCAAGTGGCGCGGGCGGCTGCGGCGGCTGGCATCGGATGGGTCATCCTGAATCGCGAGGCCGAGTACATTGCACAATTGCGCGGAGCTTACAAGGTACCGGTGTTTTGCATTACGTCAGATCACAAGGAGATCGGGCGAGTGCAGGGCAGACAAGTCGGCGCTTTGCTGCCGCGCGGGGGCTCGCTCCTATATATACAAGGGCCCTCCGGCAGCGATGCCGCCCAACAGCGCACCGATGGCATGCAGCAAACCAAGCCCGCGAACGTCCAGTTCCGGATGGTTCGTGCCCAGTGGACCGAAGACAGTGCCCACCAGGCGGTGAGTGCCTGGCTTCGACTCTCGACCTCCCGAACTTCGCAACTGGAAGCCATCATTGCTCAGGACGACTCCATGGCCATGGGAGCCAGGAAAGCATTCCAGGAAATCACCGACCTGGAGCAGCGAGACCGCTGGCTGAGCCTTCCTTTCACGGGTTGCGACGGGGTCCCAAAGACCGGTCAGGCCTGGGTCCGCAACGGCCTGCTTGCAGCAACCGTGGTGGTGCCCGCCAATGCGGGTGTTGCGCTCGAAATGCTGGCCAAAGCCATTCACAACGGAGTGATGCCGCCCGAGCGGACCTTTACCGATGTGCGCTCGTATCCTACGATTGAAGACATGGCGGCGCAGCGCAACAAGCGGCTTGTCTAGGCAGATCTGTCCGGCGTACCCGCCGGACCTCCAGCGATGTTCAGCGCTTTCTTTTTGCCTCGACTACGAACTCCGGTCGCGATTTCCACTCGATTTCTCCCGGCCTGTTTCGCACGATACAAGGCCATGTCGGCAAGGCCCATCACATGGTCGAACTTATGGTTTTTCGCGGTGGGTTCAGCCACGCCGATGCTGGCAGTGACTCGGAGTTCTCCGGCGACAGCCCGTCTTTGGGATTTTGCGTTGGATCTGGAAGCTGATTTCAGCGCCGTTGCAGTGCGACGGTCTGGACCGCGAGGCGCGGTTCGGCGGTCCACCGCACGCATTCGGAAGGCGGATTGCTCGATTTGCACTCGCAGGCACTCGAGGTCTGCAAGCACTTCACCAGCTGCCTTTCCCGGAAACAGAATGGCAAATTCCTCTCCGCCCACGCGAAAGGCGTGTCCGCCACCCGTCACGCGAGCCAATCTCGTGGCCACCATGCACAGCACTTGGTCCCCGGTCTCGTGACCGTAGGTGTCGTTGACTTTTTTAAAGTGATCGATATCGACGGCAGCCACCGTGTAGGGCATCTCCAGTTGTAACGTGGCATCGTTGAAAGCCCGGCGCGAGGGCAGGCCGGTGAGTTCATCGTGGTAGGCCATCGCGTACGAGGTCTCCACGATGGACACCGCTAGGATGATTGCGCCGGTCGCAATGTAGGCTCGCGCGGCCACGCCAACTGCGCCGGTATTCAGAGCCAGGAAGAAACTGAGGAGTCCCCAGATGAATCCACTCTCGAGAGGCTTGCGCTGACCCAGAGCACGAAGCAGCAGGCTCGCGCCGACGACTGCAAGAACCAACAAGGAGATTTGCGGGATTGCTGTCCATGAAGACCAAGCGCGATTCACCAGCGCACCGTGAAACAAACTCGAACCCACCGACGGATGAGGCCGGCTTAGAACCGCCACGAAAACGGACTGCACGAACAGCAGCACGAGTCGCGGGAGGGCTGCATCAAAGGTGAAGCCGCGCTCGCGTGCCAGCGCGAGCAGCGCAAAATTCAGCGGGATGAGGAAAGAGACCGCCTCCAGGGCCGTTAAGCCTGGTCCTGCCATCGGGGTGCGGCCACCGGAGAAGAACTCCACTGCCCGCTGCGCGAGCAGTAACAGGATGAGTGCGGAAAAAGTGCGGCTGGAGTGAAAGCGCCAGGCCAGCAGCAATCCGATGGTGAACGCCGTGTAGTAGCAGAAGTCCACGACCGAGGCAGAGCCGTTCAGGATCCCACTCTGGACGAGCGCGGCGGCTGCTCCCAACACTGGAGTCCCGGGCAGCAGCAGAGACCTGAGTCCATTGTTAATGCGAAAATCCACGGGTCGGAATTCTCTCCTCAGCCAGACGGACGGGTACGTGTCTGATTATCTACGGGGATGGGCAGGGTAGGCGATTGACCTTCCGGGTTCTGCACGCAAGCCACCCGAGCTCGCCGGTCACGACCGTTCTGGTCAATGGTCACATCCCGGCGCCACGCTTGTTTCTAGACTGGGAAAGTATTGCTGCGGCGTCCGCAAGGGAGCCGGCGAACATGCGTATACTCATCGCCGAAGACGATATCGCCCTCGCCGGATTCGTACGCAAGGGGCTCGAGGCCGAGCACTACGCGGTCGATGTCTCCTCCGACGGCGAACAGGCCCGAGCCTTCGCTACCGAATTCGATTACGACCTGGTCGTCCTCGATCTTAATCTTCCGCGGTTGGACGGCGTCTCCATTCTCAAGCAGGTGCGCAGCAGCAAGCCCAACGTTCCTATCCTCGTCTTGACCGCCCGGAGCCGGGTGGAAGACCGGGTGCTCTGCCTCGACGCAGGCGCCGATGACTACCTCGTGAAGCCCTTTTCATTTTCCGAACTTTCCGCGCGGATCCGCGCCCTCGCAAGGAGAAGCCGCCTGCCGCAAGAGTCGGTTCTCACAGTCGAAGACCTGAAACTGGACCGCGTCGAGCGGCGCGTGACGCGCGGGAGCCGGAGAATCGAGCTGACCTCAAAGGAGTTCGCTCTGCTCGAATACCTCATGAGGAATGCCGGTCGCCGGGTGACGCGGGCCATGATCATCGAACATGTCTGGAACCTTTCCTTCGACAGCGCTACCAACCTGGTCGACGTCTATGTCGCGTTCTTGCGGGTCGTCTTCGAGGCCTCCCTGGTGTCGGCCGAACACCTTACCTTTCGCGAATACCTGCATCGCCTGCCGGAGGTCACATACATGTGCTCCTGCAAGCTGGCGCCCATGGATGTGCCCGCACTGTTGCAACTGGACCTATCCATTGCGTTCCCCCTCATCGACCTTTTGCTGGGGGGAGAAGGCAAAGGCACGCTGGAACCGCGCGATGTGACCGAAATCGAAGAGCAGATTCTGGAGAGCGTCGTCCAGATCATATGCCGCGAACTGGGAATTGCCTGGCAGGCGCTGGGATTGGAGTTCCGCTTCGACCGCCGCCAGCAAGCGGCGAACGCGTTGCGCCTGATGCCGCCCGACGACAAAACACTCGCCCTGAGCTTTGGCATTACGATGCCGGAAACGCGCGGGACCTTGCAGTTGGCCGTACCAGCGGCGGTGTCCACCGCCCTGCTGCGCAAGATGTCGGCAGACTGGGCTTACCGGAAGCCGCAAGGCCCGGCGGAATCCAAGGAACAGGTGAAGGCGCGGATCCTGAACTGTCCGTTTGAGATCGAGTTGGGAGTGATGGGAGTGCGCGTGCCCGCGGAGGAATTGGTCGGCATGCGGCCGGGAGGCGTGCTCGTGTTTCGCCATCCCGTCGATTCCCCGGCGACCCTGCTGGTGGGCGAGCAACCTTTGTTTCAAGCTTTCGTGATGCGTCATGGCCGGAAGCGCGCCGCCCGGCTGAATGCACTGTCTCCTAAGCCCAAGTCGGCCGGAAAGGAACCTTCATGAGCAGCGCCGCTGCGCAGTCCCCCGTGGCAGATGTCCTCGAGCACGTTCAGGTGTGGGCAAAAAGCGTGGCCGAGGCCTTGAGTCAGAAATCGGGTTCAACGTCGACATGCGAGGTGCTGCTGCAAACGCCTGCTGACGCCCTGTCTCCGACTGATAGCGATCTGTGGGTGACGGCAGCCTCGTCCGGAGGGCTTTCCGGCGAGCTTTCGTTTCGGATGCCGCCAGCGTCCGTGCGACGCCTTGCAGGCGAACAGGAAAACAGCGATCAACCCCCCAGCGCGGACAACAAGACGACGGTGCTCGAGTTGTTTCGAAAAGTCGGCGGCGCTCGTGAGCGCGCAGCAGAAAGGCAGCGGACGGGATGTCCACATTCAGGTGGAAGCCGGGTCTGCTCCCGCGTGGGCTACGTCGGCCACCCGCTGGCTGCGGGCGACCCTGCCCGCGCAGGCCGTCATCGAGTTGCGCCTGAGCGATTCCCTCCTCGCCAGCCTGCAAATGATTCCGGCCCGCCTTCCCGTCCCGGCGGTGGGCTCCGATCCTGCCATCAACAAATTAGGCATGCTGATGGACGTCGAACTGCTCGTCACGATGCGTTTTGGCGGCCGGCGCATGCTTTTGAAAGACATCCTGGATCTTTGTACGGGCAGTGTCGTCGAACTGGATCAGCAGGTGCAGGAACCGGTCGATCTACTGCTCGATGGCAAGCTGGTCGCACGCGGCGAAGTGGTCGTGGTCGATGGGAACTACGGCTTGCGGGTCACGGAACTTGTCTCGAACGTCGGGCACTGAGCTCCAAAGGAGCAGCGATGCAGACATTGTGGGGCGCCTGGACAGGGGTAGTTCGCCATCGCATTTTCCCGCCGGGCTGCGATCGGCCGGACTGCAACGCGCCCCGAACGGCGCGCCTTTGGCAGAGGCGACCTCCGATCCGCTTGCGGCGTGCTTGGCTGTGCTCACCGCAATGCGTGGAACGCGAAGCCCGCGTCATCTTCGATCAGATCGCCTCCCAGAAGCCTTCCGCCATCCCCAACCACCGGGTGCCTCTCGGCCTGCTCATGCTGGCCCACGGTTACGTGAACGAGATCCAACTGCAAGTGGCGCTGGAGGCTCAACATCGTGCCGGGAAAGGAAAGATCGGGGAATGGCTGCAAGCCATGAATTTCGTGACGGAGCGCCAGGTCGTGACTGCTCTGGGAGTGCAGTGGGCGTGTCCGCTGCTGGCCTTGGGGGAATCACCGAAGCAGGGCTGTGCCACTCTGCTGCCGCCGCCCGTTCTGCGCACCCTGCGTCTCATGCCGGTGCGTTTCACAGCATCGGCCCGGCTGCTTTACCTGGCGCTGAGCGAGAAAGTCGACTACCGCGTCCTTTCCGCCATTGAGGAAATGCTGGACTGCCGGACCGTTCCGTGCCTGGTCAGCGACCGCGTGATGGACGGCATGCTGGAGCGCCTGCAAGATCCGGAGCGAGCCATGCGGCTGTTCGACCGGATCTCTGGCTCGGCCGAAATGGCGCGCATAACGGGGAGCTATGTCACAAGAGTTGGCGCCGAGGAAGTCCGCATTGTTCGATGCGGGCCCTACATTTGGGTGCGCCTCAAAACCGAGAAGCATGCAACCGACCTCGTATTTGCACCAAAGAGCTCGATCGAGGAAAGCGCCCGCGCCTTTTCGATCCGCTACCCTCTGCTCAGCCATACCGCGTCGTGATGGTGCAACTCCCTACGGCTCGATGCGGGCGAGTTCTTTACGGTAGAGGGGATTGCGCGGGAATTCTTCTGCCAAGCCGCTCAAGAGAGCGCGCGCCTGGTCGCGATTGTGGTCGCGGAGGGCGGCAACGGCCAGCAGCAGCCGCGCGTATGGGGCGAGGTAGTGCCCTTTTTCGGCAGTCAGGCGAAGCTTAGCCAGCCCTTCTTCCTTGTCGGTCTGGGCGCCGCTCAGGCGAAGCAGCCAGCGGATAGGGGCAGGATTCACGCTCAACAGATAATTCTCGACGCCGACCGCCAAGTATGCATCGTAATACGATGGATCCTGCGAGAGCAGCTTCTCGGCCAGCGCGCGCGAACCCTTGAGTGTGCTCAAGGCGGCCAGGTTCCGCTTCTCAACCAGAGCCATGTAATCCCCGCGCAGTCCACCCACCATGACCTTGGCGAAGATCGCGGCATGATTTCCGGGCGAGCGCGCCAAAATCTGCTCCGCGATCCGCTCGCCTCTTTTCAGTTCGCCCTCGAATGCCGTCTGCACTTTAGGGTCGGGAGCGAACTTTTCTCTCTTCTCGAACTTCGCATTGTCGACGAACAGTTCGGATTCGAGAATGTGCATCCGGTCGAATTCTGCGAACAGGTAGGCCGCCGCGTTCGATACCGGCCCCAACGGGTCTTCAGGATGGGCGCGTTCCCAAGTGGCGAACGTCTGGTGCGCCGTGTCAAAGTCGAGGTTGTACATCTGGCGATACCCCGCCTCGAGAGTGACGCCATCGACCGAAGTCGCGGCCACGCTCGGTTGGGTCCACACGATCAGCAGAGCCAGCGCAACCAGTGCTCCCTGCGTAACGGACTTACGGCAATGGGGTTTGAACGCCACCAATTAGAATGCTCATCCAGCAAAAGATTCAAGGTTTCCAGCCTGGTCGTGACAGCATGAAACAACCGCAGCAGAGAAGCAAGTACCTTGGTTAAGATTCGCCGGCTGCCCACATCGTTGTAAGGGGACGAAACTATTACACTCGTTTTGGCGCGGCCTGGGGTGGCGGATTAGAGGGCAGCGCAGGGTCCGGCGCACGGGTTGGAGATCCAGCGGACTCCGAGGGCGTGCAGGATCGACCGGTCCTCAAGAGTGAGCTTTTCCGCGTCGAGAATGGTCTCGTAGGCATAGTAGACCGCGAGTTGTGTGATACACCAGGACTCGTGGCGGATCACTCCGGAACAATGCTCGCACGTGGCCTCTGCGCTGTACTGGTTGCTGTGAAAGATAACACCGTTCAAGAGCATGGGACCTCGTCGGGACTCGGCACCCCGGGCTGCAAGCGCCCGCGGGGTTCCCGAATCCTGAGTCGCACTCCGACCGAGGCGAACGCGGACCGCAGTATCCAATATCACACAGGGTTATGACTTGCGAGACACGAAGATCACCGGTCCGGTTCAGCCGATGTGACGCAAGCCGTCGACGATGTTGGTGCGCGAGGCGTTGTAGGCCGGTACGACTGCGCTTGCCAATCCCACGACGGCGGCCACGATCAGTGCCACCAGCGCGATCGGAAAGGTGACCTTCATGGAAGCCGGCAGTCCCGGCAGGGGAGACTTGCCGATCAGGAACATGAGAATGGCCGCGAGCAGGACTGCACCCACGCCGCCGATCAGGGAGAGCGTGACGGATTCGGCCAGGCACAGCGTGAGCAGGCGTCGGCGCGTGAAGCCGAGGGTGCGCAGCACCGCGACCTCGCGCGTGCGTTCGCGAATCGACATGGCCATGGTGTTGGCGCAAACGATGAGGATGGTGAAGACGACCGCTCCGCAGATGCCCAGAATAAAGGCTTTCACATTGCCGAGAGTAGCGATGAAGTCGAGTTGGAACGCTTTTTCGCTCTCACTCTTGGTGGGCTCGGGCAGGTTATGGAACATGTCATCGATCGTTCGCGAGACACGAGCCACCTGCTCCGGTGCCTTTACCCGCAAAAAGTAGAAGCCCGCCCGGTCCTTGAACCAGCCAATGGACTCCTCCAGATACTTTGCGTGGAAATAAAGCGAGTTGTTCGGCGGATCGATGGAGTAGACAGCGCGAACAGTCAATTCCAGATTTGCAGGGAATATATTGCCCAACAGAACGATGCGGTCGCCGATCGTCCAGCCGTGCTTGGCGGCGAGAGCCTGATCGACTAGGCATCCGGTGCGGTCCTGTTGCCATGCTTTCACCTGTTCAGGGGGCACGATCTTGTCGGCAGCTACTTCCAGGTACTCGCTTGGGTCGGTGGCAAACTGCGCGAAGAAGTTTTCCGGGCGGTCGTCCTTGTATTTACCGCCGAACCAGGTCATCGGGACCACGTCGACTACGCCCGGAAGTGCGCGAATCTTGTCGCGATAGTAGCCGGGCAGAAAAAAGGCGAGCGAGACGCGGTGCCGGGTCATGATGCGAAGCGCCGAATCGGGCGCGCCCTGATCGATGTAAAACCCTCTCCACACGGTCATCATGATGGTGAGCAGAAGCAATGAGAACGTGATGCTCAGCACGGTGAGAACGCTGCGACGGCGGTTGCGAAAAGCGTTCTTCGTGACGAACTGGGCGAGCGTCATGGCTGCGGAATACGATCTTCAACGCTGGAATGCTAGGCGTTCATTGTACTGCCTGGATGGGACCGGCAGGGCGACACCTGCATCAGCTTGCACTTACTTGTGCAAGGAGAGTTCATCAGCCGGCAAGCAGCGTCTCGGCCGGTGGACAGTCCTAAGTTCCCGGGCGTGCGTGGCTCGAGGAGATTACAAGGTTTTGACACGGGGATGACAACCTCGAAGGTAATTCTCGCTTACTGTGTCATTCAGGTTGGACGCGCTCTGGATTACACGGGCCGCTCGAATGGAGGATTGTTAGGAGGATCCAGGAGATGTATCGGAGTTCGGCAGGAGAACAGGCGATCGTCAGAAAAGGGGCTGGCGGCGCGGGGTTTCAGGCCACGGCAGGCAGGAGGTGCGCCGTCTTTGCTGTGCGACAACCAGGCTTGTAAAAGAAGTTTTACAGCAAGTCCTCTGTTTTGATGGCTTATTTTTGACGAAGTTGAGCTAAGTTAGCGACATCAAGAATCTCCCTCGGCCAAAGCTCGGCAGTTCTTGATAAAGACCCTGAGTAGAACGACCCTAGGACGGAAAACCCCCATTTCCGGTAGCAGCACAAACAAAAGCCCAGGCCCCTGGAATAAGTGCTCCTAATAGGTTCGGCGATCGCACCCCATCAAGGTGCATTGCTACTGCTCGGGAAAAATAACGTTCGCTCACATGACCGGACTGCCTCGCCTTGATTAAGGGGGCGTGTTCGGCGAGCCGCCTCCCCATGTATTTGGGGTGACGGGCAAAGATCGCTTTACGCGATCGGGGAGAGGCCTGCCTCGCGAGAACGGGGTATTCAGGATCCGGTCGCGGTGACCAGCTTTGCTCGAGGCGTGCGTAATCGGAAGCACGAATGGGGTGCAAGGGATTTAAGAGCATTACATCTTGAATTTCCTTGATGAGGGGCTTCGCCAAGGCGAAGCCGCTCGCGAAAGAGGAGACAGTAAATGAAAAAACAATCGCTGTTTGTACTTGCTGCGTTTCTGTGCGTGGGGCTTGGGTTGGTGGCTGCTTCCAGTCACGGGTTGCGGGGCGCGTTGAATGTGAAACAGGCGGATGCCGCGTATCGGGATGGGGCTTACCAAGCGAAGATCGACGTCGATAGCGGCCGGAAGCCGCACTTCTCCAGCGGGCGCTGGAGCACCGATCAGGATCGCGCTTCATTCATCGCAGGTTACGAGCAGAGCTACAGGGCGCTGGCGGAAGCGCGTTCCGGCAAGCTCGAGCCGACAGCTCCTGAACTTGCAGGCCATCGCGATGGAGTTCTGGACGGAGCTCGCCATCGGCGAGCGTCGCAGCCGTTCCAGGTTAGCAAGACCGAGAACTACCGGAAAGCCGGTGGATACGCCGATGCCAATACAAGCTCGGATCAGCAGTATTACCGCGACGCGTATTCCAACGGCTATCAAGAGGGCTACTACCTGCCGCAGGAAAGCGCGGAGCTCAGGACGATTAGCCAGAAGTAGTGGCCGTCGCGGAACGGCGTTGATCTTTTCTTGAAATCAGTGGCTGCGGTGCGGCCGCTTGCGAATAATGCATTTGGCCGCGGAGACGCTTTAGGGCTCTCCGCGCGGTTGGAGGAGTTTACTCTCATGAGGGCAAAGCAGCAGTTTATTACGATCGTAGGCCTGGCAATTCTGATGACGGGCGGGACGAGTTCTTTTGCAGCCAACGGTGCAGCAGGCGCAGCGAACGCGTCCGCACCTGCGGCACCAGGCACATCCGTGGTTGGGAAAGTGAAGTTCACGGGGCAACTTCCGCAACCCGCACATGTCAGCATGAACGCAGACCCCAGTTGCGCAAAGCTTCACCCCGGCCCTGCCGTCAGTCAGGACTATTTGACCGGCGCGGACAACGCCTTGGGAAACGTCATCGTCTTCATTTCGGATGGACTGGGAACCCGTACCTTCGACGTGCCTGCCGAAGCGGTGACGTTTGAGCAGAAGGGCTGCGAATATGCCCCGCACGTGGTGGCGTTGCGCGCGAACCAGAAGCTGAAGATGGTGAACAGCGACAACACGACTCACAACATCCATCCCCTTCCCGCGAACAATCGCGAATGGAACAAGGCGGAGCCCGCCGGGTCAACGATGGAAGAGAGCTTCCCTCGCGAAGAGATTGCCATTCCGATCAAGTGCAACGTGCATCCCTGGATGAAGAGCTATGTCGCGGTGTTCAAGCACCCCTACTTTGCTGTGACCGGCAAGGATGGAAGCTTCCAGCTTCCGAACCTGCCGCCCGGTGAATACACAGTCGAAGCTTGGCACGAGAAGTTGGGCACGATGACCCAGAAGGTCACCATCACCGCGGGTCAAACCAAGAGCCTCGATTTCACATTCAAAGCGCACTGAGCGCAATTGCCAGATGTCCGCGCCATGGGGTGTGGCGTTCTACGGGGATTCTTGTGTTCAAGGAGGATAAAGGCATGCGACTTCATCCCGGCAGGATGGAGCGGAAGAAGGCTGGCCGCTTAATCCCGAAGTCTGTTCTCTTGCTCACGCTATTTCTTTCTTTGTTTGTCAGTTTCACGAGCCAGCCGGGTTACGCCATTCCGGCCTTCGCCCGCAAATACGGGCTTCCGTGTTCGGCTTGCCACATCGGCTGGCCGATTTTGAATAATTTTGGATTGTCCTTCAAGGATAACGGGTACCAACTGGGCAATGACCGCGATTCGCCGATTTATCAGAATCCGTCGTATTGGCCCATCACGTTCCGCGTGACGCCGCAGTGGCACCTGGAGAGCCAGACCAAAGTGGCGGTAGATCCGACGCTGACCACGCCAGGCGGGGAGCAGACGATCACCACCCGCGGTTTTGATCTGTCCGGCCTGGATATCTGGACCGCAGGTACGCTCTACAAGAACATCTCGTTCCAGGTTCTGCCCGCGATGGAGGAAGGTGACGGCTTTCACTTCGAGGCGGCCTGGGTACGGTTCGACAATCTGTTGAACTCTCCGTGGTTGAACGTGAAGGTGGGGAAGTTCGAACTGGACAACCTGCTATCGGAGAAACGCTTTCTGACGCTGTCGGGAGTTGGCGGGGCCTGGTTCAACTACCACTTCGTACCGCCGGGAGACAGCAATCAGTTTAGCGGGATTGGTGACAACCAACTGGGCGTGGAACTGGCAGGACACAACCAGAATAGCTACTCGCGCTATTCGATTGCTCTCCTGAGCAGTGTGGACGGAACTCCTGGCCTTACGACCACCAGTGCAGGGGAGGCATTCGGCAACACGTCACGGACCTACGATGTGTACGTGAACGTGAACCAGGGCTTTCCGGTGAAGGGGTTGGGGGTACAGCGGATTGGAGCCTACGGATACTTTGGGCAGTCGCCGACGTTCTACCTGACCAGTGACGGAACGCCAATCCAAGCGAAAGGGAACAAGAGCTTCTCGCGGGTGGGAGCGTTCGGTTGGTGGTTCATCAAGGACTTCGATGTGGAGACGCTCTACATGCACGGTCAGGACAATGTCTACCTGGGGAACAGTGTAGCGGGCAACGACCCAGGATCTTTGCCCACGGGTGCGGCAGGGCCTTCTTGGAACGGCGGGTTTGTGGAGGCACACTACGCTTACAGCCCGCAGATGATCTTCACGGGCCGGTATGAAACGGTGCGCATGTCACGCCAGGCTGACCCGACCTTCCCCGGGAATCTGGGCAACGTGGACGCGTGGACAGTTGGTTACCGCTGGTATCCGATCATGTTCAGCCGGGCGGGGCTGGCGTTCCATAACGAATACTCGCAAGCGAAGACAGGGAATACTTCGGCTCTTACGGGCAGCGATCAGACGATCCGCAGCCTCATGATCGGTTTTGATTTCGATTACTAAGAACGGCGTGCCGCCCAAGTCTGGGCGGCACTGCCTTTCTTCGGATCTTCATATTCGAATGGTGAACTTCTATGAACCTGGTCTCGAAGCGATGGTTGAGTAGTGTGGCTCTAGCAATCGTGGTAGCGCTACCTTCGTGGGGACAGGAAGCGCACGTGGGGAATCTGACGGGGCACGCGGCGACGGGAACTGTACCGTCGCTACTGTCTCGGATGTCATGGTCCCTTGGGCGACGGCAACGGCGAGAACGCGCAGTGGATTGACCCTAAGCCGAGGGATTTTTGTCGCGGCGACGTTCAAGTGCCGCTCCACACCGACTGGTACGTTACCAACCGACCAGGATCTGTACAATGCCGTTTCCCGCGGCTTTACTAATTCGAACATGCCCCACTGGGATGCGTTGCCCGCACAAAATCGCATCGATCTGGTGGCATACATCAAGACGTTCTCACCCCGCTGGCAGAGCGAGAAGCCGGGGGACGCCATTAACTTTCCGCCCGAGCCGCCGGTTACGGCACAGAGCATCGCGCACGGGGGAGAATTTTTCCAACAAATATGGAGTGCTGGAAGTGTCACGGACAGCAAGGTCGCGGCGATGGACCATCGGCGGCAACTCTGACTGACAGCAGGGATCAGCCGATCCGGCCCTACAACTTCGCGGACGGGAAGGACGACTCCCGGTTCAAGTGCGGTACCACAGACGAGGACGTCTACCGAATCTTCATGACCGGGTTGGACGGGACTCCGATGCCGTCATTCGCCGATGTAATTCAACCCAATGATGCCTGGGACCTTGTCCACTTTCTGCGTACCCTTCAGGTGCACAGGCACAGCAGAGAGAATGAGGTTTCGAGGGGGGCAGGTACGAAGGCCCCGGCCGCGACGTCCGAGAAGGAGAAGCCGTCCGGAAGCGGCCACTGAAGCTATAGTGACCATAGCCGGGCGTGCCTCCCAGCACCGTGCCCGGCTTCTTGGGAAGGGCCTCCTGGGGGGGGCCGCTCTCGGTTTTTGCGATCTCCTCCAGTTCCCCCGACTCCTCTACCCGTAGGGACGCCTGAAAGTTGCTCTCTGCCACCTGCGCCTGGAGCCTAAGTGGACGCCGACGCTTGCAGAGAAAAACCATCCCCGTGTCAGCCGTCCGAATCTATAGCTTGAGACGCTCATCTGCTCCGAGGTGCCTCATGCAACTCAAGCCCTTCCTGCTCGACGCCTGGCTCGATACCTACGAACACGAAATCGAATTCAATCTCGCTGCCAGCACCGGTCCCACCTGGACCGTGAATGACATCCTCGCCCTGGCGGACGACGAAGTCCTCCATCGCTTCCTGAATCACAAGCTGGTCTACGGCCGTCCCGCGGGCGCCGACAGCCTGCGCGCGGCCATCGCCGAAATGCAAGGCGTCCCGGTCGACTCGGTGCAGGTGGTTACGGGCGCTTCCGAAGCCCTGGTCGCTCTGATGTGGCTCGCCGCCGAGCCCGGCGCGAACGTGATCCTCCCGCTCCCCGGCTTTACCACCTTCTCCGCGCTCCCCGAGTCCCTGGGCCTCGAAACCCGCTTCTACCGCGTCCGCCGGGAGAACAATTTCCGCATCGACGTCGACGAAATCAAGCGCCTTGCCGACGCGCAGACCAAGCTGATCCTCATCAACAGCCCGCACAATCCCACGGGCGCAACCATCGGTGACTCTGAAATGGAAGCCTTGCACGAGTTCACCGCCGAGCGCGGAATCCAACTGGTGAGCGACGAGGTTTACCATCCCATCTATCATGGCCGCGCGACGAAATCAGCGGCGCGTTTGCCGCACGCCACCGTCATCAGCGACTTGTCGAAGGCGTTTTCGATCGCCGGCGTGCGCACCGGATGGATGGTCGAGCCCGACGCCAAACGCCGCCAGCAATACTGGACCGCGCGCGCCTACTTCTCCATCTGCAACACCACGACAGGAGAAATTCTGTCGGAGATCGCGATCCGCAAACGCGACGTCGTGCTCAGAAAGACTCAGGAGATAGCTACCCGGAATCTCAAGCTCCTGAACCGTTTCATGAACGACCATCGCGACGTTCTCGGCTGGATTCCGCCGATGGGTGGAATGACCGCCTTCCCCTGGCTCCTCAGCGGTGAGGATGCGCACCCCTTCTGCCAGGCGGCCGCTGAGCGTGGAATTTTGCTGGCTCCGGGCGATTGCTTCGACGTTCCGTCCCACTTCCGGCTGGGTTTCGCCGCGGCTAACCAGGATTTCCCCAGGGCTCTCGACCGCTTGGCGGAGTTAGTGAAGAGCTGGTCCCGGACGAGGGCGACGGCATAAAGACCGCTGCTCCCTTCGCAACCAGCCCGGCTCGGCGGCCCAACCACGGTGAGTATCGACTACTATCGATGCTCGTAGACCAGCGCCAATACTGGCTTCGGCGCGCGAAATCCGTAAACTCGTCCTTCCCTTACTGAGGGCCTGCGGTTACACTAGTCGCCCTAGGCAGTTCCCCCTTGCCGCGGAGCAACCCTTGCGCACAACGATTCTGATTCTTTTTCTCGGTGTCGCTTCCACGCTTACCTGCGCTCAGACGCTGATCGAGGGCACGGTACACGACGCCTCGGGCGCGCCCGTCTCCGCCACCTCTGTCCAACTGCTGCGCGAGAACGGCACATTGGCCCAGGCCTCGCACACCGCGACCGACGGCAGTTTCCACTTCACCGCCGTGGAAGCCGGCCCCTACACGCTCAAGGTTGAGGCTGCAGGTTTCTTCCCGGCCGAACACCGCTTCGTGCTGCGCCCGCGCCAACCGTTCTCGCTCGCCATCGAGCTGCAGCGCAAACAAGCGGTGCAGGAGCGGGTGGAAGTGCGTTCCACCTACCAGACCATCGACCCGGAGAAAACCGGCAGCTCTTACACCTTCACGCACGATGATCTCGAAAACCTGCCTGCCCCGCTGGCGGAGAGCACCAACGACCTCGTCAACAACCTGATGCCCGGCGCCAGCGACAGCCATGACAACTTTCTCGCCGTACGCGGCACGGAGTTCTCGCTGCACGAGTTCATCAATGGAGTCTCGTTTCTCGACAACACGCAGCCCCAGTTTTCGCCCGGCGTCAGCCCGCAGATCTTCGAAACCGTCGACCTTATGACCGGAGGCTTTCCCGCCGAGTACGGCAATCGCTTCGGCGGAGTGCTCGACATCACCACCCGTTCCGGCGCGAGCATGGCTGGTCACGGCGACGTGAATTTCCGCGGCGCCACTCTGGACAACTACGACCTCAACGCCGACTACGGCGGCCAGGCCGGCCGGCTCGGCTACTACTTCTTCGTCGATGGCTTCACGTCCGGCCGCTACCTCGATCCGCCTGAACCCAGGGAACTCTACGATTTCGGCAAAGGCTCGCGCGCCACCGCGCAGTTCGATTTTCACGCGGGAACGAAAGATGCGTTCAAGTTGCTCCTGATGGGCGGGGGCGCGAATTTCCAGCAACCCAACATCACCGACGATCAGGAAGTTGGCCGCGATGCCCAGCGCCATCTCCGCCAGCAGACCGGCATCCTCAGCTGGTACCACACCTTTTCCCCGGAGACCCTGCTCTCCACCTCGCTTTACGAACGCGTGGGCTCCGATCGGGTTCTGCCCACCAGCGATCCCATCACGCCCTACTCGTTCGCCTCACGCGCCCCGCTTACCCTCGGCGTCAAGAGCGACATCTCTCATCTTTGGCGCGGACACGTGATCAGAGCCGGCATCGACCTCGTCCGCCTGCGCGAACTGGAGAGCTTTTTCTTTGACAGCCGCGGCGATCCCGATGTCTTTCCTTCCTTCAGCGGCGGCCTCCACGGTGGCCAGGCCAGCTTTTACCTGCAGGATCACTTCTCGCCCATCCGCAACCTGTGGGTCGACCTCGGTGTCCGCTACGATTACTTCGACCTCGTCACCACCGCGGCTCAGGCCAGTCCGCGCATCGGACTGGCTTACCACTTCAATCGCTCCAAGTCTGTGTTGCACGCCGCCTACAACCGCTACTTCTCGCCGCCGCCCATCGAGTATTCGCTGCTCGCCAGCTTCATTGGCAACAACGCCGTCGATCCCGGCCAGCGCGTCGGCAACGTGCGCGCCTACCGCCAGCATTACTACGAAGTGGGATGGTCACAGGAACTGCACCCGCGCGTCAGCCTCGAACTCAATGCCTACCTGCACACCGGGCGAGATTCCTTCGAGAACCACGAGATCTCCATCAGCCGCATCTTCGTGCCCATCAACTTTCACGCCGCTCGTTCCAGCGGCGCCGAGTTGGTGCTCAACCTGAAGCAGCTTGAGCATCTCGGCATCACCGGCCGCTTTCAGTACGCGCTCTCCCGCACCTACTTCTACGGCCCCATCACCGGAGGCTTCGCCGGCGACGAGCCGCTGGTGGCGGGCGAACGCATCGTCCCAGCCTTTGACCAGACCCATACCGGTACCGCGCAAATTTTCTACCGGAACCGCTGGCGCGGCTTCTGGACCGGCAGCGCGCTACGCTACGGCAGCGGGACTATTGTCGAGAACGGTCCCCGCCTGCCCCAGCACCTCAACTGCGACCTGGCCACCGGTCTCACGGTGTGGAATGCGGAACCGCGCCGCCTCGACTTCGAATTGGATGTGACCAACGTCTCCAACAGCATCTACCAGATCGCCAAGGAGAGCGAAGAAATCCCCATCCAGTACGCGCCTTCGCGCACCGTCGGCGGCAGCCTGAAATTTCATTTTTGATGTCTGTGTTGCGCCGCGTTCGCGTCCGCGTTCCGAGGGTGGAGCGACGGGCGTCTCACCCGTCAAAGAGGAATTACCGCTTGCTGGCCGCCGCCGGCTGGATCTCTTCCACGTCCACCCAGTTGGTGGGATACTTCCCGGTGTAGCAGGCCGTGCAGTAGTCGGTCTTCTCGCCTTCGCCGCAGGCTTTCTTCAATCCATCCAGTGAGAGATAGGCCAGCGAATCCGCGCCGATGTACTCGCGAATCTCCTCAATTGACTTGTTGGCCGCGATCAGCTGGCTCTTGGAAGGAGTATCCACCCCGTAGAAGCAGGGCGAAATCGTCGGCGGGCATGAAATCCGCATGTGCACTTCTTTCGCTCCTGCATTGCGCACCATGCGCACGATCTTCTTGCTGGTCGTTCCGCGCACGATGGAGTCATCGATCAACACCACGCGCTTGCCTGCGAGCAGCGAGCGCACCGGGTTCAGCTTCAGCCGCACGCCGAAGTCGCGCACCGTCTGCTTGGGCTCGATGAACGTCCGCCCCACGTAGTGGTTGCGGATCAGGCCGAAGCGGAATGGGATCCCGCTCTCGGCCGCATACCCGACGGCCGCCGTCACGCCCGAATCCGGCACCGGCACCACCAGGTCGGCGTCGATTCCGGCTTCCCGCGCCAGTTGCCGTCCCAGGTTCTCCCGGCTGACCTGCACCGGGCGCCCGAACACCATGCTGTCGGGACGTGAAAAGTAGACGTGCTCGAAGATGCAGCTCGACTGCGGTCCGGTGGGCGAATAGAAACGTGAAGTCACG
This sequence comes from uncultured Acidobacteriota bacterium, assembly GCA_963725575.1. Classification (GTDB taxonomy): domain Bacteria; phylum Acidobacteriota; class Terriglobia; order Terriglobales; family Acidobacteriaceae; genus Gp1-AA133. Next base: position 41,666 of record CAVRZQ010000026.1, read on the forward strand.
CCCTCGGGCCCCACAATCACCAACTCCCCGGGCTTCACGTCGCGCTCGTAGGTTGCGCCGATCAAATCAAACGCGCACGTTTCGGAGGCAAACACGATGGTGTCCTGCTTGAGTCCCTCGGCCGCAGGAATCCGGCCCATGGCCAGTGGCCGGAAGCCGCGCGGATCACGCGCCGCGAAAATCCGGTCCGCACTCACCATCACCAGCGAGAATGCGCCTTCTACCCGCCGCAAGGCATCCGCCATCGCCTCCGGCAAGGTGTGCTCGCGCGAGAGCGCGATCAGGTGCACGATGACCTCGGTATCCGAGGTGGTCTGAAAAATCGATCCCTGCGCTTCCAAGCGGGAACGGATCTCCTGCGCATTCACCAGGTTGCCGTTATGCGCGACCGCGATCGATCCCTTGTTCGACTGCACCAGAATCGGCTGCGCGTTGAGCAGCGCCGAATCCCCGGCGGTCGAGTAGCGCGTGTGCCCGATGGCTAGTGTTCCACGCAACTTGGCGAGCACATCCTCGACGAAGATGTCAGCCACCAACCCCATGGCCCGGTACGGATGCAGTGCCATGCCATCGGAGGTGACGATGCCCGCCGACTCCTGCCCGCGATGTTGCAGAGCATGCAGTCCCAGGTAGGCAAGCTTCTCCGCCTCGGGATGCGCGTAGATCGCCACCACCCCGCACTCTTCGCGAAATTTGTCAGACAGAGGCATTTAGCTTTTAGCCCTTAGCCAACGCTGTCAGTTCTCAGCCGTCAGCTTTCAGCAAAACAGTCAGCCGCACCGCCGCTCACGTAGGGACAGACGCCCTCGTCTGTCCGGCCGGGCGCCAGCCCGGCTGGTTGTTTCTCCGCGCTCTCTGCGGCCGTTCCCTGCGATCTCTGCGGTTTAAGATTTTCAATCTGCAATTTAAAATCGCGAATCTCCACTCTTCCTAATCCGCCGCCACGGCTTCCGGTTCGGTCCGCAAAGCATTTTCGAGCGCCGATTCATACCCGTCGCGCAATTTCGCCACGGAAGCCGAAATCACCACTCGCCCATCCAACTTGATCTCCACTTGTTCCGGAACCGTCTCTCCGAGCACGTCCACCGCGAGCCCGTATCTCGCCGCTATCTGTTTGATTCCCAAAAGCTGCGCGGGGTCGCAAGCCAGCACCACCCGGCTCGCATCCTCCCCAAACAGCGCAAACTCCGCCGGCAGCCGGTTCGACGCCACATTCACCCGCAACCCGATCCCCTTCGGAAACGCCGGCTCCGCCAGCGCGACCGCCAGCCCGCCCGAAGAGCAATCGTGCGCCGACTCGACCAGCCCGGCCTGGATCATCTCGACCAGCCCTTTTTGCAACGCCGCTTCCCGTTCCAGTTCCAGCTCCGGCGGGTATCCCCACACCGCCCCCAGGATTTCCTTCGCGTACTCGGATGAGCCAAATTCGGATTCTACGTCCGTGATATCGCCGGGCTCGGTCGCGCGCAATAGCACAATCGTGCGCCCTACTTCGCGGAATTCCATCTTCGCCGCTTTGTGCACATCCTCAAGAATCCCGACAATCCCCAGCACCGGCGTCGGATAGATTCCTTCCCCCAAAGTCTCGTTGTAGAAGCTGACGTTGCCGCCCGTGACCGGCACTTCGAGCTCTTCGCAGGCCTTGGTGATGCCATCGACCGTCTGCGCGAACTGCCACATGATGTGCGGCTTCTCGGGATTGCCGAAGTTGAGGCAGTTGGTGGCGCCGATGGGAGTTGCCCCCGCACACGCCACATTGCGGCACGCTTCGGCCACGGCGTGCATCGCGCCCAGCCGCGGATCGAGATAGCACCAGCGGCCATTTCCGTCCAAAGCCATGGCCAGCCCACGCTGTGAGCCCTTGATACGAATCACGCCCGCATCGCCCGCGCCCGGTCCTTCCACGGTGTTGGTCTGCACCATGTGGTCGTACTGCTGCCACACCCAGCGCTTGCCACAGATGTTCGGGCTCGCCAGCAGGCGCTGGAAGTTTTCCGTCAGGTCGCCTGGCTCGGCTAGCTGGATATGCGCGGGCATCTCGCGCTCGACCGGCGGCTCCCAGCGTTCCAGCGGACGCTTGTAGAGCGGCGCGTCATCGGTCAGCGCTTCATTGGGAATCTCGGCGACCAGTTCGCCGTGCTGGCGGACACGCATCACGTTGTCGCGCGTGACGCGCCCGACCTCAACCGCATCGAGTCCCCACTTTTCGAATACGCGAAACACTTCCTGCTCGCGCCCTTTCTCGGCCACCAGCAGCATGCGCTCCTGCGATTCCGAGAGCATGATTTCGTACGGCGTCATGCCGGTCTCGCGCTGCGGGAACGCGGTCGAGTTCGATCTCAAGTCCCACTTTGCCGCGCGCGCCCATCTCGCAAGTCGAACAGGTCGAGCCCGGCGGCGCCCATGTCCTGGATGCCGACGATCGCACCGGTCTGCATGGCTTCGAGGCAGGCTTCCAGCAGAAGCTTCTCTAGAAACGGATCGCCCACCTGCACGTTGGGCCGCTTCGCCTCCGACGCTTCGCTGAATTCTTCCGAAGCCATGGTCGCGCCGTGAATCCCGTCGCGCCCCGTCTTCGCGCCCACGTAGATGACTGGATTCCCTTCGCCCGCGGCCTTGGCGTAGAAGATCTGGTCGCGCCGCACCAGCCCCAGGGCAAAGGCATTCACGAGCGGATTGCCCGAGTAGCAAGCCTCAAACTTGGTCTCTCCCCCAAGATTGGGTACGCCAAAGCAATTCCCGTAAGAAGCCACCCCGCTGACCACGCCTTCCAGGATGGAGTGATTCTTGTGAATCTCCGCTTGCGCAGGCAAAGCTCGCGTGGGCCCAGACACCCCCGTCTGGGCAGCCGAGCGAAGCTCGGCAGGTTCTTTGCCGGCAGCATTCGCGCTCTCAATCGGCCCAAACCGCAAAGAATCCATCACGGCCACCGGCCTCGCGCCCATGGTGAAAATATCGCGCAGAATTCCGCCCACTCCGGTGGTCGCTCCCTGAAACGGCTCGATGAATGAAGGATGATTGTGTGACTCGATCTTGAACGCACACGCCCAGCCGTCGCCGATGTCGATGATGCCCGCGTTCTCTCCCGGCCCTTGCACCACCAGCTTGCTGCGCGTAGGCAGTCGCTTCAGATGCACGCGTGACGATTTGTAAGAGCAGTGCTCGCTCCACATCACGCTGAAAATGCCGAGTTCAGTCAGCGTGGGCGCGCGCCCCCCAAGCAGTTGCTGAATCTTCGCATACTCCTCAGGGGTGAGCCCGTGCTCCCGGATGAGTTCCGGACTGATGGCTGGGTTCTGCGGCTGGGTCATGGGCGGAAGAACTATTGTCGCATGGAAAGGCAGTCGTTGGTCATTCGTCGTTGGCCATTGGCGGCAGGGGAGCAGTCGCCGGTGGTCAGCCATCGGCCAGGCCCTGTGTTCTCAAGCTTAGCGTGAGTTCACTGGGCGAGGGCGGGAAGCCTGCGTCTGTCGCCGCCCGGTCGTCAAAAGCAGTCAAGGTGTTTGGCGTCTTATACTTAGCTTTTTGATATTACCTTCTGCCGGCTCTCCCGGCTGCCCGCTGATCGAAATCCACCCCGGCAACACCTTACAGAATGCCTGCCAGATGCGCCTGGAGCCCCTATACGCGCCGTTTGAGGTTGGGATGATGGTTTGGGTCGTCCAGCTGTCACGCGAACGATCCTGGGGCACGCTGGCGCGAATATAAGCTGCGAGCTATGAAAAAGAAATTCAATTTCGCGGTCCGTATGCAGGGTCGCCATCGGGAACGGGTGCCTCCCAGCGCCCTCGCACTCCCCGGCTCTCGCGCTCACCAACAGCCCACGATCAACGACCAACGACTGGCCCACTATACTGTTCTCCGCATGAAATCCGTCATCGTCGGCACCGCCGGGCACATCGATCACGGCAAGACCGCGCTGGTGAAAGCGCTTACCGGCATCGACGCCGACCGCCTGGAGGAAGAAAAGCGGCGCGGCATCACCATCGACATCGGCTTCGCGCACCTGGAGCTCCGGCGCCCAGGGCGAGAAGCTGCGCCTCGGCTTCGTCGATGTCCCCGGCCACGAGCGCTTTGTGCGCAACATGCTGGCCGGGGTGGGCGGAATCGACCTGGTGCTGCTGGTCATCGCCGCCGACGAGTCCATCAAGCCGCAAACCCGCGAGCACTTCGACATCTGCCGCCTGCTGGCCGTGCGGCGCGGCATCACGGTGCTGACCAAGGCCGACGCGGTCGATGCGGAAACGCTCGATGTCGTCCGCCTCGAAGTCGAAGAGTTCCTGCGCGGATCGTTTCTCGATCCTGCGCATTCGCCGATCGTCGCCGTAAGTTCGCTGACGGGCGCGGGCCTGCCCGAGTTGAAACAGGCGCTGGCGAAGGTTGCCGCCGAGGTTCCCGCGAAAGACTCGACTGCTCTCGCGCGCCTGCCCATCGATCGCGTGTTCACCATGAAGGGCTTCGGCACGGTGGTCACCGGCACGCTGATCTCGGGCACCATCCGCAAGGAGGATGAACTGGAAGTCTTTCCCATCGGTAAGCGCGTGCGAGTGCGTGGGGTACAGGTGCACGGCGAAGCAGCGGAGAAAGCCATCGCCGGGCAGCGGACCGCGCTGAATCTTGCCGGGGTCACGGTGGAAGACCTGGCGCGGGGCATGACACTTGCGCCGCCGGAAACGTTGCGCGCGAGCAAGCGCATCGATGTCTCGCTGTCCCTGCTGCCTTCGGCCAAGCCGCTGAAGGATCGCGCGCGGGTCCATCTGCACGCTTACACGTCGGAGACCGTCGCCGAAGCGGCCCTGTACGGCGAGAAGGCAATCAAGCCCGGCGGGAGCGGGTATGCGCAGTTGCGACTGGCGGAGTCTGCGCTCCTTCTTCCGGGGGATCGCTTCATCCTGCGGCAGTTCTCGCCCGTGGTGACCATCGGGGGCGGCGTGGTACTGGACGCGACGCCGCTGGCGCGGGCCAGGAAAGACGTGGTTCTGCCTTTCCTCAAGGGGGTGGATGGCGGGCAACGCGAGGCAGCCGTACGAACCCGAATCGCCCGGCGCCAGCACGAAGGCATAACCCTGAAGGAACTCACCGCCGAGACCGGCTGGGCCAAAGATGTGCTGAGCAATCTTCTTGCAGATTCCGTTCAACAAAAACGCGTGTTGCGTTTCGGCGAGCATTACGTCCACGTTCCTGCGATCGATGGACTGAAGCTCTTCACGCTGAGCACGGTCGAGGATTTTCACAAGAAAAATCCCCTGGTGCCGGGAATCGGCAAAGAAGAACTGCGCGAAACACTGGGAGTGACGCCCGAAATTCTCGGACCGGTGCTCGACTTGCTGGTCGATGAGAAAAGGCTCGAGCTCGCCGGCGAACTCGTCCGCCTGCCCGGGCGCGGCGTCGTGATGAAAGATGAAGAGGCCGAGTCGAAGAAAATGATCGAGCAGGCCTTCGCGTCGGCTGGATTGAAGGTGCCGGCGCTCTACAACGTTCTCGCCGGGCTCGAAGTCGACAAGGCGCGCGCCCAGAAGATCGTCACGCTGCTGTTGCGCGACAAGGTGCTGGTCAAGGTTTCCGAGGAACTCGTGTTCCACCAGTCGGCGTTACAGGCACTGCGCAAGCAACTGGCCGCGTACAAAGCAACCTCACCCAAGATCGATGTAGGCAAGTTCAAGGAACTGACGGGCGTGAGCCGCAAGTACGCGATCCCTCTGCTCGAGTACTTCGACCGCGAACGCGTGACCCGGCGCGTGGGCGATGAGCGAGTCATTCTTTAAGAGGCTCGCCTCAATCTCGGAGTGCCCACGGCAACGCAGACAAAGGCATCCACCACTAAGGACACGAAGCTCCACGGAGGAATCCCCAGCTTTGTTTGCGAATTTAACGTCCGCCTTTCGGTTCTTCGGAACGCGCTCTTTCATCAAAACCTGCAGGAGGGTCATTCCATGGCTCGCATCGGCGGGGCTGAGCCGTCGCAGCAGGGACTGCTTCGGCGGATTATTGACTCGAATCGTTTATGCGCTGACCAAGCGCAAACTCGGGGCGCGTGGTCATGCCGGTGGCCGTCACGGCACATCATCCGCAGATTCTGTGGGGCTACGGACAGATGGAGCAATCATTGCTTTCGAGCCACCGGGTGGAGACGGCGCTCAAGGATCTGGCGATGTTGCGCACGGCGACCTTGATCGGGTGCCCGTTTTGAATCGACATCGGGTCTGCGGTCAGCAGACAAAATGGCCTGGCCCGCGAAAAGATCGAAGCCTTGCCTGAGTATGCGAGCAGCGGGCTGTTCTCAGAGACGGAGCAGCTCGTCCTGGAATATGCCGACGCCATGACGCTCACGCCGGTTGAGGTTTCCGACACGTTGTTTACACGGCTGCGCGAGAAATTCACGGACGCCCAGCTGGTGGAACTCACGGCCACGATCGCCTGGGAAAACTACCGGGCGCGGTTTGACCATGCCTTCGGCGTGGAAGGCGAGGGCTTCAGCGAAGGAGCTGTTTGCGCGCTGCCGGTGGCGACGAGGCAACACCCTTAACCGCAGATTACACAGGGGAACGCAGAACAGCGAAAGCCTGAAAGACCATGTCGACCACCCAGGACACGAAGTGCCACAAAGTACTTCGTTCGTGGCCGGCGCGGCGAAGAGTCCTGTTGGTTTTTGCGGGTATTGCATCGCTTCTCTTCCTGTTGTGATTTAATTCCTGCACGCATGAGACCCCTGGAACTCTCCGACGCTGAATTCCGCCGTCTGGCCGCGGAAGTGGTGGCGCTCGCCGCGGAATACCTGTCCACGCTCGACGAGCGCTCCACCTTTCCTCAAACGAGCGGCGTGGAGGCGGAGCGGGTCTTCGCTCTGGATCTGCCGGAGAAGGGCATGGGCGATCAGGCCCTGGCTGCTCTGCGGGAGGTGATGGAACGCGGGCGCGCGCAGAACGGACGCTTTTTCGGATACGTCCAGGGGCCGGGCGAGTCGGTGGCCGCATTGGGTGACCTGTTTGCCTCCATCCTCAACCAGAACATGACTGCGTGGCGCTCCTCGCCTTCGGGCGTGACCATCGAGCGCACGGTGGTGCGCTGGCTGGCAGAGGCCGTGGGCTGTCGCGGCTTCCTCGGGACCCTGACCGGCGGAGGCTCCGCTGCCAACCTTATGGGCCTCGCCATGGCGCGTGAGGCGAAGACGCCCGCGAACGAACATGGCTTGTGGAGCACGGGCGCAGGCGTCGTGTATGCCTCCGAGCAGGTGCACATGGCGGTCCCCAAGGCGGTCGCCATGCTGGGCATCGGGCGTGAACATCTACGCTACATTCCTTGCGATGATTCGTACCGGATGCTTCCATCGGAACTGGAACGGGCGCTGCTCGAAGACGAGGCGCGTGGGCGAACCCCGATCGCGGTGGTGGCGTCGGCAGGCACGGTGAACACCGGTGCGGTTGACCCGCTGCGGGAAATTGCGGCGATCGCCCGCGCCCATGGCATCTGGATGCATGTCGACGGAGCGTACGGAGCGCTGGCCGCCATCGCCGCGCCCGAGAAGTTCGACGGCCTCGCGCTCGCGGATTCGCTCTCGCTCGATCCGCACAAATGGCTCTATCAGCCGCTTGACTGCGGGTGCCTGCTCTATCGCGACGTGGCCGCGGCGCGCAACACCTTCTTGTATACCGGCACGTACGCCAAGCAGCTCAGCAGCGATCCGATCGAAGGCTTCGCGTTTTTCGAGGAGTCGATTGAGTTGTCCCGGCGCTTCCGCGGGTTGAAGCTGTGGCTCTCGCTGCGCTACCACGGCCTGGAGGGATTCCGGACTGCAATCCGGCGCGATCTTGATCATGCGCAGCGGCTGGCGAGCGCGATCGACAGAACGCCGGGGCTCGAGCGGCTCGCCCCGGTAGAACTGAGTGCGGTCTGCTTCCGTCACCGGGTCAGCGAGGAGGCCGCGGAGGAAGAGCGCAACCGCTTCAACCTGGCGCTGCTCAAACGCATCATCGCGCGCGGAAGGGTCTATCTTTCGAATGCGGAATTGAAGGGAAAGTTCTGCTTGCGGGCGTGCATCGTGAATCACCTCACGAAAGATTCCGACATCGATGCGGTGGTTCGCGAGGTGCTGGCGGCCGGGCAGGAACTGCAGTCGGAGCGAGGCGGGCCGTGATCCTCAGACGGCACCGACTTAGCTCCCCCTGCTCGGACTTCTGGCCGCTGTCATGGTTCGACGATCCGGGCTCGCCGCCACCGGAGGCGCACCGTTCCACGCTGGATGCATAATGCTGCTGTCGTGGTTACTCTTTCCATCCCGCCCGAAGACACGCTGCGGCGGATTCAGCGGGTACAACGCATCACGATCGCCTGGATGACGGTCGAGGCGGCCTTGTCCCTGTGGGCAGCGTGGAGGGCGCACAGCCCGGCCTTAGCCGCGTTTGGCGGGGATAGCGGCGTAGAGCTCTTGTCCGCGGTGGTGGTGCTGCGGCGTTTTCGAACTCGTGCGCCGGAACAGGCGGAACGGCGCGCTGCGCGGAGCGCGGGTGGTTTGCTGTTTGCGCTGGCCGTGTACGTCGTATTGGCGTCGGCGTTGTCGCTCCTAGGATTTATCGAACCAAAACCCAGCTACCTGGGAATGGCCGTGCTGGCGGCGGCCACCTTGATCATGCCGTTTCTCGCCAGGGAGAAGCGACGCCTGTCGGCCCTAACCGGCAGTGCTGCTCTGCGGGCCGACGCCGCCGAATCGGCTTTGTGCGCGTACCTATCGGTCATCGCTCTGATGGGGTTGGCGGTTCATGCCGTCTGGCACATTGCCTGGGCCGATCCGGTCGCCGCGTTGGCGATCACGCCGCTCATCGTGTATGAAGGGCGGGAGGCCATGCGGGGCAAGGCTTGCGGGTGCTGTTGAACGAACAAACGCTAGTCGAAATGGATCAGCGGCTACTCTACGAGGCCAGCCGAGAGCGCTTCCGCCTTATTTCTTCCCGGCACCGCTTGCATCAACAACGCGAGCGACCTTGCGAAACTTGCTTCTCCCGGCTCGCTGCCTTTGTAGTGTCCGAGGCGCACGACGACCAGGTCGTGGGACGGAATGATCAGCGTGGTCTGGCCGCCGGCGCCGGCCATGTAGTACGCCTCTTTGGGCACGGGAAACGCGCCATCGCCGTTGATCCAGAAGAAGCCGCCGTAGATCGGGCGGCGGTCGGCTTCCCATGCCGGCGCGAGCGTGCTGACGAATTTGACGAAGCCCTCGGGCAGAATCCGCTCGCCGTTCCAGACGCCGTCCTGCAGATAGAGATTGCCCGAGCCGCGCCCAGTCGCGGCCCGACGCCAGCTCGTAGCCCTGGGTGAGGAAGTTGCCGAACGGGTCGGTTTCCATCACCATCGTGCGGATGCCGATCTTGTCGAACAGCGCGCGCTGCGGGAAGGAAAGGTAGTCCTCGCCGCGCTTCTCGACCGCGAGACGAATGAGGTAGTTGGTCAGCACCGGGTCGGTGTTGCGGTAGCGGCCCACGGTGTTCGGCGGCCACTGCTGCGGGCGCGTGGCCGCGTAGTGGAACGAGTCGACGCCGCCCGTGTAGAGATAGAGGTGATCCGGATAGGTTCCCGCACGGATCGAAGTCGGGATCGTGCGGCGCCTTGATGCGCAGGCCGCTCGACATGTGCAGGATGTCGGCGATGCGAATCTTGCGCGCGCGGATCGCCCGCGCTCTGCCACTCGGGAATCGGCGCGGGCTGCCACAGAGCGTAGACGCCCTGCTTGATCAGGATGCCCATCAGCGTGGCGGTCAGGCTCTTGCCCATCGACCAGCTCTCGAGCGGCGTCTGCGCGGTGATGCCCTCGCCGTAGCGCTCGCCGATGAGGCGGCCCTTCCAGGTGACGACGAACGCCGCGGTCATGCCAGCCGGAGGGTCGAAGGCCGCGTCCACCGCCTGCTTCAGCTTGGCCGCATCGATCTCCGGCGGGCAGAGGCTCCGTGGGCAGCACATCGCCCATCGGCCATGGCTGGGTCGCGGCGTCGGGCAGATCGCTCTTGACGTTGACGGGCGTGAAAGTCAGGGAGGTCTTTGCCGACGGGCAACGTGACGCACCCCTGATCGCCGAGGTAGCGGGCAACGCGCGTAACGCCATTCGGCATGGTGATGCGGACTTCCTTGTGGTCGCGATCGATCACGGGCTTGCCGACCTTCTTGCGCTCGCTGTAGGGGCCGGTGAAGTATCCGACGTTCTCGGCAGCGAAATCCGGATCGAGGCCGGTGATGAACACGGCCGAGCACATGATCTTGGCGAAGCCGGCGGTGTGGTGCTCGAGCGGATCGCCGGGCGGCGGCACGTAGGGCGTATCGAGTTCCAGTGACTTCGCGCGGGCGATGAGGACGTCGCGAGCCGAGACAGGCGGAGGTGCGGGCGTGGCCAGCCTGGTGGCGGGTTGCTGTGCGACCAGTGTTGTCAAGAAGACAGTTAGTAACACTACCAGCGCAAGTGATCGCTTCATGTCGTCCCCCTCTGGTTCCGCGCCTCCGTTCGTTGGATATAATACGCGGCAGAGTTGTTTCCGTCCTTGCGACCTGAGTGGAGCCCTCCATCCGATGCTTCGTATCCGCGCCGCCACCATCAAAGATGTCCTGCTGCTCCAGCAGATGATTGTGGAATTCGCGACTTTTGAGCGGCTGGCCGCACATGTAACCGTAACGGCAGAAACGTTAATGCGCGACGGCTTCGGTCTCCACCCGCGTTTCCGCGCCCTCCTGCCGGAGTGGGACGGCAAGGCCGCGGGCTATGCGATCTTTTTTAGTTTCTACAGCAGCTTTGCGGGCCCCGGACTGTTTCTCGAAGACATCTACGTGCGCGAAGAGTTTCGCGGCAAGGGCATCGGGAAAGCGCTGATGGCGGAGATCGCAACCATTGCCCTTCGCGATGGGTTCTTTGCCATGCGCTGGGAGGTGCTCGACTGGAACCAGCCGGCCATCGACTTCTACAAAAAGCTGGGCGCAACGTTTCTGGACGATTGGAAGGAAATCCGTCTGGATGGAGAGGGTTTACGGCGGCTGGCGGAGAGCCCGGCGAAATGAACGTGCGCATCATCGGTGCGGGATTGGCGGGCTGCGAAGCGGCGTGGCAGTGTGCGCGACGCGGGATCGCGGTGGAACTGTGCGAGATGCGACCAGCGCGCTCGACGCCGGCGCACCAGACCGGCGGACTTTGCCGAATTGGTGTGCTCGAATTCGCTGAAGTCCGACAGCGAGAACACTGCGCCCTGGCTGCTGAAGGAAGAGATGCGGCGCGCGGGCTCGTTGCTGCTGGAGATCGCGCGGGCGATGCGCAGTGCCCGCCGGACATGCACTGGCCGTGGATCGGACAACATTTGCGCGCCGGGTGACGGAGACGAATTGCGCGGGAGCCGCTGATCACGGTGCGGCGCGAAGGAGGTGACCGCGTCGACGAGGGCGACGATCACCGTCATCGCCACCGGTCCGCTGACTTCCGATGCTCTGGCCGCGGAGATCGGAAGGCTGAGCCAGGGCGGCGGCAATACGGAAAGTTCGGCGGCCGTGCCGGCTCACCTCTACTTCTACGACTCCATCAGCCCGATCGTCGAGGCCGACTCGATCGACATGGCCAAGCGTGTACCTGGCGGCGCGCTATGACAAGGGCACGGCCGACTACATCAACTGTCCGATGTCGAACGAAGAATACGACCGCTTCTACGACGCGCTGGTTGCGGCGGAGTCGGTGGAGGAACGCGACTGGGAGAAGCTGAATTACTTTCGAAAGCTGCCTGCCCATCGAAGAGATCGCTCGGCGCGGGCGCGACACGCTGCGTTTCGGGCCGATGAAGCCGGTCGGCTTGCGCGATCCACGCACGGGCAAGCCGCCGTACGCCGTCGTGCAGTTGCGGCAGGAGAATCTGCGCGCGGATTCCTACAACCTGGTGGGATTCCAGAATCATTTGAAGTTTGGCGACCAGGCGCGCGTGCTGCGGCTGATCCCCGGCCTTGAAAATGCGCGCTTTCTGCGCTACGGACAGATTCATCGCAATACCTATATCAACGCGCCGTCGCTCTTGCGGGACACGCTGCAGATGAAAGCGCATCCGCGCGTGCTGTTTGCCGGGCAGATTTGCGGGGTCGAGGGCTATGTCGAGTCGATCGCCACCGGATTGATGGCAGGCATGCATGCGGCTGCGCTGGCTCGGGGGCGGACCGGTCGCGCCGCCGCGAGCGACGGCGTTCGGATCGTTGGTCCACTACATCACGCAGGCTGATCCGCGAAATTTTCAGCCGGCAAATATCACGTTCGATCTGTTGCCGCCGCTGGCGAAGAGAGTTCGCGACCGGCAGGAGCGGCACCGGTTGCAATGCGAAGCCGCACTGCGGGGGATGGCTGGCTGGCTGGAGAGAATCGGGACGGTCACGGTTTGAACGCTGGTTCACCACAAAAACCCAGAGTCACGGAGAGAATGCGGTCAGGGGGCATGCAGCCACAGTCGGTACCGGGACGCTCGCTTCGGGACTGATGCCCTTCGGCTACATGAGCCTTCCCGACGCAATGTACACATCCCCGGCTACTGCTGGGATGCATCGAGAAGTCTTTCGCCCTCGACCTTCTTGCCGCCCCCGAATTTAGCCCGCCACTTCAGTGGCGGGAAGCCATTCCCCTGAGATGCCAGTCCCGCAGGGACGATTGAAATCCCGGTTCGGCCCTTTGTCGACTTCACATTATATATCTCCCGGAGGCCTATTTCTGGCCCTCGCCACCAGGACATTCCTGCAACAAATCGCTCCTTCCATACGTATCTATTCCTGAGCCGGAGGTATACCGGGCTGCTGCGATCACGTCCGCGTGGCGGCTCCGTCCAACAAAACAGTGGTTCTGCGCGATCTCATTGGCGACGTTTTCCGCACCTTGTGGTCTCACAAGCTACGTACCTTCCTGACCATGTTCGGGATTGCGTGGGGAATCGTTTCGATCGTGCTGATGGTCGCCGCGGGCGAGGGCCTGCGGGTGGGCCAGGCCAAGGTTGCGGAAACTCTGGGCAAGGACGTCATGATTGTCTTCCACGGGCGAACCAGCCTGCAGGCGGGCGGACAGCGCGCCGGGCGCGTCGGTGCAGTGGAGCGATGAGGATCTGCCCTACCTGCAGACGACGGCCACCGATTGTCAATACATTCTCCCCGAGTTGGAGCAGGACACGGTGCGCACCCACAGCGCCTACAACAATGCCGCCTTCCTGGTCACGGGATCGCAGCCCGAATTCGGCTGGGTGCGAACGCTGAATCCGGGCGAGGGCCGCTTCTACAACGGAAGTGACGAACGCGCGGCGCGGCGGGTGGCATTCCTGGGTACGGATGCGGCCAAGCAACTGTTCCCCGAGGGCGGCGCCGTCGGCCAGACGATTCATCTCAACGATTTACCGTACGTGGTGATCGGAGTCATGCAGAAGAAAAAACAGGACTCCAGCTACGACGGCTGGGATGTCAACAAGGTCTTCATTCCGTTCTCGACCATGCAGCGCGATTTCCCGGCCAAGCCGCCCGCCACTGCTCATGATGTCGATCAACTGCTGGTGACGCCGCGTTCGGTCGAGCAGCACGATATCTGCAAATACCAGATCCGGCGCGCGCTCGGGCACCTGCACAACTTCGATCCCAACGACAAGGAAGCCTGTCCGGTCTGGGACACGGTCGAGGAAGCCAAGGCCTTCGAGACGATGACGAATGGCATGAAGTATTTTCTGGGCGCGGTGGGCCTGGTGACGCTGGTTCTGGGCGGATTGGGAGTGATGAACGTGATGCTGGTGGCGGTGCGCGAGCGCACGCGCGAGATCGGCGTGCGCAAAGCGCTGGGCGCGCGCGGCGGCGAGATCCTGCGCCAGTTCTTCTTCGAGGCGCTGTCTGATCGCGGCGCTGAGCGGCGCGTTCGGCCTGGGCATCGCTTACGGACTCTGCGCGCTGGTGAATCTGCTGCCCATGCCGGATTTTTTCGCCGGCCTGCTGCCCACCTGGGGAACCGGGACTGCTCGCCTGCTCGCTGCTGGGAATGATCGCAGTGCTGTCGGCGCTCTACCCGGCACGGACGGCGGCCTCGATCGATCCGATTGAGGCTCTGCGGTATGAGGCGGGAGGATGAGGGCAGTGCTCAGTTCCCGGATCTCAGTTCTCAGTTTGCTGGACCGGTGGAAGCCGCGAAAAATCATTCACCATGAAGGACCCGAAGGTACACGAAGGGAACCCGATCGGCTAAGAGCTAACAGCTGGTATTCATGCTGACTGAAATCATCTACGAAGCCTGGATCGCGCTGAAGCGCAACCGCACGCGCAGCGCGCTCACGATGCTGGGCATCGTGTGGGGCATTGCGACCGTGACACTGCTGATCGCCTATGGCAACAGCTTCCGGTCGATCCTGGTCAACGGCTTCAATGCGTTCGGCAAGGGCGCGGTTATCTGCTGGCCGCAGCAGACCAGCGAGCAGCCGGGCGGACAACGCGCCGGCAAGAAAGTGGTCTTCGAAAAAGAAGACGTCGACCTGATCAAGGAGACGGCGCCGCTGGTGAAGCACGTCTGCCTGGAAACCGTGAAGCGGCCCGGCGATTGCCTATGGCGACCGGTTGTCGGGAACGGCGCCTGTGCGCGGCGTCTGTCCGGAGTACGGCGAGATGCGCAACGAAGTTCCGGCGGAAGGACGCTGGATCAATTCCCTGGACGAACTGGAGCGCCGGCGCGTGATCTTCCTGGGCGGCCGGCTACGCGAGCAGCTGTTCAGCGGGCGCCCTGCGGTGGGCGAGACGGTGCTGGTGGGCGGCGTGTCGCTTTCAGGTGATCGGCGTGATGGCGCGCAAGATCCAGCTCAGCAACTATTTCTCCAGCGACGACGAATCGTCCTGGATTCCCTACTCCGCCGCGGGCGATCTCTGGAACACGCGCTACGGTTCCGTGCTGGTGTTCGAACCGATCGCGCCGCAGTTCGAAAAGCGCGCGCAGGCCCAGGTGCTGGCCGCGGTAGCCAGCCGGCAGCAGTTCTCGCCGACCGACCCCAAGGCGATTCAGATGTTCGGCCGCGAGGAGTTCCGGCCGATCATCGACGGGCTGACCATCGGCCTGCAGGTGCTGCTGACGTTTATCGGCACGCTCACGCTGGGCATCGGCGGCGTGGGCGTGATGAACATCATGCTGGTGTCGGTGGACGAGCGCATTCGCGAAATCGGCTTGCGGCGGGCCCTGGGCGCGCGCAAGCGGCATATCAAGCTGCAATTTCTGGCGGAAACGCTGCTCATCATGCTGCTGGGCGGAGCGATCGGCATCCTGGTGTCTTACGTGATTGCCCTCGTGGTCGGGACGTTGCCGCTGATGGGGCCGCTGTTTGAAGACGATTCGGGCAAGGCCGACATTCACTTGAAGATTTCGCTCATGACCGTGCTGCTTTCGACGGGAGTGCTGCTGCTGGTGGGCGTGGCCAGCGGGATGGTGCCCGCCTTGCGCGCATCAAAGCTGGATCCGGTGGAGGCGCTGCGGTACGAGTGATCTTCGTCGTTGGCGAGCGGTCCCGGGATCTTTGGACTCACGGCCTCGGCGGGATGTGCCGTCGCTACGGGACTTGCTGGTCGTTTTTGCAAGCAACAATTCCGTTGACCCCGCCTCCTCTGTCGCAGTACTTTGCAGGCGCGGCTTGAAGTTCAGCAGGGAGAGCAGCCTTGGCCAAGTCTGCAGTCGATGTCATCAGCACGGCGTTCGAGCACACCCGGAAACAACTGGCGGAGCCCTTCCGCCTGGGACAATGGGCGCGGCTCGCCCTGCTCGCGCTGGCAACCGGGGAACTGAGTTCCGGCGGAGGCTGCAGTAATGGCTGGAGCCGCCTGAGCGGCCTGGCGAAAGCGCCCAACCCGTCGCAAAATTTCATCGATCCGAAAGACGTGCTGCGCGGCATCGACCCGGCGCTGATCGGCACACTGCTCGTGGTGGCCATGCTCGGCGGCCTGGTGCTGATGCTGGTCTGGATTTACGTGTCGAGCATCAGCCGTTTCATCCTGTTCGAGTCCGTGTTGCAGAAGCGCTGCGACTCTCTGAGCGCCGGTTGGCAGCGCTGGCAGGGTCGGGGCCTGAGTTATTTCTGGTGGCAACTGGCGCTTGCGATCGTGGGCGTGGGCGTGGCTGCTGTCCTGTTTCTTCCCTTGCTGCTGCCTGTGCTGGCGAGCATGCGGAATCACGAGCACCCGGGGCCAGGGCTGATTCTCGCCTTCCTGCCTATGATTCTGGTGTTTGGGATCTTTGGTCTGATCATGCTGTTGATTGCTGTCTTGGCCAAAGATTTCGTGGTCCCGCTCATGGCGGTCGACGGGGTAGGGGTGATGGAGGGATGGCGGCGTCTGCTCGGGATGATGAAAGCGGAGAAGGCCAGCTATGCCGGCTACTGCGGAATGAAGATTGTGCTGGCGATCGGCGCGTCGGTGGTGTTCGGCATCCTGTCCGGGATCGCGGCCCTGTTCGTGATTCTTCCGGTGGGGATTGCGGCCGGAGTGGTCGTGATCGTCGGAAAGGGAGCTGGCCTGGGCTGGAATGCCTTTACCATCACTGCGGCAATCGTAGTGGGGGTGATCGCCCTCGCTGTGCTCTTGTACGTGATTGCGCTCGTTTGCGTCCCCATCGCAGTATTCTTTCCCGCGTACGCAATGTACTTCTTCGCAGAACGATTTCCGGCGCTGCATGCGCGGCTGTATCCGCCGGCGCCGCCCCTTCCCATCCCGCCCCCTGCGCCCGCTGGGTAGGCCTTTTCACCCCAGAGTTCCAGAGACGAAAGAGAAAGCAGAATTTTTCGTAGCCGATGTGTGGGTAGTGAAAGAGTCTCTGTGAGGGCCTGCTTACCGCCCGGCGTCGCCAGCCGACGGCAGCTTCAGCCGGGCGCCCTTGTCACGCCTCCAGGAGAAGCGGCGGCCAACGATGCACTTCACGATGAGGTGATCGGTCGCCGGCGTGAGACCCCAGCCCACGCCAAAGTTGAACTCCCACTTGGGCGACAAATTGAGATCGATGGTGGGAAAAATCTGGTGCTCCTGCTGGCTGAGGGGATCGAATTCGGTGGCTGGGCCGGTGGCGCCGTAGTATTCGATGCCCCCGGCAATTTTCTTCGTAAAGTCGTAACTGATTTTGACGGCCGGGGAAAACGTCCAACCCTGGTTCACGTTTACACCGTGCAAGGCTCGTTCGAAAGCGGGATTGAAGCCGAAATACCAGGGCCCGACGGTCTTGTCGATGATGGGCCGCAGCTCGTAGGTCCAGGTGTCGGCGGCAAAAGATGGCCGCACATAGCCGATCTCCTGCGAGATGCTCAGTCCCACCGGCCAGTGCCATTTTTCGGGGATGGAAATCCGCGGGCGAATGTGGTCGCCCACCCATTGCCAGCCGCCGTCCGGTTGAATGCTGCTGAACACGTAGAAGCCGGTCTCGAACCAGTCGTTGAAGCCATGGGTGATCTCGAGGGTCTCGTGCATGGCGTGGTTCGAGGGCTGGAGACCGTCGACGACGGTTTTGCTGCCATTCACGGTGAAGTTGGAATGGATTTCGACCATGGTGGTGCGAGGCGGCACCAGTTCCGAGCCGTACACCTGAATTTCGTAGTTGTCCTGCGCAAGAGCACAGCCCGTCACGACAAGAAATGCGGCCAACCCGAGGATTCGTCCGGTATGCATAGGTCTGTTCTGGCGCTGCCAGCCGGAAACGCGTAGTATCCCCGCTCCGCGGAGCTGAAGCATCGATTCTAAAGGAATTCTGGAACAAGGTGCGACCACCGACGTTGCACGATTGGGCACCACGCCGGCACCGGGAACCCGAGTCTCATGACAGGTGTCCAATACCCTCAGACACGCCGCGTGTACCCAAGGAGAAAATCATGGCAATGTCGATGGGAGGCAGTGGTGCGTCTGCCCCGCAGATGAACGTGACTCCGCTGATTGATGTGCTGCTGGTGCTGATCATCATCTTCATGGTGATTGTGGCGGAGACGAAGCCACACAGGCAGGGGCTGGATGCGCAGATTCCGCAGCCACCCTCGAAGACGGAGACGTCTCCGCCAATCGTGCGGACGATTGTGATCCAGCTGGGCGAGGCCAAGGGCGGCGACGTGCCCATTCTCAAGATCAATCAGCAGGAGGTGCGCTGGGCCGAATTGAAAGCGACGTTGCAAGACATCTTCAAGCAACGCGCCGAGAAGGTAGCGTTCGTGCAGGGCGAAGACAGCGTGGATTTCGAGTACGTGGCCGACGTGATCGACACCGCGCGCGACGCAGGCGTGGCCAGAGTGGGCTTGCTGCCGAGGGAGATGGCTTCGGTACGCTGAGCGGCGTTGCGTTTCCGCCGGCAGGCGGCGGGTCGAATTGCTTTCTGCGGTCCTGGCGCAGTACAACTACCGAACACCTCGCGGATTTCATCCAGCCAGGTCGGGAGTTGCACGTGGAACTGTTGGAGCGGCGGGTACGGGAAAGTTTTCTGCGCCAGACCTTCATGGCAACGCTGGGCGCCGAACTGACGTCGGTGAGGCCGGGCGAGGTGGAGATCCGCTTCCCCTTTCACCCGGCGCTCACGCAGCAAAATGATTTTGTGCACGCGGGCGCGATCACCAGCATTCTGGACTCGGCGTGTGGTTACGCCGCGCTGGGCGTGGCTCCTGAAGGCCACGACGTTCTGAGCGTCGAGTTCAAGGTGAACCTGCTGGCGCCTGCCGTGGGCGAAGCCTTCTGCGCGCGGGCCCAGGTGAAACGCGCCGGCAAAACACTGATCGTTTGCGCGGCCGACGGCTATGCGCGGAAGAACGGCGAAGAAAAGCTGGTGGCTACGATGCTGGCGACCATCATGGCGCTGAAGCGAACCGGTAGATGACATCTCCGGAAGCTGAGCTGTGCGCGGCCGGGCAGACGAGGGCGCCTGCCCCTACGCGAGTGATCTAATCCCTCGCCCGGTTCTTGATCCAGATCGGCGTCCCCACGAATCCGAATGCGTCGCCGGATCTGATTCTCGAGGAAACGCTCGTAGGAGAAGTGCAGCTTCACGGACGGTCGGTGAACAGGATGAACGTCGGCGGAGCGACGGCGGCCTGCGTCATGTAGTAGATCTTCACGCGCTGGCGCATGGGAACAGAGGCGCGTTCGAAATCGACTGTCTTCAGGAAGCGGTTCATTTCGCCAGTGCGCGATGCGCTTGCGGCGCTCGGCCGCGACTTCTTCGATCAGCGGAAAAATCTGGTCGACGTTCCTTTGCCGGTCGCGGCCGAGATGAACAGCACGGGCGCGTAGCTCAGGAATTTCAAGCGAGTCGCGCAGCCGCTCTACGTATAGCTTCTGGTCCTGGGGGCGCGGGATTCCTGGATGCGGGCGGCGCGAGCCTGGCTGATGGCGCGGTTCTTGCCGGTCGTGACCAGGTCCCACTTGTTGACCAGGATGATCACGGAGCGGCCGCTTTCGTGCGCGTAGCCGGCGATGGTGGCGTCGAGCGCGCTGACGCCTTCGGTCGCATCGATCACCAGCAGCGCGATATCGGCGTCTTCGAGATGCTTGCGCGACATGACCACCGAAAGCTTCTCGGCCATCAGGTGCGTCTTGCCCTTGCGGCGGATGCCGGCGGTGTCGATGAAGCGGAAGTGCCGTCCGTCGCGCTCGACGAGTTCGTCGACTGCGTCGCGCGTGGTGCCGGGGATGGGCGAGACGATGGCGCGCGACGTGCCCGTGAGCTGGTTCAGCAGCGTGGACTTGCCCACGTTGGGGTGGCCGATGATGGCGACTTTGACTTCAGTCGCCAGTTGCCGGTCGTCCGTCGTCAGCGCGGCAGTCGTTGGCCCTTGGTCGTTGGCATCGGTCGTTGGCTGTTGGTCGCCGGTTGTTGGCGGAACTTCGGTCGTCGGCCATCCGTCGTCGATCGTCAGCGGAGCAGCGGAGGTGCGGCGACGCTTATGTGTTACCGAGTTCCCGACGCCTGATTTCTCTGCGTACTCTGCGATATCTGCGGCTGCAACGTCCGCGGCTTTGTCTTGCGGCGGCAGGATGGCGAGGAACGCATCCAGCAGGTCGTCGACTCCGCGGCCGTGTTCGGCGGAGATGGGGAAAACTTCTCTCAGGCCCAGCCGATGGAACTCGCCCGAGAGGGAGTTCTGCTTATCGCTGTCGATCTTGTTGACGGCGAGAAAGAGCGGCTTGCCCGCCTTGCGGAGAAGACGCGCGAGTTCGAGGTCAGGAGCGGCCAGCTCGGTGCGGCCGTCAACGACCATAACGATCGCGGCAGCTTCATCGAGCGCGACCCGCGCCTGGCGGAAGATTTCCGAAGGAATGAAGTCCTTGTCTTCGGGGATGATGCCGCCGGTATCGACCAGGCGGAAGGGGCGTCCCCGCCACTCGACTGTTGCCATAGAGGCGGTCGCGGGTGATGCCGGGCTCGTCGCCCACGATGGCGCGACGGGAGCCGACCAGGTGATTGAAGAGGGTGGATTTGCCAACGTTGGGGCGGCCGACGATGGCGAGCAGGGGAAGGCGCAGGGGCGGCTCGGCGAGAGCCAGGCCTGATCCAAGCAAAGAGACGCCCGGAGTGTCATGAGTCGAGTTAAATTTGATTTTCTTCAAGAGCCTCAGTCTTCGTGCCCGGCCGAGCTTGCGTAGGGGCAGACGCCCTCGTCTGCCCCGCCGTAGCCGCGGCAAGAACCGCCGCGGCCGCACAGGCAAGGGCGCCTGTGCCTACGTGAGTCGTGCCTAGCTGAATCGCCACGCGGTCCGTACAGCTATTATAGAGACTCCGTGCCTTCCTCCTCTCAGTTCCCGGCTTCCGGCAGCTCCGGCTCCCGCACACGGGAGGTTTCCCTCTACAACTTCTTCGCTCCCGGCGGCGTGCTGTCGAAAACGCATCCGGCTTACGAATTCCGGCGCGGACAGCTGCAGATGGCGCAGGCGGTCGAACAGGCGCTCGCCGAGAAGCGCCACTTGATCGTCGAGGCGGGCACGGGCACCGGCAAGACGCTTGCCTACTTGCTGCCCGTGATCCGCTCGGGCAAGCGCGTCATCATTTCGACCGGCACCAAGAACCTGCAGGAGCAGCTCTTCTACAAAGACATTCCTTTTCTCGAGCAGGCACTCTACCCCGACGGCGAGGGCAAGCTGAACGTCTGCTACATGAAGGGGCGCAACAACTACCTCTGCAGGAAGAAACTCTACGACCTGACGGATCAGCCGGTGCTTTCAGGCCTGGAGGAGATCGAGCACTACCGCGCCATCGCGGCCTGGGAGAAAACCACGCAGACCGGCGACCGCGCCGAACTGGCATCGCTGCCCGAGGCCAGCGCGCTCTGGCACAAGCTGGACGCGCGTTCCGACACCTGCCTCGGCCAGAAATGCAGCGACTTCGAGACCTGCTTCATCACCGAGATGCACCGGCGGGCGATGGAGAGCGACATCATCATCGTCAACCATCACCTGTTCTTCGCCGATCTCGCCATCAAGCAGGCGTCGGAGTACGCGCCCGACGCGGGCATCCTGCCCGAAGCCGGGCGCGGTGATCTTCGACGAGGCCCACGAACTGGAAGATGTGGCCGGCAGCTACTTCGGCGTGTCGGTCAGCAACCAGCGCTTCGATCAGCTGGCGCGCGATGTGGAAACATCGCTCACGCGCAACAGAGCTGCTGATCGCCGGCGGTCATGGGCGGCCGCTGAAGAGCCTGCGCGATCGCTCGCAGCTTTTCTTCTCTGCGGTGCCTTGCCTCGCGGCGCGGAGAGGACGCTTCGCCTTCGAGAACCGGCGCGAGTTCCTGGAAGAGAATGGCGACGAGTTCATGGCGCTGCAACAGGCGCTTGGGCGGCTGGAATCGGAGTTGCAGAATTCCCAGAAAAGCCGGACGAGATCTTTACCTTATCCGGCGCGCGCGGGAGCTGCGGGTGCAGCTGCGGCTTCCTGATGGAATCGGAGGATCGCAACACCGTCTTCTGGATCGAGCGCCGGGGAGGGGATCGCAGCACGGAGGCACAGAGACACAGAGCATCAAAGAAGCGGTCGAGGGGGCGCGAGCAGGTCGGAGCGGCCGATCGAGCGTCTACCTGCAGGCGACGCCCATCGACGTCGCACCATTCTCAAAAGCACGCTGTTCGAACAGCTGGAAACCGCCGTGCTGACGTCAGCCACGCTGGCGGTATCGGGGGATTCGAATACATGCCGCGCCGGCTCGGACTTGAGAATGCCCGCGAAGTGGTGGTGCCCTCGCACTATCGATTACGAGCGCCAGGCACTGCTTCTACGTGCCGCCGGATCTGCCCGATCCGCGCACGGCGCAGTTCTCCGCGCATGCCGCGGACCGCATCCGGCGGCTGCTCGAGATCACGCGCGGTCGCGCCTTCGTCCTGTTCACCAGCTACGCGCAGATGCACGAGATCTACCAGCGCCGTCTGGGCGAGCTCGAGTATCCCGATGCTGCTCCAGGGCGACTGCGCCGAAGAACGCGCTGCTCGAGGAGTTCCGCAACACGCCCAACGCGGTGCTGTTTGCGACCGCGTCATTCTGGCAGGGCGTGGATGTGCAGGGCGAGCAGCTCAGTTGCGTGATCATCGACCGCCTGCCGTTCGCCGTGCCGAGCGATCCGGTGGTGGCAGCGCGCGTGCGTGCCATCGACACGAAGGCGGCAACGCGTTCTTCCGAGTACCAGGTGCCGTCGGCGGTCATCACGCTGAAACAGGGCTTCGGACGGCTGATCCGCTCGCTGCATGATCGCGGCCTGCTCGTGCTGCTCGACAATCGCATTCTGAAAAAGAGCTACGGACGAGTGTTCCTGAAAGTCTGCCCCATTACCGCCGCACGACCGAGTTGCGGGAGGTGGAAAGGTTCTTCGGAGCTGAGAGTTAGCCGCAGACGTACGCCTTCAGCCGCAGATCCGCGCTGGGAATGCAGATTCTGTCGGGGCATGGAGAAGGCCTGCCACGCCTTGGGCCTTGGCATCTTCTGGCGTGCACTTCGCGCTCATTGGCTCCGTGGCCTCGGCTGAGAGCATTTTCGCAAGCTGAAGTCCCTGAAATCGGCGTAAAATCCGCTCCTCGCGTACAATATCAGGTTGCGGGATGGCTGCGAAGCCGTTGTGTGCAGCGGACCGCCGGGAACCCTATGTACGAGGTCACCGTCGAAGACACGTTCGCGGCCGGCCACTACCTGCGCAACTACAAGGGCAAGTGCGAGAATCCGCACGGGCACAACTACAAGGTGCGGGTCACGCTGGCGGGCAAGGAACTCGACAAGGCCGGCCTGCTGCTCGATTTCAAGGACCTGCAAGGACGTCATGAAGCACGTCATCGACCGGCTCGACCACCAGATGATCAACGACCTCGAGCCCTTCACCGAGTTGAATCCGTCGGCCGAGAATCTGGCGAAGTATTTCTACGACGAGACCAACGCACGCCTGCAGCAGCGTGACCCAGGGGCGCGTGCGCGTGAAGGACGTCACCATTTTCGAGACCGACACGACCACGGCCAGGTATTCGGAGTAGGGTCAGCAGGCGATGCCGGGCGGGGACGCCCGTCGCTCCACGCCGACGACTACCGCCGAGCACGACCGCTCATGCAGATCACCGAGATCTACAAATCGCTCCAGGGCGAATCGACCTACGCCGGCCTGCCCTGCGTGTTCGTGCGGCTGACCGGCTGCAATCTGCGCTGCTCCTGGTGCGACAGCGAGTACACCTTCACGGGCGGCCGCAAGATGACGCTGGAAGAAGTGTTTGGCGAGGTCGCACGCTTAAGTCCGAGTGGCGGGCTGGTCGAGATCACCGGCGGCGAGCCGATGCTGCAGGAGCGCGAAGCTGGTGCCGCTCATGCAGCGCCTGCTGGAGGCGGGCTACACGGTGCTGCTCGAGACCAGCGGCGAGCGTCCGCTGGACGCGGTTCCCCAGGCGTGATCAAGATCGTGGATGTGAAATGCCCGCATTCGGGCGAGCCGGATACGCTTTGCGTTGGAGAATCTGGAGGCGCTCTGCCGCACGACGAGGTCAAGTTCGTCCTCAGCGACCGCGCGGACTATGAATTTGCGCGCGACTTCGCGGCGCGTCACCGGCTGGCGGAGCGCGTGCATGCGGTGCTGTTTTCGCCCGCATTCCGCAAGGACGCGCCGGGCGCGCGCGACACGTCGCATTGCCTGCTCGACCCGCAGGAACTGGCGGAATGGATTCTGGCCGACGACGTCCCGGTTCGGCTTGGCCTGCAGATCCATAAGTTCATCTGGGACCCGGCGGTGAAGGGCGTTTAGGGACGCGCGGGCAGTTTCGTTCCCGCAAACCAGCACAGATTCGGAAAGGAGTTGCCGGAGGTTTCCGAGTTCGTGGCCCGGGTACAACCAGCTGAAGGCAGTTCGGGACCGTCTAAGGTGCATCCAAATATGGTGGAGACCCAAAAGCGCGCGATCGTGCTGCTCAGCGGTGGCATGGACTCGTGCGTGTGCGCGGCGCTGGCGGCGCGCGATTACGATGCGGCGGCGGTTCACGTCAGCTACGGCCAGCGCACCGAAGAGCGCGAGCGCGCAGCGTTCCTGCGGCATCTGCGACCGGCTGGGCATCCGCGACCGGCTGCTGGTCCGCAATGAAGCATTGCGCGCGATTGGCGGTTCGGCGCTGACCGATGCCCGCATCGCCGTGCCCGAGTCGCACGCCATCGGACGCGACATCCCGGTGACGTACGTGCCCTTCCGCAACGCGCATTTCCTGGCGGCCGCCGTCAGTTGGGCGGAGGTGCTGGGCGCGGAGAAGATCTACATCGGCGCGGTGGAGCAGGACAGTTCCGGCTATCCCGATTGCCGCCCGGCGTACTATCGAGGCTTTCAACGAGGTGATTCGGGAACGGGACGAAGGAAGGGACCATCGAGATCGTGACGCCGCTGATCGCGCATGCGCAAAGCCGAGATTGTGAGGCTTGGCCTTGAATTGGGCGCGCCCTTCGATTTAACGTGGTCATGCTACAGCCGGGAAGATCGGGCGTGCGGCGTCTGTGACAGCTGCGTGCTGCGCCTGCGGGCCTTTCGGGAGGCGGGCGCGGAGGATCCGATCCCGTATGCGGAAACGGCGCGGTTTCGTCGGGATAATGCGCGCCAGCTTTCGATTTCAGATTTGCGATTGCGGATCGGGCAGAGCGGTCAGCCGCCGACCTGGCAATCTGAAATCTGGAAATCGTAAATCGGATTCATGCCGGGAGGCTCCATATGAAGACAACGTTTCATGCATTTCCCTTTGCTCGTGCCCTGGTGCTGGGCTATGCGCTCCCCCTGTGCTTTGCGCAAGCCACGGGCACCGTGAAGGGAGTCTGCAAAGACTGCCGAGGGAAAACCGATCGCGGCAGGCCGAAGTGGAGTGGCTGAGCACGGAGACGGGCCGCAAGTACACGCTCAAGACCAACAACAAGGGCGAGTATTTCTCGCTCGGCATCGCGCCCGGCAAGTACAACGTCAAGCTCTGATCAAGGATGGCAAGGAACTTTTTCACATCAACGGCATTACCAGTCGGCGCTGGACGAACTGGCTCAGGACTTCGACCTGAAGAAAGAACAGGCCGCGCGGCCCAGGGCCAGGGTATGACTCCCGAGCAAGCCAAGGCAGAGCAGGAAGCAGCAGGCCAAGGCGCCGAAAGAAACCAATGACGGTCAAGACGCTGAACGACAAGCTGCAATGGCCGCCAAGGCCGCCAGCGATGCCGGCGACTTCGACACCGCCATCGCAACCCTGAACGAAGCCAACCAGATCGACGCCACCCGCGACCTGTCTGGTTCAAGCTCGGCGACGCCTACCGCATGTCGGCGCCCAAGCAGACCGATCCGGCCGAAAAGACAGAAGCGCTATCGAGACGGCGGCCACCGATTACCAGAAAGCCATCGACCTGAAGAGGCCGCCGAAGCCCGACCCAAAAGGATCACGGACAGCAAACGTCAAGCTGGCCGCCTACTACAACAATCTGGCGGAGGCGTATGCCAAGTCCAACAAGATCGACGATGCGGTGACCAACTACAACAAGGCCGCGCAACTCGATCCCACTCACGCCGGGCAATACATGTTCAACACCGGCGCCGTTCTGACCAACGCGGGCAAGGTCGACGATGCCATTGCGGCCTTCGACAAGGTGATCGCCGCCGATCCCACCAAGGCGGATGCCTACTACTGGAAGGGCGTCAACCTGATCGGGAAAGCCACCCTCAAAGGGCGACAAGATGGTCGCTCCGGAGGGCACGGCGGAAGCCTTCCAGAAGTATCTGGAATTGGCAGCCCACCGGACCGCTACGCCCAGCCCGCCAAAGACATGCTGGCCAGCATCGGCGCCAGCGTGGAAACCGACTTCGGAACCAAGAAGAAAGCCGCGAGAAGAAGTAGTTCTGCCGGACATCGGATGTCGGGCGGCCCTGTCTTCGGGCCGCCCTTTTTGCTGGCGGCTCGGCGGTTCCGTCCCGTGGGTAACTCCGGTCGAGGTTACTGAGGTCTACCTACCTTGTCCTTCGCGGCACTCCCTTCCCGCGTTACAGTCAAGTCATAGTTTCCCCCCGGACGTTCGTGGTCGTTCTCCCCTGTGGCAATGAATTCCTGTACGTGGAGTGAGTGCAATGGCTGCTCCGGGGAATTCCCCGATTGCGATTACCTTCGAGGGCGTCAGCGGAACGGGCTCGATCCCGACCCCGGCATCTGCTGGCCGGGATGCTGCGCGCTTCGGAGAAGGTCAGCGATCTGATTTTTTCGCCGGGCCGCCCGCCCCAGGTGGAGATTCACGGACAACTCACGGCCGTCGAGATGGCCGGCAGCTCAGCGTGCTGACCGCGGATGACACGCGCCGCATCGCCGCCGACCTGATCGGCACCAACAAGCAGGCCATCAATACGCTGCGCGAGCAGGGTTCCTGCGACGTTTCCTACGGACTGCCGGGCATGGCGCGCTTCCGCGTCAACGTCTTCATCCAGCGCGGAAGTTGCGCGATCGTCATGCGCGTGATCCCGACCGTCGATTCCCGACTTTCGAGCTCGCTGCGTCTGCCGGCGCAGTTGGAAGACGTCGCGCAAGTGCGCAACGGAATCATCCTGGTCACCGGAGGCAGCGGTCCGGCAAGTCCTCGACCCTGGCCGCGCTGCTCGATCGCATCAACACGCGAGCACTGCTATCACATTCTGACCGTCGAAGATCCGATCGAGTTTCTGCACAACCACAAGAAATCCACGGTGCACCAGCGCGAGTTGCACAGCGACGCGCCCAATTTCGCGCTGGCCCTGCGCGCCGCGCTGCGGCAGGCGCCGCGCGTGATCATGGTGGGCGAAATTCGCGATCGCGAGACGATCGAAATTCTGCTGGAAGCCGCCGAAAACGGGCACCTCGTGCTCTCCAGCATGAACACGGTGGATGCCTCGAAGACGGTGGAGCGCATCGTCGGCACCTTCGCCGTCGAGCGAGCAGCAGTCGGTGCGCGACCGCCTCGCCAAGACATTCCGCTACATCATCTGCGCAGCGGCTGATTCCGCGCACCGACGGCGGCGACCGGTTGCCGGTGGTCGAAATCCTGAAATCGAACTCCCGCACCCGCGACTGCGTCGAACAGGGCGAGCGCCCAGGCCGCACGCTGCTCGACGCCATCAAGAGCCAGCGAAAACGAAGGCATGCAGCACTTCGACGGCGAGATCGCGAAGCTGGTCCGCTCCGGCCTCGTCGATCTGGAAACCGGCCTTTGCTTTGCCAGCAACGCCACTGTGTTGGGCCAGGAACTGGCGAAGTAGGGGACCCCAGTCGTCAGCAACGCAAGCGCTGAAGACTGAAGGCGGACGACTGGCGACTGCCATTAGATTTTCCTCTCTGGCCCTCGTATCATCAGCGGCATGGCCGCGCTCCCAGAACCTCCCGCGATTCGTGAGCTTTGAAGAGGCTCGCCACGTGGTGGAGCAGCACGCGGCGCAGGTGCGGCCCGGGAAAGTGGAAGACGTCGAACTGCTCGCCAGCCTGGGCCGGGTACTGGCGCGCGCGGTTTCCGCCGATCGCGATTTCCCACCATTCCGACGCGCCACGCGGGACGGGTACGCCGTCCGGGCCGCAGACCTCGCAAAGCTCCCGGCGACCCTTGAGGTGATTGGCGAAATCAAGGCCGGAGCGGCGCCCGAAGACCTTCCCGGCGACGTCGGGCCGGGCAAGCCGTCGGCCATCATGACGGGAGCGCCCGCTGCCGCGGGGTGCGGATGCGGTGGTCATGGTCGAATACACTTCACCGATCGGCAAGTCGGGTGAGATCACGCGCAGCGTCGCCAGCGGCGAGAATTTTGTTCCGCGCGGGCCGGAAGCGCGCGCAGGGTCAAGTGCTCGTGGACGCCGGGCACGCCGACTGGACCACGGCGCGATTGCGCTGGCGGCATCGGTTGGGCTGGCGTCGCTTTCAGGTCTTTCGCAAGCCGCGAGATCGCAGTGCTTTCGACCGGCGACGAAATCGTTGAGATCGACAGAGCGCCCCGGACGCCACCAGATTCGGAACTCGAATACCTACTCGCTGGCCGCGCAGATTCAGAAGGCAGGCGGAGAGCCCGTGATCCTCGGCATCGCCCCCGATGAGCCGGCTCATCTGCGAAGCCTGATCGAGGAAGGCCTGCAGTGCGATCTCCTGCTGCTGACCGGCGGAGTCTCCATGGGCAAGTACGACCTGGTCGAGCAGGTATTCGCCGAATTGCAGCGCCGAGTTCTGTTTACCGGCGCGCAGATTCAGCCCGGCAGGCCGGTCGTCTTCGGCTCGTGTGCCCGAAATCGTAAGTATTTCTTTGGCTTGCCCGGAAATCCGGTCTCGACCATGGTGACCTTCGAACTGTTCGCGCGGCCCATGATCGAAGCGCTCGTCGGCAGGGCGCCTCGCAACCGCTGATATTCCTGCATGCCCGGCTGAAGTCTGAGATCAAAACGAAAACTGGACTGAAGCGTTTCCTCCCAGCGATTGCTGTCCGGTGAGTTCGAGACACGCGGAAGTCGAACTGGCCCGCTGGCAGGGCTCGGGAGATATCGCGGCCCTGGCGGCGCTCGAACTGTTACCTCGTGATTCCGCCCGATCGCGAGCGGATTGCAGCGGAGGAGTGGGTGGCCGTGATGTTGAGGTAGGGTTTCAAGTACACGAACGTCCTCCTGTGGCTTGGGATTAACACTTTAGACCGCAGAGATCGCTGAGAAAGGCGGGAGAAGCTTGCCACGAATTAAGAGCCTGGGCGTCCCAACGCTCGAAACCCGAAACTCGAACCTTGCGACCCGTCTCTCCCTGTAAGATATTCCTTCGATGCCCCGCAAGCTTTCCCATTACGATCGCACCGGCAAGGCGCGCATGGTGGATGTCAGCACCAAGTCGACAGCCGGCGCGAGGCCGAGGCCAGCGCCTTCGTCAGGATGAAACCCGTGGTGCTGCGCGCATTGCCGAAGAATCCCAAGGGCGATCCACTCGAAGTGGCGCGGCTGGCGGGAATCATGGCGGCGAAGCGGACGTCCGACCTGATTCCCATGTGCCATCCCCTGCCGCTGTCGCACATTGCTGTGACCTATGCGCGTGTGCGAGAATGGCGTCGCTATTGCCTCAAAAGTAAAGACCACGGCGGAGACCGGCGTCGAGATGGAAGCGCTGGTCGCGGCCAGCGTCGCCGCCCTGACCGTCTACGACATGTGCAAGGCGCTCGATAAGGGCATCGAAATCCGCGAGATCGTGCTGGAACGGAAGTCCGGCGGCAAGAGCGGCGACTATCGCCGCGCGCGCAGGAAGTCTTAACCAGTCCATGTCGACGAACGTCAAAATCCTGCTGGTGGACGACAACCCGATGGTGCTCGGGATGCTGCAGCAGGCACTCTCCACGTTGGGCGAGGTCGCCACCGCCGGCGACGCAGCCGACGCGCTGCTGAAGGCCGTGGATGATCCCCCGGATCTGCTGATCAGCGACTACCGCATGCCGGGCATGGACGGCCGGCAGTTGCTCGAGAAACTGAAGAGCCGCCCGGCCACCGCAAGCATCTCCGTCATCCTCATGGCGAGCAAGGCCGACATCAGCGAACGGCTCTCGCTGCAGGATCCGGTCGAAGATTATCTGGAGAAGCCGTTCTTCCTGAAAGAAGCCACCCACCGCATCAAGCGCGTGATCGACCGGATCGCGCTGGAGAAGATGACCAAGGCCGCTCCATCCGACGGCGTGCTGCGCGGCAGCCTGTCGCAGATGAATGTGATCGACCTGGTGCAGTCGCTCGAAATGGGCCGCAAGAGCTGCCTGCTCACCATGACCAACGACGACGACAAGTGCGAGATGTACTTCAACCAGGGCCAGGTCGAAGCACGCCGTCTACGGCCGCTTGACGGGCGACGAGGCGGTCTTCAAAGTGCTGCGCTGGACGGACGGCAATTTCCAGATCGATTTCGACGGCAAGACCACCGAAACCACCACGCCTGAACACGCAGGGCCTGCTGATGGAAGGCTTGCGTCTGCTCGATGAATCCAATCGCGACATGGAGAGGCAGACCGAGGGAGAAGATGTCCTCCTCGACACCTGAGCTGACGGCGGCGGTGCTGACCGTCAGCGATTCGTCTTCGCGCGGCGAAAGCGCCGACCTCTCCGGCCCGGCCGTGGCCGAAGCCCTCGAGCGACGCAATTTCCGCGTCGTGGCGCGCGAGCTGGTTCCCGACGAACAAGCGCCATTCGCGACAAGCTCATCCGTCTGGTGCGCAAGCTCGGCTTGTGGTGACCACCGGCGGCACGGGAATCGCTCCGCGCGACGTCACGCCGGAAGCCACCCGCGCGGTATGCGATCGGCTGGTCGAAGGCATCGCCGAACAGATGCGCTCGGAGGGAGCAAAGACCACGAAGTTCGCTGCTTTGAGCCGGGCGCTGTGCGGCGTGCGCGGCCAGTCGGTCATCTTGAATCTTCCCGGCAGGCCATCGGGAGCGGTCGAGTCCCTGGAGGCGGTTGTCGATCTGATTCCGCACGCCTTGCAACTGCTGAGCGGCGATACGAAGCACACGTAGGTCGGCTCGTGCCCGGTGGCGGCGGCAGCTGTCGCCGAAGCACTAGCGAGTAGATCATCCAGCTTCGCGACGAGCTTCGAGCCACCCGCCGTGGATCGCGCGAAGCTCGTGGCTCGAAGCTCAAAGCTCGCGTAAACTCGTTGTTCCCCTTGAATACCGTTAAGAACATCCTCAAGCACTACACCGCGTGGATCTGGAGAGTGCTGGCGCCGCTCGGACCGTGGGGCGTGTTCGCCATCGCGGCGGTCGACGGATCCCTGTTCGGTATGCCCATCGATGCGGTGGTCGCCGGCTACGTTTATAACGACCGCCCGCACTTCCTGTTCTATGTGGTGATGGCCTCGGCCGGTTCGGCGCTGGGCAGTTCGGTCATCTACGCCATCGGCTACTTTGGCGGCGAAACTGTGCTGCGCAAGCGGATTTCCGAGGAACGCTTCAATAAGATTCACGCATCGTTCGAACAGCACGAGTTCTGGGCCCTGATGTTTCCGGCCATGCTGCCGCCGCCCACGCCCTTCAAACTGTTCGTGCTGGCCGCTTCCGCCTTCGAGATGCGGTTCCTGCATTTTCTGGGCGCGGTCTTCGCGGGCCGGTTTGTCCGCTTCTTCGTGCTGGCGATCCTGACGATCGAATTCGGGCCGCAGGTCGTTCATCTGGTGGCGAGCCTGGCCCACCAGCACGCCGGATGGGTGCTGGCAGGGGTGGCCGTAGTGGTGGCGCTTGGTGTGCTGCTCTGGTGGAGAAAAAGCCGTCCCGTCGCGGAGAAATCTGCCGCCGACGTTTCCGGGCGGGAAGATTGATTCAGCCAACAAAAAAGGGCCGGCCGATGGCTCGACCCGCCCTCGGATTTCCTCTGGCGTCTTCCTACGCCGCGGCGGCGTGATCTCCCGACTTGTCCAGCGCTCCAGACACGGCGTGCAACAGGACGGGAACCGCAAACATCCCGCAGGTGAAGAGCAGATCGCCTTCGAAGGCGCGGCGGAAGAACGGCACGCCCGCGGCGTAGCAGGCCAGCAAGCCGCTGAAGGTCTTCGGATACATGTCGCCCCAGGCTCCCCACACGGCAAGATTGCTGATCACGAAGAACGAAATTGAACCGGAGAGGGCAGCACCCACAATCGGAAGGGGCCGGGCATGGTCGCGCAGCTTCGTTCCCAGCCACAACATGGCCGCGTACCAGCCCCAGGTCACGAAATGATCCCATGTGAACGGGTAGGCGTAGATCACCTTGGTCAGAACCACATCGGAGGCGGCCAGCAGTAACAGCGGCACCCACAGCTGGCGGCGCGGCCCGCGCGCCCCGAAGAACAGCAACGACGCCCCTACGGGGGTGAACGCCAGGGGATGGGGCATGAAGCGAACGGCCACAGCCAGAATCACAAACAAGTAAGCCAGCATGATCACCTCGGGAGTCGCAAGTTATGATTGTTGCGCGCTGGGACGGCGGCGTCAAGTTGCGAGCTACCTCGAGCCTGAGGTGGAGCGGCGCTGCAGGGATGGCGGAGCCGCTAGTCGGGCGCCGGTTGCGCAACGTTTCCCATGAACTCGGTGTTCACCTTGAGGTTATGGTCGAGGACGGCTCCCGCGCTGAGCGGTCTGCGTCCAGCTGCGGCGCGGAAAGGCTGATCAAAGCGCAGGTCGTAGAACCGCACCAGGTATCCTCCCGCCTGCGTAGGTTCCGTTTCGGTCACCGGGAATCTCGCCCAATCCAGGTACACCCGCCCGAGATACGATTGCTTGGCCGCCAGCGTGACCGGCGTTTCTTCCGCCTTGTAGCGGATCTCGAGCGTGCCGTGAGGATCAACCTCCGGAGTGCGGGAATTCACTTCGGCGAGCGCAAAGGCATTCTGCGTCTCCACGACTCCGTACCACTTGAACGGATTCACATAGGTGGGAAAAGCGCCCACCCGAATCGGCTCCGCCTGCTCGTAGGTTCGTGCCTGCAACGCATTCACCGCCCGGCGATGCTCGTAATCGCGCACCACCCAGACCAGAACCATCGCGAGCAGGGCGCTGATCGCGGCCATCCGGCCTCGCGGGCCTTTTTGCCGCACACCGATCTCCTGATTGACCAGCGCGAAAAACGCGGGCACGACCAATCCCAAAATGAGGACGGCCCAAAGGACCGGCTCGGCAATGAACACGATGTCCCAGGAATACCACTTTTCCAGGAACGGCCAGAACGGACGCACGCCATAGTTGTTGGTGAAGTCGAGCAGGATGTGGCTGAGCCCCGCCAGGTACGCGAGCACGAACAACAGTCCCCAGCGCGGCGGAAGGTTGGGATCTTTCGTCTTACGGCCGCGCAGCCGCCAGACCAGGTACATGCAACCGACCACCACGGCAGAGACCAGAAACACGCCCAGGAAGGAGTGCGTGAAGCCGCGGTGATGCGCAAACGCGAACACCGGGCCTCGGAACCTGCCCAGCACGTCCAGATCGGGCGCCTCGGCCGCCAGCGTCATGGTGGCGGTCGCCAATGCCGTTCTGCGGTTGAATCCAGCCCGCCCCAGGCACGCGCCGGTGAGAAAATGAGTGATAGGTTCCAAGCTTGCTCGAATGACCCCTGAAAGGTGAAGATTGAGAATACAACGCCCGGCTGTTTCCCGGGAAACGGCGGGTCGTAGGGTTCACAACATTCCGACTATGGCCAAGCGAAACCTTGCAAACCCGGCGGATAAGCAACAGATTGTCGAGCGTCTCCGCAAGATTCAACCGTCCAGCGCCCGGTTATGGGGAAAAATGACGGCCCCGCAGATGATCTGCCATCTGGCGGATTCTTTTCGCGTGACGATCGGGGCCAAGCCCTGGTCCACCGAGCGCATCTCGGTGACGCCAATCCCGGTGCCTGATTGGTTCGTAAAATGGGTGGCTTTCCAGGTCCCCTTGCCATGGCCGCGGGGAACGCCGACCCGCCCCGAGGTCGACTCGGAACAGAACGGCACACCGCCCGCCGACTTTGAAGCCGACCGGCGCGATCTGCACGAACTGCTTGAACGCTTCACCCGGCGGCCGCGCGACTTCGCGTGGCAGACACATCCCATTTTCGGTCCAATGACCGAAGCTGAATGGATGCGCTGGGGGTACCTGCACATGGATCATCATCTGCGGCAGTTCGGCGTCTAAAACACGCCGCATCGGGCTTTACTTTTGTGGCGCGAGGATGGTCAGCGCATCGGGCACCATCGTGATCTCCGCCGGCAAGGTGCCTACCAGTTCCCCGTCTGCTTCCACGTAGACTTTGCAGGTCCCGCCGCTCTCGGGAACACTTTCGTAGTGGCACCGGAGCGCATGACTATGAACCAGTTCGACGCCCGGCACGCTCCAGTTGCCGCGCAGCAACCCCCGAATCACGTACAGGAGATAGGCGAACCGGCTCGAAGTGTGGCAGAGCACCACGCGCACGTCCTCGCGTTCGAGCGCAGCGCCCGGCGCCAGCTCCTGCAGCACTCCTCCGAAGTTGCGGATACGCACCGCCAGCATCTCGGTGACGCCCGTGCGCGGGGCTTCGTCGGGCGCGTCCGGCGATAGCAGCACCTGAAACCTTTCCATGCGATGGGTGCACCACAGGTGCCACGCCTTGGCATAGTAGGCGGCCATCCCCAGGCGCTGCTTGGTTCCCGAATGCAGCTTGTAGAACAGGTGGGCATCGACCCCAATTCCCACCGCAACCGTGAAATATCGCGTCCGCCGGTTACCGTCGAAGCCATCGACGGTGAGGCGTCCGAGCGCGATCCGCCTGGGTTCGGCGTTGAGCGCCGCGCGCACGGCCTTCGAAGGTTCGAACGGAATTCCGAGATCATGGGCCAGCGCGTTGGCTGTGCCCATCGGGATCACAGCCAGCGCGACCCGGCTGCCGGCGATCCCCTGCAAAACGTCGTGCACGGTCCCGTCGCCCCCGCACGCGAAGACCGTGTCGCATCCTTCCAGGATCGCCTGGCTGGCTTGATCGGCCGCGTCCTCACCCGATTGAGTGCGGATCAGGCTGGCCTCCACGCCTGCGTCGCGGAGAATTTTCAAAACTTCCCGTAAGTCAGCCTCGCGCTGGTTGCGCCGGCCGCCGGAGCGAGCGTTAAAGAGCAGGGCCGCTTTGCGCATGCGGATGAAAGTTTAGCGGGTCCCCCATTCCCACATACCGAACGTCGCCTTCCGCGGCAGGCCATAACCCACGCCGCGGCCGCATCGCGTCCTGGCCGGGGTGATGACCGTCGCGGATGCGCTCATTGATTTCGAATGCGTTCAAAAGCGCATCGGACAGAGAGAACCTGGCAGCCGCCCTGGGCATTGTTCTCTCTCTCCCCGCGCCAACTACGCCCATAGGTTAACAGGACTCCGCGAGCCGCTTGCGCCGCCGCATCAGCTTCCACTAAGCTGGTCGCAATTCCGGGGCGTGTTTTTCGCAGGGAACTCGTTCATTCGGAACGAAGCCCGGCTATTCAGCACAAAATCGAAAGGGAGGACTCTTGCCAATGAGGAAGATAGGCTCCGTCCTGCTTGTGATGTTCTGGAGTGCCTTCGCGGTTGGGCAGCATGCCGCGCACTCCGCGCCTGTTCGCAAGCCTGCAACCCTGATGACCGGTCTGGGCAGCCTTCACCATCCGGTTTCGACCAAGAATGTGCAGGCACAGCAATTTTTCGACCAGGGCCTGCGCCTGATCTATGCCTTCAACCACGACGAGGCCGGTCGCTCGTTCCAGCGGGCCGCGGATCTCGACCCGAAACTCGCCATCGCGTACTGGGGCGTCGCCGAGGCGGTCGGCCCCAACTACAACGATCCCGCCAGCGACCAGCGCTTTCAGGCGGCGCATGAGGCAATTCAAAGAGCGATAGATCTCTCGGCCGGTGCGTCGGCCAGCGAAAGAGCCTACATCGAAGCGATGGCGAAACGCTTCCCGGCTGATCCAAAGGCCGACCGGCGCAAAGCGGCGGAAGACTACCGTGATGCCATGCGCGAAGTCGTCAAGAACTTCCCCGACGACCTCGACGCCGCCACCCTGTTCGCCGAATCCGGCATGAACCTGCATCCCTGGGGCCTGTGGCACGTGGACGGCACGCCCGAGGAGGGCACGGAAGAAGTTGTGGCGACTCTGGAGTCCGTGCTGAAGCGCGATCCCGACCATATGGGCGCGGTCCACTACTACATCCATGCGGTTGAAGCATCGCGCAGCCCGCAACGCGCACTGGCCGGTGCGAACAAGCTGGCTGCGATGGCGCCCGCCGCCGGACACCTCGTGCACATGCCCGCGCACGTCTACATTCGCACCGGCGACTACGAAGCCGCCGTGAAGACAAATCAACTGGCCGCGGCCGCCGACCGCGCCTACCTCAAGGCCAGCGGCGTACAGGGCATCTATCCGATGATGTACTACAGCCACAACCTGCACTTCATTGCCATGTGTGCGGCCATGAACGGCAACTATCCCGAGGCAAAGAAGAATGCAGACATGCTCGCAGCTCATGTGGCTCCGGGCGTCAAGATGATGCCTCCGCTCGAAGGCTTCATGACCATTCCGATGGCGGTGGATGTGCGCTTCCACCAGTGGGATTCGATCCTGGCCATGAAGCAGCCCGATCCGTCCATGCAGATCACGACGGTGTTCTGGCACTTTTCTCGCGGCATGGCGATGGCCGGCAAGGGCAAGACGGACGAAGCCGAGGCGGAGTACAAGCTGGTTTCCGAAGCGCAGAAAGCGACTCCTGAAGACGTGCCCTTCGCGATGCCCGTGAACAACAAAGCGAAAGACGTCCTGAAGATCGCCCGGAACGTGCTGGGCGCGAAGATCGCCATGGCCAAGCACGATACCGACGGCGCCATCGTCATGCTGCAGGAGGCGGTCGCCGTTCAGGACACGCTCAAGTACGACGAACCGTCCGACTGGTTCTTCCCGGTGCGCGAGTCCCTCGGCGCGGCTCTGCTCATGAAGGGCGACACTGCGGGCGCGGAGAAGACGTTTCGCGACGATCTCGACCGCAACCCGCGAAACCCACGCTCCCTCTTCGGCCTGCAGCAGGCTTTGAAGAAGCAAGGCCGGGATTACGACGCCGGATTTGTCGAGAAACAGTTCGATGCGTCGTGGAAAGGCGTGGCGAAGAGCCTGCGGGTGGAGGATCTGGTGTAGCCACCTGCGCATAGGCCCCAACGTCCGCGTAGGCTCAGACGCCTCGTCTGGGCGGCTGGATGATCGCCCGCTACGCCCATTGGAATGTGTAGTGTGTCCGAGAGAGCGGAGCTCACGCCCCGCCGGGCAGACGAGGGCGTCTGAGCCTACGCGGTTCGGGGCGAGAGCGTCCTCCACTCTTCCTGTTGTATTCGATAAACCAGGTGCAGCATGTCGCTGTGGCTTGTATTCTTCCACACCTTCATTGCATTTCTCTCAGCCACGCGCCGCGAAGGCGCATTTTCGGGTCGAATTAGGGAAATCAGCGAATCCATCTGCAATTGCGTGAAGCCGTAATCGCGGCACGCCCGCGCTGCCTCGGTCGCCAGTCCCTGACCCCACAGGTCGCGACGGAGGTGGTAACCAATCTCCGGCAACGGTTCGCCGTCTACGTCCTGCAGCGTGATGCCGCAATCGCCAATCATCTCTCCGCTGGACTTCAGGTCCAAC
Organism: uncultured Acidobacteriota bacterium; assembly: GCA_963725575.1. GTDB lineage: Bacteria > Acidobacteriota > Terriglobia > Terriglobales > Acidobacteriaceae > Gp1-AA133. The sequence continues at coordinate 79,221 of CAVRZQ010000026.1, forward strand.
GCCCACAGGCCGTGGCCGTCGGCCGCGTAGCGCCGTACATTGCGGGCAATCCAGTCCTCGACTCCGGCGCGGTCGAATGGTGCCGGATAGTAGCGCATGGTTTCGGGATCGGAAATCACCCGTGCTAGTGCATCCGCATCTTCGGGAACGAACTGGCGGAGGATGAGGCGCGGCGTTTCGAAGACGATGTGCATGGACAAGGGAGCCTCTAATGCGGAGAAAAGGTAAGCCGCCCTTTGCTCGGCAGGGATCCTTCGACTTCGCTCAGGACAGGCTCCCGAGGGCGTCCGTCCCCACGCGGTTTTTTGGCGACCGTGCTCGACGAATATAATTCCTTGGCCATGGCAAGCGCGAGCAAAGATGTCGTCAAGAAGATTGAGGCCCTGCGCGACAAGATCCGGCATCACGAGTATCGCTATTTCGTGCTCGACGATCCAGAGATCAGCGACTTCGACTTCGACAAGCTGGTCGAGCAACTCAAGAAATTCGAGGCCGAGCACCCGGACCTGATCACTCCCGACTCGCCCACCCAGCGTGTCGGCGGCAAGCCGCGCGAAGGCGTGGTCAAAGTGTCCCACTCCTCGCCCATGCTTTCACTCGACAATACTTACAGCGAGGAGGAGTTGCGTGACTGGGAGCGCCGCGTCCACGAGCTGAGCGGCCGCAAAGACGTCGACTACGTGTGCGAACTGAAGCTCGATGGCATGTCGATGGCGCTGGTGTACGAAGACGGGAAGCTGCTCCGGGGCGTGACCCGGGGCGACGGCACCGTGGGCGAAGACGTGACGCTCAATATCCGCACGGTGCGCTCGATTCCGCTCTCGATCCCCAAAGAAAAATTGAAGAAGGCAGGGGTTCCTCCTGATTTTGAAGTCCGCGGCGAGTTGCTGATGCCGCTCGCGGCCTTCAAGAGGATGAATGAGGAACGCGAAGCCAAGGGTCTGTCGCTGTTTGCCAACCCCCGAAACGCGACCGCAGGCACGGTCCGCCAGCTCGACGCCAGTATTACCGCCGAGCGTCGCCTCGATTACTTCCCCTACATGCTGCTGCGCAACGGCCGTACTTATCTTGATCGCCACTGGGAGACACTCGAAACGCTGGCAGCAGCCGGCTTCAAGGTCAACCAAAGCCGCAAGCTTGCCAAAAATATGGAGGAAGTCTGGGCCTTCATCCAGCAGTGGGAAGGGAAGCGCGACACGCTGCCGTACGAGATTGACGGCATCGTGGTCAAAGTCGATCGCACCGGCTTGCAGAATGAACTGGGCTTCACCGGCAAGGCGCCGCGCTGGGCCATCGCCTACAAATACGCAGCCCGCGCCGGCATCACTCGGATCGAAGGCATCCGGGTGCAGGTGGGGCGGACCGGCAAACTCACCCCGGTCGCCGAGCTTACGCCGGTCGCCATTGGCGGCACCACCGTGCGTAATGCCACGCTGCACAACATGGACGAGATCGAGCGCCTGGGCGTGAAGATCGGCGACTGGGTGCAGGTGGAGCGCGGTGGGGACGTCATTCCGAAGGTAGCCAAGGTCATCGAAGACAAAGATCACCCGCGCGGCCACAAAACCTTCCACATGCCCGAGAACTGCCCCATCTGCGGGACCAAGGTCGTAAAGACCGAGGGTGAGGTCGACTACCGCTGCGTCAACGCCAACTGTCCGGCCAAGCTGCGCGAAACTATCCTGCATTTCGCGTCGCGGCACGTGATGAATATCGAAGGCATGGGCGACGCGCTGGTGACGCAACTCACCGACCGCAGGCTGGTGAAAAACGTTGCCGACATCTACAAGCTATCGAAGGCCGACCTGCTCAGCCTCGAGCGTATGGGCGAAAAGTCTGCGCAGAACGTGCTCGACGAGATCGAGGCCTCGAAGAGATTGCCGCTCGAACGCGTAATCTTCGGCCTCGGCATCCGTTTCGTTGGCGAGCGTACCGCCCAGTTCCTTGCCGAGCACTTCGGCTCCATGGACGCGCTGATGAACGCGAGCCAGGAGGAATTGGAAGACGTGAACGAAGTCGGGCCCCGGATCGCGGAAAGCATCCACGAGTTCTTCGCCGAACCTCGAAACCGCGAACTGGTAAAGCGCCTGCGCGAGGCGGGATTGACGTTCGCGGGCAAGAAGCGGGAGCGTGGCACAAAGCTCGCCGGCAAGACGTTCGTCCTGACCGGCACGCTGGTGAAGTACACGCGGGACGAAGCAAAGAAAATGATCGAAGACGCGGGCGGACGGGTTTCTGGATCGGTGAGCAAGAAGACGGATTACGTCATCGCCGGCAGCGACGCAGGCTCGAAGCTAGACAAAGCGAAAGAACTGGGCGTTTCGGTGATCGAGGAGAAAGAGATGGAGAAATTGGTCGGGTAGAGGTAAGACGCGAGCGAGCCAGTTGGAGTTCGTCCCAACCATCGCGTCGTCTTGCGGGCCCGGCGTCTTGTCACCCGCCACTATTCCCCTGACGATAATGTCGGTGTGGCCTGAATCCGTCCCGGTCGGACAGTCTCACGGTGGTTTCGGCGCGGCGGTCTTGGCCCCGTGGCGGGGCACCGAGAATAGCCCGCCCCTTCAGCGGCGGCGGCAATGCGCCGACACGAACAGGCCGAAGACTAGCGGCCCAGCACCTCTTTCATCCTCCTCCATGTGACCTCCAGCGTCTCCGGCAGCATCCGGGTCTCCCCGATCACGCTGACGAAGTTCGCGTCCGCCACCCAGCGCGGCAACGCGTGCATGTGGATGTGTCCGGCCACGCCCGCACCCGCCGCCTTCCCGATGTTCATCCCAAGATTCACCCCATCGGGCTTGTAAAGCTCCCGCAAAACCCCCTCCATCCTCTGCGAAAGGGCCATCATTTCCTGCGCTGCCTCGACGGGCAATTTCTGCAGTTCATCCAGGTGCGCGTAGGGCACGATCATCACGTGGCCGGGCGTGTAGGGGTAGGTATTGAGAATGACGAAGCAGTGTTGGCCGCGGTAGACGATGCGTACTTTTTCATCATCTCCGGCCTTGAGCACCTCGCAGAAGATGCATCCTGGAGCTTTTTCAGCATTTGTAACATACGCGTAACGCCAGGGAGTCCAGAGGTAGTCCATGGGAGGGCAGAGTAGCAGATGAATATGGTTTTCAGAAACCTTTCCGAAGGGTCGCTTTACAGCGTGTTTGCCGCTGTTTTCGCGGCTCACAACAAAGTTGTATCCGATCTCGCCCCATCTCAATCCAATAGCGGCATAAGCCGGGTGGAAAGCCGAGAAATCGCGACGTTGGTGTTTGACACTGTTCGGAAGCGGTTGCTACACTCGAAGGGTTCCCATTGGACGCGGGGTTGCTTTAGTCGTCCGAACGCTGGGATTGTTCAAGTTCAACCGCCAGGTTGAGCCCACCACAACCTTAGACCCGTTCCGGCAGTCCGCCAAACACCCGCATCCGTCCCGCACCTGAGCAGTGCGAGGTATCGAGAGGCTATGACCTTGTACGACGATAGCACCGCCCGCGATCTGGATTCCGCCAATTCCGCCTCCGCCGTCAGCGAGCCGAGCGTAATCTCCAGCGAGGGCCCGGTGCCCAGCACTTCCAATACGCAGCTCGAAACAGCTGCGACTCCAACTCCGGAACAAAAACCAGCCATGTCCACGACCGCCACCGAAGATACGCCCGTTGTATCCACCGCTTCCGAAGAAAAACCGGCCGCCGCCGTGGACGATTTTGCGTCGGCGCTCGAGACCTTCACCACCGAAGCCGAGGAAGCCGTCAGTGAAGACCGTGTCATCAAGGGCACGGTACTCAAGCTGACCGACACGCACGTGGTCGTCGACATCGGCGCCAAGTCCGAAGGCATGCTGCCGCTCGCCGAAGTGCTCGACCACGAGGGCAAGCCCCGCTTCCAGCCCGGCGACGAAATCGACGTCATGCGCGAGAAGGGCGAGGCCGAGGAAGGCTACATCAACCTCTCGCACCAGAAGGCGCAGCGGCTGCGCGCGTGGGACGACATCGAAGAAGGCCTACAACGAGAAGAAGCCGATCAAGGCGCGTCGTGATCGATCGCATCAAGGGCGGCCTGACCGTCGACATCCTGGGCGCGCGCGCGTTCCTGCCCGGCTCGCAGGTCGATCTGCGCCCGGTGCGCAACCTGGACGGCATGAAGGGCCAGACCATCGAAGTCGCCGTCATCAAGCTGAACAAGAAGCGCGGCAACATCGTGGTTTCGCGCAAGCAGATTCTGGAAGAAGAGCAGAACGAAAAGAAGTCCAAGACCCTCGAGCACCTGGAAGAAGGCGCGATTCTCACCGGCGTGGTGAAGAACCTGACCGAGTACGGCGCGTTCGTCGACCTGGGCGGCATCGACGGCCTGCTGCACATCACCGATATGTCCTGGGGACGCCTGACTCATCCCCGCGACCTGGTGAATGTCGGCGACCAGATCCAGGTCAAGGTCCTCAAGTTCGACAAAGACAAGCAGCGCGTCTCGCTGGGCTTCAAGCAGCTCACGCCCGATCCGTGGCTCGATGCCGAGCATCGCTATCCGGTGGGCGCGCACGTGCAGCGGCCGCGTCATCAGCGTGACCGACTACGGCGCGTTCGTGGAACTGGAGCAGGGCATCGAAGGCCTGGTTCACGTCAGCGAGATGACCTGGTCGAAGCGGATGAAGCATCCGTCGAAGCTGGTCAACGTCGGCGACCAGGTGGAGTGCGTGGTGCTGAACGTGAATCCGACCGAGCGCCGCATTTCGCTGGGCATGCGGCAGCTGGCCACCAATCCCTGGGACAGCCTGCACGAGAAGTATCCCGGTGGGCAGCGACGGTCGAAGGCCGGGTGCGCAACCTGACCGACTTCGGCGCCTTCATCGAGATCGAAGACGGCATCGACGGCCTGGTTCACGTCAGCAATCTGAGCTGGACCAAGCGCGTGAAGCATCCTTCGGAAGTGCTGAAGAAGGGCGACCGCGTGAAGGCCGTTGTGCTGGCCATCGAGCCGGACAAGCGGCGCCTGTCGCTGGGCGTGAAGCAGCTCCAGCCCGATGTCTGGGAGACCTTCTTCGCAGCAGCATCACATCGGCGACGTGCTGCACGGCAAGGTGCTGCGGGTGGCGAGCTTCGGCGCGTTCGTCGAGATCGCCGAAGGCGTCGAGGGTCTCTGCCACAACTCCGAAGCGGTCGACGGCAACGGCCAGCCGATGCACCTGGAGCCGGGCCAGGAGCACGACTTCAAGATCATCAAGATGAATCCGGAAGAGAAGAAAGTCGGGCTCAGCATCCGCGCCGTGGGCGAAGAAGCTTCGCGCTCGGAAGTGGAAGCCTACAAGCATCCGGTGTCGAGCTCGAGCACCGGTTCGACCATCGGCGAGCTGATGTCCTGGAAGCGCGCCGGCAACGAGAACAACTAGCACAGTACGTAGAGCGTGGGCGCCCTGGCCCGCGAAAGCTTAAAGAACTGAGGGCCGCCCACCTGGCGGCCTTCTTCATTTTGGCGCACCTTCGCTCTCGAATCCTCCTTTTCGGGCCTCGCATCCAAACCGCATGGACATGCAACTGGAAGGAAAGCGTGCGCTCGTCACCGGATCGACCGCTGGGATCGGTTACGCAATTGCGGAAGGGCTCGCGAAGGAAGGCGCCACGGTCATCGTGAATGGGCGCACCAGCCGCCGGGTCGAGCAAGCCCTGGCATCGCTCGCAAAGGCTGGCGTCCGCGGAAAGCTCGAGGCGCTCGCTGCCGACCTGGGCACGGCGCAAGGCGTGAGCGTTGCCATCGAGAAATTTCCGGACGTCGATATCCTTGTTAACAACCTGGGCATCTTCGACCCCAAGCCGTTCGAGCAAATACCCGATCAGGAATGGATGAGATTCTTTGAAGTCAACGTGCTGAGCGGAGTTCGCTTAAGCCGGCACTACCTGCCTCGCATGGTAAAGCGCAATTGCGGCCGGATCGTTTTCATTTCAAGCGAGTCGGCGGTCCAGATTCCCGCCGAAATGATTCAGTATGGCATGACCAAAACGGCGCAACTGGCGATCTCGCGCGGTCTGGCGGAAACCACCGCAGGGACTGGAGTCACGGTAAACGCGGTGCTGCCGGGCCCGACGGCTTCAGAAGGCGCGAATGAGTTCATGGACCGTCTGGCAACCGACATGAAGAAGAGTGCGAAGGAAGTGGAGCAGGAATTCTTTCGGAGCATGCGACCAACATCGCTGCTCAGGAGGTTTGCGCGTCCGGACGAAGTGGCCGCGATGGTGACTTTCGTCTGCAGCCCGCTCTCATCCGCTACCAATGGCGCAGCCTTACGAGTGGACGGTGGAGTGGTACGCTCAATCCTGTAGAGGAAATGCCCGGCGCGGGTTTCAGCGGGCCTCACGAATCGAACGGAAGCGAAGTGGTCAGCCGACCACCGACTACGGTTCCACCTTCCGCCAGGTCCGCAGGTTGACGCCGCACAGGACCAGGCAGAACAGGTTCGCCGGGACAAAGCCGAACTGAGCCGTCTGGACCCCGATCACGCAGATAATCACGCTGTTCACTGCCGCCAGGGCCCAACCTTCCCAGCAGCGCTTGCCCACAAGAATCGTAGAAAGAACCGTTAACACACAGGATAAATAATCAAGCCGCACGGCGAGAAAACCCTCCGATCTCTACTTTGTAGCATCGTCCGGGTTGGAGTCTGTGATGTCGCGCGTGCCGAGGCGTAACGACAGTAACGTCGTGACGTGATGCGTGGACATTTTTACCTGCCGGGGCTCGTTTCATGCACTTTTCCAGCAACCGAACGCCGTCCGCCGGACTCCAATGGGTGGAGGTAACCGTTATGGCACGGAGATTGAAAACTCCAGTAACTCCCGAAGCCCTCGAGGATGCGGCTGAACCGCAAGGCCTGGGGCCAGGCGCGGCCGGGCAATCGGGCGATCTGCAGGGATTGTCAGGAGTCGCCGACGCCGACTCGGAGAGCGTTGAGCAACTGATCGAGGAAGGGCAGGCGCTGGAAGCGGACACGGTGGCCGGCGTGGAGGATGCGTCGGATCGCGGCGTCTCGGAAGTACGCGTGCACGAGCGTCCGGAAGATGACGTGCCCGAGGAATACCTGGAGAAGGACTGACGATACTACTGTCCTGCGCAAGGCGCGGCCTCCTGCGCCGCTACTTGCCCATCATGAGCACGACCCGGAAACGGGCCTTTCCGCTCATCATCCGGTCGTATGCCTCAGCAGCTTCTCCAGCGGATACCTCTCGATCATCGGCCGTACGCCGGTCAGCACGCTGAAGCGCAGCGTGTCTTCCGAATCAATGGCGCTTCCGGAAGACCAGCCCTGGACCTTCTGCCTTCCGATCACGATCTGCATGACGCTGACGCTGATCGGGTCGGGCGGCACGCCGACCACCAGGAGTTCCCCATTGCTACCCAGGCCGCCGGCAACCGCGGAAATTGATTTCGCATCCGGAGCGGTCGCCAGGATGAGGCGCGCACCGCCCAGCTTCTTCAACTCCGCAGCCGCGTCCGTACTCCCGGTATCCAGGTAGACGTGCGCTCCCAGCTTCCTGGCCAGAGCCTCCTTGTCGCTTCCCCGGCCGATCGCCACGGTCCGGAAACCCATCTGGCGCGCGTACTGCACGCCCAGATGTCCCAACCCTCCCAGCCCCTGGACGGCGACCAGGTCGCCGGCACGAGTGCGGGAGTTGCGCATCGCATTGAAGACCGTGATCCCGGCGCACAGCAGCGGGGCGGCCTCATCGTCGCTGATGTCATCCGGCATCGCGGCGACGGCTTCGGCCGGGACGATCGTGTATTCCGCATAGCCGCCGTCGAAGTGGATACCCGTAATCTTGCCATTCACGCACAGGACGAAGTCCCCGCGCCGGCAGTTATCGCAAATGAAACAGTGGCCGCCGTGCCAGCCCACGCCCACGCGCTGCCCGGGCTTCCACTGCTTTACCCCGGGTCCCACGGCATCGATGTGGCCACTGATCTCATGCCCGGGTGACCGCGGGTACTGAATCCCGGGAAACAGCCCTTCTTTCGTCAACACGTCGCTGTGACAGATCCCGCAGGCATGGACTTTGACCCGGACCTGTCCCGCGCCCGGTTCGGGGACCTCACGTTCCACCATCTCAAAAGGTGCGCCCGGCTTGGGCACCTGGACAACTTTCATTCGGGCCATATTCTTCTCCCGTCGGTGATCGCCCTCTAGGGTTTAGCTTCTTGAGGAGACGCCAGCAGTCAGCGGCAGCTGGGCGCCGGCCGAAGCCGTCTGATTTTCTGAAGTCAGTTTTGTAGATGACGATGGAAGGGTGCCGGATTCGTACTCGCGGCCCAAAAATCGCGGCAACCAGCGCCCCGACCATCCTCAAACGGTAAGGCCCGGCTACCTGGGGGAGGAATTAATGCGTATCCACTTTGAGGTTGACGTTCACCTCGGAGCGATTGTCGAACTGGCTGACCGTTTTGGTGTCGCTCTTGCGGCCGTTGTACTGCGCATACACTTCGTAATCGATGTTCGGGGAAAGCGAGGGGAAGCGATAGCCTCCATCCTGGCCGACGATGTAGGTCTTCACAGCACGGGTGCGGGTATTTGTGAGATAGACCACCGCATTGGCCACTGGAGCATCCTGCCGGTCGGTCACTTTGCCCAGCAGAACCCGGCTGTTGTCGGTCTTCTTCTCAAACGGCTCGGCCAGGGCTACGGCTGCGAGACCGGCCATCAGCAGTGTCAGGGCAACGATCAGAGATCTCTTCACGGCTGTCCCCCTAAACCCCTTAATGTTCCCTGCACTACTTTAGATGCAAACCGATGTCGGCGCGCTCATCTGACTGGATGTGGACGGTAACCTCGGGGCCCGGGTCTAACTTCTTTCCGTTCAACGATTTCAAATCTTTCGTGTCGGCCCAGACCACGTAGTCGGCCTGGCCCGCTGGCAGGCGTTGGGCAAATTCCCCGCTGTGGTCGGAATATAACTCCCACTTCGCTCTCTTCTGATCGGCGCGCCGGATCCTCACCCTGACCCCATACACGGGGCGATCATCGGGACCCCAAACCGTGCCGAAGATCAGCGCGTAGGGCTTGTGGGGGTCCAACTGATCGCCAGCAGCCCGCAGACCCGCCGGACGAACGATTACCGGCAGGATCAGACCAAGGAAAAGGCTGAAACGGGCAACCCGGAAACTCGATTTTGAGACGGCCGGAGGCCGGCGGTTACGCGTCACCGTCTTCGGTTTCCTCGTCTTCCTCTTCTTCGTCTTCGTCTTCTGCCACCGGTTTCAATTCGAGAGGGTTGACGGTCACGATCTCGAAGTCGGTGCCACACTCGGGGCACGACACGACTTCACCCTCGTCGACCTCATCTTCTTCGATGTCGAGGTCGCTTTCACATTCGGGACAATAAACCATGAATGCCTCCGTGCCAGTGCCTACCCTGATAATATTTAATTCTCCGGGGCCTACGGTCAAGTCCTCCCGGTTTTCGGGCGTGGCCTGGTTGTGACAATCCGGACAGTCTGTCGCACCTTGCAGGCTCCCCCTGGAACACGATGCGGAGCAAGAGAAGCTGTGCCGACATTTTCTATCACACCTCGGATGCCCGTGCTGGCCCTGGCGATGACTTTGATTTTCGCGGGCCGGGCCCCGGCGCAGGAGCCTGCAGCCAAATCGGTGGCCGACCCGAAAATTGCCTCTGCCCTCAAAGAAGTCTCGCCCGCGCGCATCCAGGCTAACATTGAAAAACTGGTGAGTTTCGGAACGCGCCTGACCCTCTCCGCGCAGGATAGCGCAGCGATTTCCTCCGGGCGCGGCATCGGCGCGGCCCGCGAGTGGATCCATTCCGAGTTCGCGCGCTACTCGAAAGACTGCGGCGGCTGCCTGGAAGTCAAGACCGATGCTTTTACCGAAGCGCCCGCCGACCGTATTCCCGCTCCTACGCAAATCACCAACGTTTATGCGGTTCTGCGGGGATCTGATCCGGAGAGCACGAAGCGGATCGTGCTGGTCACCGGGCACTACGATTCGCGCAACAGCGACACGTTCGATGCCAAGGGCGACGCTCCGGGGGCGAACGATGATGCCAGCGGCACCGCCGTCAGTTTGGAGTGCGCGCGCGTGCTGAGCAAATTGAAGTTTCCGGCGACCATCATCTTTCTCACGGTCGCCGGCGAAGAGCAGGGCCTCAACGGCAGTAAGCATTTCGCCGAGATGGCGAAGCAGCAGGGCTGGAACGTCGAGGCCGTGCTGAACAACGACATCGTCGGCGGAAACAAGGGCGTGCAGCAGGACCCCGGGGTGGTGCGCGTGTTCTCCGAGGGTATTCCGGTCGCCGCCGATGAGAAACAAGTGCACCGGATCCGCGGCCTGGGCGGTGAGAGCGACTCGATCTCCCGCGAACTGGCCCGCTACATTGCCGATACAGGCCGCACCTACGATGCGGGCATCAAGCCGCTATTGATTTTCCGGCTGGACCGCTACCTGCGCGGCGGCGACCACTATTCTTTCAACCAGCAGGGCTTCGCGGCGGTGCGCTTCACCGAGTACCGGGAAGACTTCAATCATCAGCACCAGAACGTACGCACGGAAAACGGCGTCGAATACGGAGATTTGCCCAAATTCGTGAACTTCGATTACGTGGCCGCCGTAGCGCGTCTGAACGCGGCAACCCTGGCCTCGCTGGCCTCGGGCCCGGCCCCGCCCGCGAACGTCCGCCTGGATACCACCCAGCTGGACAACGACTCCACCTTCTCCTGGGAGCCGGCGCGGGGAGCCAGCGCCTACGAGATTGTCTGGCGAGCCACCAGCGCTCCGGATTGGGAACATGCGCAGGCGGTTGGAAATGTCACTCGGGCTACAGTAAAAGTCTCGAAAGATAATGTGATATTCGCTGTCCGGGCGGTTGATAATGAAGGGCACCGGAGTCTGCCGGTGGTGCCGTTGCCGCAGCGCTGAGCCTTGGCGTCAGCGGCGGCGCCATGGGCCGCCGATTGAGCGGAAGAGCGCAGAAGCTCGGTGCCACACCGACAGAATGATCACGAAGGAGAAATCTTGATTCGCAGCACGGGCAGAGAAATGACGCTGAGCTTCCCCCCGTTCACCAGAGCGGTGACCTGGCTGCTCGCGATCAACACGGCCGTCTTCCTTGGCCTGAGCGCCTTTGGCTCCTTCAGTGTCATCAACTGGGTGTACGAGCACCTGGGCCTGGTGCCCGCTCGTACTATTCTGCATCTCGAGATCTGGCAGATCGTCACGTACAGCCTCATCCATGTGGGATTCTGGCATTGGTTCGGCAACATGCTTGGGATATGGATGTTCGGTTCGACCTTTGAGAGCTCCTGGGGCATGCGCCGGTTCCTGGAACTCTTCTTCACCGGGGTGGTCGGAGCCGCGATCACGACAATTTTGCTGTCGTTCGCGCACATCCTGTCCAGCCCGACGATCCCGACGGTCGGGGCGTCCGGCGGCCTCTTCGCCATTCTGATGGCTTACGGAATGGTGTTCGGAGAGAACGAGATTATCCTCTTCCCCTTCCCGTTCCTGATCAAAGCCAAATACTTCGTGCTGATTCTCATCGTGGTCACGGTGGCCTTCGCGATCAGCGGCGGAGGCAGTACGGCTTACCTGGCCCACCTCGGCGGCCTGTTCTTCGGCTACCTGTACGTGAAGTTCGGCTCGACGCGGCGGAAGTCCACGCCAGTTCTCGCCCTCGGAGTGGTTCTACGGCAGCGAAGAATTCTTACTACCGCTGGAAGCGTCGCCGGGCCGCGCGCAAGTTCGAGGTCTACATGCGCAAGCACGACCGCGACGTGAAGTTCGACGAACTCGGCAACTACGTGCCCCCGGAAGAGAACGAGAAGAAGAACGGCGGGTCGAAGTCGGGCTGGGTGAATTAGACTAATCCTTGACCCCAGAGCGCACAGAAATCGAGGTTTGCTCCGCGGATTTTCCTGATAGACATCCTGGAACGCCAACGTTGCTCCGAGCTTTTCCTCGACTCCTTTTGGGAAGCCGTGTCAGATGACTTTTAGTGCGTGTCTCTAAAAGAATCCCAGAACGCCGAGACGACCTCATCGATAAGTTCTCCGCCCGGTTTGCCTTTCTTGACATTCAAGTCGTGTCCCGCGCCCTCTGCCGACAACAGTTTGGTTTTCGCGGGGATCAGCTTGAGGGCGGCCCTAATTTCTTCATCGGAAGCGAACGGGTCGCGCGTGCCGTGCACGAACAGGCTGGGATTGGTGAGCTTTGGAAAGTGCTGGGTGCGGAGTTGTTCCGGCTTGCGCGGAGGATGCAGCGGGTAGGAAAGCAGTAGAAGCCCGTCCACCAGGCTGGGCTCTTCGGAACAGAGCATTGTGGACTGTCGTCCGCCGTAGGAGTGCCCCCCTAGAAAAATCCGGCCTGGCGCCAGCTTGCGCATGGCGGCGATGGCATTCTTCAAGCCTGCACGATCGCGGGCTGCATCCCCAGGTCCGGGCGGGCCATGCGGGCGCGCCTGCCGGAACGGGAGATCACAGCGCAGCACGGTGAAGCCGGCAGCCGAAAATTTTTCTGCGAGCGCGATCAGCATAGGGGCTTGCGCATTCGATCCGGCGCCGTGGGAGAGCACCAGGCCGTCGCCGTTGGCGTTCTCAGGGCGATGCAGGCTGCCGCGAACCTCGGGCTGCACGGACGGGTCGGAGAAAGGCTCTGGGGCAGGCATGATGCTGTCGCCCGCTGAAGCGGGCTCGGGTCTCCTAATCTCGGGCCTTCCCAGCGCTTACGCGCTGGGCTAGTGACTGCCGCCCCTGCCGGGGCTGAGACGTGCTCAGCGCTTGTGGAGAGACGGGCGGAGACGCCCGCCGCTCCATGATCGCAGGCCAGGCTCCAGTTAGCCTCTTGATCCATCCCATCGGTTCCGGCTAAAAGCTAACGGCTAAAGGCTAGTCGCTGAAGCGAGGATTGCCAGACGCGCCGATTTTCACAGCGGAATTTCTTCCAGGCTCTCGTGCACCTTCACAATGCGGATCTCGTGCGCGAGCCGCGCCCAGCGGCGCTGCGCCTCCGGGTCTTCGAGCGCGGCCCGGCGCGATTCTTCCGACTTCCAGTGGCGGACCAGCACGTACTCGCCTTCCGGGCCCCGGTAGAGCACGTCGCGACTGTAGCCTCCCTCTTTCAGCACGCCCGACAGCTCGCGCACCGTCTCGAGAGCCTGCTGCTCGTGTCCCTCCAGAGGGACAAACACCGCGACCGCCAGAATTTCCTTCGACACTCGTTGCTGCTCCTACTTCTTTGTGCTCTTGCGACGCCGCCTCTTGTTTTGGATGGCTGACGGCTCGGGGACGGTGTGCAGACGCATGAAATTCGTCGACCCGGATGCCGTTTGCGTGCCCGCCACGACGCCCAGCACGTCGCCCGGTTTCAATTGTCCGCGGTGGAGCAGCTCGCGCTCCGCCGTGTTGACCATATCTTCTGCGGACCGCGCCAGCTCCCGACGCTGCACCGGATGCACGCCCCACAGCAGGTTCATCCGATTGCAGACCGGCGCGGTGTGGCTGAAGGCATAGATGCTGACCCGGGGCCGATATTTCGAAATCATGCGCGCCGTGTTACCGGTTTCGGTGAAGACGGCAATCGCGCCCATCGGCAAGTCTTCGGCCGCATGCGCGATCGATTCGCAGATCGCCTCGGCCACGGAAAGCGGGTGGCCATTTCGGCGCCGTCGCGGCTCGCTGAATGATGCCATATTGTGTTCCGCCTCGAGCACGATGCGCCCCATCATCGCCACCGTCTCGCGTGGGTATTGCCCACTGGCGGTCTCGGCGGAAAGCATCACGGCATCGGTGCCGTCGAAGATGGCGTTGGCCACGTCGCTCGCTTCCGCGCGTGTCGGGCGGGGATTCTCAATCATCGATTCGAGCATCTGGGTCGCGATAATGACCGGTTTCCGCCACTCGGCAGCCCGCCGGATTACGTGTTTCTGAATGACCGGCACCTGCTCGGGCGAGCATTTCGACGCCCAGGTCCCCGCGCGCCACCATCACACCATCGGCAGCCTCGAAAATTTCCTCCAGCTGTTCGAGCGCCTGCGGCTTTTCGAGCTTGGCAATCACCGGCACGAGGCTGCCGTGATTCAGGATGAGTTGCTTGACCTCGCGCACGTCCGAAGCGGAGCGCACGAACGAGATGGCTACCATGTCGACATCGTGGTTGAGCCCGAACTCCAGGTCCTTGCGATCCTTGCCCGTGAGCGCCGGGATGGTCAGGGCAACTCCGGGCAGGTTGATACCCTGGTGCTCGCCTAAGGTCCCCCCATTCACGACATCGCATTCGACGTCTTCGCCGCGCACACCACGCACGCGCAGCTCAATAAGCCCGTCGGACAGCAGGATGCGCGCGCCCGGGCTGACCTCGCGCGCCAGGCCGGCAAACGTGGTGGCGATCAGGGTCGAGGTCCCCAGCACATCCCGAGGTGTGATCGTCACCTGGGTGCCGGTTTTGAGCAGGACTGGTTCATGGCCCTTGAGCCGTCCGGTGCGGATTTTCGGCCCTTGCAGGTCCTGCAGGATGCAAACCGTGCGGCCTTCTTTGCGCGCCGCCCGGCGGATGCGCGCGATGTTCCGCGCATGATCCTCATGCGTGCCGTGAGAGAAATTCAGGCGGGCGACGTCCATGCCCAGCCGAAGCAAGTCTCGCAGAATCGCTTCACTGTTGGAAGCGGGCCCGATGGTGGAGATGATCTTGGCGCGGCGCAGGCCTGCGGGGCCGCCATCCGGTCGCAAGGCGAGCGCGGCACTTCGTTCCGATTCCGTCTGCAAGGCGGAAATATCGCCGGATACCAAGTCGAACTTTCCCTGTTTCAAATCACCTGCTCCCAAAATGACGGAAGGCCCGGAGCTGGAAGTGTGTTGTACGGCGCTTGCGCAAGCGCGTTGCTGGAGCTTTAGCCTGTGGATCTGCGGCGTCCACTTCCGACGCTCACCGATCGTGCTTTGCCATGATCCGGCTCACTGCGCCAGCGAGTTTATGCTGCTCGATTCCAGCAATTCCTTCCCCAGGAATGCGCGCGGGAACAGCATGGCATTGAATTCGGCCCCGATCAGCACGATCAGCGAGATCATGTACATCCACACCAGCAGCGCGATACCGACGCCCAGCGATCCGTAAATAAGGCTGTAATCGGCGTAGCTGTGGAGGTAAAGGCTGAACAGGGTGGTGGCCAGAAACCACAGCGCGGTGGCCAGCGTGGCCCCGGGCAGCACGCTATGCCAGGGCTGGGTACGGGGAACGGCGTTGTGATAGATCAAAGCGATCACCGCGATGCTGGTCAGCGTGGCGATCGCCCAGCGAATCGCGCCCCACAGCATCACGATGTACGGGCTGAATTCGTGCCCCAAGTGGAACAGGATGCGGGTTTCGATGCTCGACCCGAAGGCGACCATCATGGTGGCAAAGGTCAGCGGGATACCCGCCATGATGACCAGGGAAAACGCGATGAGGCGCTCCTTCACCAGTCCCCAGACTTTTGGAAGGGTGTAGGCGTTCCGGAAACCTTCCATCCAGGAAATCATGGTTCCGGAGGCGGTCCACAAGGTCAAGAGCGAAGTGCCGATCAGCAAGCCGACTGGGCGTTGGGAGGTGCTGCGCAGATAGGCAATCGCGGTGGCGGATCCGGCAGGCAGGATGCGGCCGAGGGCGTAGGAAATTTCGCGCAGGTAGGCGTCGCCCCGGCTGAGCGTGGCCAGTACCGAGCCCACCACGAGCAGCGCGGGAAAGAACGTCAGGATCGATGAGTACGCCGACGCCTTGGCCACTGCAAACTGGTCGTGCTCAAAGGCGCGCCAAGTCGCCAGGCGCAGCAGGCGGAAGAAGCGCAGCATCTTACGACCTAGAGTAGGGGGCTCAGCCTTCGGGCGCAACTCCGAAATGCGGCGGCGGACCTCCTGCGGTCCAAATTGTTGAGGATTGGCATTCATGGGAAAGGTAAGAAGCGAAGGGGCGGCGGACCGCCCCTCCGGATTTGCCTGACCTTACTCGGCAGCCAGCTCTTCGGTCTCGCCTTCGTGCCGCATCATTTCGAGGGCACGCTCGGCTTCCTCGTAGGCCGCGGAAACTTCCTCTTGTACCTTGGCGGCGGCCTCTTCCATCTCAGGCGAGAGGCGCACGTTGCGGTAGTACTCCATGCCGGTGCCGGCAGGGATGAGACGGCCAACGATGACGTTCTCCTTGAGGCCGCGCAGGTGATCGACCGCTCCCTGGATGGAAGCTTCGGTGAGCACGCGCGTGGTCTCCTGGAACGACGCCGCGGAGATGAACGAGTCCGTCGAGAGCGATGCTTTCGTGATGCCGAGGAGCAGCGGGCGGCCGGTTGCCGGGCGTCCACCATCCTTGATCACGCGTTCGTTCTCTTCGGCGAAACGGAACTTGTCGACCTGCTGTTCCAGCAGGAACGACGTGTCCCCGACGTCTTCCACCTTGCGCCAACGCATCATCTGGCGAACGATCACCTCGATGTGCTTGTCGCTGATGTTGACGCCCTGGAGCCGGTAGACTTCCTGGATTTCGTTCACCAGGTAAGACTGCAGTTCCTTTTCGCCCAGGACGGCAAGGATGTCGTGCGGGTTGAGCGGCCCGTCCATGAGCGGTTCGCCCGCCTTGACGCGCTCGCCTTCCTGCACGTTGATGTGAACGCCGCGCGGTACCGAGTATTCCTTTTCGGTGCCGTTGTCGGCGACCACGTAGATTTTGCGCTGGCCCTTCGAGACCTCGCCGAACTTCACCGTGCCATCGATTTCGCTGATGACCGCGGTTTCATGCGGCTTGCGGGCTTCGAACAGCTCGACCACGCGCGGCAGACCACCGGTGATGTCCTTGGTCTTGGTGGTTTCGCGCGGGATCTTCGCCAGCACGTCGCCCGGCGATACCGTGTCGCCATCAGCCACCATCAGGTGAGCGCGGGACGGCATCAGGTAGCGCTTGCTGGACTTGCCCTTGATCACGATGGCGGGCTGGCGCTTCTCGTCAGGTGAATCGGCCACCACGTGCCGGGACAGGCCAGTGACTTCGTCCACTTCTTCGTGCAGGGTGATACCTTCCTGCAAGTCCTTGAACTGGACGGTGCCGCCGATTTCCGTCAGGATCGCGAAGGTGTACGGATCCCATTCAACCAGCACGTTGCCTAGCTGGACCGGATCGCCTTCGTTGACCTTCACCTTGGCGCCATACACGACCGAGTAGCGCTCGCGCTCGCGGCCCTTGTCATCGACCACCGCGATCGAGCCCTGCCGGTTCATCACCACCAGGTCGCCGGACTTGGCCTTGACGGTCTGCAGGTTGATGAAGCGCACCGCGCCGGTGTTCTTGGCTTCGAGGCGGGACTGCTCGGAAACTCGCGATGCCGTACCGCCGATGTGGAAGGTACGCATGGTGAGCTGCGTTCCCGGCTCGCCGATGGACTGCGCCGCGATGACGCCGGTCGCCTCGCCCAGCTCGACCAATCGGCCGGAGGCCAGGTTGCGGCCGTAGCACATCACGCAGACACCGCGCTTCGACTCGCAGGTCAGCACGGAGCGGATCTTCACCCGCTCGATGCCGGCGGCCTGAATCGAGCCGGCCAGGTCTTCAGTGATTTCCTGGTTGATGTCGACGATTACGTTGCCGTCGTAGTCCTTGATCTTCTCGAGCGACACGCGGCCGACGATGCGGTCGCGCAACGGCTCGATGATCTCGCCGGCTTCCACGATCCCGGAGACATAAATGCCGTCCACGGTGCCGCAGTCGTACTCGCTGATGATCACGTCCTGGGCCACGTCGACCAGGCGGCGCGTCAGGTAGCCGGAGTCCGCCGTCTTCAGAGCGGTATCCGCCAGACCCTTGCGGGCGCCGTGGGTCGAGATGAAGTATTCCAGCACGGTCAGTCCTTCGCGAAAGTTCGCCGTGATGGGCGTCTCGATGATTTCGCCCGAGGGCTTAGCCATCAGTCCGCGCATTCCGGACAATTGGCGGATCTGCTGTTTCGATCCGCGGGCGCCGGAGTCGGCCATGACGTAAATCGGATTGATCTGGCCTTCCTTGTCGCGCTGCTGCATCTGTCCGAACATCTCGTCGGCGACCTTTTCCGTGATGGCCGACCAGATTTCGATGACCTTGTTGTAGCGCTCGCCGTTGGTGATGGCGCCATCCAGGTACTGCTGCTGAACGTTCACGCCCTGCTTTTCGGCGTCCCTCACCAGCGTCTTCTTGTTGTCGGGCACCACCATGTCGTCGATGCCGATGGAGAGGCCCGCGCGGGTCGCGAAGTTGAATCCGAGCGACTTGATCTCGTCCAGCATCTTGACCGTGACTTCCAGGCCAAAGCGCAAGTAGGTGTAGTTGACCAGTTGTCCGATCCCCTTCTTCTTGAGCAGGCCGTTGATGTAGGGCATGCCCTCGGGAAGGTGATCGTTCAGGATGGCGCGGCCTACGGTCGTGTTGAGGAAGCTGCGCTCGTAATGGACTTCGTCGGTGTGGGTAATGTCCTGATCGTCGTACGCGGTGGTCAGGTCGATCACCTCGCCGGTGAAGCGCAGGCGGATCGGAGACAGCGTTTCCACTTCGCCGGCTTCCATGGCGAGCAGCACTTCGTCGATGTTCGCGAACGAGCGGCCCTCGCCTTTCGCGCCCGGCTTCGCCTTGGTCAGGTAGTAAAGACCCAGAACCATGTCCTGCGTGGGCACGGTGATCGGCTGTCCCGAGGCGGGGGACAGGATGTTGTGCGAGGCCAGCATCAGCACGCTGGCTTCGACCTGCGCTTCCGGAGACAGCGGAATGTGGACCGCCATCTGGTCGCCATCGAAGTCGGCATTAAACGCCGTGCAGACCAGCGGGTGAATCTTGATGGCCTTGCCTTCCACCAGCACCGGCTCGAACGCCTGAATGCCGAGGCGGTGAAGGGTGGGGGCTCGGTTCAAGAGCACCGGATGGTCTTTAATGACCTCTTCCAGGATGTCCCAGACGATCGGCTCCTGCTGCTCCACCATTTCCTTGGCCTGCTTGATGGTGGTGCAGTGGCCGGTCTGCTCGAGGCGGTGATAGATGAACGGCTTGAACAGCTCCAGAGCCATCTTCTTAGGAAGTCCGCACTGGTGCAGCTTGAGTTCGGGACCAACCACGATCACCGAACGGCCGGAGTAGTCCACGCGCTTGCCGAGCAGGTTCTGACGGAACCGGCCCTGCTTGCCCTTGAGGGTGTCGGACAGCGACTTCAGCGGACGGTTGTTCGCTCCGCGCAGCACGCGGCCACGGCGCCCGTTATCGAACAGCGCATCGACCGCCTCCTGCAGCATGCGCTTTTCGTTGCGCACGATGACTTCGGGAGCGTGCAGGTCCATCAGCTTCTTCAACCGGTTGTTGCGGTTGATGACCCGGCGATACAGGTCATTCAGGTCGGAGGTCGCGAAGCGGCCGCCATCCAATGGAACCAGGGGGCGCAGCTCCGGCGGAATCACCGGGATTACGTCGAGAATCATCCAGTTCGGTTTGTTGCCGCTCTTGCGGAACGCTTCGACCACTTTCAGGCGCTTGGCGTACTTGAGGCGCTTTTGCAGCGACGCCTCGTTTTTCATCTTCTCGCGCAGTTCGGTCGAGAGCGTTTCCACATCAACGCGCTTCAGCAGCTCTTTGATCGCTTCCGCGCCCATCATGGCCTTGAAGCCGGCCGCGCGATACTGCTGGTCCAGCTCGCGGTACTTGGCTTCGTCCTTGATGATCTCGCGCTCTTTTACGGGAGCGTCGCCCGGTTCGACGACCACGTAGGCCTCGAAGTACAGGACCGACTCCAGGTCGCGCAGCGAGATGTCGAGCAGGTGTCCGATGCGGCTGGGCAACCCCTTGAAAAACCACACGTGCGAGCAGGGCGACGCCAGCTCGATGTGTCCCAGGCGTTCGCGGCGAACTTTCGACAGCGTAACTTCCACGCCGCACTTGTCGCAGATCACGCCCCGGTGCTTCATGCGCTTGTACTTGCCGCACAAGCACTCCCAGTCGGTTACCGGTCCAAAGATACGCGCGCAAAACAGGCCGTC
>CAVRZQ010000027.1:0-39356 GCA_963725575.1 uncultured Acidobacteriota bacterium
GATCGGGGCGTCGATCACGCGGACGGGTTTGCCGTCGACGGCCACGATTTCGTCGCCTTCCTTGAGGCCCGCCTTGGCGGCCGGCATTCCGGGATCAACATCGGCCACCACAATCGATTGTTCCGGGCTCCACCCCGCCGAACCGACTTCGGAGCTCGTGATCGCCTTGGGCGTGATGGTTTTCTCAAGCGATTGCCCGGCCCGGTTAATGGTGACCGCGAGCGGTTCATTGGGATTGAGCATCACCTTGAGCTGATATCTGTTCCCACGTTGGATTGTCGATGCCCGCGACGCGAACGATACGGTCGCCCGCCTGGATCCCGGCCTGCGCGGCGGCCGAGTTCGGTTTCACGTAGGCGATCACGCCCGGCTGGTCAACGAAGGCCGGATACTCGTGTGCACCATGTAGACGACTGTCAGCAGACCCACCGCCAGCACTACGTTCATGAACGGCCCGGCGATGGCAATCACGAAACGCTGCCAGCGGGGGTGCGACATGAATTCGCCCGGATCACCGGTGCGCTCATCCATCGGGTTCTCGCCCGACATCTTTACGTAGCCGCCCAGCGGGATCGCGCTGATGCGGTAATCGGTTTCGTTCTTACGGAAACCCAGCAGCCGCTTGCCAAAGCCGATGGAAAAGACTTCGACCCGGACCTTGAAGAACTTGGCGGCCGCGTAGTGACCCCACTCGTGGATCAGGATCATCACGCCCAACACGACGGCCATCGTTACCGCGGTCAAAAGAAAATGCGCCATAAGTTCTGATTACTCCCCCGGACAGGAAACGGAAGTCGCGTGCGGCATGGGGGACGTACCGCGTTGCAATCTTTCTACGCGCACTCGAGCAGCGCGCCGCGCTTCCAGGTCTGTCGCAAGTACCTGATTAATAGATTCCATTTTCCCAGTTTTCGTTGCAGAAAGCACGTCTTCGATGATGCTGGGAATCTCATCGAAACCAATTTGGCCCTCCAAGAAAGCCGCGACCGCAACTTCATCGGCTGCGTTGAGAGCTACCGGCTTGGCTCCGCCCGCTTCTGCCGCCTCGTAGGCCAGTTTGAGGCATCTAAATTTCTGCATATCCGGCGGGTAGAAGTCCAGCTGTCTTAAGTCCATGACCGGAAAACGGAGATCTGATTGAATGCGTTCGGGATACGTTAAAGCGTACAAAATGGGCAGCCTCATGTCGGTGACTGAGAACTGAGCAAGTATGCTGCCATCGATGAATTCCACCATGGAATGGATCGTAGACTGCGGATGCACAATGACTTCCACCTGACTCGGAGGTACGACAGAACAGCCGGCAGGCCTCAATGACTTCGAAACCCTTATTCATCAGCGTGGCCGAGTCGATGGTGATCCGTTTCCCCATCTTCCAGGTAGGATGATTCAACGCCTGTTGTACGGTAATCGAGGGAAATTCGGATCTCGAGCGTTTTCGAAAGGGACCGCCCGAGGCCGTCAGCCAGATCCTCTGCACTTCCTCCCATCCGCCCGCCTCGCAAACACTGATGGACGGCGTTATGTTCACTGTCGATGGGAAGCAGAGGTTTGCCTTGTTTGCGGGCCTCGGCCGTAATCAGCTCGCCCGCGGCCACCAGGCACTCTTTGTTGGCGAGGCCGACTGTCTTGCCCGCGCGCACGGCCTCATACGTCGCCTCGAGCCCGGCCACGCCCACGATGGCGCTGACCACAAAATCCGCTTCCGAGTGAGTGGAAACACGCACTGTTCCTGCGGAGCCGTACACAACCTCAATGTCCCCGCCCCCCTGGGCTTTCAGTTTTTTCGGAGGGTTTTACGCGCTCGGCCTCGCGCACCACGGAGAGAACGCGCGGCCGCCAGCGCAAAGCTTGCTCGCAGGCAGCTTCAACGTTGGAACCAGCAGCCAGGGCAACGATCTGGAAGCGCTCGGGGTAGGATTCAGCCACGCTGAGAGTCTCGGCCAATCGATCCGGTCGAACCCAGGATGGCGATACGTTGCATGGGAATCTTTATCTTACGCGGGGGACAGCAGGTGCGCTAGCTACACGATGGTGCTATGCAGCCGGCCTCTCTCCGTGGGCTTGCAGGGCTGGCATTTTGTAGCTGGGGGAGTATGCCGTCGAGCGGTTGCTCTGGCCTTAGTGCGAGTACGAAAAATTATTACCCTTGTGCTTTGAAAGGGCGCGGACCTTCGGGGGGCCCGGATTCGTGGTTCGGGCCGTCCCTCCGGGACTTGGGGGAAGTGGGGCGGCGGTACCCAGCGCTGAAGGGCTGGGCTAAGGTTGGGCGTCTCCTTCCGGGACGATCGGGAGGTACCGCGGGGTTCGAGGAGGGGGTAGGGCATATGCTGCCGTGCGGTCGCAGGGGATTTGCGGGCATGCGGGTCGCCATCCTGCTGGCGTTCCCGAGGGCAGCTTGCCGGAGCGAACTCGAACGATGCCGGGAGGTCGAAGGGTCCCGCACTCGGCGAGCGGACTGATCAGCGGACAACACGCCACGCGGCCCAAAGCCACAACACCGGCGCAGCGAAGAGCAGCGCGTCGATCCGGTCCAGCATGCCTCCGTGCCCGGGAAGAATCGCGCCGGAATCCTCGACCCCAGCACCGCGTTTGATCAGAGACTCAACCAGGTCGCCCAGCTGCGCCGCGATGTTCAACCCGGCGGTGAGCAACAACACCGGCACCCAGGCGGGCTTTTCCAAGCCAAACATCCCATCGCGGCGCTGGATCAATCCCCACTGCAGCAAGATCGTGCTCGACGAAGCGGAATCGTAGAAGAGCGCACTGCCAATGGCGAGGCTCGCCACCAGTGAGGCGGCCGCCCCTTCCCATGTTTTTTTCGGACTGATCCGTGGAGCCATGAGATGCCGCCCGATGGAACGCCCCACGAAATACGCGAAGATGTCCCCGGCCCACACCACAAAGAGCAGGTACAGGATCAGGAACGCGCCTGCCCATTGCTGGCGAAGCTGCACCAGCATGGCGAGGGGCAGCGCGATGTAGGCGAATCCGAAAGCAGAAGCGGCAGCCGCCGGTAATCCGGTGCTGAGGTTCTCCCGACGCATGGCAATCGTGAGAAAGACGAAGGTCGCGATGGTGGCGGCGAAAGCAGCCGCGATTCCAAAGATGCCGGTCGAGAGCAAGGGTTTTTCCTGGCCGGCGTTCAGCACCAGCAGGACGAAGAAGAGCACGAGCACACCGTAAGTAGGCTTGCGCAGGGGTTGTACGCCATAGGATTCGGTCAGCTTGAGGAATTCGTGAACGGTGACCAGCGCCACGGCAGCGGTGACGATGGCGACGAGGGAGACCGGCGCTCGCAGCACCAGCAGCAGGACAATGGGGATCAGGACCACTGCCGTCGCAATGCGTTTGATCAATGCTTGATCGCCTTAGCCCCGCGCAACTTTCGAGGCGAGATGATGGGAATGGTCTTCGTTGTTCAATCCGCCGTAGCGGCGTTCGCGTTTCTGGTATTCGGCAATGCCTTCGAGCAGGTGGTGCCCGCGAAAATCCGGCCAGAGCGTGGGAGTCACGTAAATTTCAGCGTAGGCCAGCTGCCACAGCAGGAAATTGCTGAGTCGCATTTCGCCGCTGGTGCGGACGACCAGGTCCGGATCGGCAGATGCTTCGTGTAGAGGTGCCGGCAGATGGCCTCTTCATCGACTTCGAGGTGATCGAGTCCACCATTCTGAGCTGCCGCCTGCGCCAAAGATCGGAAGGCATCGACAATCTCCGTGCGCGCGCTGTAGTTGAGCGCCAGGGTGAGTACCATTCCGGTGTTTTTCTCTGTCGCTTGCCGCGCACTCTCCATTCTCTCTTGCACAGCCTCGGGCAGTTCCTGCTGCCGCCGATGTACTCCAGCCGAATGTTGTTCTTGTTCAGAGTCGGCACTTCCAGCTTCAGATAACGGCTCAGCAACCGCATCAGGAAATCGACTTCGCTCTTGGGCCGCTTCTTCCAGTTCTCTTCGGAGAAGGCGTACAGCGTCAGCGCGGGAATGTGGATACGCGCCGCAGTCTCCACTGTCGAACGCACGGCGGTCACGCCTGCGCGGTGACCGGCAATGCGTGGCATATGACGGCGACGCGCCCAGCGTCCGTTACCGTCCATGATGATTGCGATGTGTTTTGGGAGCCGTCCCGGATCGAGCTGCCGGTAAAGGTCTGCTTCCTTGCGATCCAGTCCGGCGGGAATTGTCGCCTGCAAACGCTATCCCCTTCTGATTCAAGACGCTAACATACGCACCCGGAGTTGGCAATGACGGCTTGCCTCGGGTAATGTGCGTGCCATTCGAGCGCACCACAGAGCCAGGGCGCTCTCCGATCACCATGTGATTGGATTCCCGTGGGTGTTGCAATTTTCTAAATCCTCGCTGACAATGAGCAGCCCCCACCTGACTCTGTGCCTCCGACAAGCGACACTTCGCGGCTTTCTCCGGCGTTCTCCCGCGTGTTGGTACTGCTGTTTCTTTCCGTCTTCATCAACTATATCGACCGCAGCAACCTTTCAATTGCCGCTCCGCTGATCAAGGACGAACTGGGGATCTCGGCATCGCAGCTGGGCATTTTGCTGTCCGCCTTTTTCTGGACCTATTCCTGCTGCCAGCTTCTCTCTGGTTGGCTGGTCGACCGCTTCGATGTGAAGTGGGTGTTCGCGGCAGGCTTCTTCCTGTGGTCGAGCGCGACCGCGGTCACCGGACTGGTACATTCGCTGGTGCTTTTAACGGTAGTGCGCGTCGTGCTGGGCATCGGCGAGTCGGTCGCCTACCCGGGATACTCGAAGATCCTCGCGGTGCATTGTCCGGAAGGAAGGCGCGGGTTTGCCAACTCCATCATCGCGGCTGGCCTGGCGCTTGGCCCGAGTTTCGGACTGCTGTTTGGCGGCACGCTGGTGGCGAGCTACGGCTGGCGCCCATTCTTTGTCGGCCTCGGGTCGTTGTGCCTCCTGTGGCTGGTGCCGTGGTTGCGCTGGATGCCCGCCACCGACATGGCGGTACTGTCGGAAACAAAGGATCGCCCGGGCATGCGCGAGATTTTGCGGCAGCGTTCGGCCTGGGGTACCTGCATCGGTCTTTTCTGCGCGAACTACTTCCTGTATTTCATGGTTACCTGGTTGCCCTTCTACCTGGTGCGCGAGCGACACTTCTCCCTGACGGAGATGGCGAAGATCGGAGGCGGCTTCTTCCTGACGGCAGCTGTCTCCGCGAGCCTTTGCGGGTGGTTGTCCGATCGATGGATCCGCTTCGGCGGCACTCCCACACGGGTGCGCAAGACTTTCATGGTTTGCGGCGCAATGAGCTCGGGAATCTTTCTGCTCGGTTGCGTGGTTGCTCCCAGGAGTCCTTCTGTGGTGTTGCTGATGTTCACAGGTCTGTCTTTCGGACTCACCAGTTCGAATATGTGGGCAATCACCGCAGCGCCTGGCGGGTGCGCAAGCGGTAGGACGATGGTGCGGCCTTCAGCTGTTTATCGGCAATTCCGCCGGGGTCGTGGCTCCGGCTGTTGCCGGATTTCTGCTTGACCGGACCGGGTACTTCTTCTGGCCGTTCCTGATCGTTTCGCTGATCTCGTGGCTGGGCGCCTTGTCGTGGATATTCATCGTGGGGCCGATTGAACCGGTAGAGTGGGAACGGCGGGTGGTCCTTTGCGCTGCCGCGATCCCTGCATAGTCCGCTCAGGAGTGAGATCAAAAGACTGCGCGGGCAAGAGTGCCCGCGCCAACCGAATTCAGTTTGTGTTGCCGGCTTCTTCCGGGACGATTGCCAGGGTGAGCTGCTCGGTTCCGCGCAGAACGGTGAGTTCTGCTCTTACCCCGGCGCGCACGTCGCTCAGCACCCGATGCAGGTCGTCGACACCGGCCACCGCCTGGCCTTCGAGCGCGATGATGACGTCCCCGTCGCGCAATCCGGCTCGCCCAGCTGGACTGTTGGGTTCTGACGAGAGCACGATTACGCCCGTTTCCTTGGGCAGATCGTAGTAGCGGACCAGGCGCCGATGGATGGGCGCGGTCTGTGCCGACACGCCGATGTAGCTGCGCCGGATGCGGCCATCGCGCAGCAGACGGCTGGCAACGAACTTCGCCGTGTTGATCCCGATCGCAAAACAAATTCCTTGCGCGGGCAGAATGGTGGCGGTGTTCACGCCCACCACCCGTCCATCGGAGGCGACCAGCGGACCTCCGGAATTTCCTGGGTTCAGCGATGCATCGGTCTGAATGACGTCTTCGATCAGGCGCCCGGAATAGGAGCGCAGCGATCGCCCCAGGGCGCTGACGACACCCGCCGTCACGGTCGACTGAAATCCGTACGGACTGCCGATTGCCATCACCAGTTGGCCCACGCGCAAGGCCTGGGAATCGCCCATCGTCGCCGCGACCAGGCTGGGGCCGTCGATCTGGATGATTGCCAGGTCGGTTGCCGGATCGTCGCCGATCGTCCGTGCCGGAAATCTTCGGCCATCCGCGACCGTGACTTCGATCCGGCTGACGTCGTGCACTACGTGGCTGTTAGTGAGGATCAATCCATCGGGGGTGAAGATGAATCCCGATCCACCGCCACGGCGTTCCTGGGGCTCGGCCCGGCGAGGCAAGCGAACAGATTGATGCACTTCGATGTTTACAACCGAGGGGCTGACCTTCTCGACCGCCCCGGTGACCGCTCGCGAGTAGGCGTCGAGCAGAAGGGAGTCGTCGGGCAGGGCACTGCCAGCATCCGCCTCCGGTGCGCCGGATGTATCGTGCACGGAGGACAGAAAATCAAAACTGAAATCCGGGTTCATGGCACATAGATGAGGGCATGGGGGGCGTGGATTCAGACCTGCCCCTGGGCGCGCGTAGGGAATGAAACCGGGTTCAGCCCAAACAGATTCCGGATAGAGCATTTCATCCCCGCTTCGCGTCAACGAAACCGTGGAATTTGAATGGCTTAGGCTGGAGACTGCCGGGCCGCGGCCGGTCCGGACAAGAAGGTCAGACCAGGACCGCCCCGGGTTTAACCCCGTGAGCTGATCGAAGTTGTCCAACTCCTTCACTCCGAAGGTGCATCGGAGTGGGAAGACTGGGCGTAGCCTGCATTGCACTACGGTGACCTGTGCGGTCGCGGAAATGGAAGATACAAAAGGAAGATGCGCTTCCACGGGTTCATCGCGGGCGGGTTGCTGCTATGCGCTTCGTGCGCTCTGTGGGCGCAGACGAGAACCACAGCCGGACAAGCCCGCCAATCCCTGGCGCAAGCGCCGGAGCCTACGATCGGAACCAATTTGCTGGACCTCGACGATGGTCTGGCGATTTCGGGAGCGGCTCTTGAAGCCCGGCACAAAGCGGAGCCGCGCTCCGATTGCTCCCACCTGGTGCATGCGATCTACGAAAAGGCGGGGTTTCCGTACCAGTACAAGACTTCGCGAGATCTGTACGCGGGCGGCACTCCCGACTTTCGCCGCGTCCGTCAAGCCCAGCCGGGCGATCTCATTGTCTGGCCCGGACACGCGGGCGTGGTGGTCAATCCTGCGCAGCGTACTTTCTACAGCTCCTTACGCTCCGGCTTCGGGGTTCAGCCCTATGATTCGTTTTACTGGAAGGGTCGCGGCCGCCCACGTTTCTTGCGCTTCGTGAAAGGTTCGTTGCCGCCACCTCCGTTGCAGGCCGCCGCCAGCCGCACTCCAACTCTGAAGCCCA
Source organism: uncultured Acidobacteriota bacterium (assembly GCA_963725575.1). GTDB lineage: Bacteria > Acidobacteriota > Terriglobia > Terriglobales > Acidobacteriaceae > Gp1-AA133. The sequence goes on from CAVRZQ010000027.1 coordinate 7,654, forward strand.
CAGGATTTCGGCCCGAGGCGGGAAATACCTCGACGCACACCGAAGAATCCGCGGACGCGGCCCGCCGGCCGATGGAAGCGGATCCCCCGGCTGCCACCGTCCCAGCGAGTGTTAGCGTAAACTCGCCTCGCCCCAAGCCTGATCAGGTAAGGGCGGCACTCGATCAGCAATTCCGAGCGACAGGCGAAACGCTCCAGTCCCGCAACATCCTCGCCCTCTATCCAGCGCTGATTGCTTTGACCGCCTGGACATTCAGAAGGTGCAATTCAAGGGCGACCAGGGATGGGCGCAAGTCTCGATTCGCGGCGCCGTGGTCATTGCCGGCGCCGACAAGCGCCCAAGGAAGAAGTCCGAGGTGCAGCGCTGGAACCTGCGTCGGGTCAGCAAAGACACATGGGAACTGGCGCTTCCCGCTGATGCCATCTACATCCCACGCGAACCTGCCGTCCATATCCTGGCCCAGCAACTGGCCGCGCTGACCGACGATGCTTCCGATCCCCAGTTAAAAAGCAATCAGAAAGTGCAACTGGCGCGCTGGCTCAACGTGCTCTTGGACGTTCACTAACCGCTCTCCTCTAGTTTTCCCGGAATCGACAAACTTGCGCCAGTACGCTGTCCACTGGAAAGAAAAAAGCCGAGGTCCGAAGACCTCGGCTGCAGTTGGCTGGTTGCCCGGATTAAACTCGATACCGATGCGCGCGTGCGCGCCGCGCTACATTACGACGCGCTGAAAACGCCTGCAGCGACAAATTCTGCTAGGCGGTCCTTCTCGGACGCACCGTCAGATCCCGCACCTGGGCCAGGATGCTCGACATCTGCATGCCGTTCAGCTGCGCGATGAAACGGTAAAATCTCCGCGACAAAGTGGTCCTGCACCAGGTCGCGGATCTCTTCCTGGCGGTTGCGTTCGCCCCCGGTCAGCAGGTCGGGCACGGTGACTTCCAGCGCGCGGGCCAGCCGCTCGAGCGAGGAAAGAGTCGGCGTCGCCTTTTCGTTCTCGATCTTCGAGACGTAGGTTCGCGGCACCGACATGCGGGTCGCGAGCTGGCGCTGGCTCAAGCCGTTGCGCAGACGCAGTGACCGGATGGAGGCCGCGAGGTTCAGATGGCCTCTGCCATTCCCGTGGACAGGAACTGGCGGAGGCAGCGGCGCGGGCGCTACAATTTCCGGCTCCTCTTCGTCTAAGGAAGCATGGCACCGGCGGCAAAGATCATTGGTGGTACGGAATTGAACAAGCAGGCAGTGGTCGCAACGAACGACTTCCCTTGAATCGACCGGGGCAAGAGTCGTGGCCATCTAGGTTGTGGGAGGTGCCAGAGCGGGGCACTCCGAGGAACCGGTGGTCAGGCTCCGATCTGGAGGGTAATCTGGGGCACAATGCCTGTGGATGTCAAGGAATTTCTGGGGTGAAACAGGAAACAGTCTCTACAAAAACCAAAACTAACTGGCGAAAAACAGGAGAAAACAGGTAAGAACCCATGAACGATCGCGCTTCCGCCTGGTGTTTACTAACTGAGTTCACCCAATCAGAAAGTTTGCGCAAACATGCGCTTGCCGTCGAAGCGTGCATGCGCGCCTACGCTCGAAAATATGCAGGCGACGAGGAGTTGTGGGGCGTTGTCGGCTTGCTCCACGACTTCGATTATGACAAGTATCCCAGCCTGGAAGACCATCCCTATCGGGGCAACGAAATTCTGAAAGAGCGTGGCTACTCCGAGGAGATCCGCAAGGCGATCATGTCGCATGCCGAGTACACCGGCGTGACGCGCGATACGCCCATGGAGAAAGCGCTGTTTCGCCTGCGACGAACTGGCGGGATTCATCACGGCCTGCGCGCTGGTGAAGCCGGGGAAGTCTCTGGCGGAGGTCGAAGCTTCATCGGTGAAGAGGAAAATGAAGGACAAGGCCTTCGCCCGCAACGTGAATCGAGCCGACGTCGTGAACGGGGCGGCGGAGTTGGGTGTGGAGTTGGAGCCGCACATTGCGTTTTGTATAGAGGCCATGCGCGGGATTGCCAGCGAGCTGGGCTTGGATGGGAGCGCAGCAAAGACGGCCTAGAGTTTTTATTCACCACAGAAGCACAGAGACACAGAGGGAATTGAAATGGAGGTAGCGACAACTCTTGGAAGTCTATCGGTGATCAATGAGTGAAATGATTCCATAACAATGTCGGCTCCCCGGCCCGAGTAAAGTTGGTGGTGCTAAAGCCAACCAAGAAGGCTCGGGAGAAAGGAGCCGAACATGATCATTATAGGATGTGATTATCACCCGAGCGTGCAACAAATTGCTTGGGTGGATACCGACACGGGCGAACTCAGCGGAGCACGGCTGGGACACAAGCGAACAGGCGGAGCAGTTCTATCACGAGCTCAAAGAAAGGAGTAAGGGTGCGGGTGGGGATGGAGGCCAGTGGACATTCACGCTGGTTCGAGCGCTTGCTCACGAGTTGCATGGAGCTGTGGATAGGCGATCCGCCGCGATTCGCACCAAACAAGTGCGCAAGCAGAAGAACGATCGCCAGGACGCGCCGCACTTGCTGAGGCTGATGGTGGAAGACGCTTCCCGAAAATTTGGGTACCCGACGCAGAGAATCGCGATCTGCGGCAGCTAGTGTGGCATCGCCATCGGCTGGTGCAGATGCGCACGCGGGTCATGAACCAGTTGCAGGTGGTCGCAATGAACGAGGGGGTCGGCGCAAACGCGGGTTGTGGAGCCGGCGGGTCGGGCGGAATTGGAAGGGTTGTCGCTGGCGGCGTGGACTAGCCGACGGCGGCAAGAACTGCTGGAGTTGCTGGACCGGGTCGACCCGAGCGTCGATGAACTGAACGGATCGAGGAAGAGGCAGTGAACGCGGCCCGAGACGCGACGACTGAGCACGCATCCCGGAGTGGGTCCGATCACCGCACTGGCGTTCGTGTTGGTGATGGGCACGCCAGATCGTTTGCTTGCGCAAGCAGATGGGTAGCTATGTGGGGCTGATGCCGGCGGAAGAGTCCAGCGGCGATGGCGCTGGATGGGCCACATCAGCAAGCAGGGCAATGCACTGTTCCGTTTCCTGCTCGGGGAAGCCGCCCAGGTCACGGTGCGACGATCGGATGGCGCCCCAGTTCGTTCACCTGGCCATGCGTCGGGAGAAGCGATCGCGAAGGTGGCGATGGCCCGCAAGCTGGCAGTCGGTTGTACTGGATGTGGCGGCGCGGCTGGGACTACGGACAGTACGCAGCAGTTCGGTTCGCACGTGGGGGAGCTCGGTTCCCAACATGGTGTGTAGTCGATCACCGCGTAATGATTGGGCATCCCGCTCCCCTCTCGGCGGGGGAGTTCGAATTAGTAATCATGGTCGAGGTTGCGATCGAAGAGATGGTTGGGTCGGACTGAGTGCATGACCCGCAACGATTGAGAAGGCGGAGCCTAAGGTTCGCCGAGCCAATCTGCAACTAGAGCGAAATGGCGCTCCAATCGGGAGCGGACGCTGCAGTGTGCTTGAAAACGTCTTGACACCGCCGACATTGTTAGAGATGGGGATATTACGCCAGTTGCGGAGACGGGCATGGGTCTGTGCGGGCATAATGTGTCTGGCGTGAGGCAGTTGCAGATGCGTGTGCCGGACACTCTTCTCTTAAGAACAGGCAAGTTGGCACTGGGTCTCCTAGCCTCGGTGCTGGTGGGATTCATTTCAGGTGGAGTTTGTGGGGCAATAATTCTCTCATTCAACGTCTTCATTGGCCGAAGCCACACCACCGGGATGCACTTTGGAGATTGGAACTCCGCCGTTCTCTGGGTCGGTTCTGTTTACGGTGGGATTTTCGGCATGTTCGCAACGCCTATCGCCTATGTGTTTCTATTCCGCAGGATTGGATTCCAACGCGCTTTTGTTCCTGCGCTCGTTGGCACGCTCGTCGGAGGATTACTGGGAAGCGTCCACAGTCCGGCTGTTGCCGTGCTGCTTGGAGTTCTCGGCTTCTTCAGTGGAGTTTGGGTCAGTTCTAAGCGCTCCGCTTGGAGCCTGTAGCTAAGAATAGGCCCTCCGGCCTGCCGCTGCTGTCAGATGTTGCAATCGCATTATAAGAGGGCGCCCCTTTTGGAGTAGGTTGTCATCGTCGACATGATCACCTACGAAAGGAGCACCCTCCGTGAACAGTGAAAAGTATATTGGGCTCGACGTTCATCAAGCAACGATTTCGGTCGCGGTGATGGATTCCCAGGGCAAGGTCGTCATGGAATCCATCCTGGAAACCAAAGCCTCTACCCTTCTGGAGTTCTTCGCGGGACTGCGCGGCAGCCTGTTCGTGACCTTCGAAGAAGGCACCTGGGCAGCCTGGCTCTACGACCTGCTCAAACCGCATGTAACCGAGGTCCTGGTGTGCAATCCACGCAAGAACGCGCTGCTCAAACATGGCAACAAGAGTGACAGGATCGATGCTCGCAAACTCGCCGAGCGCCTGCGCCTCAATGATCTCAAGCCCGTGTACCACGGCGAAACCGGGGTACGCATGCTGCGCGAGCTGGCCCGAAGTTATCTGACCGTGGTCAAAGATCTTTCCCGGGTCATGAATCGCCTGAAAGCCCTGTATCGCAGTTGGGCGATCCCCTGTGCCGGCAGGGATGTTTACTATACGCGCCATCGCAGCCAGTGGCTGGAGAAGATTCCCGAAGCTGGAACGCGCCGGCGAGCCGAGCAACTCTATCAGCAATTGGACATGCTGCAGCACTTGCGCCAGCAAGCGCGACGCGAACTTCTGGCGGAGGGCCGCAAACACACCATCACCGCCAAGCTGCGGCAGATTCCCTCCCTGGGTCCGATTCGTTCCGCTTTGGCGGTGGCACTGATTCAGACTCCGCATCGTTTTCGCAGCAAACGCCAACTGTGGACCTACAGCGGACTGGGGTTGGAAACCCGCGACAGCGGGGAATATCACTACGTCCGCGGGCAAGTGCGGCGGCGTAAAAAACAGGCGACGATTCGCGGCTTGAACAAGGATTACAACCATGATCTGAAAGGTCTATTTAAAGGTGCTGCTACGCGGGCCAGTGTGAAGCCCGGACCGTTCCAAGAGTTTTACCAGCGCTCGCTCGCCAAAGGCATCAAGCCGACCATGGTGCGTCTCACGCTGGCACGCAAGATTGCAGCGATTACGCTGACACTGTGGAAGAAGGGAGAAGACTTCGACATCGACAAACTGAAATCGCAAGCCGCTTGAGCGTCTCGGGTAAGAGCCCTTTCCATCTCCGGTGATTTTTCCTCGGGTAGTGGTGGATCGGTTCTTGAGACGCTCGGGTTCGAGAGTGAGTATCCCAATGGCCTGTAGGCGTGAAGTGCCCACCGGGCACTTAGCCTCCGTGTAATCCCTATACCCTCTCGGACAACCCAAAAAAGCACTAGGCCACGAGCCTCAGATAGATCTATGTGTTGCCAACTAGGCAACCGCCACGGCTTGCCAGTTTCAGAAACCGATCGACGTCGTCGCTACTCAATAAGGATGCAACCGAGATGGAACCATGCAACTGCGGCACGACCCGACGCCTCACCTCACGCTCCAGGGCTGGAAGGCAAGGACGCGTTCTCGCCTTCCGGTCGAGGGAGAAAAATGTCCTTGACTTCCCCTCTTATAGATCAGGCCATTGCACTCATTGAGTCCTGAGGCCCATCATCTCAACTCCTCGCTGAGTATTTCTCTGTGTCTCTGTGGTGAGAGGTTCTAGCGCAGGGATTCGGCGACTTTGCCGCTGGCGATGACCTCGGCGATGCGCGCGAAGTCCTGATACATGACCCGATCTTTCTCTACTTTGGCAGACACGGCACGGATCGCAAGCAGGGCCTGCTGCAGGCGCTTCGATGTTTTGAGCGGGGCCAGCAGGTCGAGCGCCTGGGCCGCGGCCATCGCCTCGATGGCCAGCGTGTTGCGGGTGTTTTCGACGATCTCTCTTCAGCTTGATGGCGGCCGTCATGCCCATGGAAACGTAGTCCTCCTTGTTTCCGGAGGTGGTGATGGAATCGACCGAGGCCGGATGCGCCAGCACCTTGTTTTCGCTGACCAGGGCGGCGGCGGTCACTTGCGGCATCATGAAGCCGGAGTTCAGGCCGGCGCCGGGAGCGAGAAACGGGGGCAGACCTTCGCTGAGCGCGGGATTCACCATGCGCTCGAGACGCCGTTCGCTGATGCCGGCCAGCGCGCTCAGCGCAATTGCGAGGAAGTCGAGGGCGAAGGCGAGCGGCTCGCCGTGAAAGTTGCCGCCAGAGATCACGTCGCAGTGTCATCTTTCGACTTGGGATTTCACGAAGACGAGCGGATTGTCGACGGCGGAGTTGGTTTCGGTCTCAAACACCGAGCGGCAGTGGGCGAGCGTGTCGCGCACGGCGCCATGCACCTGCGGCATGCAGCGCAGTGAATAGGCATCCTGCACGCGGCCGCAGTCGCGATGGGATTCGCGGATTTCGCTGCCTTCGAGCAGTCGGCGCAGGTTGGCGGCAGTCTCGATCTGACCGCATGCGGACGCGCCTTGTGAATGCGCTCGTCGAAGGCGACGTCGGTCCCCTTCAGGGCATCGCAGGTCATGGCGCCAAGCACGTCGGCGGTGTCGACCAGGGTCTCAGCGGCCAGTAGCATCAAGAGTCCGATCGCCAGCATCGCCTGGGTGCCGTTGATCAGCGAGACGGCTTCTTTGGCTTCGAGCACCAACGGCTTGATCTGGGCGCGCTTCAGCGCCTCGGCGCCGGCCATGCGGCCGCCTTTTCGTCGAAGCATTCTCCTTCACCGACAAGACGAAGCGCAAGATGCGCCAGCGGAGCGAGGTCGCCACTTGCGCCGACGCTGCCTTGCGACGGTACCCACGGGAGTCACGCCGCGGTTGAGCATCTCGCAGATGGTGTCGATGATGACCGCGCGCACGCCCGAGTTGCCCTTCGAAAGCGAGTTGGCGCGCAGCAGCATCATGGCGCGCGTGTCGTGAATCGAAAGCGGTTCGCCGACGCCGACGGCATGCGAGCGCACCAGGTTGACCTGCAGTTCGCGCATCTGGTCGCCGACGATGTGCACATCGCTCAACTTGCCGACGCCGGTGGTGATGGCGTAGGAGACCTGGTTGTTGGCGACGAGCGTGTCGACGACCGCACGCGCGGATTGACGCGCTCGCGAGCGTCGGGATCGAGCAGGACGGGACGGCGCTCGAGCGCGACTTCGCGCACCGCTTCGAGGGTCAGATCGTTTCCGTTAATGTGCAGGGCGTTCAAGAGGCAGGTCTCGGGTGTTAGGCTCTAGGCTCTGGGCTTTGGGCTCTAGGCTCTAGGCTCTAGGCTCTAGGCTCTGATTTTAGTCTCCGACTCCAGTTGTCAAGTCAGTTCTTGGAACCTTCTTTGCCGAGCCGCAGCGCCGGCATTCATTTGCACAGCTCTCTCAATGTCTCTGCGACTCAGTGGTCAAGACAATCGTAAGCGACCTCTTCACCGTCTCACCGCCTCGCGAAATACTTTCATGTACTTCTCGGGCAGGGTGGTCTTCTGCATCTGCGCATCGGCGACGATGTGCGTGGTCTCGCCTTCGGCGAGCAGCGTTCCATCCACCACCCGCACCAGTTCGTACCCAAAATGAATCATTGATTCGCGAATATTCTTCAGCCGGGTCCGCACTATGATCTCGTCATCGTAAAGCACCGGAGCCTTATAGCGGCAGCGGGCATCGACGACCGCGATGAAGCAGTTATCCTGCTGCTCCATGTCCTTGTAGCAGAATCCGAATTGGCGAAGCAATTCGACGCGGCCGACCTCGAACCAGATGAAATGGTTGGCGTGGTAGACCACGCCCATCTGGTCGGTCTCGGCGTAGCGCACGCGAATGCCGGTCTCATTCACCATCGACGGCAGGCCGGTGGCCGGGTTGGCGACGCCCGTGCGAGTCTCGCTCATGCTCGCGAACTCCACTTCGGCTTGCGCTTTTCGAGGAACGACGAAATTCCCTCGTGAAAATCCGGCGTAGCCCGGATGGCCGCATTCTCGCGGACGGCGGCGTCGATCTGCGCGTCGATGGCAGCGCGGGCCGCTTCGCTCAGCAGCCGCTTGGTGTAGGAGAGGGAAGCCGGACTGTTCTCCATCAACTGCGCCGCCAGATCTCGGGCTCGCGGCAGCAGGTTTTCCGGGGGCACGATCTCGTTGAGCAGCCCCATGCGCAAAGCTTCTTCGGCGTCGAACAGCCTTCCGGTCAGGAGAAGATCGCGAGCGATCTTCTCTCCGACCTGGCGCAGCAGAAACGTCGAAACGATGGCCGGCACGAATCCGATGCGGACCTCGGTGTAGCCAAATTTCGCTTCCGGCACGGCCAGCGTGAAGTCGCAAAGCGAGGCCAAGCCCGGTGCCGCCGGCGATGGCGGCGCCGTTGACGGCCGCGATGGTCGGCTTGGCGAAATCGTAGAGCGTGCGAAACAGGCGCACCATGATCCGGGAATCTTCGAGATTCTGCTCCGGCGAGCGGCCGATGAGAGTCTTCAGATTGTCGAGATCCATGCCCGAGCAGAAGGCTTTGCCCGCGCCGGTCAGGATCAGGACCAGCGCTGGAGACTGGGCGACTTCGTCCAGGGCGGCGAGCAGATCCTCGAATCAGTTCGTAGCTGATGGCATTGCGCTTGTCAGGACGATTCGAGGTGAGGGTGGCGACGCCGCCATCGAACGCGAGTTGGATGGTGTTGAAGCTCATGATCGAAATCAGCGCCGTCGGCGTCAATCGGCCGCGGCTGCATCAGGATACTTCGCCACAATTCCGGCGGTTGCCTTCAGCAGCGAATCCGAGGACCGGGTGACGGGCGGTTCGATGGCGCGCTGCTGGAGCGCTTCCAGCACTTTTTCGGTCGGGATGTTGCCGACCAGGGCGTCCTGCGCGAACGGGACATCCACCCAGGCCGCCGATGGCGGAATCGAAGCGGCGGCAACCGGCATCATACGCGGCGAGTATCTTCTCGAGCGCTTGGTCGGGACGGCTGTGCAGGTGGACGCCGATTTCGAGGTATTCGTACTTCGCCATCACCGCGGAGACCACTTCGCGAATCTTTTCGCGGCGACGCCACCCCGACCGTGTCGGCGAGCGAGATCATGCGGATGCTCCTGCGACTCGAGCAGGCCTACGGCTTCGACGACTTCGTCGACGGTCCACAGGTCGCCGTACGGATTGCCGAAGGCCATTGAGATGTAGACGACGGTATCGAGCCCGGCTTCGTCAGCTATTTTTTCGATCTTCTCCAGTTCTTCGATCGCGTCTTCGAGCGTCTGTCGCTGATTGTTCTGCAGAAACGTCGGCGAGATCGAATACGGGAAACCGAGCGTGCTCACGGCCTCGGTTGCGATCGCACGTTGCGCGCCTTTTTCGTTGACCACGATGCCGATGATTTCGACGTCGTCGGGCGGATCGAGTTCCTTCAGCACTTCTTCGGAGTCGGCCATCTGCGGGACGGCATTCGGCGATACGAAACTGAGCCGCGTCGATGTGCTTGAACCCGGCGCAGATCAGCGCCTGGAGATAGTTCGGTCTTGAGGTCAGGCAGGGATCTGCCCCTGAAGGCCTTGCCAGGCATCGCGGGGACATTCAACGAGTTTGACGGGTAGATGGCATGGTTTACCAGCAAACTGCAGATCTGAAGACTTTCAGATTGTAGATTTATGATCCGCCGCCCAGAAAGATCTGCAGTCTGCAATCTGAAATCCCTTCATGTTTGCAGCACTCCCACCTTGAACTCCGGCACTTCCGGATTCAACGGCCGCTGCCTCCAGCGCCTGCGTAATGGCTTGGCGCGTCTCCATGGGATCGATGATCTTGTCGATCCAGAGCCGGGCGGCGCCGTAGCGCGGGTCGGTTTGCTCGTCGTATGTCTTCTTGGTCGATTCGAACAACTCTTTTCTCTCTTCGTCGCTCAACTTCTTGCCGCTGCGCTCCAGTTGCTTGACTTTGATTTCGACCAGCGTGCCGGCCGCCGCAGTCTCCGCTCATGACTGCGTATTTCGCCGTGGGCCAGGCAAAGACGAAGCGCGGATCGTAAGGCTTTGCCGCACATGGCGTAGTGCCCGGCGCCGAACGAGCCGCCGACGATCACGGCGATCTTCGGCACGACGGAGTTCGACACTGCGTTCACCATCTTCGCTCCGGCCTTGATGATGCCGCTCCACTCCGCGTCGCGGCCGACCATGAAGCCGTTGACGTCGTGGAAGAAGACCAGCGGGATCAGGTTCTGGTTGCAGTCCATGATGAAGCGGGCGGCCTTTTCGGCGGACTCGGTGTAGATGACGCCGCCGAATTCGACGCGCTTGTGGCCTTCGTGATCGGTCTGCTGGGCGTGCAGTTTCTGGTTGGCGACGATGCCGACGGCGAAGCCGCCAATGCGGGCGTAGCCGCAGATCAGGGTCTTGCCGTATTCGGGCTTGTATTCGTCGAAGCGGCCTTCGTCGACGATGCGCGCCAGAATTTCTTTCATGTCGTAGGGACGTCCCGGAGAGGCATCGTAGATGCCGTAGATTTCTTCGGCCGCCATCGCCGGGTCCACGGGCTGTTTGCGGTCCCAGGGCGACTGCCGGCGGTAGCCCCACTTTTCGACCAGGGCGCGGATGCGCGCGATGCAGGCTTCGTCGTTCGGTTCGCGAAAGTCGACGGTGCCGCTGATGGCCGAGTGCATCGCGGCCCCGCCCAGTTCCTCGGCGGAATATTTTTGGCCGATGGCCGCCTGCACCAGGGCCGGACCGGCGAGAAACAGGCCGCTGCCGTCCGTCATCAGGACGTGGTCGCACATCACCGGCAGATATCCGCCGCCCGCCACGCACATGCCCATGATGGCGGCGATCTGCGGAATACCCATTGCCGACATAACCGCGTTGTTGCGAAATACGCGCCCGAAGTCGTCGGTATCGGGAAAGACATCTTCCTGAAGCGGCAGAAAGACCCCGGCGGAATCGACCAGGTAGATGGTCGGTATGCGATTTTCGATCGCGATATTCTGAGCGCGGATCACTTTCTTGGAGGTCATCGGGAAAAACGCGCCGGCCTTCACGGTGGCGTCGTTCGCGATGAGCATGACCAGCCGGGTGTGGATCCGGGCGAGGCCCGTGATCACGCCCGCCGACGGCGCCCCGCCCCATTCCTCGTACATTCCGTAGGCGGCATAGCTGCCGAGTTCGAAGAAACTGCCTGGATCGGCCAGCAGGTGAATGCGCTCGCGCGCGGTCAGGCGCCCCTTGGCGTGCTGACTCTCGATCGCTTTCGCACCTCCGCCTTCGCGGATCTTTTCTTCCTCGTTGCGTACCTGTGACACCAGGTCGGCCATGAAGCGCATGTTGGCTTCAAAGCGCGCCGAGGTGGGGTCTACCTTGGAAGGCAGCAGGCTGGATGTGGCGGTGGACTCCGAGAGTTGATTACGGTCTGCCATGGGTCGATGACTGCAAACGGATTACGGTATACCAGCCGAGCGCGCAGGCGCAAACCCGCGAAATACCCTTCCCCATCTAAAAGATGCACTTCATCGCTGAGGCGGCGAAAAAACACGGTGGAAACCGCAACCTAGGATTGCACTACGAATCCGGGCGCGAATGGATGTTGGTCCGAGTCCGAGGCGCTTCGAATGCGACCAGCCGCCTCCCTAACCGGATCCTCCGCCATCGCATCAAGCAACCCGACCCTCAGCGCATCCTTCGCGTGCAGCTTCTCCGCTGCGAGGAACAAGGCGAGCGCCCGCCCTTTGCCGACCAGCCGGGGCAGGCGTTGCGTGCCTCCCCATCCGGTCATCAGGCCCAAGGCCGCTCCCCGATGTCCGAACACAGCGTGGGGAGACGCAATGCGCCGGTGACAAGCCAATGCCAGGTCAAGCCCTCCTCCCATACAGTAGCCCTCGATAGCTGCATACACGGGAGCGGGGAAACGTTCGATCACGCGCATCAAGGCCTGCCCCAGTCTGGCGAAGTCATACGCGGAGGAGCCGGTGAGGGACCGAATCTCCGCCAGATCGGCGCCCGCGGAAAAGAACTTGCGGTTGCCGGCGATGATGATGGGCCTGGGATTCTCTCTCAGTGCCTGGATGGCATGGGTAAGGGCCAGCACGCAGGCCCGGGTCAGGCGGTTCGTTCCATCCTCCGATAAAAGCCGAAGTTCGCAGTGCCCGCCCAGATCGTCGAGTTGGAAATGATTGGGCACGGGCTTCAGGCGTGAATCAATGCACGCCGCGCGCGGAGGAGAAGAAGTGCAGCACCCGCTGCTGAAATTCCTCCGGGGCGGTCTGCATGGCTTTCTGGTGCCGCGCCCCCGGTACCAGCCAGAGTTCTTTGGGCCCTTTCGCGGCGAGGAAGATGGCTTCGGCGTGCCGGCGGGGAATGTTGTGATCGCTCAATCCGGAGATGAGCAGCACAGGAAACCTCCGCATCGCGACCGATTCCTCCGGCGACACGTCATCAAACCGGAAGCCCCCCTGGTGTTCGGCCTCATGGACGGCCACGATTGCCGCCGGGCGGAAAAGTGTCTTTCCCAGGAATGCGTTCAGGCGCAAGCCGGCATAGTCGAACATGACTTCGTGCAGGTTGCGAAAGGCTCCTTCCGCGACCACCGCCGCGATGCGCGGGTCGATTGCAGCCGATTGCAACGCTACCGCCGCTCCCATCGACTCGCCAAGCGCAAATACTTGGTTGACGTGTTCGCTGGCCGCCAAGGCGTCCAGGATGGCTCGCGTATCGTACCTCTCCAAATAGCCGTAAGTAGCGATCGTGCCGCCGCTTTCGCCATGTGCACGCGCGTCCATCATCACGACGTTGTAGCCGCTGGCCAGCAGGAAGTCCGCGTAGCCGATCATGGTGAGCCGGTTCTGGGATCTGCCGTGCAGGAGCAACACCCAGTCGCCATTGGGATGGGCAGAGTGGACCTTCCAACCGCGTAGCGTGACGTCGTCAGATGCGGAAACGATGAAGTCCTCGCGCGCTGCCTGCACGCTCTCAAATGATTCGTCGGCCCAGGCGATCTGCGGGCCCGTGATTTGCCGGCGCGCCGGATGCAGGATGATGGGCCCAAGGATTCCGCCCGCGTGCGCCGGCAACGGCATCCCGAACATTACCAGGAGCGCGATTGTAACGGTGAACTGGAGCGTGCGTTTCATCGTGCGAATTCTGGGCTGCCTTGGCGTTCGGCCACGGCTAGCCGGTTGTCTTGTGCAGCCACCGTTCCAGGTGGCACCCGTCCTCTTCCAGCAAAAACGTGCCCACTCCAAAACACTCGCCCACGATGCGGTGCGAATCGGTGTCGCGCGCCGCCCGCGTGATCCATTGTTGCCCCACCTGGTACTGCGCCGCCGTGAACCATATCTGGGGCAACACCTCCACTAGACCGGCGTGCAGGTAAAACACGAACAACGCAAATGCTGGATCGTCCTTCGACATCGCCTTGTAGCTGGTGGGCACGATCAACTCTTCTACATCGGCAAATTCGGGAGGAACTTCGATCTTGTGTGTACCCGGTCCCAGATCGAAGGGCACCTCAAATTCCGCCACTGGCTCCGTGTGTGAATAGATGCGGTCACTCGACTGTTTGAACCATCCGGCGATCTCGGCCATCTCGAACCCCTTCAGGGTGTCGGGATCGAAACAGGCCAGTCGAATGCTTCGCCCTTCCGGGCACCAGATCCCGAGGTAAGACGGCGCTACGAAAAACGGCCGGCAGTACGTGTTCAATGCCAGGCGCGGGGTCGCGGGTTCCGGCTCGAGTCCCAGGGTCACCACGTAGCCCACCGGTCCTTCCTCTCCCTGGTGAGTCCAGTCAAAGCGCTGCCCGGCCACCGACGTGATGGCCGGAAAGGTCTGCCAGTACCAGGGCGTCGGGCCGATGGTGCGCGCGAGAACTTCTCGCAAACGAGTTGCGGACATCTCCATCATGAGATTGGAGGGCTCGGAAGGACCCTGGGGAAAATCGCTTTCGAGGACCGGAACAGCAGGTACTTACCGCTTCTTACATACTTCTAAACAGCCGGGACGCCGCGCGGCTTCACATGCTCCCGGATGAACTTCACAATGTCGTCCATGGCGGTGCCGGGCTGAAAAATCGCGGCTACGCCATTTTGCTTGAGCCCCGCAACATCCTGATCCGGAATGATGCCTCCGACCAGCAGCAACACGTCGTCCAGCCGGTTTTGCTTGAGGAGGTCGGCCACCCGCGGCACGATGGCATTGTGCGCTCCGGAGAGAATCGACAGGCCGATCACATCGACGTCTTCCTGCAGGGCGGCGCTGACCACCATCTCCGGAGTCTGCCGCAACCCGGTGTAGATGACTTCCATACCCGCGTCGCGCAGGGCACGCGCAATCACCTTGGCACCGCGATCGTGCCCGTCCAGACCGGGTTTCGCCACCAACACGCGGATTTTCTGCTCGCTTACCACCAAGGTCATTTAACCACAAAGGACACAAAGGGTCACGAAGGAGATGTCAAACGCTTGCCTCCTTCTTGGCTCTTCGTGTCGTTGTGGTCAGACGGTCTTGATGTCGAGGCTGCGCCACAGGTACCAGCAGGCGACCGAGCGGTACGGCGACCACGCCTGGGCGATCTTCTCCATGTCCTTGGGTTTGGGTAGTTTGCGCTTACGGTAGTACTTCTTTATCGCGACCTGTATGCCATAGTCCCCGGTCGGCAGCACGTCCGCCCGGCGCAGGGTAAACATCATAAACATATGCGCGGTCCACACACCGACACCCTTCACCTGAGTGAGGTGTGCGATGACTTCCGCTTCCGGCATTTCGGCAAGTTTTTCGAAATTCAGCAGCCCGGCCTGCGTTTTCCCGGCCAGATCGCGCAGGTATGACGACTTCTGCTTCGACAGCCCGACCGCGCGCAGTTGCTGCTCCGACAGCTTCAGGATCCCTGCCGGCGTGACGGGCGTGCCGGCTGCGTCCGTAAAGCGTTTGAAGATCGTCACTGCGGCCTTGCCATTGAGTTGCTGGTAGATGATCGCTTCCGCCAGGCTATGGAAAGTCGGCTCGCCGAACTCCATGCGACACGGACCCACCCGTTCGATAATGGCGCGCATCACGGGATCCGATTTCTTGAGATGGTTGATTGCCTTTCGCATGGCTCACGGTTTTATCATAAAATCTGCATAATAGGCGAACAAAAAACGAAACATCGGCCATCTGTCAGACCGGCCGATTTGCAGACCTGGCAGGCAGACCAACTGGCTCCGATGGCGCTGGACTTGATTCAGGTTTCGGAGGAGGTCTTCCCGGCCGGCAGGTTGAATCCGATTTTGCGTCCTGAAGGCTGCTCGGGAGCCATAAGCTCCCGGATCGCTTCGATGATCTCCTGGATGGAGGCATCGTGGGTGTCGAGGCGCTGCTCCAGTTCATCAATTTTCCCGGCAAGCTGCTGGCTGGTGGCCAGCACTTCGCGGAGGCGCACAAAGGCCCGGACCACGAAAACACTCATTTCCACGGCACGCTCGGAGTTGAGCACGGTCGCAGCCATAATGGCACCGTGCTCGGTGAAAGCATAGGGCGGGTAGCGCCGGCCGCCGCGACCCTGTTTTGAGGTCGCAAACTGCGACCTCAAAGAATCAAGCTCCGCCTCATTCAGTCGGAACATGAAATCGGCGGGAAATCGCTCCCGGTTGCGTTTGACCTGTTCGTTCAGGCGCTTCGCGGAGACTCCGTACAACTCCGCCAGGTCGCTGTCGAGGATGACCTTTTGCTCACGCACAACCCGGATGCGCGACTCGACGGGGACGGTGAGAGCAAGTTCGGCCTTGGGCATGATAGGGAAATTCTAGTTGGCCCGGGCGCGTTTGAGGTTGCAAATTGCAGCCTTAAAATAAATCGGAAGTACGAGGTTCCCCCAGGCTCGACGCTGCTTGCGCGAGATCCCCGCCAGCTGGCGGGCCTTCATGTGCCGGACAAGACATTCCGCGCAATGCGCACAATCGCTGCCAGACTCTTCTGGACATCATCATCCGTCGTAGCCCAGCAGGACACACTGATACGCATCGCGGTGTGGGCGTGCCACTGGGTTCCGCCGCACCAACAAGTCCCGTCTCTTTGTACCTCGTCGATCACACGTTGCGTTTGTGCAGCGCTACCGAACGACACCAGCACCTGGTTCAGAACTACATCATTCAGGATGGTGAAGCCAGCGGAGCGCAGGCCCTCCGCAAAGCACGCTGCCTGCCGACAGTTGCGCTCGACCATTTCGGCAAGACCCCTGCGTCCCAGGGATCGCAGCGCGGCCCAGACCTCGATGCCCCGAGCGCGCCGGGATGCTTCCGGAGTGTATTGCCCGGGTTCTCTGGACGCCGTGGTCTGCAGATACGCGGCGTTGAACGTCATGGCATTGCGAAGATGAGCGGCGTCGCGCACGAATGTAAGGCCGCAATCATAGGAGACATTCAGCCATTTATGGCAATCGGTCGCGAGCGAGTCAGCTTCTGCAAGGCCGGCTGCCAGATAGGCCCGACCTGGAGCAGCGGCAGCCCACGGCCCGAATGCTCCGTCGACGTGCACCCACGCGCCCGCCTGGTGAGCGCGGGCACAAATAACGGCTGCGGGATCGAAGGCTCCGGTATTCACATTGCCAGCCTGGATGCAGACCAGCGTCCGATCATCCAGCGGGGGTAGCGCCTCTGGGCGCAGGCGGCCTTGTTCGTCAGCCGGAACGGTGGTCAAACGAGCCTTTCCGAATCCGACAAGAGACAGCGCTTTCAAAAGCGAGACGTGTACTTCAGCCCCCACCACGACTTTGATCTCGGGAGCGCCAAAAAGACCACGGTCTTCGACGTTCCAACCTGCCCGCGCGAGCAAGGCATGCCGAGCAGCGGTGAGCCCTGAGAAATTTGCCATGGTGGCGCCGGTCACGAATCCACAGCCGCACTGCGGAGGCAAGCGGAACAGATCGCGCAGCCAGTCCAGCACGATCTCCTCGACTCTTGCAGCGACGGGGGACATCACGCGCAGGGCTGCGTTCTGATCCCAGGCAGCCGCCAGCCAGTTCGCAGCCAGGGGAGCAGGCAGGGTTCCGCCGGTGACAAATCCGAAATAGCGTCCACCCGACGATGCTACGGTCGCGGGAGAACCGTAGTCGTCCAGCAAGGCCAGGACTTCTCGCGGATCGGTTGGCTCGTTGGGCAGGGGTCCCGCAAGATGTTCGAGGCGAGCGAGATCTTCCGGAGTGGGAGCAACGCGTTGGCGGTTGACGTTGGATACGTAGAGTTCGGCACGGCGCGCGGCTTCGTGCAAAAGTTCTTTCACGAAAAAATCCCCAGAATTTCTTTATTGCATGTTAGATGTTAGGGAGCAGGCGTAGGGTTCCGGCGAAGGTCGTTTCGGCTGACGACTGACGGCTGTCTTACGTGACGCTCACTTCGGTGTACGTCCCATAAACTTCACGAAGTGCTTCGCAAATCTCGCCTACCGTCGCGTAGGCCCGCACGGCGTCGACGATATAGGGCATGGTATTTGCCGCGGACACCTTGCCGTCCGTCCCCGCCCTTGGTTCCTGGGCCGCCGCCTTCTTCAGGGCCTCCAGGCGGCGCTTTACCTCGTCATTCGACCGGCGTGTGCGCAGCGACTTGAGTTTCGCGGTCTGCTGGCTAGCGACTGTTTCATCGATGTACAGGATGCGGGGCGACTCTTCCTCGATCACGAACTCGTTGACCCCCACAACCACTTTCTCGCGGGCCTCGGCAGCGCGCTGGTATTGATACGATGCTTCCGCGATTTCCTTCTGCGGATAGCCGCGCTCGATGGCCTTCACCATGCCACCCATCTGGTCGAGTTTGCCGAAATAGTCGAACGCGCCCTGCTCCATGTCGAGCGTCAGCTTCTCTACGAAATAAGATCCGCCCAAAGGATCAACCGTCTGCGCCACGCCCGACTCGTAAGCGATGATCTGCTGCGTGCGCAGTGCGATGCGTGCGGCCTCTTCGGTAGGGAGCGCCAGAGCTTCGTCGTAGGAGTCAGTGTGCAGCGATTGCGTTCCACCCAGCACAGCCGCCAGCGCCTGCAGAGCCACGCGCGCGATGTTGTTGCGTGGCTGTTGTGCGGGCAGAGAGACCCCGGCCGTCTGCGTATGGAAGCGCATCAGCCAGGTACGCGCGTTCTTTGCGCCGAACCGGTCCTTCATCAGCCGGTACCAGATTTTGCGTGCTGCCCGGTACTTGGCAATCTCTTCGAAGAAGTCGTTGTGCGCGTTGAAGAAGAAGCTGAGCCGCGGGCCGAACTCGTCAACCTCGAGGCCGCGCCGCCGGGCCCACTCGACGTACTCAACGCCGTCGTAAATCGTGAATGCCAGTTCCTGCAACGCGGTCGATCCCGCTTCCCGAATGTGGTACCCGCTGATCGAAATGGTGTTGAACTTGGGCGTGAACTTCGAGCCGAACTCGAACGTGTCAATCACCAGCCGCATGCTGGGCGCGGGCGGATAAATGTATTCCTTCTGCGCGATGTATTCCTTCAGAATGTCGTTCTGAATCGTGCCCGAGATTTTTTTCCAGTCCGCGCCGTGTTTTTCCGCAACCACCAGGTACATCGCCCACAAAGCGCTGGCCGGAGAATTGATGGTCATCGATACCGTGGTCTTCTCGAGGTCGATGCCGTCGAACAGGATCTCCATGTCTTCCAGCGAATCGATGGCCACGCCGCACTTGCCGACCTCGCCTTCGCTGGCTGGATGATCGGAGTCATATCCCATCAGGGTGGGCAGATCGAATGCCACCGAAAGCCCGCCGCCACCGTGCTCCAGCAGATATTTGTAGCGCTGGTTGGTCTCCTCCGGCGAGGCGAAGCCGGAGAACATCCGCATGGTCCAGAGCCTGCCGCGGTATCCGGTCGCGTGGATGCCGCGCGTGTAGGGCGCCTGGCCGGGATAGCCCAGGTATTTTTCCTCGCTCCAATCCGCGGGCAGGTCGGCGGGCGTGTACAGGCGCCGGACCGGGACATTCGAAATCGTGCTGAAGCGCGCATTCCCGTGCTCGTCGAGATTGGTCCCGGTGGGCGCACCAATGGGTTTCTCGGGAGCTTTCTCGAGCGTGGACGACAGGGTCTTCTCGGCCCACTGCTGTTCGCGCTCTGAAGGATGTCGTCCTTCAAAAACGTCCGTGATCGGGCTCTCGGCGACTTGCGGCTTGGAATACGGTTTCTTCTGATCAGGCATGCGGCTCCCACATCCTCAGTCTCGATGATAGAGGAGGCTTGCCAGACGAACAAGGCACGCGCAGGGCGCCGACCGGATGGTTGGTTGGCCAGCACTCTTACAGGCCTTTCGAGGTTTGGGCCCGCGCAAGCTCCCACGCTTTCGCATACTTCCACGAGACGTACACCGCGTGGTAAAGGTGCAGGAGCAATCCTTCGCGTCCGTCGAGGAAGCCCAGGCGAACGACATAGTTGTAAAAGAAGGTGGCCATCGGGCGGATGACGATGTCGGCCAGGCTGAAGCTGCTTTGCCCCTTCGAAACCGCCAGCTCCGCACCCAGCGACGAGTAGCGGTTCATGTGTGCGATGTAGTAGCTCAGCGTCGGGTAGGTGTAGTGCACCATTGCATTCTTGAATTGGCGTGTAGTTTGCGGCACATCCCGCTTCAGTTCGCAGCGGTCGTGCGGATCATGGCCGGTCACAAATCCCATTCCGTTGCGAAACAGCCGCAATTTCGGGTCAGGATAAAAGCCTCCGTGACGAATCCAGCGGCCCAGAAAGAGATTCTTGCGAGGCAGCCAGTAGCCGTTCACGCCACCCGGGTCGGCCAGCACGCCACGAATTTCCTCCGCCAGGCCCGGGCTCACCTCTTCGTCCGCATCCAGCAGCAATATCCAATCTTTCGTGCACAGCTCGACCGCGTATTGTTTCTGCGCCACGTAGCCGCGCCACGGTTCCACAATCACCCGGACCCCATGCGCGCGCGCGATTTCGCAGGTGCGGTCCTTCGAGCCCGAGTCGACCAGCACGATTTCATCGGCCCAGCGCACGCTGGCCAGCGTGCGGCCGATATTGGCCTCCTCATCCATTGCCACGATGGCCACGGAAAGACTCATAAGCCGAGAGGGTAGTGAATTGCTGAAGTGAGATTTGAACGGCGTATTGTCTCACAGGAAACGCGGCGGGACCTCGCGCAGACGTTAGATCCCGCCGCCATCCGAGTACGTGTCCCATTCCTCGTCGATGGTGAGATTGGGCTCGGGAGTCAGGTTTGCCTGGGTGTGTTGCTGCAATTGCTCGCGGATCTGATGCACTTCGGCGGCCAGGCGGATGAACACGTCCGACATCGGGTCGCTGATCTCTTTCGGATCGCTGATCACGACCCGCTTCCCGTTGCGCAGCACGATGTGACCGGGAACGCCTACGATGGTGGAATTGTCCGGGATGCTGCGCAGCACGACTGAGCCCGCACCCACGCGGCAGTTGTTCCCAACCGTAATATTACCCAGCACCTTCGCGCCCGATCCGATGATCACGTCGTTGCCGATGGTGGGATGCCGCTTGCCCTTTTCTTTGCCCGTGCCTCCCAGCGTGACCCCCTGGTACATGACCACGCCGTCACCGACGATACTGGTCTCGCCAATCACGACCGCCATTCCATGATCGATAAAAAGGCGATGGCCGATCTGGGCGCCGGGGTGAATCTCGATGCCGGTGAAGAGGCGTGCCACCTGCGAGAGCCACCGCGCCACCAGTCGCAGGTTATGGGTCCAGAACCAGTGGTTGATGCGATAGGCCCAGAGGGCGTGCAAGCCCGGGTAGCAGAGCAGTACTTCCAGGTACGAACGCGCCGCGGGATCGCTCTCGAACACGGCGGCGATGTCTTCGCGGACGGATTTAAAGAAAGCGATCATTCACCGGAAGTTCAAACCGCGACTGCGGTCATCTCCATCGATTCCTTCCGCAGCTGATCGAACAGCACACTGCTCAGGTAGCGCTCGCCGAAGCTCGGCAGAACCGTCACGATGAGCTTGCCGGCGTTCTCGGGCCGTTGCGCGACCTGGATCGCGGCCAGCACCGCCGCGCCTGAGGAAATTCCCATCAGCAGGCCTTCTTCTTTCGCCAGACGGCGCGCCATCACCACCGCGTCTTCGCTCGAGATCTGAATAACCTCGGAAATATAGTCGGTGCGGAGAATTTCCGGAATAAAGCCCGCTCCAATGCCCTGGATTTTATGCGGATTAGGCGCCCCTCCCGAAAGCACCGGACTCTCCTTCGGCTCCACTGCGATGGCCTTGAAACTCGGCTTCCGCGGACGGATGTATTCCGTCACACCTGTGATCGTCCCGCCCGGTCCCGACACCCGAGATCAGGAAATCGATTTTGCCGTCGGTGTCTTCCCAGATTTCCGGTCCGGTGGTCTCCAGATGGATTTTCGGGTTCGCAGGGTTGGCGAATTGCTGGAGCATGAAGCCATTGGGAGTCTGGGCGAGAATCTCGTCCGCCTTTGCCATGGCCGCCTTCATGCCCTTGGGGCCGGGAGTCAGAACGATTTCGGCGCCGAAGGCTCGCAGAAGTACCCGGCGTTCCAAGCTCATCGTATCGGGCATGGTGAGAATCAAACGGTACCCTTTCACGGCGGCGACGAAGGCCAGGCCAATACCGGTATTGCCGCTGGTCGGCTCGATCAGAACGGTCTTGCCAGGATGAATCTTGCCTGCGCGTTCCGCGTCCTCAATCATGCTGACGCCAATTCGGTCCTTGACGCTGGCGCACGGGTTGAAACTTTCCAGCTTGGCCGCGATCTTCGCGTGACATCCCACAGTGACCTTGTTGAGGTAAACAAGAGGAGTGCGGCCGATCAGTTCCGTGACGTCATTGGCGATTTTCATGAGTGGCTATCCTCCGAGATGCTTTGCCGTGAAGGCTACTAGAATACTGGAAATTCCAAAACAAAAGGCCTCGCCCGCCGCAACGGCGAGGCGAGACCTGGGAACGGACCATCCAACTCTAATTGTTGGGTGGCGCCTGTGTGTCCGGGACCGTTTGCGTGGGCAGCTGCGGCGCCACCTCCGGCTTCACTTCCGACCGCGGCATCACATAGGGCACGTTCGGCAACTTGCTGACCACGCCCGCCTGCGCGTCGGCCAGATCGATAGCATTGTGTTCGAGGAGCAGGCCGGTTGCGCGATCCAGTTCCACCCGGGCCTTCTCATAAGCTGCGCGCGCACCCACCAGGTTCGAGCGGCTCTGGGTCAATGCACTCGACTGCTGCAGCACCAGGGTTGTGGTCGAAGCCCCTAAAGCGTACTTCTTCTGTTCTGCCTCCAGGGACTGCTGCGCCAGGTCAACGGCTGCCTGCGCGGCCGCAACGCTCGCTCTGTTCTGCTGGAGTGCAAACTGAGCGTTCCGGACTTCGATCCGCACTTCGTTCTCCACCTGCTGCAACCGCATTTGCGCCTGTCGATACTCGAGCTGGGAACGGATCTGATTGGCCTGGGCGGTACGGTTCCGCAGAGGGATGTTGAGGGTGAGCCCGACGCCCTTATCGGGCGCGGTTGAATTCACCAATTGATTCAGCGTTGTTCCGTAACTCGTGCCGGGAGTGACGGGGACTGTCCCGGGAGGTCCCGCGCATCCGAAGGTGGGCGGATTCTGATTGGCGCACAAATTGGCCGGGTTTTGCGAACCGCCCAGCCCTGAGCCGCCGTAGTAAGCGAACAGGTCGAGCGTAGGCAGCATGGCGTTCTTCACGGCCTTCAAACTGATTTCACGACTGCGCAGGTCGATGCGGGACTCGGCCAGTTCAGGACGATGGCTGAATGCATCCTGGATCAGGTCCTGGCTGGGCACGGCCGCTTCCTCCGGGGCGATGCGCATGGTGTCCGTCGGAATCACTTCGGCGTCAATAAGAGCCGGGTCCACCAAGGTGCGGCTGAGCGCGTTTTTCATCAGCAACTGCTGCAGTTCGAGGTTGGTCTTGGCGACGATCAGCGATTGTTGGTTGGTGGCTACCTGGCTCTGCGCGCGCACGATCTCGATGGGCGCCAGCGTGCCAATCTCCACCTGCTTCTTGTTGTCGGATAGCGTCTTGTCCGCGAGGGCGAGGGCATCCTGCTGCACTTTTACGTTTTCGTAGGCATTGACCAAATCCCAGTACATGTTCTGAATCTGGTCGACCGTGGTCGTGACTTGCAGGCGGAAGGCTACGTCGGTGAGTTCGCGATTGTTCTTCGCGATGACGATGAAACGCTGGTTCGGCACAGGTCCGAAACCTTGCAGCAGGTGCTGCGTCAGGGTGGCGCGGAAATTAGAATTAAGCTGCGGGCTCAAGGTGGCGAAGAAGGAACTGGTCGTCGCCCTCGTGTTGTTAAAGCCGACAGACAGATTGGTACCGGTGACGAATCCCTGGTTGTAGGCAAAATCCGCGGTGGTGGTATTTTGGTCGGTGATCGCTGGAGCAAATGCACTCGCGTTGAGGAACTTTCCGCGGTCCAGTTGGAGCGTTCCGGTCAGGATCGGATCGAAGGAAGTGATGGGCGAGCCGATGCCCAGCGTTGAACTCACGATCCCGAGCGTGCCGGCGCCGCCGCCGCCTCCGCCTGCCGTGGTTCCACCCGCGCCGCCACTCGCTGTGGTCACGCCCCCCAAACCGCCGACTCCTCCGCCTGGCGTACCCTGCACGATGCCGGTGTTCACTCCGAGGATGGTGGAGCCCGCCTTGGAGCGGAGCACGTCGGTATCTGCGATGTTGAGGTTGAAGCGCGAGATGGCAATGTCGAGGTTATTCTCAAGGGTCAGGGCAATCGCGTCGTTCATGGAAAGCATCAGCTTTCCATTCTGCAAAAGCTGGTCCAGACGGGGCGTATTGGTCAGGTTCGGAGACGGCAAATTGACTCCGATGTAGGGCGCAATCGGATTCGGAAAATGAGAGCGGGCTTTGGAGTACTCGCCGACCACGAACGGCTTAGGCTGTGCCGTTGCCGGAGGCTGGCTCGCCGAGGGGGCCTGCGGTACCGACGTCGACTGGTTCCCCTGCGCCCAGGCACCGCTGGCGAAGGCCGTGGCTAGGGTGAGGGAGCAGAAAAACCCGGCGGCAAACTTCAAACATGGCAGTTGCATTCGCATTCTCCGTCCACTAAGGCTCTCTTTTTTGAGTGTGCATGAATAAATGGCAAGCGCGGCGCGCAATCCTGCGGGCGATTTCCACAGTCTGATACGCAAAGCGCGCGCTGAAGGTTCCTTCCTAAAAGGCCCGGCCGGCCCAGAACGTCCAAAAAACTGTGGTTCCCCGGGAAGTTTTCCAGTATATCCGAGGCTTTTCCGGTTTCCGGTGACGGCGCCCGCCAAAACAGGTAAAAGTTTGTAAACGTCCACAAAAACCGTTAGATGAAGGGACTGTGGCCGAGGACTCCAAACAAACGGTGATCCGCAATCTCAAATTGACGTTGGCCTACGATGGCTCGGAGTTCTGTGGCTGGCAGGTGCAGCCTGATGCGAGCACCATTCAGGGCACCCTGGCATCAGCGATTGGACGGCTGACCGGCGAAAACGTATTGCCCCAGGGTTCGGGTAGAACCGACGCCGGCGTCCATGCGCTGGCCCAGGTGGCGACGTTTGCAACGGAGTCGCCAATCCCGGTCGAAAATTTTCTTAAGGCGCTGAACGACATTCTGCCACCCTCGATTCGCATGCTCGAAGTGAGCGAAGTGCCTGTCGATTTTCATGCAAGAAAGTCCGCGAAGGCCAAGACCTATCGCTATCGCCTCTATCGCGGTCCCATCTGTTCGCCGTTCCTGGCCCGGTATGTCTGGCACTTTCCGTACCCGCTCGATGAAGATGCCATGAGCGAGGCCGCCCTGCCGATTGTCGGCAAGCACGATTTCACTTCGTTTGCGGCCGTCGACCCGGAGCGCGGTCACGACAACCCCGAATTCTCCAACCTGCGTACCATCTTCTCTTCTTCCTTCGATCGGGAAGACGACGAACTTCTCTATACCGTTCGCGGCAGTGGATTCCTCCACCATATGGTGCGTAACCTGCTTGGTACTTTCATCCTGGTGGGTAAGGGGACACTGCGGCCGGACGACATTCGGCGGATTCTTGAAGCGCGCGACCGTTCCGCCGCCGGCGCGACTGCCCCAGCCAGCGGTCTCTTTTTGGTAAGTGTGGAATATTGAAGTTGGGGTCCGTCCTAGCGCGGGCACGCCTGCCCGCGTAAACTTCTCCTGTAGCGATGGCAACCGATCTCCAAATCGCGAGCCGCAAGGTCGTTTCCGCCAATCCCGCCACCGGCGAACTCCTGAAACAACTCGACTGCGCATCGGACGTCGAAGTCCAAACTGCCATCACCCAGGCTCGCTCCGCGCAGCTCGCGTGGGCAGCGCTTGGCGTCGGCGACCGCGTTGGCGTGCTGCGCAAATTCCAGCGCCTATTGCATCAGGACAAATCCGAGGTGGCAACGCTCATCACCCAGGAAGCAGGGAAGCCCTACGTGGAGGCCCTGCTGACCGAAGTCCTGGTCGTCCTCGATGCGGCCCGCTTTCTAATCGAAAATGCCACAACGTTTCTGCGGGAGCAGCCCATCCCGCACGGCAGCCTCGCGATGAAAGCCAAGTCCGGCCGCATCTTGCGCGAGCCCCACGGCGTGATCGCCATCGTGTCGCCCTGGAACTACCCGCTATCCATTCCCGCTGTCGATACTCTCGCGGCTCTGGTAACCGGCAATGCAGTCGTCCTGAAGCCCTCGGAGTTCACTTCCTTGATCGCCTTAAAGCTCGAATCTTTGTTGCACGCGGCTGGCGTTCCAAAGGAAATCTTCCGAGTGCTGGTCGGCGACGGTGCGACCGGAGGCGCGCTTCTCAACTCTGAGATCGACAAGCTCATCTTCACGGGCAGTGTTCCCACGGGTAAACGGATTGCCCAAACTGCGGCCACACGGCTGCTTCCGGTCGTGCTCGAACTGGGAGGCAAAGATCCGATGCTGGTGCTCGAGGACGCCGACATTGACGTCGCATCGAGCGCAGCGGTATGGGGTGCGTTCGTCAATGCGGGTCAGGCCTGTCTATCGGTCGAGCGCTGCTATGTTCACCGGTCCCTGTACACTCCGTTTCTCGAAGCCTGCGTAGTGAAGACGCGCCAGCTTCATGTCGGCAACGGCCTGGAAGCTGAGACCGATGTGGGACCGATGATCCACGAACGCCAGTTGCGGATCGTCGAAGCCCAGGTGGAAGAGGCCAAGGCCCAAGGAGCGCGCGTGCTTGGTGGAGGCTCGCGGCTTCCAGAGCTGGGGCCGAACTTCTATGCGCCCACTGTGCTCGCCGACGTGACCCATGACATGGGCATCATGCGGGAAGAAACTTTTGGCCCCGTCCTCTCAATTGCGCCCTTTACCTCGGATGCGGAAGCAGTTCGGCTGGCAAACGACTCCGAATTCGGCCTGGCTGCTAGCGTCTGGACGCGCGATACCCGGCGCGGCGAAGCGATCGCCCGGCAAATCAACGCCGGCACCGTGATGGTGAACGACGTGATCTCCTGCTTCGGCATCAGCGAAGCCCCGCACGGAGGCGTCAAGGCCAGCGGCATCGGTCGCGCCCACGGACGCTTCGGCCTCGAAGAAATGGTGCGCGTAAAGTATCTCGACACTGACCGGCTGCCGCGTATGAAGAAGGTGTGGTGGTACGGCTACGGCGAGCGGTTTACGCGGCAAATGGAAGGATTTATCGACCTGCAGTTTTCTCGGCGTGTCGTCGAACGCGTGCGCGGCGCGCTGAAATCCGCAGGAGTTGTGGCGTGGCCCAAGCTCTAGCAGATTACGACGATGTGTCACCAAGCATAGCTATGATGCCGCGATTTAGTTTCGCGGCTAACCTGCCAGGAAATGGATGGACAATCAGGAGGCGATCCTGACCGCAGGAAGGGGAGGGACTGTAATGCGTGTGCTTGGGTACACATGGGCAGGCGTGCGAACTGTCGACCTGAAATCAGCCGCACGCTTCTTTGCCGATCTCCTTGGCTTGTCCGCGATTCACGAGGGTGAGGGGATGGTCCAATCTGAGTTACCTTCGGGGCAGCTGTTCGAGATCTTCGGTCCGAAGAGTCATTAATATCCGCTGCACGCTTGCCCGGATCTTGCCTTCCAGGTGGAGGATGTGTGCGCAGCCAGGAAGGAATTGGAGTCACGGGGTGTGGAGTTCGTCACGGACGTCGATGGCAACGAAGCAGAGGCCTGGGCTTATTTTCGCGGCCCCGATGGCTACCTATACGAGCTCTGGCAAACGCGACGCCTCTTCAAAATCCTGCCGCATAACTAGTGGCTGAACCAGTCCGTCCGGCGCGGGAGATTAGATCGAAGCGAGGCGAGTCTCTCCCCAGCCCCAAGTTAGCCGCGAAGCTCGGCAGCTGCTGTTGCGAGAAGCGCATCAATGTTCTCGCAGGTTCCTGGCACGGCAGGCCGGCCTCCGCAATTGGTTGGTCCTCGCATTCCCATTCAAGTAAAATGAACCCGCTGAGGCCGATTTCCGATGGCCCGGCACTCCGCGTGAAAGAGGGGACCTCTCTTGGCAGCTGGTGAAACTACAATCCCGCACGCTCTTCAGCAGCTTCCCAACCACAAAGTTAAGACCAAGAAGCTCGGACAGCGCGCCTGTAACGAGAAAGACGACAAGGGAAAGTTCTGCGGCGGCCACCTGAAACGCTGGTTCTACATGACGGATGCCGTGGAGCAGGAGTGCGGCTGCATCCAGAAAGCGTGGGGACCCAATGCCGAAGTCTATCGTTGCGAAATCTGCAAGACCCTCTACCTGCCGAATCCCGAAGGCGCGCGCGGTACCAATGTCGCCGGTGAGGGGCAGCTTTCCATATTTGGCCTGACCATTCCGGCGAAGGAAGAGAAGAAGGCGTAAGAACAGGTGCCAGTCGTCGGTCGCTAGGCGTGAGCAAGACCCGGTGAATCAACCCGACGGGGTCTTTGATTGGCGCCGACGATTGTAAGCCAACAACCAACGACCGAAGACCCAGCCTGACGACTGAAGACTGACGATTGAAGACTGGCGACTGACGCATGAAGACTTCCGACCTCATTTACGACTGGAACATCATCCACCCGCAGTCGCTGCGGCCGGCAGGCCACGTCCTGCTGAACGACGAGACCTTGCGCGACGGTCTGCAATCGCCCTCGGTACGCGATCCCCTGATCCACGACAAGATCACCATCCTTCACTTGATGGAGTCGTTGGGGATCAACTCCGTGAACCTCGGCCTGCCGGGCGCCGGCCCTCGTGCGGTCGAGCACATCACCGCCCTGGCGCGCGAGATCGTCGACCACAAAATGAAAATCCGCGCCAACTGCGCGGCCCGTACGCACGAGAACGACATCCGTCCCATCGCCGAGATTTCGCAGAAGACCGGCCTGCGCATCGAGGCGGCCACTTTTATCGGCTCCAGCCCCATCCGCCGCTACACCGAGGGTTGGACCGACGACTTCCTGCTGCAGACGACCGAGAAGGCCGTCAGCTACGCCGTTTCTCTCGGCCTCGATCCGATGTACGTCACTGAAGACACTACTCGTTGCGATCCCGAGATGGTGAAGAAGCTCTATTCCACTGCGATCCGGCATGGCGCGCGGGCGATCGTCATCTGCGATACTGCCGGGCACGCCACGCCGATGGGCGCATTCGCCTTGGTGCGCTTCGTGCTTGAGGAAGTAGTGAAGCCCTCGGGAGAAAAGATTCGCGTCGATTGGCACGGTCACTGCGACCGCGGCCTGGGCATCGCCAACGCTATGGCCGCCTTGGTGGCCGGCGCCGACTGCGTGCACGCCTCTGCCCTCGGCGTGGGCGAGCGCGTCGGCAACACCCAGATGGACCTCATGCTCGTGAACCTCAGGTTGATGGGTATTCCGCCCTGGGACACCCAGGACCTCACTCGCCTCAAGGACTACTGCGTTGCGGTTGCGCGTGCCACCGGCATCCCGATTCCGGCGAACTATCCCGTCGTCGGCGAGGACGCATTCCGCACGGCCACCGGTGTGCACGCGGCGGCTCTGGTCAAGGCGTTCAAGAAAAACGACGTGGAACTCGCCAATGCGGTCTACTCCGGGGTTCCCTCACACGTCTTCGGACTCGAGCAGATCATCGACATCGGCCCCATGAGCGGGAAGTCGAACGTGCATTTCTGGCTCGAGCGGCGTGGAATTCCGGCGACCCACGAAATTGTGGATCGCATTTACGCGCGCGCCAAGCAATCCGACCACACCCTGACCGACACCGAGATTCTGGATTGTGTAAAGTCGCCTGCGCATCCCCAAAACTAGCCTTCCGCATACCGAAAGTAGCGCCAGCATCTTGCCGGCGGTCGCGAGGAGGGCCCGCCCTCGTTCGAGTCGCAGGTCCGACGTGACAAATGTCGTGCTCCGACCGTAATCGCGGTACCCTCCAAAAGCAACCCAACCATCCCATTGCCCGTTGTAAGATGACGAAACCAGTTCATGCCGACCAGTTCCCACGCCGAAGTGTCGGACATCTATCCGACGGTCCAGGAGGAAGTTGCGCGGCTCTCGGCTGCCCCGGAAATTCGCTCCGCCTTCAACTGGTTTCGGGCGCAGGAGCCGCAACTTGCCCATTGGCAAGCGGAGATGGCCCGCATTGCGGCACCTCCGTTTGGTGAAGGCGCACGCGCGGCCTGGCTTTCGGAACGTTTCCGGGAACTGGGATTGGATGATGTCCGCGTGGATGACGTGGGCAACGTCTTCGGCATACATCCTGGTTTCGGAAAACGTTACATCGCGCTCAGCGCGCACATCGACACCGTGTTTCCCGCGGGAACTCCTCTCAACATCCGCCAGCAGGGTACCCGTCTTTATGGTCCGGGCGTGTCCGACAACGGGGCCGGGGTGACGGCGATGCTGGGCATTGCCGCCCTGCTGCGTTCGGTACGCGTCCGCCACGCCACGCCGTTTGTCTTCATTGGCAACGTGGGCGAGGAGGGCGAGGGCGACTTACGCGGCATGCGGCACATTTTCGCCACGCCTCGCTGGAAAGATTCCATCGCCTACAGCCTGATTCTCGACGGCGCCGGCTCCGACACCATCGTCGCCGAAGCGCTGGGCAGCCGCCGCTTCGAAATCATCGTGCGCGGGCCGGGTGGCCACTCCTGGAGTGATTTCGGCGCGCCCAACCCGATCGTCATTCTGGCCCGGGCGATTGAACGCTTCTGCCAGACGCCCGTTTCGGCCACCCCGAAGAGCACGTTCAACATCGGCGTGATCCGGGGCGGCACGTCGGTCAATTCCATACCTGAGTCAGCTAGCATGCGGGTCGACCTGCGCTCGACCTCGACGACCGAACTCGAGCGTCTCGAGCGCTCCTTGCGCGCTTGTCTCGACCAGTCGGTCGATGCCGAGCAGCGTTTCGCCGACGGGCGCGGCGCCGCCCAGCGCAAAACCCACTCCGTGAGCTGCGAAGGTGGTCGTGATCGGCGATCGCCCGGCCGGAGAGCTGGATCCGAACGCCCGCATCCTGCAAGTGGTGCGCGCCGTCGACGGCCAGCTTGGCAACGTGGCCCAGGTGCAGCGTGCCTCCACCGACGCCAACATTCCTTTGTCGCTGGGACGCGAGGCCATCGCCATCGGCGGCGGCGGTTCGGGCGGCGGCGCTCATACCCTGCAGGAGTGGTTCGACTGTACCGGGCGGGAACTCGGCTTGAAGAGAATCTCCTCGACATTACTCGTGCTGGCCGGAGTCGGTGAATGAACGTGCCTGCAGCCCTCATGCTGTCGCTTTCGATTTGCACCGCGCAAGCGCAGGATCAGCCCGCCAAGCCCAAAGCGGATGTCATTTTCGTGCATGGCAATGTCTATACCGGGGTCGTGGAAGCGTCCGCTTTCAGGTCGGTCCGGCGCGCGCAGGCGATTGCCGTTCGCGGCGATCGCATCGAGGCCGTCGGCGAGAATGCCGACATCCTCAAACTGAAGGGGCCCGACACCGAGGTCATCGATCTCGGCGGCAAGTTCATCATGCCCGGCTTTAACGACGCCCACGCCCATCTTTCCGCTGGGGGTGCTGAGCGGCTGAACGTGAATCTCACGGGGGTGAAGTCGCTCGAGGAGTTCCGGGAACGCATTCGCGCCAAGGTTGGCTCGGCGGCCCCCGGCGACTGGATCCTTGGTGGCGGCTGGGATGAGAACCTGTGGCCCGTAAAAGCTTGTTCCGACCCGCTGGGATGTTGACGAAGTTTCCGGCGACCATCCTATCTTCCTGCAGCGTGTCGACGGCCACATCGCGGTCGCGAATACCCGCGCGTTGCAACTGGCCAGCATCACCATCGCCAGCCGCGATCCCAAGGGCGGCAAGATCGACCGCGATTCGAACGGCCAGCCCAACGGCATCCTGCGGGAGACAGCCCGTGCCGCCGTGGTCAGCGCGCTCCCTGAGCCTACGCACGACAAGCGCCGGCAAGCGATGGAGTCCGCCCTCGCCGAGGCTGCCCAGTGGGGCGTCACCTCCGTGCAGGACATTTCCCAGAGCTGGGAATATTTCACAATCTCGAAGAAATCGAGAAGGACGGCAAGCTCAGCGCGCGTATCTCCGAGTGGGGACCTTCAACGATCCACTCGATCAGCTCGACGCCAAGCGCAAGGAGTACGTCACGATCGACCCGATGCCGCACACGGCATGCTGAAGGGATTCATGGACGGTTCCCTCGGCTTGCATACGGCCGCGCTGATCGAGCCCTACGCGGTCGACCCCAAGAACGTCGGCCTGCCGGAATACGACCCAGAACGAGCTGAAAGAGATGACGAGGAGCGCGT
>CAVRZQ010000028.1:0-17303 GCA_963725575.1 uncultured Acidobacteriota bacterium
GTGAATCAGAAGATATTGTTCGTAGACGATGAACCAGCGGCGTTGCAATGCTATCGGCAAATGCTGGAAAGCGAATTCCATATTGCCACCGCAAACAGCGGAGAAGAGGGGCTGGCATTGCTCTGCAATGACGGGCCCTTTGCAGTTGTCATCTCCGAAATGCAGATGGCCGGCATGGATGGCGTGCAATTCCTGAAACGTGCACGCAGTGTTTCCCCCAACACCATCAGACTTTTACTGACGGGTCACCTCGATCTGATGGGCGCGGTCAATGCCGTGAATGAAGGATGTATCTTCCGTCTGCTGAGCAAGCCGTGCGAAAAGTCCCATTTGAGGGAGGCGATCACCAAGGGGCTGGGATTGTTACCACGAGCGGAAAGAAGAGCGCGTGCGGATCGAACTTCCGGTGCGTGTATCCCGGCTGGCGGGGAGCTTGCACGCCCAAGCGGCCCACACCGTTGATATCCAATTCGGGAGTGCGCACTGGCTGGGCTCGAAGAGCCGCTTGAGCCCGGGGAAGTAGTCAAGCTCGAGTGCGGTAACCGGGAGGCGCCCTTCCGTGTGGTCTGGCGCGGTGCGCAGGGTACTGTCGAGGAGGGTCAGGCCGGCCTTCAATGCCTTGCGACGGATGTGGACCTGTGGAAATTGCACCTGCGTCAACTGGAAGATGGTAAACCGCTGCTGCGGGCCGCGCAGTACAGAGTGCGCTTCTGCCTCAGGAGAAACCGCCTTTAGGTGACTCTTGACTATGCCGGAAACTGCACGCAGGCACGCGCCATCGGAGGAGATTATTACGATTTCCTCGATATGGGCCCGGGCGAAGTGGGCTTCGTCCTGGCGGACGTCGCAGGCAAGGGCATTGCGGCGGCCCTGCTGATGGCAAACCTGGAGGGAAGCCTGCATAGCCAGTACAGCAGCCAGCAACGTACGGGCTCGAAAGATATTCCGCAATTACTTACCTCGGTCAATCGCCACTTCTACCAGCACACGGCGAAAGACCGCTATGCCACTCTGTTTTTCGGCCGTTATAGCGACGCCACACGCACCCTGCATTATGTCAATTGCGGGCACAACCCTCCCATGCTGCTGCGCAAGGCAGGTGCGGTTGAAAGACTGGATGCGACCGCCACCGTCCTCGGCCTGTTCTCGGACTGGCAGTGTTCCGTGGCCGAAGTTCGCTTGCCAGCCCGGAGACGTGTTGAGTATTTATACCGATGGCATCACCGAGACGACGGGTCATACTGGAGAAGAATTCGGTGAATCCCGCCTGTTGGACGCCCTGCGTGCCAGCGGGAACATGGAGGCCGCGTGCATATTGCAGAATGTGGAGAGGGCGGCGGAACGATTCCGGGTGGGTGAGCAAGAAGACGATCTGACATTGGTGATTGCACGTGCTCGGTAGCGAGGTAGACATCGGGACGGCGATCCGATCGGGAGCGGGTGCAAAGCCGCTAGCCAAAATCGTGCGCTGTTATTCTCAGCAAGGCTGAGATACAAATCAAGCCGACCTCGGCTCTGAAAGCTCGAAAGGACGCTCACATTCGATGGCCACGGCGAAATATCCTGAAGGTCCTGAATCGTTCATTCGCACCCGGAGCACCTTACCGCGGCTGGTCAGGAAGGCGTCAGAGTCGAGCTTGCGCCCCAATTGAACTGCCACTTCCACCGTGTGGAACCCTCGGGAATCAGAATCGCGCTCGACAGCAGAATGCCACAAAGGCCTATATTTTCAGATTGCCTATGCATCTCTCGGTCGGCCAAACGGACTGTGACGTGGAGGCGGAGAGCATACCGTATGTCCCGCCGAAAGGGTTGATTAGGGGAGGTCATGATCATGTGGCCGCGCTCAATTAACTCGTGTTCTATCGAACGTTGCACTGTTACAAGCCGCTTCGACTTCGACATAACTTCAAGGGCCTGCATGAGCGCGACATGGGAGTGACATGATCCTTTTGGGATGTGCAGTTGATAACCACGATTTCCACGAGGGGAGTGACAACGAACAAAGAAGGTCTGCCGTCATATCGGCAGACCTGAGACGTTGGCGGTGAGTCCTCCCCCGGAGTTCCACACCGCTAACGACCGCGACATCCTACTTTTCTGCAGTGACCCACGCTGTTCAATATTGAACAACTCTTAAACTTTGTGCCTCTATGGGCGCGCCGCACCGCTTAAGTTTAAGGAACTCGTTATCCCAGCGTGTCGATGGCGCTCTATAGTTGCTCCGTGAGGGCCTTTATGATCTCGTAAAGTGAAGACGGCCTGGCTGGAATTCGATGTCAGTTCGATTCAGGTCCTCGCTGATCGCTCGGTAA
Source organism: uncultured Acidobacteriota bacterium (assembly GCA_963725575.1). GTDB lineage: Bacteria > Acidobacteriota > Terriglobia > Terriglobales > Acidobacteriaceae > Gp1-AA133. Next base: position 2,316 of record CAVRZQ010000028.1, read on the forward strand.
GTCGATCGACCACTCCCAACGCACACTGCGTGGCACCCATTGTGGGGAGTATCTAGGTGATAAGTGCCGACATATCGGCATCTGTGAAAGGTCATGTCATCACGAGCGGAGGAACAAGCTGCGACAGGACCATGGACTCAACCTAGACAATAGTGTTCTATTGTGAACAGACAGGCCTGATGCACGTCGTCAAAAATTGTCATAAATGTGGGGAACTGCGGCCGATCGTGGGGAGGTCCCAATGACCCGTATGTATCGAGGACCAAAGCCGGGGAAAATGCTTCTTTGTATCGATGATAGCCAGGCGATCTTGGAATACGAGAGACGCCTATTTGAAAGATCGGGGTACCTCGTTGTGACCGCAGCGTCAGCACGACAAGGCCTGAAGCTCGCCGAGATGTCGAGGTTTGATGCAGTGCTGCTCGACTACTCAATGCCTGAAATGAATGGCCACCAAGTCGCGCTGGAAATACGGCGCATCAGACCGGAGACGCGAGTAGTCATGTTCTCCGGAAGCGAGATCCCGCCGGAGACTCACAAATTGGTCGATGCTGTTGTGCCCAAAGCCGAGCCAATTGGGGGCTTGTTATCGACGGTCTCAAGACTCTGTGACGAAACGGAGCGAACTTGGCCACAAGCGGGAGAGCGGTAAGAAAGAACGACAGTCGTGCCTGAATGCTGTGCCGGGGTGAGGTCTAGATCGGGCCACAGGCGCATCGCGCGTTGGGCAGAGAATCAAGTCGCTTTCAGGGCTACACACTTTGGGGCGGCAGATACTTAGCTCTGGGTGCCTCGCATTCACCGCGAATCTAGCGTCACTCGCCGGTTCCGGGTCTCGGGCGGGAAACTGCCGCAAGAAGGTGTTCAGTTTCGGGTTCGCCGTGCACAGCTCTTTCTGTTAATCGTACCTTGGCCTGATCTGCTGTCAAAACCTCGAACCGCGGAGGGCTGTATTTCCTTTTCTGGTGAGTCTTGTTAGGCTCGATCGGTTCGTTACTGGGCCCTAGTTTCTTTTTCGTACCGTAGTTCATGACTGGCACTCCTGGTCGAAAAGCATTTTCTAGCCCCACCTGAATACCACTTCGATGCTTGCTCCGACCGACAAGATAATTTAGTTCGGATTTCGTAACAGCTATAGTTTGTTCAGTCTCAGAAATAGACAAAACATCAAAATGGCTTAGTTCGGATTTCGTAACAACTATAGTTTCTCCTGTCTCAAAGAGCGGCGAATGATGACCGTATGCCGAGATATCGGCGGAGAGCTGTGAACACAAGTAATACAACAAACCTGGCGAGAAACTGTTGACTACCATTGTTCGGGAGTACGAGAGCAGGGAACGGCGGGCAAGCGTCCAATCTACGACATGTCGTGACTCCCGCCACAGCTAAACATCGATTCTTCACGAAATCAAAATCAAAAGCCTCTCGCGGAGTCGCGGGAGGCCCAGTCTCACGGGCATGACACACCCGCCGCCGATGGTCTACTTCGGAGGCGTGGATGCGTCGGAGGCGGGAGTGGAAGCCACCTGATCAAGGCCGTTCCTCAGCACGCTGATTCTGACGTGGCTGCCGCTGGTGCGCTTGAGTGCTCTGTCCTCATCACCGGTTCCAGAAGAATTACCCATGCCCACTGCGTAAATGCGGTAAGCGGGGATCTCATGGTTGAGCACGAGGTAACGTGTGACCGAGTCCGCCATTTTTCGAGAGGCGGCAATGCCGGCTGGACCGCGACTCGAAGAAAAGCCCTCGACTTCGATGACGTATCCGTGCTGGTCCTTCAGCGGAGTAGCCATTTCGTCGAGTGCGTTTTTGGCGTCCTTGCTCAACACGCTCTGTCCGGGACGGAAACGAATCTCGGTCGGCGCGCTTGCCTTGTATTGATCGATGCCCTCCACCACAGGCTCGACTTTCGAAAGGTGGGTGTTGACGGCGCTCGCGGCCTGCTGCGCCAGCTGAGCCTTGTTGGAGGCATCTAGTGCATGCTGGTCGGCTTCGTCGGTTTTCTTCGATGCCAACTGAATGCCCTGTTGGGAGCGAGTGTCGATGTCCTTGATCTTGTTGCCGTGCGCGACGGTTAGTTCCTCCAGCTCATTCACCCGATCGCGGATCGGCGCGGTCTGCCGCCGAACGTATGCTTTGTTAGCAAATGGGTGCGTGACGAGTGCTACCGCACCGGGCTCGTCGCCGTCCCAGAAGTCTGTATGGGTATCCCGCAACGGCTCCTGGCCCGTGGCAGTCTCGCCGCTCGCAGCAGGCGCAGTTTTATCAGCAGAGGTGGCCGGCTGCGTGGTTGAACTGGTTTGCTGGGCGAATGCCGGGAGCGTAATCACTATCGACAAAATCAGCGCAACAAATATACGATTTTTCATTTCCGTTTCCTCCCAGGGAGGGAACTCCGGCCACTCAGCCTGATGGGCGCGGCGGGCGCGGCTCAGGCTAAATCGATGTCACAAGGCCTAGATTTACTTTGACCTCAAGACGGCCAAGATTATACACCCGTTTTTGACCTCCAGGGCGCCGGTTGGGCTGTTTAAAGTCGGTTCCGCACTTAGGATGTCCGCTTCTGGAATCGAGTGCGTGTTATCGGGCCATATCTGGTCTGATCCTTTTTGGCGAGTCGACATATGCTCGATGCAGCGATCCATCACATTTCAGGAGATGCTATCGCAGCCAGGAGAAAGGTCATCATGAAACGGCATCTTGGATCAGTTCTGGTTGTCCTCTCTTCGTTCATGCTCGTAACGCAATCTTCTGCCGGTGGGTTGAAGGTCCTGACCAATCATCTCGGATATGAAACCAGTGGCCCGAAGCACGCGGTGATCCTCGGCAAGGCAAGTGATAGCGTCTCTGCTTGTGTCTTGAAAGCTGAAGCTACCGATCAAGTAGTTCTGGCGATTACACCCAAACCGGCCGGTCCCGTTCAGAGATGGAGAGACTGGTACTTCTGGACTCTCGATTTTGACTCTCTTACCACCGAGGGCAAGTATTACCTGGAATGCACATCGAATGCGGCGAGCATCCGGTCATTTCCGTTCCTGGTACAAAACGACCTGCTGGAGCGCGGCACAGTCTCCGATGTCATTTACTACTTCAAAGACGAGCGCAGCTCGGGCGAGATGGACAAGGCCGATCACCATCTGCAGTTTGAGGGTGCGAAAGGCGGCACGGTTGACGCGCACGGTGGGTGGTGGGATGCCACGGGCGACTACGGCAAACACTTTTCCCACCTGTCCTTCTCGACTTACTTCAATCCCCAGCAGATTCCGCTGGTGGTCTACAGTCTGCTCAAGACCTATGAGCAGGCGAATCGCCGCGACCTGCAAGGGTTTGCCCGATACAAACCGCGCCTGCTGGATGAGGCCATGTTCGGGGCGGACTATCTGGTGCGGATGAGAGTTCCAGAGGGATCTTTCTATCGTTCCGTATCGACTGGCAGCGTGAAGCAGGTTCCCGAGGAACGCAAGATTGCTGGCGAGATGAAGCGCTTTGGGATCGAAAGCGCCCCAGGGCAGGGTGCTGCCGGAATGAAGGAGTCTGCCAACAGTGATCTCGAGTATGAAGTTAGCTACCGCTCCGGTGGAGGAATCGCGATTGCCGCACTGGCGATGGCGAGTGCATACCCTGTGTCCGGCCAATTTCGCAGCTCAGACTACCTGAAGGCCGCTGAGGATGCCTTCGATTACCTGGAGAAGAACAATCTCAAGCTCACCAACGACGGCAAGGAAAACATCGTTGACGACTATTGCGCCCTGGCAGCCGCGACCGAACTCTACCGGACGACGCGTAGTGAAAAGTACAGGCAAGCCGCCGACCGTCGCGCCAAGTCCCTGATGGCTCGCCAGATCAGCGCCGGAGGCTACCAGAACTACTGGCGAGCAGATGATGGCCAGCGTCCGTTCTTTCATGCTTCCGACGGCGGTTTTCCCGTCGTAAGCCTGCTCTACTACTCCGAGATCGCCGATCCCACGGCGAAAGAGCAGGTGTTGGACACGGTGAGGAAGTCTCTGGCGTTTGAACTCGCGATCACCTCGGAGGTGAACAACCCGTTCGGGTACAGCCGCGAATACGTGCAGGACAAAGCAGGATCGCGCCACACGAGCTTCTTCTTCCCCCATGATAGTGACGCTGCTCCGTGGTGGCAGGGTGAGAACGCGCGTCTGGCTTCGGTGGCAGCCGCGGCACGGCTGGCGGAACTCGCCTTCCCACAGGATGCGGCCCTTCGCAAGCAACTGGAGACCTTCGCCACCAGTCAACTGAACTGGATCTTAGGCTTGAACCCCTTCGATTCGAGCATGTTGAATGGCGTCGGCCGCAACAACCCTCCTTACATGTATTTTGACTCGTGGGAATTCACCAACGCACCGGGCGGAATCTCGAACGGGATCACCAGCGGATTCCACGATGAGAGCGGTATCGACTTCCTGCTGCCCTATCGGCAGACGGGCGCTGACAATGACTGGCGGTGGGGGGAGCAATGGCTGCCACACGCGGCCTGGTATCTTCTGGCGGTTTCAACGCGCGACGATGCGACCCGCTGACAAACATGGAGGGGGTTGCGGACGGAGTCTTTCTGATGCGAAACCAACTCGTCCTGGTCGTCGGTCCTCTGCTCTCGTCTCCTTAATCCTTTGTCTCGAAGACGTGCGGGCTTCTTATCGACTGTCGCGGGTGGATGACGGGCAACTCCTCGACAATTCCTAATGGAAGAGTTGTCGACGATTCTGGCTGAGCCGAGTCCCGACCCTGGAGCAAAGGGTTCGCGACGGCCAGTTCTCAGCCTGGGATGCGTTTCCGCCTCGTGACAAGAAATTGAACAGAGTGAGAGGAGCCCGGAAGTAACTCCAACGGCAATAATCGATTGACGGAGGCGGCCATTCGGAATTACCATCGCGCAAGGTCATTCCCGAAGGGTGGAAGTGCGCGCAATGATGAGGACTTTGTACGTAAAGATCCTGAGTTGCCTGATGCTCGTGATTCTTCCGGGTGCCTTGTTTGCAGCGGACCAGCCTGCGGCCATGCTCTACAGCCATGGAAGCGCCATGCTGAATGGCGCCAGCATTCCAAGGTCTTCGGCGATCTTTCCTGGCGACTTGGTGCAGACGACCAAAGATTCCGTTGCCAACATCAACGCTACCGGCTCAACTGTTCTGGTTCTTAATGAATCTCTCGTTCAGTACGAGGGAAGCACGGTCACGCTTGAGCACGGAGGCGTAACCGTGTCGACCTCAAAATCGCTGGCAACTCGCGCTGAAGATGTCACCGTCTCACCGGCTTCTGGTGCTTTGACCGAATTTGAAGTCAGAGACGTGGATGGCACGGTTCGAATCGTGGCTCGAAAGGGCGACCTGACCATTCGCGATGATTCCGGAGCCACCACCACACTGGCGCAAGGACAGGAGACGACTCGAGAGGAATCGGAGTCGAAGAAGGAAAGAGAAGAGACGCGGGCGGTGGGATTGCTCCTGCCGCGGCGGCGGCGCGCTCGACTCACCTGTGGCCATCGGAATTGGGACCGGAATTGTTGTCGGGGTGGCGGCGTGGGTGCTGATCCAGAGCGATAATCCGGCGAGCCCATCGCAGTAGCCTCACCGCCTAATCCTGCTTGACGACAGACAGCTCCACCGACGTAATCCGCCAGCTCACCGTTCTTCTGACGAGATTTCTTTCCGCTCAGGTAACGGTACGGTACCCTTCGCCCATGCAGTAGGAAACCATCGACGGCCGGCGCATCGGTTGCGATCCGGTCGTGATAGTCCTCCACCAGTCGCAGGAGCTTGCGTTTGCTGGCACCGCTCTCGATCTCAATGCGCAAGCGGCTGAGCAGGATTTCGGCATATAATGCGCTGTGAAAGCTCCACACGAGATAAGGACTTCTGGTCCAGACCGCCTGATGTAAGCCCTTTCCCGAGCGTTCGAGCACGGAGATGAGAAGCTCCTGGCCGTCCGCGACCAGGTTCATCCAATCGCCGGCCCAGCGCTGTAAGACCGGGGATGAGCTCACCGTGGTCTCATCCGAGTACTTGCGAGTGACCGCAGCCCGCGCCTGAGGTTCGAGGTCTTCTCTGCGAATCTTTGCACAATGGAGATGTAAATATGCCTTTAATGCGTCCGGATCCAACCTTTCACCAACAACCACAGCAGTCAGGCGCTCTTCTGTTGCTTCCTCCACTTCGCCCAGCGAGCCTTCTGAGCAGCACGGATACGCGCGATTGCGGATGCTGACATCTTCCGTCTCTTGCGGCTAGCGATGGAGACGACCTTCTGGCCCCTGGCTTTGGCCCAGCGTTGACGTTGAGCAGCGGCGATCCGGGCACGGCCAGCTGCGGAGATTCGACTCCTCGACCCAAGCGCTGAGAGTGCGTTGTTGAGACTTTCGAGTTGAGACGCGAGACGGCTACGTTCCCGCTGGAGTGATTTCAGAACTGAGGTGAGATTGGCCATGCGGGGAATTGTACTAAACGCCCTTTAGTGCGGTGCAGCCCACTTTGTCCGTCGAGCCGGGGACTGTCGGACGGCTGAGATGAAACCGAGCCCTCGGTCACTTGGTGCTATCGCTCGTGGCTAGTGGAGAAGTCGCTTTCTCTCGAAACAAGCGAAATTGAATCGGAGGATTGCCATGCCCATCGAGCGCACCCGGCCAGTCACCTCAGCCGGGGCGTGTGCTTTTGAGGCATCCTCCAGGGTGGCTTCAAGAAGCGTCGCGCGCGGCCAGGCAGAGAACGTTCGATCAGCTTAAGCGAACGAGAACAGGGTGCTCATTGTCTGAAAAGGGCTTGGGGCCCTTTATTGATTGCACGGTTTACCCGTGACCGATCGGAACGCACCAGACGCCCGTCTAGTACGGCTGCTCTGATTCGGGAGTCGCGTCTGCGACGCTGCTAACGACTCAAGAGCAGCATCTCACTCGCGGCTAAGGCCGTATTTCTGAAGTGGCCCATCGGAGCCATTCACATCGGCCCATCAGGGCTATTCATATCCAAGCACCCAGCCGCTAGCCTGATTGTGAGCAGTACTCGGGGGAGGGCTGTTCAACAGAGCGTCCCACGACTCGAGAGAGTTTTGGGCGTTTTGTTTTTGGGCGGAATCGCCGACCAGGACGAGGATTTTTAACTGACATCAGGAGTACAACGGCGAGCGACCCCACAGTAACCTGGGTATCGCCCGCCCAATGAGTTCGCCGGAACGCTGAGATCCGCAGTTCTACATGGATGAGAAAATCGAGGCAGGTCAGCCCGGCTGCAACACAAGGTCTATTGTTCCAAGAACTTCTTGAGGGCAGCGAGCATCGCCTCCCAATTCTTTTCGGAATGATTGCGTGCTTGTTCGGTCGGATTATTGTCCTGGGCCAGCGCGAGCAAGGTTTGATCGCCCTCCCTCGACAACTCAATGGTTACGGTGTGATAGTTTTCCAGTTTGTCCGGTAGTCCGGAGAGTGGGCTGAAGTGACTGTATTGAATTGTGCGTCCCGGCTTGAGCTGAAGAATCACACCCTTGTCTTCGTATGATTTGCCCTGCCACTCTCCTTTCCAAATAATCGTACTTCCTTTGCGCCAGTCTGAGACGACAGTCGTGCCGAACATGTATTGTTTGATGGCTTCGGGATTCACAAGCGCATTCCAGACTTTGGCGCTGGGAGCATGGATGGTTACGGAAGCCATTGCGATCAGATTCTCGTTCATACGTCATTCCTTCTCGACATCCTTGTCGTTACTCACGTCGATGTAAGCATGTTGACTATGGTCTCGCCGGGACCATCTTCGAAACAATTGTCCCGACCACAGCAGGCTCATGCTGCCCGGCCGTGCCTTCGAGCGTGTAGGAGCGCTCGAAGGCATTTGGCCCTAATATCGTCATCTCCCACCGGTCGTTCGCTTGCGACCCAACAATCGAAACATGCCAGTTGCCAGGCCGGTCGGCAAGTACGTGCTCGATCAATGCGACTACATCCCGCTGCAACTCCGCATCGCCGGTATTATGCATCTCTACAGTCACGCCCATAGCGAAGGGTAAGACTCAGCACGTTACGTGGAGGATCGCGTTCGTGTCCTCGGCGCTCTGTTCCAACGCTTCAATGGCTTGGGGCGTTGGGGCAGTTTGTCAGTGACGCTGAGCACATGATGACCAGCTATCATCCTGAGCAGGTCGTCATGTTGAGGCAACTACTCGTGAAATAACCGCCTCCCTCGGCGCGCTCACTCGGTGGACGGAGGACCGATTGCCGGCGTCACAACGTGGGTTGACGGGGGTCACTGCAAAAGAGGTGAGCAAGCCGCTAAAGTGAAAACACTGTGCGGACTCGGCCGCACCAGGGGACAATCATGAGCGCCCCGCCTTCCTACGAGCAACTCATCGCCAATTTCGACTGGAGCGATCGCCGAGCGAGAGTTAGGCTACCGGCCCGGCGACCCGCATCAACATTGGCTGGATGTGCAGTGACCGCATCTGCCGCCTGGGCATGGCAGGAAGGTGGCGCTGCTTTGGGAAGACTATCAGGGCAATCAACAGCGCTTCACGTTCGACGATCTGCGCGTTCTGTCGAACACCGTCGCGCAATTTCTTTGCGACCTGGGGATTCAGCCCGGCGAGCGCGTCTGCCTCTTCATGGACCGCGTGCCCGAGCTGTACATCGGCTTTCTCGGGATTCTGAAGACGGGGGCCGTGGCGCAGCCGCTGTTCTCCGCCTTCGGCGACGAATCGCTGTTGGTGCGGCTGCAAGATGCCGGGACGTCGGCAATCATCACGCAGAAGAAGCACCTCCACAAGGTTCGCAAGATTCGCGAGCAGCTTCCAAACCTGCGGCACATCATCGTCGTGGATGCGGGCCGAGTCTCGCTGCAGGAGCGCGAGATTGCCTTCGAGATGGAGCAGGACGCCGCGCATCGAGGACTTCGCGGTCTATCCCACAACGGCCGAGTCGCCATCGGTTCTGCATTACACCTCCGGCACCACCGGTCAGCCGAAGGGCGCGCAGCACGTCCACTACTCGATCATCTCGCAGTATCTCACGGCGAAATGGGTGCTGGATCTGCAGCCCGACGACATCTACTGGTGCAACGCCGATCCCGGCTGGGTTACCGGCACGTCCTACGGCATCATCGGCCCCTGGGCGAACGGAATTACGCAGGTGGTGCTCGATTCCGGTTTCAACGCCGAGCGCTGGTACGAGTTCATCGAGAGGCACCGGGTTACGGTCTGGTATTCGGCGCCGACCGCCATTCGCCTGCTGATGAAAGAGGGCACGGAGATCGTCCGGCGGCACGATTTGTCGAGCCTGCGCCATCTGGCCAGCGTCGGCGAGCCGCTGAACGCCGAGGCGGTGATCTGGTCGCAGGAGGTCTTCGGCAAGCCATTCCACGACACCTTCTGGCAGACCGAAACCGGCTGCATCGTGATCACCAATTTTCCCGGGATGCCGGTCAAGCCCGGCTCGATGGGCAAGCCATTTCCGGGAATCACCGCGACGGTGCTCGATCCCAAGACGTACGAGCCGATCAACCGAGCCCGGCGTGGCGGGACTGATCGCGCTGCGTCCGGCTGGCCGTCGCAGATTCGCGGCTACTGGAACAACGAGGCCGGATTCCAGGCGAAGTTCAAGAACGGCTGGTATCTGTGTGGCGACCGCGCCTCCATCGATCCGGATGGCTACTTCTGGTTCATGGGGCGCGACGACGACGTCATCAACACCGGCGGACATCTGGTCGGTCCCTTCGAGATCGAGTCGGCGCTGCTGGAGCATGCCCGGCGGTGGCCGAGTCGGCCGCCGTCGCCAAGCCCGACCCCGTCAACATGGAAGTGGTGAAAGCGTACGTGACCCTGAAGCGAGGTTACCAGCCCTCCGACGATCTGGAACTGGAAATCATGAACCACATTCGCAAGCGGCTGTCGCCGCTGGCCATGCCCCAGGAAATCGAGTTTGTGGACTCGCTGCCCAAGACGCGCAGCGGCAAGATCGTGCGCCGCATTCTGCGCTGCAAGGAGTTCAACGAGCCGGTGGGGGATCTTTCCACCATCATGGAGGACTGAACGAGAGGCGACAGCATGGACGAAATCACCAAAGTAGTTCGCGATTACATCGTCCGGGAATATCTGGAAGAAGGCGACGACCGCGAGATCACCGAGACCACGCCGCTGATTTCAGGCGGCATTGTGGATTCCTTTTCCATGGTGTCTCTCCTGCGCTTCCTGGAGAAGAAAGTACGCGATTCAGATTCCCGACGACGTGCGCCACGCCCGACGCTTTCGACACCGTGGAGAGCATCGTCGCGCTGGTGCGACGATTCCAGAAAGCGCGAAGTCGGCAGCGTCTAGAGCGTGCCCGGCGCGACCATCAGTTCATGCATGGGCACGCGCTGAATCAGAATCTCATTACGCGAGGCACGTCATGGCCTTCACCGATACAGTTCGCCATCGTTACCAGACCGAGATCGAGGGAATCAAAGCCGCGGGCCTGTTCAAGGAAGAGCGGTACATCCATTCGCCGCAGTCGTCGGAGATTGAGGTGGAGTTTCCCGGTCGGCTCGGCAGTCAGGAAGTGCATCAACATTTGCGCCAACAACTACCTCGGACTCTCCAGCCATCCCGAGGTGATCGCCGCCGCGCACGCCGGACTCGACGCCGCGGCTACGGCATGTCCTCGGTGCGCTTCATTTGCGGCACGCAGGACATCCATCGCGAACTCGAGAACCGGCTCACCGAGTTTCTCGGCACCGAAGACACCTTGCTCTTTCCCTCCTGCATGGACGCGAATGCCGGCTTCTTCGAGGCCTGCCTGAACGAGCAGGACGTGATGATCGCCGACCGGCTGGTGCACGCCTCGATCGTGGACGGCATGCGCCTGTGCAAGGCGATGCAGGACACCTACAAGCATTCCGACATGGGGCACCTGGAGGAGAAGCTGCAGGAACATCAGGACAAGCGCTTCGCGCATGATCATCACCGACGGCGTGTTCTCGATGGACGGCGACATCGCCAAGCTGGACGAGATCGTCGCGCTGGCGGAGAAGTACGACGCCATGGTGTTCCTGGACGACTCGCACGCCACCGGCTTCATCGGCAGAACCGGACGCGGCACGCACGAGCACTGCGGCGTCTTCGGGAAGATCGACGTGATCACCACCACGCTGGGCAAGGCGCTGGGCGGCGCTTCCGGCGGCTGCGTCAGCGGACGCCGCGAACTGGTGGAGATGTGCCGGCAGCGGGCACGTCCTTTCCTCTTCTCCAATTCCGTGGCGCCGGTGATCGTGGCGGGCGCGCTGAAGGTGCTGGATCTGATCACCGCCACCACCGATCGCCGCGACAAGCTGGAGTGGAATGCCAGGTACTGGCGCGGGCTGCTGAAGGATGCCGGGTTTCGACATCAAGGAAGGCGAGAGCCCGATCGTGCCGGTCATGCTCTACGACGCCAAGCTGGCGCAGGACTTTGCCCGCGATCTGTTCGACGAAGGCGTGTACGCGGTCGGCTTCTTCTTCCCGGTCGTGCCCAAGGGGCAGGCCCGCATTCGCACGCAACTTTCGGCCGCTCACGAAAAACATCACCTGGACAGCGCTATCGAGGCGTTCAAGAAAGTGGTAAAGAAGCACGGCATCTTGGGTTGGGAAAGAAGGCACTCATGGCGAGGTGGCCGCGCATAGTTGCCGTCAGGTCGGGCGGAAGCTGATGAATCCCGACGCCGCGTCAACCGGCACCGTCGTCGCAACTCAGGAGGAACGGAGGTCGCCATGCTCTGTGCAGAACTTGAGCAACTGGAAGCAGAATTCGATGACATTTTTACCGCGCTTGAGAATCCGAACCTCACCGAGCAAGAGAGACGCTGCTGCAGGAGGCTTATTCCCGGTTGAGCCGCACCATCAAGGATCACCAGGAGCATGGTCATGATGGCGGCCCGTGCTTTGAAGAATAGAGGAGGCAGCGAGTCTGGGCGGAGAACAACGCGGAGCACTACGAGAGGTAGCCGTTTCGAAGAGTCGAGGAAATACTCAATTCCATCTCACGAGTTCTATCACTTTCAAGTACTAAATGGTTAAGACCATCCCTTCCGGGGCGCTAGGAGAAGGCCCTCCTCGCCTGACGGAGACAGCTCCTTATCCTCAATCGCTGGCATTGTCGGACTGAAGCGCCGACATGCTGCTCCAGCTGCATGGCTGGGCATCGGGGACAGTCTTGATTCGGCTGAGCGTTCCTTGTGAGGCGTCGCCCTAGGCTCGGTTCTCAGTGAAGTGGCCTGTTTACAATACCTTGCATTCACTGCGAAGGAGAGTGTCCGATCGTTGAAAAGATTTCCAAGTAACAAAGCAGAAGTACTACAGCACCGAGAGGGGGATCAGGTCGTAAGCTCGAGCTGTGAATGTTTCGACGCGACACACTTAGGGATACCGTAAGGCTATGTGATAGAAATCACAGCCTACCCCAACCCCTTCTATTAAGCTGATCGGTGCCTTCTATTTAAGACCTACGTACCTGGTTACAGTCGCGTATGTGGTGTGGTGCCAGCACAGGGCAGGAAGTCATGAAGATCCTACTGGCCATTGATGATTCCAAGTTCTCAGAAGCTGCGGCGAAGAGCCTCGCCGGGCAGTTCCGGCCTCAAGATACCGAGGTTCGAGTATTGCACGTCGTTGAGCCGATTGGGATCTCAGAGCCTCCACAGATGTCTCCAGGGTACTACCCGGAACTGGAGGACCAACTCCCGCAAGCACGCGAAGTTGTAGATCGGGCGGCCAAACACGCTCTCCTCCGCTGGCTTCAGAGTGACCACGTCAGTCGCGACAGGCGACGCGAGGAGCATCATTTTGGATGATGCTGCGGAATGGCACGCTGACTTGATCGTTCTGGGCTCTCACGGACGCAAGGGGCTGGGACGCTTCTTCCTCGGTAGCGTTTCAGAAGCTGTAGCCCGCCACGCCAGCTGCTCTGTGCAGATCGTGCGGATTCCCTCGTAGTCACCGCAACTCATCTTGCCGTCGCGAATCAGTCTGGAAGTTGGCCGAACAAACGCCGGTGCACTCGGCCATTTCACCGCCGACCCCGGTCGTGCAAGCGTAAGGGGGTGAAATGGGGAAGACCGAGAGGCGGACGAACCTTCAGTCACTTTGCAGCAGCAAGAACATTGAGTTTCCGGTGGATAAGGAACCCTCTAGAATAACGAGGGATGTGAGGCCGAAATTCTGCTGTTTGAGGTTTCATCACCGTGAAGGCACAAGTCAAGCTTGGCCGGATCGCCGGCATCTCTATCGGCCTTCACTACAGCTGGTTCATCATTGCTCTGCTGATTACGCTCTCTCTTGTGCAACACTTCCGTAGTGTAGCGCCAGGTTGGAGTAGCGTCTTGGTATGGACGGCCGCGGTTGTCACGGCCGTGTTGTTCTTTGCGGCTCTCCTGCTGCATGAACTGGCACACTCGCTGGTGGCAAAGGCACGCGGCTCTGCGCGTCCGTGCGATTACCCTGTTTCGCGCTGGGAGGCGTGTCGCAAATCGAGTCGGAAGCGTCGGACGCCAAGTCTGAATTCTGGATTGCGGTCGCTGGTCCCATCACCAGCGTTGTAATTGGCCTCGTAGTTCTGGGGACAGCTCGGCTCGCTGGTTGGCAACCCGGCACCGAACCTGTTACGCCCGTCGTCTCGGTGCTGGTCTGGCTCGGTTACATCAATGTTGTGTTGGCCGTCTTCAACATGATTCCTGGATACCCGCTTGACGGTGGGCGTGTCCTACGTGCCGCAATCTGGTGGATTACTCGCAATGCAGACCGCTCGACGCGACTGGCTGCCCAGGTAGGCCAAGTCGTGGCCTTCAGCTTTATCTTGTTGGGACTGTTTCGCTTCTTCGTGGGAGCAAGTTTTAGTGGACTGTGGCTGGCCTTCATTGGTTGGTTTTTGCACGATGCGTCCCGTGCCAGCTATGTTCAGGTTGAGCTGATGGCCGGACTTCGGGGCCGACGTGTAGCGGACATGATGGACCGCGACTTCCCCACCGTGGAGGGCCATTTGAGCCTGCAGGATTTTGTTGACGAGTACCTGTTGCGGAGCGGACGCCGCTGCTTCGTCGTCCTCCAAAATGACCAGGTAGCCGGGCTGATCACGCCCCATGAGGTAAGGACAGTCGATCGCGAAGCGCTGGTCGCAAACCAGCGTGCAAAGCGTAATGCGTCCTCTCAGTCAGCTCCGCATTGTGGCGCCAGATACTCCCGCCCTACAAGCGCTCGAGCTGATGAGCCGCGAGGACATTAACCAGCTACCCGTTATCTCCGACGGGCGGCTCGAGGGAGTCTTTTCTCGTGGTCATGTCTTACAGTTCTTGCGGACTCACGCCGAGCTGCAAAGCCGTTAGGCTCTGCCTTACTGCATCTCGGCACTTCCAGGAAGGCTCCGCAGCAGCCGCCGAAAGCGTGGCCCACCTTTAAGCGAGGACTGAAGTGCTCTGCCGCCCACTATATGGGCGGTTCTCCTTGCATCACGGAGGCTGGCAGACGGATAACTGTCGCCAACCGCCCGACTACACTCACACCCGTTGTTCGGTGAGCAGCTTGGACAGAACAGGCATGGAAGAGGAATTGGTCGCCAATTGAGGCTCCACCAGGGTTGCGGGGGCTTTGTACGCTGCTCCGACCCCTCCCCTATCCACGCCCAAGGTTTGAGGCGGAGAGGGCTGCTTGTTGGCCACCTTTAAGAGCCAGGGCCCCCAGAGGAAGTCGACTCTCCTCTCCACCTCTCATACTTAAGCCTAAGCGCGACCCCAACCAGGAGTCAGTGACGAGCAGCACATTAATCTACTGGGTCGCGGCGCATGGCGAAGCGGTTGCGAACGCCTGAGACGGAGAAGACCTCGACCGAATTTCTAGGCAACTGATCAGATGGGGTGAGTTCTACATGGCGTCCCAGCGGCACAACGACTAATGAAAACGGGAAGCATTGGCATATGCTGTGCCGAGGCGTGTGGTCCAGAGGTCTTCGACCTTACTGGTGCTTGAGAGCCCGAGGATGGGTTTGACCCG
>CAVRZQ010000029.1:0-64196 GCA_963725575.1 uncultured Acidobacteriota bacterium
GGCCAGTACCGCACCAGTGTGCACGGCAAACGCCTCGCGGCTGGAGACACGAAGGTTGCAGTGTGCACGGATTGTCATAGTGTCCACGATCTAAGGGCGCCCAGCGATCCCCGCTCCACGGTGAATCCGGTCAACGTGGCGAACACGTGCTCTCGCTGCCATTCTGACGCGGATTATATGAAGGGATACTCCATTCCCACGGATCAGTTCGCCAAGTACAGCATGAGCGTGCACCACGAAGCACTGGCGCTGCGAGGCGATCTGAGTGCGCCCACCTGTACCACGTGTCATGGAAACCATGGAGCGGCGCCGCCAGGGGTAGACAGCGTTCAGAATGTGTGTTCGACCTGTCACGCTTTCCAAGCCCAGATGTACGAAAAAAGTTCGCACAAAGAGGCCTTTGAAGGGGCTTCTCTTCCAGGATGCGTCGTGTGTCACGGCAATCATGGCATCAGCCATCCAACGGACGCGAAGCTTGGTACTGGTCCTGACGCCGTCTGCATGCAGTGTCATACCCCGGGTGACGCCTGTGATCAAGCCAGGGCAGGAATGCAGAGTGCCTTGATTCGATTGGATCGAGGCCATCAAGAGCGCAGACCAAGTTCTCGGCGTCGCCGAGTCTTCTGGCATGGAAGTGAGCGAGGCTCGGCTGGGACAGGATCAGGCACGGGATTCGCTGACCAAGGCTCGAGTCACGATCCATAGCTTCCGGACGGACTTGGTGGATCAGGATATTCAAGCCGGCCTGAAAATCGCCGCCAAGAACCTGCAAGCTGGAAAAGAAGCCATGGTTGAGCGCAACCATCGCCGGGTCGGGCTTGGAATATCGCTCATCGCGATCGGGATAGTGTTGGCTGGGCTCCGGCTGTACATCAAGAAGATAGAAAGTTAGACCAACGGATGCACTCTGTTTGAAGCGGTTTCTGTCAGAGGAACTCGGGCTCTAATCGGGAACTTGGAACAGAAGTGAGGCGCTTCGCCTTGCGATTCATCAGTCCTCGACCGCCCCGTGGGTCGGCCGGAACTGCGATGCGTTCCCAATTTCACGGGCCGGGCGTGAGAGAGGAGTGTTGTGTATGACAATGCTAAATCGACGCAAACAGCTTCTCTTTTGGATCCCTGCAGCACTGATTGCCGTAGCCTTAATGGTGGCCGTGTTCATACAGGTGCGCCGGCCGACCACTACGCGCCGCGCACTCTACATTATCGGTGAACCCGAGAAAGGCGCCGCGCTGTTTTTTGGTGACAAGCAATGCGGCATTTGCCATTCCATCAATGGATCAGGGGGGCGCGTTGCCCCGGATCTCTCCGGAAAGCACCCCGGCACTCCCGCAATGGGCTGGCTTGTGACGGTATTGTGGAACCATGGACCCGGCATGTGGCGGCAGATCCGCCAAAAGAACGAGCCTTATCCCCAGTTGAACTCGCAAGAAATGGCGGACATCCTTGCGTTCTTGTACCAGGCGAGCAGCATTGATCGCGCCGGGGACCCAAGCGCCGGCCAGCGGGTATTCAACGAGAAGGGCTGTGTCCGCTGCCATTCGGTGGGCGGGACGGGCGGCAAGACGGCGCCCGAGCTGTCGGGGATCGCTGCCGGCGGCGACTCGAACGCCTGGACACGCGCCATGCTTAACCACGCCGGATCGATGATTGCTCCTATTACCAGCACCATAGGACAATGGCCCCAGTTCACCGGTAATGAGATGAATGATCTGATCGCGTATGTGAGCGCTCAGCGCTCCCCAGCCAGCGACCAACGCACGCGAAATACCCGGCAATGCAGAGCGGGGTTGGGGTGTGTTTCAGAGCAGATGCATACAGTGCCATTCCGTACGCGGACAGGGTGGCAGCGTGGGTCCGGAACTGGGGCCAGAGCGTGATCTTCCACTCACGACGGCGCAGTTTGCCAGCGTTCTGTGGAACCACGCACCAGCGATGCTCCGTCAGGGCCGCGAAAACGGGATTCCTCCTCCGGTTCTTCAGGGCAACGAGATGGCGGACTTGCGGACGTTTCTCGCGAGCCTGCGGTACTTCGAGCCAACCGGATCTCCCCTGGTTGGCGAGCGCGTCTTTTCCGAGCGCGGCTGCGCAGCTTGCCATGGCCATGATGGCGGAAGGCACGAAGATTGGGCCCGGGCTCAGGTCGGGCACCGAAGCTTTCACCACGATTTCGTTCACCGCCGCTCTCTGGCGGCATGGCCCCCGCATGATTGATCGCGCTGAGGAATTGGGCATACCCTGGCCGACTCTGAAGGCCACCGACATCGGCGATCTGGTGAGTTTCCTTAACGCACCTGCGCGCCCGAAGTGACTCACGCTTCGGTTCTTGCCTATTGTTGAAGGCTAAGTCCACGAGGATGGACGTAGTGTAGAAAAGGCGAGTAGGCGTTGTCCGGATATTTTATTCGAATGCATTTTCTACACCAGCCACAGGCTCCGGACAATAAGTATGATGGTCAAATGAGCGCGGATCCGCGTAATCAGACACTTATACGGTCTTCGACCCGGCACCGCGCTTGGTTTTTGTTGTTGGCGATGCTGCTCTCCCAGGCGCACGGCTATTCGCAACCAGGACCGCAGCCGCCATGCGGAAATGAACCCATTCCGCCCTATCCGGGTTTGGATGATCTGGCGATCGTGAAATCATGGAGCAAGTCTGATTTCGGCCGCGACTGGAAGCCGCCCGCTTGCACCGGTTGGGCTGAAGTGGGCTTTACGACGTTGGTGACCATAGCCGCGCGATTTCCCCATACCTCGGAAGCTGGCGGCCTGCTTCGCCACATCGGAGCAATCTCAGAACTCGCGGGCATGCGCTACTGGTCGACCACTCACAAGCAGTGGCAAACATTAATTGTGGACGCCTACGCTCTGACTGGCTCACCGTTTGGTCGACGCCGCGAGGACTTCACGCCCGGTGAGATGAAGGAAGGCAAGGTCCTCTACTTCGAACAGGTCGACAACCTTTCTGGCAAGGCCATCTATCGAATGCAGATTGTAGAGGTTTCGGCGAGGAGGCTCGTCTTCGACGTCGAGAACGTAAGCACGATGCGCTATTTCTTCGTCCCTATCCTTCACCCGGGTGAGTTGCAGTCGATGTACTTTCTGGATCGCGAATCGGATAACGTCTGGCGCTACTACAGCATGGTGCGCACAGGAAAGAACGCCAACGGGCTGATCGCCGGAAATGAGTCTTCCTCGGTCAACCGGGCCGTTGCGTTCTATCGCCACCTGGTCGGAATTCCAACCGCCCAAGAGCCACCGGGGGCGCGATGAAGACAAGAGTTGTGAAGCAGGCGTCACGGAACTGGCGCCGCTCAAGCCAAGAACTATTGCCTCTAGCGGTCGACCTTGGGGACAAGGAGAAGTGAAAAAAAACCGGCCAGCAAAAGTGCCCAGGCCGTCCCCAGCGATATGCCGCTGGCGACGTCGCTTGGGTAATGGACACCGAGGTAGATGCGAGATGTTCCCACCAGCAGAATGATCCCAACCGTCATCGCCAGGATCGCGATTTGGTGCCCGGTTCGTTTAAGATGCCGGCACGCAAGAATGGCGACTGTCAAGTAGAGGGATGCTGCCGCTAGCGAGTGGCCGCTAGGATAGGACAAGCCCGAAACCTGGATGAGCTGTGTAACGACCTCAGGGCGAGGCCGGTCAATGTAGTTCTTTATTGTGGTCGTTAAAATTCCTGCACCCTCGGAAGCCGCCACCAGTTGCAGCGCGCCCATCTGGTCCTTCAAGAGAAGCAGCACACACAAAGCTATGGTCGAAACAAGCACCACGAGTGTGACCGACCCCAATGCCGTCAAATCCACGGCTACCACCGTGAGCCAGGGGGTTCGTGCCTTTGCGAAACCAATCAGGATCGAACGGTCCACGCTGGACACCTCGTGCTCCAGCAGTTCAGAAGTAATCTTGATAAAAAGGCCAAGAGCCAGCAAGGCCGTCCCCAACCACCAGGAGGCTTTTATGGCTCGGACCGAGAACTTAGCCGGACTCGGTTGCATGCCGTATCTCCCCACATGCAGCCTCAACCTCCACGGCTGAGAAAATACAGAAAGCTTTCCCCTTACTCGGACGAGAGGCCTGGCTGGACGGGACCATCCGCGGCTGGCGGAACCACTGGCGGAGCTGCCTTTTTCAGTTGTTCAAGTTCGGCCTGAACTTTTGCCCAGTCCTTTGGCTTTCGCTTCGTCGCATAAGGAGCATCCGGATGCCCAAAGAATTCCAGAAGCTCGGCCCGAACCTCCAGCGAAGCACCACTGAAATTCTGCCTCGCCAGCGCATCCAGCAACTTTGCATGCGTCTCATCGTTGAGCCGATATATTCCCGGCCCCGTTATTGCACCGGTGTCAAAATTTTCGTTAGGCAAGTCCGGCTGACCGTTACCTACCTGGGTTAGCAGCTGTCGGTAGCGATCCAGAGTCGTGTTGAAGCTCGCTTGGAATAGTCTTTCCGCCGCAGGCGTAGGTGTTTTGAGTTGCAGCACTCTTAAGGGGCCGACTTTTGGGAGAATCCGGGTAAGGAAGGCGAAAAATCTCTCCCAAAAGGTCGGCGGCCGATAGCTCTTTCCCCAGTTCTTTTGGTAACTCGCGCGAGAAAGATTATAGAGAAACTTCTTTTTTGTCATGCTGGGCTGATCCTTCAAAATCTCGTCTTTCTTCAGGCTCCAGGCAATGCGCGTGGCTTTGGGAAGAAGCTGGCTGACAGCGTGACGGTAGGAACCGAGCACCTCGTCTTCGTTAGTAAGAACGGTTTTCAGATCCAAACCGTAGCTTTCCTGAAAGGCTTGTTCCAGGAGAGGAACCGAAACTCCAAAACCGATGAAGTCGTGGTAACTATCCGGAGCGTAACGTCCATGTGCTACTTCCAGAACGTCAAATCCAAATTCCGTCTTTACATGCGCTAGCTTGTCTTCTTCATAGGTAACCGAGTTGCCGTATTTCTTCTGCAACTTGGGATACAGGAGCGGTACCGCGCGATTTGTGCCGATGGGATGACCGTTGTTGTCCGAGGCGTAGTGGGCGAGTGCCCCAAGAGCAAACGCGTAGCCGTCAAGATCCTTGGAATCGCGGAGGAGCGCCAGGATAAAGTCTCCGCTCCGCACATAGTGCGTCAGGTCGCTGAAGAAAAAGCTTCCGTGCGGGTAATAACCCATGTCCTGGATAATCGCCCCGCCGTACGCATAGCCATGTGCTTCTTTGAGTTCTTCTGCGGTGGCATCGGGAAAACGTTTCAACAGTAAGGGGCGTATGTTGGCGTCCCATACGCTGTCAATGATCGCTTCATGCGCAAGGACGGCATAGGCCGCGGTCTCGTTTGGCCAGCCCAAACACAGGACAAGCGCCATGCTCAAAGACAACGCCTTGCAGCGTCCCATTCTGCCCATTCCAACCTCGCTGTGATCTTAGCTCGCTTCTATCTTACTGGGAAATCGTATGCCCCTCATTTCAACGGGGAGTTTCGGTTGAATTAGGTCTTCAGCAGCAATTAATCAACGGATCTCGAAACATAGTGCCCCGCCCTCCCCTTGCCAGCCCCCAGCCCCGCGGCTATCTTGCAGCGGCATAATCCAAGTTCGTGTCCCGCAACATCTCAAGCACTACGAGCGTAACCGAGAGAGACGACCGGATCGATGAAGAGCCCCATGACACCGAATGCCTCCACGCCACCAATGTTGACGCACTCACAGTCGATGGCGTGACAACTCACGGCAAATGTCGACGGAGTCGGCGGGGGCTGACATGCAACCCCTTGGATACTACGCATAGTAAAACTCTACATCACAGCTTCGGACCGCTACACTGTCTTCTTGGCGAACGTCACTTTGTAAGCACGTGGGCTCATCCTAGTTCGATTTTGGTGAGTCTTTGTGTGAACTCTTTCCGGATCCCGAGGGGCGCGAGGCTCACGTCGACATCCTCCACGCAATTTCATGAATACACTGGCGACCCCGATGAGTCATAAAGAAACAAAGAGCCGACCCACAACGAAGTCGGCTCTCTGTTTGCGGATTCACCTGGGCGTGGTTGCGCTTCGGTTACCGAGCCTCGGACGGCGTGACGGATCCGATCTTGGTTCCGATCACCTCGCCTGACACTATCAACTCAACGCGTCGATTCTGCTGACGGCCTTCTGCTGTACTGTTTGACGCAATGGGCTGGCCTTCGCCCAAGCCCTTTGCTGTCATCGAGGACTCCGGGAACTCCTTGCTGCGCGAGGTAGGCCCGGACCGCCTCTGCACGCCTCTCGGAGAGACCCTGGTTATATTCATCGCTACCAACGCTATCGGTATTGCCTTCGATTCCCAGCGTCAGCGCGGGATAGGCGAGCACGATGCCGCTGATCTTGGCCAGCTTCTCGCGCGCCAGCGGGCGAAGTGTGTGCTTGCCGGTGTCGAAGAGAACGTCAGACATGTTGACGACCAGGCCGCGCGCCGTGTCGCGAGTCTCGAGGACAGCGTTGAATTGTTGCAGCAGGCGGGCGCGGAGTTCTTCGCGATCACGCTCCGCTTGCTGGAGTTTTTGCTCGGATGCTGCAGCGGCAGCTGCGGCGGCAGCGCGATTACGCTCCGCTTCGGCATCGGCGGTCTGTTGCTGCTGGAGAGCAGATGCTTGGGCCTCCCGTTTCTGGCGCTCAGCCTCGTCACGTGCGCGAAGTGCTTCGGCGGTGTCAGCCTCGGCGCTGATTGTCTGAGCCTTGGCGTTGGCTTCGCGATCCGCGGCTGCTCTGGCTTCGGCGTCAATGCGCTCCTGTTCTATCTTCTCGACTGCGATTTGGCGAGCATCTTCCGCGGTCTGCACCGCTTCACGCGCGACTGCGATCATAGCCTTCTTATTGATGTTCTTTTCTGTGGCGTATGCGTCCGCTTGGTCCATCAGGCGGACAGCATGTTGATAGCTGTCTGCTGGCGTACTTATCTGCGCCCTCGGACTGGGCAATGCGCAGCGCATTGCGCGCCTCAAAGAATTCCAACGGCAACTTGGCATTCAGGACCACCGGGTCGAATTTGTATCCGGTAGGAATGTAGCCTCCGCGTTCGAGAAGGTCATACTTCGCATCCACCACTTCGGTAGTTCCCTTGGTGTCCTCGCGAATGACATTTTCGAGCACTACCACGTTGCTGGGCTGGCGCACTGCATAATAAGGTTCCGCGGTTACGATCAGGGCGAATGCCTGAAGGTCGGTAGTAACGTCGAGCTTGCTGCGGTTGCCGTTCAGCAGTACTTCACCCAGGTTCACTGCCCGGCCTTCGGGAGTAATCGCCCAAAGAATATAGGTTAGATACTCGTTGCCGAACGTCGTGGGCTTCTGAAGCTCATCGAATTCCACTTCAATCTCGATGTAGCCCTGCTTGCTCTCCACCTTGGCTTCGCCATTGGCTTTGGGCATTAGATCCGTGCCGGCGAAGTCCAGCTTGGTAGCTCCGCCGCGGTGCTTATAGTTGACTGCTCGGGTCATGCGGCTGATCACCGTCACCCGGAACGTCGGCGTGGGGCTCATGGGCTCGACGGCCATTGTGGTTTGGGTCTGTTGCGTAGTCTGGTCGATTGAACTGGTTTGTGACTGCGACGGAGGAGACATCGCCAGCGCGGACGTCCCCAGAACGATAAAGGATGCCAGAAACATTCTTATGATCTTCATGGTTATTCTCCTTGAGGGGCTCTACATCACCATTTTTGACGTTGAAAATTCTGGATACTGGTCAAAATTGATCAAGCCGGTTTCTGGCTGCGCCTTCGCCCACTTGAGCAATGTTGCGCAGACTCGCAACGCTCCCCCTGTCATCATCTATTCAACAAGGGTGCTCAGGAATGAGCACAGGAGGTTCATATGCTTTGGACAGTTTTTGTAGTTCTCTTGATTCTGTGGCTTCTGGGCTTCAGTCTCCATGTCGGCGGAGGCCTGATCTACTTACTGCTTGTTGCAGCGGCGGTGGTTCTGATCTTCAACTTGGTGAGCGGTCGACGAAGTGCAGTGTGAGGTTCCGAATCAGATGAGTCGACGCTGAAACGACTATTCTTAACGGATCCTCTTCCGCTCTATTGTGCGGGCGCTTCCAGGGGGTTATTCGCCTTCGTCCTCCGGCAGCAACCGATCGAATTTCCGGGCAGTTTACGGTGATCTCAGCCTCCTTTCAAGAGTGTGCAAGTTTGAACAGTCGCGCACCGTGCGCAAGTCGTAACATCCCGCCTGTGAGGCAAGTTCTCAACTCTCTTGGAGGCCAATGATGAATCTCAAGATCGTGACTGGGCTTATTGCGTTGTTCATGTTTGCGGGCGCGGCCGGACTGGCCACGGCGCAGGACACCACAAAAACCACCCACAAGAAAACGCGGACGCTCACGGGCTGTCTTCACAAAGGCGAAGAGGCCAATGAATACAATTTTACTGCCAAGGACGGCGGCACCTGGGAGATCAAGAGCGACAGCGTCAAACTAGACGAACATGTCGGGCATACGGTCAAGATTACCGGCGTAGTGGCAAATGCCACAGCCCACGGGATGAAGGAAGACACGAAGGAGGAGATGAAAGAGCATGGCATGGATACACACGCCGAGCGCGGTCACATGACAGTCACGAATTTGACCATGGTCAGTGACACCTGCCAGAAGTGACCCTGGATCGTGCGTGAAGTCGAAGTACGAATGGTGTTCAAGGGTGCGGGGACATCTGGCTTCGCTGCCCTATGGTGATGGCCGGGTGGAAACCAACTGTGCCCGCTGAGCCCGTTTGGGACTGCTTGCCGGCCCTTGCACCTCGCACCCCAGCATGTGCTGGACAGCAATAGTCAAGTCCGTTACATCTCAGAAGACGTGACGGTGCGCTATTTCATTCCAAAACGCGCCGTTGCGCTGCCGCAGCCTGTTGGAAACGCCGCGCAACCGGTGGACCGCTAGCCGGCTTGGCCGTCCAGCAGTCCACAGCGAGTCGCTCTGGAAGCGTTCGACTGACCGGAGGTCCGGACCTCCCCGCGATCCAGAAAATACGTCTGCCGGCCTAGTCGACCAGACGGAAGACATCTGCAACGCTCATCGCATTGACGCTGGCAGGCCCCCCCTCAAGAACGCCCGCCGAAGAAGTTCGTGTTTCACGTCCGCGTCACATCACTCCGCATATTCTTCCGTCGCGGATCTGCGGCGAGATGGCTCTCTGTCCGAAAATCGATTAAGGCATCTCAAGCTGCAATTCACGTCGAATATTCCCCAGCTAGAGCGCTCTCTGCTTGGCTCTCGAATAAATGACCGACATGATCATCAGGAACACAGCAAATGTGGGCACAGTGTTCTGCAGCCCCTCCACGAAAAACGTAGTCACAGCAATTGCGATTAGCGCGGCGATGCCCAACAGCGAGAAGACAGGATGTGCGGGGAGCCTGAGCGGGAGGCTGGCAATTGCGTCCGCACTCAGAGTTCGCCGGAAGCCAAGGTGAGTCATCAAGATCACGATCCACACGAAGAACATCCCCGCGACCGCCGTTCCGTACAGCAACAGGAAAGCGCCGTTGGGAGCAAAGATAGCCAGCACGATGGCAGCGATCATGCCACCGGTAGAGATGCCTAGTGCACGATGAGGCACTCCGTTGCGGCTCAGATGTCCCAGCCACACAGGCGCATAGCGACCGCGAGACAGGGAAAACAGCATGCGCGTTGAGAGATACAGGTTCGTATTCGCACTGGACAGAGCGGCCGTGATCACTACAACGTTCATGAGGCTGGCAGCAAACGGTATACCGACTGTACCGAAAGCCCTCACGAACGGGCTGCCGCTGACCGTTGGGCTGCCGGTCTGGCTCCAAGGCGTCATTGCCAACATTACGGTAATGGCGCAGACATAAAAGATGATGAGCCGAAAAACGACGGTCCGCATGGCGCGTGGGATACTCGTTTGCGGATCCTGGGCCTCGCCTGCCGTCACAGCTATCACTTCAACCCCCATATAACTGGTGAGGGCCAACGTCAAGGCCAGCCACACTCCTCGCCAACCGTGGGGCAGGAAGCCTCCCTGGTGTGTCAGGTTGGCCAGACCTACCGCGGGCCAAGGGCCGAGGCCAGTGATGAGGGCGAAGCCAACGGCAATAAAGATGATGATGGCTACAACCTTGATCAGTGCGAACCAGTATTCAAATTCCCCGAAGTTGCTCACCTGAAGGGCATTTACGATCACCAAACCCAGCGATACCAGGCACACCCATGTCCACGCCGGAACTTGTGGAAACCAGAACCCGAAGTAAATGGCAACCGCGGTGACTTCCGCTCCGATGGCAATGATCTGCACCAGACCGTACGTCACCCGAACGGTGAATCCAGCCCAGCGACTCAAATAGGCTTCGGCGTATACCCCAAACGAACCCGCCACTGGGTGCACGACTGCCATCTCGGCAAGTGAGTAGGCGACCACCATTGCCACCGCGGCACCAAGTAGGTAGCTCAGGATAACCCCAGGCCCCGCGAGTTCGATGGTGACGCTGCTTCCGAGAAACAATCCGACCCCAATTGCTCCACCAATCGCCATCATGGTGAGCTGGCGCGGTCTTAGTTGGCGCTGCAAGCCCTCGTTCTCGAGATGGGGAGAGTTCGTCATCGTGGGAGATTCGGCAATCGCTCGGTCATCCATCGGCGCTGCTCCTTCTCCAGGGACCGGTATTTGAACTCTCCAGGTGTGATGCTAACTGCGATCAATCTCTCGCAGTACGTCGGCAAATTTCTGGATCTCGTCCACGGTGTTGTAGTGAGCAAGCGACGCTCGAACCGCACCCGTGTCAGCGGGGATGAGAAGGCGCTGTAGCAGACGCGGCGAATACATGTTTCCGTCCCGGATCCCAATGCCTTGAGCAGCGCATTTTTCTGAAACCGTGCACGGAGCCACTCCGCGCAAATTGAAACACACGGTCGGGACTCGCTGGTTGATTTTCAGCGGATCGATAACTCCATACAAGGCTATCCCTTCCAGCGATGACAGCTCCTTTATAAGCTCCAGGGAGAGTGAGGCTTCATAGGTGCGAATCGCTTCCATGCCCTGCAACAACCGGCCTCGCCGCGAGGTGGGAGCAGCGTCAGGCCGTGCCCGCGTGCCAAGTTCCTCCAAGTACCCGATGGCAGCGTCCATGCCCGCGACGTTTTCATATACGAACGTCCCCACTTCGATTTTCATCGGCACGTGATTCGGAATGAAATCCTCACGGAATGTGGGCAGTGTCTCCAGCGCCTCACGCTTGCCCCAGACAAAACCCATGTGTGGCGCAAAAATCTTGTAACCCGAGCAGACGAGATAATCGCAGTCGAGAGCTTGCACGTCGAGCGCGCCATGAGGCGCATAGTGTACGGCGTCGAGAAACACTTCGGCGCCGACAGCGTGGGCCATGCGGGCGACGTCCTTCACGTCTACGATGGAGCCCAGCGCGTTCGACGCCATCGTGCATGCCACCAGCCGGGTTTGGGAGCTCAACAGCGGTTCGAGATCGGACGTATGAAGGGTTCCATCTTCCCGCATTTTCCACCAGAGGATCTCGCAGCCCTTCCGCTGCAAGTCGAGCCACGTGGCTACATTCGCTTCGTGATCAAGATCGCTCACGATGATTTCCCGGCGATCGCGGATGTTCTCGCCGATTGCCTGGCTTACGATCCGTATGAACGAGGTTGCATTCATCCCGAATGCAACTTCCGCCGGATCTAGCGCATTCAGAAACATGGCCACGCTCTCACGTGCGCTCTGGATGGCTTCGTCCACCTCCCGGCTTTGGCGGTAGCGTCCACCGCGCTGAACGTTTCGCGAGATAAGGTGATGCTGAACTGCGTCGAGCACGGTCTGCGGAACCTGTGCTCCCGCACCGTTATCGAAAAAGATGAAATTGTCTCCAATATTGAGAGCTGGGAAAGATTCACGGACCCACGAAATGGGGAATTGAGGGGTATTCATAGTCACTGCTGCTGCAACTGGTGGTAAATGGTTGCGGCGTTATCGGCGAAAGTCGCCTCGTACTTTGGGTACTGACGGAAGTCACGGTACTTTTCCATCTGGATACTCCGGCGCACCGCTTCAACAGTTGCGTGCTTGTCATACAGACGCTGCACTTGGATATATAGGTCGTTCAGGTAATCGCGAAATCGCCTCAACTCCGGCTTGCCAGCCAACTCAAAATGTCCCGGAACGATCGAGTCGACGGGCAGGTCCAGCACCTGATCGAGAGCGTGAATCCAACTCTTGACGCTGCCTTCGTCCATTGCCGGGCTCGACAGCGTCAGAAACAAGTCGCCGGTGGCAATCGAGCGCTGTTCCGGAAAATAGACCAAGGCATCACCCGACGTATGAGCTTTCCCAGGGAAGTAAACTTTCGCGAGATAAGGATCGATGTGGAGCGTGAGTGCTTCCGTGAAGGTCAGGGTGGCGGGCCGAAACCGAGAGTCATTGGCCGCAGGGTAAGCCCGGCCCATCGAAATCGTGCGCTCGCGCGTCCAGTCGGTGCTGATCACAACTGCCTCCGGTCCAACCACGGAGTTACCTCCCTGATGGTCGGGATGATAGTGAGTGTTCACGATGTATTTCACTGGCAGGTTCGAGACGCTGCGTATTGCTCCCAGCAGTTTGCTCCCCTCTTTTTCGTCCACACCCGTATCAACGACGAGAATCGCTTCCTTCCCAACCAGGAACGTCGAGTTGGCGCTCCCATTGTTGTCGGAGATGTAAGCGTACAGGCCGGGGCCGATCTGTTTGGGAACGGGGGAGGCACGCCCCACCGCGCACAAGCTGAGTAAAGCGAGGAGCGTACCGCTGGCGCTGCCGACAAGCGAATGGAATGTCCCTGCTTCATCTTCAGAAACTCACCTTCACAGCGATTTGAATCAGGCGGGGCCCGCCGGAACCAAGCCCAACGTTGTTCTGTGCGGCGTCGGGAGTTTGAAAAGCGCTCCAAAATTCGGTGCCGCCAGGATGTTGCTGGCAAAGCGAAATTCGGATGGTTGAGTAATGTTGAAGAACTCGCTCCGGAATTGCACGTTTACGGTCTCCCCAACCTTGGTGTTTTTTAGCCAACGAAAAATCGAAGTTGTGGAACCCTGGGCCCACCACGATATTGCGTCCCGCATTGCCGAAGGTCAGCGGCAGGTTCGGTGTAAAAACGCTCGTGTTGAACCAGCGGTTGACGTTGTGTGCGGTCCCGAGTTCGGATCGCCGCTCACGTTCGGACGATCATTTCCCAGGCCGGTACCGCTGTTGTCCTGACCGGTCAGAACCGAAAACGGCTGGCCGGTCTGCAGGCTCAAGATACCTCCCAGTTGCCAGCCATCTCCCAGCGTCTTGGGGAGCCGGCGCGCGGCAGGAATCTGGTAAAGAAAGCTCCAACTCAGGCGGTGACGGATGTCAAAGTCTGAATTCCCGCGTTCGGCGTTTAGGTTGTAGTTGTCCTGCGGGAAGATGGTCGTGGCGTTCGCGCCCGACCCGAAGAAAGACTGAAGCACCATCGATGGAATGCGACCACGTGTACGCCAGCAAAGACGACAGCCCGTGAGAGAAACGTTTGTCGAGCTTCACCTGCAGGCTGTTGTAGTTCGAACTGATGGAGTCTTCCGCCTGAAAGAGCTGGGCGAATCCGAAGAACGGCGTCCGCGCAACGCTGGGAATCGCTCCAATTCCGTTCGGCAAGATGAAATTGTCAATAACGACGTCCGGGATGCCCATGATCTCCATGCGCGTGCGGACGTCGGGGGTTAGTTGATCAATCTGCTGCCTGCGTGATGTAGGCCTGGTCTATTTGCCGGAAACGCGGCAGCTTGGTGCCTGCGGTTCCTACGTAAGCCGATCTCCAGCAGCATGCGTGCCGGCAGTTCGTGCTGCAGTAAGAAGTTGTAGTGCTGCGCATAGGGTGTCACCAGGTGCTGCTGTGTGACCGTCAGTACGGGAAAACCCGAGGGCGCAAAGGCGTCCGGCCATCCGGGGAAGGGATTGAAGAAATCGGGTAGGAAACGGCGGATTCAGCATCACGTTGCCGGGAATGTTCCCGATGATGGTTTCGTAGAACACCCCATATCCGGCTCGCAGCACCGTCTTGCCGTTGCTGAAAAGATCCCAGGCCAGGCCGACGCGCGGTGCGAAGTTGTTGTGGTCGGGATCGTAGATCGAACCCACCTCCGATTGCGTGACCACACCCGAGGCGCGCAGTGCATCGAGGTTGCTCTGAATGGTGGGATCACTAGGATCAAGATACTGGGTGAAGTTCTGTGGCCGGAAGCTGCTCAGCCTCCCGTGTGCTTCATGCAACACGGTATTCAACTCGTAGCGCAGGCCATAGTTCAGCGTCAGATTCTTGCGCAGCTTGAAGCTGTCCTGGCCGAAGAACCCGTAGCTGGTCGTGCGGAAGTTACGATGCGAATCTCCGACGAACTGCAGGGCGCCGCTCGGAGAGACCTTCCGCAAAATCAATCAGCGCGTTGGGAACATTCTGGGGATTTGATGGGTCCCGGTCTCCGCAGTGTTGATTCGCGCCGCTGAAGGAAACCTGGCCGCTGAACGCGAGGTCATACAGCCGGTTGAGTTGCGAGTACCGGATATCGGCTCCCAGCCTTGAACGCTGTGACGTGCGGTGGTGTGGGAGACATTATCCAGCCACTGGAAAGTGTTATTAGCAGTCCGATTTGGCTGATCAATGGCTCCGCCAAGATTTGTCACGGCCGCGCTTCCTGAGACAAATCCACCCGAGAAGGCAAGCTGCGGAATGTTCCCCAGACCCAACTCTGCTCCCGCTGGCCACCCGGTATTGAACGCCATATGTCGCAGCTTGCGGCCCCGCCTCGGTCGCGAGTTGCGTGTTCGACCGGGTAAATCCGAAGCGCGCTTCGTTCAGCGTTCGCGGGCTGAGGATCACGCGTGTAGGAGAGTGCGACCAGATGATTGGCCCGTTGTCGTTCACTCCGTATCCCGGAATGTTGGTTCCACTCTGCCCGGGGGTGAATGGAAAGAAAATGTCAGCTCGGGTCCGGCTGTAGCGTGCCGACAATGTTATCGGACACCCGCAAGCGGTGATCGACTTTCACCAGGAATTGATCGGTGGCATCGCTGTTGTGCCGGCGAGGAAATGAAGTTCCGCTGCGGGTTGTGAGGTTGTGGCTGCGGAAACAATGTGGCGAAGATCTGTGCGCTCACGGGAGTTACCGGCACTGTGACCGTCACGGCTGGTGGGTCGCCGATTGTCATCAAGAAAAGTGCCCTGCGCGTTGGCGCAGCGTGGGCACATTCGTGATGCGGGTGATGCCGGCACGCCGGCGAAAGCCTTCGTAGTTCAGGAAAAAGAAAGTCTTGTTCTTGACGATCGGCCCGCCCAGCGTTCCGCCAAACTGGTTCAGGCGTAATCCTGACTTCGGAAATTCAGCCTTGTTGAAGAAGTTTCGCGCGTCCAGCGCGTCGTTCCGGAAAAATTCGTAGACCGAGCCATGCAACCGGTTGGTTCCTGACTTCGTGACCAGGTTCACCACCGAACCGGTGTTGCGTCCGTATTCCGCCGCGAAGGTGTTGGTCTGAACTTCGAACTCCTGGATCGAATCGATGGACGGCAACTGCGCCGCCTCTCCCGCGAAATAGTTGTTGTTGTCGACTCCATCCACCAGGAAATTGTTCGAGGTAGATCGCTGACCATTGGACGAAAAGCCGGAGACATTCCCCTCGCCTCCCTGCTGTCCGCCGCCGCCGCCGGAGACCGCAACGCCTGGGTTGAGGCGTGCCAATTGCGCAAAGTCGCGGCCGTTGAGCGGCAGATCTTCCACCTTGCGGTTGTCGATGATCTCTCCGAGCTTCGAGCTTTCGGTTTGAGTTAGAGCCGCGTCCGCCTGGACTTCAATGACCTCTGCCTTCGCGCCGACGCGTAGAACGAGATCCAGGGTGCGGATCTGGTCCACACCGACCTCCACAGCTCTTACGGCCGAGGTGGCGAATCCCGGCGCCTCCACCTTCACGTCGTAGTTGCCGGTGGGGAGAGCCAGGATTCGAAAGATTCCGTTGCCGCTCGTGGCGATGTCTCTTTGGAGCCCGGTGGCCTCATTGGTGACTGTGATTTTGGCTCCGGAAATGTCGGCGCCCTTCTGATCTCGCACCGTGCCCGCGATTCCACCCTGAGTTGTTTGCGCCATAACAACGATTGCGGGACGGTCAGCACAACAACCAAAGCGCGATCTGACCGATCTCTTTCAACGCATGGAGCACCTCCTCCTGCATTTGCGTCTCAGTGACTCGCACACGTCGACTACTTCGCACCGACAGCCGGAGCGGAAATCTCGTCCTTGTAGACCACGCCATCTTTCATTACGAACTGACATGTTGCAGCAAACGCATATCGGTGAGCGGATTTCCCTTTACGGCAACAATGTCGGCGAACATGCCTTTACGAATAACCCGACGCGGTCCGCCCATCCCATCAAGTCCGCGGCATTGACGGTACCGGCCTGCAGGGCCTGTCGGCGTCACCCCAAGCTCCACCATCGACCAGAATTCGCCGCCATTCTGCCCATGCGGATAGACGCCGGCATCGGTTCCGAGTGCGACCCGGACCCCGCTGCGAAACGCGCGGCCATGTTCTTCTTGGCCGCGGAATGATGATGGCGGCTTTCTCCATCACCCAGGGCGGCATGTTCATCGTCCGGTGCATGTTCTTCGAACCAGAACAGCGGATAGGAGGTTGGCACCAGAAATGTGCCGTGCTCCTTCATCAGTGCGATGCCCTCGTCGTCGAGGAAAATTCCGTGTTCGATCGAATCGACTCCGGCGCGCACTGCGTCCTTGATGGCAAGAGCTGAATGCGCGTGGGTCGCGACCTTGCGGCCCAGCCGGTGAGACTCCGTGATCAGGACCTGCATCTCCTCCGGGCTGTACTGCTCGAGCAGCGGATTGTCACCCTTGGAGAAGACTCCACCTGACGCGCAGAACTTGATCACATCCGCGCCGTACTTGATGGCCTCGCGCACGCGGTGGATCACGGCATAGACGCCATCGGCCACGCCTTCGGCGGAATAGTGGAACTCGGGCGCAAGCAGGTTGCTGTCGCAGTGGCCGCCAGTGATGCCCAGGGGCGGGCCGGAAACCTGCATGCGAGGACCGATGACATCGCCGGCATTGATGGCGTCACGCAGAGCCACGTCCGAATAGCCGTCGGCGCCGACGTTCCGCACAGTGGTGAAGCCCGCGAGCAGAGTGAGCCGTGCATTCTTCGCCCCGATCAGGGCTGAGCGGGGAGCGGATACCCCAGCGCTTCGTAACCGCCGCCACCCGCATTCGATCGTGAGGTGAGTGTGAACGTCGATGAAACCGGGCAGGAGCGTTGCGTCTCCCAGATCGATTACGTGCGCTCCCGCGGGAGGAGTGATGTTGCCCGTAGCGACGGAATCGATGCGGTTCCCCGTGATAACGACAACCGGATGGTCCAGCAGACGGCCCGATTCAGGGTCGAACAGTTTGCCGGCATGAAGCACGGTTACAGTTGCCGGCACCACCTGCGCTGGAAGAAGTGGCGCGCCGATGATCAAGGCCAAGGCAGCGAACCGCGCGCAAAGTTGGAGGATCGATTTGGTTCCAGGCGGTCGAACTAACGGCATGTTCGCGAGAGGCAGATGGTGATCCTGCACGGGCTCCTCCGGGCACTGCTGCACATTCTATTCAGCGTCCGATCCGTTCAGCGCCTGACCAGCAAGTCCAAATTGCTCTCCAACAGGGCGAGTACGCGTTCCACATCTTCCGGCGTGTTGTACACGTGAAACGAAATTCGCAGGCCGTCGTGGCGATTGGACAGCACGACATCTTGCTCCGCGAATTTCTGGACCAGCGCATCTGCGTCCTTGGCTTTCAGCACCAGCAGCGGGCCTACGCTGTCCGTAGGAGTCTTCGTCTCGATGCGAAGGCTTCGCGCTCCCTCAAGCAAGGATGTGGCCAGCATCTTAATGTGAGCCGCCACCTTCCTTAGTCCGATTTCCTGTAGCAGTTCGACGCCCGCACTCGCACCGTAGATGCTGGGGATGGGCGGGGTCCCCGATTCGAAGCGGCGCGCGTTCGGGGCCAGCTCAAGCAACTGCTCGTTGAAGGCAAACGGATTTGCCTGTCCGAACCAGCCAGTGATCGTTGGGGTTAGACTCTCGGCCAAGGACCTGCGAACGTACATGAAAGCCAGTCCCGGCGGTCCGAGCAGATACTTCAGGGTGCCGCTCACGTAAAAATCAAGGTCCATGGCTTTCACGTCGATTGGCCGGGTGCCGCAGTCCTGGTAGTCGTCGAGCAAAGCCAGGGCGCCCTGGTCGTGCGCCATGCGGACGATCTCCGCCACCGGCATGCGGAAGCCGTTTCGGAAGCAGATGTGGGTCATGGGCACGATGACGGTCTTGCGATCGATCAGCGCCCGGTAATCTTCGACTGCCAGGCGATCGTTTCTGGCGGCGACGAACACGACTTCGGCGCCCCGGGGCCGCTGTCCCATCCATATGTGTCCCATGGTGGGAAATTCGAATTCGCCCAGCACGACCCGGTTTCGCTCGCGAAAAGACAGCGCGCTGGCAATTCCATTTACCCCGGCGGACGCGCTTGCCACCAAGGCGACTTCGTCGGTGGCAGCTCCGATGAGACGCGCAAATACCGAGCGCGCGGCTTCGTAGTGCTGAACCCAAAGATCCCAGGGCGAGCCCTGTTCATGCCAGACCCGCAGGTATTCCTGGAAGCCCTTTTCGACCTGGTCCGAGAGCGCGCCCTGCGAACAACTATTGAGGTAGATCTTTTTCTGAAAGACCGGGAACCGGCTGCGGATTGAGGTAATACCAGTTTCCACCAAGAGGGCAGCCCCGCTGGGACGTCGGCAGAGAAGCTACCTCCGGAAGCTGCGACATGTCAAGCGTATATGAGTGGTATATCAGGTAAAAAAGCCTCCCCGACCGCCTTCAGGCCCGCCACGAAAACAACTGCCTGGTGTACTAGTGATATATCAGGAGATTATTCTTGACATACCCAAAAACTCTGGAGTAACTTGCGCGTCGCCCACAAAAGCAGGGAGGTCGCCGTGACTATCGCGCAGACCCGCTACTCTGTCCTCCGCTGGATCATGCTTGTCCTGGTACTTGGCAGCGTCACCAGTTCCCTGGCCCAGATCTATCCCGGCCGCATCACGGGAAGAGTGCAGGACGCTCAGGGGGCGGTGGTTTCCGGCGCTAACGTCAAATTGACGAACCCCTCCACGGGTCTGGAACGTACGGTCACAACCGACGCGAACGGAGAATTCAATTTTCCGGAACTGGCCCTCGGCAGTTTCCAGTTGACGGTCACCAAGCAGGGCTTCGAGACGACGATCGTGACCGACATCCGCACTTCCCTCGGCCGGGTGAATACCGTGAACCCGGAGCTGAAAGTCGGGACCGTCAGCACTCAGATTGAGGTGTCCTCCCTGCCTCCGCTGATTCAAACCGAAACGAATTCGGCCGGCGGCCAGCTTTCCCAGGAGCAGGTGACTTCGCTCCCGATCGGCAATAGCGATTACACCAGGTTGGCACTGACGTTGCCGGGCGTCACGCAGAACAGCAACTTTGCGTTTGCGCAATACACGATTAACGGATCGCGCTCGCGTTCGAACGGCTTCAACATCGATGGTGCATCCAATACCGACCCTTCGACGTATCTCCCTTCCATCAACGAAGGCGGCAATTCCGCGACCGCGGCCACGCGGCTGCCGCTGGACGCAATCCAGGAAGTCAGCGTTATCAGCAGCGGCGCGGGCGCGGATATCGGACAGAACGCCGGCAGCGTGATGAATGCGATCGTCCGCAGCGGAACCAACGGGTTCCACGGAACGCTCTACGAAATACATCGCGACGCCGCCCTGGACGCAGCAAATTACTTCGAGAACCTTCGCGGCGTTCCCAAAGCGCCGTTCGTGTGGAATGAATTTGGCGGATCCGCGGGCGGTCCTCTGTATATTCCTCATCTTTATGACGGACGAAATCGTACTTTCTTGTTTGGCGCCTACGACGGAAGCCGGCTGCGCCTGGGCACGACCCTAAGCGGCCATGCGCCGACCCCCAGGACATTCAGACGCCGAAGACTTGCTGGCGAACAATGGAACTCCCGTGAATCAATTGGGACTGAATATGGTGGGACTCTATTCTTCCCTGAATTTGGAAGGTCCATTCGTCATCGACAATCGCGGCCGCCAGACCCCGAACAGCTTCGTTATCAAGGTCGATCACCAATTCTCGGGCAAGGACTCGCTCTCCGCTCGGTATCTTTATGGTAAAGGAGAAGACGAGTTCCCGGGCGGAGGCACGGGTCCAGGAGGCGGTTCTCAGTTAAATCCGTGGTTTGGCGTAACCCCGACCCACGCCGCCAATTTCGCCATCAGCGAAGTTCATATCTTCGCTTCCAATCTCTTGAACACCTTGCGCCTGGGCTACAACCGGTTCAGCCAATTCCAGGAGGGGCGTGACGCCAACGTGGATCCGGCCACGATCGGATTGAACACGGGGGTGGGACCGGAAAGCTTCGGTATCCCTGAAATCGACATTGGATCAGGCATTACTCCTGACCCTCCGCCACCTTCACAGCCCGGACGTTTCTCGAACCTGGGGTTGCAGTACGGCAAAGGCGGGCGCGTGGCGACGTCGTACCAAGTCGCCGACGATTTGAACTTCACCCAGGGCAGGCATGCTTTGAAGTTCGGATTCAACTTCCTGCACAATTATTCGGATTACACCACCTCGGGCTCAAGGGGCCTGTTCACCTTCGATGGCTCACAGTTAGGCACTTCACTGCTTGCCTCAACCGCACCCCGGACTTTGGCGGACTCGCTGGGCTGATCGATCTGCTGGCAGGCCTGCCTACCCCGGGGAACACGTTCATATCACGGGTGGGCAGCGACCGCTCCAACATCTCTCAGAACGTAGTCAGCGGGTTCTTCATGGACACCTACAAGGTGACCAAGAACCTGACGTTGATTGGTGGTCTGCGCTACGATTTTCTGGGCACAGTGCATGAGTCGCGGGGCCGCTTTTCCGCCTTCGATCCCGCACGGGACTTGTTCTCGCTTCGCAGTTGCCCGGTGGGCGAATCTACAACGCTCCAAAACGAAATTTCGCGCCCCGCGTCGGTATCGCGTGGAAGCCGCCAGTCGCGCTATCCCGGGCCGACAGACCGTGATTCGCGCGGGCTACGGCATTTACTTCGACACGACGCCGCTTAACAATTTCGTGAGGTTATCGCAGAATCCGATTGGACCCACGGCCGGCTACACCATAACGCCATCCGCGCCAATTCCTTTCGACGTGGACGTTCCAATATTTGGAACAGGCGCTCCACAGCCACCCTTCGATATCAGCAGCATCGATCACAACCTGAAAACTCCGAACACGCAAAGCTGGAACCTGAATCTGCAGCAAGAATTGAGCAGAAAGTTTGTTCTGCAGGTGGGATACGTCGGGAATAAGAGCACCCATCAGCTTCAGCTACTGGATATTAATCAACCTACGCCCGGAATCAATACCCCGACGAATACCTCCCAGTCCCGGCGTCCTTTCAGCATTCTCTATCCCGATCTAAGGCAGATCAACACGATCTCGTCGGTCGGTTGGGCGAATTACCACTCGCTGCAAGCTCTGCTGAAGTCCACCGACTTCCACGGACTCACCACTCAGATCGCGTTTACCTGGTCGCACAACATCGACACCGCCTCAGAAGTTGAGGACTTCTTCGGCACCAGCGGATACGTGCCACAGGATTCCCGCAATCTCACGGGCAGCGTCGGCAACTCAGAGTTCGATCAGCGTCGGGCGCTGATCATTACCTACGTCTATGCAGTGCCCTCGCCAAAAGTGGGCAATGCACTCGGTATCATTGCCAGGAACTGGCAGGTTTCGGGAACGACAACCTTCCGCGACGGTCTGGCCACTCCGCTGCTGACGTTTGGCGGGGAAAGCGGCGTCGACAATTTCCACGAACGCCCAAATTGCATCGGTCCGATTCACTATCAGCTGAAGGATCTCAGCTAGCCCTACGCCTCGGCGAGTTCATTCGAGTCACCCGCCCCCGGAACCTTCGGAAACTGCCCGCGC
Source organism: uncultured Acidobacteriota bacterium (assembly GCA_963725575.1). Lineage (GTDB taxonomy): Bacteria > Acidobacteriota > Terriglobia > Terriglobales > Acidobacteriaceae > Gp1-AA133. Next base: position 22,055 of record CAVRZQ010000029.1, read on the forward strand.
AATCCGATCGTTGCCCCCGGCCTGAATACCTGGGACATTTCGGTGCAGCGGACTTTCCGGATCTCCGAACGCTTTGGCTTCGAATTCCGGACCAGCTTCTTCAATGCCTTCAATCATCCGAACTTTGCGGAACCGTCGCCGGACTTGAGCACGACCATCACCGCCACGGCCGACGACGGCAGCTTCGATTCTCACTTCGGGGCCGGCGGACCGCGCAACATTCAGTTCATGGGAAAACTCACTTGGTGACCTTTCCCTGCTCCGGCGGAGGAGAGTTGCTCGAATGAGCAGAGTCGGTTGGCGGAAGGCCGCGTTTTGGATCCTGGCAGTGATTTCGACTGCTGTTTACGCGCACTCCCAAGCTCGTTCCGTGCGCCCAATCAAGATCTCGGTGGACGCTACACAAGCAGCACGCAGGGTACTTCACTCGCAGCTGGAGATTCCTGCGTCTCCCGGTCCTCTGATCCTCTACTATCCCAAGTGGCTGCCAGCTGACCACTCGCCCGATGGACCTATTTCCAACATCGCAGGCCTGAGATTCTCGGCCGCCGGGAAACGCATCCCCTGGCGCCAGGATTCCGTCGACATGTATGCATTTCACCTCGTCGTGCCCCCGGGCGCAGACTCGGTTACCGTCAATTTTGATTTCTTGCTCTCGGCGCCGGGACCGACGATTGACTTCAGCGCCTCCGGCTCTGCCAAGCTGTTGATCCTGATGTGGAGCGAAGTGCTGCTCTATCCTTCGGGATTCTCCGCGTCCGAGATTACATTCAGGCCGACTCTGCAGCTTCCTCCGGACTGGAAATTCAGTACGGCGCTTCCCATAGACCACCAATCCGGGAACACGACCATTTTTGCTCCCCTGCCGCTCGACTTGCTCATCGATTCTCCCGTCCAGTCGGGCCCTTACATGAAAGTATTTCAGCTGACGCCGGATGGCCCCGTTCGACATGAACTCGATGTGGCCGCGGACGACCCTTCTTTGCTCGACGTGCCGCCAGAGTTGCTTGAGAGCTACCAGCGACTGGTCAACGAGGCGCTGGCCCTTTACCAATCCCATCACTATCGCGAATATCATTTTCTACTCACCTTGAGCGATAACGTGATGGGGCTCGGACAGGAGCATCACGAGAGCAGCGACGATCGGGTTCCGGCGCGAACCCTAATCGATCCCGGAAAGCGTCTGCTCGAAGCCGGCCTTTTCCCACACGAGTTCACTCACTCGTGGAATGGCCAGTTTCGGCGCCCGGAAGGTTTGGCTACGCCGGATTTCCAGCAGCCGATGAAGAGCGATCTGCTGTGGGTGTACGAAGGACTTACGTCTTATCTCGGAACAATACTAACTGCCCGTAGCGGCCTGTGGACCGCCGCCCAGGCTCGGGAGAATCTCGCGACCCTCGCTTCGACCCTGGAGCATCGCGCAGGACGCAACTGGCGATCGCTACAGAACACGTCCCTCGCAGCCCAGGTACTTTATTTCTCTCCACCGGAATGGACCTCTTATCGACGAGGCACTGACTTCTACATCGAGAGCGTGCTTCTCTGGCTCGAAGTCGACGTAACCATTCGCAAGCTCACGCAGGGACAGCGCTCCTTGGACACCTTCTGCCGCGACTTCTTTGGCGGTCCAGGTGGAAAGCCGGTCATCTCGACCTACACATTTCGACGATCTCATCTCCGCCTTGAATAAGGTCGCCCCCCACGATTGGCGTGAGTTCTTCCGCGAGCGCTTGGAACCTACAGATCCTCCCCCAATCTTTCGCGGACTCACCGAGGGCGGTTGGCGCCTCGTATACAGCGCTGAACCGAACCAAATGCTGGACTCGGGGCAAGGGAATGGGACCGGCGATTTCACATCCTCTCTTGGTCTGGTGATCAAGACCGACGGCTACATTCAGGACACAATCCCCGGCATGCCTGCGTATGAGGGTGGACTGAGCCCATACATGAAGATGGTCGGCGTTAACGGCCGCCAGTTTTCGCTCGATGAACTGACCCGGGCTATTCAGAATACGAAATCAGGCCCTGCCTCGATCACCGTCCTCGCTTCCAACAGCGGCATATTGGAAACCTATGAGCTCAACTATCATGGCGGAGCGACTTATCCTCACCTGGAGCGAGTGCAGCCCGTCAACGACTACCTCGATGACATCCTGAAGCCGCTGACCGGCTCCGTATCGGCCAGCCAGCAACAGTGAGTATGGGAAGGGAAGGACGAACACAAGCCAGCACGCACTCCTCCCGGCTTTCTGCAAATATTTGCACCTTGCTTGAATATTAGTTGTATACCACCCGCCCTTTTGAATATCGTATGGGTTGCCCTTTTTTAAGACTTGATAATTAGTTTTTACTGCTCCTGGAGATTCCGTGGCCAAATCTCTTCGAAAGACGAAGCGAAATAGTGCCCTCGCCGGGCCTGCCCATCTGCCGCCGTCCAGATATTTTGCAACTGTTCGCGACACTCTCAGTGAAAAAGTTTATAAGGCTTTCAAGCGGGATATCATCCGCGGCGTTTATCAGCCGGGCGAACCACTGACAGAAAAGGTGTTGGCGAAGCGATACAAAGGAAGCCGAACTCCTGTGCGGGAATCGGCGCTTCGCTTGCAACAGGAAAGGCTACTGCGGATTGTGCCCAACCGCGGCTACTTCGTCAGCCAAATTACCTTGCAGGAACTCAACGAGATTTACGAGTACCGTACTGCGGTCGAGTGTGCTGCGGCGGAGTTGGCCGCGATGAAGGGCGGCGATGTGGAACTGTTAGCGCGATTGATCGAATTGGCGGAGACTTCTTACCGCACCGACAGTCGCGAAAGCTATATGCAGTTCATTGAAGCGGACACTGCCTTTCACATGGGGATTGCCCGCCTATCCCGTAACCAGATGCTGGTTCGCGCAGTAAGCGAAGCGCGTTCCCAGATGGAGCGCATCATGTACGCGGCCATCGATATTCACTACTATGGCGAAGTGCCTTCCCGGGAACACAAAGACATCGTGAAGGCAATTCAGGAGCACGATTCCGAACTGGCTCGCAGACGAATGTACGATCACATCATCCAATCAAAAGATAAGGTCCTGAGGCTCGCGAGTTCTGTTCCCAGCCGGCACTAATGCTTCCCGCGATTCCGATTCCCGAAAGCTAAGCCATCCAACGCCTGCAATCAGTCACCATTTTTTATTCGGCACAAAAGTCGTCGGCATTGAAGGTCAAGGTGGACCCGAGCAACAGGAATGGAGTCATCTGATCGGGATTGCGCAGCAGGAGTGAAGTAGCTATTAGAGTACCGCCTCCGTGCTCGTGCCGGCGGCTGCGAATACGTCCGCTGTTTCTTTCTCGGCGATGGGGATGAAGACCTGCACGACGGCCGAATCGAATTGTGTTCCGCTACTCTGCACCAGCCGCGGAGCGCTTCCTCGTGAGGCAAGCCCTGACGGTAGCACCGGTTCGAAACCATGGCGTCGTAGGCATCGATGACCGAAATGATGCGTGACACGAGGGGAATGTCCCGTCCCTTGAGGCCCGCCGGGTAGCCGGTTCCATCGATGCTCTCGTGGTGATGCAGTGCATACAGGCTGGCTTCTTCAAGTCCGGGAAAAAGACGAAGAATGGACCAGCTGTATTCAGGATGGCGGTTGATGAGGGCGCGCTCTTCGGCTGTGAGCGCTCCGTTCTTTTTTAGAATGGCGTCGGGAACCCCGATCTTGCCGATGTCGTGTAGGAGGGCAGCAACCTCTACTTGGTAGGAACGGTCCTCGGGAATGTTCATCTTGCGGGACACCCGGAGGGCCCACTCGGCCAGGCGCGTGCTGTGCACTCCCGTGCTGATGTCTTTCAGATCCAGCAGTTGATTGAAAGCGCAGACCAGCGAATTACGAAGCGCCAGGTGTTGCTCTTCCAGCTCCTTGACGCGTAGTCGAAGTGCCGGAACTTCGAATCCCGGGTTGTGCTTACCGCCATATCGTCATCCCGATCTTGTTCCAATTGCGCTACGGGCGCTGGTGTCAGCCATCCGGGACGCAAAGCTCGTGCAAGATGCGGCACGCTGAACGGACCGATAGGTGTCCAAGCGCCCGAATCCCATGTCGAGGTCACCGATGTAGTCGGCACCCGCAAGACCGATCGGAACATTCGAGCTGCGACAGTTACTATTAGTGCCCATCATTACCGCCGCAGTTCCGGCCACGAACGGCGTGCTGAAAGAAGTCCCCCAACCGGCGGCGTAGGTGCCCCAGGGATAGGTGGTAACAACGCCCTCTCCCGGCGCCGCCATCCACACCGGCGGCGCGCCGTAGTTTGTGAACGTTGATTGAATGTCGTTGTTGGAGGTGGAAGCGACGTCGATCACACCGGGCAAGCCGCCCGGATAGACGACGGTGCGCTTGCCGTCGTTACCCGCGGAGGCGACCGAGACTACTCCCTTGCTATTGGCATATTGGACGGCGCGTGCGAGTTCCGGCGAGTAAGTTGTGTAGTCGAAGCTCATGTTCATGACCTTAGCGCCATTCCGGACGGCGTAGTAGATCGCGCGCAGGACATCGGAGTCGTAAGCGGTGCCATTTGCGGTGAAGGCCTTCAGGGGCATGATCTTGGCTTGCGGCGCCACCAGGTGCACGATGCCGGCCGTCATGGTGCCGTGGCCGAACGCCGAGTAATTGCTTCCATCCAGCACGGCCACGGTGCGTTGGTCAAGCACCGCTACAGTGCGCTGGTTTACCTCGCCGGCCTGCCCCGAACTGGTGTCGGGACTGGCGTTCACATCGGCACTTTCCGAACCTCCCGTCACATTGCGTGTGAAGTCATATCCATTCACAAGCACGGCCTTCAAGACCGGATGAGTGGGATCCACACCCGTATCGATGACCGCAACAGTGACGCCCGCACCCGCCGCGTTGAAGGCGGAGTGGGTTTGGTTCGTGCGAATAAGCTGATTGCCGGGTTGCGCAATGTAGCCATGCCAAACCGTCGTACCGTAATAAGAAACCGGCTGTTCGTCGGTCAAGTACGCGGGCGTACCATCTGCGTATGCCTGCTGCGTGTTGACAACCTGATCGATCTCAACCGAAAGAATGCCGGTCTGCAGACTCAGGCGAAGAAGGCTTGTAACCGGATCGAGGATCGTGGGGAAGGTCACCAGGAACAATTGGCCATCCGGATCGCCCAGACCGGTGGCGACATTGCAGCCTGTCAGCAAGCAGCTCAGGTTGATGCCCGGCAGTCCCAGAGAATCTCGAACGATGACGCGCGTTTGTGCCTGTGCCGCCGGTGCACACAGTGACGCCAGCAGCACGAACAGACAAACTGCCCAGCCCACGCGTCTGCGACCGAGTTGTGCTTTCAAGTCTTTCATCCCTTCGTTTCCCCCTCTACGCGGGCCTTGGCAGTCAGGGGATGAGGGCGAGTCTAAAATGGGAACTCGCACTAAGCTACTTACGCCCGTAATCTCTTACTAGTAACCGGTCCTGATTCCTTACGTAATGCTGCACTCTTACTCCAGATTTCCCAATGCGATTCGCAGGGTCCTGCGATCTGCGGTCGCGATCGAAATTCGTAACTGACCCTGCGGCTGAAACTCGAATTGGAACTCCCCGTACTCGCCGGCCTCGGTCCTCGCGACCGTCTGCCCTTTGTCGTTCCACAAGACGATGGCGGCCTTACCCAACCAGCGCAGCGGAACGTCCTTATCAAGCACCTGGCCAGAAGCAGAAATCGTGTTGGAAAGTTGCCTGCGCTCGAAGCGCATATCCACCGTCAGCCCTTCTCCTTCGTATACGAACTGGCGTGTGCTGACGGCGCCACCGCGGATGCCTGCTGGGAGAGGCGCGGACGCGCTGTCAAACAATAAGGTGGCCATTGTCCAAGCTTCCGGGCCAGCGCTCTCCGCAGTGATAAACGCTGCTTTCGCACCCTGCACGAGGCTATCGGAGGGTGCATAATCGGTTACTTTAGCCGCGAGGCGTGCAACCTTCCCCCAAAGATCAAAGTCGGACTTACATTCGGGACAGCCTGATGCTAGGTGAGTTTCCACTTCCCGCATGGTCCCGCCGACGTCAATTCTGCGTACAAAGTCGGTCCAGGCTGGCTCTGAAAAATGCGCCATCACACTATCCTTACCTTTCAAGGGTTGCTGCGAATGCTGCCATTGCACTTTTCGCCTTTAATGAATAAGAGCGGGCAGGGGACGAAAAAATATAGGCTCCTGTATATATTTTTTGCGGCCATTTACTCTTTTCCTATCAAAGAGAAAGGCGCCCAATGATAGGGGTGGGGGTGGCTCTGCCGCAGTTCCAGCATGGTCGCCTGCATCGCCCGCGCTTTGGACAACCCTTGTTGCAGTCGGGTGTAGAAGCCGATCATGAACTCCTTCGTGCTTTGGTCGTGGACATCCCAGAGGCTGAGCATCAGCGATTGAGCCCCCGCCTGCAGCAGGCCGCGAACCAGTCCCATCAACTCGTCTCCGGGAGTGACGACGTTGAGCCCGGTCGCGCACCCGCTCAACACGATCAACTCGGCCGGCAGGCGCAGATGGGCAAGGTCACACAAGCTCAGGTGAGTGTCGCCGAGCCGGATGGAGGAGAACATCGGATTGTCCTGGCGGAAGTAGCCGTGGGTTGCGATGTGCACCATCCGACTGCTGCGTCCCTGAGTTCGCAAAGTGTCCTCGGTGGCGGCTTCTCCGAGGAAAAGTTTTGCATCGGGAAGAATGTTGCTTAGAGCTTCGACTTCGTCGCGGATAAGCGGAGCCTGGGCGTCGGGCACGCCAAGAATCAGTGAATCACCAAGGGTATTTACCTGCTTGTTCTGGCAGACCGCATAAACACTCGCGCTGGGAGCGTACGAAATCGAATATCGATCCACCAGGTACGACTCGCCGTCATGTAGCGCGTGAAACGGTATGTAGTGCAGCAACCCATGCGGCACAAATACCAGGTGTCGGGCATCGCGCCACTCGCGAACGGGCGCGAGTAGTTCCTGGTATAGGCCCTTGAGATGTACTTCGGTCGACAGCCGCAGCGGCTCGCTGAAAGCTGTCAGGTACTCTGGACTGAGCCGGAACTTCGACATCTGCAGCTGAAGGAGTTGCAAGAGTTTCTGAATCCGCGAATACACCGTTACCGGAACAATCTGGAGTTGGTCGCGCCGCAGCACACAGGCGAGAATTCGATCCTGAATGCGAAAAAATTCGATCAGAGCGGTATCGGGTGACAACGCGGCTCGAATCTGTTCGAGTGAAATTGTCGTCGGGACGTGCAGTCCGGCTTCGTGCGCCTCGGCAACGGTGGCTTCTTTGAGTGCGCGCATCAGCTCTGCTTCGCGCGCTCGCGCCTCGCCTTCGAGCTGTTTGATCCTTTCCGGGGAGCGTTCTTCTGGCCGCAACTGTTCGCGCTCGATCAGGTTGTAATACCAGTTCAGTTCCTCGCGCGAATGCCGGATCGAGCGTACCAGGTCACTTTGTCCTGGGTCCGCGGTGTTCGGAGCATGCACCGATGCGGCCAGGAGATCGACCAAGGCTCGCGACTTTGCTTGCTCGATATACCCGAACGCTTCCTCGACACTATCCGGACGGTGAAGGCAAAGATCCACCAGGTTCTCGTACACCTCCAGCTTGTTCTGGAAAAACGCGATCTTCAGTTCTTCGCCGCGCAATCTTCCGCGCACCTGTTCGACGGCCTCGCGCGCGCGCGAATAGGACTCATACGCCTCCTGGGGGCTTGCCGTAGCGTGCGCAATTTCACCCATCAAAAATTCCGCCTGATACAGCAGAAGGGGCGAATCGAATTTGGCCAGTTCCGCGAGCGCCGCCTGGCAGTGCCGCCTCGCCTGATCTACCTCGTTTATGCGCAGCGAGATGCGGGCCAGTAAAAGCTCGGCCAGCACCGCCTTCCCGCGCATCGGGGAATCCTGGAAGAATTCGTGCGCGGCGAGGCAAAGACGTCGGGCCTCGAACAGGCGCCCTTCATTGAACAGGACCAACGCTTCATACAGGTCAATGAGTGAGGGCCAGACCTGGTTTTGCTCGCGCACGAACATCTCTTTCGCTTGCGCGAACAGCTTGATGCCCTCAAATGCCTGTCCCGCGCGGCTGGCTGCGATGGCCGCAAAGGCCAGCGCTTTTGCCGCCTCATAGCCGAAACCGAGCTCCTGAAATGCCTGGTGCGCAGCGCGTCCCAGCTCGCCCGCTTCCGCGCTCAGGTTCAGTTCGAGATAGATTTCGGACAGGTCAAGGTTGCATAGCGCCAGTTGGTAGGCGTCAGTGGCCTTCTTTGCGCTTACGGATGCGTCCCGCAGCATCTGGATGGCGCGCCCATACTCGCCTCGCAGGAAGTACAGGTAGGCAATGTTGTAGTCGGCATAGGCAACCAGGATCGGCATGCCTTGTTTCTCGCAGTGCTGCCGCGCGATCTGGTGAAGTTCCAGCGCCTTGGGAAAGTCATTCAGGCTGATGTAGCAAAGGGACAGGTTGCTGAGAACCGCCGCCAGCCCTTCGGCGTCATCGTGCTTCAGCAGCTCCTGGTAGGCACGCTCGTAGACTGCGAGCGCCTCGGTGAATCGATCCTGCCGGTGGTAGATGTTTCCGATGTTGATCTCGAGCCGCGCCAGACGCCGGGTGTTGCCTTGTTCCTGAAAGATCTTCCGTGCGCGCGCGCCGGCCGCGAGGGCTTGATCGTAGCGCCCAAGAAGCAACAGAGGTTGAATGGAACCGCTGAGCGTCCGAGCCAGTTCTGCCTCGTCACCGGTCTGCTGGAATGCTGCAACTGCCCGCTCATGGAACTCAATCGCGCCGGCGTGTTGATCGAGCGCGTACAGCGCGTTCGCTTTCGCGCGGAAGCTCTTGCCTAGCGAGATACGGTCGCCGAGGATTTCAGCGATCTCAATTGCGACGTCCGCCCAGCGTTCCGCCCGATGCGTGTCAACCCGCACTTCCTGCCAGACTCGTTCGGTCAGCGTGCCGACCAAGGTTGTCCAATCCGCCAGGGGATGCTCCGCCACCAACTTCTTCCGGCTGGCCGCGTCGTCCAGGGCCAGCAGGCGCTCGATCAGCGTCTCCAGTTCGGTCTTCTGCACCGCCCGGACGCTCATCAGAAGCCCTTCGTTTCAGATGTTTTCTCAAGCGAGCCAGGCAGCGACCCCGGATGAATCCGATTGATCCTTCCGCCAGGCCCAGTTCTTCGGCAATCTCGTCGTACGGGCGCGCGGGAGTTTCGAAGAAGAGCATCTGGATCATCTGCTCGCAGCGTTCCGGCATCGCGGAAATGGCGTCGCGCAGGATCTGTTCCTGTTCGAGTTGGACCAGCACGCGTTCCGGAAGATCCTCCGTCCCCTGCAGCTTTTCGATGTTGCGGGCTCAAGTTCCACATGCCGGCTGCCAATCGCTGATGGTGCAGGCACTTGTGATAGCAGGTCTGCATCAGCCATTTCGGCAATGCGCGGTGCTCGCGCAGCTGCGGCAGCTCCGAGAGCAGGTCCACGCATACTGCCTGAAAAATGTCCGCCGCATCCTGATACATGCCGAGCTTGACCGGAATTGAGTAGATCAGGTTCTTGTACTTGTCGATGAGTGCTGACCAGGCCTCCGGGTCGCCCTTCAGACAGCCTCGATCAGCTCGCTCGTCCGACGAGCCCTGCGGCTCGCTCCTGCTGCCTTCTGGCTGCGGTTCCGGTCATCGCACTCCCGCGTTTTCCACACGGCGGTACGAATGTAGAGTTCGTCCGCATTCCACAGCGTGTAGGGATCGAGCAGAGCGGGCTGGAAGTTGCCGACGCGCGGCGTCCGCTCCCGCCAGGATGTTCGGGCGTCGCCAGAAAAATGAACGGCAGATTTTCCGCGATCAGTTGTTGCACGCGATCGTACAGCTGCTTTCGCTTCGCGTAGTCGAGCGTGACCATCTGTTGCTGCATCAGACTGATCGATTTCGCGCTCCCAGTCGGTGGCTGGTTCTGCTTCTCGCCGAGATGCCACAGGTGCGATGTGCCGTTCGACGTCCAGACGTTCATCTCCGGATTGGGGTCGGCATCGCCGCCGCCCAGCCCCATGATCGCGGCGTCATAGTCGAAGCTCTGAAAGACACGATCGATCACGGCGCGAAATTCCAGCGGAACAACGTGAACCTGCATGCCGAGGTGCGACAGGTCGTCTTGCAGCAGCGTCGCCATCTTCATGCGCTGGGCGTTCGAGGAACTGGTGATGATCGAGAATTCGACCGGCCGCCCCGAGGAATCCAGCAATTGCCCGGCTTTATTCCAGGAAAATCCCGCGGACTTCAGCAGCTGCTCGCGCGGTATCGAGACGAACGGCGTGGATGCGGAATGGCCGATTGACCCACAACTTGTTGCCGGGACCGACATTGCCCCACAAGGCGGCTGCCACGCGTTCCGTAAACCAGGCGCACGATGGAATCGCGATCGATCGTCCGTCGAAATGGCCTGCCGGAATTTCAGCTCGCGAAACCATGCCTGCTTTTGCGCAACGTCGTCCAGCTTTTTCGCCGCTCAGATCGTTCAGGTTGAAGACGACGAAGTTGTATTCGAGGCTCGGTCCCAGGTCGGCAAGTTGCGCAACGCGGTACGATCACGCTCACGCGCCAGCAGGTTGTAGTTCTCGGAACTGAGGCGGCTGATCGATGTCTGGTCTCGCCTGCTTCGAAGCGCATCACCTGCGCGTCTTCGGTGCCGACAAAGAGGAAAACCAGTTCGTCGAGGTAGGGCAGCCGGTGGTTCTCGCGGTCCGACCTTCCAGTAATAAGGATTGCGTTCCAGACACAATCCGCTGGCCGGGCACGTACTGCTTCAGGCGAAACGGTCCGAGTCCGGCGATCTCGCGAGGCTGCACATTCAAGCGACCACGTCTGCGCGAACTTGCCCTCGCTGATAGGGCTTCTCGAGCAGGTGCTTGGGCAGCATCGCCAAGCCGTCGAAAAATCGCTCGGCGGCCGCATAGGGCCGCGGCAAGGTGAAGCGCACCGTGTACGGATCGACTTTCGTGACCGCATGGGCTTGCCGTCGATGATCAGCAGATCGCGCTGCGGGGAATCGACCGCTCTCGTCCATGTAGACGGCGAAGGAAAAGACCACGTCGTCGGCATCGAAGGGATGTCCGTCGGAAAAACGAATTCCCTTGCGGAGTTGCAGCGTGAACGTTGCGGCCGTCGGGGAGATCTTCCACGACTTTGCCAGCGCCGGCTCGGTCTTCTGCGTGGCGCGGTTGATTTCGATCAGGTCGGCCTTCAGACCGCCCGATGACCTCGCGGGAAACCGCGTCGGACTCGGTCACCGGGTTGAGCGTTTTGGGCTCGGCACGCTGCGCCGATCGTCAGGTATCCGCCGTAGTGGCCGGAGACATCGCTCGCGCTCGCTGAAGTTCTTCCCCGGGATTTCAGCGTTATCCGGAGCCAGGCGCCGTGCCTACAGCACACAGCCGGCGAGCAGACACACGAGTAGGGATAGGCGAGCGATCACTTTCATAACACCCCATTCCCCACAGAACTGATGTTCTAGGTTGAATCGAGATTTTAACCGGGAATGAAGAGTATCGGCGAGAAGGTAATAGATTACGGAAGTAACGAACAGCGCGGCTACCGGCGCGAGCAGCCAGCCATAGGAAACAAGCACGCTGTACTGCTGCAGCGCGCTCAGCATATTGCCCCAACTCGGCACCGGTTCGTTGACGCCCAATCCGAAGAAGGAGAGCGTCACTTCCGCCGCAATGTACCGCGGCACCAGCAGACGCCGCCTGCGTGAGCAACACGCCCAAGAACCTCGGGCAGGATGTGCCGGCGCAACAGGTAGAAATCAGATCCGCCGAAGCCGCGGGCCGCCGCTACGTAGTTTCGGCGTTCGCGCGCTCAGAACCACTCCTCGCACCAGCCGCGCCGGTCGCGCCCAGCCGATCAGGCCAATTACACAGGTCAGCAGAAGGAACGTTCGAGCCGGGCTCACGTGCAGCGGCAGGAATGCGCGTGACTCCGAGCAGAAAGTAGAGCCACGGCAAGGACAGAGAAACAGTTCGGTCGTCCCCATGAGCGTCTCGTCGATCCAGCCCGCCGTAATAGCCCGCAATCACTCCGACGATGCTGCCGACCAGAAGCGTGATCGCGGTGGCGACGATACCCGCAGCGACCGAAATCTGACCGACCACACAGGACACGAGAGAACTCATCGCGGCCGAATCCGTCCGTCCCGAGCAGCGAAGATCTTGCCGGGATCGTCCACTCCGAACAGGTGGAGGTTGGTATCGAAGAGGCCAAGAAAGTTGTAGGCGGCCCCTCGACGAATGCGTGCACGGGATAAGGGCGGCTGGTGTCCTCACGATAGCCATCGCGGTCCGCCGTACCAGGCATAGACAAACGGCCGCAGATGAAAGCCGGAGCCATCCCAAAATGCAGTCGAGTCGGCGGAGCATAGGGCAATTCGCGGTCTGTGCATGCCGGATCGTAGGCGTAAGGAACCCGGCGAACAGCAAGATGCCAGGTGCAGCGCCGCGGCACCATGATAATGAGCGAGGAGAGTCTTAGCACGGCATCGGCTGACACCAGTCCGAATGCGTGGATCGCACGCCATGAGCATGACGTCGGCAATCAGATTGCCCGCCACCATGAAGAGCGCCGAAAACATGATGCCTCCGATGACGACATAGAGGTCGCGGGAGAGCGTGGCGTCGAGGACGAGCGGCCCAAGCCCGGGCCATCCGCAGATCACCTCCACCAGCAACGATCCGCTGACTAGGCCGGCCAGCGAAAATCCGAAGAGAGAGATCGCTGGATTGGCCGCAACCGGCAGCACGTGGCGGAACAGGAGCCGGTGCGGTTGATTCCGAGTCCGCGTGCCGCCTGCACATAGGAAGCTGCAGCACCTCAACTACGCTCGGCACGAATGTGGCGCACGATGATTGCGCTTTCCACCAGCGATCAGCATAAGTGCGGGCAACAGCTTCAGGTGCGGCAATGACGTCGCGAAGCTGAGCCCAACGTGAGAGGTCCTTCGAGGTCACGGAACCATTCCGCCGACGGGCGACGATCCGCCAGCGCACCGCAATGGCCAGCAGCGCAATCGCAATCACGATTTCGGGCATCGGAGTGAAAAGCGAACTGACGACGCCGATCGGTCTTATCCAGCAGGCCTCCACGCTCTGGCTGCCGCCCAAACGCCGAGCGGCACCGAGATCAGCCAGGTCAAAACCAGTGCCCAGTGTGTCAGCAGCAGCGTATTTTTCGCGCGGCTCCACAACAGCGGTGCGACCGGCGTGTTGTACGCGATCGAGTACCCGAGATCGGCCTGCGCGCGGATTTCAGCCAACGCCCATAGCGCACAACCAGAGGTTGATCGAAACCATATTGCGAGCGCAGTGCCGAAATCGTCTCCGGTGAAATCTGTGGATTCAGTCGCATTTCATCGAAGAAGCTTCCCGGCGCCATTTCCGTGAACAGGAAGCAGAGAACGGAAACTCCGACCAGCAGGAAGAACAGCGCGGATCAGTCTGCGCCCGAGGTAGCTCAGCGGACGCTCCCCGACAAAGCGAACGGGATTCCGCCTCGCGGGCCGCCGTCAACAGCGATCTTGTTTCCTCATGTTTCGGACGGAAGGATCTGTCGTGTCGCTCCGCTCTCTACGATCCGTCCGCTCTGACATCACCGCCATTGTGTCTGCCATGCCGCCCACCAGCGTCAGGTCATGCGAAATCAGGAGGTAGGTCAGCGAGTGGGTTTCCTGCAGATCCAGCAGCAGGTTGGCAATTTGCGCCTGGACGGAAAGGTCCAGACCCGTCAGAGCTTCATCGAGCACCAACAGCCTGGTCGCACGGTCAGTGCGCGTGCAATCGCTAGCCTTTGTCGCTGGCCCCCGCTGAACTCCATTACCGATCGATCCAGCCAGTCGGGGGAGAGCGCCACTTCCTTAATGAGTGTCGCGGCGATATCGCGCTGATCGGAACGGCTTCGGCCTTGAATCCGCAGCGGCTCTTGAATGATCTCCGCCGCCGAAAACCGAGGATTCATGGCGGTCGCGGCATCCTGGAAGATCACCTGAATGCTGGACCGAAAGGGAAGCAGGTCGCGGGCCCTCAGCCGCGCGATGTCGATCCCATCGAACCATACTTGGCCCGAGTCGGGCTTCTCGAGGCGAGACACACAGCGGGCAACTGTAGACTTTCCTGTGCCCGAGGCTCCTACTAGCCCCAGCGTTTGTCCGCGGAGATACTGAAATTGACGTCGGTTGCTGCGATTACTGCCACGCGCTTCTGCCATCGGCCGCCGCGAACGTATCGCTTCGACAATCCTTGCACGCGCAGCAGCGCGTTGCTAAATGCTGTCGAGTTTGGCAAGTTACTCGCCATACTTGAAGCAGCTCACAAACCTCATGGGTTCAGGAGCGACCTCCCGCGGACGACGGTTCGCGCACACCGCCATCCGCTCCGAACAGCGCGGCTCAAAGTGGCACCCAACCCGAACGGCGGTCGGATCGGGCGGGTCGCCGCTTATCCTCGGAAAGCGGCTTTTCGCGCCTTCTCGCGCAACCATTGCCGAGCGTGCGACCCGCACGAGGGCCTGCGTGTAAGGATGGAGAGGGCGCTTGAGAATGTCTGCGCATGTACCAACCTCCACCACGTGTCCGGCGTACATCAAGGCAACGCGGTCAGCAAGCGCCGCGAACAGAGTCGGATCGTGGCTGATCACCATGATCGAGGTACCGTGGTTATCACGCATCCGCGACAGCAGGCCGACAATCTCCGAGCGCGAGGCAGCATCGAGTTTACTGGTAGGCTCGTCGGCGATCACCAGAGCAGGCCGGCACGCTACAGCTTGGGCAATCACAATTCGCTGGCGTTGCCCACCGCTGAGTTGATGAGAATAGGCGTCATAGATCACAGCTGGCTCATCAAAGCCCACTTCACGAAACAATTCGCAAACGCGATCGCGACGTTGCTCGGCGTTTAATGGGAGATGTGCTCGCAGCACTTCCGCAACCTGATTTCCCACCGTCATGACGGGATTGAGCGAGAGTGCCGGGTCTTGCGGAGCCAGCGAAATTTCTCGGCCTCGTATAGCGCGCAGCTCCGTCTCCGACAATTTCAGCAAGTCGAAGCCGTGAAATAAAATCTCTCCGCTATCAGTCTTCGCCTGCGAAGGCAACAGCCCCAATACAGCATTGGCCAAGGTGCTTTTGCCACATCCAGACTCTCCCAGGATCCCGAGAACCTCGCCGCAGCGAATTTCCAGAGAGGTATCTTCCAACGCGCACACGACCTCACCGCTTGCCGGAGAGTACGTGACGCTCAGCCCCTGAATTCGAAGAAGGTTGTCCCTTGAGCCATCCAATGGCCATTCATCCCCAGACACTAAGTCTTACGCATCTTTCCGTGCGGAACAATCGGTCAGTAGGGAGCGAAGGTGCTTGGACTTTTGATTGCTGGGGAACCACTGTTGCTCAATGCCAGGCTCTCCTTGTGCGCCGGGGTATTAGCGGAAGCCTTGCAGTTGTAGAGTGGATGCCCCGACGAACGAGATTGGGTGAATCGATGCCGCGCGTGGCACTAGGGGTATCAACCACCAATTGTGCCTCGCGAACAATGCGGACATAGTCGTAGTCAGAATGATCAGTAACGATCAGAACCCAGGTCGCACACGATCTTCAGAGCCTCGATCCGGTGCTCACAGGGTACAGAACCTGAGAAGGTCTTGCCTACATCTTCATCATCGTAAAGTTCCCTGATCCGGCGCATCCCGACGTTACTCCGGTCAGAGTCCAAGTGCCGACGATCGTATTGTCCTTGACCGTTCCCTGCACGGTGAACATGTTGCCGCTGGGTGTCCCCGACTGAATGTTGAGCTGGAACGTGCCCGCAACATTTCCGTTGAAGTTGCCGCTCAGGACGAACGCCGCAGTTGCTGACCCTCCCGAGGTAAAGCAGGGTGTTGCGGTCGTAAACCTGAGATTCGTAACGCTCACGACAGGGCCGCTATTCTGAATAAGGGATGTCGTGAACGCGAAAGCCGGCGTTCCATCCGGGTTCGCCAGCGCTGCTGTCCAATTGCCATTCAGGTTGGTGTTCGAACTGGTGGAACTCCTGCTGCCACACGCGCTGAGCATCAGCCCCAGCACGAGGAGCATTGCAATTCCAAGTTGCTTCATGGGTTTTCCTTCCACTCTTAGCAGTGTCGAAGATGGCAATAAGAGAAAACCCCGAGATGACATTCAAGTTGCGGGCGACTAGGGCTATTATCCGGAGCAGGTGTGGCAGTTTCTCCTCATCTATTGAGCTCCCCCGCTCCGCAGTTGAAAAGATGGGAGATAGAGTGAGCTGAAACCCGCATCGATGTTGCTGATACCCAACCTATTGCGAAACTTTATCGCCCCATCGTGAGTTCTAGGCGTGGCAACTTCCAGATTTGACTTGACGGCCTTGACTGATGCCAGCCGCTCGACTCTGGCCGAGCCTCCAGGCGAACGTGCGCTCACCCCGGGGGAGGAGTGAGACCCTACTTCGTTTCGTCTGCGTTCGACCCTTTCTCTGTCGCAGCGCGTTGCTGGATTTAAGGAGATAGCGTGCAGGAAAGCGGGTTCCGTTCCGAAATCTTGCCACGAAGTTTGACGTGACGCTGTGGACGACGTCGGGGACGACTGTCATCGATTACAGACAAAGCGGTCCGGGTAATCAGCTCGACAGGTTTTTCGTCGCGGTTGTTGACGCACTGGCGGAGAGCAGTCCCGCCATTGCGACTTTCGTGATTATGTTACGCACAGGGCACCTCCCAGTCGTGGGTGTCAACCTCATTGATGCCCTTAGCCAGATTGCCAGCAGAGAGTCGAAAGTTTCTGCAGATTCTGCCATTCTTCCTCGCCCCTCACCCCGGTGTCGGTGGTCACAGACAGATCCGGATCGAATGGGGGACCATAAGACTGGCGGCGTCTGCGAGTGCGACGCTCACAGCGTGCATTCGGATTCTGGAACGGTGGTCCAGGCCAGCGCCAAGCGGTCGTCGACCCCACGGTGAGCAGTCAGCCACACGCTACAGAAAAGCAACCGCCGGCGGGGAGGTGATCGGTGAAGAAAACGATCATTCTCTTTATAGCAGCCCTCGTCCTGTTGATTCTCTTCACGCCGGTAGCGCTCTCGGCACAGACGGGACAGGAGCCGCAGAAAATAACAGTTAAGAGCAGAGCGGTGAGCAATGGTGTCGTAATCCTTGCGGCTCAGGATGCCAAGAATTCTTTTGAGCTCCAGTGCAACAAGGATCTTACGGGCTGCACGGCCCTGGAACCCGGAGACTACCTGATGATCCGGCTTCCCAAGAATCGTGGGATGTACGACTGTGCGAATGCGGAAGTCTATCGCAAGTCGGCCAATTCCGAGGTCGACAACAAGCTTGGCCAGTACTGTCTGGTGCAAGCAAGGTAATCGCGGCTTATCTCCGGGGCTGCCGGCCAGGGAAGGAGTCAAGACGTGTTTCACAGCCTGGATGAACAAATCGAGAGTACCGAGGGCGGCCGTCCGAAAGCGATGGAGCAACTGGTACGCTTCGCGGGCATTGCCGTTCTCTCAGTGGTTGTGTTCGGGGGCCTGTGTCTTCTGATTATAGCCCTCGAATGACGCCTGCCAGCGGGACCGCGAAAGCAAGGCAGGAGGTAGGAACACTTTTTTGTCCGTCGGTGCCTTCGGGGTCCGCGCCGGCGGAGTTGTAGGCCCGGAGATCGTCAACATGACTTACGCATCGGACCTTAAAGAAGGAATGGTACTGCGCATCGAGGGACAAATCTATAAGGTGCCGGAGGCGGGGCTGAGATCAGGAGGTGGAACATGCATCGCGAAGCAGATGCAATCTGGAGAGATGGTCCTCATGTTGGAAAAGGTACGGTGTCAACTCTCAGCGGGGTTCTCAATAATGCTCACTACGTGTTTGGCCTGGCAGAAACCTCAAGTTGCACGACCCCCGGGGAACTGTTGGCCGCCGCAATTGCCAGCTCAATGTCAAGGATGGTGGCTCTGAAAATGGTCGAGTTGGGCGCTAAACCTGCGGGCGTGGAAACACATGCGCTCATCGCGTTTGAGGACTCAGGTGAGAGGTGGCGGATGACCGCTGTTCACCTGGAGATTAAAGCACGGGCCCTCGATATCACTTCAGATTGTTTCGAGGAGGCTGTGCAGGATGCTATCCGCAACTGTCCGATCACGAGTCAACTGAACCTTGCCGTGGAACACACGGCGCAGCTCGAGCCACCAGATGCATCAGTTGCTGCCTGAGAGGGCAAGATCGTAGCCGAGGCCGTAGAAGGGCCGACCCGTCTCAACGAGATGTGAAGCGCAACTGAGCCCTTCACACGCACAACCATAGCTGTCAGTGGGTGCGTGCCCTTTGTCGGCTCCGGAAATTGTTCCAAACGCGGATCCCGATCGTGAAGCAGCCCAGGAGCACTACCAGCACACCTGTGTAAATTGCGATCATGGCTCACCCCCAAATCCACCCGACCCGAAGCGCCGGCTTTCATAGACTGCCTCGGATGGTGGGATGAGACTCAAGTCCTCTTCGCTAACCTTCAGTCGGATACGTGCAGAGGGCGTTGAGAATTCGGTGCTTTCTGGTCCCACTTTCGTCCTGATGAGGGCGGTGGTCAAGCCCATGGGAGCATCTTCTTGTGGAGATTTTTCCCTTATTGGACCCTCTAGACCCAAGAAATCCCAATATGGGAATGTCCATAAGCCCATGGGATTCGGCCGGAATAGCGAGAACATCCAGAGATCGCCCATGCAGCGGCGTAGATCGAAGAAGCTGTCAGGCCGTCAGTCGGCCTGCTAAGCGATGCTCGTGAGGATCCTACGAATCACTTCATCGATCGAGCGTTGGACTTCGGGCGAAACGCTGTTTCCACAATCGAAGCAGTACCCCTCGATCCCGTAAACCTCGAGCCGGGATGGAAGGCGATTGAGTAAACGAGCGAGCTCAACGGCTTCAGCAATGCCGAGCCCGTGAGTCGAAGCCGGCGTTTTGCTGTCGAGCGCATGCCCCCGGCCGTCCCAGACATGGATGGTCCCTGCGGGAGCGCCGGTCACCACCGCATCCACCAAAATCGCATGGTCGGCGTGCTGCCACACGTCGATGAGCCCCAGCGGCTCGCCCGTGTAGGAGCAGGCGCGCACCCCAAGTTCATAAAGGCGCTCCGCGACGAGGATCCCCGCGCCATCATCGCTTCGGTCGAGGTTCCCATAGCCGATGATGAGCATGGCTCACTCTTGGGCTTTGCCTCTCTCCACTTGAAGCTTCAGGAAATGAGTCGCGCAGGAAATACATGGATCGTAGCTTCGGATCGCCTGCTCGCACTTCCAGGTGGCCTCTTCGAGCGGCCAAGCCACCAACTGAGAAGCGTATTCGCGAAGATCGTCTTCGATGCGTTTCTGGTTCTGCGAGGTGGGAGGCACGATCTTGGCCGTGACGATCAATCCTTTGTCGTCCAATGCATAGCGATGATACAAAATGCCGCGCGGAGCTTCCGTGATCGCCTGACCCACGCCGGTCCGGTTAGAGACCTCGATTCGCGGACGGGATGGTGGCTCGTAGGCGTGGATCACGCGCAGGGCTTCCGTGCAAGCAAAGACTAGTTCGACCGCGCGCACGACAATGCTTCGAAAAACATTCTTCACGGGCGGTCGCAACCCAACATTCAGCGCTGCCTCGCGAGCCACCTCCGGCAGCTTGTCGAAATTCAAATTGAAACGAGCCAGCGGTCCCACGAGATATGATCCTCGCCCGCGTACCACGGAGTGCAGCGCAGTCGAATGCTTTACGTGCTGTTCGACGAAGTGGTCTTCATATTCGGCTGCATCGATATCCAATCCGCGATTGGACCCCAACCGCCCTTCGTTCAGTGGATATTCGCTGGCAGGTCGCAACGCAACAAATTCATAGTCCTGTTCAAACTCAGGGAACCTCAGAGCGGCGGTCCAGCGCACCGTCTCAAGCGACGCCTCAAGCGCCCATTCGATGTCCTCCACCAGTTCGCCAATTTGCTGCTTCGTGGGCACTCGGTAGAAACCGCCCACCGCCGCTGAGATGGGATGGATCTCACGTCCGCCCAGCACCTGCACCAGCCGGTTGCCTATCTTCTTCAGCCGCAATGCCTTCTCGACTACCGCGGGATGATCGCGGGCCATCGCGATCACGTCCGGATAGCCGAGGAAGTCGGGTGCGTGCAGCATGTAGACATGAAGGGCATGGCTCTCGATCCACTCTCCGCAATAAAAGAGCCGCCGAAGAAGGCGGACCGCGGGGTCGACCTGGATACCCAGGGCGCGTTCGATCGCATGCACGGCGCTCATCTGATAGGCGACGGGGCAGATGCCGCAGATCCGCGCCGTGATATCGGGGGCCTCGGAGAAGTGCCGTCCCCGCAGAAACGCCTCGAAGAACCTCGGAGGTTCGTAAATCTTCAGCTTCACGTCGGCAACCCGTTCGCCGGCGAGCTTGATGTATAGGGACCCTTCGCCTTCCACGCGCGCCAGCGTGTCGACCTTGATGGTTTTCGTCCCGCGCACGCTCATGTGCGATCACACTCCTCGCTCGCTTTGCGAAATTGCCATGCCCAGGCATTGAATCCGCGGAACATTCGCGCGATCTGGTCATCCTTCTGCCCAAGAATCCGAAACACGTTCGTGAGCGATGCCGTGTTCGGTGATTCCATGGGTCCGTAGCAGCCGTAGCAGCCACGGTTGTAACTCGGACACAGAGCTCCACACCCCGCCTGAGTCGCCGGGCCTAGGCACGCGACGCCGCTTGCCACGGCAATGCACACATTCGCCTTGCGCTTGCACTCGAGACACACGCTGTAGGTGGGAATGCCGGGCTTCCGCCCGTTCAGAGTCGCGGAGATCAGTTCGATGAGTTGGTATTTGTTGATAGGGCAGCCGCGCAACTCGAAGTCGACAGGCACGTGTTCGGCGATCGGCGTCGAGAGCTTCAGAGTGCTGACGAATTGCGGCGTCGCATATACCACGCGGATAAATTCGTCGACGTCCTTCCAGTTCCGCAAAGCCTGGATTCCGCCCGCGGTCGCGCACGCGCCGATGGTCACCAAGTACTTGCACTGCCGGCGGATGTCCTGGATGCGCTCGGCATCCTGATGGGTGGTGATCGATCCTTCCACCAACCCGACATCGTATGGCCCCTTGGACATCGCGCGGGTAGCCTCCGGGAAATAGGCGATGTCCACGGCTCCTGCGACGCTGAGGAGTTCATCCTCGGCATCCAGCAAGCTCAGCTGACAGCCGTCGCAAGAGGCGAATTTGAAGACGCCGATCCTCGGCTTCTTGGGCCTGGCTTTCGGCTGGGCAGTAGATCTAGAGCTCATACTTCTCCAACATGGGCCGGATTTTCTCGTAGCGGAATACCGGTCCGTCTTTGCAAATAAAGTGCGGCCCGTACTGGCAATGTCCGCAGAAACCGACGGCGCACTTCATATTGCGTTCCATCGAGAGATAGATATCGTTGCGGTCGAGGCCATGGGCTGCCAGTTCGCGGGTGACGAAGCGCATCATAATTTCTGGGCCGCAGACCATGGCGACCGACTTTGCGGGTTGGAGCCGGGCGTACTTGAATAAGGTCGTGACCACCCCGACGTGGCCCCGCCAACTCAGGCCCCCATAGTCCACCGTGACCAGAACCTGCGTCTCGGAGCGCCGAGCCCAGGTCGCCAGTTCCCTGCGGTAGAGCAACTCCCGTGGACTGCGCGCGCCGTAGAGCACAACCAGGCGCCCATAGTCTTTGCGATTGCGGAGAACCTGATAAATGAGTGGCCGGAGCGGCGCCAGCCCGATTCCGCCCGCCACGATGATTACATCCCGGCCGCGCGCGATCTCAACTGGCCAGCCCACGCCCATCGGGCCCCTGACGCCAACGCTGTTGCCTACCTGCTGACTGACCAGGGCATGGGTTGCTTGGCCTACAGACCGCACGGTGTAAACCAGGCAATCGTGCTTGCCGGGATCCCCACTGATCGAAATGGGCAACTCTCCCACGCCGAAAACCCACAGCATGCTGAACTGCCCAGGTTGGAATGCATTCCCGTCCGCTCCGTTTTCCGGCTTGAGCGCCAGGGTGAAAGTATCCGGAGTCTCCTTGGCCACGTCGCAGACGCGGTACGGATGCGGAAGCATCGGATCGATTTGGTTTGCGGTCGCCATGCTCATCGCCGGACTGCATAGACGTCGAGTAACTGCAAACGGGTCGCCTCCAGGCGTCGTTCCATGATTTGAGCAAACCGCTTCAGAACCTCGTAGCCGAGATCGTGGTTCTCTTCGCATTTCGCACGCAAGCATTTTCCGTCGAGGGCAATCGCGCGGATGTCCTCGATTGCGTGCGCGTGGAACATCCATTGAAAGGGTGGCAACAGCCAGGACCACCCCAAGATCTCGCCGACCCCGAGAGTGGCCACGATGATCGGCTTGTGCTGCGGTGCGAATACCTCGACCGCCACCTTGCCCTCTCGAATCAGGTAAAAGGTGTTCGCCGGGTCGCCCGCTTTGACGATGTAGTCGCCGCTTTTGAAGCGCACGTTGGAAGCGCAGCTCACCATCAGCTTGGTAAAGCCGTGGTCCAGGCCAGCGAAAAAGGGATGCTCCGAGATGATCCGCTCAAGCGTCTCCATCTTTGCCTCCTTGCCGAATGACTCGGACCTCCTCAGTGATGTCTATGCCGGCCGGGCACCATGTGATGCAGCGACCGCAGCCCACGCAACCCGAGGAACCGAACTGGTCGTGCCACCATGCGAGCTTGTGGGTCACCCAGTGGCGATAACGTGCTTTTGGAGAGGCTCGGACACTGCCGCCGTGGATGTACGAGAAACTGAGTGTGAAGCACGAATCCCACCGGCGCCATCGCTCGGCATGCGTTCCGGTCACGTCGGTCACGTCTTCCACGGTGGTGCAGAAGCAGGTCGGACAAACCATGGTGCAGTTGGCACAAGCCAGGCAACGCGCGGCGGTTGCATCCCAGCGTTGATGGTCGAAGTTGTGATAGAGAAGCTCTTTGATCTCCGTAGTGTCGATGTTGCGAACTTGGTGGCTCGCCCGCTCGACCCCGGCTTCCGCTTCCTCAAGGTCTTCTTCCGTGGCAGGCACTACCTCCCACTGAGCCAGCAGCGAGGCGCCGCGATCGGTTCCCGCTTCCACCAGGAAGCGATGTCCCTTCGAGCTGGCGAGTTCTGTAAGAAGAAGGTCAAACCCGCGGGCCATACGTGGCCCGGTTCCCATCGATGCGCAAAAACATGTCGAAGCGGCCTGCGTGCATTGCACCGCCACGACGAAGACTCCAGCACGGTGATGCTCGTAAATCGGATCGCGATACTTGTCCGCGAGCAGCACGCGATCCTGGACCTCGATGGCTGCCAGTTCGCAAGCCCGAACGCCGAGCAATGCATATCGGCGGGCGGAGCTGGCTTCGTTGTTAAGGATTCGGAAGGTTCCGTTGGCACCTTTGGCCGACCAGAGTCGGACCTCGGGCGGGTGCAGGTATTTTTTCCAGCTCTGCGGGCCCACGGCATAGCCGAAAAAGGCTGCATCTTCACGCTTCTTCAGTCGGTAGCGTCCGGGTTCCTGCTCATCGGTCCAGCCCAACGGTAGCTCTTCGGCCGATTTCAGTCTGTCATAGACAATGGCCCCGTCACGCAAGGTTGGTCCGATGACGCAATAACCCTCGCGCGTGAGGATTGTGATCAGTGTCTGGAGGTGGCGCGCTTCTACAGTTCCGCGAAGACGCTGCCTGTCGCGCAGTTGGTCGATTCTTTCCCGAGCTGTCAGCAAGTCCCCGGCAACCACAGGAGCCTCCGCCGAAACAACCTCGGCTCGCAGTCCCGAGCTTATCGTTCGACCGTACAATGCTTGGGACACAACCGGGGTTTCGGGACGCTTCGAACAGCGTGTGACCCATTCTGTTGAACTGGTATCGCCGCGCGAACGACATCGAGAAAGTTAGCTGACTCAGACGGTCACGACGTAGACCGTTCACGCTGCATTAGACACCTGACCTGCAGAGGGCCTACCCGCAGTTCGCATCTTTTATTCTCCATACCCTGAATGAAATTTGCAGTGACGTCAGTCACGTGCCGTGGACAATTCACCGCAGTTCGCATCATTCGCGTCGGCTTCTCACGACATTGATTCTGAAACCTCGGTGGTTCCGAACTTATTGTTGCTGCCTGGTCGTTGGTGCTAAGAACCGCCAGGCGACACGGACCGGCATCCAGAGGAGAAGTAGAGCGCTCCCATGACGAGAACGCCTACTTCTCACCGCCTCCACCAAGTCAGTTGCGCACTGTCAACACTGGGCACTTCGCGCGACAGACTACCTCATGAGCAATCGTCCAGGACATGTGGCTGGAACCCCGCCCAAATGTCGCGTACTTGACTCCCATCACGATCAAGTCTGCCTTCTGTTCCGCCGCGACGTTCAAAATGCCTTGCGGCACAAAGCCGAATGGAGCCAGACACTCGGGAGCACATGACAGACCGGATTCTGCAACCAGCTCGGCGAGCCTTTCCAAGGTTTTATGGCGCTCTGGTTCCCTCTGCTCGAACAGGTCCGTGCGTGAGTACCAATACGGACCCGAGTCAAGTGGCGGTATCGGTGAAAGGATATGGAGGAGAATCAGCTTCGCCTTATCTTCTTGGGCGAGAGCGACCGCGTGGGGCAAAGCGCTCAAGGAAGCAACCCCAAAATCGGTCGCGAACAGGATACGGTGAACCTGCCCCGCATCCTTGGGATCGGCAGGAACCTCGGGGCCAACCGTTAGCACCGGGCAGGCAGCCAAACGAAAGAGTTCTTCGGCCACGGATCCTAGTGCCAGCTTCTTGATCCCCGTTCGCCCGTGCGTACCGAGGACAAGCAAATCGATTTCGTTTTGGCGAATGAGTTCTGCCAATACGCTCCGGGTCGGTCCTCGCTCCAACAGAAGTTCATGGTCGACGTGTTCGAGTGGTGTGCCCGCGACAAAACTCTTCATGTCGCGATCAGCGTCCGCACGGTCTGTATCCAGTTCGGGAGGTACCGGCTCGATTGGAATGAAGCTCCGCGGTACGGGAGGAATCACATGCGTGAGATAGACTTTGGAGCCGTGGCGAGATGCAATTCCTGCTGCATACTTCAGCGCGGCCTTTGAGACGGCGGAAAAATCCGTTGCAACAAGAATCTTCTTAAAGGATACCGCCTGTTTTACTTCTATGGTTTCCATCGGATCTCCTCTCTGTACTCGGCTCGTCAGGAACCTCCTTCTAGAAAACCAACTCGAGTTGGCCAAATCTTCCGAAGTGGGTTTCCCGCTCCAATGCCCATGCCGAGCACTCTTCGAAATTGTCGATCGACAGGATTAGGGCGCCCTCTCCTGTTCCGAACGCTACGACCATCGGGTCCTCTGATTCTGGCGCTATGCTTGCTGCAGCAACTCTGTCGTAAACCGATATTCCAGAAATTCTCGACCGTGCTGCGTGAGTGTGACCTTGTGGCCAATCCACCAAATGAGCTGGGTGTCTTCAAGGAACTGAACCCATTGCTCAAAATCGCAGCCGTCGTAGATCTCTGGGAAGTGGGCAGCAGCGTTATTGAAAATGGGCCGCATCTGGACGACGGAAATACCTCGCGTTCCAGCAGATTGAATCAGCTGCATAGCATGAATCGGGGCTTCCCACAAAACGGCGAAGGTCGGTTCAATTGCCTGAGCAATGGAAAACAACATGAACGGCTGCTCTAGGCGCACATCTCTCTTGTGCTGAATATTCCGCGATTCCAGAGTTTCTGCCAGGCACAACAAGGGCACAATACTGAAGAAAAGAGGGAACGAGGCAATGGCCAGAATCAGAACCCACATGGCCCACCTCAATATCAGTATCGCCTCCATTGGCCGCCCAAGCCGTGAGGCTGATCACAAATCATGGTGACCCGATCTTTTTGACAAACCGATTAGAACTTCTGCGTCGACCGTCAGTGTTGCCCTCCGGAGGGCGCGACGCCTTCATGGCTGTCCTGGGTCGCCCGAGGAACGCCGTAATGCGCGCTCGCAAACGAACCGGTCAGTATGTGGGAATATCGGCCTGGTCAAGCGTCGCTGTGATCCGATGGAAGCATCTGCAACGCTCATCGCATGGACGCTGGCAGGGTGCTGTTGGACGACTCGCTGCTGCGGCTCTTTCGCACCAGGGCCGGTGCCCTGCTCCAAAGCCTGCCGCGTGGAAGCTGGTGGCAAGAGCCCGGAAGGGCATACCTGCATCATCCCAGTGGCGTACCGACGTGCACATCGTAAACCACGAAAAAGCGGTAATTCAGTTGAACTCCGAATGCAAAATAGGAAGGTTTCAGACCTTCGGAATCTGTTGGGAATCCTGTAGTTGCCCCAGCATAGAGTAATGAAGTCTTGGCTACTCTCCCTCCTGCTGGTCGTATTCGTGTCCCCATGCGTGGCATCCAGCGTCGCCATCACCACCAGCAGCGTGCCCAACGGCACGGTCAAAACAGCCTATTCTGCGGTCATCAAGGCCAGCGGCGGCTGCACTCCCTACAAGTGGACGATCGCATCCGGAGCGCTGCCAGCCGGCGTCACCGCGAAGGTGTCCAGCACGACGACGTCGCTGAACCTCGCCGGAACGCCGACCACCGCAGCCACCTACTCCTTCGCCGTGAAGGTCACCGGGTGCGGCGGGGTTGTCTCGCAGGTGTCGTACAAGGTCGTCATCCAGGCCACGGCATCCAACATCGCCATCACCACCAGCAGCGTGCCCAACGGCTGCGTCAAAACAGCCTATTCTGCGGTCATCAAGGCCAGCGGCGGCTGCACTCCCTACAAGTGGACGATCACATCCGGAGCACTGCCAGCCGGCGTTACCGCGAAGGTGTCCAGCACGACGACGTCGCTGAACCTCGCCGGAACGCCGACCACCGCAGCCACCTACTCCTTCGCCGTGAAGGTCACCGGGTGCGGCGGGAGTACCTCGCAGGTGTCATACAAGGTCGTCATCCAGGCCACGGCATCCAGCGTCGCCATCACCACCAGCAGCGTGCCCAACGGCATGGTCAAAACAGCCTATTCTGCGGTCATCAAGGCCAGTGGCGGCTGCACTCCCTACAAGTGGACGATCACATCCGGAGCGCTGCCAGCCGGCGTCACCGCGAAGGTGTCCAGCACGACGACGTCGCTGAACCTCGCCGGAACGCCGACCACCGCAGCCACCTACTCCTTCGCCGTGAAGGTCGCCGAGTGCGGCGGGGGTGTCTCGCAGGCGTCGTACAAGGTCGTCATCCAGGCCACGGCCAACCATGTCGTGGACCTGAACTGGAAGGCTTCGACGTCGAGCAACATCGTCGGCTACAACGTCTATCGCAGTCCGGACGGAGCGACATGGAAGAAGATCAACGCGAGCCTGATTGCTTCAACGCTCTACAGCGATTCTACCGTCGCCAACACCACCACGTACTACTATGCGGCGACAGCAGTCGATGTATCCGGCCACGAAAGCAGCAAGACAGCCGCAGTCAAAGCGGTTATTCCCTAGGTTTTACGCGAGGCGCTGTGTTCATGGTTTCGTAGTGGGACACTCGCGGGCCGTTTCACGTGATGCCCGTTCATGAATGGCATGGAGTGCATCGCAGTCCCTAGCCGATCTGCTAACTGTCGCAAAATCGCGTCTCTGACAAGGTCGGAGGTGTCAGGAGGTTGCGAGGGTAGTTTCGCCTGCACCCGAAGAGGAGCTCCATTTCACTCTCGCTGGAATGTGCCGATCCAACCACCGCCAAGGACTTGTACGGCTCTCAACGGCACGGATGTTCCCGATTCTACTCACAGGGAGTCCGCGACCCCCAAAAACAGACGTTATCACCGCTTTTTCGCAAAGGAAGAGCTCTAATCAAATCGGTAACACCGGCGCTTGGTCACAACCCTGTGAGCCGCAAGAACGCACGCGTGGCGGAAGGGACGATGTCTGGTCCAGCCCGGCGGACAGCCCACCTTCGAAGTGCGCCTTTCTGGACCAGCTCGATAGCAGGAAAATGAACGAGACGATCTTGCTGGTAGAAGACGAAGCAGCATTGCGGATCTCCCTGAGCGAACGGCTGCGCAGGGAGGGTTACGTGGTCGAGGTCGCGTCTGACGGCGCGCGTGCTTTGGAGCAAGCGACTACCCGCGCGTTTGACCTGATCATTCTCGACGCGAGGCTATCTGGCCGCAATGGCATTGAGGTCTGTCGAGACATCCGGGACGCCGGGCTGGCGAACTCCATTCTTCTGCTGACTTCTCAGGGCCAAACAGCGGAGCGGGTGCTCGCCCTCAAACTGGGGGCGGACGACTGCGTCCCGAAACCGTTTGAGATGTCGGAAGTGCTGGCCCGCATTGAAGCGTTATTGCGACGGCGGCGCCTCCGAGCGGGGGAGGGTGTTCATCGTTTTGGCGCAATCCGCATCGACATTCCCCGCGGGAAGGTTACCCGAGAAGGCAAACCCGTGTTTCTTCTTCTCCGGGAGTTCCAGCTTTTGCGCTACCTCGTGCAACACGCAGGGATTCCTCTGGCCCGCGACGAACTGCTGCGCGAGGTGTGGGGGTACGAAGCCGGAACGTTCACGCGTACGGTGGATGTGCACGTGGCCGAATTGCGCCGGAAGCTGGAAACGAATCCCAGACATCCAGAGCTGATCCTCACCGTACCCGGAATTGGTTATCAATTTGGCAGGTAGGATGGAGCCCGCTTGACAAGCCCATCGCGTAGGACTTTAGGCAACACTAGAAATAGATTGTTGGTATAGCATCGCCTCTCTAACAAATACCGGCTTTGCAGCATCATTCGTCGGGCGCCAAAGTCGTCTGCCTACTTGTCCAGATCCACCACAGCGACCTTGTTTACTCCGCTGCACGCCAGATACAGTCGCCGATCGGGAGTTGCCACCATGTTGCGGACCACGCCGCCCCCGGATGGGATAGGCTTCGCACTGAAGGTTTCCGATTTAGGATCGAACCGAACCACAGTATTGGGCTTCACGCCCGACTCGCTATACCAGACCTCACCATCGTTCGTGATCGCAATTCCGTACGGTTCTGACTCCGAGCCGCCGGGCGACAACCATTCCTTCAACAACTTTCCGTTGGACGGATCTAAATGTCCCAGGTACCCGCGCGCGAAATCGGTGTAATAGACCGTGCCGTCAGGCGCCAGCGCGATCCGCCGCGGGCGCGCACCCGCCGCCGGCAAGGAGTATTCGCGGATTCTCATCGTGCTCGGGTCAATGCTGGCCAGCTTGTTGGTGCCGAACTCGCAAAAGAAGGGCGTGTTGTTCTGCAGGATCACGATGCCGTAGGGCACTGCGTGCGCAGTAGGCGCTTTGGTCAGGGTCATTTGGCCGGTTTTCGGATTGAGGCGCCCGATGAAGTTAGTCTCTTCATTCGTGAACCACAGGATGCCATTCTGGTCGAACACGGGCGTGTGCGGGTCGATCTCGGCACCATCGGCGGGGCGGTATTCGGCGATCTCGCTCGTCTTCGGATTGAGCCTGCCGACGTAGCCACCGGAGATCGCGGTGAACCAGATGTTGCCGTCTTTATCGGCGACCAGGCCGTGCGGACCGGAATTCGGCGTCTTCAACGCGTATTCCTTAAATTCTCCAGTTTTCGGATCGAGCCGGCCCAACTTGTTCGCACCCTGCCCGGTATACCAGAGCGAGCCATCTGGCGCGAGGGCCGGATCGTGCGGCCGCGACTTCGGCGTCGGCACCTCGTACTCCTGGATATGTACGCTCAGCATTCCCACCATCGCTGAGCCTGCAAGCGCGGCAGCCAGCGTGAATAAGCACAGTCTGCGCAGATACATGGAAGCTCTCCCTAACAGGGAAATTGTAGACCCTCATGGGGTGCCTTCCCATCCGCCGAAGGGGATCAGGGTGCCTTATTGGGACCCGGGGTCAACGATGGAAATCGATACATCCTCAAAGTGCGCCGGGTTGCGGGCTGCTAACGTGGCGTGGTAAGCGAGGGCAATGCCGGCAATCATCGTGTCCTGCGGGGTCACCGGGCCGGCCCTTCTTCTATGCGAGAGAAATCGAAAAAAATATCGATTATCCACAGGTCGCGACGACAGCAAATCCGAACCGCGGCATATACTTCCCGCGCGTCAATGTCCTGCCTCGGAGGTCCCCCAATGAATAAGACAGTCGAGCTCTTGTTAACCGCTTTGGCACTAGGCGGACTGTACTGTGCTATCCCGAAGAGCACAACCCCGAGTAGTCCTGTGATTGGATCAGAACAGACTGTGATCCTTGCCGATGGTAGCGATCCCATGCCGCTGTGCCGCCGGAAAAGCTGCAGCCCATGGTAGTGAGGTAAACCAATAGATCACAATACGGGCCGGCAAGATTAAGGTTGCACGGCTGCTATGGGAGAGGTATGCTTCTCGGCCTTGGGTGCGGACCAAGCGATGAACTGGCTAATGTATCTGAGTTGGCTCCTGGGTCCTGCGTTACAGGTAGCCCTTCTTGCCAGCATGGTGCATCGCAAGCTGCACACTGTTTTTCCTCGATTCTTTTCCTACATCCTGTTTCAGATTCTGAAATCTGGATTCCTGTTCGTCACCTACCGGTACTACGAAGGAGCTTACTTCGACGCGTACTGGACCGGCAACGCCATCAGTGTGGTCCTGGCGGTCACTGTGATGGATGAAATATTGCACAAGCTGTTTAGCGAGTATGGGGGTGTGCAGAATTTGGGCTCGATCATCTTTCGATGGGCCTGCGGACTTCTCCTTCTGCTTGCAATCGTAAATGCCCTCTCTAACCAGGAAGGAAGTGCTGACAGGGTAGTAGCGGCGGTGCTGACCTTTGATCGCAGTGTGCGCGTTATGCAGTGCGGGCTCGTTTGCCTCTTGATGGTTCTTTGTCGTTTTCTCCGACATTGCTGGCGGCAACGCGTCTTCGGTATAGCGCTCGGATTCGGGGTTTTTGCCAGTATTGAGTTAATTCTTGTCAGCGTTGCGATGCGGTACGGTGGCAGTTCGGCTACCATGGTCAGCCTGCTTAAGAGCGCTTCTTACAACGCGGTCACTCTTCTCTGGATTGTCTACTTGAGGCAACAGAGCGAGTCGATTCCAGAGATGGAAGTGGCTCCCCCCCTTAACGTGCAACATGTTGCATTGGCCAACCTAACTCCCGCTAGGAGTACCGACAGCTTTATTTCCATGGTGGAGCAAGCAGTGGAACAGGTCTTGTCCCGCAACCCTTGGCCGAGACCGGCTAAGAGCGGGCCTCAAATCGTGGGTCGCGAGCCCGGCCCGGGAGAGAGCAATTAGGGCTAAATTCCCGCCGAGTGCCCCCCATGGAGACCACTGCACAGAGATTGGACACTGGAGCTAGCTGGCCTCCCGAAGAGGGGCAAGTCATCACTTTCAAGTCGAGCGATAGCTTGGGATCGGGCGTTCTCAAGGAGGTGAGGTGGGGACTTGTGTGGCGGGATTTCATTCTTGAGGATGGTCGAGTGATACCGGAGCACAAAGTTTTGGGCTGCCCCGAGCCGCCGGTCTGGCGCCATGCCGACGAGGTTTCACAGGATGAGCGAGAGGCGTGGGAGGAGCGGCTCGCTTTTATGGCCGAAGGCGGCATCGATCCTCGGGAACGGGAGCAACCGTTCTGGGCAGAACTGAACCAGTATTTGGCGTACATATATCTTAAGTTCAAGCCAACCGAGCAGAAGCCATGATGGAGCGCAGATCTGTGAGCAGGCCGTGTGAAGAGCCCAAGACTCAGCGAGTGTGGAAATCACTAACGGAAGCCGGTCTCGTAGAGATAAAACCCGACGAATTTCGCGAGAGGATTAAAGAAGTCAAGCAGGTTGCCATGGGACGGCTGGGCGAGCTACTGGAGCTGAACACGGTCAGTCAAGAGCAGCAGTCCGTCGCGCGCTTGCTCGGCTTTTTAAAGAAATTGGAGACGACACTACGGGCGGACGCCAGTCTGCCCAACCCGGAGCGGTCGAGACCATCTGAGAAATAGAGGGCCGCAACGATCTACCGGGCCCCTTGCCCGTCGTGACCAACGTGCACGCTAAGCGAAGGAGCACAGCGGCCCCGATTTCGCTGCTCCCCTGCTCGTATCTTGAAAGCTGTCCTTGACTGACTCCGGCTAAATCCCACGGTGAGAATCGTGGGATGGAGCGTTTTCTGCCATCCAGGCCGAACCCAGAGTCCCAACAATGGAACAGTGCCGTGTCGGGAGGCCGCCGCGGGTCAATGGGGACGAGCGTCTAGATCAGTACGTATCCCGATGGAGGCGTTCCGCAAACGGTGCTTCGTCGACCATCGGCGAGTCTCCAAGTCCCGGAGACGGTCTCGACGACAAGGCGAAAGTGAGCAATTTAGACCAGCTATTCTCTTGTAGCTGGGCGATCATAATGTAGAGGTGAGTACTTCTTTTCTCTCTTTCAGATCCTCTGAGCTAAGTCAGCCCATCTGAAGTTCTCTCCCCTTAGTTCGGCAGCTCCTAAGAATGGGCCAGAGCTAGTTCTCTGCGCCTCAGCTGCAGCGTGACCCCTCTATCGCCCGAAAGGTGGCGAATATGCAAGTCAGTCTCCGGAAATAGTGGCGCTGGTTGCTTGCCTCAACTACGCGGCATGCCTTGACGGCTACGGTTGCTGCGATCGCTCCCAGCCAACGCCATTTGAAGAGGGTGCAATCCCGTCCGAGTGGCACACAATTCCTCGATAGGTTCCGAGGCTGAGCGAGGCTGCTGTGATTGGTGCTTTGAATAAGCGGAGGCAAAGACTCGCGTTCTTACAACCGAATACTAATGAAAGGAGTGTGCAAGTATGGGTGCAAAATTTACCCCTCTGCATGACCGCATTCTGGTGCGGCGAGTAGAAGAAGTTGGCACCACTCGAGGCGGCATCATCATCCCTGATTCTGCCAAAGATAAACCACAGGAGGGCGAAGTCATCTCGGTCGGCAAGGGCAAGACCAATGACGAAGGCAAACTATTCCCGCTCGCGGTAAAGGAAGGCGACCGCATTCTGTTCGGCAAGTACTCCGGCACCGAGATCAAGATTGACGGAGAAGACTTCCTCATCATGAAAGAGGAGGAGGTCCTGGGCGTCGTCACCGGTGTGGCGAAGAAAGAGGCCGTAGGAGTCAAGAGATAGCCGGCTCTCTGAGAGGCGAGTTGGCGTACCCGTGAAGATGCGAGTCGGAGATTTCAAAATTCTAGGAGAACAAAGTTATGGCAAAGCAAATTGTGCACGGAGAGGAGTCGCGGCAGGCGATCCTCCGCGGCGTAAATCTTCTGGCGGACGCGGTGAAGGTGACTTTAGGACCCAAGGGCCGCAACGTTGTCATCGAGAAGAAGTTCGGGGCCCCCACCATCACCAAGGACGGCGTCACCGTTGCGAAAGAGATCGAGCTGCCAGATAGCCTCGAGAACTTAGGCGCGCAGATGGTGCGTGAGGTCGCCTCCAAGACCAGCGACGTCGCCGGCGATGGCACCACCACCGCCACCGTTCTCGCTCAGGCCATTTATCGTGAAGGCGTCAAGACCGTCGCAGCCGGCGCTAATCCGATGGCAATGAAACGCGGCATCGAAAAAGCTGTGGATGCGGTGTGCGGCAACATCGATCCCAAGGCCGGCGAGCGCGCCAAGGGCGAGCTCGACAAGTTCTCTAGGCCCGTTACCGGCGACATGATCGCCCAGGTCGGCAGCATCTCCGCCAACAATGACGAGACTGTCGGCCACATCATCGCGGATGCAATGAAGAAGGTCGGCAAGGACGGCGTCATTACAGTGGAAGAGTCCAAAACACTCGAGACGCAACTCGAAGTGGTCGAAGGAATGCAGTTTGACCGCGGCTATCTCTCGCCCTACTTTGTTACGGATCCCGAACGCATGGAAGTCGCGTTCGAGAACGCCTATATCCTCATCAATGAAAAGAAGATCAGCTCCATGAAGGATATCCTTCCTCTGCTTGAACAGATCTCCAAGAGTGGCAAACCGCTGCTCATCATCGCAGAGGACGTCGAGGGCGAAGCGCTGGCGACCCTCGTGGTCAACAAGCTGCGCGGCACGCTGCAGGTTGCTGCCGTAAAGGCGCCGGGATTCGGCGATCGCCGCAAGGCCATGTTGCAGGACGTCGCAACGCTTACAGGCGGAAAGGCAATCACCGAAGATCTCGGCATCAAGCTCGAAAACGTGAAGATGGAGGATCTCGGCCAGGCAAAGAAGATCACCATTGACAAGGACAATACCACCATCATCGAGGGTAAAGGCAAGCACGCCGACGTCGAAGGTAGGGTGAAGGAAATTCGCGGCCAGATTGATAAAACCACCAGTGACTACGACCGCGAGAAACTGGAGGAGCGGTTGGCAAAACTGGTCGGTGGGGTAGCTGTGATCAAGGTGGGTGCGGCGACCGAGACTGAAATGAAAGAGAAGAAGGCTCGTGTCGAAGACGCCATGCACGCGACCCGTGCGGCCGTGGAAGAAGGTATCGTCCCTGGCGGCGGCGTGGCTCTGGTCCGCTGCATCCCTGCCCTCGACAAGCTGAAGGTCGAGGGGGATGAGCAGATCGGCGTCAACATCGTGAAGCGCGCCCTGCAGGAGCCGCTACGCCAGATCGCCGAGAACGCCGGCGAAGAAGGCGCCATCGTTCTGGGCAAGGTCAACGACTCGAAGGACAATAACTTCGGCTACAACGCTTTGACCGGCGAGTACGAAGACCTGGTCAAGGCCGGCGTGCTCGATCCGACCAAGGTCGTGCGCACCGCATTGACAAATGCCGGCTCGATTGCGGCGTTGATGCTGACCACCGAAGCCCTCGTCGCAGACATCACGGAAGAAAAGAAGGGCTCTCCTGCCCCGGCGGCATGGGAGACATGTACTAGACCTAAGACACGCGCTCAAGCGAAAGAGGGCATGCTCGCAGGGACGTGTCCGTACTAATGAACTACTGCTACAGGCCACTAGGAAGTGTAGTGCATTCCCTGACGTGTTGGAGGGTTCCCATGAGAAAACAGTACCTTCATCTCTCCGCCTTACTCCTGTGAAAGGTGTAGCGGTCCGGTCGTTGCGGGCTCGCTCGCGGTCCGCGAGAATGAAATCTCGAAAGAGACTGAGACCGAGCAGGTAGGAGCAATTTGTTGCAGTGACTCAATCTCAGTAATACACCGATCGGCGGGGCTTGTTTTGCGCGGAATACCACCCCGATGCTACAAGCAATATCCAGAGACACAGCGTTTATCCTGGCAAGCCTATCGCAGCAGCTTCCTATATTCTGCGGCAGCTTGACAGTGGTAGTGCACAAGCCTAGCATCGTAATTGAGCAAGCTACCTCTTCTTACTCTTTCAGGTCTCCTGAACTAAGTCAGCCCATCTGAAGTGTTTCCTCTTAGATTACCCCAAGGAGGAACTGCGTTATGACACTACTGACCCGTTGGGAACCCTTCCGTGAGTTTTCCACCATGCAAGACCGCATGAACCGGATGAATCGTCTCTTCCGTGAGTCCTATAGCCCTGAAGGCCCGGAAGAGGCGTTGACGACGACCAGCTTTGCACCGCCGGTCGACATCTACGAAGATGAGCACAACATTGCTCTGAAGCTTGAAGCCCCGGGCATCGACGAAAAAGATATTGATGTCCACATCGAGGGCAACACCCTCACCGTCCACGGCGAGCGCAAGATCGAGAAGGAAGAGAAGGAGGAAAACTTCCGTCGCATCGAGCGGCAGTACGGAAGCTTCACTCGCTCGTTCACGTTGCCCAGTTCCGTAGATCCGGAACAAGTGAGCGCCCACTATGACAAGGGCGTGCTAAAGATTAGCCTTGCCAAGAAGGCCGAAGCCAAACCCAAGCAGATCAAGGTGAACGTTGGCAGGGAAAAGACCCTCGAAGCCAAGGCTCCCGGCAAGGCCGCCTAAGAACCAAATGGTTGCCAGTTGCGAATGGTTATGGTTAATGAGGCCAAAGGGGAGGCGGCTTATATTGCCTCCCTTTTGCCTCATTTAGAAGAGAGAGCAGTCGCACCCAGTACTTCCTTCTTGGGCGCCTCTTTCTGGATGTTGACACCTCCCTTGAAGTACGCGCCTTCATCAATGGAGATGCGCTGGGTGGCGATGTCGCCCGTGACAACAGCCGACTGCTTTAGGTCGACCCGGTCGCTCGCTTGAATATTGCCTTCCAGCTTACCCTGCACGACCACAGCACAGGCGTTGACGTTGGCTTTAACGCGCCCGTTCGGCCCGATGGTGAGCCGGTTTCCTTTCGGGTTGATAGTCCCTTCTACCTGGCCATCTATGTAAAGGTCCTCGCTGCACGAGAGTTCCCCTTTGATCACAACCGACTTGCCGATGAGGGTCATTTCCGCGCGAGCAGTATCCAGCGCTTTACGCGTTTCCATTAGCCGACCTCCGGGAAAAAATACTACGGAAAAATCGAACTCTACTCCAATGGCCAGACGCAGAGTTCCGGGAACGGCAACCTCTAGTTGGCTCGGGCTCCGGCAGCCCCAAAAAGCGCTCCCGAGCTTTTCCTCCCGAAACCCCTCTCAAAATCCGCCCCAACCTCACGAAGAATTCGAGACCCTGTCTGAATAAAGCTAAAGGACTTAGCATCATTTCCAGGGATGTTTGATGGTTTTAGGCTCCATTTCGCGCTGACCCGGAAGAAGCGCTTGCTGCGTCATTTGCTGCAAGTCGCGCTGACCATCTTCAGACTGGTAACGCGCAGCTCACCATACTCCTCTTTGCCGGATGCGTTCTCAAGCTGTCCTTCTTTCTTTTCTTCGGCCTTCGATTCGCGGGTGACGGGACCGCTAACTGTTACTTTGTGGCCAACGTGCTGGTCAAGCTTAACGCTGCTGCTGCGGAGGCCCCATGTCTTCCCGTCCTCGCTAGTAAGGGAGAACTCACCCGCCTCGTCGCCTTCCTGCAAGCAACCGGTTCACGGTCTCTGTATGGCTCGCGGACTTGGTATTGTCTTGCTTCGGGTTATCCTTTTTCGACGCGTTCTGAGCCAGAGCTGTCAGGGACATCAATAGGGCGAAGGCGAGAGAAACTAGGGCTAGCTTTTTCACGTTGAACTCCTCCGGCCATAACTGGAGAGAGATTAATATGCTCGCGCGGAAAGTCGGCTCCAAGAGACAAGTGACAGCGAAGCAGTTTATTCCAGCTTAATACAAGTCTGCGCTCTGGCACCGTGCTCGTCAACCGGCAACTATGCGCCTGCTAGCGATGCCGATGAACAGGGGGCAGACAAACCACTTCTACGCGTTTGGCCGTTTTCGCTTGGACTCCGAGAAACACGTTCTGGTGCGCGACGGCGCACCTGTGCCCCTTTCTTCCAAGCTATAGGTCCCAGACGCTATTTTCCAGCCACTCCTGCCAACTTTCAGAAACAGAATAATGAGGAGTGTGCTCTGTACCCGCACTACTCGCGCCCTAACTCCATTGCTTGCACCGTATTGTTTCCGCGGTCGAGTCTTCCTTTTACCGTTCTCGCGCGTCGACCGTTATGGAAAAAATCGAAGCTGGCCTCCCTAGTGATTTCTCAGGCCGACAACAAGCCTATAATTCGCACTGCCATGCCAAACCTTTCAGAGATGGTCGGCAACACCGTGATTGCTTCGGTTCCCTTCCTCCAAGAAGACCCTCTACTTTTCAAATTACATGGCACGGAGCAGTCCGGTTTATGGCTGGAATCCCAGGACATTACGGAGGAGTTGCTTAAGAAGCTCGGGCTTCCTGCCGCTCAGAACACCGTCGTGCTCTTTGTGCCATTCGCCCAAATAAGGTGCGTCTTCGGGAACGTGGCCTCACCGGCCTTGTCCCGAGAAGCATTTGGGTTAGACAAGCCATAACCTCTCGGCTCGTTTGAGGTACTTAAGTGGCAAACAGGAGAAGCCAATGTCAAAGCATGATTCTGTCACCAAGCGCAACCGACGCCCGAAGTCGGACAGGCGTGTGGACTACACCGCACGCACCATGGCTGCTGAAAGAAACTCGAACAAGCAGCGAAGCTAAAAAAGTAGGCGGATCATCACAACCGGGTCAATGAGCGTAATCGCTTCCATGAGAAGGCCGGTCGGAGTCAAGTGGAGTTTTTGATTTTGTTGGCCACGATTTCCCTTTTTGCCCGCTGGGCCGCTGCCGCCATGCTTCCATTCGCACTCTCGAGGAGCGATGGTTTCGCTCGGTGCAGGTTGGGCGTTCTCGTTTCAGCCGGTGCTGCCACCTGATTATCGACCTGTTCTCCCATCGCAAGGATGAGAGTTGGGCCTGGCGATTCACGCAGTCACCGGAACTCGGCTTTGGGCTTCTGTTTTTCTCTTCCTGGAACGATTTTGACTCGGTGTTGTTTTTTTGTTTTATGCGGCTGCAGCAACCGTCGTGCGGCGGCGGTTGTGCAAGGGCTCGTACACTTCTCCGCTCACCCACAAGTGATGCAGCAACACCGCCAGTTTGCGTGCCGTCGCCACGATGGCCCGCTTCTTCCCGCTCTTGCCGCCCCGCTCCGCCAGCTTCAGTCCCCAGCGCCGCAGATCACTGGCCACCCCGAAGGGTCCCAGGATGTGTTGCGCACTTTGCACGAGTAAGGTGCGCAGATAGGGATCGCCTTCCTTGCTGATGTGCATCTGCGGCTGGCTTTGGCCGGAGTTTCTGCGTCCCGGTTGCAGTCCCAGATAGCAGCCCACGTCGCGGCTCTTGTGGAAGCGATGCGGATCTTCCAGCGTCAGCAGGAACGTCAGCGCGATCAGCGTGCCCACGCCCTTGATCTGCTTCAGCAGCGCCACCTGCGGATAACTTTCTTGCGCCAGCGCTTCGATCCGTTCGTTATATTCGCAGATCCGCTGGCTCAGCTCTTCGATGCCCGCCAGCAGCGGCTGCAGTGCACGCTTCAGTTCCGGACTCAAGCCTTCGGCTGTCTCCGCATTCAGGTTGCGCACGTTGCAGCCGCGCAAACGCTCGCCGTACGACTTCGCCAGTCCGCGGGCGGTGTTGACCAGCGCCGTACGCGCTCGCACCAGGCCGGCGCGGGCGCGAATCATCGCCAGATCCGCTTGCCCCTGCGCACTGCGATGCTTCACCGGACACAGCAACTCGGGATCGATCCGAGCCAGTCGCGCCAGAGTCTGCGCGTCCAGACGATCGTCCTTTTTACGGCTCTCCCCGATCAGCCGCACCTTGCGCGCATTCGCCACGACCACTTCGTGCCCCAACTCGCCCAGCAGGCGGCTGATCCAGGGCGAATGCGTCCCGGTCTCCAGCGCGATCCGGCTGTGCGGCAGGCCGCCGAAAACTTCGCGCAACCCTTTCGCATTCGTACCCACGCGCTATTCCAGCTGGATCTGGCCGGCTTCATCCCGCACGCAGTACCAACTGTTGCGATCTCCCAGATCCAATCCGATGGTTAGTTTCTGCCGAGAAATATTCCACACCCGCTGCGTCGCTGCAGTGCTACCCTTCTTCATAGCCGGTCTCCTTTTTATCTGTGCTTCGAGCACGTCGATAACTTGGGAGCGTACACCGCATCCCGCCCGGAGACCGGCCTTCTCATCCCATCTGGTTACAATAGTTGTCTTGAAAAGAGCGCGAAAGGTGCTAATGGTGTGATCCAGACCTCGGCAATTCACGCTGCGACTTTGCTGCTCGCGTGTTTTTCAGCTTGGGAAAACGCAGCACATACCTGTTAGCGCCAGAGGAGAGATGTCAGATTTTCATCGGTTGCAGCCGACCATAGGTTAATGATCGCCACGCCCACTCGGCCGGACCAAAGCGATAGTGAGCCAGCCACCATCGGCTGAGCGGCACCTCCAATGCGTATACCGCCACACTGAGTACCATCAGCCACGCGAGGTGCACCTTAGCGAACAACCCGCCTCCGTAGCCGAAGAAGATCGTGGTGCAGAAGATGGTCTGGAACAAATAATTGGAAAGGGCCGTGCGCCCGATGACGGAGAAGGGCTTTAGTCGCGGGCGCCACGTCGTATCCAGGAATAGCAACACAACGGCACTGGTGTAGCACATGCTGAGCGCTGGACGTCCAAACATGAACAAGAAAAAGCCGAACGCTTCATCCAGACCGCTCTGCGCGAGTGGGCCTACGCCACTCACTGGCGCGACTCCACGGAAAGAAATCTCGCCCTTCTTCCCTGGAATGACTACTACAACCACCAGCGTCCTCATGGTAGCCTCAACTACCAGCCGCCCATCAGCCGCTCTGAACCACGTACAACGTCTTGAGCATCTACAGGCACCCCTTGGGTTGAAGAAGAACTGGGCCACCGCCCTGAGGCCGGTATCTTTAACGTTTTGAAACTGTTCCACCATCGTAGTTAGCCACCCAGATACTGGCACCATCGAAGGCAATGCCAAAAGGAGTTGATCCCGCCGCAAACGTGCCGAGAGTGGTGCCGTCGCTAGCCCGCAGTTTGGTGATATTGCCATCTCCGCCGTTCGCGACCCAAATATTTGCACCGTCGAAGGCGATGCCGTAGGGAGTTGATCCCACTCCAAACGTACCGAGCGTGGTGCCGTCGCTGGCCCGTAGTTCCGTGACATCGTTACTAAAAGTGTTGGCTGTCCAAATATTGGCGCCGTCAAACGCAATGCCGAGAGGACCTGATCCCACTGCAAACGTACCCAAATTGGCACCATCGCTGGCCCGTAGTTTGGTGACACTATTATCATCAAGGTTTGGTACCCAAACATTGGCACCATCGAACGCAATGAGCTGAGGATATCTTCCCACCGCAAACGTGCCGAGAGAGGCGCCATCACCGGCCCGCAGTTTAGTGACACTGTTACTTGGCGGGTTGACTACCCAGATGTTGGCACCATCGAAGGCAACTCCATAAGGGCCTGATCCCGTAACAAACGCGCCCAAAGTCGCACCGTCGCTGGCCCGCAGTTCAGTAACAGTGTTTGTTGA
This sequence comes from uncultured Acidobacteriota bacterium, assembly GCA_963725575.1. Classification (GTDB taxonomy): domain Bacteria; phylum Acidobacteriota; class Terriglobia; order Terriglobales; family Acidobacteriaceae; genus Gp1-AA133. The sequence goes on from CAVRZQ010000029.1 coordinate 62,954, forward strand.
ACTGTTTGCCACCCAGATATTGGCGCCGTCGAAGGCAACGAACACCGGAACGCCTCCGACCAAAAAATCCTGACCGTACCATCGTAGAAGTGCTGCTTTTTGTTGAATCAGGGCAACTCCGCCTCCGGGGCTTTGCGGTCCAGGGGGACCTTGAGGGACCCGCTGCTCCGAATGTGGCATCAAATTCGTAAGCGTTTCCCGCACTATTTGTAACGCGGAGCCTATAGGTCCCCGCCAGGGTACCCAAAGGCAGGTTGGCTACGATCTTCAGGTTTGTGAACGATACCAACGACGCAAGATTAGCTCCGTTGAAGAGCACGGTCGGCGCGATGCCCGCACTAAAGTTTTGGCCATTAATCGTGATCTGATTCGTAGTGTAGTTGATGGTCGCACTATTTACCACTGGTACAGGTGCGGCTAAAGCATGCGCCGAACTCAGAAGCAGCACAAACAGCAGTACGAAGTAACGCATGGGCAGAGACCCTCCTCGCATGAGCCTGAACCATGAAGTGTGAAGAATTTTGTAAGGCCCTGTGTTACGGTCGTTCCGGGAACCGAGGCCCGTCCAAAGAGTGGGCCAGCCCCCATCTACGGCGCTTTCTTCCGACTGAACGGTAATGTGGGTAGGCACGAAGCGCTCCGGCGTTTAGTCCTCCTCCTGCGCCCTTCGCACGAAGCCGTGGTTCACCCCATTGGCGTCAATGTAGTATCCACTGATCGCATTGGCCGGATTGTTGGAAACAGGGATGGTTCCCTGCCCGCTGCCTGTGCCTGCTCCCTTAACGTCGAACTTGGTGATAGCACCGCGCTTAAGGCGCAGGAAGCCGTGATTCACCCCGACTCGCGTCAATGTATTGTCCAGTGGTATCCCCGTGCGAGTTGATGTTCTCGGTGAACGTGCCTTGGCCGGAGCCTGTACCTCCACCCGGAACATCGAAAGTGGTGATGGAGCCGTGCGGAGAACGCACGAAGCCGTGCAAGACTCCGCTGCTGTCAACGTAGAATCCGGTGGTTGTCCCCTCCGGGTCGATGCCTGCGGGATCGGTGAAAACCGAGCCTGCAGGATCAAAGGTGGTGAAGCTGCCTTCGGGAGCGCGCACGAAGCCATGAAACACATTGCTCGCGTCAGCATACCCTCCCGCGATTGCGCCCTCTGGGTTGATGCCATCGGCAAATGTGACGAAGCTACCCTGGCCGGAGGTCGTGCCGGCACCGGGAGCGTCGAAGGTGGTAATGGCCCCAC
>CAVRZQ010000030.1:0-7288 GCA_963725575.1 uncultured Acidobacteriota bacterium
CATTGACGACGGGCGGAAACAGCAGAGGGCGCGCTACAATACCGGGCCGCGGTGAATTTCCGAATCCGGCGGATTTCCGGGGGAATCTGATCTCAAGAATGAACGCTAACCTGGTCAAAGAATTCCGCAACATTCCAATCCTGTCCGACCTCTCCGAGGACGAACTTGGCTGGCTGGCCGACCATGCGGAAGTAGCGACGGCCGAAGCTGGCGAAATCGTGATCCGCGAAAACGAGCCGGCGGACTCGATGGTCATTTACCTGGAGGGCGAGACCGACGGACGACGCGAGAGCCTGGGGCCGGACTCTCCCGTATACACGGCTCGGGCCGGTCAAATTACAGGGATGTTGCCCTTCTCCCGCCTGACGAATTACACGATCACAGCGCGCGCCGTGACTCACTTGCGGGTGGCGCGCATTGCGAAGACTTTGTTTCCGGAAATGCTGAACCGCATTCCGGCGCTTGGCCCACGGCTGGTCGGGATCCTATCCGACCGCGTGCGCGAGGTGACCAAGCAGGACCTGGCGCGCGAAAAGCTGGCGTCACTGGGAAAGCTTTCCGCCGGGCTCGCGCATGAACTCAACAATCCGGCGGCGGCGGCGGCCCGAGCCGCCAACACGTTGCGCTCCATTTTTGACAAACGCGAGCAAGCCAGCCTGGAGATCGATCAGGAAAATCTTCCTCCGGAAGCGCGGGCGACTCTGCGCATGATCGAAGCGAAGGCGCGCGAGATGCAGGCGCAAGCGAAGCCGAAGAACGCGCTGGAGCTGAACGATGCCCAGCAGGAATTGCAGTCATGGCTGGAGGCGCACGGGGTCGCCGACGGTTGGGAAGTCGCCCCGGTGCTGGCGGAAGCCGAGGTGCGGGTGGAACACCTGGAGCGGCTGGCACAAAAATTCTCGCAATCCGTGATGGGCGCGGCGATCCGCCGCTTCGGGGCGACGCTCGAGATCTCGCGGCTACTCACCGACATCGAGCACAGCTCCTGCCGCATCTCGGAACTGGTGAAAGCCATCAAGGAATACTCCTTCATGGACGAAGCTCCGCGCCAGGAAGTGGACGTCGCCAAGGGGATTGAGAGCACACTGGTGATGCTCAACCACAAGCTCAAGCACGGCATCACCATTGTTCGCAATTACGATCCGAATTTGCCGCGCATTTTTTCGTTCGGAAGCGAACTGAACCAAGTGTGGACGAACCTGGTCGACAATGCGGCCGACGCGATGAAGGGGCAGGGCGAGCTGCGCATTCGAACCATGCGCGAGGGCGATGACGTGCTGGTGGAGTTCGTGGACAACGGGACGGGAATTCCTGCGGAGATTCAGACGAAAATCTTCGACCCCTTCTTTACCACCAAGCCCATGGGAGAGGGGACGGGGCTGGGGCTGGACACGGTCTATCGCATCGTGCGCAAGCACCGGGGAAATGTGAGCGTGGTGTCGCGGCCGGGGTACACGTGTTTCCGGGTGAGGTTACCGATCCAGAACACGAGGATCTAGCCTGAGACCTGGGCCACCCTGCTCACTTTTGGACAATCAAAGTGAAGGTTGTGCTGTGACTAGTAGTTCCCCTGGTGCCAGTCACAGTCACAGTGTAAGTGCCAGGAGGCGTACCCGGATCTATCTGCACACCTCCGCCTCCGCCTCCGCCGCCACCACCACTACCAGCAGCGGATCCGCTCCCGCCGCAGCCTGCCATTGCCAGCAGGAATGCAACCAGCACGATTGATGCGAGCGCTGTGGCTTTGCGGCTACCGGTTCGATTGCCCAGCAGCAGCAGGCCGATCATCATGGATCCGAACGTTGAGATTCCCCAACCGATGGCGGTCGAAGTCGTGGCAGGCCTCGCCGCGAGTGCATGCGGGCCGGTTGTGCCGACGTCGATCTGCGCCTGACTGGTATAAGTCACCGCAGAAGGTGCCACGCTACAGGTTGCTTCCTTCGGCACTCCGGAACAGGTGGTGTCCGTGAAAGTTACCGGACTTGTGTCCGATTGCATTTCGACCGCCATGAAAAGCTGGCCGTAGGAGCCGACCTTCACGGTGAGCGAAGGAAACAGCGGGGTGAGGTTGAAGTCGGTTCCACTTACTGTAATGTTACCTGTATCACCCTGGCCGCCGGGGTAGTTTGTGTCTCCGCTATACGCCGCCGTAAATTGCGTGCTGGCGAAGGGGGTAAAAGTAAGGACAGCCTGCAAATCTGTGTTGCCATTTCCATCCACAATCGTGGAATACGTCACCGTGCCTGGCACTTGCAGGCCCGAAGTTCCTTGTAAGATAACGATCGTGCCGGTGGGCGCCACATTCTTGACGGAGGTGATCACCTGGGTCGTCAGCGTCAAACTCTGCCCGGCCTGGAGGCTGTACGAGGAGGCTTGCATATAGACTGTTGGTTGAGGGTATTTAAGACTCAAACTCACCCCGCCTGCAGTAGAAGCGGAATAGTTGGTGTCTCCAGAGTATGTCGCAGTGATGTTGTAGGTGCCCGCACTGGTAAAGGTGTGACTGAGCGTGGCTTGTGTATTTGCCGGGCCAGCGGACGAGGCGGGACTGTAGGTGTAGCTAACGGCATCCGACAGGGGAATACCGTTGGCCGAGAACTGAATCGTTCCCGTGGGGGCTGCACCCGAGCTTTGAGTCCGGACCGTTGTTGAGATCTGCTCCGGATTGCCCACCTGCGCAAACCCTGAAGACAGAATAGGCATGTCCAAGGTTGTTCCAGCGGGCGGAATACTGAACACAACATTTGCGCTACTCGCCTTGTAGCTGTCATCGCCCGCATAGCTCGCCACCACGGTATGTGCCCCACCGGATAGCTGAACCTGGAAGTCTTCGGCATACCCGACGGTGTTGAGCGCAAACTGTCCACCATCCAGAGGAGCACCGCTGTCGGTCAGAATGATGTTCCCCGACGGGCAACTGGCTTGCAGCTGACGAAAGGGCGGACAAGAGGCTCCGGCGGAGTTCGCTACGTTCATTCGCAGCAAATAGGGCGAACCGTACTGTGCGCTGGTGGTGCTGGGACTGCGCACCGCGCCCGTGATCGGATCGAAAGTTACAAGAAACGCCAGGGTCTGACTGTTTTCCTTGTTCACGGTAACGCTGAAGGGGCCGGAGTCGCTCGGGCCGTAGACCCCGTCCCCATCGTAGTGCGCCGAGAGACTGTAAGTCCCGCCTGGCAATAACATCGTGGACCACGTGGCGGTGCCATTGGCCAAAGCGTGGCTTTCGATCCCGGGATCCGTGCTATTCGGGCCGCGGGTCAGGGAGATAGCACCTGTGGGCGCGGCGCCTGTCCCCGATGTCGGCGCCACCGTCACGGTCACGGTCGCCGACTGGCCATGCGTCAGGGTGGCGGGACTGACGCCGTTCAGCGTGGTCGCGGACTGCGTAAAGGTCACCGAACTCCATTTATTCACGAGGTTCGCGGCATTGACCGAGCCAAGGCCCGTCGCCAGATCGTACCCCGTACCTGCGGCATAGCCCGCCAGCACGCCGTATTGGTCGCCGGAGTGGGCGACGGTGCAATTGGGAGATCCCTGCAGACACGGCATGGCGATGGTGCCGTTCGTGACGTCGTTGAATACGCAACTGCTTCCCGATCCATTGGTGGAATTACAGGCGGACGGCTGTTGCTGCGCGGCCAGCTTGTAGAAGACATAGTTCGCGTTGCCTTGCCGGTCGCCGTTTTTCTGATTCACCAGCGCCATGATACCGGCCATCGCGGGCGACGACGCAGAGGTACCGCCGATTGCAAAAAACCTCGTCGAAGCATCATTCGAATTGCAGGACGTCCCGGCCGTGACCTTGTCCGATTCACAGATGACGTAGAAGCTTCCGGAAGGCGATCCAACTGCAGCGAACAACGAGATGTCTGGCATGTCCCGCCTGCCGTCATGGGGAGTCAAGGCCGTCTGCCACGCGGGTTTGGCATTTCCGCCCGAGCAACTTGAAGCGTGTTGACCGTCGGAGGTGGTGCAAGCGCTCTTACCACCCGAGCCGGCCACGGTCTGAACAAAGCCGGCGTTGACGAGCCGGGAGTTGTTGCAGTTGGTCTCGGGATCCGTGCTGAAGCCGAGAAGGGCACCCAAGACGCCGTTGGTACAGGTGTTATTCCACGTGGTCTCGGGGACGTATTTCAGTGCCGAGGCCTTGGTGGTGGAGTCATTAATCGCAGTCCAGTAGCTAGCGGCCGTTGTCCAATCATAAAAATCGGTTCCGCCGACCGATACGTTGTAGGGCGTTGAGGAGAAACCGCTCACTTGCAGACCAAATTGCGCAGGGGATGGCGGGGTGGCATTTTGGCTGTCGCACACGGCGGAGCCGCTGTCTCCAGACGCAAGGAACACCGTGATCCCTTGTGCCGCAGCCTGTTGCCAGAGTTGATTGAAAAACTGGTTCCCGGTCGTGCCGATTGCGAGTTCGCACTCCCCGTAGCTCTCACTCATGATAGGAGCAAGGTTGTTGTCGACGACGTACTGCGCCGACAGATCAACACCCAGACTGCTCTCCGTCGACTCGGTAACCACAAAATCAATTGTGGCTCCCTTGGCCACCGCTCCGGACCACTCCACGTCCAGAAGAGCTTCTGCCTCCTCGCCATTCTGCAAGATGCCGGGTGCTGGACCATTGTGGAAGACCTGTAAGTTCGCAGCGGGCAACCCGAAGAAGTTCCGGAAATCAGCTACATCCTGGGGGTTGATATCCGTCTCGCCGACGATGGCGATGGTCTCGCCGGTTCCGTCGATTGCGGGCGAACCACTCCACAACGGTGCGACACCATAGATGGTGGCGAAGTCGTACGGTCCGACTGCGTAGCAATTCGATGGCTGCACCCCGCAACCGCCCACCGGCAGAGTGAACAAAGGCTGGGAGGGAGTGAATATGCCTGTTTCCTTCGACCTGGAGACTTCCCCAACCGGGTGGGAGAATGCTTTCCTGGCGAAGTTGTGCAGGGTATTTATCCCCGCCACTACCGGCGCCAGCCCGTTCGGAATCTGCGGGTCGCTCGCGTTTGCCCAGTGTGGTTCTCCGCCCACGACGTACTTGTGGATCTGGGTGTGGAACGCTTCCTGCACCATGGCTGCTGTACCGGAAAACTCGATGACGGTTCGCCCTTTGCTGACTTGGCCGATCTGGAAGCCGTGCGTCTGGAGCCACGAGGTGACCGCCTGAATGTCGGCGTCGGCCGGGCCGAAGCGCTTGCCGAATTCTTCGGGCGTGAGCCACTTGTGGTAGTTGGGAGAGGATTTGTCCTGCTGCTCGTCGAGCAGGCGCAGAAGGACGGCATCCTGCTCCGGACTTCGTTTGAGGACCAGCAGCATCCGGTCCAGCGGCAGCGTGAGGGGCGCGGCCCCGCGGTCGAACCTGGCCAGGGCCAGCGGATGTGTGTTGCCAGGGAGGCGCGTCAGTTGCGCGTCATCGACCGGTTGCGTGATGCGCGGCTGCACGGCGACCTGCTGCGCTGCGACCTGCTGAGCACATGCGCTCGAAGCAAGAATGCACAGGGAGAATGATAGCCAGACGAAGGACCTCAAGAAGGACGAAGGGCTGGGGCGCATACGACCTCGGGGCCTGTTGTGAGAGGCCCGCGGAACCTGGGTTCGGCGCACCTCAGAGCCAGAAAATTCGACGAAGGAAGCATACATCGCCGAAGTAACTCGGGATATTGCCCGGGTAACAAAACACAGTCAAGAGAAATCCGTTAGGACCGATTCGGGACTAAGTGTTGGGAGAAGACAGGGAATAGGGTTAGCGAAGCAAAGGGAGGCTAGTTGGGAAAGTAACGTCAGGAGAACCGAGACGCTAGACCTGAGAGGAATCATTGCAGAGTGAACAGGGCTACCCTTGTATCCTAAGGCCACATTGTGAGCACAAACCCAGCTCGAGGTCGCACTTGATCAATCGTCACAGGCATTTCAGAGATACCCTTCTCCCACTGGTAATTCTATTGAGCATAGTCTCTCCGCTCTGGCCGCAGACGAATCGGGTTCAGGATCACCTAGACTCCACATACACGGGCAAGCGACTGCTCCTTCGGAATTTTTATGTCGGCGATGATCTTCGTTATGACGGGAACGGGATATTGCGCGCTGGCAAGGATGCTCCGGGCCCGTGGACCCTGGCGGGCGTAGAGATCAAACATATTGGGGTCAGCGCACAGGGGGTCGAGATTAGAGGAGATCGACTGGGCATTCGCTTCGATGGCGAGAAGCAAAATTTCGTGAAAGTCGGGAAGTTCAGGATTCACGTTTCGAAGCCGATCTCGAATGAGGACGTTGAGACCGCATTCGATGGTGCGTTCGAAAAGATTTTCATTAAGTTCGGAGAAGAGGATCTGCGGCCCCTGCTTCCAGCGCACTGGAAAATATGCCTGAGTGGAAATGATCCGGAGTCGAGACAGGCGGCGTGGGAAGCGGCGCTCCTAGGGAGCAAGGTTCCGTCCCGGAAGATGGCGGATTTCCCCGGCCGGGCAGCTTACGCCACCAAAGGTTTTCTATAACCCAGACCCAGAGTATACAAGCCAGGCGAGGTCGCAGCACGTGGAAGGGGCATCAGTTCTGGGTGTGGTGGTTGACGCCACCGGCAGGCCGGTCGCCGCGGCCATCCTGAAGCCGTTGGGATTGGGATTGGACGAGGCTGCATTACTGGCGGTGTCGCAATGGAAATTCCGGCCCGGAACTTTGAACGGAGGGCCGACTGCAGTTCGCATCACAATCGAGGTTACGTTTAAGTTCTTTTAAGAGTCGGATTCAACATGGCGTTTACGGCGGATGGCGGTAACAATCCAGGCCAACAACCTTGGTAACCTGTATTCCATCCCGCCTGCCAGAGCAAAATACGTATCTTGAAGTCCAGTTTCGACCACTCGTCGCGAAGGAACCGGGTCCATGATTGACATCTCATCCCCTGGAGTTGTGATGGCGCTGGGAGCGCTCGCGATTGGCGTGCTCGTGCTGCTGGCAGGGCTGCTGTCCAGGAAACCGAGGCGGGCGGAGAAATGGGAGAAGGCCGAGATCATGAAGCAACTGCTGGCCTTGTCCGAACGCGAGGAAGGCCTCCGGCGTCCCGCGCCCGCGGTGCGCCTGCGGGCGCCTGCCACGAGGCAAGCCATCCGGCCGGGCGCCGTCCACCTTAAGGCAAACGCGAAGACCACGCTTCCGAGTCGCTCGAAGACCAGATAAGAGTGAGGGCTCCAACGGACGGGAGGCAGGCAGCGCCTCGCTTTTTCACGCTCGGCCCAGCGCAAAGCGACGTGGCGACAACAGTTGCTACGGAAACCGCAGGTTT
>CAVRZQ010000031.1:0-92771 GCA_963725575.1 uncultured Acidobacteriota bacterium
CGTGAACGGTCTCGGGCACGAGATACGGTCGGAACTCGTGGCGGGCATCGATCGCGCGCTGGCCGATGCCGCGGTGAGTGCGATCGTCCTGATCGGCGCCGGCAAACTCTTCTCCGGCGGCGCCGACGTTCGCGAATTCAACACGCCCAAGGCCATGGCGGAGCCGACCCTGCGCACGGCGATCCGGATCGTCGAGGCTGCCGACAAGCCGGTGATCGCCGCCATCACCGGGATCTGCATGGGCGGGGGCCTGGAGTTGTCGCTCGGCTGTCATTTCCGGATAGCTACGCCGGACGCCCAGATTGCCTTGCCCGAAGTGAAGCTCGGCATCTTGCCGGGCGCGGGCGGGACGCAGAGGCTGCTCCTCGCGCCGTCGGCGTCGAAACGGCGTTGAACATGATTGTCTCGGGCGCGCCCGTGCTATCCGGGAAGCTGCAGGGAACAGCGCTCTTCGATGCGATCGTCGAGGGCGACCTGCTGGAGGGCGCGCTCGCTTTCGCACGGCGTGTCGTCGTGGAAAAGCTGCCCCTCAGGCGCGTCCGCGACATCCGGATCACGCTGCCCGATGCCGAGGCATTCTTCCAGTTCGCCCGCAATTCGGTGGGTGCGCTGGCGAAGAACTTTCCCGCACCGCTCAAGTGCGTCGACGCCGTCGCAGCCGCGGTTTCCATGCCATTCGACGAAGGGTTGCGCTACGAGCGTGAACTGTTTACGCAGCTCGTGCTGACGCCGGAGTCGCGCGCACTGCGCCATGCGTTTTTTGCCGAGCGCGCGGCGACGAAGGTTCCCGGCATCGGCGTGGGTACCGTGCCGCGCAAGGTCGAACGCGTCGCCGTCATCGGCGCCGGTACGCTCGCCGAGGATCTGGGCGAGCAGATCACTTTCCGCGTCCCCCGGCTGAAAGATCGAGGGCATGATCCAGCCCATGTAAACGCGCGGCAGTTCGACCTGGTCGGTCACCTGGGAGCGTTTCTCAGCCGTGATCTGCGGGGAAGTGGCGGTGATTTTGGGAACCGGAGGTCCAGAAGGAATCGAGCCGAAGTATTTCTCGACCCAAGCCTTGGCTTGGGCAGGATCGATGTCGCCGGCGATGGCCAGGGTGGCGTTGTTGGGCGTGTAGTACTGGCGGAAGAATCGCGCACGTCGTCGAGCGAGCGGCCTCGATGTCAGCGGTGCGAGCCGATCACCTCGGCCAAGTAGGGATGCGTCCTGGGGAACAGCCGCTGAATCAGGTTCTCGTCGGCCAGGCCGTAGGGCTGAGTTCTCGACGGATTGGCGGCGCTCGTTGCGCACCACATCGCGCTGGTTGGCCACCTTCTCCTGGTCGACTTTCGCAGCAGGTAGCCCATGCGGTCGCTCTCGAGCCACAAGCGCAGCTCGAGCTGGTTCGAGGGAACGGTCTCGAAGTAGTTGGTGCGGTCGAAGTCGGTGGTGCCGTTGATGTCGCTGGCCCCGGCCGCCTCGAGCAGCCGGTCGTGCTCGTCGGCGGCCACGTGCTGCGAGCCCTCGAACATCATGTGCTCGAACAGGTGCGCGAAGCCGGTGCGCCCGGCCCGCTCGTTGGCCGGACCGACGTGGTACCACAGGTCGACGGCGACCAGGGGAAGCCGGTGATTCTCAGCGAGAATGACTTCCAGGCCGTTCTTCAGCGTGTATTTCTCGAACTTGATCTCAGGTGCGGGAACCGATGCGGCGGCGCGGGCCCACACGGTGCCGCTGAGACACACCATGCTCAGGCACAAAGGCGGCAAAGCAGCGGACCCACGAGGCTTTATAGGTGCCGAAATACTTCTTCATTGGATCTTCTCCCGAAAAGAGCGGCGCAAAGTTAGACTGGCGGGCCATATCAAGGAAAGCAGACAGTCAGGGTAGACAAGTGTTCAGGCAGCCGAGCGGCCGGCCTCGGCGGGCGGATATTCGAGCACGCTCGGTTTGCAGCCAGGTGTAGTGGATGCGGTGGATCACGGTAATCGTGGAGAGTACCGCAATCACCCAGAGGACCGGCGCCATCGCGATTGAACAGCGCGCCGATGATGACCAGCACCAGGCGCTCCGGCCGTTCCATGAACCCGACGTTGCAGGTATCCGATCAGCGACTCGGCGCGGGCGCGGGTGTAGCTGACCATGATCGCAGCTGATCATCACGAGCGCCGCCAGGACCACGTAGAAGAACCGGTCGCCGCGCGCGTAAAAGACCAGCAGCCCGAAGAATTGCGAGGCATCGCTGTAGCGGTCGACCACGGAATCGAAGAAGGCGCCGAAGCGCGTGACCTGGTTGGTGGCGCGGGCTACCCGGCCATCCACCAGATCAAAAAAGCCCGAGCCGATAATCACCAGCCCGGCGTAGAGGAACATGCGCCGCCTGGTTGTCGGCGTTGGCGTAGCCGAACAGAAACGCCGCGACGATATTGACCACCAATCCCAGGAAGGTGAGGAAGTTCGGGATTGATGCGCGCCAGGGCCAGCCAGCTCACGATGGCTCGAGCAGCAACTGCCGCAGGCACGTCCGAAGGCGCTGGTCCAGGTCATCCGGCTTGAGCCTCGGCCTCGTCGTAAATGGTTATGAGGCTGAGGATCTCCATTTCGCGATTGCCGTTGGGCGTGACCACGGTGGCGGTGTCACCGACCTTCTTGTTGAGCAGCGCGCGCCCGATCGGCGAAGTGGTGGAGATCTTGCCGGAGCCAACGTCGGTTTCCTCGCTGGTCACCAGCTTGTATTCGATTTCCTCGTTCCTTGCACGTTGTCGTAAACCCTCACCGTCGAACCCAGGCCGACTTTGTCCTTGGGGATGTTGTTCATGTTAATGAGGGAAAGATCGGCGAGCCGCCGGCCTAACTGCCGCAGGCGCGCCTTCACAAACTCCTGGCGCTGTTTCGCCATGTGGTACTCGGCGTTTTCGCTCAGGTCGCCCAGAGCCACCGCTTTCTTGAGCTCTTTGGGAAGTTCGTGGCTCAGTTCGTGTTCCAGCGCGTTGATCTCTTCCTGGAGCTTCTTCTTGATGCTGCTCAGTCATACTTTGGGGGATTATAAACCGCACGGCTCGCTGATGGCTTTCCAGCGGATGGCTATTAGCGAACTGGCTCGCCAGCCGGTACTGAACTACTTCCCTATCAGGTGAAATTGCGCCCCACTGCAAAAGGCGACACAAATTAAGATTTGCCCGTCGAGTAAGGTCAATATCTTCTTTCGTTTGCGACGGCGAGAGTCGCAAAACCCGCGTCAAATTGCCTTTCCGGGTTGCTTAAGGTAGACTAGAAGCATAGTTGGTCCTTCATAGGTTTTCCGGCGCTCTTAAGGGTGTTCCCTCATGATTGGTAGCGACGGTTTCCACATCGGCGACAAAGTTGTATACCCGAACCACGGCGTAGGCATTATCGAACAGATCAGCAGCCGGACGATCGGCGCATACGGTCGAGCAATTCTACCTGCTCAAAATCAAGGCCAGCAGCCTGAAAGTCATGGTGCCGTTCCACAACGTGAACAGCGTGGGACTGCGGCGCGTCGTCCGCAACGGGGAGATCCAGAAAATCCTTGATTTTCTTACAGATGGCGAGTGCCTGAACAATGCCGATTGGAAGTACCGCTTCAAGGAAAATTCCGAGCGGATGCGCACCGGCTCCCTGCTGGAAGTCGCTTCCGTGCTGAAAGGCCTGCTGATGCTGAACCAGGCCAAGCCGCTATCGTTCCGCGAGAAGAAGATGCTGGAGCGGGCGCGCTACCTGCTGGTCAGCGAACTGGCCATGGCGAAGAACTGCGAAGAACGGCAGATCGAGGACCTTCTTTCCAAGGCGTTGTCCTCCAAACACAAGCTGCGTTTCCCGGAAGCTTCGGAGTTTGAGGCTTAGGCCAGTCGCCAGTCGCCAGTCTTCAGGCAACCAGCTTCGACCGCCTGTCTTCGACTTTTGGCCGCATCGAACTGATCAGACCGTTCAAGATCTTTCCCGTCTCGATTGTCATGGCTTCGAGTCTCCTCGCTGCATCTTCCGGCAAGTAGCCGAGCTGTTTAGCGATGATGGCGTGCGTCTCGAGTTCATGCAATGAGCCCCGGGCATGACAGAGAAATAACGCAAACTCCCGATCTGAGGACTTACCCTTGCCCTCTGCGATGTTGCTCGCGATCGATACCGCCGCTCGGCGCATCTGGTTCGTGAGGCCGTAGATTTCCTGATTCGGAAAGTGCTGCGTCCCGCGGTAGACCTCCCAAGTCAACTCCAGGGGCTTCTGCCAAACTTCCAGGTCTTGGTAACAGCCACTCATTTTGATTCCGTCCGGCTATCGACTTCCTAATTGCTTGTAGGCGTCCGCGCAACATTAGTCTGTGATGGATGAACTGAGGCCGGGGTCGGGGCAAGAGAAGGTGTGTCTGGAAACCGACGACTGAAGGCTGGCATTTGGAGGCGGATGACTAAGGACTGACGACGGGAGGGTGGCGACTGCCTCACTCCCCCAGCCAGGTCCCCCACGGTTTCAGCGATTCCACGTGGTCGAAGATGATCTTCATTGCGGCCGAGATCGGAATGGCCAGGATCAGGCCCATGCCTCCCCACAGCCATCCCCAGAACAACAACGCCATGGTCACGGCCAGCGGGTTCAGTTGCATGCGGTTTCCGAGAAACTTCGGGTAAAGAACATTCAGCGCGAAGAAATGCAGGGCAACGACCACCAGGGCAAGGACAGCCAAGTCCCCAGAGTCGAGTTGGCCGAGGCCGACCATCAGCGGCGGAGCCAGGGCGAGAATGATCCCGAGGTAAGGGACGAGGCTTAGAAAGCCGCTGATCGCGCCCACTATGAGAAAGAAGGGCAAATGGAGCGCGCCAAACACCGCCATGCTGACCGCCGCCATCAACAGTCCGATCAGCAGGTTGCCCACCATGAAGCTGCGGATCATGCGGGAGATCAATCCCAGGGTGGTGTAGGCGGTATGCCGGTGTTCCATGCGGAACAGCATCACCGTCGCGGAACGCGCGTGCTGCTGCCAACTCAACATGAAGTAGATGAGGAACGGAACAAAGGTGAGGGCAAAGAACAGTTGCGAGAACGAACCAAAGCCCCGGGTTACCAGTTCGGTGACGGGGCTGCTGGGCTGCACCTTGATCACGTTCTTGTCTTCGGTGGAGGGGCGGAGCGGGTTCAAAGACTCGGCTCGTTCGCGAAAACTCATCGCCGCCGCGCGCATCCGTTCCGAGTATTTCGGCAAGACCTGCACAAAGGCGGAAGCCTCGTTATAGGAGGCGTAGGTGACCCCATACGCCAGCACAAGCAGGATCAATACCGCGATCGCCGACGACAGGCCGCGCGGCAAGCGGAACCTGCCTAGCAGATCCACGATGGGCGCGAGGATGAAGGCCAGCAAGGTGGATACCAGGATGATCACCAGCACCAGCTCGGCCACGTAACAGATGGTCAGCACGACGCCAATGGCAATGATGATGTGCGCCCAGTCACGCTCGGGCGCACGGGTGGGCACTGGCGCGGCTTCCACCTGTTCGGACATGCCCGCTATCGTAGTCGAATCCCGTATTTCCAGCGCAACATATAATCGTGGGATGAGCCCCTCGCCGAACGATGCCCCCACCTCACCCGTGACGCGCGTTCTCGGGCTGGACGTGGGATCGAAACGCATCGGGATTGCGATTTCCGACCCTCTCGGAATCACCGCGCAGGGCCTGGAGACGCTGCAACGCCAGAACAAGCGGGTGGATTTCGAGAAGTTGGTGCGCCTGGCGCGGGAGCACGAAGTGGGCGAGGTCGTGGTCGGCTTTCCCCTGCGCATGAGTGGGGCGGAAGGCATCCAGGCGGAGAAGATGCACCGCTTCGCCGACGAATTGCGGGCACGCCTGCAACTCCCGGTACACCTCTGGGACGAGCGCCTGACGTCGGCCGAAGCCAACCGGCTGTTGCGCGAGACCGAGATGTCCATCAAGCGGCGCGGCCAGGTGGTCGACCAGATGGCAGCGGTCTTGATCCTTCAATCCTGGATGGAGCACCGCTTCCAGGCGGCGAATCGCAACCGGCACCCTCTCTCGGAATGAGAGAAAAAGGGCTCCTGAAAGTGCAGGGATGCTTACCAGGGTTCATCCACCATCGTTTGACCGGGATGCCTCGAATTTCATCTAAACTACTGGCGAATTGCGAAAACTTCTGACATTTTTGCTGCTGGCGGCGCTGGCTTTCGGAGCGTGGCTCGCTTGGGGAGTGCTTACCCCGGTCGCGCCCGGCGGCCAGAAGTTCCTCATGCTGCGCAGCGGACTGACAACCCGAAAGATCGCTGCGGAGCTAAAGGGGGCAGGCGTAATCCGCAGCGAGCGGGCGTTTCTGGTCTGGCATTTCTTTCATCGCAAGCGTTCGCTCAAGGCGGGCGAATATCTGTTCGAGAAACCCGCGACCGCGATCGAGGTCCACGACCGCCTCGCGCGCGGCGATATTTACACCCACACCGTGGTGATCCCTGAGGGATACACCATGTTTGATATTGCCCAGGCCATCGAGCAGGCGGGACTGGGCACGAAGGACGATTTCCTGAAAATCGCGCGCGGCGATACCGAACTCATCCGCGACTTTGCCCCGCAGGCCACCACGCTTGAGGGATACCTGTTCCCCGACACGTACGAGTTCACACGCACGCAGAGCTTGCACGATATCGCGGCCGTAATGGTGCATCACTTCCGCCAGGTCGCAACGGCGATCGGCCTGACCAACGATGTGCCGCAGACGGTCACCATGGCTTCGATCGTGGAAAAGGAGACGGCGGCGCCGCAAGAGCGTCCCCTGGTGGCCAGCGTGTACTACAACCGCCTGACCAAGCGGATGGCCCTGGACGCCGATCCGAGCGTGATTTACGCCGAACTGCTCGCGGGCACCTATCGAGGCGCGCTGCATCACGCCGACCTGCGGATCAATTCTCCCTACAATACGTACCGCTATCCGGGACTGCCTCCCGGACCGATCGGCAATCCCGGGCGCAGCTCGCTGGAGGCGGCGATGCACCCCGCAGTACAGCGAGTACCTTTATTTCGTGAGCGATGGCAACGGCCATCACCGCTTCGCGCGCAGCCTCGAGAGCACAACCGCAATGTGAGCGCCTATCCGCATCGGCCGTTCGAGCGACAAATAGGCGACAATACGGCGCCTTACACCTCGAATCTCGTCAACTAACCTGGCACGAGTATTACTCAATCCACGGTCAGCGGATGATCCGTCTCCGATCCAGTCCGGGCTTCTGCTTCTTTGGCTGGCCAGTCTCCCGCTGTCGCGGATGCCTGTTCCGCTCGCGCAAGGTGGAGCGGCAGTTTAGCACCGCTCCGCTGAAGACCGCGACCCAGCAGGAGCTTGATCGACTACATCAACCAGCAGGCGGCCAAGATTCAGACCATGCAGGCGACCGTCGATATCGACACGTCGGTGGGCGGACGAGAAGAAGGGCAAGATCACCGATTACAAGGAGATCCGCGGCTACGTGCTGGCCCGCAAGCCCGCCATGCTGCGCATGATCGGGCTGTTGCCCATCGTCCGTAACACGCGCCTTCGACATGGTGAGCGACGGCAACGAGTTCAAGCTCTGGATCCCGCCCAAGAACCAAGTTTGTGATGGGCAGCAACGATGCCGAGCACCCCGAACCCGAAGCAACCCCTCGAGAATATGCGCCCGCAGAACATCTACGAGGCGTTGCTGATCCGCGAGATCGATCCGCAAAACGAAATCGCGGTGCTGGAAAACGGTTACGAGACCGTGTCTCGACGCGAAGCGTCATCGCGTACGACCAGCCTGACTACGAGATCGTCGTGATCCGGAGAGGGACAAGCGGGTGGTATCTGTCGCGCAAAATCGTGTTCAGCCGGACCGACCTGCGCCCCACCGGCAGTTGATCTACGACGAGCAGTGGCATGTCTGGCCTACCGACGCCCGTTACGAGGAATATCAAGGACTATGACGGGATCAGCTTCCCGCGGCAGATCGAGATCGAGCGGCCGCAGGAGGAATACGACATCACTCTGAACATCGTGAAGCTGGAACTGAATAAGACCCTGACGGACGATCAGTTTGCACTGCAGCAGCCGCCGGGCGCGGAGGTGGTACACCTGGGGCAGCCGGTCAGCGAGGCACGCGACTTGAAGGGCGGGCAGCCGAAATGAATGTTCTGGGGGATACGAATCTAGTGGGGTTTCGCTCCACCGGGGCGACGAGGGCGTCTGCCGCTACGCGGACGCTGCGCTAACCCATGATGAACAAGATGATTGTCGGCAACCTGGTGCACCGGCCGATCCGGTCGCTGATCAGCATGGTCGCCATCGCGCTCGAAGTGACTGCTGATCCTGCTCATCGTCGGATTGTCGCTGGGCATGCTGAAGGACTCGCGCAGACCGCACCGCGGGCATCGGGGCGGACGTGATGGTGTTGCCTCCCGGATCGTCGTTCATCGTGGGACTGACGGGAGCGCCGATGCCGATCAAGGTGGGCGGCGTTCTGGCAAAGCTTGCCGCACGTGAAGTCGGTGGCGCCGGTCATTACGCAGGTTTCCACCGCGGGAGCGCTGGAGGTGATTGCCGGAATTGATCTGAAAAGTTACGAGAGCATGTCAGGTCCCTTTCACTACATTGCAGGGCGGCCCTTTCCAGGGACCCGTACGATGCGCTGATGGATGAAGCTGTTGGCCAAGTCGAAGCATCGTCCAAGTGGGCGATACGATTGAAATTCTGAACACACAACTTCCGCGTGGCGGGCATCGTGGCGTCAGGGCAAAGGCGCCCGCAAGTTTCTTCCAACTGGACATGCTGCAGGATCTGATCGGCGCCAAGGACAAGGCGTCCGTTTTCTATCTCAAGCTCGACAATCCGGCCAATGCCGACCTGGTGGTGGACGAGAGTCAAGCAGGTTCCCGGCATGGAACGGTATGTGGCCACCTCCATGGCGTACTATCTGTCCATGATGACGCCCAGCAACTATCCGGGACTGTCGACGTTTATCGATGTCGTGATTGGGATTGCGGTGGTGATCGGCTTCATCGTGATTTTCCAGGCGATGTACACGGCGGTGATGGAGACGGACCCGGGAGATTGGCATTCTGAAATCGATGGGGGCATCGAAGTTTTACATCGTGAATGTCATCCTGCGGGAGACCGTGCTGCTGGCGCTGGGCGGCATCGTCCTGGGCGTGCTGGTGAGCCTGGCGGCGCGCGGGGGACTGGTGCATCGTATTCCCACCCTGCAGATCATCGTGACCGGCCCCTGGATATTGAAAGCCGCGTTGATTGCGGTGGGCGGCGCGCTGCTCGGCGCCGTGTATCCGGCGTACCGGGCTGCACAAAAGGATCCGATCGAGGCTCTGGCATACGAATGAAGGCGTGGTTCGAGAGCCGCGGAAAAGCACGGGGGCTGGGCTCTAACTCCAGCAATCCGTTGACAATTCTTTGGAATCTAGGCTATCTTTAAAGCTTCGGAAGTCCTGCGGTTGCCCGCCTGATACCTCTGCGCGTTCAGCGCTTGGTGGCACTCAGCGGTCTTCATAAGCTGTTTTAATTTCTGGGAGAGTTCAGATGTCAACCTATTTCCCCAAAGAGGGGGAAATTGCGCGCAAGTGGTATGTCGTGGATGCTGCGGACCAGACCCTGGGCCGGTTGGCCTCGAAGGTGGCCCGCATCCTGATGGGCAAGGAAAACCCGCAGTACACGACGTTCCTCGATGCCGGCGATCACGTGATTGTCATCAACGCCGAAAAGGTGAAGGTGACGGGCATGAAGTCGGAGCAGAAGGCGTACCACCATTACACGGGGTACCCGGGCGGATTGCGGACGGAAGACTTCCGCAAGCGCTTCGATCGCAAACCGGAACTGATCATCGAAGACGCCGTTTCGCGCATGCTCCCCAAGACAAAATTGGGCAAGCAGATGTTCACCAAGCTGAAGGTCTATCGCGGCGACAAGCATCCCCATGAGGCGCAGAAACCGGAAGCGCGGGTGCTGGCGTAATTTGGCAAGTAGCCGGTGGCTGATGGGTTGTGGCAAACCGCCGATAGCAGGAACGAAATCAAGTTCCATTCTTTGAAAGGTTAAGCGATGAGCTCGGCTTGGTCCTTTGATGTTTGGGCCGCAAGCTAAGAGCTATGAGCTAAGAGCTAAGCAATGGCTGAATTGGTTCAGTATTACGGTACGGGACGGCGCAAGACTTCAGTGGCGCGCGTCTACCTGCGTCCGGGCACCGGGGACTACGAGGTCAACGGGCGCCCGTTCAACGAGTATTTCGTGACGGAAGCCCAGCGCTCGAGCGCGCGGCAACCGCTGCTGTCCACCGAGACGGCCGCCACCTTCAACGTGGTCGCCCGAGTTTCCGGAGGCGGCGTCAATGGCCAGGCCGATGCCATGAAGCTGGGCATCGCTCGCGCGCTGATGCAGTTCAATGCGGAACTGCGCAAGAAACTTAAGGCCGAAGGCATGGTCACGCGCGATTCGCGCGGCAAGGAACGCAAGAAATACGGGCAGAAGGGCGCCCGCAAGCGCTTCCAGTTCTCGAAGCGCTAACGCGCATCGGCCACTGGCGGTTGGCCCGTGGCTTGTGGCAAACAAGTTTGGCTGACAGCTGGCGACTGCGAGCTGACAGCTGATTTAGGTGTTCAATTCTTCCCGTGCCTGGTGCGCGGGGACGGGAATGGCAATCCGGAAGAGCAGCAGCCGATTGCCAGTTTCCAGCAGGTTCTTGCTGGCGACTGACGACCGACGGCTGACTCAAAGGATGCAGACTAATGAGGAGGTTAATTGGCTAACATCACCATGAAGGAGTTGCTCGAAGCAGGTGTTCACTTCGGGCATCAGACCAAGCGCTGGAATCCCAAGATGAAAGAATTCATCTTCGGAGAGCGCAACGGGATTTACATCATCGACCTGCAGAAGACGCTGAAGATGTTCAAGGAAGCGTCGAAATTCGTGCAGGACCTGGCCGCCGAAGGCAAGATCGTGCTGTTCGTGGGCACCAAGCGCCAGGCCCAGGACGCGATCGCCGAAGAGGCGACAGCGCTGCCGGCATGTTCTACGTGAACCAGCGCTGGCTGGGCGGATTGCTGACCAACTGGGTCACGGTCCAGAAGTCGGTGAAGCGACTCAAGGAACTCGACGAGATGGCCACGGATGGCCGTTACGAGCTGCTGCCCGAAGAAAGAAGTCATCAAGCTCGAGCGCGAACGCAAGCATCTGCAGGCCAACCTGGCCGGCATCAAGAATATGACGCGTCTGCCCGACGCGATCTTCGTGATCGACTCGAACAAGGAGCAGATTGCGGTGCGCGAGGCGCGCAAACTGGGCATCCCGGTGGTCGCGGTGGTCGACACCAACTGCGATCCGAGCGAAGTGGACTACGTGATCCCCGGCAACGACGACGCGCTGCGGGCGATCCGGCTGTTCGCGTCGAAGATCGCCGACTCCATCGTCGAGGGCTCGCAGATGGCGACCGACAAGCAGACCGCCGAACTGGCCGCGGCAGCCGCCTACAGCGCCGAGCTGCGGAAGGCGCCGCACGGCGGCAGCGGAAGCGAATCTGCCGCGGAGGCGGGCGCCGAGGACATCAGCATGGAAGACGTGCTGGGCGGCGGCACGCAAGAAAGCGCCGGCGGCCGCGCAGGACGCCGACGACGAGGTTCCGCAGGTCGAGACCCAGACGTTCTAAACGGGCTGGTTTACAGACTTCGGACGCCGCGCGCATCCAGACGCCGCGGGTCGAATTTTAGCGGACCCGCGCGGTAGTCCGGCGCTGGGGCAGCTTCGCACCGCGGTTGCCGAATCAAGGCATCCTAGAGAAGGGACAATCTAGGATTATGGGTACAACGACTGTGAATATTTCTGCCGCACAAGTGAAAGAGCTCCGCGAAAAGACCGGGGCGCCCATGATGGATTGCAAGCAGGCCCTGACCGAAGCCAAGGGCGATCTTGGAGCAGGCGATCGTCGTGCTCCGCAAGAGGGGCATGGCGGTCGGCAGCCAAGAAGGCGACCCGCGTGACCAGCGAAGGTTCGGTCGCCAGCTACATCCACGCCGGAGGCAAGATCGGCGTGCTGGTGGAAGTGAACTGCGAGAGCGACTTCGTTGCCCGCACCGACGACTTCAAGGAACTGGTGCACGACATCGCCATGCACATCGCGGCCAGCGATCCGAAGTTCGTCCGCAAGGAAGACGTCACGCCCGAAGCGTATCGCGCGCGAGAAGGACATTTATCTGCGCCCAGGCGGCTGCCAGCGGGAAGCCGCCGCACATCGCGGAGAAGATGGTCGCCGGCAAGATGGAAAAGTTCTACGAGGAGGTCTGCCTGCTGGAGCAGCCCTTCATCAAGGACCAGACCATCAGCGATCTCGCAGCTGATCGCCACCAAGATCGGCAAGCTGGGCGAGAACATCGCCGTGCGCCGTTTCGCGCGCTTCAAGGTTGGCGACACCGGCGAGACGGTCGCCTTCACGACGCCAAGAGCGACGGCGGCGAGGACGCAGCGCAGTCGCGAAGTAGCTCGGCACGTCAGATTCAGGCGTCCGGGCAGCACGACTTCAGCGGCACTCTCCGGGCGTCCTGAACTGCAGCAGTTCGGAATTGACGGCTAGACCTCAACTTCATGTCGAACCCCTGTCTTCAAACGCATCCTGCTCAAGCTGTCCGGCGAGGCGCTGGCCGCCAACCAGGGCTTTGGCGTCGACTCCACCGCGTTCACGAAATTGCGGCCGAACTCGCGGACGTCCACGCGCTCGGGGTGCAGATCGCCATCGTGGTCGGCGGCGGGAACTTCTTCCGCGGCGTGGCCGAGCAGGCCAAGGAGATGGACCGCGTCTCCGCCGACCACATGGGCATGCTGGCCACCGTGATCAACGCGCTCGCCCTGCAGGACGCGCTCGAGAAGCAGGGCGTGTACACCCGCGTGCAGTCGGCCATCGAGATGAACCAGGTCGCCGAGCCGTTCATCCGGCGGCGCGCCATTCGTCACCTGGAAAAGGGCCGCATCGTGATTTTCGCCGGCGGCACCGGCAATCCCTACTTTTCCACCGACACGGCGGCTTCGCTGCGCGCCATGGAGATCAAGGCCGACGCCATCCTGAAGGCCACCAAGGTGGACGGCATCTACGACGCCGATCCCATGCTGGTGAAAGACGCCAAGAAGTTCGACCGAGATCACCTACATGGACGTGCTGACGCCAGGGGCTGAAGGTGATGGACTCGACCGCCATCTCCCTGTGCAAGGACAACAATCTTCCGATCATCGTCTTCAACCTGAACCACGCGGCAACATCAGCAAAGTGGTGACCGGCGAGAAGATCGGGTCGCTGGTCAGCGCGTAGGAAACCGCGGTTGGCCGCTATTCGCGGGTGGTTGGCGGGTCACCAGGATTGGCCAGCGACCAGCGAGGAACAGCCAACGACGGAACCCTTGGGTTTATAATTCAGCGTTTTGATCCTGCCGATTTTGGAGCTGACGATGGCTCAGGCAACGATGGCTGCGATTCCGGGACTGAAAGACATCTACGTCCAGTTGAAGACACGCATGGACAAGGCAGTGGAGGAATTTCGCAAGGAGATGGCCGCCACGCGGACCGGGCGGGCGTCGGTCCACATGCTGGATGGTGTGACGGTGGAATTGTACGGCTCGCAGATGCCACTGAACCAGGTGGCCACCGTGCACGCGCCGGAGCCACAGTTCATCACGGTGCAGCCGTATGACCCGACCGCGCTGGGGACGATCGAGAAGGCCATCCGCACCGCCGACCTCGGACTGAATCCCATGAACGACGGCAAAATCATCCGCGTGCCCGTCCCGGCTCTCACCGAAGAACGCCGCCGCGACATGGTGAAGCACCTGCACAAGGTCCTCGAAGAGCATCGCACCGCGGTGCGCAACATCCGCCGCGACGGCAATGACGCCATCAAGAAGGCGATGAAGGACAAGAAGATCACCGAGGACGACGAAAAACGCGCGCTCGACGAGATCCAGAAGCTGACCGACGACGAAATCAAGAAGATGGAAGACATGAGCAAGGGGAAAGAAAAAGAAGTCATGGAGATCAAGTAGTCGCCAGTCACCAGTCTTCGGCAACCGCCTGAAACGCTGTGCTCCGCGCGGCTTCCACCGTTCCCGAAAACCACTTTCCGGCACTTCCGATCGTCACAACTGCGGTCAGCGAGTATTTCGCGAAGGGTTGGATCACGGTGCCCGGCATGGCGAATTCGCACGGCATACTTAACAGCCTGGGGTTTGTTCTGCTGGCGCTGCTGGCATGGCTGACGGACCTGCACGGCTCGGACCCAGGTGGCGAAAGAAGAAAAGACCCGGTGCGCGATCAAAGGAAGGCAGAGCTGGGGCCGGCTGCCCGAGGCGTTATTCCCTCAAAGGATGACCGCGAACACCGTCCGCACCGGCAACCGTCGCCGCTTCCCGAGTTTGTCGCCCGCGACTTTTACGATCGGTGATCACGCGCTGGCCTATGCCGCTGCCCTTTGCGTAAATGCCGTCGCCAGATTCTTGCTGGAGATGGGCGCCTCTCCTCTTCCCCCTGGACACGGACTCCAGACCACGCAGTCGGCGATCGCTGACCGTATAATCAGACAACCATGAAGAAAGTCGTTCATGCCGCCTGCCCTCACGATTGTCCGGACGCGTGCGGCGTGCTGATCACGGTAGAGGACGGGCGCGCCACGAAGATCCAGGGCGACCCCAGCCATCCGGTCACGCGCGGCTTTCTGTGCGCAAAAGTCGCGAAGTACCTCGACCGGGTGTACTCGCCGGGGCGCGTTCTTTACCCGATGCGCCGCGTGGTCCCCAAGGGCAGCGGCAGCAAGGACATCAACGATTACCAGCAAATTTCCTGGGATGAAGCTATTCGCGAGATCGCGTCGCGTTTCAAAGACATTGCATCGGAATTCGGCGGAGAAGCCATTCTGCCCTACTCCTACGGCGGCACGTTAGCGGTGTTGAGCAGCTCGTCCATGGACCGCCGCTTCTTTCATCGTCTGGGCGCGTCGCAACTGGAACGAACGATCTGTTCGGCGGCCGGCGAGGCGGGATTGAAGTCGGTGATGGGCGTGAAGATGGGTACGGAACCGGAACAGTTCCGCGAGTCGCGCTACATCATTGCCTGGGGCGCAAATATTCACGGCAATAACGTGCACTTGTGGCCTTTCATTGAGGAAGCCCGGCGAGCCGGGGGCCAACTGGTTGTGATTGATCCCTACCGCACGCGCACGGCCAAGTGCGCGGATTGGTATCTGCCCATCAATCCTGGAACAGACGCGGCCCTGGCGCTAGGCATGATGCACGTCATCCTCGCCGAAGGCTTGCACGACAGCGACTACATCGCGAAGTACACCACCGGCTTCGAGCAACTGCAACAAAAGGTGAAGGAGTACTCACCCGACCGCGTGGCGCAATGGACGGGGATCTCCGCGGCCGACATCCAGAAACTGGCCCGCGAGTATGCGACCCGGCGTCCGGCGGTCATTCGCGTGAATTACGGTGTGCAGCGCTCCGAGAGTGGTGGCATGGCGACGCGGGCCATTGCGATGCTGCCGTGCATCACGGGCTCCTGGAAGGAAGTCGGCGGCGGCCTGCAGCTTTCGGTCAGTGGGGCCTGGGGCCTCAATCGGGAAGCGCTGGATAGGACCGACCTGATGCAAACGGCGCTGGGGCGTCCGGCGCGCGTGGTTAACATGGTGGAACTGGGGAAGGCGCTGAATACGCTCACCGATCCGCCGATAAAAGGGCTCTTCGTTTACAACTCGAATCCCGCAGCGGTTTGTCCCAATCACAATGCCGTGATCCACGGGCTCCGACGTCCGATTTGTTTACGGTGGTGCACGAGCAGTTTTTCACCGACACCACCGACTACGCCGACATCGTGCTGCCGGCAACGACATTCTTCGAGCAGAACAGACCTGCAGACCGCTTACGGTCACTACTACGTGCAAATGTCGAACCAGGCGATCGAGCCTCTGGGCGAGTGCCGAACGAATGTGGAGGTCTTCCGGGCTCTGGCCCAGGCGATGGGTTTCGGGGAAGCCTGTTTCCGTGAATCAGTGGAAGAGATGATGGACCAGGCGCTCCATTCTCCGAATCCATGGCTCGCCGGCATTGATCGGAACCGGCTGGAGCGCGAAGGACACGTCCGGCTGAATTTTGAGAATTCGGGACACGAAGCCGGCACAGTTGGAGCCGGCGCCGTTCCTTCCCTTCGCGCATGGAGGATTCCAGACGCCGAGCGGGAAGGCGGAGTTTTACAGCAGCGCGCTGGCCGCCCAGGGCTTGGACCCGGTGGCGGAATTCATTCCTCCGGAGGAGTCGCGGCACGGGTCGGGCCGGGAGTCATTTCCGCTCGAGTTGCTGGCCCGCAAGGCTGACAATTTCCTGAATTCGACGTTTTCGAACCTTCCTTCGGTGCAGAGCATGGAGGAGACCGGTCTTCTGGAAATTCACACCCGAGATGCGGCCCTGCGACGCATCGGCGATGGCGACAGGGTGCGTGTGTTTAACGGTCGGGGCGAAATGCTTTTACGCGCACGGGTGAACGGAGCCGTTCAGCCGGGCGTGGTGGCCGCGGCATTGAATTGGGCCAAGCTGACTCCCGGGGGAAGCAATATAAACGTGCTGACTTCAGAAAAACTTACCGACATGGGCAACTCGGCCACGTTTTATTCCGTCTTGGTTGAGGTGGAGTTGGCGACGCCGACCCCTTCGTCGACCTAAACCCTAGCAAAGAGTAGGCCGGGACTTGGACGCTGCCCATCGGTCTACCGTATAATTGCCGTTTTCCTAACTCCCAGTGGCCGAGGTAGTAGCGATTCTCCTGCGCTTTCATCCGGATATCCCTGTCACGCGCCAGAGCGGGCCTGCCCCCTCGGGAAAGTCGGCGTCTCCATCCCATTCATTTCCATGGTCTTGGGGATCGGCGCGCGGGAGACTGCGGCGTCCCGTCGCGGGCTTATTGCTCGCCGCTTTGGTCTTGCTTTGTCCGCGGGGATGGGCCCAACAGGATTTAGTCACCGAGATTGTCATCCACGGGAACCGGCGCATCCCGGCCGATACGGTAAAAGCCCGAATATTTACCCATCCCGGGGATGTTTACGACGCAGCCGGGCTGGAGCGGGATTTCAACTCCCTGTGGAATACCGGTTACTTCGAAGACATCCGCTTTGAGCGGGAACAGACGCCCAAGGGTTGGCGGATCCACGTGTACGTGAAAGAGAAACCGACCATCCGCGAAATCAATTACACCGGCTTGAGTTCGGTTTCCACCAGCGATGTGCTGGACCGCTTCAAGGAGCGCAAGGTCGGCCTTTCGGTCGAAAGCCAGTACGATCCGACGCGCATCAAGAAGGCCGAAGTCGCCATCAAGGAGTTGCTGGCGGAACACGGGCGGCAATTTGCAACCATCCGCTCGGAAATCCGGCCGATTCCGCCCGCCGCGGTGGGAATCACTTTCGTGGTGAAGGAAGGTCCCAAGGTCAAGGTCGGCCGAATCCGGTTTCAGGGAAACCGGAACATCAACAGCCGGACGCTGCGGGCCGCGATGAAGAACCTGAAGCCCATCGGCGTGCCCCATTCCATCTTTCTCGAGAACATCTTCGCGAAGACCTACGATGCCACCAAACTCGAAGAAGACACCGAACGCGTCCGCAACGAATATCAGAATCGCGGTTTTTTCAAGGTTCTAGTGCAGGATCCCAAAACCGAAATCCATGACACGGGTCACACCGGGGTTCACATCCCGCTGCTGCAGAAGGGACCGGGCAAGGCGGTCGATATCACGATGCCGATCGAGGAAGGAGACCGCTACAAGCTGGCCAGCATCACCTTCAAGAACAACAAGGCCATCACCAACGTCAGGGCGCTGCGTTCTCTGTTTCCCATCAAGGATGGTGACATTTTCAGCCGGGAGAAAATCGGCAAGGGCCTCGAAAATCTGCGCAAGGCGTACGGCGAGTCTGGCTACATCAATTTCACTTCGGTTCCGGAAACGAAATTCGACGACGAGAAGAAACTGATTTTCCTGGATATCGACGTCGACGAAGGCAAGCAGTTTTACGTGCGCGCATCGAGTTCCAGGGCAACACGACGACGCGCGACAAGGTCATTCGCCGCGAGATCGCGCTCGAAGAAGGCCAGGTCTACAACTCGCGGCTGTGGGAGTTCAGCCTTTTGCGCCTTAACCAGCTGGGCTACTTCGAGCAACTGAAGCCCGATGATCCCAACACCACCGACAAGAAGCTCGACGAGAAAGAAGGCAGTGTCGATCTCGCGCTGAAGGTGAAGGAGAAGGGCAAGAACAGCATCGGCCTGAATGGCGGCGTCAGTGGCCTGGAAGGTGCGTTTGTGGGCTTGAGTTACACCACCAACAACTTTCTGGGACTGGGCGAGACCTTGCAGGTCCAAGCCAGTATCGGGAACCTGATGCGCAGCGTGTTATTCGGCTTTACCGAGCCTTACCTGTGGGATCGGCCTTTGCAGGCTGGGTTCACGGTATACACGACCCGCACCAGCTATAACCAGGCCAGGCAGTACGCGATTCTCAGCGGACAGCAGCTGAACCTGCCGTCCTATTATCTGCAGAACCTGCAAAACTACACCCAGTCGAGCACCGGCTTCACGTCTTCGCTCAGCTATCCTCTGCACCGTTCGCTGAAGCGGGTGGGAATCACGTACTCGTTCGACGATTCCTCCCTGATCGCCCTGAGCGACGCGTCCAAGGCTTTGTTTTCGAATCTGGCCTTTCGAGGAATCTCCGGCCCGAATGCGCTGAGCGGCATCATCACCAGCAAGATCCTGCCGAGCTTTTCCATCAACACGCTGGATGCCGCCTACCAGCCGCACAGCGGCAAGCAACTGTTCGTGGGCGGTGAATTCGCAGGCCTGGGCGGCACCGTGAAATCGGTTCGCCCGATTGTTCAGTACAAGCAGTTTTTCCCGGTGCAGAAGAAGCGCAACGCGATCGGGGTCAACTTCCAGGCATCCTTCCTTACCGGATACGGCGGCCTGGTGGCGCCACCCTTCCAGCGTTTCTACATGGGCGGCGAAAACGATCTGCGTGGATTCGATATTCGCTCGATCTCGCCCATCGCATTCCTGCCCAACAAGGCGGTCATCAATCTTACGAATCCCGACGGATCAGTGGTGTTGAAAGATCCTTCCAACCCGCGATCCGGGGCCTATACGATACCGCTTCCGATCCAATCGATCGTGCAGCCGGGCGGCGACTTGAATGTGTTCGGCAACGTGGAGTACCGCATCTCGATTGTCGGCCCGGTCACGCTTGCACCCTTCATGGACATGGGCATCGATCCGATTGTGCGGCAGTCCCAGTTACGCATTAATCCGGGCCAGCTCAGCGACATCAACAACACGCCCTTCGGATGTCCGCAACTGGACATTGCACTCAATTGCATTGGTGGGGAGAAGTTGACGTTTTCCCAATACCTGAAGCCGGTGGCGGGCAGCAACTGGACGCCCCGCATGTCGACGGGCCTGGAGCTACAGGTGATGTTGCCGGTGATCAATGCGCCCTTCCGCATCTACTGGGCCTACAATCCGCTGCGCCTGGACTCGACCGCGACTGCGCCGACGGCGATCACCCGCAGCATGTTCCCAGGTGCGACTGCTCCCTTCCTCTACAAGGCGGCCGGCGACTATACCTACACACAGGCCATCAACACCTATGGCTCGAATTTCACGCTGCGGGAGCCGCGCAAGACGTTTCGCTTCACGGTGGCCACTACTTTCTGAGCGACGCTCGCGAGTCGGGGACATTTCGCGGCGGGTTTGACGGTAAGTGCTATAATGAAACGACTTCCACCCTGAGGATGCTGGTCGGGGTATGCTGCCACGCATATCAGGGTAGGCGTGCGGAAGTGAAAATCAGCTCACTTGTCCCGGCTACGAGTGATGGTCCGCTTCAAGACCGGGTCAACCTAGTGGCACGGCCCAGCGTAGGCCTGGGAAGAGTGAAGTAAGCCAAAATTTCCCGGAACAATTTCCAAGGAGTCCAAGCGATCCAATGAAAAGCAAGTTTACGCGTATTCTTCTGGCCATGGCTTTCGTGATTTCGGTTGCCGCCCTGGCTCAAACCGGCAGCGCAGCGGCAACTCCAGCCGCCGCCCCCGCTTCGGCTGCGCCCGCAGTCACCGGAACCGGCACCAAGGTTGGCACCATCAGCATGGAGCAGGCCATCTTCGCCACCTATGAAGGCCGGCGCGACTTTGAGGCCCTGAGCAAGAAGCTGGAGCCGAAGCAGAACGAACTGAAAGGCGCGAACGACGAGATTGAGAGCCTGAAGAAACAGCTCAACACCCAAGGCGACAAGCTGAACGAAGAGGCTCGCGCCACCCTGGTGAAGCAGATCGAGACCAAGCAGAAGTCGCTCGATCGCCAATTGCAGGACGCCCGTGAGGACGCGCAGAACCAGCAAAACGAGATTGCGCAGCGGATCCTCCAGAAGCTTGGCCCGGTGCTGATCAAGTACGCGACCGACAACGGTTTCGGCATGATTGTGGATACCTCCCAGCCCTGGCCGCAGAGTCCGGTGGTATGGTGGGGCGAGTCGGTTGACGTGACCAAGTTGGTGGTCGACGTTTACAACGCGCAGTCCGGAGTCGCGCCTCCTCCCGCCACGACGGGGGCCGCGAAGCCTGTGACCGCCAAGCCGGTAGGCACGCCTGCCAAGCCCGCGCCTGCTCCGGTGAAGCCGGCCGCACCGCCGAAGTAACTCTCACCGCGACACCTGAGGTGTCGCAAATGTTCCCGAAGGCCGCGCCATTCGCGCGGCCTTTTTCTTTTTAGAGTAGCGGCCGAGAGTGCGCGACCCGGTGTCCTTAGAGCTAGCAATTTCCCGCCGGGAGGACACGATGTTCGCTGACAGCCTGCTTGATTCCCGCTTTACCGGTCGCAGCCAGCGCGGCTGGACAACGCTGACATCTTTCGCACTGCAGACACTCGGAGTCGCAGTCGTGTTGGTGCTACCGCTGCTTTACACCGAGGGACTTCCCAAACTCGCCTTAGTTTCTATGAGCGCGCCCATCGGACCGCCGCCCGGCCCGCCCCCGGCCACGCAACCGCATTCGGCGATCCGGCCAGTCGAGAGTAATCTCTCCCATGGTCTCGTGGTCGCACCTCCGACCATCCCGGATGCCATCACGCGTGTTGTGGATGAGGCATCCCCGCAAGACGCAGCCCCCTGCACGATCTGTGTGCCCGGGGGAACTGGCGACTTATCGAGCACCAACCCGGTCATCGGTTCGATCGGAACTACGGTGGCGATCGTGCCGCCTCCGCCCAAGCCGACGGTGCGGGCACCACGTGTCTCCCAAATGATGGAGGGCAACCTGATCTACAGGGTACAGCCCGCCTACCCTGCGCTGGCGCGGGCCGCTCGCATCCAGGGCCCTGTTCATCTCCGAGCCATCATCAGCCGCACGGGCACAATCGAAAATCTGCAGGCAATTGACGGGCACCCCATGCTGGTCGGGGCAGCGATCGATGCTGTGAGGCAGTGGCGCTACCGGCCATACATTTTGAATGGCGACCCGGTGGAAGTCGAAACCCAGGTCACCGTGATTTTCTCGCTGTCCGGCGGCTAAACGCGGGGGTAAGCCGGGATCGGAGCGCTATATCCGGCAAGGATTCGCGGGAGTCGCATCAAGATAGAACATGGGTAACGGTCAAAGTGAAGTTGCGAGCCGATATAATCGCGAGACCGTGAGTTCCGCAACCCTCGATGTAGCCCCCCGGCAGTCGGCCCGGCCCACGTGGGCGGAAATCTCGCTCGCCGCCCTGCGCGAGAATTTCCGCGCCGTGCAAGACCACGTCGGTCCGCGCGTGGCGGTGTGCGCGGTCATCAAGGCCGACGCTTACGGGCACGGCGCCACCCCCTGCGCCTTGTCACTCGAAGCAGAGGGCGCGAGGTGGTTTGGCGTAACCACCACCGACGAGGGCATGCCCCTGCGTTCCGCCGGCTTGTCGGGCCGGATTCTGTTGATGACCGGGTTCTGGCGTGGCGAAGAGGAGGAAGTCGTCCGGCAGAACCTGACCGCCACGGTGTGGGAGCCCTGGCACGTGGAGGTCCTCGGCCAGGCCGCACAACGCCTCGGTGCGCCGCTGCAACCCATCCACCTGAAGATTGATACCGGCATGGGGCGCCTGGGCGTGACACTCGAGGACCTCCCCTCGATGTGCCGGCTGATCAAGCGATCTACGCAGGTTGTTCTGGAGGGAATCTCGACGCACTTCGCTTCTTCCGAGGTGTTGGACGCGCCCGAGACCGAGCTCCAGGTCGAGAATTTCGAGCGGGCTCTGCGCATCGTGAAAGAGCACGGTCTTTCCCCCGAGCTGTGCCACATGGATAACACGGGCGGCGTCCTGGCTCGGCCCGACACCTGGAAGAATATGGTGCGCCCCGGGATCGCGCTTTACGGTTACGCACTGCCGCTGCGCAGAACAGGCGAAGCTGCCCAGAACGGGCCCGGGTTGACTCTTCAGCCGGCGCTTTCCTGGAGAACGCGCGTGATTTCGATCCGGCAATTCGGCCCCGGGCAGGCTCTCGGGTACGCCGGCACCTACAAGACGACCAGGCCTTCACGAATCGCAGTCTTGCCGGTGGGCTACGCGGACGGTTATCGCCGGGCGCTCTCGAATCGCGGGCGGGTTATTCTCCGCAATGCTTACGCGCCAATTGTCGGTTCCGTCTCGATGGACCTCACCCTGGTCGATATCACCGGGATCCCAGGAGCGGAGGTGGGAGACGACGTCGTGCTGATCGGCAGCAGCGGCTCGCTTAAAGTGGACGCAACCGAAATTGCCGACCTGTGCGGAACGGTTCCCTACGAGATTCTCTGCGGGATTTCCAAGCGCGTGCCGCGGGTCCACCTCCCGTAACCGCGAGCCCGGAAATGACCACTGGATGCAGCATTTCACCGCTGGCTGCGCCCGGGCTGCTTTGTCCGCATCCCTTTGCTATATTTCAGGTTAGACATGCCTAGCCGTTACGCCAAGTGGATGTATGACTGGGAAGACCGGCTCACGTCGGTCGACAACAATCGCGTGGTCCGGCCGCTCGATTGGGGGATCGAATGGGCTCAGGACTGGCCCTGCCGTAATGGCGTCCCGCCCGGGCAAATGCCCGGCGAGCCAGAGAAATTTTTCGCGGACTACAACCAGCGCATCATCGCCAACAGCGACGAATTTTATTCGTACCAGGTGCCGACCGATTTCCGGGTCGAGCGCCGCGAGGTGCAAGTCTTCAGCACCCGCGAAGTCCCCGACCCGAAGCTGGAAGAGAGAGTTCGCGGAACGTATGCGGGCTTTTTGCGTTTCACTTCGGCCGTGCGAACGCCGTATCCGGAGAACAACCTGGTCAACGCGCGCTGGTTTCCAGCCCGGGGACGCCGCGCCGTCGTTCTGTTGCCGCACTGGAACGCGGACGCGGTTGCCTATACCGGACTTTGCAAAGTTCTTAACCTGCTGGGCGTTGCCGTCCTGCGCCTGAGCATGCCGTACCACGACATCCGCATGCCGGCGGAGATTCGCCGCGCCGACTACGCCGTTTCCGCCAATATCGGACGCACCCTCGACGCTGTGCGGCAGGGAGTGGTCGACATCCGGTGCTGCCTAGACTGGCTGGAGCAACAGGGATACCGGCAACTTGGCCTGATCGGCACCAGCCTGGGCTCCTGCTACGCGTTTATTGCCAGCGCGCACGACCCACGCATCCGAGCCGCGGCTTTCAACCACGCGTCCACCTACTTTGCCGACGTCGTCTGGCATGGGCAATCCACCCGCCACATCCGCCAGGGAATCGAAACGGCCATCGACATCGAGCGCCTGCGGCGACTGTGGCTGGCGATCAGCCCCATGGTTTACTTCGACAAGTTCGCCCGCTATCGCAAGAAGTCGCTGGTCATTTACGCGGACTACGATTTGACGTTCCTCCCTGAATTTTCCCGCCAGGTGGTAAGCGAATTCGCGGCGCACCAGTTGGACCACAAGGTCGTGGTGCTGCCCTGCGGCCACTACACCACGGGCGAAACGCCCTATAAATACATGGATGGGTGGCAGCTGGCGTCGTTTTTCCGAACGGCGTTTGAAGCGTAGAATCGTGGAGGAGCCCAGAGCAAAACGGACGCGCTCCAGCCACCATCGCACGCATGACGACACGCGCCGCAACCAGCCACGAATGCCGCAAAGGGCAATACCTCATCAGCACCGACCCTGCGCGGTTGAATGTAGACGCGATCCATGCCTTCTTAACGAATGGCTATTGGGCAAAGGGAATTCCGAGGGAAACGGTCGTTCGCTCCATCGAGAACTCGTTGTGCTTTGGTGTGTATTGTGGCGACGAACAGGTGGGCTTCGCACGAGTCATCAGCGATTACGCCACCTACGCTTACCTGGGCGATGTTTTCGTGCTGGAGGCGTATCGTGGACGCGGGCTTGCAAAGTTGCTGATGGAGTGCATCGTCGCGCACCCGTCTCTGCAAGGATTGCGGCGGTGGACGCTCGCGACCCGGGACGCGCACGGACTGTACGCGCAGTTCGGTTTTACTCCGCTCCTCAAGCCCGATCGCTGGATGGAACGTCACGATTTTAACGTCTACGCGAATTCGAATTTCTGAACTGCCTGGTGCAGCCTTGGCATTGCCGGAGACTCACGCATGAGCAATCAATCCATGTACCGCTCCTTGTACGAAACCGACCCGCAAATTGCCGCTGCCATCGACAATGAAGCCCGGCGCCAGCATGAAGGCCTGGAGCTGATCGCGTCCGAGAACTTCGTGAGCGAAGCAGTGCTCGAAGCTGCGGGTTCGGTTTTCACCAATAAATATGCGGAAGGTTATCCGGGCAAACGCTATTACGGCGGATGCGAGTTCACGGACGTGGTGGAGGAGCTGGCTCGTTCGCGAGCCAAGCAATTGTTTGGCGCCGAATACGCCAATGTGCAGCCGCATGCCGGATCGCAGGCCAACATGGCGGCTTACGCGGCGGTTCTCCAGCCGGGCGACACCATCCTCGGCCTCAACCTGGCTCACGGCGGCCACCTCACCCACGGGCACCATCTGAATTTCTCCGGCAAGACCTACAAGATCGTCCCTTATGGCGTGACCAAAGAGACGGAAACCATCGACTACGACGAACTGGAGCGCCTCGCCGAAAAAGAACGCCCCAAGATGATCATCGGTGGAGGCAGCGCCTATCCACGCATCATCGATTTCGCGCGCATGCGCCAGATCGCCGACAAAGTTGGCGCAATCTACCTGGTGGACATGGCACATTTCTCCGGCCTGGTGGCAGGTGGGGCGCATCCCTCCCCGGTTCCGCACGCGCAGATTGTGACTTCGACCACGCACAAGACGTTGCGCGGCCCCCGGTCGGGCATGATCCTGGCCAAGGCCGATCTCGGCCCTGCCATCGACAAGACAGTTTTCCCCGGTATGCAGGGCGGCCCGCTGGTGCACATCATCGCGGCCAAGGCAGTTTGCTTCCTGGAAGCGATGCAACCGGAATTCAAGGTGTATGCGCGGCAAGTCGTCGCCAATGCCAAGGTGCTCGCCGAAACGCTCGCCGCCGAAGGCTACCGCATCATCTCTGGCGGAACCGACACGCACGTGATGCTGGTCGACGTCTTCGCCAAGGGTATGCTGGGCAGCGAAGCGGAGAAAGCTCTGGGCGAGGCCGCGATCACCGTCAACAAGAACGCGATTCCTTTCGACACCAACCCGCCCATGAAGCCTAGCGGGATTCGTATCGGGACCCCCGCGCTCACCACCCGTGGCATGAAGGAGACGGAAATGCGGCAGGTCGGGCGCTGGATTTCCGAAGCCCTGCACCATCGAACCGAGGCCGACGTGCTGGCAAGAATACGCCGCCAGGTGCTGGAACTGGCCGAGAACTTTCCGCTCTATGCCGACCGCCGGGCGAAGGCCCAGGCGGAAGTACGGGCATAGTTTCGACCGCTGCCCGGGGCAGGCGCTCCGCCCATCCGGCGAAATCCTTAGAACGCGCGTTCTCACTGTGTTTAAATCGTGCCGTGAAGATTGCCATCGACATCCGTCGCATGACGGAGTTCGGCATCGGTACTTACACGCGGAACGTGGTGCGGGCGCTGGGCCGGCTGGATCGGCGCAACAAGTACTTCCTGATCGGGTCGCCGGAGAAAGTGAAAGAGATTGGCCCGCTGCCGCCGAACTTTCACACCGTGCCCCTGCTCGAGACCGACACGACGGCCAAGGGCTATTTTGAATTTCGCACGATTCTGAAGCGGCTGCAGTGCGATCTGGTCCATATTCCTCACCTGTTCTGGCTGCCCCGTTCTCTGCCCTGTCCGTACGTGATGACCGTGCATGACCTGCTCGAACATATGTCGCGATCCAGGGGACGCTCCGGTCTACGGCGTTCGATGCACTATCAGCTGACCCGGCACGTGCTGAAAGGGGCGGCGCGCATCCTCGCCGTCTCGCAATTTTCCAAGAGTGAAATCGAGCAACTTTTCGGCATTCCATCCCAGCGGGTGGAGGTCGTCTACAACGCGATTGACGAACGCTTTCTGCACGGACATGCCAGCGATGCCGATCGCCAGTTGATCGCCGAGCGCTACCTGGTGACCTATCCGTTTCTGCTTTATGCGGGCCGCATCAGTCCGCACAAGAACCTGGTACGCATCATCGAAGCCTTTTCGGCGTTGCGCGGTGAACTGGAGAAAGAAGGAAAGTTCCCCGATTTGAAGCTGATCATCATTGGGGACGACCTTTCCGGCCATCCCGATTTGCGCCGCACGGTCATCCGGAGCGGCGTGCACAACGACGTGCGCTTTTTCGGGTTCGTGCCCATCGAGGTGTTACGGATTTTCTACGATGTGGCGAACGTCTTCCTGTTCCCGTCGCTGTATGAAGGGTTCGGCCTGCCTCCGCTCGAAGCGATGGCCCACGGAACGCCGGTCGTCACTTCGAACACTTCATCCCTGCCGGAAGTGGTGGGCAATGCGGCGGTGCTGGTGAACCCGGAAAATGTGTTCGAAATCATGCGGGCCACGCATCGCGTCCTGGTCGACCAAGGCCTGCGCGACAAGCTGAGGCAGCGCGGCTACGAACAAGCCAAGCGCTTCTCCTGGGATGATTCCGCGCGCCGCATTCTGAGGGTGTACGAAGAAGTCGTCGGCGGAAACCAGGGGGGCGACATCCCTGCAGGTTCCGAACTGGAAGCCCCACGCCTACGCGCCTAGCGACCATCACGATCCGCTTCTTATTTGTCCTCCTGAAGGTCAGCCAGAGGTAGGACGTCGACTTCGATTTGAGCTGGGAAAGCATCCCGATCCACCACCGAGGGACCCGTAGCAAATTCCTTCTGAGCATGATTCTCAGCGATTGAGCGGTCACCTTAGCGCCCCTCGGTGTCCCTGGTGGTTGGGGTGGCTTCAGTCGCTATTCTCCGATACAAACGCCGAAATTGACTTCGACGGCGGGGCACAGAAACAAACAGTCATCGTGTCGTCAGGCGACGGGCAGGGAAAGCCTAACCAGGAATGAAGCCGACGGATGGGAACTTTCTATTGAGATAAAGCGTACTTTCCCCAGATGCTAAGACTGTGGAGGAAACTGTTCCGCTTCGTCAAGACCGCCGCCCTGGTGGCGCTTATCCTCCTTGCCCTGGGGATTGTCTACGAAGCCTACGCGGTTCACCGCGACCAAATGAGATACCCGCCACCGGGCACTTTCACCAGCGTGGATGGACATAAAATTTACCTGTACTGCATCGGTCGAGGCTCACCGACGGTGGTGCTGGAATCTGGCCTGGGAGGACCCACGATCCTGTGGGGGCAGGTTCAACCTAAATTGGCCGACTCTGTGCGGGTGTGCGCCTACGATCGCGATGGCATTGGCTGGAGCGAAGAATCCGGACAGCCACGCAGCGCGAAGCGTTTTGCGACGGACCTGCACATGGCGCTTATTGGAGTCGGCGAGGCGGGCCCTTATGTGATGGCCGGGCATTCGATGGGTGGAATGTTGGCACTGAACTTCGCACAGTTGTATCCAAATGAGGTTTCCGGCATGGTTCTGCTGGAACCGACGCACCCTGCCCAGTTTGCGCCCGGGTCGGAGCAATGGCACGACCACCAGCAAGCCCTGCCGATTTTTCGTGCCGGACCCTACCTGGCAGTCTTGGGCTGGCTGCGCGGAGCTTTGTGGGCCACCGACAAACTCAAGCCTTTGCCTCTACCTCCGGCCGTGAGAGCGGAATACATTGCCTTGGCTTCCTCCTACAAAGCCTCGAGCGCCATGAAGGCTGAGGCCGAAGGTCTGTTAGCCGTTTGCCGCGACTCCGCCAACCTGCCCAGCCTGGAAGATCGGCCGTTATTGGTATTGTCGGGCTCGAAATCTCTGGAGGACGGGTTTCCAGTCGCCCTTCGCGAGCAGATGGCCCGACTATCTACGCGGGGCGCCCACCGTATCGTGCAAAACGCAAGCCACTCTGGCATCGTGCTGAAGCCGGAATCAGCTGCGGTCTCCGTCGCGGCAATCCTCGAAGTGGTGAACGAGGTAAGAAACCGCCAAAGTTCCTCGCGCTAGGGGTTCGGCACCGCGGCCCTGGCGGGGCTTCGCCTCGATCGACTTGCCGCTTCCTTCTTTGAGCGTATGAATGTTATCGACGGCCAAAGTTTCAAAACGTTCCGTCCGTCCGCTTGGCCAGCGAATCTCGACCCAATCAACCTTCGCCAAGGACCCCAGGCCGAAATGAACCCGCATGTCGCTATTTGAGGCATAGCTTGCTCCGCTGCGGACCTCATCCATCAACGCGCGCGTGCCGGCTTTCACCGTGATCCGCGCCCCAATGCCGTCCCGGTTCGATTTCGTGCCGATCGTGCGAATTCCGATCCAATGGTTTGAGGAGCGAACCTGGTTTGCGAGCAGGCTGGGCGAATCGTTCATGTTGCTGATCACGGCCGAAAGCCGTCCATCGTTCCAGAGGTCGCCCACCGCTAGTCCACGGCCCGCGTGCATGGCGGTGATACCGGAACCAGCCTGCGCGGAGATATCGCTGAAGGTGCCGTTGCCGTTGTTGTGATACAGAATGCGGGGCTCGGGATAGGTGC
Organism: uncultured Acidobacteriota bacterium; assembly: GCA_963725575.1. Taxonomy (GTDB): domain Bacteria; phylum Acidobacteriota; class Terriglobia; order Terriglobales; family Acidobacteriaceae; genus Gp1-AA133. The sequence continues at coordinate 29,084 of CAVRZQ010000031.1, forward strand.
TGCCCAGGTGCTGCTTGTCAACCTCTGGATACACGTGCCCGTTCACTACCAGCACATCGGGCCATCCGTCATTGTCGAAATCGAAGAAAGTGGTTCCCCAGCCCAGGTACTGCGTGTGCAGGCCGAGTCCAACGGCGAAGGTCACGTCGTCGAAAGTCCCGTTGCCATTGTTGCGATAGAGCGTGGAAGTATCGTCGGAGAAATTCGTCTTGAAAATGTCGAGATGGCCGTCGCCATTGAAATCGCCCACGCTGACGCCCATGCCGGCTTGTTCCCGGCCGTCTTCGTTGTAGGCAGCGCCCGCACTGACGGCGACGTCGGTGAAGGTACCGTCATGATTGTTGTGGAACAGAATGCTGGCAGTGCTGTCGCAGGCGATGTAAAGATCGGGCCAGCCGTCGTCGTCGAAGTCAAATGTGGCCACGCCCAACGAGTAGTGGCCGGAGGTCTGATCGATGTGAGCCTTGGCGGTTACGTCCGCGAACTTTCCACTCCCCAGATTGTGGTAAAGGATGTTCTTCGCCCCCGGAAGCCCGCGCGGGCCGCACATGACCGGAACCCCTTTCCATACGCACGAGGCGCGCTCCCCGGGCGCGGGCGCGGTGGAGAGATCGAAGTCCACGTAGTTGGCGACGACCAGGTCCAGAAGACCATCGCGATCGTAGTCCACAAACGCGCACCCCGAACCCCAGGCTTTTCCCGAGCCGGCGGTTCCGGATTTGTCTCCGACTTCGCGGAACACGCCGTTCTGGTTGTGATAGAGGCGGTTCTTACCATAGTACGTAACGTACAGATCTTCCCAGCCGTCGTTGTCATAATCGCCCACGCAGACGCCTTGGCCCCAGCCGCTGGCGTCGGCGAGTCCGGCCTGCCTGGTCACGTCCGTGAACGTGCCGTCGTGGTTGTTGCGATACAGGTGGTTGGTGGGTCCCTTTCCGGCGGGAAACCCTTCGAGGGTGGTACCGTTCACGAGAAAAATGTCCGGCCAGCCGTCGTTGTTGTAGTCCAAAATGGCGACGCCCGTACCGGTCGTCTCGATGATGTACTTCTTCGTGGCCTTGCCGCCGAAGACGTTCACCATGGTGAGTCCGGCTTTTTCGGCGATGTCGGTGAACTGCGCGACTGCAGGCAACGGCTTAGTGGCTGGAGCCACTTCCTGGGCGTGGGATGGGAAGAGAAAGGCGAGAAGGATCAGCGAAAGCACGGCATTCCATCGAAACATCGCACCGGAGACAAGCCGAACGCCAAAATGCATGATCCACTCGAAATAGTAGGATGCGGACACACGCGGGTCAAGCTGTGGTGCTCGTCTCGGGGATATGGGCGTGCCATACTATCCAGGACATCGTGATCCGCAAAACCGCAACCCAACCGGCAGGCCGGGTGAATAGTCAACTTCTCCTTTCATTGCGCTGGTGCGCGCTGGTCCTGGCAGTGGTTAGTGTCCTGATCCCGTGCGGTTTTTCTCAGCAGAAGGCCGTTCCCACCCGGGCCGACGCGAGCTACAAGCGGGGAATGCTTGCGGTGCAGCATGGTGATCTCGATGCCGCGCGCGCGGCATTCGAGCAGGCCGTAAAACTGGCACCCAACAGCCCCGAGGCGCACAACTCTTTGGGCTGGACGCTGCTTTCGCAAGGGCACTCCGAAGACGCCGTGGCCCAATTGAAGATCGCCGTCCAGCTGAAGCCGAATTTCCTCGAGGCTCGCATCAATCTTGCCAATGCGCTCGCTCGCAAGCATGACCTGGAGGGCGCAGAAGCGCAGGCCCAGGAGGCGGTACGACTCGCTCCGGGAAGTTCGGAACCGCACCGCACGCTGGGAAGGGTTCTCAGTTTTCGCGGAGACCTGCGCGCGGCCATCGCCGAACTAGACCGCGCCGTGGAGCTTGAACCCGCCCGGGCCGACCTTCACGATGAATACGGGTCTCTGCTCGCGCAGGCGTCGCAGAACGAAAAAGCGGCCGAGCAGTTCGCAGAGGCGCTGCGCCGGTCGCCCAACTTCGGCCAGGCAAAGCTGCATCTTGGAGCCGTCCGCTGGCAGCAGCAGCGACTCGAGGACGCACAGCAGTTGTTGAAGAGCGCCGCCAAGCTTTTGCCCGAGTCCGCGCCCGCACACTATTACCTGGGCCGCGTGCTCGAAGATCGAGGCGTTCGCGAGGAAGCGGTGCGCGAGTTCCAGGCGGCCGTGAAACTGCAACCGGACTGGGCCGAAGCCCAGACCCGGCTCGGCTTGCTGCTGCAGCGCCAGGGCGATGTCGACAATGCACTGGTAGCCTTGCAGCACGTGGCCACGCTGCAACCCGACAATCCTGACGCGCACAACAATCTCGGGCTTGCCCTGGTACAGGCCGGCCAAGCCTCTCAGTCGGTGTCTGAGTTCGAGGCTGCCCTGCGGTTGCATCCGGACGACGCCGGCTATCGCGCCAATCTCGGAACCGCGTATTTGCAGAAAGCCGATTTTGATGCCGCCATCGCCGAGTTCCAGAGGGCCCTGAAAAGCGCGCCGCAGGACGCCACGCTGCATTACGACCTGGGTCTGGCGCTCAAGTTGAAGGATCAACTTCCCGAAGCGCTCGTGGAATTTCGCAAGGCGGAAGATCTCGACCCCTCCCAACCTGACGTTCACTACACGCTGGGAGTGACGCTCTGGCAACAAGGCTCGTTTGACGATGCCGTGAAGGAGTTGCGCGCGGCGACCACCGCCCGCTCCGATTATGCCGAGGCCTACTACACCCTCGGCACCGTGCTCAAACAGCAGGGAAAATTGCAGGAAGCCGCGGGAGCGCTGCGTGAAGCAGTCCGGCTGCAGCCGGATTTTGCCGGCGCCCACACGACCCTGGCGTCGGTCCTGCGCGCGCTTGGGGACAATGCAGGGGCGAGCGCCGAGGCGCGTACTGGACAGCAGATCGCGAAGGAAAAGACCGGACTGCAAGCGGCTGTGCTGGCGACCAGTTCCGGCCGCCGCCTGCTCAACGCCGGGGACCTGGAGGGTGCCATCGCACAGTTCCACTCCGCCATCGACTCCAGCCCGAACTATGCCCAGGCCCACTACCAACTGGGACTCGCGCTACGGAGGAAGGGCGAAACAGAAGAGTCGGCCAAGGAATTTCACAAGGCCGCCGAACTCGACCCTCATCTGTCACCGCCTCCGTCCTGATCGGTCCCGGCTAGTTCGCGGCCTCGCTTCGGACCGCGACGATCTCTGATTCGACGGGGACACCGCGCGCGACCCGGACGCGCAATACGACTTCGAAGGGCTTCAGCGTGCCGCTAGACGCGACCTTCAGGCGCGACAACAACTGCGCCAGCGAATCCTCATGGCACACGTACTCCACCGCCGCCTGCGTACCGATGGTTGATGTGCCCGCGAGAATCAAGACGGATTCCCTCGGGTTCATTCCCTGCATGAGCGCGACCACGGCGTAGTCTTCGCTCATGGTGATATTGGGCGGCGTGCCCATGAAGTACGCCGGTTCTCCGGGCCGCGCGCGCAGGTTGGCGACGACCAGGTCGCCTTTCCGTGGCCCCGAACTCAGGCGCTGAAAAACAAACTGCTCGTTCATGGGGATGTCGCGCAAAGACAGGTTCTCTGCGGGCGAGCCCACGAAAATCAGATTGTTATTCTTCGCATCGTCCAGGGAGAACAGGCTTCCGCGCTTCACGCGAATCTCCCGGTTCAGGGTGTGAAAGACGCGATCGAGTTCGTGCACGGCCAGCACTTCGCCCACGCCCGTGTAGTGGTCGAGGATCAGCGAGCCGGAATCCAACGCGGGATTGCGATAGCGCATCCCCGACTCCGGCCTCCCTACGAACGCCGCATTGCTAAATACGACCCAAGGCTCAGCAGGCGCAGAGATGAAAGTTCTCCAGAATGTCTGGTACACCGCCGGTGGCGCCGGCCCAATGGCCGACGACGCGGACCGTGCCCGGTTTTCCCACCGCCCGACTAACGCGGCCACCCCTGCTGCCAGTAGAATTGATAATGCGAGCACGCCCATAGACCAGGTCAAGAAGATGTGTCGCGCCCGATTCCTGATTTGCCTTTCTTCCGGCGTCCCGATGGTCGGAGGCTTGGGAGGTACGGGGCGCGGATGAAACGAAACGGCGTAGCTTCCTTTCGTCAATTCGACCAGAATGGGGTCAGTGACGCCCTCCGACGAATAATACTCAGCCAGTTTCACGCGCAGGCGGCCTGCCTGGACGCGAATTGCCGAATCCAGGTGTGGATCAAAATCTGCCGGACGTCCAAACACCTCAGTCGCAATCTGATACTCCTTAACCGGAACTCCAGGATTCTGGAGACTGTGCTCCGCCAAGTAACGAAGTAATTTACAGAGCGATTCGGACCCGTGAAGCACATGACTGGTCGCCAACCTCTCGATTGCGGCGAGATACAATGTGCGCTCGGCAGCGGAGGTGACTGTGACGCTCATGTAACCAAGCGTAACAAGCCGGGCATCTGACTGCAATACTTGGCCCTTCTGCAATGTAACCGTATCAAACCCTTCGAAACTTCAATTCGTCGTGTCGAAAGCACAGATTGCCACTGCTCAGCGGATAAGTGCGTCTGAGTGCGCATGTGGGGTGCGTTCGGTCATTTCCTGAGGTTGGCTAACCACCTCTTTTTCTAATGATGCAACTCACAGGTTCCTCAAAGAGAGCGCAGGTGTCGGCGCGCCACCGGCTATCGGCCAGCGCTTATGCGCCGGCGTGTCCTTGTTCAATTTCCAACAACCGGATTCCACTTTTCATAGTACGTTCGCACGCTGCTTCCAAATGTCATATGAATTGACGGCATAACGGAACAGCGTTTCCCAACACTTTCAACGATCTATGAGAAATATTGATTTAGGACACCCAACTGCAGCCTCGGAATTTCAACTAGTGGTTTTGTACTAGAAACAGTAGGGGATGGCTCCCGGCGGTTCGCTCCTCAGTGATGCAGTTCCCAACAGGACCTCCGCAACGCGGAGCGCGAACGGTCCAGCAGTCGAGAAGATGTGGAGGAATTCGATGAGAACCAAGTGCGCGATCTTATTAATGGCGATAGCTGTTGTCGCTTCGGCTTGCACGCTCTGCGCGCCTGTAGCGTTCGGGCAGGCGGTCTACGGAAGCATTCTGGGCACGGTTACTGATCCGCAGGGCGCGGCAGTGGCCGGCGCCAAGGTCACGGTCACCAACCAGCGCAAGGGCGGCGAAGACACAACGACGACCAACGCAGACGGTAACTATTCGGTAACGCACTTGGTGCCGGATACCTACACCGTGCGCGTGGAATCCGCCGGCTTCAAGATCAGCGAACAGAAAGATGTGCTGGTGCAGGCCGACGCGGGTTCGCGCGTAGACCTGAGTTTCCAGGTCGGCGGCACGACTGAGACCGTCGAAGTGACGGCCGAGGCGCCGCAGCTGAAAACCGATCGTGCGGACGTCGCGGTATCGTTCAACGAGAAATATGTGGAAGAGGTGCCGATCCTGAACCGCAACTTCACGCAGTTGCAGCTGCTCGCGCCCGGCTCGCAGAAAATTGTCGGATGGAGCCACGCCGCCACCGAGAACCCGCAGGGCGGGCAGCAGATTTTCACCCAAGGCCAGCACTTCAGCGGCACCGGCTTCGAGCTGGACGGAACCGACAACCAGGATCCGATTCTTGGCATCATCGTCGTGAATCCGAACCTCGACGCTATTACCGAAGCGAAAATCGCGCTGCAGAACTACGACGCAGAGTTTGGAAAGGCCGTAGCGAGTCTCGTGACGGCGCAGACCAAGTCGGGCAGCAACGCCATCCACGGCAGCGGGTTTTGGTATCGCCGCACAGACGCACTGCAGGCTCGCGATCCGTTTGCACAGAGCACGAAGGACCCATTGACCGGCCGATTCATTCCGAATTCGAGATGGCAACAGTTCGGCGGCACCGTCGGCGGTCCGATCATTAAGGACAAACTGTTCTTCTTCGGTGACTATCAAGGCACTCGTCAAAGTAACGGTCTCAGCGGACTGTTCACCGTGCCGACCCAACTCGTTCATGACACGTGCATCAAGTCCACCAACACGAGTGGCTTCTGCGACCTCAGCCAATACATTGGGGTCGCGCAAGGTGGAGGGCAGGCGTACGACCCCAATACGGGTACCTTTGGTCTGCCCGTACCACCCGCTGATGGAGGGGACCGAACCGCATTTCCCAACAATCACATCCCCATCGACAGAATTTCTGACGCGGCGTCCAACATCCTGGCCCTGTTCCCACTTCCGCAGAACGACCACGTTCAGAATAACTACGTCGGCGCTGGTTCGGGTCCTTTCAAGCAGAACAGCTTTGACACGCGCATCGACTACACCGCGAGCACATCCCTGAACGTCTTCGGACGGTTCAGCCTTTCTTACTACAGCTTGTCGGGCAAGGGATTGCTCGGCGCAGTGGGCGGGCCTGGCAACGGTCTGCTCGGTCTTTCCGGCAGCTCTATAACCCATAACTACAGCCTCGCGACCGGTTTCAACAAGACCCTCAGCACCAGCTGGCTTACAGATTTCCGGTTTGGCTATTTCAAATACAATCCGGTCGCCTCCAAGCCCGATGGCGGGACACCCATGACCGACCTGGGTATTCCCAATGCCAATACCTCCGACGCGAAGACCGCGGGCTTGGGCTCGTTCCAACTCGGAAAGGATCCCCTCAGCGGCTACAACGGAACCAGCACCAACGGAGGCTCGGGCGATGGCTTGGTGATATCCAGCTTCGGCGACGGTTTGGGAGTGGCTCGCTGCAACTGCCCGCTCACGCAAAGCGAACAGCAGTTTCAGTTCGTCAACAACTGGACGCACGTGAAGGGCAATCACCAGATCAAGTTTGGCGGCGATCTTCGCTACGCCATGAACCTGCGCATTCCCAGCGACAACAATCGCACCGGCGAATATAACTTCAGTCCCGAGGTGACGTCCCTCCACGGATTGCAGGGCCTTGACTTAGCCACTTTCCTTCTGGGAGACGTCTCGGCGATTGCACGCTACGTGAACAACCCGGCTGCAGGCGGTTCGCCCGCGGAACGCCAGTGGCGCCTCTTTCTCTATGGTCAGGACACCTGGCGCGTAACCCCCAAACTGACTGTGAACTACGGGCTGCGCTGGGAACTCTACACGCCTGAAAAGGTGAACGGAAAAGGGAATGGCGGGTTCGCGAACATTGTCGATGATGGCGGCCACGGAGGCATCCGTGTGGCCGGCTATGGCAAGTACGGATTGAACGGCAACGTTTCCAATGATCTCAAAGCATTCGCGCCGCGCCTGGGCATCGCCTATCAATTGACAGAAAAGACTGTCATCCGCGCCGGATACGGCCGCAGCTACGATATCGGCGTGTTCGGCTCAAACTTTGGACACACCGTCACTCAGAACCTGCCGGTGTTGCTCAAGCAGAACGTCGACGCCAGCACCGCTCCCGGCTTCACCGGCGCCAACGCGAATCTGATTCCGATCTTCACTCTCGACCAGGGCCCCTTCACTCCAACATTCGATCCGATTCCCGCCGATGGATTTATTCCACTGACGAAGGATCTGAATGCCACCCACATTCGCCCGACTCGGCAGGTTCTGCCAACCGTCGATGCGTGGAACTTTACGGTTCAGCGTCAACTTACCCGTTCGATGTCGTTGGAGGCGTCCTACGTAGGCAGCAAGGGAACGCACGGCTTCGCGGGAAATGGACCAAACTACAACTACAATCCTGTGGCAGCCGGACCGGGAACGAGCGTCATCGTGGCGGATGCAGCGCATCCGGGTAAGAATAAACTCGGTGGCTTCAAGTCGGATCCAAATACTCCCCAAGACAGCCGCCGACCACTGTGCGGGACTTTCGATTTGGCCACCAGTACCTGCAGTGGAATCGGCTTCGATCTCGGTAACTACTACGGGAACGACGCAGCCAGCACCTATAACGCGTTTGAGGTTAAGCTCGACAAGCGTTTTTCGGGCGGGCTGCAGTTCCTCACTCACTACACTTACTCCCACGCCGACAATTACTCCGACACCTACTATGCGGTCAGCCATAAGGTTGCTTGGGGTCCAGTGGACTTCAACCGCAACCAGGTTTGGGTTGTGAACACGGTTTACGAGCTTCCTTTTGGTAAAGGGAAGAAGTATGCGGGAGGTGTCAGCCGGGCCATGGACTACGCCGTGGGCGGCTGGCAGCTCAGCAATACCACTAATTGGAGCAGCGGCTTGCCCTGGACGCCCAGCATCAGTGAGTGCGGGGCGTTCTTCGACGGGGCCGGTCCTTGCAGGCCCGACAAGGGTTCCGGTTCCATGAAATTTAGCGTCGGCCCGCTCGACCCAGTCGCACACACGCGCAACTACTTCACGCCGGTTGCTCCCATCATCGATCCCAACGCTTACCCGGTGGGGACGGATGTGTGCGGCCTCTCGGGAACCGCCTCTGGACCATTCGCCCTTCCGGCGTGCGGCTCCATTGGCAACATTGGCCGTAACATCTATCACGGACCGCGCGGCTTCTACTCCGACTTGTCCGTCTCGAAAGCCTTCGCCATTACCGAGCGCTTCCGGGCAAAGTTCGTCATGGATGCCTTCAACGTGTTCAATCACCCTGTGCTTGCCTTCAGCGCTAACAACGGTGCGAACGGTTGCGTGGACTGCCAGGGCGGCACCAACGGAAAGATCACCGGACTGGAAGGCGGCACCGGCATGCGCCAGATCCAGTTTGCCCTGCGGTTCGAGTTCTAGCGTCGAACATCAGGCTTGGTTCCGGAGGGAGTCCATCCTGGACTCCCTCTAACTTTTTGGACCGCAACTTCGCATGCGTAACAGCCCCAGCCCAAGACGCCCGATCCGTCGCGGCCTATTGTCCCTGCTTGTCTGCTTGCTTCTGTCGGCGACAAGCGGCCAGCTGTTGGGACCGATACGGCGTGCCTCGCCTGTGCCCATCCTTGCTCCCCGCGGCGACGGCTGGGAAGCGGCTGGCACTTTTAATCCGGCGGTAGTCTTGCATCAGCACAAGTTCGTCATGCTCTACCGCGCCCAGGACAAGGCTGGCACTTCGCGCCTCGGCTATGCCGAGAGCAGCGACGGCATTCACTTCACTCGCCGACCCCAACCGGTGCTCTCGCCCGAAGCCGACTACGAAAAAGATGGCGGCGTGGAGGATCCGCGCCTGGTCAAGATCGGAAACACCTACTACCTCACCTACACCGGCTACAACAAGCGAGATGCCCAGCTCTGTCTCGCCACTTCGCGCGATCTGGTGCACTGGCAGCGTAAAGGCGTAATCCTGCCCGCTTATAAAGGTTATTGGAATGTCGGCTGGACCAAGTCGGGCGCAATCGTCCCTGAAAAAATCGACGGCAAGTACTGGATGTACTTTCTGGGCACCAGCTCTGACAAGACGGATCAGATGGGCCTGGCCTACTCGATCGATCTCTTGCACTGGACCGAAGCAACCCACATGCCGGTCTTGCCGCGCCGCCCGGGTAAATTCGATTCGCGGGTAGTTGAACCGGGCCCGCCACCGATACTCACGCCGAAAGGAATTGTTCTTTTCTACAATGGCGCCGACGATCAGTTGATCTATCGAACTGCAGTCGCCATATTCGACCGCAAAGATCCGCGGAGAATTGTCTACCGCAGCGATGCACCGATCTTCGAACCCGAGTTGGATTGGGAAAAAATCGGACAGGTGCCCAACGTTGTCTTCGTCGAAGGAATGACCGCCCAAGGTGGTCGCCGCTTCCTCTACTACGGCGCAGCCGACAAATATGTAGGCGTGGCCGAGACTACAGAGCCAAACCGTCGCCGGTCACCCTGATTGCGGTGCAGGCAGCGGCCGCACTCATCCGGTTTGTGATTTAATCGCCTCAGATCCTACAGGGAACCTGCTCATGCACGTATTCAGGCTGGCCACACTCTTTGTTCTCTTGTTCTGCCTGCGGGTATGGGCCCAGTCGCCGGCGCCTCCTGTCTTGCAGGACCGGCAGGCGGTACCCTCGGCACCCTCCGCCTCTGCAGAGACCGTGTTCGACGCGCCCCGCCGCCTGCTCCAGCAAGGAAAAAATGAAGAGGCCTTGGCGCGACTGCAGCAAATCGCGAGGGCGAATTCCGGGCTGAAGGGTTTGTCCCACGAGTTCGGCGTCGCCTACTACAAGAGTGGTGATTACTTGAAGGCGATTGACTCCTTCAAAAAGGCTACTCAAGAGGATCCCGGCGACAACGAGGCCATCCAGTTGCTTGGCCTCTCCAATTACCTTGCCGGGCGTCCGGCGGACGCCATCCCGCTGCTCGAGAAGGTCCAGGGCTGGTATCCGCGGGCCAATGTCGACGCCTCCTACATCCTTGGAGTCTGCTACATCCAGACCAAGGACTATCCCCAGGCGCGCAAAGCTTTCGCCCGGATGTTCGACGTGGCACCGGACTCGGCGGCGGCCTACCTTTTTACTGCTCGCGTGCTCCTGCGGCAGGAGTTTGACCCGATCGCCGAAGAATACGCGCAGAAAGCGATTGCCCTCGATCCCAGATTGCCCCTGGCGCATTTCTTCCTCGGAGAGTTGCACCTATACAAATCGAAAATCCCCGAGGCCATCGCGGACTTTCAGGCGGAACTCGCGCTGAATCCGGGGCACGCCGCCACCTATTACAAGCTGGCGGACGCGTACTCCCGCATCCAGAAGTTTGACGAGGCGGAGCGCCTGCTGCAGCGCTCGATCTGGCTGGACTCGACCTCGACCGGGGCGTACATTCTGCTCGGCAAGGTGCTGGAGAAGAAGGGCGAGGCCGAGTTGGCGGTCAGAGCTCTTCAGCATGCCCTCAGCATGGATCCCAACAATTCCGTCGCTCATCACCTGCTCGGGCAAGCCTATCAGGACATGGGCAAGACGGAAGACGCCGAGCGCGAACGCAAACTGGTCCAACAGCTCCAGGACGCGCAGAACGCGAAGCCCGAGTAGGCGGCTATACCAGCACTATTCGAAGAGCTGTTCCGGTCGATCGACTTATTGCGGCGCAGCCGTCTGCGCCTTGGCCAATTGCGCAACCATGTGCGGGGGCAGGGCATGGAGTAACGCCAGGAATGCCGCGTTGGTCCAGCCAAAACCCACGACGTTCTGCTGGTAGCCGGCCGCGACGTGCGCTTCCGATGAGCGAGTGAGCACATTGTATTTTTCGCGGATGGTCCCATCATGGCGGAAATTTTCCGCCACCGTGGACAAGAACTCGTAGGAAGCGCGGTCCGCATCCTTCTTGTAGCCGTAGCGCCGCAACCCTTCGATGGCGAGCAGTTGCGTGGGTGCCCAGCCGTAGGGATAGTCCCACTGCACGCCGGTCTCGCGATTGCTCATGGCCAGCCCCCCGGGTCTCTCAAAGATGGCCAGGTTGCGCATCACTGCCTCCGCCTGCTCCTGGGTCGCGAGCCCGGCCCACAGCGGATAGAACGTGGTGATGTACTCGTAGGTCGAACGCGCGGAGGTATCGAGGTTGTAGTCGAAGAACAAGCCGCGCTGAGCGTCCCATAAATATTTCTGGATGCGTTCTTTTCTTTGTTGGGCGCGCGCCTGCCAGCGCTGGGCGTCGTCTTTGTGCCCCAGAATCTCGCTAATCTGCTGGAGATCTTTTTCTGTTTTGTAGAGCAGGCTGTTCAGGCAAACGGGCGCAAAATGGTGCGTCGCTGCTCCGTACGGCCCGAACCGGAAAGAAATGTCGAAGCCCGACTCGCGCATGGCGCGATCACCTTTGTAGTAGTCCGTCACCAAGGAGACGTCTTGCGCCGGTTCGCAATCCGGCCGGGCCATGGTTCGAGCAACGTCGCACAGCTGCAGCGCGTAGACCTTGCCCGCAACCGCACTCGCGGGCTTGGCCTGGTCGAGGTCCGCCACATAGTTGCGGCCCTCGCCGTGGAGCAAAAAGTAGCCGGCAACTTTGCGGTAAAAGTCGGTTTCATCCTTCAGGCTTTCCGGGGCCGGACCATTGCCGAAGTCGTAATACCGTGCCAGCCCGGTGTCTCCGGCAAGATGCGGTTCGCGATTCCACATCTCATAATCCTTGCTGGCAAAGCGGTAGCCTCGTTCCAACAAGTCCCGGTCATCCTTGCCGGCAGCCTTCTCCGCTTCATAGACGGTCATGATCATCGAAGTCAGAAACGGAGGCTGGGAACGGGTGAGGAAGTAAGTGCGATTGGCGTTCAAGACCGTTCCGTAGTGTTCGATTTCAAAGAAGAAATTCTCCACCATGCCGCGCGCCAGTGCCAGCCTCTTATCCTCAATCAAGCCGCGGACGATGAAGTAACTGTCCCAGCCGTACATCTCGTTAAAGCGCCCGCCGGGAACGACGTATTTGTTGTCGAGATAGAGCAAGCCGGGAGGAGTAGCATTGGTGGTTACCTGCCCGGGGCCGGTGATCGAAACCGGCAACTCCCGCACCTCCACCTTGCAACGCCTCTGGACGTCGCGCAATTCCTCCGGCAGCGGAAACTTGGCCGGGAGGTAAAGCACTGAGGCTTCCACGAGCTTGGGATCAACGACCGTGTCGCAGTTAGCCATGGAGCGGGTGAGCGTGTCCCACCCTGTGGAAATGTAGTTGAGGATCGGCTGGAGTCCCTCGTCGCCTGCGGCGGGCTGCGGTGCAAGAGCGAACGGCGGGACGGTGAGCCACACCACGAAGAACAGTGAGGCTAGAAGGAACAGATGAGTCGGTCTGCGAGCGGGCTTTGCTGCGGGCTTGCGGTATTGCATACCTTGAAAAGAATAGACCAGCGGGTCCGGAAACAAAAGATAAGGTTGGCAGGTATGTTTTCTGCTCCGACGGAGTTTTTTGGTTGACTTCCGGACTGCGGCCCATTCCCAAAATAGATGCGACTATCTGTAATACACACCTGCTCCGTGATGGTCATCACTGAAAAACCCTCTCGAGTACGAGCGAAATAGGGTGTTCTCACCCTGTAGGCGCAGCGGTCGCGGGTAGCAGGACGCGGCCGCCACCGGGAGCTTCGCTGAGAACCTCACGAGGCCTCGCATCCGACCCGTTCCCTTAATCCCGATGGAGTGTGCGACATGAAGCGCATCCTAATCTGCAGCATCGCTCTTTTACTCTGTCTGCCAGCCTGGGCTCAGCAACCGGATATTAACCGCTACACCTTGTTCACGGGCTTCGACTACATGATCAGTCCGGCGCGCAACCTCACCGAGCGCGGTTTCGAAGCCGACTTCGGAGTTACCGTCCGACCCTGGCTCGCTCTGGGCGCGGATTTCAGCTTTCTGGGCGATGGGATCATAAGCGGCGCCGGCACCATTAACGGAAGCGAGACCATATACGCGCCGCTCCTGATCGCAGCCGCAGGACAAGGCCTGCCCGTGCCGCCGCCCAGCCAGGTAAATGTGCCCTTTACATCGCAGACCTTCACATTTGCCGCTGGGCCGCAGTTTTACCTGCGCAAGTGGAAGAAAGTCACCCTGTTCGCGCGTCCCGGCCTCGGGGGGATTCATGAGAGGGCCAACATCACCTTGCCGCCTCAACTGGGCGCGCTGCTGACCATGCTGGGAGCGCCGGTTCCGAATGCTCATCAGACCGACACCACGCTGTTTTTTGGGGTAGGGGGCGGGTTCGACGTCAACCTGTCGCGACGTGTCGCTTTTCGCTTCGCGGCGGACTGGGTCAACACCCACCTGTTTTCCAACTTGCTGACGGGCCGCCAGAACTACGCCAGGTTCTCCATGGGCCCGACTTTCCGCTGGGGACACTTGAAGTAGTTGGTAGATTTTAGCTTTGCAAAGAAGGGGCAGGCCTTCGGCAGCCTGCCTCTCGATTTTACGCGCGCCGACCTGTGAGGTTCGACCTGTCCGCCTCCGGGGGCTCACCGTGCCGGTGCGGACGAATCACACTCCCCACAGATAATCTTCCTGCTGTTCCCCATCCTGCTCGCGCACGCGACGGAGCAAGGCCCCATCGACCCCAGCACCGACGCCTTTCGCCAGATACGACAGTGGAAATTGGGTGGGCAGCGAATCATGGCTTGGCTCGCCATGACTGTCGCTCGACTCCTGCAATGGCACAGCCGGGACGTTGGTTGGGCGAATGCTTCGCACCCTCTGAATAAGTTCCAGAATCTGGCGATCCTCAACCGCCTTGGTGCTGTCGGCCAACGCCAAGAACTGACGGTAGACTTGATCGAGTTCCCGGCGATCCAGATGGAATCCCAGTTCCGCGCAGCGCAAGCCGAGAGCATGACGCCCCGAGTGTTTCCCCAGCACCAGCCGGGTGCCGGGAACACCCACGGACTCGGGCGTCATAATCTCGTAGGTTAGTGCGTTCTTGATCATTCCGTCCTGATGAATGCCGGCTTCATGCGCGAACGCGTTGCGCCCGACGATCGCCTTGTTGGGCTGCACCGCCACCCCCGTGATTTCGCTCAACAGCTGGCTCGAGGGAAAAAGCTGTTCGCTGACCACGGCGGTGTGGAAGGGATAGCGGTCGGTCCGAACCCGCATGATCATCACCAGCTCTTCCAGCGAAGTATTCCCCGCGCGTTCCCCGATCCCATTCACAGTGCATTCCACCTGGCGCGCGCCCGCACGAAGCGCAGCCAGAGAGTTGGCGGCCGACAAGCCCAGGTCATCATGGCAGTGGGCAGAGATCACAACCCGTTCCATGCCGCGCACACTCTGCCGGATCCGCGTAATCAACTCGGCGAACTCTCCAGGGACGGTGTATCCCACGGTGTCTGGAATGTTGATAGTGGTGGCCCCGGCCTCGACCACCGCCTCCAGCACTGCGCACAGGAAATTCGGGTCGGACCGGGTCGCATCCTCGGCAGAGAATTCCACGTCCGGGCAGAAAGACTTGGCCAACCGCACCGCGTCCCGCGCCTGTTCGAGGCATTCCTGGCGCGAGATTCTCAGTTTGTGCTGGAGGTGAATATCAGACGTTGCCAGGAAGGTGTGGATGCGGGGATGGGCAGCTCCCTTGAGGGCTTGCCAGGCTCGTTCCACATCTTCGCGGCGGCTTCGGGCCAGAGCGGCGATCACCGGCCGGCGCACATTGCGTGCTACCGCCTGCACGGCGTGAAAATCGCCGTCGGAAGAAATGGGAAATCCCGCTTCGATCACGTCCACACCCAGGCGGTCGAGCTGATGCGCCATGCGCAGCTTCTCGGCGGCCGTCATGCTGCAGCCGGGTGACTGTTCCCCGTCCCGTAGAGTGGTGTCAAATATCGCTACCCGCTCGCGTTCCGACAAGTGTTCCTCCCCCATCCCGCAAAGTCAAAAGTGAATCGAAAGTTCCGCGCCAAGCAAAAGGGCCATCATCCGGTTGCGGATAATGGCCCTTTCAAGACTTCTGATGTGATGGCTAGATCATCCGCTGAATCCTGAAGGTGCAAGCACCAGGCCAAGAATGGCCACGCTAAGGGCGAGCAGACGCAGTCGCTCCTCCCGCCCAATCCGGTTCGCGTTGCTGGCTGCTTGATCCATAGCTGCGAAAGTAGCCTCGATGAAATACGAGCTTGTACTTTAGGAGATCAGGGGCAGAGGGTCAACCACGAACAAGCACCAAATTATTGCTTGGAGAGATCAGAATTTCTGATGGCCGCGAATTGTTGCATTTTGCAACATCAAACTAGGACGCCACTTTCTCGCGGCTGCTTTCTTTTGACACCTCTTGGACAAGAGCATGCACGTCTTTCAGTGCTTGCCGGTAGCGGCTCTTCTGTTTCTCGGTAAAGCCCTGAACCCCGAGGCTGCCTTCCAGGTTGGAGAGCGCGCGCTCGGCACGACAGAGCTCGAGCAGAACATCTTCCGCAGAGGTGGCATGCCTGACGGGCTCGCCATCCCTACTCGGCTGCGCAAAGGGCAGTACTTCGCCGGGTGTGCTGGTGGGCACGCTGGCAGCTTGTTCCGGCTCCTCAGGGGCAGGGCGATAGCCGACATACGTCGACCACATCGCCCACAGGATGTTGCCAGCGACGCCGACGACAAGAATGACCGACGCGGCAAAAATGCCCCAGAGCAAGCCGCTCCAGATCACTTGCCGAACATTCTGGAAGAACCCACCAAGTGCCGCGAGGACAATCGCCAAGAAAAGAACTCCGTACAGGTAGCGCCGACTCATAGGAAAAGCGTACTCCTGCGGCGGCGGGAGCGATACGCGAAGTCACTGAGGTTCGTGTCGGCGATCTCCCAAAACGGAACTCAGTGGCAAAATGTCCGCCCTGCAAGGTAGCCGGTGCAAATGGCAATGTCATAAGAACGGGTCGAGGATCCGGGCTATCGCGGTCAAGCCATGGCACGCCATTCGGTTAATGAGTGCACTGGCGATATCTCCCATCAATCGGGCTCGCCGTCCTGGCATTCGCACAGGGCGCCAAGGGTCCTTGGAAGCGAAATGGCAAAGTTGCACGTCCACGCCGCCCCGCTCATTCCCTCACGGTTGACGAATTCCCAGTGTGGTCGCCGAATTCCCGGTATCTTGCCGCGCACTGTCGCGTAGGCAAACCATGCGGGTTGGCGTCCTCCCACTGCTTATGGACAGTTTCGCCGTTCCGCTAAGACGCACGAACGGTGTAAAACGCGCAGCTGAAAAATGCCGCGCAGTCGAAAGCGAACGCTATTTTCTGCCAAACACTTCTTTCAGCAATGCAGTTGTTTGGGCCGCGGGATCTTTCCGTATTTTCTTCTCTTCGTTTCCCAACATCAGGAACAAGCCATCCAGCGTTTTAGAGACCACGTACTTATTCAGGTCGAACTGCCCGGCCAGGGTGCTGCCTCCGGGCGCGCTCTCCAGCAGGCGATTGTACTGTTGCACCACCCCAACCCGTTGCATGGACCGGTCGACAATTGGAGAGAAGGCGGCCGTCAGATCTTCGGAACTGGTGCGCTTGAAGTATTCGGTGGCCACCGTGTCGCTGCCCGAAAGAATGTTGCGGGCGTCGTCGAATGTCATCTTCTTTACCGCCGCAATGAAAATCTGTTTCGCTTCAGGGGTAGCCTGCTCAGCGGCGCGGTTCATGCCCACTTCCAATCCGTCCACCTGCGCGCCCATGCCAAACATCCGCATGCCCTTCCCAACCGTCTGCAGTTTGGGCGGCAATAGAATCTTGATGGCCTCGTTCTTCAGAAAACCGTCCGGTCTCCCGGTCAGAGCCACCGCCCTGCCGGTGCTTACCCGCAATGCTTCTTTGAGTCCCGAGATAATCTTGTCGTTGCTCAGGCCCGCCGAACTGCTTTTGTTCAGAGCCTCATCGGCCTTCTTAAGGATGTCGCCAAGTTGGGCCTGCGCCAGGTAACAGAAAAACAGAACGGCAGTAAGAAACGCAGTTCGCATAGCTCCTCCAGGCTGTAACCGCCCGTATCCTGGAAAACGATACCCAGCAGTCTACTCTTGCACGAAGGGTTTATCTGCGACCCTGCTCCGCCACCGCACTCCTCCAGGGAACAATAGCCGTGTAACTGCTTCCTTCGCACGACTGGAGTATGATCTCGCCGAAGGCAGGAGATCGTTGTGGCAAATCTGTGAAGACGCTCAACGAGACCTTTTCTACGCTCTCCACGAGCCGCCGTTACGAAGTGTGGTTCCTTCGCATGGGAATGGCGGATGGCGCCGGAGCATGGTGGTTTCGCTACCTGCTGATGAATCCAGGGAGAAGAGGTTGCCCCGGCAATCCCCAGGGAATGCCCGTTCAGGTGTGGGCAACCTGGTTTCCACGCGACCGTAAGCCGCAGACCTTCATTCAAGGATTTTCCCTGGAAGGTCTTCACCTAAGCGCCAAGGACCGAAGTCCTTTCCACCTGCAAATCGGCAACAATGTTATCGGAGAAGACTTCTGTTGCGGAACGTTGAATGTTGAGGGCCGCTCGGTTACCTGGGAACTGCACTACCGTTCCACCTTTCGCGACACCCTGAGCGCGAAGGGCTGGATCGGTTTCTCACGCACTCCGCATTCCGACGCGCATTTTTCCGGCAAGGTCACGCTGGATGGCCAGACCTTCGAGGGAAATCCTCTCGGCTTCGGAGTCCAGGGACACAACTGCGGATACCGGCATCGCAACTTCTGGACCTGGACGCACGCCTATTTCCCGCGGCCCGACAGCCACGCGAGCACCCTTGAAGCCCTGAGTTACGAAATGCCCTTCGGCCTGGTGTTCCGCAAGGCCGTGCTGTGGCACGACGGGGAGGCGCAAGTATTTCGAAATATGCACGACCTCCGCAGGGAACCGGACCCCTTCGGCTGGGATTTTCAATGTTCCACGGACGACGGACTCGCACTGAAAGCGTCGATCGATGGCGCCGGCTCAAGCCTGCATCGCTTGCCCTACGTGAAAACCGACTGCGGCGGCAGTTTTGAAGTCATGAACAACAGTCTGTCGAGAGCTACGCTCCGACTCGAAGGACGCGGACGACCCGTCGAAACTCTGGAGACAAGTTCCGGAGCCGTGCTGGAGATGGCCGGAGGGACGGCCGTTTCGCGCGTCCAGGTGGGCGAAGACGCCCGTTTCTCCACTGACTTCGCCTGAGCTAGTCGGACGACTGGGCCTTCGCCAGGCGTTCGGCGACAATCGCATACGCCGAAGCATTAAAGGCCATACCGATGTGGGTACCCGGGACCTCATAATCCACATTCTCTTTGCGGGTCATGCAGTACCGCCAGTCCACGATGCCATCGTGGCGGGTATAGATCGCGGTCTCGGTCACAGAATTCGGAATAGCGCGACTCAAGGAGTTGATGAAATTGCAGGTGCAGCGCCCGGTGTAGCAGTCCGGGAGGACGCCCCGGCCGTGCTCCTGCAGGATTCGCAGGCGCACCGCCTCGGCGGCATGAAATACGGTTTTGTTGGTGATGGTGCCGCGGAACGGTGAGGCCAAGGTGATGACGGATGCGATATCGCGTGGTCGCTGGCCCGCCACTGAACGCGCAATTACACCTCCGAGGCTGTGCCCGATCAGGTGGATCTTGCGCCCCGTCTCGGCCCGAGCTCTTTGGATGGTGTCGCTCAGATGGCGCTGGATCAGCAGATTCGGACAATCGGCATTAAGGCCGATGCCGGAGAAATAAGGCCGGTACCCGATGCGCCCCAGCCAACCATGGAGTTCCATCAAGTACAGATCCGTGCCCAGGAATCCCGGGATAATAACCACCCCGGAACCGTCGCCATGAGGCACGCCCAAGCCGTAATAAACCGGGGTGGCGTGCAGCAACAGTACCTCCGCCGCGAACAGCGCTTCGGTCCACGGTGAAATGCCGGATTCCAGGCGAGGCTTGGGAGGCTGTTTCGGTCTCCTCGCGGTAGATCGATTTGTGACCCTTTTCCGTGTCTGCAATTTGCTACCAAACGTTACCGGCATCGCATTAGCCGGTGTGGATTATAAACGACGCCTTGCCCGCCTCCATACCACATTCCCAGTAGCCGGCGGGCAACGATACATGTTTTACGCTCAGTGCGGGCGCCCGATGCAAGTAACCGAATTGGGTCGCGTCTCACATGACAGTTTTTCCCTGAAAAATCCTTTCACCGCGCCGCCCGCATCCGACGCTTGGCGCGCGCAGGCTTCTTCAGACGCGCCTCCAGTTCGACCACTCGTTTCCGCAGGATCTCAAGTTCCTGGTTGTCGGGTCGCGCCTGAGGCGCCCCGAGAAACTTCTTCATCATGTCCATCGGCGACAAAATGGCGGACTGCACGTCGCCCAAGCGGGTTTGCACGGCGTCCTGCACTTTTTGATACGCATCGAATGCCGACTTCAGGTACCACATGACGAACTCCTGCCGAACCTCGTCGGAGGCGACGACCAACTGGCGGAGGAGTTCGAGCGGCAGGCCGGTCGGTTTTTCCTTGGCATCTTCGGTGATGATCTGGGTCAGGGTAACCCGGGTCAGGTCCCGACCAGTCTTCGCGTCCACAACCTGGACGTCTCTGCCTTCCCGAATAAAGGCAGCAATATCATCGAGGTTGACATAGCGGCTGCCGGCGGTGTCGTAGAGCCGGCGGTTCCCGTATTTCTTGATAAGGACGCTGGCGAGTTTCATTTTGGTCCTGTTCCGCTATGTTGCTCTGCACAATGAGCGAATACATCTTGACACAAAATCCCCATATTTGTACAGTTTAGTTGATGCTGCGGTGCAGCAATTCTAGGTTTTGGAGGTGTCAAATGTCAGCAACCGAAAGAACGGAATCCTCTCGCGCTCATGGCCGAGAGTCGTCCTTCGTTGCTCTTCTTACGGGTTGGGCCCAGCAGGGTGTGCAGAGTTTCTTTGCGACACAGCGGATCCTCCTGGATCTCGCGATGCGGCAGAATGCCAGCATCATGCACTCCGTGCGGCAGCAGTTGTCCGACCCGCATCACTCCCCCACTGCCATTCTCGGCGAAGTCGCAGGGGATGGCATCACTAACTTCATCGAAGGACAGAAAGTCCTTCTCGAATTGGGACAAAGACAGAATGAAATCCTGATGACCGGCGTGAAGGAGCGGGTTGGCGACTGGCCCGCGGCGCAGGCCGTCACCGACCTGTTGCGGCGCAGTGTGGAAACATTCGTTGAAATGCAGCAGGAGTTCCTCAAAATCGCGGGCAAACAGACCCACACCTGGCTGGAAGCAGCCAAGGCCGGGAAACCGTATCAGAGCGAGGATCTGGTGGAACTGGCTCGCGAGGGCATGGAAAAGTTTGTCAAAGCCCAGAAACAATTCATGGACGTGATCGCCGATGAGACGGCCAAGGCCACGGGCAGCAAACACACCAATGGCGTCAGGAAAATGAAGAAAACCGAGATGTCCGCGCTCGCCCGGCAGGCCACGGAATCGTTCATCGATGCTCAAAAGAAGCTGGTGGATTTGGCCGGGCAGCAGATGAATACCGGGGTGAAAACCGCCGGCAAGGCGCTGGAACTGCTGAAACCGTTTCCCTTCGTGCCCCTGGGAGAGTTGACGCGGGAAGGAGTCAAGAGCTACGTCGATGCCCAACGCGCGTTGATGGATGTCATGGTACGCCCGGCGGTCGAGCATAAACGGGCGAGCACCGGCAAGCGTCCGATGAAGCGGACTGGCCGCGCGAAGAAGGTGGCCGCGGCAGTCGCCTGATCTCAACTGGAACGAAGCGTAGGCTGCCAGCTTGAGCGGAATATGGCCCGTGCGAAAGTACGGGCCCCGGCCAGTCGATGGAGCGTGGCCGGCGGGAGCAGTTGCGGCGGCGAAGGCAGGATGTCCCCTGCCGGCCGCGAAAAAACCGGAGGATCGCCCCGCAGAATATTGATGCGCGGGCGCCGGACCCGCTGACCTCGCTCCGGACTGGCTGCTCGACTGCACCAGCACTTCGCTTCCGAAGTGGGGATGGCCGCCAATCAGCTGTTTCCTGACGTGTCCAGGCTGCGGCCGGGACACGCCGCCCCGTCATGCGTCTACGCCCGCCCGTCAGCAGGTGGGCCGGAAGAAAGCCACTTTCACCGACAAGTGAGGCGCGTATGAAACTTCCCCTGACTCCCATCCGGTTCCTGCGTTATGCGCGCGAGCAATTTCCCCACAAAGTCGGAGTGATCTGCAGCGAGGAGCGCTTCACATACGCGCAGTTTGCCGAGCGCGCTGCCGGGCTGGCGGGCGCCCTCAGCGCCGCTGGTGCACGACCGGGCGACCGCATCGCTTTTCTAAGCACCAACTGTCACCGTCTGCTGGAGGCCTACTACGGCGTTCTGGAAGCCGGCTGTGTGCTGCTGCCACTGAATATTCGCTTGAGCCCAGAAGAGCTTGCCTTCGTCGTCGACGACGCCCAGGCGCGATTCCTATTCGTCGAGCCGATGTTTTTACCCTTGGTGGAGTCGTTCCGGACACGCGTGCCGTCGGTCGAATACTTTTTCCTGCTCGAAGGCCAGCCTCAGACCAGCTGGCTGGCGCCGCAGAACTACGACGATCTGCTGTCGGAAGCGTCTCCGCTCGTGTGTGACTTCACGCGCATCGATGAGGACTCAATCGCCGAACTCTTTTATACCAGTGGCAGCAGTGACCGCCCGAAGGGCGTAATGCTCACGCATCGCAGCGTGTACCTGCACGCTCTCTCGGTCCTTGCCGCCGGACAAACCTCGCCGACCACGCTCGGGGACATGTCGTGCCGATCGGTGCTGCTCCATACCATTCCTCTTTTTCACGCCAACGGATGGGGCACAGCCCACACCATTACGGTGGTGGGCGGCACTCATGTCATGATTCACCATTTCAGCCCCCTGGAAGTATTCCGTTTGATCGAGCGGGAACGCGTGACCACGTGCGCCATGGTCCCCACGATGGTCAACGCTCTCATTCATTCTCCCGACCGCCAGAAGTATGACTTGAGCAGCCTGCAAACGATCACGATCGGCGGCGCCGCATCGTCTCCCCGCCTGGTGAAAGAGGCTGAGGAGAAGCTGGGGTGCCTGTGCATCTCGGGCTACGGGTTGACGGAGACTTGTCCCACCCTCGCCAAGTCGGCGGCTAAGTCAGACTCTGCCTGGTCAGGAGAGCAACGCTATGCCGCGCAGGCAATGACCGGGTTTGCAATTCCCGGTGTCGAGCTTCGCGTTTTGGATCCCAATGGAGAGGAAGTCTCTCACGACGGCACTGCGATGGGCGAGATCGTTGTAAGAGGAGACGTGGTCATGGAGGGTTACTGGCGCCAACCGGAGGCGACCCAGGTGGCCATGGAAGGGGGATGGTTTCATACCGGCGACATCGCCACCGTAGACGCGAACAACTACCTCCGCATCGTGGACCGCAAGAAGGACATCATCGTGAGCGGCGGCGAGAACATTTCGTCCCTGGAGGTGGAGAAGGTGCTGCTCTCTCATCCAGCCGTATATGAGGCAGTGGTGATTCCTGTTCCCCACGAAAAGTGGGGCGAGATCCCCAAGGCCGTGGTGGTGGTGAAGCTCGGAGCACAGACCACCGCAACCGAACTCCTGGAATTTTGCCGCTCCCGGCTGGCTCACTACAAGTGTCCACACTCGATCGACTTCCTCGAAAGCCTGCCGAAGACCGGCAGCGGCAAGCTTTTGAAGCGCGAGTTGCGGCAGAAATACTGGACGGCCGAGAAGAGCGCGGCCCTGTAAGCAAGTTTATTCAATCAGGCTCGATAGGAGTGAAATATGGCCACGGTTACCGCACTACCCAAGACCCACATTCCTGGCGGCAGCTTCCTGATTGAGGAACGCAAGCCAGATGAGGTGTTTACTCCCGAAGATTTCACCGAGCAGCACTTGCTCATTGCGCAAACCGCGGAAGAATTCGCCCTCAAGGAAATCGTCCCCAACATCGAAAAATTGGAGCACAAGGATTTTGCCCTCCTCCGGGGCCTGGTGAGAAAGGCGGGCGAGCTCGGCCTGAGCGGCGCCGACGTTCCCGAGCAATACGGCGGCATGGAGATGGATAAAGTCACTTCCGCGCTCATCGCCGACCGGCTCGCCCGCTATGGCGGTTTCAGCGCCACCTGGGGCGCGCACACCTGCATCGGAACGCTGCCCATCGTGTACTTCGGTACGGAGGAGCAGAAAAGAAAGTATCTACCCGGACTGGCGAGCGGTGAAACGGTGGGCGCTTATGCGCTTTCGGAATCGTCTTCAGGTTCCGACGCCCTCCATTCCCGCACGCGGGCGCAGCTTGCCACCGACGGCAAACACTACATCCTGAACGGCGAGAAGATGTGGATCACCAACGCCGGGTTTGCCGACCTGTTCATTGTGTTCGCAAAAGTGGATGGCGAAAAGTTCACCGCCTTCATCATCGAGCGCAAGTTTCCGGGCTTCTCGGTGGGCGCGGAAGAACACAAAATGGGCATCCGCGGCTCCTCCACTTGTCCGCTCATTCTCAATGACTGCAAGGTGCCGGTAGAGAACGTGCTGGGCGACATCGGCAAGGGGCACCTGATCGCCTTCAACGTGCTGAACGTGGGCCGCTTCAAACTGGGGGCGGGCTCGGTGGGCGCGGCGCGCAACTGCATGGAGAGCGCCATTGCCTATGCCAAACAGCGCAAAGCCTTCGGCAAGGTGATCGCGGACTTCGGATTGATTCGCGAGAAGCTCGCCAACATGGCTGCCGGCATTTTCACGGGTGAGGCCATGGCCTACCGCACGGTGGGCCAGATGGATACGGCCCTCGCCGGACTCGGCGACGCTCAAAACGACATGACCCAAGTGCGCAAGGTGATCGACGAGTATGCCGTCGAGTGCTCAATCCTCAAAGTCTGGGGATCGGAGTTCCTCGATTTCGTGGTTGATGAAATGGTCCAGATCTACGCCGGGTACGGTTTCGTCGAGGAGTATCCGGCTGAGCGCGCCTACCGGGACTCGCGGATTAACCGGATTTTCGAAGGCACCAACGAAATCAACCGGCTTGTCATCACCGGCTTCCTGCTGAAGCGCGCGATGTCGGGCCACCTGCCCTTGATGCCGGCCATCAAGAAGCTTATGGACGAGGTGATCTCGGGAACTCGGGACGAAGGCCTGGAAGGTCCCTTGGCCGAAGAGCGCCGGCTGGTAGCCGCCGCGAAAAAGATTGGACTGTTCGCCGCGGGAGTCGCCACGCAGAAATACATGCAGGCAATTCAGAACGAGCAGGAGATCATGGGCGCAATCGCTGACATGACCATCGAAACCTATGCCATGGAGTCCGCCACACTGCGTGCGTGGAAGCTTGAGGCTAGTAAGGGTGTGGTGGCAGCCACGCTGGCCACTGCGATGACCCGCGTGTACGTGGCTGGTGCCATGGAGCGAATCGAAAGTGCAGCAAAACGGGTAATCGCAGCTGCGAGCGAAGGCGACATGCTGCGCACGCAGATGGCAATCCTGCGGCGCCTGTCGAAGCACGAGCCATTCAATACCGTGGCCCTGCGACAGTTGCTCGCACAACGGGTGATCGAGGCCGGAAAGTACGTTCTGGCATAACCGATCGCCGATGCAAAGATGTACGATGCGGATGGGCCACGTCCCGCCATAGGCCGCACGCTCGGCGCGACCATCGAGCGTCACAGTCCGCATCGCGAAGGACGGATCTGGCAGGCAGCCTCAGCGGACTGCTTCCTGCTTGGGCCAAACCGGGCCCGAGGTCCGTCCTTTCCTTCCGAATTTTCCTGAAAACCTAAGCACGTTTATCCCTGTGACTTCACACGCCTCGCCGGCGCCCGATGTCACGTTCATGGGTGACCCACGCCACCGAACTAGACGGCAGTGGTTGTTAAGTTTAGGAAGGTTCGCAGGTCAACCAGGACAATCCCATGAATCTCCGCAAGTGGTCACAGTCCGAGGTTGAATACGGTCGCAAGGTTCTGAATTCTGGGCTGGCGGGAGCACGTTCCGGTCAAGAAGCATTCCTCGATGGAAAACCTCTTACTCCTTTTCTGAGCAAGGCAGTTCGAAACGCATCAACGCCCGCGGCCGTGGGAGCAATCCTCGGCGTGTTGGGAAGTTTCCCGGGAAATCGCCGATGCTCCGCAAAACGAGCACTGGCATTCGGTTTTCTCGGCTGGGCTGTCGGACTTAGCGTGGGCATCGCCTGGCAAAGCCGCGGGTTAACGGCCTGCGCGGCGGGTGGTGCTGTGAGGAACATTGGTAGGGCGCGTGATGAACACTGGCTGGAGACACATCCAATCGATTACGCATAGAAGCTGGACCGATCTAAAATGAAGAAATCTTTTTCGCAGGCAAGATGATCGGCTTGCGCCCCTGCTCATGATTGCAAGAGGCTGAAAATCCTGGAGGAAGTGCTTCCCGAAAGTAAAGTGCCCTGCCCCTAAGGTTACAAGGGGGCGGCGATGGTCGCAAGCGAAGTGGTCGCGCAGCAGGTCCTGGATACTCCTGCCACAGAAAGCCTCAGTAAAGAGCGGATTGCATACCTGGAAGACTTGATTCTTCAAGCCAGACGGGCCGCTGCCGTCTTTACCCAATACACACAAGAGGATGTCGATCGGATTGTCAAACCGATGGTCGTGGCCGGATTGGAACAAGCTCAAAATCTGGCTCGCCTGGCGGTTGAGGAAACCAGACTTGGGGTGCTGGAAGACAAAGCCCTCAAGAACATGGTGGCCACTGAGTTCGTCTACAACTACGTGAAAGATAAACGTACGGTGGGCATCATTCGAGAGTTTCCGGAACGCGGCCTGGTCGAAGTGGCGGAACCGATCGGCGTCATCCTCTCGCTTACGCCGATTACGAATCCGACTTCGACGGTTCTCTTCAAATGCATCATGGCCATCAAGACACGGAATGCGGTGATCTTCAGTCCGCATCCGAATGCCTGGTTCTGCTGTTATGAAGCCGTGAAGATTATGTACCAGACGGCGCTGAAGCACGGCGCCCCAGAAGGCGTGTTTACTTGCCTGGAGTCGCACGACCTGCAGGACAACGCCTACCTGATGCACCACAAAGACATCGGTCTGATCGATGCCACCGGTGGGCCAGGCGTGGTCAAAGCCGCCTACAGTTCCGGCAAGCCAGCTCTGGGCGTAGGCCCGGGCAACACGCCGGTCTACCTGGAAAAGACCGCCGACCTGAACATGGCGGTGGTCGACATCCTCACTTCCAAGACCTTCGACAATGGAACGATTTGCGCCTCCGAGCAGACGGTGGTGATGGATGACGAGATCTATGACCTCGCCCTGAAGAAATTCGCGGATCTGGGTGCGCATATCTGCAACGAAAAAGAGACGAAGATATTGGAGCGCACGGTAATCGATCCCGCAACCGGATTCATGCAGCCCAGGGCAGTCGGCCAGAAAGCCACCGATATCGCCCGCATGGTGGGTATCTCGGTCAAGCCAAACACCAAAATGCTGATTGCCCCGATTCAAGGGGTGGGTCGCGAACATCCTCTTTCGGTCGAAAAGCTGTTCCCGGTTCTTTCCGTCTACCGGGCGAAATCAGTCGATGAAGCACTCAAGGTATGCGTCGACGTGAATCATGCCGGCGGGCTCGGACATACGGCGGTCGTGTTCTCGCGCAACGACGAGATCATCCGAAAGTTCAGTGAGGTCATCAACGCCGGACGAATCATCGTGAATTCACCGGGCTCGATCGGAGCATTCGGGGGCGTCTACAACGACATGGTGCCCACCTTCTCGTTCGGATGCGGGACCGGCGGCGGAAACAGCACGACCGATAACGTCAATGTCTATCACTACCTCAATATCAAGCGGGTGGCCCGGAGGACACAGGCGCATATGTGGTTCCGCGTTCCCAATCAGATTTACTTCAACATGAACGCCGTGGAGAATCTGCGTCGTCTAGCATCCTCCTCCACCATCATCATCACCAATCCTGCGATGGAGCAAATCGGATACGTCGACATTGTCCGGCGCCACCTTCCTCCGCAAACCCTGGTTCATGTCTCGGTCATCCCCGATGCGGAACCTGAGGTCAAGACCATCATGCAAGGCGTGGAGGCACTCAATTTCTACAAGGTGGATCAGATCATCGCGCTAGGTGGCGGATCCGTTATCGACGCCGCCAAGATCATGAAGCTGAAGTACGAATCGCCCGAGGCGGACCTGGAAGAACTGGCCGCGCCCTTCATGGATATCCGCAAGCGTGTGGTCGAATACCCGACCGAGAAAGTCAACCGTGCGCGTTTGATCGCGATTTCGACGACCAGCGGCACGGGAAGCGAGGTCACTCCCTTTGCCGTCCTGACCGACAAAGCGCGCGGGCGCAAGGTTACGCTGGCGGATTACTCGCTGACTCCAGATGTGGCGATCGTCGATCCCCAGTTCGTGATGTCAATGCCGAAAGGGCTTACGGCTGATACCGGGATCGACTGCCTGACCCACGCGCTCGAAGCCGCCGTGTCGATTTACGCCTCGCCCTACACCGATTCCAATGCCATGCAGGCGATTCGGCTGGTCTTCAAGTATCTGCCGATTTCTTATGCGCACCCTCATGACGAAGAGGCGCGCAGCATGATGCACAACGCCGCCTGCATTGCGGCGATTGCGTTTTCGAATGCGGCGGTGGGCGTCAATCACGCTCTGGCTCATGCCTTCGGCGCACAAGTTCGGCGTCACCCACGGCCGCGCCAATGCACTGATGTTGCCGCATGTTATTGCCTATAACGCGGCGGTGCCCAGCAAGTTCATGCCATCGCCCAACCAGCGCGGATACGTTGCACACAAGAAATACGCAACCATCGCCGACCTGTTGGGCCTGGGTGGCAGCACCATCGAGGAAAAGGTAAAGAGGCTGGTGACGAGTACAGAGCAGCTTCTGGACCAGTTGGCCATTCCCCGGTCGATCGCGGAACTGGGGATCTCGCGGGAGGAATTCGAACAGGCCATGCCTGACCTCGCCAAGATAGCCTTTGACGATCCTTCCTGGCGCTCCAACCCGCGCATGCCGCTGGTGAGCGAACTGGTCGAGCTGTTTTGGAGCGCGTATCACGGACGAGGCCCGGCCAGAGCCGCCGGTGCCTCTCAAGAACAAAGCGCGTAAGGGATGGTGCATATGTCCACGATTGCTGTGGTGCTCAAAATCGATGCCGCGAGGGTTGCCAATTGCCTGCTGGAGGCCCGCACAGCGCTGGACAGCGCTCCGGGCGAAACGATTCTGGACTTCTCTTCCGTGCAGCGCATCGACCCGCAGGCCCTCAAAGCAATGGAAGAACTGATCGATCTGGCGGACGGCAAGGGCATCAAGATCGGGGTGCGCGGTGTGAACGTCGACATCTACAAGGTGCTGAAGCTGGTCAGGCTGGCGCCGCGATTCTGCTTCCTGACCTGAAACGATGAGCGCGACTGGCCGGCAAGTAAGAAGGAGAACTGCCATGCGGAACCATCCGAACGAGGATCGTCTGTCCTGGGGAGACAGCGTTTTCCTGAACCTGGAACGCGAGGGCATGCCGCTCAACGTGGCTTGTGTTTGCGTGCTGGAAGGCGATATCCCGTTCGACGCCTACCTCCGGTTCGTCGAGTCGAGATTGCCGCTGATCTCACGATATCTGAAGCGGGTGGTTCCCGCGCCGCTGAACGCCGGCCTTCCGAACTGGGAATACGACCCCGACTTCGACATTCGCAACCACGTCCGCGAGGTGACGCTCAAACACGGCTCCGACGCGGAACTGAAGGCCCTTACGGGAAAGATTCTTAGCAAGGTAATGGACCGCCAGCACCCGCTCTGGGACCTGACCCTGGTGCATGGGTTGAGTGGCAGTCGCACCGGCATCGTTGCCCGCATGCATCATTGCCTGGCGGATGGCATTGCGGGAGTAGGCATCATGAGCGTGCTCATGGATACCAGCCCGGAAACGCCGCCGCTGCCCAAACGCAAGCTGCGGCAGCCCCTCCCGCCGCCCCGCAGTGCCGTGACTTCGCTGGTGGAAGGCTTGACCGGCTCTTATTCCAGTTTCGTGGACCGAATCCTCTCTTCGTGGGCGAACGTATTGAATATTACCGAGCGGACCCTGGCCAATGGCGGCAACCCGCCCAGCGACGAGTTCTCGCGCTTGATGCCGGAAGTGACCGCACCCACCGAGCGCTTGTGTTTCAACGCGATCTACAGCGGGCCGCAAAAGTTCGCATACACGGAAATTCCGCTGGCGGAAGTAAAAGCCATCCGGCAGATTTGCGGCGCCAGCGTCAACGATGTTCTGCTCGCGCTGGTGACCGCGACCATCCGGCGCTATTCCGAACTCCACGGCGACCGGGTGAAGGGTCGCCTGTTCCGCATCATGGTTCCCGTGAATTTGCGCGGAAACGACGGTACTGCCCCATTGGGCAATTGCATCTCGCTCGTCCCGGTCACAATCCCGCTCGACATTCGCCATCCGCGAAAGTTGCTGGCGGCGGTCCACCGGAGAACGGAATTTCTCAAGCATGCGCACGCCGCCGAGTTCGTCAGTCTGGCCGGCGGCTTGCTCGGCATCCTGCCAAGCCCGCTGCAGGCCTTCGTAGGTCCCCAAATAAGCCAGATACCGTTCACGCCGTTCAACATGGTGTGCACGAATGTGCCCGGACCGCAGTTTCCGCTCTACCTGCTCGGACACAAGATGGTGCATTGGTATCCGTATGTCCCGATTGGCGGGGAACTGGCTCTCAACTGCGCCATCCTCAGTTACAACGGCATGGTTTATTTCGGGTTCAGCGGAGACGTACACATCACCCCCGATCTGGGCCGGCTGGAAAAATTTCTAAAGTTGAGTTTCTCGGAACTGCGCGACGCAGTCGGGATCACATCACGGCCCAAGAGGTCTCCCCGCAAGCGCTCTCGCACGAAAACACAGGTAACAGCGACACCGGCCGCGCCGCCAACGACAACGAGCGTCCGTATGCCTATTCCACTCCCGGTAGCACAACCTGCGGTCAAATCTCCAGGTACCGAGGGGCCAATGGTCGAGGAGAAACGGGTCTTATTCCAACAGACTGCCTAGGGATTAGCAGGCAGGAGTGAGAACATGCAAAGCGCTCAAGCAGTCGCGCAATTGACATCCTGGCTGGAGCCCGGTTGGACTCTCTTTCTGATCATTCATCTTCTGGGTGTTGCCTGTTTTGCCTACATTGTGGCCAAGCGACTGGTTCCGCTGGTTCGGGCCGAACGGGATCCTCGTTTTGACCGGCCCCTGGCCCGATTGGGCAAAGTCCTGAAGTTTTGGTTCGGACAGTGGAAGCATCCTCGCTATCGTGGCGCCGGAACACTTCACATCCTTATTTTTACCGGATTCATTCTCCTTGTAATCCGCTCTTTCTCCACGCTGCTGGCTGGCTTTACCGGGAGTCTGGCTCTGCCGGGAACAGCCGGGCACATGTATGACATGGTCACGGACTACGCCGCCACCGTCGTCTTCCTCTGCATGTTGATCGCCATCGTTCGCCGGCTGGTCTTCAGGCCAGAACGTTATGCGGTGCCAGCAAGATACGGCCAAGCGCACACGGCCGACGCCATTTTCCTGCTAGGGCTGATCGCCGCTCTGATGGCAGCCGACAGCCTCTTTTCGGCAACAGTCGCGGCGGGCCAACTCAAAGTTGGTGTATCGGGCGAAGGGCTGGCGGTTCTGTCCCTGCCGTGGATACTGCAACTCGCACTTGCGCCGGTCTCCCTGGCTGCGCTCGGCAAAGTGTGCCTTGCAGCCTATCTGGCACACGAACTGGCGTTTTATTTCCTGCTTTGCTACCGCCCTTTTGGGATCCAGTTTCACGTGGAGACCTCCCTGTTCAATGTGTACTTTGCAAAATTGGACCGGGGCACGCTGAAGCCCGTGCGCTGGGACGTCAGTGATGAACACTTGGACCAGGTGAAGACGTTCGGAGTGAAAACGTTCGAAGACTTCACCTGGAAGCACATGCTCGACTTCTACTCCTGTGCGGACTGCGGACGGTGCTCCGACAACTGTCCCGCCAACGCCGTGGGACGGCCGCTGTCGCCGCGCTTCCTGAGCATCAAGGCCAGGGACCATGCATTCCAGCATTACCCGGTGTTCGGGCGGTCGAGCAATCACCAGGCATTGATCGGAAACGTTTATTCGGAGGACGAAATCTGGTCCTGCACTACCTGCGGTGCCTGTGAAGAGGAATGTCCGCTGCTAGTTGAGTACATCGACAAGATCGTGGACCTGCGGCGGGGCATGATCGACGACGGAAATGTCCCCCAGTCTTTGCAGAAACCGCTAAAGGCACTCGAGAGTCGGGGCAATCCGTACGGCAAGATGGAGAAGAAAAGGGCCGACTGGGCAAACACCAAGGAATTCCAGCAAACCTGTCGCGTCCGCACCCTCGACAAGAATGGCGCCGGCACGCTGTATTTCGTAGACAGCATCACCTCCTACGACGACCGCATGCAGTCGATCGCGCGGGCCACGGCGAGGATTCTCGACTCCGTCGGAGAGAACTTCGGCATCCTCGGCGCCGCGGAAAAGGACAGCGGCCACGAAGTCCGCCGTTTCGGCGAAGAAACGCTTTTCATGGCGTTGCGCGATCACAACGTGGACGCGATCAAGGCATCCGGGGTGAAGAAGCTCGTGACAGCCGATCCCCACGCCTTCAACGCGCTGAAACACGACTATAAAGATGTCCCGCCCGTAGAGCACATCAGCCAGGTAATCGCCCGCGACGTGAAAGCCGGACTGATCAAGTTCAAGCCGGTGGAGTGCAGCAGTGACGTATACACCTATCACGACCCCTGCTATCTCGGCCGCCACAATCAGGTCTATGACGACCCGCGCGACGTGCTCGATGCCATTCCGAGCCTGAAAAGAGTGGAGATGACCCGATCGCGCGACCGCTCCTTCTGCTGCGGTGGCGGCGGCCTGATGCTGTTCTACGAACCCAAGGAAGAACAACGCATGGGCGTGAAACGGGTCCAGATGGCAGCGGAAGCGGGCGCGAATGTGATCGTGACTGCCTGTCCATTTTGCATGGTCAATATGGAAGATGCGATCAAGGTCGCGGGCTTGGAAGGAAAGATGACGGCCATCGATTTGGCGGAGTTGGTCGACAAGCAAATGGTCGGGCGAGTTTCGCAACCGGCGGCAACCAGCACTGTGGGAGGTTGAACGTGGAGATTCTAGTTTGCGCCAGAAGAGTACCCGACACATCGGAGAACGAGATTGCACTGAACAGCTCCGGAAATGACATCGAGCGCGACGAGTTGGTCTATTCGGTAAATGAGCCCGACAACTACGCGGTCGAAGAGGCCCTTCAGATTGTCGCCCGCGTCGGCGGACAAGTCACCGTGGTCACGGTCGGCGGCGAAGACGACGAAGAAATCCTGCGCCGAGAGATGGCCATGGGAGCCAGTCATGGCGTACTGATTTCCGATTCAGCTTTCAGCGGATCCGACGGACACGGCATTGCCGCCATCCTGAGCGCATTCGTGCACAAAGGGAACTACGACCTCATTCTCACCGGGGTCCAGGCCGAGGACGGAGGCGCGCAGGTCGGCGGGATGCTGGCCGCGATGCTCGACTATCCTTTCGCCTCCCTGGTCAATTCCATCGAAGTCCTCGATAGCAACAAGCTGAAGGTCAGCCGGGAAATCGAAGGCGGCAACAAGGAGATCAGTGAGATCGATCTCCCGTGCGTTCTCTCGATTCAGACCGGCATCAATGAGCCGCGTTATGTAGGCATGCGCGGCATCCGCGCGGTGGCTTCCGTGCCCATCCCGACGTACGGCGCGTCGGACTTGAGCGTCGATCCCGCTACCGTGGGAGAAACGGGCGCGAAAGTGAAGCGGGTCGACTATTTTGTGCCCGCCCTCGGGAAGGGCGCCGAGATGCTTCAAGGCAGCCGGGAAGAAAACATCGACCAATTACTAGAGCTGGTGGCAGCCAAAGGAGGGCTGAAGTAATGGCGCGAATCTTCGCTTACATCGCACATAGGGGCGGCGCCGCGGATGACTCTGCCTCCGAACTGGCAGCAGCAGCGCGAAAGATCGATGCGAGCACGTCCCCCACTGCTCTTGTCCCCGGTTGGGGTGCTGAGTTCGAGGCGGTTTGCCAATCCGTCCGTTCAAGCTATTCCGAGGTGTGGAAAATCGGCGGTGAGGCGCTGGCCTACCCCAATGCCGAATTGATCCGGAAAGCCTTCATCAAAGTGCTGCCGGCGGGCAGCATTGTGCTGATCCCGCACGACCATTTCGGAATCGATCTCGCGCCGGGCCTTTCCGTCAAGTTGAACGCAGCTTTTGTTTCGGACGTCATTCAGATCGAAGGCATGGAAGGTGGCGCTCTCAAAGCGGTTCGCCAGGAATTCGGCGGGCAGGTGAGCGCCCACGTTCGCTGCGATCTTTCCTGCGGCGCCGTCTTAACGGTGCGTCCCGGCGCATTCAAGCCTGCGGAAAGCACCCCTACCGTCGGTGCAGTGATCGACAAGTCCGGCGAGGTCGGCACTCTGGCCGCTGGACGACGTTATCTGCAGACCGTCATAGCCGAGGCGGGGGAGGTCGACATCACCAAGCACACCGTCCTGGTCTCCATCGGCCGCGGCATTCAGGAGAAAGAGAATGTCGCGATGGCGCAGGAACTGGCCGACGTCATGGGCGCAGCGCTGAGCTGCTCGCGACCTGTAGTGGACGCCAAGTGGCTCGAGAAATCCCGCCAGGTCGGCTCGTCCGGCAAGACCGTCAAGCCCAAGGTCTACCTCGCATGTGGCATCAGCGGAGCATTCCAGCATCTGGCCGGCATTAAAGGAAATCCGTTCATCGTCGCGATTAACAAAAACCCGAAAGCCCCGATCTTCCAGGTGGCCGATGTCGGAATTGTCGACGACCTCCTGGAGTTCTTGCCCGAACTGACAAACAAAATCCGCGAAATGCAGAGCGTTTCAGCGAAATGAGGTCCAGGTAATGATTACAAACAAAACGTTGAAGCTGAGCCTGAAGTCCCTGCGCGAGTTCGCCAAGAAGCGCCTGCCGGACGAGGTATTGATCGACCTGGATGCGCGCGACGAATGCCCGCTCGAGATCGTGCGCCACATGTGCAGCCCCGACCAGTTGGGCATTCAACTGCTGTTCATCCCGGAAGAATTCGGCGGCATGGGCGGCGGGACTTTTGACGTGTACTGCGTGTGCGAGGAGATGGCGCGCATCGATCTCGGCGTCGCAACCGCCGTGCTGGCTACGTTCCTGGGAAGCGACCCCATTACCGTTGGCGCGACTCCCGAGCAGAAGAAACTTTGGCTGACGCGCATCGCGGAAGAGGGATTGCTCTTCGCCTACGGCGCGACCGAACCGGAAGCGGGCAGCGACCTTGGGGCCCTTCGCACCACGGCGGAGCCGGTCAGTAAAGACGGGCACGTCGTCGGTTACAAGATCACCGGCAATAAGCAGTGGATCAGCAATGGCGGCATAGCCGACGCGTATACGATCCTGGCTAGCACTCCCAGCGGCCCGAGCTGGTTCGTCGTCGAGAAAGGCGTGAAGGGTTTCACGCACGACGAGCCGGAAGACAAGCATGGAATTCGCCTCAGCAACACCGCGGCCTTGGCGATGGATAACGTCTACGTCGACGCGGATCGCCTCCTGGGCGGAGTCGAAGGCCAGGGACTGAATCAGGCGCAAGCCGTGTTCGGCTACACGCGTCTGATGGTCGCCGCCTTCGGGCTCGGCGCCGGATGGGCCGCGCTCGATCGCGCCATTCCTTATTCCGTCAAGCGCATCCAAGCGGGCGCTCCGCTCTCTGAAAAACAGGGATACACGCACAAGCTCATCGTGCCGAACGTAGCGCGGCTGGAAGCCGCGCGCGCTTACATCGAAGAAACCGCAGAGCGCATCGACGCCGGCGAAGGCAGCTTGAACACCGAAGGCGCCATCGCGAAATACATGGCGACCGAGGCAGGCAATCTCGCTGCCGACGCCAGCATCCAGGCCTTGGGCGGCTACGGCTACACCCACGAATACATGGTCGAAAAGATCAAGCGCGATGTCCGCATCACCACCATTTACGAAGGCACCTCCGAGATCATGGAGATGACCATCGCGCGCGACCGCTGGCAGCTGCACCTGAAGACGCGGGGACAGCACTATCACGACCAGGCAAAGAAACTTGAAGCACTGCACGCTTCCCATCCGCAGGTGGGCGCTGACAGCTCTGCTCGCGCGCTGCATGCGTTAGCCGAGGTCATGGAGAAGGCTCGAGTCGCGCGATTGACGCGCTTTCAGCACATTCTCCTGCGCCTGGGCGAAATGATCGCATATGCCGAATGCGCCGGCAGCCTGGCTCGCCGAGCCGCCCTGGCAACCCAGAACAAGCTGAACGAGAAAGCCAACCGTCGCTTCGATGCGACCGCGCTGGCTGCGGTGAGCCGCATCTTTGCGCGAGAAGCCGCGCTGAAGGTCGGCGAGGAAGGTGCTCGCTGGGTCATTGGAGCCGGGGGGATCAACGGCTCCGAAGTGCCTGCCTTTGAAACCAGCATGGGCTTACCTGGCATTCACCAGGCGCAGGCAGGCCTGATTTCGGACATGGACTATGTGGCAGATGTGTTGTACGGCCGCGTCGCCAAGCGCACGGAGCAGGCGGCGTAGGTCTCAGACACGATACGGGTACACAAGGAGCTGTGCTTTCACAGGCCAGCCTTCCGTCTTTCTCTTTCGTCATAAAGGGGCGTCATCATGGAAAACACTTCCCATCGAGCCATCGCGATCGTCGGGGTAGGAGCCATCCTGCCCGATGCTCCTAACGTAGCAACGTTCTGGGAAAACCTGAAGAACGGCCGCTACAGCATCACGGAAGTCGCCCCCAGCCGCTGGGACCCGACTCTGTACTACGATGCCGATCCGCACGCGCCCGATAAGACGTATTCCAAGATTGGTGGATGGGTGCGCGAGTCCCCCTGGGACCCGATGAAGTGGCGGCTCCCCATTCCACCGCGCGTCACCGACGCGATGGATGGTTCGCAAAAGTGGGCCATCGCCGGCACCCGGGAAGCCCTGGAAGACTACGGCTACCCCAACCGGCCGATCGATTCTGATCGCACGGCGGTGATCCTGGGCAGTGCCATGGGCGGAGAAAAGCACTACTTCACCGTGCTGCGCGTGTATTTCCCGGAATACGCCCAGGAGTTGGCCGAGAGCGCCAGTTTTGCCGCCCTTCCACAAGCGGTGCGCAGCGACATCGTCCGCGAATTGCACGTCCGCATGGGCAAACATCTGCCAGAGATTACGGAAGACAGCATGCCCGGCGAACTCGCCAACTGCATTGCTGGCCGCATCGCCAATGTTTTTAACTTTCACGGTCCCAACTATGTGTGCGACGCGGCCTGCGCATCCGCCATGGCGGCAATCAACGCGGCAGCCGAAGGACTGATCCAGAACGACTATGACCTGGCCGTGACCGGCGGGATTGATCGCAACATGGGCGTCTCGACCTTCGTAAAGTTCTGCAAGATTGGCGCCCTCTCGGCGACCGGTACGCGCCCCTACGCGGAAGGAGCGGATGGCTTCGTCATGGGCGAAGGCACCGCGATCTTTCTGCTGAAGCGACTGGCGGATGCCGAGCGTGACGGAGACAAGATCTACGCAGTACTACGCGGCATGGGCGGATCCAGCGACGGAAAAGGAAAAGGCATCACCGCGCCCAACCCGATCGGCCAAAAATTCGCCATCGAGCGCGCCTGGGCGAAAGCCGGGATTTCCCCAGCCACCGCCACCTACATCGAAGGCCATGGCACATCCACCCGCGTCGGTGACGTGGTCGAAGTGCAAAGCATGATTGACGTGCTGAGCAGCTTCCATCTGCCTTCTCACTCGGTTGCACTGGGTTCGGTCAAATCGAACTTTGGACATCTGAAAGGCGCGGCGGGAGCTGCCGGTCTGCTGAAAGCGTCCCTGGCACTTCACCACAAGGTTCTCCCACCTAGCGTGCACTGCGAACATCCCAACCCCGATATCGACTTCGCCCATTCTCCTCTTTATGTGAATACCGAACTGAGGCCGTGGGACGTGCCTGCGGATGGTGTCCGGCGAGCCGGCTTGAGCGCCTTCGGATTTGGCGGCACCAACTTTCATGCCGTGATTGAGGAATACATTCCGCACCGGCTCAACGGAAATGGCAAGCGATCAGTAGCGGTAACCGAAATACCGCAGAAAGCTGTAGAGACAATTATGAATGCGCACGAGGTTTCTTCCGGTCCGGTTGCAGGGTCTGTCTGCAAGGCTCCCCTACGCGGCGCACTACTGCTGGGCGCCACCTCTGATGCAGCATTGGCAGAGCTTTTACGTGGGGTGGAAAAGCACGCCCGGGAAGGTCGCGTGCCGGCTCCTTCGGCTCCGGCTGAAGCCGATCTGCGTTCCCCGGAACGGCTGGCCATCGACTATGCCGACGCTACTGAACTGGCGAGTAAAGCGAGCGCCGCGCTGAAAGCGCTCGCCGCCAATCAGCCTGCCATCTGGAAGGCTCTGCGCGCGCAAGGTATTTTTCGCGGGCACGGTCCGGCCGCCAAGGTTGCATTCCTCTACCCGGGCCAAGGATCGCAATACGTCAACATGCTGCAACCGTTACGAGCCGCGGAGCCCATTGTGGCCGATACATTTGCCGAAGCTGATCGGATCATGACGCCACTGCTGGGTAAGCCACTCAGTGACTTTATCTTTGTGAACGGCGGCAATGCGGAGGCTGTCGCCAAGGCCGAAGAAGACCTGCGTCAAACCGCCATCACTCAGCCCGCTGTGTTAGCGACCGACCTCGCGCTCACCCGACTGCTTGCCGCCTACGGTATCGAGCCTGACTTTACGATGGGACACAGTTTGGGCGAATACGGCGCGCTGATTGCCGCCGGCGCTCTCCCCTTTGCCGACGCACTGGAAGCCGTCAGCGCGCGTGGCCGCGAAATGACCCGGTTTTCCCCGGCAGACAAGGGCCGCATGGCCGCCGTGTTTGCTCCCCTTGAAGAAATCGAGCGCATCCTGAAGACCGTCAGCGGCTACGTCGTGATCGCAAACATCAACAGCGAGCACCAGTCTGTCATTGGCGGCGCCAGCCCGGCAGTCGAGCAAGCCATGGCCGCTCTCCTGAAAGCCGGCTACGACGTGTCTGCGTTGCCCGTCAGCCACGCTTTCCACACCTCGATTGTGGCTCCCGCCAGCGAACCGCTGCGGAGCGTACTGGCGCGTCTGCATTTGCAGTCGCCGCGCCTGCCCATCGTCGCGAACACCAACGGCGAGTTTTATCCCACCGGGCGGGACGTTGTGCCGCAGATGCTGGATATTCTCGCGCAGCAGGTCGCTGCTCCCGTTCAATTCATCAAGGGACTGCGCACGCTGTACGCTGCGGGCGCACGCGTGTTTGTCGAAGTAGGGCCGAAGAAAGCGCTGCAGGGATTCGCCGAGGACGTGCTGGGCGCGAACGGCGACGTCGTCGCGATCTTCAGCAATCACCCGAAAGTCGGCGACGTTGCGGCATTCAACCAGGCACTGTGCTGCCTGTACGCCGCGGGATTGGGCCGCGGGACGGCGGAGGCAGTGTACAAAACTACCACCACGTCCTCGACGGTTGTCTCTTCCTCCAAAGATGCCTCTGTGCCAGTGCCGGCGGCAACACTGCCCGCCAGGTCTTCCACTGGACTGGCGCCAGTGAACGGCGACCACTACACGAAACTCGGCCATCTGTTCGCCGATGTACTCGAGCGCGGCTGGCAGATTTATCGCGGTGGGAACGGCGTCACGGCTACCACTCCTGTCGTCATTACCGGTGCCGCGCTAGGTCTGCCCGGAACCGATCACATCTTCGACGACGGCAATATCGGCCGTATTCTGCACGGCGATCAGTTCATCGAGCCCATCCCCATGCGGTTCCGCCAGGCAATGCTCGACAAGCACATCACGCGCCTGCTGAAGAGCGATAACGGCGGCCCGACCTTTGAGACCATTAATAATGTAGCGGACGTCATCAAGCTGGCTGGCCGCGGCGAAACTTTCGACCTGGAAAAGGAATTCGGTATTTCCGCAGATCGCCGGGCCGCGCTCGACCGCGTTACGCAGCTCGCCATTGCCGCCGGCCTCGATGCCTTGCGCGATGCCGGCATACCACTGGTCCTGCGCTATAAGACGACCAGCAAAGGCACGCAACTCCCGGATCGCTGGGCATTGCCGGACGCTCTGCGCGACGACACCGGTGTGATTTTCGCCTCAGCTTTTCCGGGCCTGGACTCTTTCGCGGACGAAATGGCCCGCTACTATGCGGATCACTCTCGTCGCGAACAGTTGTCCGGTCTCGAGAGCCTGCGGACCCAAGCAGCGGACAACGGCCACTCCGATCTGAAGCAGGAAATTGATCGGCGAATCGCAGACTTGCGCGCCGCCATCGACAAAGAACCTTACGTATTCGAGCGCCGTTTCCTGCTCCGAACCTTGTCCATGGGCCATTCGCAATTCGCGGAGTTCATAGGGGCTCGCGGTCCCAACACTCAAATCAACTCGGCCTGCGCGACCACCACGCAGGCGGTGTCGCTCGCCGAGGACTGGATCCGTGCCGGGCGCTGCAGCCGGGTGATCATCATCTCGGCCGACGACGTCACCTCTGACCACCTGATCGATTGGATGGGCGCCGGCTTCCTGGCCAGTGGAGCGGCGGCCACTGACGAAGTTGTTGCGGATGCCGCCACCCCCTTTGACCGCCGGCGACACGGCCTGATTATCGGCATGGGCGCCGCAGCGCTGGTGGTAGAGAGCGCCGAAGCTGCTCGGGAACGTGGCATACAGCCGATCTGCGAGGTATTAGCCACCGTCACCGGCAACAGCGCCTTCCACGGAACTCGCCTTGATGTTCAGCACATCGGCCAGGTAATGGAGCGCCTGATGTCGCAAGCCGAAGCGCGTGCCAGCATTTCCCGTCAACAGATTGCGCCCCACACCGTGTTTGTCTCCCATGAAACCTACACGCCTGCGCGCGGCGGCAGCGCCTCCGCAGAAATTCACGCGCTCCGTCACGTCTTCGGCGACCTCGCCGATCGCATCGTAATCGCCAATACCAAGGGCTTCACGGGTCACGCCATGGGCACCGGCATCGAAGACGTCGTTGCCGTTAAAGCACTCGAAACCGGCTGCGTGCCCCCGGTCGCCAACTTCAAGGAAGTCGATCCGGAGTTAGGCCCATTGAACCTGTCGAAAGGCGGCACCTACCCCGTCGAGTACGCCATACACCTGGGAGCCGGGTTCGGTTCGCAGATCAGCATGATGCTGCTGCACTGGGTGAAGACGAAAGATGGAATCCGTCGCAGTCCGAGCGCTCTGGGCTATGCCTACCGCATTGCCGATGCCCCTGCCTGGAACAACTGGTTAACCGGCATCGCAGGCCGTCCGGCCGCCAATCTGGAAGTGGTCCACCGCACTTTGCGGGTCCAAGAGAAAGCACGAGCGACGCAAGTCGCGGAACCCGCTGCCAAGGTTCAACTCCTCGGTGTCAGTCCCTGTTCCCGCGCAACCGGCGCCCGCCCGAGTCCGTGAAGTAATACCAGTGCCGGCGCCGGTCAGCGCCGCCCCGGAAACGGCGGCGAAGATTCAAGTCGTCGCTCCAATCCGTTCTACACCGCCCAAGCCCACAGAGAAGCGCGATGCGGTGAAGGAGAAAGTGCTGGCGCTGGTCGCGGAGAAAACCGGCTACCCCGTCGACATGCTCGATCTTGACCTTGATCTCGAAGCCGACCTGGGCGTCGACACCGTAAAGCAGGCCGAAGTTTTTGCGGCCATCCGCGAGTCCTACAACATTCCGCGGGATGAGAACCGCAAGCTGCGCGACTATCCAACTCTGGCGCACGTAATCCGCTTCGTATATGAGAAGCGCGCCGATCTGGTGAGTACCACGCCGCCACCGTTACCGTCGCCAGCGGAACAAGAAATCACACCAACGAAAGCGGAGCATGCCGGCAAATCTGGGAAAGACAACGTAAGCGATTCCGTGAAAGAACGCATTCTTGCCCTGGTCGTCGAGAAAACTGGCTATCCCAAAGACATGCTCGATCTTGACCTCGATCTCGAGGCGGACCTGGGCGTCGACACCGTGAAACAGGCGGAGATGTTCGCCGCCATTCGCGACATTTACAACATCCCCCGTGACGAGAATCGCAAGCTGCGCGATTACCCGACGCTGGCGCATGTCATCCAGTTCGTGTTCGACAAACGTCCCGACTTGGCAACTGCGACTCCGCCTTCCGCGATGGCAATCACGAAGGAGGAGATCTCCCCGGCGCCGGCATCCGCGGTGAGTCCGCTTAAGGACAGCCTGGGCGACTCTGTGAAGGAACGCGTTCTCGCCCTGGTCGTCGAAAAGACTGGCTACCCCCAGGACATGCTGGACCTGGAACTGGATCTCGAAGCCGACCTGGGCGTCGACACCGTGAAACAGGCGGAGATGTTCGCGGCCATTCGCGAGATCTACAACATCCCCCGCGACGAAAATCGCAAGCTGCGCGACTATCCAACGCTGGCGCGCGTGATCCAGTTCGTATACGAGAAGCGCCCCGACCTCGTCCCTGCGAAGCCGTCTCCCGTAGTGGCAATAACAATGGAGACCAAGTCCTCCGAACCAGCGCCCGCCGTAACGCCTGTGAAAGATAACCTGGGCGATTCCGTAAAAGAACGCATTCTCGCCCTGGTCGTCGAAAAGACCGGCTATCCCCAGGACATGCTGGATCTGGAACTGGATCTCGAAGCCGACCTCGGCGTCGATACCGTGAAACAGGCAGAGATGTTCGCGGCCATTCGCGAGATTTACAACATCCCCCGCGACGAGA
Source organism: uncultured Acidobacteriota bacterium (assembly GCA_963725575.1). Taxonomy (GTDB): domain Bacteria; phylum Acidobacteriota; class Terriglobia; order Terriglobales; family Acidobacteriaceae; genus Gp1-AA133. The sequence goes on from CAVRZQ010000031.1 coordinate 71,214, forward strand.
GCCGCAAGCTGCGCGATTATCCGACGCTGGCACATGTAATTCAGTTTGTGTACGACAAGCGTCCCGACCTCGCTGTAGCGTCCACGCCGGCGACCAGCGCGCCATCCGCGCCCGCGCCCAACCGTCGTTTCGGCCCAAGAGACCACGGACGAGTCCATCAAGCAAAAAGTCCTGGAGATCGTTGCCGACAAGACTGGCTACCCGAAAGACATGTTGGACATGGAACTCGATCTTGAGGCCGACCTCGGCATCGACACCGTCAAACAGGCAGAAATGTTTGCCGCCATTCGAGCGGCGTACAACATTCCACGCGATGAGAACCTCAAACTGCGCGACTTTCCGACCCTGGCCCACGTCATTCAATTTGCGCGCGACAGATCGGGCTTGAAAATAAGCGCGCCCCCGGACAAGTTGGACGTCACGAAGAAACCAGCAGCGTCCTCATCTTCCTCCTTGGTTTCGACGGCGGCCGCCCGTACCCCGCGTCCGACTCTCGCCAGTCTCGATGCCGCCAATCGCATTCCTCGGCGCGTGCCGCTGCCGGTCTTGCGCCCACCGCTCGAACTCTGCAAGACGACCGAGGTCACGCTTGGTCCCGGCCGCCGAGTCGTCCTCATGTCTGATCAAGGTGGAGTCGCAGATGTCCTGTCACAGCTGCTCAAGGCAAAGGGGGTGGAAGTCCTTCGCATTGAGAAGGTCCCCGATGCCGACGCACTGACCCAGCTCTTTAAGGACTGGATCGCCGTTGGTCCAGTGGATGGAGTGTACTGGCTGCCCGCGCTCGATCACGAGGGCAACCTTGGGGACATGAGCCTGGCTAACTGGCACGAAGCCGTGCGCATCCGCCTCAAATCGCTTTACATCTCCATGCGGATTCTCTACGAACACATTGCGAAGCCGGGCACGTTCTTCGTGTCGGCCACCCGGCTCGGCGGGCAACACGGTTACGACGAAGCCGGAGCGGTCGCACCGCTTGGCGGAGCAGTCACCGGCTTCACCAAGACCTACAAGCGGGAGCGCATGGAGGTTCTCGTCAAGGCAGTCGATTTCGAATCTGAGTGCAAGCCACCGGAAATTGCCGAACTCCTGGTTGAGGAAACACTGCGCGATCCCGGTGCGATCGAGATTGGCTACAAGCAGGGCCTGCGCTGGACGATTGGACTCGAGGAACAGCCTGCGGCCGACGGCCAGCCCGGTCTGACGCTGGACCAAAACACCGTGTTTCTGATCACGGGTGCGGCCGGAAGCATTGTCTCCGCCATTACCGCCGACTTGGCAGCTGCCTCCGGCGGCAGCATTCTATCTGCTCGATCTGGTGCCCGAGCCTGATCCGGCCAATCCCGACCTCAAGCGCTTTGCGACCGACAAGGAAAATCTCAAGCGCGACCTGTTCACGCGCATCCAGGCGCGCGGCGAGCGAGCCACGCCGGCTCTGGTGGAAAAGGAACTGTCGGCTCTGGAGCGAGCGCAGGCCGCCCTCCGTGCCATTGAGGCCGTGCGAGCGGCCGGCGGCACGCCCCACTACTTCAGCGTCAACCTCTCCGACGCCGAAGCCATTGCGAGCGTGATTCGCCATGTGCGCGAACACAGCGGCCGTATCGACGTGCTGCTGCACGCCGCCGGCCTCGAGCGCAGTCGTTCCCTGGCAGACAAGGACTCCCGTGAATTCGACCTGGTCTTCGACGTCAAGAGCGACGGCTTCTTCCATCTGCTCCACGCCATTGGCGAGATGCCTCTCGGCGCAACCGTGGCCTTCAGCTCGATTGCTGGCCGCTTCGGCAATCCCGGGCAGACCGACTACAGTTCCGCCAACGACCTGCTATGCAAGATCACGTCGAGCTTCCGTACGACTCGGCCCGGTACGCGTGGTATCGCTATCGACTGGACGGCATGGGGCGGCATCGGCATGGCCACCCGCGGTTCCATCCCGAAAGTGATGGAGCTTGCCGGCATCGATATGCTGCCGCCGGAGGCCGGGGTCCCCTTGATTCGCCGCGAACTGACTGCCGGAGGCACGCGCGGCGAAATCGTTATCGGCCAGCGGCTCGGCGTCCTGCTGAAGGAGTGGGATCCGACGGGTGGTGTGGACACATCCGCCGCAGAGTCCCCTCGCGAGAAGACACTGCAGGTTACAGGCCCGATGCTCGGCAAGATTGCGAGCATGGGCGTTTACAGCAGCCTCACCATCGAGGCAACACTTGACCCCAGGATTCAGCCTTTCTTACACGATCATCAAATTGACGGCACACCAGTGCTGCCGGGCGTGATGGGCATTGAAGCGTTTGCGGAAGCCGCTCTGCGCGTGGTTCCCGGCTGGCGTATCCAGGCCATCGAGAATGTGGATTTCCTGGCTCCGTTCAAGTTCTACCGGCACGAGCCTCGAACCTTAACAGTTGAGACCACTATCCGTCCCCAAGGCAAAGAACTGATAGCGGATTGTCGCTTGAACGGCCGTCGCTCACTGCCGAACCAGTCGGAGCCGCAATCGACGACGCATTTCACCGCCCGCGTGCGGCTCAAGAAATCAGCCCCTGAAGTCGCACCCGTGCCAGCGCTCGCCGTGCCGACCGGCCACGCAATCGAAGCTGCTGATATCTATCATCTGTACTTTCACGGCCCTGCGTACCAGGTGCTGGAGCGGGCCTGGTGGGATGGAAATCGTATGGTTGGGCTTCTAGCGAAAGGCCTGCCCAACAATCACCATCCGTCCGAGCTATCAACGTTGATGGCGCCCCGGCTGATCGAACTATGTTTCCAGACAGCTGGTCTCTGGGAAATCGCGGCCCAGGGTCACATGGGTTTGCCGAACCATGTCGATCGCGTCTGCTCATTGGTATGCGCTCCGGACGAGCCTGATTCTCGCTTGTACGCGGTCGTCACGCCTGACCCGGTGAGCGGAAGTTTCGATGCGCAGGTCGTAGATGCGAAAGGAACCCGGTACGTGCAGCTGAGCGGTTATCGGACGATCGCACTTCCCAACGCGGTCAGCTCAGAGCAAATGAAAGCGCTACAGGCAATGATGTCACGGGAACCCGTCGCCGCCTGACCGGTGCGACTGGTTGAAGTGACCATCTGCCAGACGGAGATGATATGAACCACGAATTCGAGCGCGTGGCGATCGTCAACCGGGGTGAGGCCGCCATGCGCTTCATTCACGCGGCCCGCGAGTTCAGTCAAGAGTACGGAACAGCGCTGCGCACCATCGCGCTCTTTACCGAGCCCGACCGGCACGCCATGTTCGTCCGTGAAGCGGACGAGGCGGTGTGCCTCGGTCCCGCGCACGTTGTTGATCCAAATACCCAGCAACTCAAGAGCAGCTATGTCGACTATGGATGCCTCGGGCGGGCTTTGACGGCCGCACGCGCCGATGCAGTCTGGGTGGGATGGGGATTTGTAGCGGAGCATGCCGCATTCGCGGACCTTTGCCGCGAGATGGGTATCGTGTTCATCGGCCCCGACGGCGACGTGATGCGGCGGGTGGGCGACAAGATCGCCTCGAAACGTCTCGCCGAGCAGGCGCAAATAGAAGTGGTGCCGTGGAGCGGGGGCGCAGCGGAGACGCTGACCGACGCCTTTCAGCAGGCCGCACGTCTAGGCTATCCACTCCTGATTAAAGCGACGGCCGGGGGTGGGGGCCGAGGCATTCGCAAGGTGCAGTCGCCCGACCAACTGCCGGAAGCATTTGAGCGCTCCCGAGCCGAAGCCTTTAAGGCATTCGGAGACCCGACGGTTTTTCTTGAGCGACTGGTCCCGGGTGCGCACCACGTCGAAGTTCAGATCATTGCCGATCATTTTGGGACCACCTGGGCGGCCGGCGTGCGCGACTGTACGCTTCAGCGCCGTCACCAGAAAGTTCTCGAGGAAGCGCCCTCCCCAATCCTCACTCAAGAACAAGATCGGGAGTTGCGCGCGGCGGCGGTGCGCCTGAGCGAAGCGGCACGTTACCAGAGCGCGGGCACGGTGGAATTCTTGTACGAAGCAGAGCACCGCCGCTTCTGGTTTATTGAGATGAACACCCGGCTCCAGGTCGAACATCCGGTGACGGAATGCACGACCGGCATCGATCTGGTCAAACTCCAGATTCTTGTCGCACGCGGTGGGCGTCTCGACGGAGAACCTCCGCGCACTACCGGACACGCCATCGAAGTACGTTTGAATGCGGAAGATCCGGACAATGGTTTTTCGCCTGCCCCCGGCGTTATCCAGCGGTTCAGGGGCCTCACCGGGCCCGGAATACGGATTGACACGGGCGTAGCGGAGGGCGATTCCGTCGCGCCCGAGTTCGACTCGATGATCGCAAAGATTATTGCCTACGGACAGACCCGGAAAGAAGCTCTTTCCCGACTTCATCGCGCGCTGCGCGAGAGCGTTGTTGTGGTTCAGGGCGGTGCCAGTAACAAAGCGTTTCTCGTGGAACTGCTAAGTCGTCCGGAGGTGCAACGGGGAGACATCCATACTGGATGGCTGGACCAGTGGGCTGCGAATGGCCAGCACCTCTCCCGGCGCTACGCGGATGTAGCCTTGGTGCAGGCTGCGATTGAAGCCTACGACGTGGCATTGGCAGTCGAACAAACCCAGTTCTATGCGTCGGCGGTCCGCGGGCGACCGCAGGTCCGCAATGAGGTCGGGCGGACTGTGGAGTTACGCTATCGCGGGCATACCTACCCGGTCACGATTTTTCGGCTCGGCCCCCACACCTACCGCGTGCAGGCGAATGGATCGCAGATCGATGCTCACATCGACCACATGGGTCAATGTGAACATTGGCTCACCGTGTTTGGACGGCGCTTCCATGTCGTGTCCGTCGCTGATGGACTGAACTACCGCATCGAAGTGGAAGGCGTCGCGCACAAGATTGATCGTGATGATGGCGGCATCGTGCACGCACCCTCACCCGCAGTCGTGGTTTCCATCGCGGTGAAGCCGGGGGACATCGTTTCGGTCGGCGACCGTCTGGCTGTACTGGAAGCCATGAAGATGGAAATGCAGATCGTTGCCCCATTCTCCGGGAAGGTACGGCACGTCTTGGCGATACCGAACGTGCAGGTCGATACTGGTGCTGCCCTCCTGCAGATTGAACCCGACGCCAGCGACAACACCGCAGCGACGGAGGAGCGAGTCCAGTTCGGCACGTCGCGAGTGTTAGATCCAGGCGGAATACCCATCCAAACCAACTGCCATCGCAGCCTGGAAGAGATTCGCCAGTTCATGCTGGGCTTTGATGTGGAGGCAAAACACAGCACGAGGTTGCTCGCCGAGTGGAGTCAAAACTGCCCGGTGGACAGCGATGACATACGAGACCAGGAAGAGGAGATTCTCAGCATTTTTGTGGACCTGTGCTCCCTGTTCCAGCGTGACCCGGAGGTCAACCATCGCGCCAGCGGCGAAGAGCCCAGCGCTGAAGCGCATCTGTTTGCCTATTTACGAATGATTGATACATGCGGCGAAGGACTCCCCACGACCTTCGTCAGTTCTCTGCAGCGGGCTTTGGCGCACTACGGCGTGCGCACCCTCGATCGTTCGCCCCAACTGGAGGAGAGCTTGCTATGGATCTACAAGTCCCATCAACGCGTAGCGCAGCAACTCGCTCCCGTGATGGGTATTCTCGAACGGCGCCTGCGCTCCCTCGCAAGTCTGGCAGCACACGCCGGGGAATCTTTCCGGACTCTGCTCGACCGGATGATCGCCATGACGAACGGGAATTTTCCTGCCGTCAGCGACCTGGCGCGTGAGGTGCGGTATCGCTACTTCGACCAGCCTCTTTTCGAGCAAACCCGCAGGCAGGTCTATTCCCAGATGGAAGAGCAGCTCGCGTATATGGCTGCGAACCCGAATGCCGCGGACCGGCACGAGAGACTCCGCGCTTTGGTGGAATGTCCCCAGCCGCTCGTGAGTCTGTTGTCCGGCCGCTTCGCCGCTGCCACCCCCGCAATGCGCGAGTTGATGTTAGAGGCGCTCACCAAGCGCTATTACCGCATTCGGGCCCTCACAGACTTCGGTTCTCTTGCTTTGGGGGGACATTGTTGCGCATGCGCTGAGTACGATTACGAAGGAAAGCACATCCATGTTTTTGGTACGCATGCTGAGTATTCCCGGCTCGCTGACGCAGTGCAAGCCATCCTTCCTTTGATCACGGCCGTACCGATCGACCATGACATCGTCATTGATTTTTACACCTGGCAATCCGGCCGGCTGGACGACCCGGACACTACCCAGGCGGAAGTTCACAGAATCCTGAACGAGGCAGGTTTCCCGCGCGCAATTCGGCGCATTGTGGTCGCAGTCGGAGCCCCGGGGCGCGGCGAGGGGACGGGTGGCATGCAGCACTTCACCTATCGTCCGTCCGAGACTGAATATAAAGAAGAGAAATTCTACCGCGGGCTTCATCCCATGATGGGCAAGCGCCTCCATCTCTGGCGCCTCAGCAATTTCAATATTGAGCGCGTGCCAACCGTCGAAGATGTCTACCTGCTGCACGCCGTTGCCCGCGATAACCCGAAAGATGAGCGCCTGTTCGCATGCGCCGAGGTCCGCGATGTAACCCCAGGGCGCGATGAGACCGGGCGCGTCGTGAAACTGCCGCATCTGGAGCGCATGCTGGCGGAAGCTCTCGCCAGTATCCGTCTGTTCCAGTCGCGTCGCCGGACCCAGCAGCGCCTTTACTGGAATCGGGTGTTCCTGTATGTGTGGCCGCCGCTCAATCTGGAACGCGATGAACTGCGCGACATCGTGAACCGGCTTGCGCCTGCGACGGAAGGCCTCGGTCTGGAACAGGTCGTCGTCCGCGCCCGCATTCCGAATCCTGCCACGGGCGAGTTGCGAGACATGGTGGTTCGCATTTCAAGCCCGGGTGGGTCTGGAACCCTCATCACCTTCCGGCCCGCCGACAAACTGCAGCCGCTTAAGCCCCTGGCCGAATACGAACAGAAAGTGGTTCGGATGCGGCAGCGCGGCCTGATCTACCCTTACGAGATTATCAAGATGCTCACGCCCTCTGCGGAAAACACCCGGGCCGAGTTCCCCGCCGGCGAGTTCGTCGAGCACGATCTGGACGCCGAGGGCCGTCTGGTTCCCGTGCTTCGACCTTATGGCAAGAACCAGGCGAACATCATCGCGGGCGTGATCCGAAACTTTACCACCCGGTATCCCAAGGGCATGACACGAGTGATGCTGCTCGGCGACCCCAGCAAGGACTTGGGCGCAATTGCGGAACCCGAGTGCCGGCGCATTCTGGCTGCCCTCGATATGGCGCAGCAGAAGGGCATTCCCCTGGAATGGTTCCCCATTTCGGCGGGCGCCAAGATCTCCATGGACAGTGGCGTGGAGAACATGGACTGGATCGCCCGCGTCCTGCGCCGCCTGATCGAGTTCACCCAAGCCGGCTGCGAAGTAAATCTGATCGTGAACGGAATTAACGTAGGCGCCCAGCCCTATTGGAACGCGGAAGCCACCATGCTCATGCACACCCGCGGCATCCTGGTCATGACACCAAAGGCGGCCATGGTTCTCACGGGCAAACGTGCCTTGGACTATTCGGGTAGCGTCTCCGCCGAAGACAACCAGGGAATCGGTGGCTATGACCGCATCATGGGCCTGAACGGCCAGGCGCAGTATTGGGCGCGCGACATTGATGAGGCATGCCACATCTTGTTGCGCCACTACGAGCACACTTACATCGCACCCGGCGAGCGCTTTCCCACGCCCCGCCGCCACCAGCGATCCTATGGATCGGGACGTGCGAACTTACTCGCACAGTCAGGATGGCGAGGATGGATTCGCGCGCATTGGCGACATCTTGTCTGACGAAACCAATCCCGGGCGGAAGAAGGCCTTCGATATCCGCAAGGTGATGAAGGCGGTCATCGACCAGGACCATGCACCCCTGGAGCGCTGGGCCGGAATGCGGGCGGCTGAAACCACCGTGGTTTGGGACGCGCATCTGGGCGGCTATCCCGTTTGCCTCATCGGAATCGAGTCTCGCCCCGTACCGCGTTTCGGATTTGTCCCCGCCGACGGGCCCGACCAATGGTGCGCCGGCACTCTATTCCCGCAGTCCTCAAAAAAAGTGGCGCGCGCCATCAACGCCGCAAGCAACAATCGGCCGCTGGTAGTCCTGGCCAACCTGTCGGGGTTTGATGGTTCGCCCGAATCAATGCGCAGGCTGCAACTCGAATACGGCGCAGAGATCGGTAGAGCCGTGGTCAACTTCAAAGGACCAATTATTTTCTGTGTGATTTCCCGCTATCACGGCGGCGCATACGTGGTCTTTTCGCGCGCGCTGAACGAGCAGATCGAAGTAGCCGCCCTGGAAGGCACGTACGCATCCGTGATCGGCGGTGCTCCGGCGGCAGCGGTCGTTTTCGCCGGGGAAGTCGAAGCCCGTGCCAAGAAGGATGTGCGTCTGCAGGCCTTGACGCAGGCCATGACCCGGGCAGAGGGTGCGGAGAAAGTGCGCTTGCGGGCGCAGTGGGATGAGCTCTTCACAGTCATCCATTCAGAGAAGTTAGGCGAGATGGCCGCGGAGTTTGACCGCGTCCACAGCGTTCAACGCGCGCTCGAGGTGGGCGCGCTCGATCGCATCATTCCGCCTGCAACTTTGCGCCCCTATCTTATCGATGCGGTAGAGCGCGGAATTGCAAAAGCCGAAGGATCAACCGTCGAGCAATCAGAGGTTGAAGCAGCCTAGCTGCGAGGATGCCCAATGCACGTGTATCTGCTGGCGCAGACCGATGGGACGGTGCCGACGGGGAACGATTGGCTATGCGCCAATGAGATCCTCTCCCTGAACGGGATGCGATTTGCCAAACGACGCGCGGACTGGCGGCTGGGACGTTGGACGGCAAAACATGCCGTAGCTTCTTTCCTGAATCTGCCGGCCTCTCCCCGCGCCCTGGCAAGGATAGAAATACGCCCCGCCTCGTCGGGTGCGCCTGAAGTCTTCGTGGCGAATAGATGCCTCCCCGTGACGATCTCACTCAGCCACCGCGCCGGAGGCGCACTGTGCGCCGTTGCGCCTTTCGGGGTTCGGCTGGGTTGTGATCTGGAGGTCATCGAGCCGCGTAGCACGGCTTTCGTCACTGACTATTTCACGGCCGAAGAGCAAGATTTGGTGGTGCGCACGTCTCCAGCCGAGCAACCCCGAATCCTGGCCATGCTGTGGAGCGCGAAAGAGAGCGCTCTGAAGGCCCTGCGCGAGGGGTTGCGGCTAGACACACGTTCCGTGGGCGTGCGGCCCGCGGTTGGAACCTGCGATCTTTTTGGCTGGAGTCCTGTCCATGTTCGATGTACCGACGGCCAGATGTTCCGTGGATGGTGGCAAAGCACGGGCAATATTTTGCGGACCGTGGTAGCTGATCCGTTTCCTGACCCCCCGATCTCGTTGCGGATCCCGGCGCGTTTCCTGAACGACGCACCTTTCGTGATGAACCATCCGGCATGAAGAACCGGTGATTGACCATGGCGATCCAGCTACATCTCAGCGGCCCGCCTCCATACCGCCTCCGCATCGCGTCGGCCTTGTGCCGGTCAGCCTTGAGAGTGCCCATTCGGCGAATGCTCAAAGGTCCACGACGCGCAACTTGGGGCTGGTTCATGGAAATCGGCACCGACGTGCTGAAGAAACATGTCACCGCAGCTTTCCAGATGCGGGACGTGAATGCAGCGCGCCGTTATTTGGATTCGTTCGTGGTCAGTTCCCCAGCATTGTTGCAAGTAGACATTGCGCCCGTAATCCAAAAGACCTTCCGCGGGAGTTGGTTCACCCCGGTCAAGCTCGAGCCCCCGGTAACCATCTTGTATTTTCACGGTGGAGGATACTCGTTCTACCCGCAGGCTTACGCCAACTTTGTTGCCCTGATCGCGGCCGCCGCCAAATCCCGGACCTTCGCTCTGGATTACCGCCTTTCTCCGGAATACCGTTTTCCGGCGCAACTTGAAGACGCGCTCAATGCTTACCGCTGGCTGCTGCAAAACGGTTGCGATCCGGGGAATGTGGTCTTTGCTGGTGACTCCGCCGGCGGTCATCTGGCGCTGACTTCGCTCCTGGCAGCTCGTGATGCCCGTCTTCCCTTGCCGGCCATGGCCATCGTTCTTTCTCCGGCAACCGACTTCGAAGGGGAGTACGTTAGCACCACTTACAACGAAACGTTCGACTGGATCGACCAGGGCATGCTTAAACAATGGGCAGATTGGTTCTGTGACACGGCCCAGCGCTGCGACCCTCTGGTATCGCCTCTGCGAGCCAACTTTCGCGGGCTTCCTCCCATTTATATGCAAGCCGGCCGAGCCGAGATCCTGTACGACAGCATTCAAGCCTTCGCCGATCGCGCCCGGATTCAAGGGGTGGACGTTACGCTCGAATCCTGGCAGGACATGAATCACGACTTCCAGATGTTCGGGCCCGACGTGCCGCAGAGTACCGAAGCACTGCGGCGCCTGGGAGAAGTCATGGATAGTGTGCGCGCGCGCGGGAAGAAGAAAACAGCATCCGTTTCGAGCGTGCACCTGTAGGAATTCTATGCGGCCCCGCAACGACCAATTTGATTTCGACTTCATCGTGATCGGATCGGGCTTTGGCGGCAGTGTCTCAGCCCATCGCCTGGTGGAAAAAGGATATAGAGTTGCCGTCATGGAGATGGGCCGGCGCTGGACGCCCGCATCCCTGCCGCGCACCAGCTGGTCGATCCATCGCTGGTTCTGGCGCCCCAAACTCGGCCTGCGCGGCTTCTTCAACATGCGCTTCTTCCGGCACGTCACCATCTTTCACGGCTGTGCCGTGGGTGGCGGATCCATTACTTACGCCTGCACATTGCTCACCCCTCCGGAAAAGGTTTGGCAGACGGGCTCTTGGACAGGGCTTGCCAATTGGAACGCGGAGATGCCTCAGCATTACGAAACAGCATCGCGAATGCTGGGGGCAACAGAAAACAAGATCCTGGGTCCGGCCGATCTTCTCCTCAAGCAAACCGCCGAAGCCGCGGGCTCCGGTCAAACTTTCTATTGCACCAAGGTGGGTATTTTCCAGCCGGCCGAAGGCGAGCCGGGCAATCAGACTTTTTCGGATCCGTTCTTCGGAGGGGAAGGTCCCCAGCGAACCACGTGCGTCGGCTGTGGCGGCTGCATGATGGGCTGCCGCTTTGGCGCGAAAAACACCCTCGATCTTGGCTACCTTTATCTGGCCGAGAAGCACGGGTCACGGCTCTTTCCTGAAACCCAGGTCGTTGACGTCCGACCTTTGGCCGGTGCGGACGATGGCAGCGCGGGATATGAAGTGGACACCCTGAACTCCACCGCGTGGGTTCGAAAACAGCCGCGCCGCTTCACTTGCCGGGCAGTGGTGTTCGCCGCCTCCTCGCTGGGCACCATGGAACTCCTGTTTCGATTGAAAGAAAAAAGTTCATTGCCTCTGGTCAGCCCGCAACTGGGCAAACATGTCCGTACCAATTCCGAATCGCTCATCGGAGCGCGCATGCCGGGTTACCACGAAGATCTGTCGCAGGGCATCGCCATCGGCTCCGGCGTTTACATTGACGAGCACACGCACATTGAGGCCGTCCGTTACCCAGCTGGTTCCGATGCCATGGGGGTGTTGACCACCATTCTGACCAATGGCCGCCCAGGGCCGCAACGCATCGCCCTCTGGCTCAAGAATGTCCTGCGCTCCCTGCTGCGCCACCCGTTCAAAACGTTGCGCGTGTTGCAACCCTGGGGATGGGCCCGGGAGTTCGTAATTCTGCTCTGCATGCAGGCGCTGGATAGCGAGATCGAAATGCGCTGGCAACGCCCCTGGTTCTGGCCGTTCCGGAAGTTTCTGGTAAGCCGGGGCGCGAAGGTCCCCACCTACATTCCGAAGGCGAACGAATTCGCCCAGAAATTTGCGCAGCTCACGGGCGGATTCCCGATGAGCATGTTGCCGGAGATCCTTTTCGACGTTCCGGGCACGGCCCACTGTATTGGAGGATGCGTAATCGCGGATTCATCGACCCACGGCGTCGTGGACTCGCACCACCGCGTCTTCGGCTACCGGAACATGTACATCTGCGACGGGTCGGTGGTGGCCGCCAATCTCGGCGTCAATCCCAGCCTGACCATCACAGCACTGGCCGAGCGGGCCATGAGCTTCATCCCCCCCGTGGCAGAGGCAGATTGGAACAAGGACGCCTCCTCCACTCCTCGAGCAAAGGCGAGCTGATTTCAGCGCAGAGGCACAAAGAGGCATAGAGACACGGATTGCCAGAGTGCCTGAAAGCCCTTTATTGGTTATTGAGGGAACTGGCAGAAGGACATTCTGCCTCATTCTCAGCCGCGCCAGCGGCGGAATTCATTACCCCAGCGCGTTAGCGCTGGGTAACTGCCACGGGAGAATGAAGCCCCTTCACGGGTGACACGGCAAGCCGGCCGCTTGAGTCCGAGGGCGCAGGCAGCACCCGATCTAGTATCGCTCGTTCGCATCGTACCCAAAGGCGGGTGGTGTAGAGCAGTGAGCTGCACTGCAACGTGATCCAGTCTTTTGTCCCGAGCGGCGAGCGGAAGGCTTTGCGATCAATGAGCCAGTCCTCAACCAGGTGTCGGATCATGGTGACGCCCATTCCGGTCTCGGCCCCCCCGATGTCGCCCAGGATTCCATCCAGCGTGAACAGCACCTTGGAGAGCATGATCAGCGAGCTGGGGAACTTCGACGCCGGTCATCGCCAGGCGTTCCAGCAGGCGCATCACATCCACCATGCTGGGCCAGCGCGCCGCCGGCAGTTCATCCAGAAAGCGCGCGACCGTGTCGGCAATCATCTGCCCGCGGGGCGAAGCTCTACGGATGCGCTGCTGAGCCAGCGCGAGCACTTCATTGCATGTACCCGCCGTGTCACGCAGGCCTACCATTGCGAACAGCAGCGCGAGGTGCCGGCGCTGGTCCCGGCTGAGCCGCTCCCGCAATGCCCAGTCGATGATGGTCAGCTCGCCGGTCCGGCTGTTATAGAGCAGATTGCCGGCATGCGGATCGCCGTGAAAGATCACGTCGTCCTGGGACGACAACAGAGGGAACGCAACCAGAGCTTCGACCAGTTGCTGGGCGACACGCCGGCGGCTCGCCGGCGCCAGGCGCGCGGCTGCATTCGTCACCTTGATGCCCCGCTCCTCGGTCAGCGCGGTAATACCGGGTGTGCACAAGGGTTGTAGCAGTCGCGGAATACGCACTCCGCTCAAGTTGCGGTACAGGTTCCCCGCCTCGAGCAGCGTCTTCTGTTCACGCGCAAAGTTGACCTCATGCCGCAGCAAACGCCGTACTTTCTTGAACGTATCCGGGATCAGGTGCGCCGGAAATCCGTAGGTGTGGTGGCGATCTCCGAAGTGTTGCGCCAGCCCCTGAAGGTAGTCCATGTCTTCGGCAAAGTATTCCGGGATGTGCGGTTTGAGAACTTTGAACACGCCTCGCTCGCGACGTCCGCTTGCCGGATCCCGCCAGGTAAAGCGCACTACGGCACTTACACTGGCCTCAGAAAGTATGGTTGAGTCGATACGAACGTCGAAGCGCTTGACCCTCGGCCCCAGCTCCCGCTGAATGATGGCGCGGATGTCCTCGGGCTTTACATCGCGAATTCCATTTTCCAGCCGGGCCAGCGCATTGCGTAGCGCCGGACGCAGGTGCTGGTTGCGGGCTATGACTTGCCCGAGTTTTTGCAGGCCAGGAACCTTTGCGATCAGCCGAAGTAAGCGCGCTTCCGGCGAGGTGTTCTTGGGTAGCTCAAGCTGCTCGAGGATTTTGGGCGCAAGACGCGCCGGCGACAGCCGGGCCACCACGAACATCATGGCGTCGCGCACCGGCGGGCGCCACTCCACATAAGCTTCGGGAACCAACCGGTCGACGGGAACGATCTCATCGACGATCCATTCCGCCATCGCGTCCCGCAGCGATTGCCCAGCCAGGCTGCGCAGCCCCGCCTCAATCGTGCCGATCCGCTCGGAGTGTGACCCGCCCTTGGGCAGAAAATCTGCAACCGCCGCGCGCAGCTGCTCCGGTGTCAGCTGGCGAATACCTGCTTCGATCACAGACGCATCCGGCATGGGAGGCAATCCCCTTCGATACTATAACCCCCGCCGCACGGGCTGCGCAGTGATTACAGTCACGATCAGAACTACTGGAACGGGAAGGCTTTTTCGCACCAACAGCCGAAACAAAAGGTGGCGCCCGACCGGACGCCACCATGAAAACCTCCGGCCTGTTCTTAAACCTCCTAAGTTCTCTTCCCCTTAGCGCTCCCATGCGCATGACCGGCGCCCCTGGCCTGTAACTTGTCGGCGAACGGGGCAGGCGTGCTTCTCGGCCCTTCTGGTCCATGCGCCGAGTCGGAGTACTGGAACTGCACGGGCGCGGTCCCGCTGCCGTCCGTCAGTTTCACTTCTTTGAAGATCTGGGAGAGTGGATTCGCTTCGAACACGGGGAAGTCACCGCACTCTTCTCCCTGGTTTGAAGTCCACCCCAGGAACTTGGTGGCGTTCGGATCATTCCCGGCGCGGATGGCGTCCTCCACGTCCGGATCCGTGCGCGCTTCGTTCAGTTCGTGATAGAAAGTCGCCACTACGTTCTTCCATGATTGGTCGAATACCGGGATGCCATTCACCGTACCGTCCGGCAAACTTTCCGAAAAAACTCCGACTGCGTAGTAGATGAACTTGTCGCTGGCTCCCGCGCTTACGTGGATCGAACCGTGGTACCCACCCAGCCCCTGGGTGGAATCTTCCTCCCCCTCGACGGCAATACGCTTCTTCACCGAAGACTTCTCCGCCTCCGCCGCAGCCGGATTCCCGGCAGGACTGGTGTCCGTATTCAGAATCGTTCCGCTTGGCAACATGAAGTTGAACACGGTCGAGGCGAAGTCAAATCCTTGGATCGTGCCCGCGGTGAATAGTTGCTGCACCAGGTTTTCGACGTCGCCTTGTGAAAACACTTTGGGTGGCGGCCCCGCCAGTGTCTGCGACGGTCCAAACGCACTCGTGATCTTCCCCGCTGGATAGTACTGCGACATCACATTGTTCAAGTCCACATCCGACATGGCCGCCGCCAGTCCCTTGTCAATGTTCTGAATATCGCTTGTCTTCCAGGCCGCCGCGCCTCCGACGTAGAAATTCGTGAAGACCAAGTCGGCGATGGTGTGCCCGCCATGGAAGATCAGGTCATGGGCAGGCGTCGGCGCGATCCCGGGCGCGATCGCTTCCGGAATCGGCATGGACATGCGCGCATGGAAACCTTTCTCCGCCTTCGTGCCGTGCCCGACGAAGACTCGCAAAGGCCTCACGAACTGTTTCGATTTTTCGGTTGTCATTGCACTCCTCCAGGACGGGTAGGGCGACGGGGCGAACGGGGACGGAGCGGCCACTCGACTCGGGATCTTGCTTTCTTAGTTCGAACCCCACAGGATGTCAACCGCAAGATTTTGCAGAGCGCATGGCCATCAGGCGCAAGTCTTTGTGGCCGCTGCGACCCCAGCCTGGTCCCCGGATCTCGTCCGCAAACCGCCGATGGGATCGTGCACCGACGCGCAAGATCGTTACATTTCCCCGACATTTTGCCTACAGGGAACAGCCTGGCTCGGCCATCCTAAGCAGCGCCCCCTGGTCGAAGTGGAACGGTCTCCCGCCGGCTGTTATCCGGCATCCTGCCCGCACGCACAGCGAGAATCCGCTCGTAGTTCGGCGCAACTTCCGCGGAGCCCCCGGGTTATTGGAAAACAGGGCGAGGCCACTTCCGCCCGAAATATCGCGCCCCGTGTCGCACAGGTTCGATAGGCGACTGTCGGGGCGTGAGCGAAGTGCAGAACCGTACCGGGGAAGCGATGCGCTCGCCGTCGGAGCGGTCCGCACCAGGAAGGGCGTGCCTGGGGATGGGGACGCCCTTCTTTCTGTGCCTGCCTACCGGATAATTGTGCCGCAGGCGATCCGGTCGCCGGCGTTGCCCGCGGGGTCGGTCTTCATATCATCGGCCTTCGCATGGATCACCAGCGCCGTGCCCCCATTACTGAATACCGAGTGGCTGTCATTGCCGAAAGTCAAGTCCTGGTTCGTGATGGTCACCTTAGCGGTGCCATTGGGCTCCACCACAAAGTTCGGCATGTCGCCGGCGTGATGGCCTTCCGGATTCTCCAGCCCGTGCTTTTTCTCGTCCGGATTGAAATGCCCCCCTGCGGACTTGAAGTCCGGCGCCTCGCATTTCGCAGTCTGATGCACATGCACCGCATGTTCGCCCGCCGGCAGGTTCTTGAGGTTCAGCTTGATTTTCACCCCGTGCCTGGCTTCTTTCAGCGTGGCAGCGCCCACGCTTTCGCCTTTGACATTCTTCAATTCAACGGTTGTGCTTTTGCCCGCCGCGTACAGCAGAGACGTAGCCATTACGGGTACAGACAGGATTGCGAAAAAAGTCTTGGTTCTCATGCAGAAATTATAGACGGGTTTCGCCGGCGACCCTTGCCCTAGCCGTCGCCACTTGTACATGCCGCGCCTCGTCTTCTCGCGCTAGAGTTCGGCAACCCTCTTCCGTAATTCGTCTGCGATGTCGAGCGACTCCGCATCAGCATCGACGCGTACAGGCCTTCCGATTCGGACCTGAATTGTGCCCGGGGTGGCAAACCTCCTGCCCGCGCGTTTTACCTCGAACAATCCGTCAATCCGCATCGGCACTACCGGCACGCCCAGCCGCTTCGCCAGCAGCCCCACGCCGGCGCGGAAAGACCGCATTTTCCCGTCAGTGGTATGGTGCCCCTCCGGAAAAACCAGCACGCTGTATCCCCTGTCCACACACTCGCCGGCGTAAGCGAAACTCTTAAGGAACGCCGCCTCCCGTGGCAAAGGGAAGAGATTCAGCAATGCCACGCCGGATGTCCATTGCACGCGATCGTAAATGGTCCCGAACCATCCCCGGCCGGGCGGCGGAGTCCGCAATGCTTCCAGCGCTTCTCCGCCCGCCGCAGTCGCCAGCCGATACCGGAACCGTGCCGGCAGCGCGGTTACAACAAAACCCACATCTACATCATCAATGTGATTGCAAGTGACCAGCACCGGCCCGTTTACACCCTGAAGGTTTTCGCGTCCTTCAATCTTCGGCCAACCCAGCAGCAGCATCGCCGGACGCATCAGCAGAAAATAGGCGGCCATGCGAATCCACCGGGCAGGCCAGAGCAGCGCCCAGCGGGGATAGTGGTACTCTGCGCGCCCAAAATCCTTGCCGCCCAGCATCTGCTCCAGATCGCCGACGGTGCGCGCCGCGCTGAAGTTGGCCTCGCTGAGATCCACCTGGTAGCGGTCTTCGAGCGCGCTCAGCAGCTCCACCCTCTCCAGGGAGCTCAGATGGAGATCGTCCTCAAGATTCGCTTCCGGCTGCAGTTCGATCGCGGCGCGCCCGGAGATCCTCGTAATCAGATCAGCGAGCGGACTCGCCCCTGAAACTGCCGCTGGCCGCGCTTCCTGCGCCGCTCTCACCACCTCGCGGATCACGTTCACGCGAGGCTTCCCGGTCGAGGTACGCGGAAAATCATTCTCTGGCCACGCGAACCACTCCCGCATGCGCTGGTACTCGGCCAGGGATTCGTTCGCGCGTCGCACAATCGACGCCAGTTCGCCCCCTGTTTCGCGCAAGATAACAACCGCACAGGGCTCGGCGTTGCCGCCGCGTTCCGTCCCCACCACGACGCAATCCCGCACCTCCGGCTGTCGCCGCAAGGCTGTTTCCAGGTCCTCCGGGTACACGTTCATGCCGGCGGGCGTAACCAGGACGTTCTTCTTGCGCCCCTTGAAGTAAAGGTTCCCATCGGCATCGAGTGTGCCCACATCGCCCGTGCGGTACCATCCTTCTTCGCCTGTCAAGGCCTGCAACTCGTTTTTCTTCCAATAGGCGCTCGCGACCCCGCCGCCTCGCACCAGGATCTCTCCGTCGTCTCCCAGCTTCACCTCTCGTCCCGGCAGAACTTTGCCAACGGAACCTTTGCCCAGCCGGAACGGATGGTTCACGCTGATCAGCGAGGTCGTCTCTGTCAGTCCATAACCCTGAATCACCGCAAAGCCCATCCGGCTCCAGAATTCTTCGGTCTCAGGGTCGAGAGCGGCGCCTCCCGAGATGAGCGCCCAGAACTTCCACCCCAATCGACGATGCAGGTCGCGAAAAATCCACCAGCGCCACAGGAAGGACCGCTCCCTGGCTCTCTGGAATTTTCTCCGGAATTCCTCGCTTCCGCCCTCCCTCGCCCTGTCCCGCTCAATCTTGTCCTTCAGCGATTGCAGCATGCGCGGCACCGCCACCAGCACCGAAACCCGGTCCCGCCGGATCGTCTCCATCACCCCCGACGGGCTCAGCGTCTCCTGAAAGATCACCGTCCCTGCCATCAAGGGAGGAAGAAACAATCCCAGAAACTGCCCGAACACGTGGCTCAACGGCAGCAGGTTCAGAAACCGTACCGGGTGGACCCAGCGTTCGTACTTGAGATATTTCCGGATCTCGGTTTCCAGCGGTGCAATGTTCGTCAGCACATTGCCATGGGAGATCACTACTCCCTTAGGATCGGCAGTCGTTCCGGAAGTAAAGATGATCTCCAGCGGATCAGCTCGGTCGATCGCAACCGGCTCATAGCGCTCAACCGAGTGGTGCCTAATGCTATCCCGCAGGTCCTCAAGAATGATATCCACTGTCCCCGGCATCGCTTGCGCACGCGCTCGGGAGCACACCACCAGTCTGGCATCCACCTCGGCCCGCACGCGTCCGGCAAAATCCACCGAGGCCGCGTCGTCCATTGGTACAGCGATCGCGCCGCGCAAAGCGCATGCGAAGAAGGCCGCTACCCACTCGGCGGAGTTCTCGCCCCAGAGCAGCACCCGATCGCCCTTCAAGATTCCGCGCGCTTCCAACTCGCACGCAAACTGAAAAGCCACCTCCGCAACCTGCCGGTAGCTCCACCGTTCGGTTCGATACCCGCGGTGCTGCACGTAGGCGCAGTCGGAGCCATGCCTAAGAAAATCGTCCAGATATTCGCTCAGGGCACGCCGCTCCATGTTCACCAATGTACGCGACTCGGGCCTCGCGGTTCATGCCACACCTCGTCGTGGCCAAGGAGCCTGTTTCCAGCGCCAGTCCTGCCACCGCCCGTTTCCTGCCCCAGTTGCCAGACCGGGCTGCAAGGCGGTACGCTGCTAGCGTTGTGGCAGCTTCCCCCCAGGATCAGCCACGGGTAGACAGTAACGTTCCGGCCCTGTTCACAGCTGCCATTCGATTCCATAGGCTCCATGAGAAGATTCGAAGGATCCGTCGCTTTACGACGACCATTTCCGGCCCTTCTTCTGCTCGTTGTGGCCGCGCTCGGATGCCAGGCACCGCAGCCGAGTGGTTCGTCCGCCCCTGGCAACGCTGCTTCATCCACGCGGGCCAACACGCGAGTCTCAAGCGCTACGCGCGACCTGTCGCAAGACGAATCCGCCGGAGGACACACGCTTCGCAAGCATGTCGGTCGCACCGACGATCAACTTCGTGAGCGCCTCCGCCATGAGCACAATATCTCGGCGGCGTCGACCTGGACCGATCGTGAAACCGCGGAGCGCGCGGTTGGAGGCGCCCTCCAGCAGAATCGCGTCCAGATTGATCGCTGGTTGAGCCGTTCGGAAGGCCATCCCAACCTGGTCATCGACTATGACGGCGATTCCTCGCATCCCATCGGCCGGTCGCTGCGTCGGAACGCCGACCAGCCGGTGCCCTGCGCGCACGCGACCATTATTCTGAAATGGACTGGCTCCAACGACTATTACATCTTGACCTCGTATCCGGAGTGCCGTTCATGAGTACTAAGGCATCTCACGAAGGCAGCAACGACATCACCGCCGCAACCTTCCCGGCCCTGCGCAGCTTCATGCACGGCTATTTTCATGAAGATATGGCCGATGAATACGGCACACTGGATGAAGCCGTGCGCCAGTTCTGCGAGGACGCGGACACAAAGGAGCGCAAGACGGTTGCCCACGAATGGCACCGCTTCGTCGCCCAGACCAAGGGCCAATCTCTTTCCGCAATAAATAAGGTTCTTAACGAAAAACTCGGCAGTGCCTGCCGCCTCCAGCCCGAAGACATCGACAAGATCTCACGCGCCTTCGAAGGCCTCCCTCCAGATTGATCAGTCGCCAGCAGCGGACCGTGGTTGCGCTTTTGCGGACGACTGAAGCCTGACGACTGGCAACTAGCAGGGTAACTGCACCATAAAGTTCTTGCGCGTAGTCTGGAACTCTGCTTACAATTCGGCCACTACCGGTAGGACGTTCGAGCGAAGCAGCCTCTCGCCCGAGGCCCTTCGACCGATTCATTCGCGGTCTCCCCCGCGCGGAGGATCCAGTCGATGAGCATCATGGTTTGGCATGTTCTACGGCATCTTCCCAGGCCGGCACTTCTGGGACTGCTGATTCTTCTTCTAACCACCCTGGCGCGGGCCTAGCCCCTGCTAACGGGGTTTGCCGACATCGTCAAATATCCCCCGGTCGCAGATCCATGCTTTTGGCCTGCTCTCCTGGCCGCAATCCCCAGCCGGGTTCCCAAAGCGGTCACTTTCCCAGGTTCCTTCCGTAACCCGGTCGTACACTCCCTTTTGGTAACCCTTAGTAACCATACGATTCTGGGTTACCAGCCTTACAATTGCCCTTGTTGGTCAAGCTGTCCCTCCCGGCAGTTGACGGGGAGGACCGTTCAGACCCGGCTGGAGAGGCTCCCAGGTTTCGCGAGCACATCTCCGGCGGGGGGAAAGCTGGAGTCCGCATCCTTATGGCGTTTGGTTTCGGCTTCAACAAACAGAAGGTTCTCAGCGCTGCGGAGAAGTACGTCCAGCAGGGCAAGCTGCAGAACGCCATTACCGAGTATGAAAAGATCCTCAAGGCCGACCCCAAGGATCTGACGGTGCTGAACACCGTGGGCGATCTTTACTCCCGCAACGGGGAAGTCGATAAAGCCACCGAATGTTTCAAGAGTGTCGGCGATGCCTATGCCGCGCAGGGTTTCACGGTCAAGGGCATTGCGATGTACAAGAAGATCGGCAAGCTCAAACCTTCGCTCGAAAGCGTTCTCAAGCTGGCCGAGCTTTACACCCAGCAGGGCCTGTTCAACGACGCCCGCGCTCAATACCTGCAGGTCGCCGAGGAGTTTCTGCGCGCTGGCGAACTCGAGCAATCCGTCCGCATCTTCCAGAAGATTCTTGAGATGGATCCGGAAAACGTCGCCATGCGGGTGCGTTTGGCCGAGGTCTATATCCGCCTGGGGAAGAAGACCGATGCCTGGCAGATTTTCTCCGCCGCCGCCGAGACTTTGCGCAGCCGCGGCTCGCGCAGCGGCGCCGAAGAAATCCTGCAGCGCATGCTCACGCTTGATCCCGGCAACAGTTATGCACTTTTGCTTCGCGCCCGCAATGCCCTCGAGTCGGGAGACGCGGCCTCCGCAATTCCACTCTTTCAGAAAGTTAACGATCTCGACAATCATCCCGACGGACTGCGCGACCTCCTGAAGGCTTACCTCCAGACCGGCCGGGTCGCGGAAGCGGGCGGTCTTGCCGGCAA
>CAVRZQ010000032.1:0-7372 GCA_963725575.1 uncultured Acidobacteriota bacterium
CTTTGAGGTCGAACTTCATGTTGTCGCGCAGGTAGTCGAAGCCGAATTCGTTATTGGTGCCGTAGGTGACATCGGCGGCATAGGCTTCGCGCCGCTCTTCGTCGTCCAGGTCGTGCACGATCACACCGACACTGAGACCAAGGAAGGTGTAGAGCTTGCCCATCCACTCCGAGTCGCGCTTGGCCAGGTAGTCGTTAACGGTAACCACGTGGACGCCGCGCCCGCTGAGCGCGTTCAAATATACGGGAAGAGTGGCGACCAGGGTTTTTCCTTCGCCGGTCTTCATCTCGGCGATCTTGCCCTGGTGCAGTACCATGCCGCCGATCAGCTGGACATCGAAGTGCCGCATGTCCAGCACGCGCCAGCTGGCCTCGCGGGCCACGGCGAAGGC
Organism: uncultured Acidobacteriota bacterium; assembly: GCA_963725575.1. Classification (GTDB taxonomy): domain Bacteria; phylum Acidobacteriota; class Terriglobia; order Terriglobales; family Acidobacteriaceae; genus Gp1-AA133. The sequence continues at coordinate 392 of CAVRZQ010000032.1, forward strand.
CTCCACCAACAATTCGTCGAGGACTTCCTTCAGGAGCAGGCTGCGCTCGGCCTCGATCTCCTTGACGCGGTCGGGGTCGGCCTCGGGCTCGTCGGCGATCTTCGCGAGCCGTTCCTGGACGCGCTGGCGGAACTCATCGGTCTTGGCACGCAGTTCGGCGTCCGACAGCTTCTGCATCGCGGGCTCGAGCGCGTTGATGGCCTCAACCTGCGGCAGCAGGCGCTTCACTTCGCGCTCGTTCTTGGTCCCGAAGACCTTGGCTACTAAGGTGTTAATCAAATCTGGAATCCTTCAGAGGGGACACGTACCCCATAGTATAAAGCTATTTAAGCCTAGCATATTGGATGCAAGGAGGTAGCCAGTCAGAACATCGGAGGTGATTGAGAGTCTGGTAATGAACCCGGAAAGGCTTAGCGCTCGTTCATCTCATCACGGCTGAACTTCCGCCCAGATCTGACGTGCTTCAGGCTTCGAAACAAGGCCTCGATTTCCGCTTGGGTTACATTGCGGGAGGCATATCAACACAGCCACTCGCGGAAGGCATGGTCCAAGGTTTTGCCTTCGGAGCGGGCGACCTCGCGGGCTCGTTGGAAGGCTGATGCATCGGCTCTAAAGGTAATTTTGAGCACGAACGTAGAATACCCGAGAACAGCACAAAACGAATCCCCGCTGAAAGTTAACGAAGCGGTCACGTTCTCTCTCAAGGGAGTGCGCAGTGGGTCTCTATCATCACATCACGATATTTTTCATAAGCGAGCCGGAAAAGGCGCGGTTGCTACAGGCAGGCGTCACATTTACGAACATCACGAAGGGACCTCGTGGTGAAGCCGCCAGCTTCGACCTAGGAGAAGACGACCCCAAGTGGAAAAAGGTCGCTGCACTGATTGCTTCTCTCGAAGGAGAGTACCGAACTCAGGACCTTACAATGACGCGGCCCACTTTCGAAGAATCAGCAAAAGCATCCCTCGAGAGGTTGACCAAGAGCAATCCCGGGTGGCTAAACGGCTACTCGGGCCAGACTGTCGAAGAACTCCTCGCTCTCGAAGGGAAGTACAGAATCGACTCGTTGGTCGCCGCATTCGAGCAGGCGATCCTACAGAAGGCCGAACGAGGCGACGATCTCACGCCCGAAGAGCGTATCGTTCTAGCCGTCGAGGCACTTCAGCGCGAAATAAACGACGGCGGTTACGATCAATTTTTTGTTAACTCTCCAGCATCTGCATCGGGCATAGTTGCCGCCTTGCAGCGTATCGGATGCGTGAAAACTGCCAGCATCACTCAGACCGCCATAGACGCACTCGGGGCCACTGACCTGACAACGGAAAGCATCGAAGCCGCCATCTATTCGGTTCAGGCACCACGAGAGGGGGGGTTCAGAAGTTGCGACGACGCTTATTACGAGAATGCAGAGCCTATCTCGGACAAGCTTTTTGATTTCATCAAAGAAAACCGAGCTGGAATTAAGCTATAAGCATTCAGGAAGGTTCCCCTGCGAAGTGGTTGACTATGTGGCGATCTGGCGCAGGTTCTGATCTTTCCTGACCTCTTTTCAGGTATATTTTCCCCGCCCCTCATGCCCACTTTCTACGATCAGTTTGTCGAAGCCGAACAACGCGGGCCGCAAAATGTCGCGCTCGAAATCCAGCGCCGCGACCAGGTCGAAAGCTACACCTACGCCGAGACCCGCAAGATGGCCGAATCCGTCGGCTGCTGGCTGACGGAAAGGAAGCTGCCCGCGGGCGCGCGCATCGCCATTTTTGCCGACAACCATCCGCGCTGGGTCGCAAGCTACCTGGGAGCCATTGCCGCGGGCTACACCGCCGTCCCACTCGACACCGCCTTCCACGCCGACCAGGTCACCAAACTCCTCAAGGACAGCGGGGCTTCCCTGCTCGTGACCGACGTTAAGCATCTCGCCATCGCGCAGCAGGCCGTGGCCGGACTGGGCGTCGAACTGCTGCTTATCGATCCAGGCAGCTTGAACTCAGACCAGCCGAAACCCTCAAACTCGCAAAAAGATTCCAGCCGGCGCTGGGTGGGCGACCTCGACGCCATCTTCGCCGCCGGGCCGGGCAACTTCCGCGCGGTCGAAGCGCCTGCTGACAACGTGGCTGCCCTGCTCTACACCTCCGGCACCACTGCCGACCCCAAAGGCGTCCAACTCACACATGCCAACCTGCTGGGCGAAGTAAACGCCGTCTTCCAGGTTTTGCAGATTGGCTCGACCGACGCCGTGCTGGGCATCCTGCCCATGTTCCACGTGCTGGCGCAGATGGCAAACTTGCTGCTGCCCCTGGTGAAAGGCGCGCGCGTCGTCTACCTCGAAACCCTGAATACCACCGAACTGCTGCGCGCCCTGCAGGAGCGCCAGATCACGGCCTTCGCCGTGGTGCCGCAGTTCTTCTACCTGATCCACGAGAAGATCTTCAAAGAGGTCGCCAAGCGCGGCAAGATTGCGCAGTCACTTCTGCGCTGGCTGATGCGTGTGAACCGCCTCCTGCGCAAGCTCGGGTTGAACGCCGGCAAACTGTTTTTCGGCAAGATTCATGCCACCTTCGGCGCCAGCATGCGCTACCTCATCACCGGCGGCTCACGCTTCGACCCGGGGGTCGCGCGCGACCTGCACGACTTCGGCATCGACCTGCTCAACGCTTACGGCTTGACGGAGACTTCGGCCGCTGCCTTTCTCAACACGCCCGGGCACGTAATTATCGGATCGGTAGGTCCGCCGCTGCCGACCGTGGAAGCAAAAATCGTCGACCCGCAGCCGCAGGAAGAAGGCGGTCAGCCGGCAGGCGAAATCATCATCCGCGGGCCGATCGTCATGAAAGGCTACTGGAACCGCCCGGACGCGACCGCGGCAGCGCTGCGTGACGGCTGGCTCCAAACCGGCGACCTCGGCTACTTCGACTCCGGCGGCAACTTGTTCATCACGGGCCGGCGCAAGGATCTCATCGTCCTCGCCAACGGAAAAAATATTTATCCCGAGGAGATTGAGGCACATTACCTGAAGTCGCCCTACATTAAGGAAATCTGTGTGATGGGCCTGGAGGCCAAACCGGGCGACCCCAGTTCGGAGCGCCTGTACGCAGTGGTCGTGCCGAATTTCGACGTGCTCAAGGAACGCAAGATCGTCAACGCTAAAGAAGTGATCCGCTTCGACATCGAAGGCCTGTCGCAGCAGGTGGCCTCGACCAAGCGCATCGGCGCCTACGAAATCTGGCAGGAGGACCTGCCCCGCACCACCACCCGCAAGCTGAAACGCTTCGAAATCGAGAAGCGTGTCCGGGCCAATCAGAAGCGTGGAGTTTCCGGCGAAGCCGATGTCCCCGCCGAGCGCTCCATGACGCCCGAGGACGAGACCTGGCTCGAGCAGCCCAACGTCCAGCGCGGCCTGAAGATCATTCGCGAAAACGCCCGCAATGCTCCCGAGACCATTCGCCCTACCGACAATCTCGAACTCGACCTGGGCTTCGATTCCATGCAGCGGGTGGAGCTGCTGGTCGCGCTCGAGAAAGAACTCGGGGGAGACGTCGAAGAAGGGCAACTGGCCGAAATCTATACCGTCCGCGACCTGGTCAACGCGGTTCTCGAGAGCTCCGCTAGTGGCAAGACCATGTCGCGCGCACAGTTTGCCGGGTGGAGCGCGGTGCTGCGGGAAGATCCGGACGATCCCGAAGTTCTGGGTCTCGCCCAACCCCACCCGGTCGTCGAGGCCTTCTGGTACTTCGTTACGCGGGTCTTCCAGGTGATAGCTCGGGATCGCTTCCAGCTGAAGTATTCCGGCCTGGAGAAGTTGCCCAAGGAAGGCGCCTTCATCCTCTCCTCGAACCACCAGAGCTATCTTGACCCGGTGGTGCTGGCGGCGGTGCTGCCGCACGATGCGTTCGTCAATTCGTTCGCGGTCGGCACTAGCGAAATCTTCGGGGCCGGGATCATGCGGAAGCTCGCCCGGGCGGTGCGCGTGGTGGTGGTCGATCCGGACGCCAACCTGCTTCCGGCCATGCGCGCCGGAGCCTACGGCCTGCGCCACGGGCGCAATCTCATCCTGTATCCCGAGGGTGAGCGCAGCATTGACGGCACGCCGCGTATTTTCAAGAAAGGCGCCGCCATTCTTTCCCTGCACCTGCAGGTGCCGATCGTGCCGATCGCGATCGAAGGCTTCCACGATGCATGGCCGCGCGGAAAAAAATTCCAGAAGTTTGCCCCGCTGAAGATGATGTTCGGCGATCCCATCTATCCGGCACCGGAGGCGGAAGCGTCCGAGGAAGCCTATGCGCAACTCACTGGCACGGTGAAGGAACGAGTGGTCGATATGTGGCATGAATTGCGGGGAGAAGCGGCGGAAGCGTCCACTGAGGCGAAGGCTGCGGACTAGATTCGTTTTCCTGGGTTCTACTGATTTGTGCCAGTAGGCTCGGTCGAACAATCGAATTCTATTCTTACTTTCACTGCTACGGGTGAACCATCCTTCTTCGCCGGCTCAAAATGCACCTTCTTTATCTGCGCGCTGACTTCTTTCATTTTCTCGAGTCGAAGACCTTTCGGGGATTCAGTCTTAAACGATTGGATTTGGTCTTTGTCGCTGAGTGTCAGCATCAAGACGAACTTGGTAGTTCCCGCTTCCTGCAGCTTCGGTGCGGCTGCATCACACATCGCCCGAGTGGCGGTTCTGCCCGTCGATTCGGTTTGGCCCGTTTGCGGTGACGCAATTTCGATACCACTTGCGACAAGAAGACACAAAATAGCGATTTTCATGGCTGCACTTTACTGCAATACGGGTGGAATCCAAAGAACACTTCGTCGAAACAATGCCGTTAGGGAATAGAAAGGTGGAACATCATTTTGCCCGCGGATGAGTCTGGTCGTACACCGCCAGCACGTGCTTCATGGAAAGCTGGGTGTAACGTTGCGTGGTCGAGAGCCGCTCGTGGCCAAGCATCTCCTGGATTGCGCGCAGGTCGGCACCCTCTTCCAGCATGTGCGTGCCGAAGGCATGCCGCAGCGTGTGCGGATGAACATCGGGCGACAGCCCCTTGGCGACAGCAATCTTTTTCACGATGCGCCCCACGCTGCGCACCGTCAGCCGTCCGCCCCGTTGGTTCAGTAGCAGCGCCGGACTCGTCTTCTTCTTGTCGCCAAGCAGTTTCGCCCGCTCCGGCAGGTAGACCCGCAATGCCCCGGCAGCTGATCCCCCGAACGGGACGTAGCGTTCTTTCTTTCCCTTGCCGCGAATCAGGATGGCCTCATTGCTGACTCGAATGTCATCGACGTTGATGCCGATCAACTCCGAGTTTCGGATTCCGCAGCCGTAAAGTAATTCGAGCAGGAGCCGGTCTCGCTCGGGAAAGGCCGCCACTTCGGGCATGGCTCCATCGAGAACGGAGTTCATCTCTTCGATGGTCGGCACGCGCGGCAGTTTTTTCGGCAGCTTTGGCGTGGCCACCAGTTTTGCCGGGTTCTGTTCCACCACGCCTTCCTGCGCCAACCACCGGTACAGCGACCGCACGGCCGCCAGCGACCGCGCTACCGATTCCTTGCTGAGTCCCTTTTCGTAAAGGTGCGACAGAAATCCGCGGATCGCAACGTGGTCAATGCTCCTCCACCCGCGCGCGCCAATGTAGCTGGCAAAATTTTCCAGGTCGCCCGCATACGCCTTGATGGTATGGGTCGACGCATTCCTCTGCCGCAGCACTCCCAAAAACTGGTCGGTGGCTTTCTCGACGGTGGTGCGCTTTTGATTGGATCTTTCGCTCATACAATCGCCGAACGTCTTTTACCACGGAGGCACAGAGACACAGAGGAAAGCGAATTCTTTTTTCATTCTTGACTTGAACGCGGATACGCCGCGACGGCCATTTACCATGCCTTTCGGATTTGCTGCCTCTGTGTCTCGGTGGTGAATCAAGCCTTCGCCTTCGCCCGGGGATGGTGTTTCTGATACACCGTTTTGAGGCGATCAAGCGCCAGGTGCGTATAGACCTGGGTGGTGGAAATATCGGCGTGCCCCAGGATGGTCTGGACGGTGCGCAGGTCGGCGCCGTTTTCGACCATGTGCGTGGCACAGGAATGCCGCAGCATGTGCGGCGAAGCTGACCGGCCGGAAACGCGCGAGGCCGCCTTCACCATCTGCCAGACGCGCTGGCGGGTGAGCTTATGCGCGCCGCGCGCCAGAAAAAGAAAGGGCGAAGTTTTGCGGGCGGCAAGGGTCGCTCGGGGTGCGCCCAGGTAATCCGCCAGGGCCGCTTGCGCCGATCGGCCCAGCGGCACGATGCGCTCTTTGTCACCTTTGCCGCGCACCAGCATGTAACCGGTCTCCAGCTTCAAATCTTCAAGCTTTGCATTAACAATTTCCGATACCCGCAATGCTCCCGCGTAGAAGACTTCCAGCATCGCGCGGTCGCGCGCTGTGATCGCCGTCGCCAACTTCGTGTCGGAAGCCGCTCGCGGGCCGGCCAGCGTCTGCTCCATTTCGTCCCGGGCCAGCGCCTTGGGCAGCACTTTCCATTGCCGGGGCGAATCGATGTTCAGGGTGGGGTCATGGTCAATTTTCGAATCGACCAGCAGGTGCCGGTACAAGTGGCGCAAGGCCGAGAGTTTCCGCCCCACCGAACGCCCGTCCACGGAATTCGAAAAGAGTTGCTGGATGAAGTCGCGGACGTCGTTGCGTCGAGCGGTCGTAAACGCGCGTTTGCGGGTTTCGAGGAAGCCGGCGAACTGGCAAATGTCGGTGGTGTACGCCGAAACCGTCAGCGGCGCCAGGCCCTTCTCAACCTTCAGGTAGTCGAGAAATATAGACAGCACGCGCGCATTGGCTTCCGAAGTCATGTGTGGGGCGGACACGCCTGCCCGCCAATCGGAAGAGTATTACGCATTATCGGACACTGCAAAGTGTCGCGGCAGGTCCCCTACGGCAGCGGGCATTCCCCTCCGCGAAGGCCTGCAAAGTCGATGACTTGCGGGTATGAAGTGAAGCTCCGG
>CAVRZQ010000033.1:0-16546 GCA_963725575.1 uncultured Acidobacteriota bacterium
TGTCCTCGCCTTCGACGCCCAGTGTCGCGTACTGGCCGGGAGTGAACTTGAACTCCGCCCCTGGGTCAATGCGGATCATCCACAATTCCGACGCCAAGTCGACGCGCTTGGTAATTCTGGCCCGATAGTGCTTGTCATTGTCGGTGGTCATGGTCGCGTTTCCTACAGAAGCTACGGTCGTTGGAAAGGATGTCATATACTACAGAACATTTTGCAATCAAGAGGCCAATTTGTACGAGCCGTGTGGAGTTTTAGGGCGGAAATTGGACAGGAGAGCACGCAAAGCGTGGTTAGAGACGGTTCGCGGCGTAAACAGAAGTACACGCCCCACGCCTAGGGCTGATTGTCGCTGATTTCCGGAGGCAATTCAGCCCCATCCTGTGTCGTTTTTACCGGCTCCTCCGGCGCTGGCTGCGCGGCTCGCAGTCGCTCCAGGTCCGCCAGGGTCTGCGTCCATGCCTTCTCACTACGTTTGGTTCGGATCGGCGCTTCCAGGTCCGCATAGAACTCCAGGATATTCTCCTGCAGTTGCGGAGTCAGGTGCTCGAATTTCCTTTTCCGCCAGCTGGTTGAGCAGCTTCTCGTAGGCCTTGTCGGTAAGCTGATATTCGCCCGCTCGTGTGTCCTTGCCGGTATCGAAATCCTTGTTCGGCAGCCGCAAGTCTTGCACCTTCGTTTTGTGCAGCAGCTTGCCATAGTCCTCGACGGTAGGATTCACGCTCTTGATATACATATCTTCCGTTTGCTGCGTGGGAATCTTGAACGCGAGCGCGCTGAAGGGTCCGACCTTCGGCATCAACCGCAAAAAGAATGCCAGGTATGCGCGTGCCAATTCCCGGCTTACGATACTCTCTCCCCCACTCCTTCTCGTAGCTCTTGCGCGACAGGTAATAGAGAAACTTCTTCTTGTGGAAGTCGGGCGTGTCCTTGACGATCGCCTGCTTGCGCGCCAGCAATGCGACTCGAGTCATTTCCGGGATCACCAGGCTGATGGCCCGGCGGTAGGTCCCGATCGCAAGATCGGGATCGCCGAAAACGTCCTTCAATTGCAACCCGTAGGTCTTGAGAAAAGCCCGGTCCAGCAACTCTTTCGAAACTTCGAACCCGATGAAGTCGTGATAACGGTCGGACGTGTATCGGTTCTTTGCGACCTGCACCATATCGAAGCCGAATTCGGTCCGGATGTGCGCCTTCGGATCGTCCGCGTACGTCGCCCGCTGGCCGTACTTCTTCGCCAGCTTGGGAAACTCAATCGTTACCACCCGGTTGATCGTGGGGTGCCCGCTGTTGTCGGCCGCGTAATGCGAGAGGGCCCCCAGCGCAAATGCGAACTCGTTCAAGTTCGACGACTCCTGAATCAAATTGTCCACGAAATCGCCACTGCGCACATAGTGCGTGAGGTCGCCGAAATATTTGCTTCCGAACGGGTAATACCCCATGTCCTGGATCAGGCTGCCGCCGTATGCGTACGCATGTGCCTTGCGCAAATCCTCTTCCGTAGCGGAGGGAAAACGCTGCTTGAGCAGGGGCTCAAACTGGTCCTTCCACAGAAGATCGACAATTTCCTCGTGGGTGAGAACCGAGTAGGCCGGGCACAGCCTGACAGTGAAGAGAAAAATGAAAAACAGAAATGCAGCCCGCACCGAGCGCGCTGGTTTCCGCCGGACGAATTGAGGTGCCATTGAATTCATGCCCCAACCGCGATCGAACCGGCGCAAGCCATTGGGATGCGGTTCGGGCATCGGCCGGCAGATTTTATTTGCCCAGGACTAGCACCACGAAAGAGTCGGGCAGAATCGTCGGCCGGGGATGCGGTTGAGCCGCGGTCGGCGCCGGTGCCGGCCCAAATTTTGCCGTCACCGTATACACCTGATGCGTCTTGCTGTCGAGCGCCATCGTGCGTGCCCCCTTCTGCGTGGGAATATTCTCAACCACACTGAACTTGTCAGGAGCGTCTTCGCGCACCATGGTCAGCACACCTTCGCCGCAGGACGCAAACGCCAGTCCGGTCTCGTCATCAAACGCAGTGGCGTCCACGCCGTCGCCGATCGGCAGCGTCGCCAGAATTTTTCCGTTGTCCCCATTCACCACCAGCATGACTTTGTTTCCGCAGCCCACAAACAATCGTCGATTCTTCTGATCCATCGCCAACCCGCTCGGTTCGTCGCACCCGGGGAGCGGCCAGCGCTCTTTTACGGTTAGCTTGGTCGCGTCGAGCGCGAATAACTGGTTCTTATCTTCCAGGTTTACAAACACGGTTCCTTTACCATCGCTCGCCGCAAACTCAGGTTTGCCGCCCAGCGGAATCGTGCCCACGACTTCGCCCTTAGCTGCGTCCAGCGCGGTGGCATCCTGGCTGCCGGCATTGAATGTGAACACGCGCTTGGTTGCGGGATCGTACCAGATCGCGTCCGGCCGATTGCCGACCTTGATTTTGTTTAGCGTCTTTAGGGTCTGGAGATCGAACACGCTCACCGTGTCCTCGCGCCCGTTGCTGGTGAACCCTTTGCCGATTTCAGGGATCAATGCAATCCCATGCACGCCCGGTGTATCCGCAATCTCGCCCACGGGCTTGCCGGAGTCCGCATCGATCACGGTCACTCTTGTCGCCCGCGAGATATAAACGCGGCGTGCGGCGCTATCGACTTTCAGGTAATCCCAGCCACCGTCGCCACCAAGTTTCCAATTATTCACGATGTGATAGCCCGGGGCTGACGCTGCTTCAGTCGCCGCGACAACCAGAAGCACAAGCCCTGCCACAAGTAAGTCTTTTTTTGATTTCATAATGTCCTCACGCAAGCCAGTCCGTATCGGAGCCAGAACAGCTTATAAGAGGATTCTGAAAGGAAGATGAGTTTTTCTTCGTGGGCCACCTTGTGTGCGGCGAAGCGAAAAAAGGGAGAGCCGAAGCTCTCCCCGCTTGAGGGAGGACCGCCAATGTTAAGGTCTCGGCTGCTAGGTGGCAGGTCTCAGGGCGGGCCTAGGTCAAGGACTCTCGGCTCTTGTCTCTCGGCCCCGGGGGCTTCGCAAGATTCAAAGAGGGCACACGATCGAACTCTAAGACGCAAGGCCTGATTCCTGACACCTGACACCTGAGGCACTTGAGTCGGACCTGCCCTTCTCACTCCGTCATCTTCGCCAAATGCACCGCGAATCCGGTCTTCGGCAGCAGAGACGTCAGCTCAAACGCCTTAAACCCGTCCCCGCTCACCTCCGTGTGCCGGTACAGTCCCGGTTCGCTGTCCACGGTCTCGTGTCGTCCATGCAGATCTTCGAGAAAAGCCTGCGCCGACTTCTCGCTGACCTGGGCACCCTTCGCCCGCGTTACCACCGCCTCGGTTGCATACGACCGCACCAGCTTCGGCCAATACTTCTCCAGCAGATTCGTGCTTGCGAAGATATCCGCCCACACGATCTCGCCGTTCACCGCTACCACCACCCCGACCGCGTTCCGCTCCCGCAATTGCTGGATTGTGCTTGCGTATTCCTTTTCAATCGAGCCGGCGACGGAATCCACCCTCTTCTTCACTTCTTCGTTCTGCATCACCTTGGCATAAGAAGTGGTTTGGGCGAGTTCGGTGGCGGCCGGGGGCGCGGCGGCTTGTACCTCGACCGTCATCTGTTCCTTGGCCCGGCCAACTTGGGACCAGACTTTGGCCTGGTTTTTATCCGCCATGGCGCTGCCGCGCACCGAGGGCGACGCCATTGCGGAGTTGATCGATCCTAGCTGGAACTTTTCGCTCGTTCCGACCCAACGTCCCGGCTCAACGCAAAATACATCCAGATCCATCGGATCGCTCTCGGCCGGTACGATCCTGTCCTTCGCAATTACCCGATCCTGCTTTCCCCCGGTCACGATTTCCCCGGCCAGCAGCAGCAATGGGCGTTTCGAGTTATTTACCAGTACAAGTTTGTTCACCTGTGCGCCATTCCGCACCGGGTATTCGGGCCTGCCGACGCCATTCCGGGGTGGTCGCCGAATCATGCCCCGCACGCTGCCCGATTCGGTTACCTCCACTTCTCCGGACTTCAGGCCCTCGTCCAGTGTCAGGAAACCTGCCGTGTCATGCGACACCGCCGCCACCACTGGAAACACCGTCAGGTTGCCGTGCCGGATCGGCGCCAACACCCTGTAATCGGTGGCGGCGGAGGGCTGCCCCGCCCGAACTTCACGCCCTCCACCCGCTACCAAACCCACCGCAATTGCCAGGACCATCGTGCTGAGAAATACAGTGACCTTCATGGCATTCCTCCCGGAGCGAAGCGACACCCCGGCTGCTGAGCGCATCCTATTTCCGGGGCGCCCTTGCTTCCCTGATTGTTGGAGGAACGGGAAATTCATCCTTTCTTGCATCAAATAAAATGAGTAGCATCGCCCAAGACGGCGACTCCATGGATCGCGCCACTCAACCCGTAGCTGGCCCTGTGCCGGAAATCCAGAACCTCGCGAGCGAACTCTACGCGAAGTGTTCAGCTGCGCAATTCGGCCTCAGCTGCGACGACCTCGCCCGTATCCTCAGCGAAGTCACGCGCAAGTATCTTGCCGACGCTGCTCTCGCGCAGGCCCGCGAATTCTGTGTTTCCCTGAAGATCGAAGAACTCGTCCTCGCGCGCGCCTGTGCCGCCGGAAATGAGCGGGCATGGGAAGTTTTCATGCTCCGCTATCGAGAGAAGCTCTATGAGATCGGGTTGCAGATCACGCGCGAGGACTCCGCTGGCCGCGAACTTTCCGATTCGCTCTACGCCGACCTCTATGGAAACCTCGCGCGCGACGGAGCACGTGTCTCGAAGCTTTCCTCCTACACCGGACGCGGTTCTCTCGAAGGCTGGTTGCGCACGGTCATGGCCCAGGAGCACGTCAACCGCTACCGCCGGCAGAAGCGCATGGTGAGCCTCGATGAAGAAACCGAGGAAGGCACACAATTCGCCGCTCCGGAACCGGATCCCACCCCCGTGGTGGACCCGCGCCTCGAGTCTGCGACGGACGAAGCCTTGGCCGCGCTGTCCGCTGAGGAACGTTTCATGCTGGCCGCCTACTTCCTCGATGGCCGCACCTTGGCCGAAATCGCCCGCATGCTTTCGGTCCACGAATCCACCATCAGCCGGAAGCTGGATAAGCTGGCTAAGTCGCTGCGAAAGCAGGTCGTTGCGGGCTTGGCTCGCAAGGGCATGAGCCGCCGTCAGGCAGAGGAAGCAATGGCCGTCGACGTGCGAGACCTGACCCTGAATCTACGCGATCGTCTGGCGCAAGATTCGCCTGCCGACGCGTTCCATAAGAAGAAGGTAGCAGCCCCTGCAGGGGACGGAAATACATAGGCTTTGTCAGGGGATACAGGCTAGGTTGTAGTCAACCATGAACGAACTGCCCAAAATCGTACGCGCGCGGCTGAATGCGGCTCCGGCCGGAGATCACCCTGATCCCGACCAGCTCACCGCTTTCGCCGAGCAGGCGCTTTCCGATCGCGAACGCTCTACGGTTCTGGCGCATCTGTCCCGATGCACAGACTGCCGCGACGTGCTCGCCCTCGCGGTGCCGCGCACTGGATCCGCGCCTGCGTCATTAGACACCGCGGATCGCGCTCCCTGGTTCCGCTGGACGGTACTGCGCTGGGGAGCCGTTGCCGCTTGCCTCGTGATTGTGGGTTCCGCCGTACTGATGAAGCGCGACTTCATGATGACGCGCAGTGCGAAGACGGCGACGATTCAGGGAGACGCGCAATCAGCCCAGCTTGCCGACGAAAGGCTCGTCGAGCCACCGTTGGCTGGATCGCAGTCACGTCCGCAGGCGTCGATCACCGTCGCCACGGAGCCGTCAAATGAAAAGCTCGCTGCGCCCGCGCAGGCCAACACTTTGAAACAGATTTCCCCGCCCAAACAACCCATGGCTGCCCCTGCTCCAACCGTTCTGGAAAAGAAGATCGCAGGAGGCATCGGAGGAGGGCCCGTGCAAAGAGCAGCCGTCGGAGCCCTGGCTGCTGGTGCGGCCCGGAACTGGCAGACAACTCCGACCGCCCCGCCAAAGGAAGACGCCAAGAACCCTGCAGTTGAGTCGCGCCAGGTGGCCAATCTGAGCATCGTGCCTCAAACCTCGGAAACCGTTGAGGTTCAGGCAGCCGTACCCGCTCTCGAAACTGATGCCGCCGCTCCTGCGGATTCCCGGAACAAGCACGAAGCGCTGGGCAAGGCGAAGCCGCCCTCCGCCGCGGTAATGTTCGAGCGCATGGATGCGCCTACCCCTGAGACGGTGACGGCCAGCCAGGGAGCCCTGTCGAAGGAGGTCGCCACCAAGGCCAATCGGGAGCGCGCTTCCTCACCGCATGCGCCCGTGTCGCGCTGGACGATTTCTTCCGATGGCCAACTTCAGCACTCCATCGATTCCGGCAAAACCTGGCAGCCGGTCACGGTCGCCTACGGCGCCACGTTCCGCGCTCTCTCCGCCAATGGTCCCGACCTCTGGGTGGGAGGCGCTTCCGGCCTGCTCTACCACTCGACCGACTCCGGCAGTCACTGGATCCAGGTCACACCCGCGATCGCCGGCTCGAGCCTGACGGCCGACATTGCCGCCATCGAGTTCACCGATGCGCGCCAGGGCAAAATCACCACCACGAACGGAGAAGTCTGGCTTACCGACGATGCCGGCCAAACGTGGCGCAAACAGCCCTGAAGCGCACGCTTCCTGCCCCGGAATTTAGCTGTCATCCTGAATGAAGCGAAGGACCCAGGCATTTCGCTCCCGCACGTGCCCTTACTTCACCAGGTAAAACGCCTCCTGCCGTGGCACGAAGAACTTGTACCCCTCATCCGTCAAATAGGCATCGTCCTCCATCATGATGTACACCTTCTGGTTATCCCACTCGGACACCGCCGTCTGCGTGTTCAGTTCTACGGAAAGATAGGACCCCTTGCGCAGAGGCTTGGCCTGGGTTGCTCCGATATCGTCGCGCTTGGTCGCGCGGAAATCGATGCTCGGCCCCAGCCCGTGGCCCTGGTTGCCGATGGGGTGACTGTAGATCTGCGCCTCGATCCCTTTCTGCTTCATCTCCTCCATCGTCTGGTTGTAGACGTCGCCCGCCGGCCGGCCCGGCCGCGCCGCACGCAGGGTAAGCGCATCCTGCAGCGCATTCGTATTCTTCATCGCGTTCTTCAGGCCGGCCGGTGCGTCCTTCTCCCCGGGAAGCAGGACGTAGGCCATCTTCTGCCAGTCCGTGTTCAGGCCCATGTAGGTAATGCCGAAATCGAGGTGCACCACGTCGCCGCGCTGGATCACCGTGCTTTCCGGCGCCACCGCCAGGAAGCCGCGGGAGGTATCGTTCTTCTTTCCCTTGCGCTGCACTCGCAGATCGGGCTGGAACCATGTGCCCACGCGATTCTCCCCAAGTTGGTCGTAGAGCCAGCGGCGCACGTCCCCTACGGTTGTCTTACCCGGGTGAATCACTTCGCTCGACAACGACCGGCGCGTGAGCGCATCGGTGAGTTGCACCATCGCCTGGTAGGTCACGAACTCTTCGGGAATGCGCGTGTCCAGGTATTCCTCGATCAGGTCCGCCGCTGGCACAAAGTGCTGCACCGCCTCCGGTCCCATTTTCTCGGCGATAAGGTTGTAGGTGTCGTAGGTCAGGCTGCGCTGCACTCCGCGCCGGGCGCCGAAACTAAGCGCGATCTTCTTCGGCTTGTACTGCTCGTACAGTTCCGGCAGCACTTTGTCCGCTGGCCGCGGCTCATCGGGCGACTCGAAAAACTGCTTCAGATTCTCCTCGGAGAAGCCAGTGATGGCGATCTTCCGCAGCCCCTTCTCCCCAGTGTCCACGAACACAAAGAAATCGCGGCCGCCCGCATAGGGCCGCGGCGGAGCAATGTACTGGGTCAGTGGATCATCATGAAACTCTTCATTGACCACGATCCACATATCGATCCCATGCGCCCGCATCATGGGCAGGATCATCTCGTGCCGCTTCGCCAGCCACTGTTCCCGCACCGCGATCTGCTGGGACCAGGGCAAAAGCTTCGGCGACTTAAGGGCTGCATTTTGGGCGACTGCAGGGACAAGCAGGAGACAGCAAAATAAGAGGATGATCCGGGTGCGCATGATGGGAACGGCCTCGTGGGTGAAGTTTTGGGAGCGGGCTATGTTCCCGTGTTCGGTACGAAGATGTCAAACCCGCTGGCTGCGACGCACGCCGTGGTATTCGTCAGACAGCCGATGAAAACCAAGGGGGCAAATGCGCTCGCTCGTTCACGACATGCTGCGCTGCGCGCACATTTGTAAATTCTCCTGAACAATCGGGTGACCTCTGGAGAAATCCCCCAGGGTAACCAGCCCCGAGACGAGTGCTCCGTTCGGGCTATCCTTCGTTTGCTTTCAGGAAGTTGTCTGCATCGGCGCGGTCGAGGACATGCTCTTCGAAGAGATTACTTAAGTCAGATGGAAAGTGGTTACGCACCAAAGGAGCGAATTACGAAAGTGACATTTACACTCCACAGGCCTCGCCGTAGTATCCACGATGTGGTTTGGCAGTTCTGGGGGAGGGCTGCCGAGGCGTCCTGAACTTAGTTCAGGACGCTTTTAAATTTGGAGCAGGTGTCAGGTCTCAGGCCTCGGGCTTGAATCTGTCCTAAGCGCTCACCCTTTTGATATCGGAATCCGGGCCGCCCTCGGTTTGGTTTCGCCGGTGCACGGCAACTGAGATCTGACAAGCGTACCCCTTAGAATCGTGGCTGAGCCGTTGGGCTCTTAAAATGCAAAACCCAAGACCCAAGACCCAAGACCCAAGACCTAAGACCCAAGACCCAAGACCCAAGACCTGAGACCCAAGACCTAAGACCCAAGACCCAAGACCCAAGACCTGAGACCTGTTCCACCCCCTTGCACCCTCCGTCACTGCCGCGCATCTAATGCAAGTGTTAGAATTTCTAATCCACTGAAAAGTGGCTGCACTCATACCGGTGCCACGGCCGGCAAGTGAGAACCGGGGCCGGAACGAGGTATCTGGGAGGAACCATGGCAAGCAACTCAATCGTCGAGGTCACCGATGCGAACTTCGACGCAGATGTATTGAAATCCGACAAGCCTGTCCTGATCGATTTCTGGGCAACCTGGTGCGGTCCGTGCCGTGCTATCGCCCCGATCGTGGACGAGCTGGCCACCGAATACCAGGGCAAGGTAAAGGTTGGCAAAATGGACGTGGACCGCAACTCGGCGACCCCGATGCGCTACGGCGTCCGCGGCATTCCCACCCTGCTCGTCTTCAAAGACGGCCAGGTGAAGGAGCAAATCGTAGGCTACGTGCCCAAGGAGCAGATCCAGAAAGCGCTCGACAAGCACGTCGGCTAAGTTCGGATTTCATTTGTGACGCACGAACGCCCGGCAACCCAGCCGGGCGTTTGGCTTTCTAAGCCGGTTCGATTCCAACTTCCTTCCCGAGAGCCTAGAGCCGTGCCTTCAATACTTCCGCAACACCCCAATGACTTTCCCCTGCAACTCCACCGCCGCGGCAGGAACGATGATCGGTCGCATGGCCGCGTTCGAGGGCTGCAGCCGGATGTTCTCTCCTTCTTTATAAAAGCGCTTCAACGTTGTTTCATCCCCGTTGACCAGCGCGACCACCAGTTCCCCATTGCGCGCCACCTTGGTCTTTTCGACGAGGACGTAGTCCCCGTCCATGATGTGCTCGTCCTGCATCGACTCCCCGCGCACCTCGAGCACGAAGACTTCCTTCGAGCGCACGAAGTCGGCCAGCGAAATGGTATTCCCGTCGCGCTGCTCCATGGCTTCGATCGGCAACCCGGCTGCAATCCGCCCGATCACCGGCAGCACCAGCCCGGTATTCACCGCCATCGATTGCTTCAGCTTGCCCTTGGGCGCGACCAGGTCAATCGAGCGGCTGCGATTGTAGTCGCGCGTAAGCAGTCCCTTCTTCTCCAGGTTCGAGACGTGCTTATGAACAGTCGCCAGTGAATTCAGCCCGAGACCCTCGCCAATCTCTTCGAACGATGGCGAGTATCCCTTCTCCGCCACAAACCGCGAAATGAAGTCATACAGCTCTCGTTGCCGACGCGTGATGGCCATAGCCGGATTGTGAGCGAATAAAAGGCGAATGTCAAGGGAGATGTGCGGTGCCGGGTTCGCCACCTGGTATAGTCCAAGGCCTCTATCGGCAACTCTTGACTTTAAATTCCCCGGGACCACCGCTGATCGGCAGTTCCACACAAAGATCCTCTGCCTTGGAATGGGGATCAACATTCAGGACTACAGAAAGAGTGTTCCATCCCATTCGTGAAAATTGCACTTCGTACAGTCCTTTGGGAACGCCTCGAACGTTGAAAACGCCCTTTTCATCAGTGACTGAAGACGCCACCATAGTTTGTTTCTCGCGCTTCCGGGCCTGACTTAAGGAATCATCATTCCACACTTCGGGATTGTCATAGATTTCGACCTCCGTCCCTGGGATCGCTGCACCTCGATAGTCAGTGACCTTCCCGCGAAGACGTTTCGCGGGGCCGTCATATCTGACGAATTCGTGTTGCAGAACGCTCCAACAAACGGTGACGAGGAGAAGGCACGACAATGTCAGAAAGGCCAGCCTAACACTCGTTTTCACGTTACCCTCCCGTCACCGCCTTCAGAAATCGGTAGTAAAAATCCACCCCCTTGTAATACGACTCCACCCCCAACCGCTCATCCTTTCCATGCGCCCGCACGTCATCCCGGTCGATCGTCGTCCCGCTGATCCCGTAAGTCGGCAACCCCGCGGCGTTCGTGTAGACGCCATCCGAAGCCCCCGTCGACATGGTCGGAATCACCGGCACTCCCGGCCACATCTCCGCGACCACTTTCTCGAGCGGTTGGAACACGTCCGGCCGCAGCGGCGGCGGCGCATACGACTGTTTGTCGGCTCCGTGCTCCGTCACTTCACCGATCGCGCCCACGTACTTCACCGTGATCCTCGGATCCGCCAGAATCTCCACCAGCTTGCCGCGGATTTCCTCGGACGAGTGACCGGGCGCGATCCGGCAATTCACATTGGCCCGCGCCATCTGCGGCAGGGCATTGTTCGCGTGACCCGCCTCCAGGCGCGTGGCCACGCACGTGGTCCGCAGTTTCGAGTGATCAATCGGATCCCTCGACAGCCGCTCTACCGCAGTCTGGTCCGGAGGCGTTTTCAAAATCGCCTTCATATCCTGCGCCCGCTGCCCGCTCGTCACCTTCGCCATGCGTTCGTAGTACGCCCGCGTGACGCTGTTCAACTCCATCGGAAACTCGTAGTGCTCCAGCCGCACCAGCCCGTTCGCCAGGTGATAGATCGCGTTGTCGGGAACGGGCAACGAGCTGTGTCCGCCCGGGTTCGTTACGCTTAACTGGTAGTCGGCGTACAACTTCTCCGTGGCATCCACGTCCATCATTACAGGTTTACCGTGTTCGCTGGTGATCCCGCCGCCATCGTGATTCAGCACGAACTCGGCATCGACCAGTTCGCGGCGGTTCTTCAGCAGCCAGTCGACCCCATTCGACTTTCCGCCCTCCTCATCCGCCGTCAGCGCCAGGATGATGTCGCGGTCCGGCTGGTAGCCTTCCTTCTTCATGCGGATAAGCGTGGTCACCATGATCGCGTCGCCGCACTTCATGTCCTGCGTCCCGCGCCCGTAGAAAAATCCATCCTTCTCGATGAACTGAAACGGATCGGTCGTCCAGTCTTCCCGCCGCGCCTCCACCACGTCAAGGTGCCCGATCAGCAGCACCGGCTTGTGCTTGCCCGTTCCGTGCAGCCGGGCGACCATGTTTTTCTTGCGGTCATTCGGCCCAAGCACCAGCACGTCGCTGTCCGAAAAGCCCGCGTCCCGTAACCTCTGCGCCATGGCCTCGGCGGCCGCAGTCACACTCCCCACAGAGTCGGTAGTGTTGATGTCGATCAACTGCTTGAAAATGTCGTGCGAAAGCTGCCGGGTTGCGTCGTCGATCTGAGCGGGAGCCGCCGAGCACAGGGCGAAGACAAAAACTGTAACGGGCAATAAGGCGCGGGGATAGTTCAAAGCGGAGTCTCCTTGGAATGAGTCGTGATGCGACGCTCCAAACTACCAGAAGATTGCAGCAGCGCAAACTGACAGGCGCTTCGCGCCGTGTCGCTTCCGGGATTGGATCGCGGCCGAGTTATTCGAACGAAAAACCACGTCGTTCCTGCCTGCGAAGAAAAAGGGACCAGTCATCTGGTCCCTGCTCTTGGTTGCTCTCGGTGCGGACGGTTTATTTGATATGGATGGTCTTGCCGTCGGGGTCGAGCGTGCCCTTGATCCGAACCTTCTTGCCTTCGTACTGCTTCAGCGCTTCCTGATGGTCAACGTCGTAGGTTTTCCCACTGGCGTCTTGCAGAACATACTTCTCGCCTGACTTTGCGATCGTGCCGCTGAAGGTCTGGCCATCATCAGCGGGCTGCTCGCCTGGGCATCGTTTCCAGACTGGCCAGCGGGTGGTTGCGCGGGCTGCGTCTGATCGGGTTGCTGTTGCTGCTGCGACTGTGGCGTGTTAGGAGACTGCGTGTCAGATTGCGCGTAAAGCGGGGCGGCGCTCAGTGCCAGAGCGAGCGCTCCCAGCATCCACAGAGATTGGGTAGTTTTGGTCATGTCTTCCTCCGAAGAATGTTTGCGGCTCTTGGGGTTGGTTGCAAGCGCTGGGCCAACAGATTCCATCGCGAGGGGGTTCTCAGACGAATGGTCACGCGCCGTGAGAACTGTTTGCAATGAGCGTCTTAGGTGGATCCCGGATTTCGGGTGCGGCCGTTGTAGGGATAAGCTCAGGGACTTACGAGAGCAGGCTAAGGCCATCGCCGTAGGAAACACGAGAGTAGAACGCGCACCGGAGCAGGAACTATTTGCACGGCCGGCAGGCGTGGCATGCGCTCCGTGTTAAAACCACTCCCGGTCGTACGGAGGAAAAGCGACGTAAAAAATCCCACTTTGTTTTCCCGCGGCCGCGAGAGAACAAAGTGGGCCATTCAGAATCGCCTTCGGTTCTGCCTGAAAGGTCGCTCTGCTTATTTTCCACTTCGAACTCTAAAGGGTATTTTTGAGGGCTCGGCTTCCGCGAGGGGAGCCCGAGCCCTTGACGTCTTTCGTCCGCCTTCCCAGCTCCACGCCCCCGGACAGGTCCCCGCAAGAGCCTGACCGCGAGCCTTGGCGAATGCCGGGAAGTGCCTTCCGCACAGTCATTTCGAGGCAACGGTCTTCTCTCCCAGGTCGGCCTTTTCCCGGCTTGAACATCCTGCGAAACTTTTGGGACCCTTGTTACTCCAATCCAATGGGTGCGGGTGTTCGTTCTTATGGAGGAAACATGACGAAATCATGGTGGATTCGAGCGCTTCTGGCAGGTGCGCTGCTTACTGCGGCAGTGGGCTTGCCCCCGGCGGCGACCGCCAAGAAGGCTCCCGAAATTCCCGCGCCGGCCGCCGATACATCGCTCGCGGCCATGCACGGCGAGGTGTCCGTGGTATTCGCGGGTGGCTGCTTTTGGGGAATTCAGGCGGTCTTCCAACATATGAAGGGCGTGCTCAGCGCTACTTCCGGATATTCAGGCGGAGAAGCCAGGACAGCGCAGTACGAAACGGTCAGCACCGGAAGAACCGGGCACGCCGAGTCGGTAGAAGTGGTGTTCGATCCGTCCCAGGTCACTTACGGACAGCTCCTGCACGTGTTCTTTTCCGTCGGCCACGATCCGACCGAGTTGAACCGGCAAGGCCCAGACGAAGGCACCCAATACCGCTCGGTGGTGTTCTACACCACGCCCGATCAGCTGCGAGTCACGCGCGCTTACATTGAGCAGCTCGATAAGGCGCACATATTCAAGCACGCGATCGTGACCCAGGTAGTGCCCTTGAAGGCGTTCTATCCGGCCGAGGCATATCACCAGAACTATGCCACGCTGCATCCCGACAGCATGTACATCCGCTTTAACGACGCCCCGAAAGTGGAGAATTTGAAGCAGGAGTTCCCGCAGGTGTATCGCGAGTCTCCGAATCTGGTCGCGGCGAAGTGAAGAAGCTCAAAGCCTCTGCCAGATAGTGAAATGCCGGAGTGGCCTTATGTTCGAATACGGCTTGGACAGGAACGCGGGGAAAATACAGCGGCGGACGTTTCTCGCCCTGTCGGCCAGTGCCGCGGCAGGAGCTTTGCTGTGGTCTTTGCGCCGGCCGGACATGCTCGTGGCTGCCGCACCCGGGCCGCAGGCTGCTCCCGGCGAGGTGACGATCGTCGAATTCTCAGACGACGGGACACGGCTCAGGAAAGTGCGTGTCGCCAAAGTCGTGAAGACCGAGGCAGAGTGGAAGAAGCTGCTTTCCCCGAACGCGTTTGATATTACGCGACGCGCCGACACGGAGATCGCGTTTTCGGGGACGTACTGGAACCACCACGACAAGGGTATCTACCGCTGCCTCTGTTGCGACAACGCTTTGTTCAGTTCGGACACCAAGTTCGAGTCGGGCACGGGTTGGCCGAGTTTCTGGGCGCCGATTGCGAGCGAGAATGTCCGCACGCAAACCGACACCAGTCTCGGAGTGGTTCGCGACGCCGCGAACTGCACTCTGTGCGATGCCCACCTGGGGCACGTATTTGACGATGGCCCGCAGCCGACGGGGTTGCGGTACTGCATGAATTCAGCGTCGTTGCGGTTTGTGAAACACAGTTGAAGTGCAGCTTGCCTTCGTCGCAGGCGAAGCGGAATGTGCTGAACTGGGAACCTTGATTGGCAGGCGCGGCCGATTTCCAATATCATGGGCAACTCTGAAGCTCTGCGTAGAATCCGACACGCAGGGGGTTTGGTATGCGGTTGCGCGTACTCGGGATAGTCGCCCTTTTTCTCGCCACTCTGCTTAGCCTGAACGCCCAGTCCACCGAGCCTTCGAGTTCTGCGAAGCCTTCTTCTACAGACGGCAAAGCCCGGGATTCCATGGGTCAGGAATCCACTGCTCCCACGCCGGCGAAGGCGGCCGAACCGGTCCGCGACTCAGCCAAAAAAGATGCCGAGGGCCAGACCCCTGCCGACAAGCGGAAGCTTCGCGTGCGCTTGGGCGGCTTCTCCGTGGGCGCGGGTTACAGCCACTTTTCGGGTCCTCTTTACTACCCCTACGGCTACCCGTACGGGCCTTTTGGATTTTATCCGGGCGACTGGGTCGGTGCTTCGTTCTGGTATCCCGTCTGGAATCCTTATCCTTACTACGGGCCGGGTTCTTTCGCTTACAACAATGGTCGCGGGGAAGTGCGCTTGACGGCCGAGCCGAAGGTAGCCGAAGTCTACATCGATGGTGGCTATGCCGGCACCGCAGACAAGTTGAAGAGTTTGTGGCTGGATCCGGGCGCCTACGACCTGACCGTGTCATCGGCGGGGCGTGAACCGTTTCACCAGCGGGTTTATGTGTTGAGCGGAAAGTCCTTGAAGATTACGGCGAAGCTCAGTCCTGACGAAGCCGGGGAGAAACCATGAAACGGAAAGGCTGGTGGGCGGCCCTCGTAATTGGAGCAGTCTCCTTGACGGCGGCGGCGCCCAAAGGAACGGTGCCGCGGTCATCGGCTGAGCGCTACGCCGTCCACGCCGAGCGGAACGGGGTGGGTATCGGGGTGGTGCTGCTTACTCCCGAACAGGCCCGGCGGCTGTTTGTTTCCGACGTGAACCACTGCTGCGTGGTGGCCGAGATTGCCCTTTATCCGCCGAAGGATAAGCCCCTCGAGGTGTCGCTGAACGACTTGGTGCTGCGCGTCAACGGCACAGACATCGCTGCCAAACCGGCAAGTGCGAAGCTGGTGGCGGCCACGCTGCAGAAAAAAGCCGCATCGACCCGCGACATCACAGTCGCTCCTTCGGTGGGCGTGGGTTACGAGAGCGGCGGCTATGATCCGGCAACCGGGACCCAGCGCTCGGGTGGCGTCTACCAGCAGGTGGGCGTAGGCGTGGGCATCGGCAGCAGCGGGCCGCAATCCGGATCCACCGATAAAGATCGGGCAGCGATGGAAACTGAGTTGAGCGAAAAGGGGCTGCCCGAGGGAGCCACGTCGGCGCCGGTGGCCGGATTTGTTTACTTTCCGCTGGCTTCGCGCAAGAAGAACGCGACGCTGCAACTCGAGTACAAGGCAAATGGTGAAGATGTGTCTTTGACGCTGCCCCGGTAGCCGGCTGCGGCTCCAGTTCTGCTCCACCACCACCCAAAGGCGGCCCGGGCGTTTCGGTCTCCCGCGAGAATACGTCGGCTGCCATCCCGCCCCGACTTGTCCCGTCATCTGATTGCCACCTTGCTCGCCTCCTCAACTCGCTAAATCCGCTCGCGAGACACAGCACGAACTATCTCGACGGGCGTGAGACCGCCTGCTCGGTCGAGTGCTCGCGCCAGGTCGTTGCAGGGGTTCCGCGGCACCGTATACTGGCTGAGCCTTTGGACGTCTCATCTGCCGCCCAGAGCCAGGTTCCAGTCGCATCCATACCCCGATAGTGAGCGGGTAGGCGAAATTAGGATGTCGATGGCGAAATAACGGAAGCGTAAGCAGGCCGGTGTCTGTTCCGGTCTTC
>CAVRZQ010000034.1:0-127379 GCA_963725575.1 uncultured Acidobacteriota bacterium
CGGCTGACGAATTCCGCGTATTCCTTCTCATTCATGCCACGCAGTGGCCAGGTGCCTACCAACGTCTGATACAGGAAGTATTCGTCATTGGCGCTGGGCACTTGATCACCGGCAACCAATACTCTTTTGTCCCGATTGAGCAGCTGCCAAGCGCGGATCGCCCGATACCAGCCGGTTGGAATCTCAGACAGCACATTAATCCGGGCACGAACGTCCTCGCTCCGCTTGTTGTCATGCGTCGAGGTAGCTAGAAGGGAATTGTGCCAAGATGCTTGGCGGATAGACTTTTTTGCGTGGAAGAAGGTGGCTGAAACACCAAACTTGTGGGCGCACCGCCCACCTCGTTCAGGGATAGCAAGGGGCAGTAGCGATAGAACGCGCTGTCTTCCAGACCCTTCGCCATCACCGGTCCAGTGAGCTGCTGAAAGCGCATTACGAAAAGTCGGCGCTCAGATCGCTCGGCCTCGCTGAGGCCTTCCGGATCCTTTAGCAGGAGGACACTTTCGATGAAGTTGAACACAGACTCGCTGACGGCCGGATTGTGCCGCTTGGCAGATCGGACGGCATACCGAATGTGCCGCTCATCCTCGTCGTCGGGATGGGGTCCGCGGTCCCGAATGTAGGAGCGGTATACCGGGAAGCAGGCGATTACTTCGCGCAAGGCAGCCCGCAGACTTTGCAGTGTAAAATCTCGGGACCATCGGTGCTGCTCGGAGATCCGGTCCAGCCGGCGGGACAGCACTTCCAGTTCGCTGGACATAGACACTTGCAAAATCAATAGCTTGCTTTGGTAAATCAAATCGGCGTAGACTGGGACCAGCCGCTGAACTGGCGGTAGAGGCCAAGTAAAGTACGCTTCCGGGAGGAGTCGACAAAGAGTCCGTTGAGAAAATTCAGGAAGCCATATCCAGTGGTCCCTTCGATCGTCCAGGAAGGACGAAGTTCCTCATCTCCCACCAGGATCTTCTCTGCCATGAGAAAAAGCCGACGCCGAGGAACTGCTTGGCCAGGGCCGGCCTCTGATCTGCCGGGGAGCGGAACTTGCTCCTGGAGGTCCTCAAAGTATTTCTGCGGATCGAGCAGGCCGTCCGGATGATCGATGCGCATTCCAGATACGTAGCCTTTGCGGACGAGATCGAACACCAACGCGTGCACCGTCGCAAATACTTCGGGATCCTCCACCTTGATCGCAGCCAGATCGTTGATATCGAAGAAGCGACGGTAGTTGATCTCGTCAGCGGCGACACGCCAGTAACTCAATCGGTAGGCTTGATCGGCGAGCATGCGCTCTAATGTGTCAAAGCTGCGCGGGTCGCCCTTGCGTCCATTCATGTCGTCCAGCGACGCGGTCAGGCCCATACGGGCCGCGTCACTGCTTTCCATCAGCTTTGTCAATCGCCCCTTAATGATGTCGCTTTCCCGTTGGCGCTCTCGAATCCTGCTGGGATCCGTTTCGTGTCGCGGCGGCAGGTAGGAAATCGCGTTGAGAATGCTTTCCAGTTCCATCTCGTGATCAGGGGCCCTCCCTGGTCGTTGCCGCATCTCGTGCAGCACCCGATCCAAGACCAGAGGCCAGCTACGCGGGGCAACCGGAAAACGAGTACCCTGGCAGTCGACGAAGAAAGAACCACTATCGTAGATCAGCCTTATCTGCTGATTCTCCAAGGCCCGGCCGAACTGGTCGGGAAGGACCGGCAGCAGCACCTTGTTGGTAAGCTCTGCCTTAGGAGGATTCCAGTCGATGTCGAAATATCGTGAGAACCGGGAGGCCGGTCCGTTCTCGAGCACATCCCACCACCACGTATTGGAGGGATGAGTGATGCACATATGGTTCGGGACAACATCCACAATCAGTCCCATACCGAGCTGTTTCAATTGCTGTGCGAACTGCTGGAACTCCTCCTCCGTACCGATTTCCGGATTGAACCTCGTGTGGTCGGTGACGTCGTAGCCGTGGAGGCTGCCGGGACGTGCCATCGCAAAGGGAGAGGTATAACAATCGGTAACCCCCAAGTCTTGCAGATAGTCCAGCAATGCCGCGGCGTGGGCAAAGGTGAAACGGCTGTTCAGCTGTAGGCGGTAGGTAGAACAAGGACTATATTGTGGCTCTCCCTCAGCCCGTTTCGTCACAGCAGTCACCCCTGTTGTTGAGAATAACCGAACAGAAAGAAAACTTTTGCCACCTTCTCGAGGCAGCCTTTTCCGGTAACGATTTTGATGGGTTTGACCTCAGGGTGACGTGCTTGTGGCGACACACTCGGCAAGGGTGGGAGACGTTTGATATACAAACGAGCTTACACGCATGCACGATAATCAGCGGCGAATTTCTCTGGCACCATGCATGTTTCAGTCTTCGGAATGGCGAGGCGCTGCGGGCACCCGCTCTTGATCCGGTCCCTTGTTGGCGAGTTGAAAGACTGGGCGACAAGATTTTTGTTCGTGAGAAAGTCTCACCACCGGCTCCCAAGCGCGGAACGGAGGGTCCAAGCTTGGTTGTGATTGTGGGCGGAGGCGCTGCGGGTCTAGCTGCGGCGGACATGCTGCGGCGAGAGGGCTACGAAGGTCCTCTTGCCATCGTGAGTGCCGACGCCTCTCCGCCAGTGGATCGTCCGAACCTCTCCAAGGATTACCTGGCAGGCACGGCCCAAGAAGACTGGATACCCCCTGCCGCCGCCACAAGAATGCGCGATCCCGGATGAAGGTATCGGGCCACGACAGAGGTCTCCCAGTCAAAAAAGCCGCGCAGATTATGTTCCGGCGAGCCAGCCTCCTGCGACTGGCGATAGTAGTCGGCGGTGACCGCGTTCAGGTCGTCAGGACTCAGACAGCCTAGCCAGAAGCCTTCATGCACGACGGCGGCAAGCCGGACGAGGCGGTGGAACCAGCGATCCGCACGCTCGAAATACTGCACCCTGCGCCTGCGTACAATCGCCCGCAGTTGCTCGGTAACTTCGCTTTGCGTATGCGCAGGAACTTCCATGGTGGAACTCTGGGAACAGCCAGTCTTCGGCATTTCGCGGGTCCTGAACGCCCATGGTGGGCGGGAGGTCACAAGCAATATTACTTGAGGGCATGCGCACCTTGTGCCAGTTGTGGCACGAAATGGGACGCCCGCGTGCCGCAACGGGCGATCGAGACCCGCACCAGCGCGGGATTGCGTCACCAGGAACGCATATTCAGGAGCCCAAGAATTTAACTCCGGCTGGTGAGTATGAGGCAATATCGTGAGAAATAGAGACCGGGGGAGTGGTAGCCACCATCCAATCACCGCGGGGTTCGGCCACCGGGCCAGTGCTGAAGGTGCTACTCTCACCCAATCGTGAAATTCCTCAGACGAATCTGGCAAGCGTTGTGTAGCTTTCTCGACCTCCCTGATCCGGATTCCGATGAGTACTGGGAAACCAAGTCCTGGTAGGCGAGGCTCGTCGCTGGTGCAACCATCGCGTCGCTCCGGATCTCTTTGAAAAAGGAGGGCCGGATCTAAAGCCGGTGCTTGTGAGTCCCGACACGCCATCAGCCTTGCCGAAGACCACCTCGACCAAGAACGGACTCTCTTCCCGCGGGTAGTACCGCCTCCTTCGCTCTTCGCAGTGCTTTACGAACGTGCGTGGGCCGAAGTAAGTATGTCGCATATTTCGGTCCCAACCCTCCGCGCAGGGAAGCGCAGCAGATGTTGACTGCAGGCGGACTGGATGACCCCAGCGCTGCCGCCAGTCAGGTATTCCTGTATCGAGCTAGCGTTCGTGGGCCCCACAGGACTGTGACTGCCGCCATTGCCTGATCGAGTTTGTCCATTTATTGCCCCTCGTCTTGATTCTAGCAGCGGGTGGTTTGTGGTCGGCGGGAAGAGAAATCCGCAACTCTCCGTGTGTTTCAGGGAGCGGGCGTACCATTTGGATATGGGCAGAATCTGTTCAGCATTTCCCGATGAGGGCACGAACGCCGTCGCCTTGAGCGAGGAATTCCCGAAGATTAGAAAGCAGACGAAGAGGAACAAGGGGCCGGGGCCGCCGGAAAACCAGCAACGAATACGGTCTATCACGATACCGGGCATCCTTCGGCTCCGATCCTGCCGATCCTGGCAGGCCCTTGAAGGACGGAAGGCCAACCTCAAACGGTTGGCGCTCGCGACACAAGTTACAGGCCCGTCGAAGGAAGTGTTCCCTTCGGCATTGATCCACATACATTTCCAAGGAGCTTTTATGCCGAGCAGCAGTATGTCGAAACGTATTTTCCTAGCCCCAGAACCACGTGCGATGTCTGAGATTCTTGACGAGAACGATTTGGCCCGGCTGCGAGCTTTGGGAGATGTATTCGTGCACGAAGCTGGTCCTGTCACGGACGCATTGTTTGACGAAAAAGTCGCAAATGCAGAAATCATCATTGGCCAGTTCGATCTTCCCGAATCACGCTTAAAACGGGCCACGGTCATTGAGGGCGGTGTTCAACGTCGAAGGAAATTTCCTTCCGAATATCGACTACGCCTACTGTTTTCGCAGCGGCATACGCGTTCTCAGCACTAGTCCGGTGTTCGCCGAGCCTGTGGCAGAGGCAGCACTTGGCATGGCGATTGATCTCGCCCGTGGCATCAGCCGGTCGGATCGTCATTTCCGCCAAGGGACCGAGGAGTACGGCTTGGCTGCCAATCGCGAGGCTTTCTCCCTCTTCCGACAAGACGTCGGTCTGATCGGACTGGGCGATCTTCGGCAGGGCGATCTTGCCATTGCTTCGCCCGTTCGGTTGTCGCATTCGGGCTTACGATCCATGGTTGCCCGCCGAATATATTCGAACCCTGGGTTGCGAGGCGGCTTCTTTGGATGAGGTCTTGCGGCGCTCTCGCCTGGTGATTGTCGTGCTGGGGTCACATCGCAGAATCAGGGTTTCCTGGGGGAACAAGAGTTTGCCGCGATGCAGAAGGGTCGGGCCTCGTCTTGGTTAGCCGCGCGGCTGTGGTGGATTTCGACGCAATGCTCGATTGTGCTGAAAGAGGGGACAGATCCGCTTTGCCACCGACGTCTTTCCTCAAGAGCCGCTGCCCGCCTCACATCGGGCCCGGCACACCCGCAATTTGATTCTTTGCGCTCACCAGGCGGGGAATGGAAACTGCCATCAAGCAGATGGGCAAACTCGTTGTCGGGGATGCGGAATTGATTGCACGCGGCCTGCCACCGATCTTGTGCAAATTAGCGCAACCTGAGACTGTAAAGCTGCTTCGCAGCAAACCTGTCGGCAAGACCTGATTTGGCAGTTCCCGAGTCTCACGTCGATGGGTCTCCCTGTTGCGTACGTGGCGATTCATTCTCTTGCCCACCGCGAACCTCGTCAGCCAAGGAATCGCAAACACCTGAAAGCCGCAAGTGCTCCCGCCTCGGTGAAGGAGATGATCTTATGGGTTCGCTGGCGGGTCCCGTTGTCTTCCATTCGACCGCTGAAGGTTTGCATCCTTCTGTGCAGGGTTGGAGGGGAGATGCCCCATGGTGTTTCGATGAAACGCTCTGACCGTGTGAGAATCCGATAACCGTTGGGACCGGTGCTCATCCTTAGGGGTTGCATTCATTCACAGGAGGGGAAAAATGCGAGATTGTCTACCAAGTGCTGCGAGAAAAGGTGCACGCTACCGAACTGGTCCGTCGAGGAAAGTCGAGGCACTCCGCTCGGTGTGTCCTTTGCTGGCCGACGCAGATCGAACTCCTTCAAGGTACACACGCCTAGGGTGGCGAGAACCTTGACAGGTAGTGAACTGGGGGATGCGCTTCGCACAGTTGCCCCGCTTCTTATCGATGAAACAGAAGACGTCAACCCTGAACTCCGCGCTCGGTTAATCGAGGCTGGGAAAAAGGATTTCAATCACGGCACAACGAGAAAGATTTCGCGGCAGCTGAGGCATCTGGCGGCACCGCTGCTGGGTGCTTTCAGATGACCTTTCTGTCACTCGAAAACGAAACACCCCTTCGGTAGCAAGCTGCCGAAACAACTAAAACCACGACCAAACAGAATCCGTCAGTCGCCAATACTGACCCGCTGCTGAAAAGATCCGAGGCTGGACAACTCTTTCATTGTGGGCTTGTTGCTATTGGAAGGGGTGGGTTGCGGAACATTTGTGTGCAGGTTGATCAGGGCGTCTGTGCATTTGTCGAGTTTGTCGTTTCTGGATTTCAGTTCACCTTCGAGAGCGGCGATCCGAGCACGATCTGCCGCGCCGGATGTTGCATTTTGCACCCCGATGCCCGAAACGCCGCCTAAAAAAAAGATCAGCACGAAAATCACTATTCTCTTCATAAGTTGGCTACACTCCCTCGCTCCTCGTTTTTAGAGCCGCGCTGTGCCCGATCGAACTCGACTCCGCTAGACCTAAGACTTCTTCCCTTATGCTGCCCCACACTTCGCCCAACGTGCCTTCTGGGCCGTCGCGATTCTCTTTCGCGCACAAATGGACATCGTCCGATGGGAGCGGCTTGCTGTGATCGTGCCCCCGCGACAGTTGTTGGTGATCCTCTGCAATGCACACATCGCACCACGTACCTGCTTCAGTTCCTGCTCCAGTCGCTTGTGCTCGACCTTCAATGGGGCCATTGCTTGATCGAGTGTGTCCGTGATTTCCCCCTCATTGCCGGATGTCCACGCTGCCGTGAACCTCAATCGTCGGGCGGCGAACTATGATCCGGCCTTGTTCGTCCTGATAGTAGTAGTGAGGGCGACCCTGATAAACGTAACTCCGACAGCCGTACTTCTTGGCTTGTCCCGGCGGTAGTCCACAGTTTTTCCAGCCTGTTTTCTTTCCGCGACTCCACCCCGGAGGGCGTCGGTCACGGTCGCCGTAAGTGCGGTACTCGTACCCTTCACGCCGCTCCCAGCCGTGATCTTCGAGCATGCTTTTGTTTGTGTGCGGGTTCCCCTTTTGTTTGTGTTGTCCGTGGTCTGCCATCAGGCTTGGTGTGACTAAACCTAGTGCGACAATCAGCGCGAGTGTTGCGAACAGTCGTCTGCCCATGTGTGCCTCCTGTTGTTTCTGACGCAAAGGAAAGCCGTGCAGAGGCCAGTTTACGTCTGACAGCCTCGATTTGCAGATGTCACGTCCTCGAGCACGTTGTCTAATGCCCTAGCTGCGATAATTCCAATAGCCTGGAAATCCTGAACCGGATGCCTGGCAGGCCAGTTCCTCTCCGCAGTTTTTGCGAGACACCCGACAACAGAGCTCTTCACGACGTCAATTACCGAGGCACAAATCTTATGCAAGGGTACTTTCAGAAGCCGTCTGCTCTGTTATCAGGACGTGGCACCCAGCCATAGCCAGTCGAGTCAAGGATTTAATTCGGATCGTCTGCATATTTGCCCCTCCCGAACTCACCTCGCAAATGCCGCAGAACGGTCTTCTTGGTAATTCCGAGAATCTTCGCGACCTTGCGACTGCTTAGAGTTTTGCTGAGTTCTTTGATTCTGCGGGGATTGGCACGAGTGTGGGGGTTGCGGCTACCTATAACCGCTTGACTGTGCCGGATTCGTGAGTACTTCGAGACAAGTTGCCCGCGGCCGTTGGCGCAGTTCAGACCGCCATCGTTTTCTGAACTCTTGAATTCCTCGATTAACGCGGTTTTGCGGGCTCCAGCACAGCTAGCAGAAACGACTTCAAGAACATCAATCTTCCATTCTGAACGGCGGGACCTTTGCATCGTCCGGCAAAGCAACGATAAGGAGTGTTTTCTGTTGATCCAATACCAGTCGAAGGCAGCACTAGCCGCCTGCTCCGGCAACCTACATTTGTCTGGCCAAACGCAGTAGCCGATATAGTTCTGGCCTTTCGGAGACCGGAATCTATACAAAACTCTCTTGCGGCGTGCCCTACGCATTGTCGCCCCCGGTGCAGCTTTGGCTAATCTTGCTGCCTGTCGCTGAGGATGTTCGCGTCCGTTATACTTGGCAAAGGTCTCGGCCTTCTCAATACTAAACCCCGCACCTTTAAGAAAACGCTCGAGAGGGCGCGTGCGAAAGTAATATAGATCTTTATACTTTACGCAAGTTTAGGAGAAAACACATTGGGCAACACGGTTCGGGTTTTGGTAACCGGCGCAGGCGGGTTCATCGGTCATCATCTCGTTTCTTTTCTTCGGGCGCAAGGCTATTGGGTCAGGGGAGTCGACCTGAAGCATCCGGAGTTTTGTGCCAGCGACGCCAACGAATTTGAGTTGCTTGATCTACGGAAATGGCAGGACTGCCTGCGAGCAACGGCGGGCATCGACGAGGTGTACGCATTAGCCGCAGACATGGGCGGAATGGGCTTCATCTCCTGCAATCATGCACAGATCTTGCATAATAACTCGCTCATCGATCTTCATTGCATCGAGGCGGCCAGACAGAACGGTGTCAGTCGATACTTGTACACGTCGTCCGCATGCGTTTATCCGGAGCACAGGCAAACGATAACGAATTGCGTTCCCCTGAAGGAGGAAGATGCCTATCCAGCAGCGCCTCAGGATGCGTACGGATGGGAAAAGCTAATCAGCGAACGCCTTTGCATTCATTATCGGCAGGATTACGGGCTTGAAACTCGGATTGTTAGATTTCATAACATCTTCGGCCCACTCGGAACCTGGCTCGGTGGACGAGAGAAAGCACCCGCCGCGTTGTGTCGCAAAATTGCAGCTGCACAACTCGAAGGCCTCAATGAAATTGAAATTTGGGGTGATGGCGAGCAAACGAGGTCTTTCTGCTACATCGATGATTGCGTTACCGGGATGTACAAGCTAATGAGATCTGATTGTTGCGAGCCGTTGAACCTGGGCCAAGATCGAATGGTGTCCATCAATGAACTTGCTAGCATGATCGCAAAGATCGCTGGTCTTGACGTGAGCAAGAAGCACGTTCCAGGTCCTCAAGGTGTGCGCGGCCGCAATTCAGATAACAACCGTCTCAGAGAAGTATTGCGTTGGGAGCCACAGGTATCGTTGGAAGAAGGACTCAGACGGACCTATTTATGGATCGAAAAACAGGTCAGAGAAGCGGCCTCGGAGTACAGTTTTGGGGTGGCAACCTTTCCTCGCCCTCCACGGGAGAGGTAACCTTTTGGCGCGACTGAGCCTGGGGACTGCCGCAAGTGTGACAAACGCGACGAGCCCTCTTCAGCGCGCCAACCGTCGGGTAATGTAGATCCGCCGGTTACCTGGCTCCCGGGCAAAGCCTTTCGTAACTCCCGGATATTACATCGGTCTTACTACACTAAAAAGCACCATGAAACGCATAGCCCTCTCTTTACTGTTCATGCTGCTATCGGCTGTCTTGTGCCTTGGGCGGACCGGTTCTGATGAGGATACCGCTCATGCGATCAAAGGCGTTCTTCGCCTGCAGCAGAGCGTGCATGATGCCGGTAGCCTCCAAATCTCCCGCGCGGTCATTACTAACAAGGGAGTGTGCTTTGAATATCGAAGCCGAAACGAATCCGGCGGAATGAGCACGGGCTTTGCCGTTTATAAAACGGATAAGGATCTTGTATGGGTTGACAACTCCTGGCTATGGGACCAGGTGTGCTTAGACGGAAAGTATGGCCAGCGCCGGAATGGAAAGGATGCGACCGAAGCCGTCAGTGCTGCCCTAAAGGAGAAACAGGGGGCTGTGCTCCCCTCGCAACCGGCGTCAAATGCGAGCGCCAATGGTGTCCGTGACCATTGCGTCAGGAACGGTAATCCAACCGGCGACGGCCGCAGGGCGAGTTGAAACTGTTGCCCTAACCGTGAAGTCACCGGGCACGGTTGCATCCGCACCCGTGGCACCACGACAAGGGGTTCGTGGGATGCCCCTGGCTGGATCGTCAGGTAACTCCGAGGCGGCCGCGCAGGAGGCAGCTGCGGTGAGCGTGCCCAGTCCGGTTGAGACAGCGCCGACAATCAAATTGGTCGTTCCTGCCGCGCATGTTGAAACTCTGCACAACATCGCTGCGGTTGTACCTAAAGCCTGCCGTGTCAGGACAAACCGTCCATGCAGTGCCTCTGGCCGTTTCGGTGGTAACCTCAGTGCCGAGGCCCAGACAACAGCTACATCGGTTGCACCGCGCGGCTGCGACAGTACCTCTCGCTCCGGCAAATGCTGTGCCTGTGCCAGTTGAAACTGGCAGACCGGTGCCAGGCTGGGGTTGCAGGGGTGCACGCCCGTCGTGCGACCACGCCAGGAGCGCAGCCCAAACCCTCGGCCGTTGCAGGTCGGCCGTTAGTCGTGTCATATGCGGTGTCGTCGGCGCCTGTAGTGTCGGCGGAGTTTGGCACGATCCACGGCGTGACCATCGTCGACAACAACGGAGCGCTGGAAAGGAAAGGTCCACCGCCCGCTCCGGAATCACTCGGTGATGCAGCCCGACGCTTGAGGCAGTCAAAACAGCAGTAGCCTTATCGGGCCAATGCTTCGCAAGAGCTTTCTTGATCTTCGGCGCTGCATCTGTGAGTCTCATTGATGTCGGCTGTCCTTCACGCGCCTCAATTATTTTGGCGAATGAAAGTACGCCGGCGGATGTGTTCGCATCGATGCGCGAGCCAATTGGTGAAATCGCCTGTGGCTCTTGAAAAAACTCCTTGCCCCGAAATTTGCCAAAATAAAATCGCGTCTTACTCGGCTCGCCTAGACATTTTCTATCCCTTCTATCCCCCAAAATTTGGCTGTTTCGGACGAAAAGCGAGTTTTTCAAGGGAATAGCTGAAATTCAACCAACCTCGGTCTGGAAAGTCCGGTGGGTGCCGAATACTCGAAGCTGCGCTGAGCACGCGTTGTTAAGACTTTCGAGTTGGGACGCGAGACGGCTACGTTCCTGCTGCAGTGATTTCACAACTGAGGTGAGATTGGCCATGCGGGAGAATTCTACTAAACGCGCCCTTTAGTGCGGAGCAGCCCACTTTGTCCCTCGAGCTGGGATCTATCGAACTTAAACGGCCTTCCATGAGAAGGCCGGTCGGAGTCAAGGGAATTCTGGGTTCATCGTGAGTGTTGTTCTTTGTCGTAGAGAAAAGTTTCTTCTCCCGCCGAGGAGCCACTGTCGCCATGCTTCCATCCGCACTCTCGAGGAGCGAATCATTTCGCTCGGTGCATGTTGGGCGTTCTCGTTTCAGCCGGTGCTGCCATCTGATTAGCGCCCTGTGGTTCGGCTCTTTCAGAGTGGAACCTGGGCCAGGCCATTAACGCAGTCACCGGAACTCGGCTTTGGGCTTTTTGATTTTTCTCTTCCTGGAACGATTTTGACTTTGTTTTGCCTTCTTGTTTTATGCGGCTGCCGCCACCGTCGTCCGGCTGCTGTTGTGCAATGGCTCGTATACTTCTCCGCTCACCCACAGATGATGCAGCAACACCGCTAGCTTTCTTGCGGTCGCGACGATCGCTCGTTTCTTTCCATTCCTTCCACCCCGCTCAGCCAGCTTCAGTCCCCAGCGTCTGAGATCACAGTCGATCCCGAATGGTCCCAAGATATGCTGCGCTCCCTGCACCAACAGCGTCCGCAGATACGGATCTCCCTCTTTACTGATGTGCAGCTGCGGTTCGCTCTCTCCTGACTTCCTGCGTCCCGGTTGCAGTCCCAGATAGCCACCCACGTCGCGGCTCTTGCCAAAGCGATGCGGATCTTCCAGCGTCAGCAGGAACGTCAGCGCGATCAGCGTGCCTACGCCCTTGATCTGCTTCAGCAACTCCACTTGCGGATAACTCGTTTGCGCCAGCGCTTCGATTCGGTCGTTGTACTCCACAATGCGTTCGCTCAGTTCTTCGATCGTCGCCAGCAACGGCTCCAGCGCCCGTTGCAGCTCCGGACTCAGCCCTTCGGCTTTCTCCGGATCCATGTTGCGCACGTTGCACCCGCGCAACCGCTCGCCGTAAGACTTCGCCAGCCCCCGGGCCGTGTTGACCAGCCCCGTGCGTGCCCGCACCAGTCCGGCACGTGCCCGGATCATCATCAAATCCGCTTGCGCCTGCGCGCTGCGATGCTTCACCGGATATAGCAACTCGGGATCGATCCTGGCCAGCCGGGCCAAGGTCTGCGCATCCAGCCGATCGTCCTTCTTGCGGCTCTCTCCGATCAGCCGCACCTTGCGCGCATTCGCCACGATCACTTCGTGTCCCAAATCGCTCAGCAAGCGACTGATCCAGGGCGAATGCGTCCCGATTTCCAGTGCGATCCGGCTGCGCGGCATGGCGCCGAAGACTTCCTGCAACGCTTTCGCGGTTGTATGCACCCGCTGTTCCAGTTGTATCCGGCCCGCTTCATCCAGCACACAGTACCAGCTGTTGCGATCGCCCAGATCAAGTCCGATGGTCAGTTTCTGCCGAGAAATATTCCTGCTCTGCGTCGTCACTGCGGTGCTAACCTTCTTCATTGCCGGTCTCCTTTTTATCTGTGCCTTGAGCACGTCGATAACTTGGGAGCGTATCGCATTCCGCCGGAGACCGGCCTTCTCATCCCATCTGTTTACGCCAACTATCCGCCGCCAGGAGCTGGCCTCTTTGGCTCGTCCACCGACGACTTGGACAGGCGCGACCCCGGATCACCCCCCACGCGGGGCGGGTCCAGAATTTAAGGACGGGCCGGGCAATTGCTGGCCATTCATGCCAATCCGGGACTGGGCTGGCCTCTAGTCGGCTTTGAGTATTCCGTTCTTTCAATTCCGCGAGGGCTTCGTGGGAATATCGAGGCAGATCAGAAGAATCTCTAATTCCTCGCAGATTTCCGCCAGCCTTATGCGGCGTGAATCCCAAGCTACCCGGTCGATCCCATCGTTGGTCCTCCGACTCAAATAGGCGAGGTCCCAAGCGTTGATTGCTCGGAGTTCGGCTAGCAACTGCTCAAGCCGCTCAGTTACGGTAGACCTACTCCGGATCCGGGAGTGGGATATGGCATTCAGGGAGTTCATTCAGCTCCTCCTTTCGGAGTAAGAACGGTTCGTGGTAATGCATTTAGAGCGCCGAAGCCTGTCCGGGACAGACGTTAACAAGAGGGGCTTTACCCAACGAAAGGAAACCGCTGCCGCCGAAATGTCGGCTTGTCAGACGAAATGTCGGCATTGACGGTCAGCGTCCATCGGTGAACTCGCCTGACATTCGGACCTGGCGAATCGCTGTCAGCAAGTCAGAGGCTCGTTCCAATGGGATTCCTGCTTGCAGCCACTTGCACCCCTCCCGCACACGAATATCGGGTCCGGGGATGTTCATTCTTCGAAAAACGCGCAGTCCTACTATCGCCGTATTGCCTTCGTTCAGCAGAGCAACGAGGGTCACCCTCCTACGCTCATTCTTGGGTGCCTCGACTAACCAGCGCATCCGGCCTATCTTCGCTGGATAACATCTAGCAAGCACCACTGAAATTAAGAGTCCGGTTCGGCGATACCGCAGCAGCGCTCGAAATCTTCGATTCGGACGGACTTCCTGCAATTGGCCGGAGAAGTGATCCACCAAACTCTTAATTAGTTCCCTTCGGAGCAGCATTGTCCGCTGCCGGGAAGTGGCCTCAGCAATCAGGTCTGGCCTCAAGTATCCAAGGCGTTGGTACGCATTCAAGAGACCGCCCAAACGCTTGTAGTAGGTGGTGAGCCCCGGACAGCTTCGAGATTCCTGGATGATCTCACTCGTGAGGCGGCCACGAGTCTTCAAAAGCTTTCTGAGTCGCTCAATGAACTCCTCGTCTGACAGATGACAAGTGAGGTTCGCAAAGGTTATCTGCGCGCTGTCAAAGAGTTCCATATCAATAATCGGCTCAAAGGCGTTGTGACAAATTACCCATTCTTGAGGTGGGAGTTTCTTCACGGGGCCAGCAAGAAAGGCTGTTGTTCGCCCCCAAACCTGGCTTCCCACGTAGTTGGTTTGCTTCAGAATGCGACTGACCGTGTTCGCGTTCCATTGCGCACTGCTCAAGAAGGGGATACCGTCTCGGTTGAGGCGTATCGCGATGGACCTCAAACTTCGATGTTCGTTTGCGAACTCATGGAAAATTCGCCTGACAGTCGCAATCTCTTCAGCCGGTCCAGGGACCAGAATGACGCGCTCGTTCGCAATGCATTTTCTCTCCCCGTGCGCCAATGGTTGTTTTGGTTGCCCTTTTGAATCGAGCAGCATCCTTCGCAGACCATACGGCGGATTACCGCCGAGCTTGTATCCCTGCTTGGCCAGTCGGACCAGGCCTGCCCGCACTCGGGTTGACAGATCGCGGCTGTACTCGCCAGCCATAGTCCGTTTCAGGGCTTTCATGATGAACGCCGGAATGCTGTTATCGTTCGCGAAGGTCTCGGCGCAATAATGCACCGGCACACCCGCAGATTTGCACAAGAACTCGT
The DNA here is from genome assembly GCA_963725575.1 of uncultured Acidobacteriota bacterium. Classification (GTDB taxonomy): domain Bacteria; phylum Acidobacteriota; class Terriglobia; order Terriglobales; family Acidobacteriaceae; genus Gp1-AA133. The sequence continues at coordinate 14,292 of CAVRZQ010000034.1, forward strand.
AGTGGGCCGCCTCGTCTGCATCCTGGAACCGACCCCATCTGCTAACGTCGTAGACCAAAACTGCGCGGAACGTTCGGTTGCCTTCCACAACGTCCTTCAACAACTGCCTTAGGCCAAGTCGATTCTTAAGTCGCAGTCCGCTCTTGGCAGCGTCGCAATAAGTTTTCACGATAGAGAAACCACGGTCCTCGGCATAACGAGCAATGGCATCCGCCTGGTTATCGAGCGAGTACTGCTGGTGATCGGTTGACATGCGAAGGTATTGAGCGGCGGGAATCGTTTCGGCAGTCATGTGCCCTCCTACAGGGGCACATCGGTTGCGGTCGGAACAAACTTTACAGGAATTTCATAAATCTCCTGCTGGCAATCAGGAGAGATCTATTCGTGGCTTCAGGGAAAGCGCTGGGCTACTCTGGAAACACGGGGTATTAGTTCGCCGGTCCTGTTTTTCGGGTCGATTAACAGCTTGACAAGACAGAAGGGGATGGATTGGCGCCCGACACTCGGATTTCATAACGTGCGTGCGGGATGGGTTTCCATAGGCAGGCGCGATCCCCGAGCTAGAGAAGCCTTTATTAGGAAGCTGTTGCTGCTCAGCCCTCATTCCAATCATCGGCGGCGAAAGACGTTGCAGGAAATTGGCCAATACGTAAACAGCTGGGCTGGTGTACCTTGGAAAGGGTTCTGGGAGCGCTGCCAAAGGTGTAGGGCTCCGGCTGCCCTACCACGCCCGCAGTGCCGTCCAGACAAGTAGTTTCAAGCTCACAGGCATTGAAGAAGTAGCTCGAAACCATATAGCGAGCCTAGGCTTCGGAAGTCTGGAGGAATTGCTCCGGCACATCCAGGATCTGCGGCCGATCGTCGCCCCCTTCCCCCTCACCGTGAGTGCCCGGGCGTACTTGCGATCACCTGAAACGATGAGTCTAGGAATCCGCGGACTTCGGTCGACAAGGGAGGGTCGGCAGGGAAAGGAACAAGTTCCCAGCCGAAAGACCGATGCGGTTCGGTTACGCCAGGATACAGAGGTTCGCACCCCGGGGACCCTGTTAGGGTCGTACATGCCACACCATGCCACCGCAAGGGCCTGCTCCAGGAGTCCCCTCAGTCGTATTTTTGCCGGACGCCTTGTACGGGGAGCCGGGAATGCCCGATTTCTCGAGTACCGCCGAAAAATCTGAAGAGCCGGCCCGATGGCCGAGGCGCCAGCAGCGAGTGGGGCGTGAACGCCCCTCGCCTAAGCCGGCTGACCCTCCAGACAAGGCGCAGCCGTTGCTCCCGGGCTCGAGGGTCGCGCTTGCGCTTGCGCTGAGGATTGCCCATTAAGCCCATCGCGGCGGTCTGTTTCGGGGGCAGGGAAGCGGTGACACTGGGACGCTGAGCCGAAATTACGAAACGAACCCACCGGCTTGAACAGGACGTTGGCGGGTACTACCAAACGAACCCAAACTCCGCGCCCTCAGGCGGGAGCGTGACTGCCGTTCGAACGCTGTGATAACGTAGCCCTTCAGCAAGCAGCTTCGCACTTCTCACTCCTGCGGTGACTGGACATTCTCTTGACTGGGAGACACGCGTGACCCTGGCAGGTTTCCTGCTGCTGTTGTTGACTGCCGCCTGCATGGCTGTGGCCAACGTGCTCATGAAGAACGGAATCGCTCAAGCCGGAGGTTTTGGTCCCTCTCTCTCGGCGGTCTTTTCCTTGCTCCGACAACCGGCGTTCGTCGCTGGGTTCCTGCTGACCGGCATCGCTGCACTCATGTGGTTCCGCATCCTGGCTACCCAGAAACTGTCTACCTGTTACCCGCTCTTTGTGAGCCTCACATATTCTCTCATCACGATCGGGGCGTTTTATTTTCTGCACGAGAAGATCTCCACTCAAAAACTCCTGGGATTGCTGATCATCATCATCGGCATCACCACCGTCGCGCGCGGATAACCGAGGATGAGCGTGGACCCGCAGACCAGCCGCCAGCATCCGGGAGACGCGCGAAATCCGTTGCCGGGTCTATCCGTGGTCGTCCCCGTCTATCGCAGCGAAGCGATTTTGCCGGAGTTGGTGCATCGTCTCGGCGAAGTGCTCCCAACGCTCGCCCCCGCCTACGAGCTCGTGCTGGTCAATGACTGCAGCCCCGACGGCAGCTGGGAGGCCATCGGCCGACTGGCCGCGCAGTATCCATGGATCCGCGCCATCAACCTGATGCGCAACTACGGGCAGCACAATGCTCTCCTGTGCGGAATTCGCGCGGTGCAGTACGGTGTCATCGTGACCATGGACGATGACCTGCAGCATCCACCCGAAGAAATTTCGAAGCTACTCGGCGTGCTCGACCAGGGCTACGACGTGGTGTACGGCCGCCGGCGCAGGAACAGCACGGCCTGCTGCGCGATCTCGCTTCGCTGACCACCAAGCTGGCCCTGCAAAACGTGATGGGCGCGGAGATTGCCCGCCAGGTGAGCGCCTTCCGAGCCGTTCGGGCGGAGGTCGCGAACGCGTTCAGCCACTATGAAGGGCCGTTCGTCTCCATCGACGTGCTTCTGACCTGGGGCACGAACCGCTTCGCGGCCACGCCGGTGCGCCACGAGCCGCGCAGTCAGGGCACGTCGGGTTACACGTTCCGCAAGCTGGTGACGCACGCTCTCAACATGATGACCGGCTTCAGCACCAAGCCTCTGCAGATCGCCAGCCTGATCGGCTTCGCGTTCACGCTGTTCGGATTCGGCGTGCTTTGTTACGTGCTGGGGCGATACTTTCTGCAGGGCACTCCGGTGCCGGGTTTCCCGTTTCTGGCCTCGATCGTCGCGCTGTTTTCCGGCGCCCAGCTGTTCGCCCTGGGGATCATGGGAGAGTACCTGGCGCGCATGCACTTCCGCAGCATGCAGAAGCCGCCGTACGTGGTGCGGAGCGACGCCGGCCGGAGGCGCCGGCCATGACCATTTCGATCCCATTTAACCGTCCGTGCCTCGCGGGCAACGAGTACAAGTACATCGCCCAGGCGATTGCCAACGGGCACGCTTCCGGGGACGGCCCCTTCACGCGCCGCTGTCACGAATTATTGGAGCAGGAGCTGGGAGTTGCCAAGGTCCTCCTGACGACGTCTTGCACGCACGCCCTGGAGATGGCCGCCATCCTGCTCGACTGCGGACCCGGCGACGAAGTGATCATGCCCTCGTTCACCTTTGTCTCCACCGCCAATGCGTTCGTGCTGCGGGGAGCCAGGATCGTGTTCTGCGACATCCGCCCCGACACGCTGAACCTGGATGAGACCCGGCTCGAAGGACTGATCACGTCGCGCACCAAGGCCATCGTGCCCGGTGCACTATGCCGGCGTCGCCTGCGAAATGGACACCATCGGCGACGATTGCCCGACGCCACGGCGCCCGGATCGTTGAGGACAACGCGCACGCACTCTTTGCTCGCTACAAGGGAAAGTACACCGGAACTTTCGGATGCTCTCGCCACCCAGAGCTTTCACGAGACCAAGAATGTCACCTGCGGCGAAGGTGGCGCGCTGGTGGTGAACGATCGTGATCTGGTCGAACGCGCCCTGATCATCCGCGAGAAGGGAACTAACCGAAGCCAGTTTTTCCGCGGCCAGGTGGACAAATATACCTGGGTTGACATCGGCTCAAGCTACCTGCCTTCCGATCTTCTGGCCGCTTTTCTGCTGGCCCAGCTCGAAGGCCGCCAGGAAATTCAGCGCAAGCGGCAGCGCATCTGGGAGTCTTACCGGCAGCAGTTCGAGGACTGGGCCAGGCAGCGTGATGTGCGCCTGCCCGTCGTGCCCGCGGAGTGCGAGCAGGCGTTCCATATGTTCTATCTGATCCTGCCGTCCTTGGAGTATCGCCAGGGCCTCATCGCGCACCTGAAGGCACAAGGGATTCTTAGTGTGTTCCATTACGTGCCTCTAAATCTCTCTGAAATGGGGCAGAAATGGGCGGCTGGGGAAGCCCGTTGTCCCGTGACGGAAGATATCAGCCTTCGTCTGCTGCGTCTGCCGTTTTACAACGACCTGACGGAGGCCGAACAAGCGCGTGTGGTCGCTGCCGTGACTTCATTCGAAAACTGATTCGAAAGTTCGCCGGGCCACACGACCATCGACCATCATGAATCCATCCGCAGAGCACGTCCCGGTTTGCACTTACCTGGAATGGGATTCGAAGTTCTTTGAGCGCCGCATTGCGCGCCTGAACCGCTCGCGCGCTGGACCACAAAACGATCACCGAGAGCCGGGCGTGGTGTGACAGCAATCGCATCGACTGCCTCTACTTCCTCGCCGATTCTGATCATCCCGAGACGCCCCGGCTAGCCGAGACGAACGATTTCCGGCTGACCGACGTGCGGGTGACACTTGAACGAGACGTCACCCAAGGTGACCAGGCGAGCTCCGAATCTGACCCTATCCGGGTGGCTCGTGAAGGCGACCTGGACATTCTTCGCGCCATTGCGCGCACCGGGCACCGTGACACCCGGTTTTATTTCGACGAGCACTTTGATCGGGTGAAGTGTGACTTGCTGTATGAGACCTGGATTGAAAACAGTTTCCGGAGTTTTGCGCAAGCGGTGTTGGTTGCCGATGTCGACGCCAAACCAGCGGCCTACCTGACCTGCCACCTCATGGGCCAGGAGTCTCAAATCGGCCTGGTGGGCGTGGGAGAGAGCAGCCGGGGCATCGGGTTGGGGACGAAATTGGTGCAACACTTCCTTGTCGTGGTCGCGCGAACAGGGTGCGAGGCGAGCGATCGTCGTCACCCAGGGCAGGAACCTCGGCGCCCAGCGCTTGTACCAGCGCAACGGCTTCGAAACCGCATCCCTGCAGCTGTGGTATCACCGCTGGTTTGCTCGGTGAGCGCGGACTGAAATCGAGCCGCCGCCAAAAACCGCCGCGGCGGCACAGGCGAGGGCGCCTGTGCCTGGGTGGGTGCGGGCGCTTCCGGCGCCAGGATTCCATCGCAACTCTGAGCTCGACCGGAGTACAATCAGTTCGTCCTTTGGCCTCATTCCTTCCTTCTCTCATAGGTCGTAGCCGGCTCACCGAGCAGTCGCCGGGCATTATTCCTTTCATACGTCATGACCGCGTCGCATAGCGACAAGGCTCGTCTCGAGGAGGAACCATGTCGATCTGGTTACGTCGTCTGCTCCAAACAGCGTTTTCAGTCGTGACCGTCGTGGCCGTCGCTGCTCCGCCCATGACCGGCCCAGCCACTGTTCCCAAGTACGATGTCGCCACCGAGGCGAAGATGAAGGTCACCGTGGAAGAACTCAAGCTGCCCGCCAAAGGGAGTGAAAAAGATGCCGCCCACATCCTCGTGAAGAGCGGCACCGATACCCTCGATATCTACCTTTGCCCCAAGTCCTTCCTCGACGATATGGGCGCCAACTTCGCCAAGGGCGACGAGGTCACGGTGACGGGATCGAAAATCAAGCAGGATGGCGCCGATCTGATCCTGGCCCGCGAAGTGGTGAAGGGCACCGATACGCTCATGCTGCGCGATGACAAGGGCAAGCCGGTGTGGAACTGGCACCACTGAGTCGAATCCTAACCGCGTTCCGCCCGTAATTTGTGCCCGCCATCATGCCTAAGAAATGCCTCGGCGGGAGCCCCTTCCGCGTGCCCTGCCGCATTCCCTCTCCGGAGCATCGCTTATACTGATGCCAACTAGAATGCGGGGACGTGCAAACTCTTTTTGCTGCCTGCCGTCCAATACCAATCGATCTTGATTTACGGAGAAATGATGATCATCCGGCGCGTTCTTGCGCTCCTCCTGGTAGTTTCCTTAAGGGCAGCAGCCCAAGCACCCGCACAACCTGAGTCCCCGCGGCCGGCGCCCAGGGCCGATGACCGCATGAAGGCCGACGTGCTACTGATCATCGCGCATCCGGATGATGAAACCGGAGTTTCCGGCTACCTCGCGCAGTTGCTGGATCAGGGCAAGCGGGTCGCAGCGGTCTACCTGACGCACGGCGAGGCCGGACACAACAATATGGGCCGGGAGCGCGGTGTGTCTCTGGGCGCGGTGCGTGAAATGGAGTTGCGCCACGCCATGACGCAGTTCGGCATCCAGAACGTATGGTTTCTTGAGGGCAAAGATACGCCCAGCCAGGACGTGCTGCAATCGCTCGCCAACTGGCGTCACGGCACCAACCTCGAAGACGTGGTACGGATCGTGCGTCTCACTCGGCCGGACGTTATCCTCAGTTGGCTGCCCGCGATTTTTATTGGTGAAGATCATGGCGATCATCAGGCTGCCGGCGTCCTTGCGGTTGAAGCCTTCGACAGTGCTGGAGATCCCGCGGTGTTTCCGGCGCAGCTTGCCCAACCTCGGAAGATCAACGAAACGCTGCTCGAAGGCCTGCAGCCCTGGCAGCCGCAGAAAATTTACTTCTTTTCCGACGCCAGCGACGACAAGCTCATCAAGGGGAAAGGGCCGCAATATCCCACCACGGCCGTCTCCCCCTTCCGCCATATACCCTACTGGCGCGTTTCCATGGATGTGTTCCGTTTCCATCTCACGCAGTACCGCACGTACATCGAAAAACTGCAAGCCTTGAACGACGAGCAACTGGAGAAGCTGGCGGGGGCCGATCAGGACAGCTGGGCCACTCCCGTGGAATTGATTTTCGGGAAGTCCCTCGTCCAGGGCACGCCCTACCGGCGATGTGTTCGAAGGCGTCCAGCCCCAGCCGCCGCCCTTCGATCGACTGCCGAGCCCGAATCCCAAGGCGCATACGGGGCTTTTCCATGGAGATTGGCGGCCCGTGGAATTTCTACGAGGATTTTCGGGCCGCACACGACCTGACCGACTTGCCCAAGGCGGAGCCTCCCGAGATCGCGGTGGCGGCCGGAACCATCCTGCAACTGCCGGTAATTCTGCGCGACGACGGCAAGGATTCGGCGGAAGTGACTCTGTCCTTGACGCTGCCGGAGGGATGGGCGCTGAAGAATCCCTTGCCGCATTACAAGCTTTCGCCCGGTGATGTATTCCCGATCGAACTCGAACTCACGACGCCGCCGAAAAAGTCGGATCAGATCAGCGAACTGAGTTGCCGCGCAGAAGCTGCCGGACATGAAATCGGGGTCGTGAAATTGCGTGTACGCCTCGGCAGCGGAGGCCTGCCACAATAACTTCGCGACGTGGAAACCTACTGCTGAAGCGACGGGCAGCCTGCCCTGAGTGCAGTCGAAGGGGTCCTGGCACGTCTTCCGGCTACGTCGCCGCCTTCCGGTTCTGCCGTTTCCAATACAAATATCCCGGAACCCCCAGCAGTACGATGATGGTCCCCGCGAGGGCTTCTTTCGGGCGTTCAACGATCGTATTAATCGTCCACCAGGTCCCGAGCAGGATATAGATGGCGGGCAGCCACGGATAGCCGGTGCACCGGTAGGGCCGCGGGAGGTCCGGACGCTTCCAGCGCAGCACGAACAGGCCGATCACCGTCAACGTATAGGAAAGCACCATCCCGTAAATCACATATGTATAGAGCTGATCGTAACGGCCACTTACGGTGAGCAGGCAAGCCCAGACGCCTTGTCCAATAAGGCTGAGTGCTGGCGTACGCCACTTGGGATGAACTTGCGCCATGTGCTGGAAGAAGACTCCATCGCGCGCCATGGCGAAATAGACGCGCGCGCCGGAAAGCGTGCAGCTGGCCATGGCTCCGAAACAGGAAAGCGCAATCACGGCGGAAAGCCAGTTCGCGGCCCCCGGAGAAAACATGGCCTCGGCTGCGGCGGCGGCGATGGTCTCGTGTTTCGCTACTTCGGTCAGAGGCATCGCGTAGACGTAGGTCATGTTCATCGCGATATAGACGATGGCGACCACGATGATGCCCAGCACCATGGCCCGCGGCACGTTGCGGCGCGGATCTTTTACTTCACCCGCCACCCACGTGATATATACCCAGCCGTCGTAGGCCCAGAACACGGCGATCAGTCCGATCCCGAGTGCCGAGATCAATTGGCTGGTGCTCATCCCCATGGTGATGCCGGCGGTGGCGTTTCCTCCGTGACGAGTGAAGTTTCCCCAACTGCCTTTGCCCACGGCAAAGCCCAGAATTACGAACGCGCCCATCGCCACAAACTTTGCCCAGGTGGTGACATTTTGCAGGACCGCGCCCTTCCGCAGTCCGACGACGTTGGTCCAGGTTACGAGCACAATCGAGATCAGCCCGACCACGTGGGTGCGCGTCAAGGTGATGCCGGCCGCCGTGAGGACCACGTGCTCCTGAGAGATTGCGGGGAAGATCGCGCTCAAGTACGCCGCGGAGGCTACGGAGAGGGCGGCAATCGTTCCCCCGTTTGCGACTGCAAACAGCATCCATCCATAGAGGAAGGCGATCAGATCTCCGAAGGCTTCGCGCAGGTAGATGTATTGTCCTCCGGAATCCGGAAACATCGAGCCTAGTTCCGCGAACGCGAACGCCGCGCACATCGAGATCAACGCACCCATGACCCACACCAGCAGGAACAGCGCGGGGTGCGGCAGGGGTCCCGCAATGTCCTTGGCCGTGAGGAAAATCGAAGAGCCAATGATGCCGCCCGCCAGCAACAGCACCGAATCGAGCAGGGAGAGCCCGCGTACCAGGCTGGGTTTTGAATCGGGTGAAGTGGTGCCTGGTTCCGGAGCGCCGACGGGGGTATCCATTCGTTATCCGATCCCGAGTTCGTCGGGAGATTCCAGCGGCGAGCCGCAACGCCGGCAGATCACGGCGGCACAATCGCCGCAGGTAAGCGGGTCCGTCACCTCGCAAGCGCACTGTGGACAATAGAAAAGGGGGGGCGTCGCGTCCGGTTGCGGGGCCGACTGCTGGCTTGGTGCCATGTGGATGGCAAATGTAGCATAGGGATGGGGCTACGAGCTATGAGCTACGAGCATCTGCTGCCTTGCCCGCTCGGAGCTCGTAGCCCGAAGCTCGAAGCTCGAAGCTCGTAAGAGAGGACTACGGCAATGGCTGAAAAGCAACGCACTCCCGATGACAACCTGCAACAGGAATTCAACCGCTGGGCTGAGGCGGGCGAAGGCGAGAAGATGGAGAATCACCATCTCGATATCACCGAGAAAACCCTCCGCCACATGAATCTCAGGCCGGGGGAGCGGGTGCTGGACCTGGGATGCGGCTCGGGGTGGGCGACGCGGTTGATTGCCAGGCTGGTTGCGGACGGTCCCGAAGGCTTCGGCCAGGTGGTTGGCGTGGACATCTCCGACGAAATGATTCGCCAGGCGAGGGCCGCTTCGAAAGACTTCGATAACGTGATGTACGTCTGGGGATCGGCGACCCAGATCCCATGGGAAGAGAACTTTTTCGACAAGATGCTCTCGGTCGAGTCCTTCTACTACTATCCGGACCAGGACCGTGCCCTGGCGGAACTCTTTCGCGTGATGGCGCCCAAGGGCCGCATGTTTATCCTCATCAACCTTTACCGCGATAACCCCTACTCTCTGCAGTGGGTCGACAAGCTGAAGGTCCCGGTCCACGTGCGCTCTGCGGCCGACTATGTCGACCTGCTGAAGAAGCACTCCTTCCAGAACGTCGAATCCGTGCAGATTCCCGACGACACGCCCACGCCGGATGACTACGTCACCAAGTCATTCCACAGCCTCGAGGATCTGAAAGCTTTCAAGAGAACGGGCGCTTTGCTCCTCATGGCGACGAAGCCGGATTTTCGCACGCCGGCGCCCGGCTACACGGTGTACTAAAACGCAAGAGACGCGGCTGTCCGCGTCTCCCTTTTCAGCGAGTTTCTACCCACCTCAGATCATGTCGTCGTCGTCCTTGTCCTTGTCGTCATGATCATGATTCAAGCTTTTACCGGGGCTCAAGGGCCGGTTGTCATTCGCGTGCCGAATTTCAATCCTGCCGTTCACATTGCTGACGCGCACGCTTGGCCCGCCCCCACCCAACTCCCCGTTCATCTCATGCCCTACCCAGCGATGATTCGCAACCGCGATCCCGAAATCATTCGAGATCGATCCCGACACCGTGCTCGCTTCCAGGTTCGCCTTCGCATCCGAAGGCAGCGTCAGCAGCACGGCGGCGTTCACGGAAGAGACTTCGACCGGGGAGGCCAGCCGGTCCAGGCTGGCTTCCAGCCTCCCGTTCACGGTGGACAACTCGGCCCGACCTCCCAGCTTGCGTGCCGTCAGGCGCCCGTTCACGCACGACACGCGCACTTCGCCGTTCACGCCTTCGATGTCGAGGTTCCCGTTCACCAGTTTGATGTCTGCCAGGCGCGCGTTGCGGGGCACCATCAGCGTGTACTCGACGCTGGCCGGCTGCTCATGCTTACCATCGTTCCAGAACGTACGGTCATGGTCAGGGTATTCCGTCCGGATGGAAAGCGAATCGCTTCTTGCGTCCACCTTGATCGTGGCTTCCTTAAGGCGTTCCTTGCTTCCAGCGTGCTTGATCGCATCAACCTTGACCTCGTTGCGGTCCCACGCCTTGATCTCGACCGAGCCGTTGATGTTCTCGAGTTCGACCCGGCCATTCGCGGAGAGCGGATAGGTCTGGTGAAATTCTTCGGTCTCCGAACCTGGCCAGTTGGAGGCATGAGCCTGCATGGCAAGCGCCACAAATGCCGCCAGGAACCCCAAAATCGCCCCCGTCCAGGTTGCGCGTCGGCGTAGCTGCCTCATAGGACCTCCTTGTCAGTCTATGGGGCTTAGACGGGGCACTGTTGTTTTGGTGAGTGCTGCCGAAAACGACTGCGCAGTCCAGATGCGCAAGTGCGCGAAGCCCCTAAAATATTGCATACCCGTGAACATATGGCGAATATGACCGTCCGGCAGGCACAGCTTTCGGGTCGATATGAATTGGCGAAGATGCGGACCTTGCTCTGGCCTGATACATCGCCCGAAGAGCACCTCAAGGAACTCGACGACTTCCTCCGCAACGGGATGACCGGGACCTTGCCAATGGCAATTCTGATTTCACACGACGAGCGAGGCGCATTGATGGGCTTCCTCGAAGTTGGACTGTGATCGCAAGCTGACGGGTGCAATCCAGCTCGACCGGTTGGCTTCGTGGAAGGCTGGTTCGTTCACGAGGCCTTCCGAAATCGTGGGCTTGGCCGCGGAATTGATGCGCTCGGCTGAAGACTGGGCCCGTGCGCAAGGCTGCGTTGAGATGGCGTCGGACGCGTAAGGGATCGAGCGCGCCCATCAAGCGCTGGGTTTCGAAGTTGTAGACCGGTGCGTACATTTCCGCAAGGGGCTGCAAGGATTCTGAAGGGTCTTCACGATGGTTATCCCACACCCCGATACCAGTCACTGCACCTCCGTAACCTTCGCGCGCGAGAATCTCTGCGCTACCTTGTCCTTACTGGCGTACCGGATGATTCTCAACCCCAATTCCAAGCAAGACAGGCGTCGCCGTCGGCGTCAATTGCTGAACACCTCCGTGCATGTATTCGCTGGATCTGCCCAGCTGGATGCTCTTGGCATCAATATGAGCGATGTCGGGATGTGCCTGTTCACTATCGCGAATCTGTCCTTGGGGTCTCAAATTCAAATTGAATTTCTTCCTCCCCGGTCCAAGGAACGCGTCCGAGTTTCGGGGACCGTTCGCCATCGCGCGCTCTATCTGTACGGAATTGAGTTTCTGGTGGACTCATCAAAAGCTCAGGCAGTTGGGCAGATGTAGGCAAAAACAGGGGCCTCCAGGTTACTCGCAGCGAACTCGGGGCCAGTCCAAGTCCGTCAGTTCTAGAGCAGAATCAATCCCATCCGAATGCCCAGCGTGACCGCCTCGGTCCGGCTGGAGGCTCCCACCTTGGCCAGGATCGAGCTGATGTGGAACTTTACGGTGTGGTCGGAGATGCCGAGCCGCGAAGCAATCTCTTTGTTCCCCAACCCTTCCGCCATCATGCGGAGCACCTCGATCTCGCGCGCCGTGAGTTCCTCCACGGTTTCCAGTGTGTTCTCGGAGCTGTCCGGGCGGCTGCGTGCTACCAGGTCCCTGGCAATCTCAGGGTCCAGAAGAACCATCCCGCTGCTTGCGGCCTGGATCGCGGAGTGAATTTCCCCGGCAGAGGACTCCCGCGCCAGCAGTGCGCGAACCCCTGCGCGAAGAATACGAGAAATCCAATTCGCATTCGGCCCGTCGATCAAGGCGACAACCGCAGCGTCCCCCTGCTCGAGCGAAGCAGCGATGGAAACGAATTGTGTATCCGCTTGCGGAAGGTCGATGAGGACGACATCCGGCTGTATGTCCCGCACTCGCTCCGCCAGCCCGACCAGGCCGGGCGCCGATCCGACAAGTTTAAAAACGCTATTTCCCCGAACGATTGCTTCCAGCCCGCCGCGGCGAACCGTGGACGTGGCAGCCACGAGCACGCGGATCACGCCCCTTCCATTCTTCTTCAACATGCGTCCGTTACCTGGCTGGCCGGTCCGCGAGGATAATCGACATCTTCATGGGCTCCCCGCCTCTCAGGACGGTTGCCTCGATCTTATCGCCCACTTTCGCGGAGCCGAGCAGTTGCTGGATGTCGCCCGTGTCCTCGACCGCTTTGCTTTGCAACTCGATCACGACGTCCCCCAGCAGGACGCCCGCCTTGTCAGCCGGTCCCGCGGGCTCTACGTGAACGACCAGCAGCGCGCCATTTGCAGACCCCGCGATCTTTCCGCGCAGCGACTCCGGCACCGCCACCGGCTGCATGGCGAGGCCCAGGTAGGGCCTGGCAATGTGCCCCTTCTCGATCAGTTCACCGACCACCCGATTCACGGTGGCGAGCGGGATGGTGACTCCTCGCCCGCGCGACAACCCGCGCGTATTGATCCCCACAACCTTGCCTTGCGCGTTCACCAGCGGCCCGCCCGAGAATCCCGGATACAGTTCGAACCCGAGCCGGATGTGCTGGTCCAGACGTCCTCCCCGGCGCGGCTCCCACTCTCCGCTGAGCCCGCCTACAATCCCGGCGCTTGCGACCAGGTTAGATCCGCGCGAACGCCCAAGCGCAAGTACCAGATGCCCGAGCTTCAAGTTCGTGTCGGCCCCGAAAGCCGGAAGCGGCAACGCGCTGTCTTCCGCTACTTTCAGGATGGCGAGGTCGGTGCTGGGGTCACGACCTGCGAGGGTAGCCTTGTACGATTTTCCTCCCTCAGCGACCACGCTGATATCTTCTTCGCGCCGGATGGTGTGATGCGCGGTCACGATCACCCCCTTGCGCAATTGGATGCCGCTCGAAGGCATCCAGCGCCGTCCATGGATCGCGACCACGGAAGTTCCCACGGCTTCGGCTGCTGCGGCTAGCTCGTTCGATAGTGTTTCCAGTACAGATGACGCCATTTTTTTCTCCTGAAGCACTCACAAATTTGTTGTCGGGTGCATCCTTAGAATGAAGTCTTATAGACGAGTGCCGCATCCGCCAAACGGGTAGGACGGTACTGGACGATCAGGCAGGTACCGCGTGTGGTGACGCCTGCCCTGGGGCTGCCAACTTCGCTTGTGCTATAGTGCCGCGATTTTCGTAAGAAGGAGTCAGTCATGCCCTCATTCATCGGCCCGGTCCGCCGCGGCGTCATCGTGAGTATCGTGGCGATTGCGTTCCACTCGGCGGGTGTCCAGGCTCAGACCGCGCTGGCGCTGGAATTGCGCGAGAAAATCGACAAGGCGGTGCAGGAGGTTTTGGCCCAGACCGGCGTTCCCAGCGCGTCCGTGGCCGTCGTGAAAGACGGCAGTATCACCTACCTGCAAGCCTATGGCGCCGCGCGGCTGGATCCGAAAACTCCGGCGCGGTCCGAAATGCGCTACAGCGTCGGCTCCATCAGCAAGCAATTCACGGCGGCCGCCATCCTCCTGCTACAGGAAGAAGGGAAGCTGTCGCTTGATGACAAGGTCTCGAAGTACATTCCCACGCTGACCCGGGCGAACGAGGTCAGCGTCCGCCAGTTGCTCTCGCACACCTCGGGTTACCAGGATTACTGGCCGCAGGACTACGTGCCCCCGTTCATGCTGCAGCCGATCACCACCGAAAAGATCCTGGACTTGTGGGCGCGCAAGCCGCTCGATTTTGATCCTGGGACGAAGTGGCAATACAGCAACACCAACTATGTCATCGCGGGCATCATCATTGAGAAAGTCAGTGGCGAACCCTTGTTGAAATTCCTGCAGGAGCGCGTGTTCGGCCCGCTGGCCATGAAGAGCGTCGCAAACATCGACCAGGAAAAGCTGGGCGACACGGATGCGACTGGCTACAAGCGGTACGCTCTGGGCCCGCTGCGGGTGGCGCCCAAGGAAGGGAACGGCTGGTTGTTTGCGATGGGCGAGCTGGCCATGCCGGCCGGCGATCTCGCCCGCTGGGACGTTTCGATCATCGAGCGCAAGCTGCTGAAGCCCGCTTCTTATGATGAGTTCGAAACCGAGGTGCGGCTCAAGAACGGCCTGGGGACGCAGTACGGGCTGGGTGTCGACGTCTCCTCCCAGTCGGATCGCCGCGCCCTTGCGCATGGGGGCGAAGTTTCGGGTTTCACGGCGGAGAACATCGTCTTTCCCGATGACCGGGCAGCGGTCGTCGTGCTCACGAATCAGGATGCGGCGCGAGCTTCCGGGGAGATTGCTCGCCGGATTTCCGCTCTGCTGTTCACAATTCAAGATGCGGCGACCAGCATTAAGACCGAACAGGCGCGCAAGATCTTCGAAGGCCTGCAGCGGGCCACCCTCGATCGCTCCCTGTTCACCGACAACGCAAACAGCTATTTCGACGGGCAGGCATTGAAAGATTTCGCCGAGGGTCTCGCCCCTCTAGGTGCGCCGCAGGACTTCGTCCAAACCCGGCAGGTTCTTCGCGGCGGGATGACCCTGCGCCTCTATCACCTGAAGTTTCCCAAGCAGGCGCTGAGGGTTTGGACCTACGAGATGCCCGACGGCAAGCTGGAGCAGTATCTGGTCTCGACAGAATAATTCCGCGTGGCCCGGAGTGGCGAAGGTCCGAGGGGAGCTTTCCGGCCCGGTTGTACAAGGAAGGTAGATTGGGTTCACTTCTGCCCAGGAAGGTAACCTGTCCCGTACAAGCCCTTCCGTAACCTTCTTTTCGAGGTTACCCCGGCAGATACTCTCCTCTGTACTATGAACGCCCTCCCCCAACAACAATCTGCCCCGCGGACTCCGCGGGTACACCTTGACCGCAATACCCCCGCTGTCGTTCGCTTCGAGGGTGGCCAGAGCATTTCGGGCGAACTCCAGGTCGTGTCGCTGACCGGAGGACTGCTCGCGCTTCCCGGCCCTCTCGAGCGGGGATCGCAGGTCAAACTGATGTTCCTGATCCGAGCGGGATCGGTGCTGGCGGGCGCGGAAATGTTGAACCCGGTCTCCAGCACCTTGCAGCCCTTCCGTTTTGTTTCGCTGGGCCAAAAAGAACGGCGCAAACTCGAGGCCATCATCCCCCTGTCGGTGTACCAGGACATTACGGAACCGAACTGGATGAAAAAGCTGCGGGTGGCTTCCGATCATCGGTACGAGCCGCGGCGCTGGCGCTTTCGTTTGTTTGCAGGCGCGGTGGGACTTATCACGCTGGGCCTGATCGGTGCTATGTATCTGCGCCACTTTCAAGTGCTGAAGTAGCCAAAGCGACATGACGGGACCCATTTCCAGCCCGCGGAACCCGATCAACACCCGGCGTTGGCCCCGGTTTCATGTTCACCTGCCCGTTCTCATCGCCGCCGAAACCGCCGACTCGCAGATCGCGATTCCGGGAATGGTGAGCGCGATCAGCCGCGCCGGAATGGAAGTCTATGGCGGTGTTCCCCTGCGGCCGGGCGACCTGATGGAGGTCGAGTTCCGGGCTCCTGGCACGGTGCGGGTCGCAGGCATTGTCCGCAACCGCTCCGGTTATTGTTTTGGCCTGGAATTTCTTCGGCTCACGGCGATTGAAAACTCGCCCGACAACGTCCTTGCACCCGAGTTCGCTCCCGAAACCGCGCTCCCCGAGTGGGCCGGGCTCGACGTCGCCGAACTTGGTAGCGGCCTCTTCGGGCCGGAGTTGGTTGAAGCAGCGGCGGCGGACGAAACCCTCGCCGCGCTGTTCATCGAGCGCCACCAGTCTTTCCTGCGCGCCAGCCAGAAGGAGATTGACCGCCTTCGCCGTGGAGCCCTACAGATCCGAACCATGCGGGAGGCGATGGAGCGCTTGCTTGAGCGGCGTGCTTCCGGGCAGTAAATACGGCGCTTGCCCGACACGTTGCGTTGTCACTGCGGAGCCTTGGGCAGCGGGAGGGATGACTGCCCAAACACGTAGCGCCATCCGGCAGGCGTGCGCACGTAGGTGTCGCTGAACCATACCGTGTAGTCGAAGGGCTTGGCGCCCTCGGATCCTTTCTCCCATAACTTCGCCGTGACCACGGCGGTATCGCCCCAGACCCGAACGGTCTGATCCGTGTCCTCCTGATGTTCGTACTGATCCAGGCCAGTGCGCGCGTCCTTGAGCAAATCGGTCTTGGTGTAGCCCTTCCCTCGGCCCGTCACAAGGATGAAGTCATCCGCCAGAATGCGCTCCATGGTGGCCGCATCATTTTGTTTGACGGCCGCTTGATACTGGGTGTCGAGCGCAGCTACCGTTTTCTGGTCGTCTGCAACCGAGGTGTTCGTGCTAGCGTGCGGCCGGAATAAGAGGTCAAACCACGGCGTCCAGGTTTTGCTGCCCTCCATCGAGGTGACAGCGGTTTCGCGAACGCCGCCCTCGATGGGCTTCCAAACGCCGCGAATCTGTTTGGCCTCTCCGTCCGCAGTGGTCTCGGTGGCGCTGAGCGCCATGTTCCCGCCCTGAAGACCGCCATCGAGCAGCAGCAGTTGCCCTCGATTCGTTACCCAACTCTGGTGCCACATTTTCTTACCGGCATCGTAGATGCTGAAACTCTGACCCTGGTGGCCCTCGGTATCCTGGTAGTCTTCCCGCAGAACGCAGCCATCGAGGATGCGGTCCACGTGGACGCGCGCCACCGCCTTGGCTGGACTGTCAGCATCGAACACATCCCAATCTCCGATCCAGAAATCCCACTGGTGATACTCGGTCGCCAGGCAGGCGTTTGCTTTCGTGGACTCTGCAGCCAGAGATCGAGCGGCGATGCCTATCAGGCTCGCGAAAAATACGGCCGCGAAAACCATGTGAGGACTCAACGACCGAAGAATCATTTTCATCTCGAAGATTTCCTTTCGAATTGGATACTAATCGAGCCGCCGCTCATCTCCTGCGGTTCCGGACCTGACGGGCGATGGCGATCTCCTCTGCTGCTCCATAGCCGCGATCGCGAGCAGCTTTCGAGACCACGCAGGTCTGCACCTCGCACCACCTCCATCGGCTGGCGAAGGCCGGCCTCCGACAGGAGCAATACAGAATGTATTCCTCCGACGAGCCCACCACCGTCGGTGCCAAAAGAGAGCCGTTGCAGTAGGGACTGAGCGCAATGATGTACCAGGTCCGGCACCTCGGACACTGCACGCAATGGCGAATGCGCTCGCTCATGACCAGTGAACTCGCGGTTCCACTGAAAAAGGGCTGCCGACGCGTTGGCACTTCGTACACCCGTGCGAGTCACGATAGATGCATTGGGAAATCGGCGTTGGACATTTGCGGACGTGTCTCGGTTAGATCGGACATTTCCGGACGCGGCTCCGGCGGTCGACGCAAGCCGAGGTCAACCCCTGGGAGCGTGGTCCGAAAACGTCTAGTCTGGGCTGGGGGAGCGGCTATCATAGGGCAACAGCCATGGAACTGGACATGCAGGTTTGCTCGCGGGCGCGGCTTTCGCGCGACGCGCGTTTCGACGGAAAATTCTTTATCGGCGTGCTCGGCAGCCGTGTTTACTGCCGCTCCATTTGTCCCGCGCCCACGGCGAAAGAGAAAAACGTTCGCTACTTCCCCAGTGCTGCCGCGGCCGCCGAAGCCGGATTTCGTCCCTGCCTGCGTTGCCGCCCGGAATGTTCGCCCGGAACGCCCGCCTGGCTGGGAACTCCCAACACCGTGTCCCGGGCTCTGCGGTTGATCGCCGAGAGCGGCCTGGAGGACGGAGGCGTGGAAGGCCTGGCAGAGCGTTTGGGAGTGGGTTCGCGCCATTTGCGCCGCCTGTTTGTGCACCACCTGGGAGCAACTCCGAGTGCCGTGGCGCAGACGCGGCGCCTGCACTTTGCGAAGAAGCTCATCGATGAAACGAAATTGCCGATGAGCGAAGTTGCGCTGGCGTCCGGCTTCGGTTGCGTGCGCCGCTTCAATGCCGCGATTCGCAAGGTGTATAGCCGAACGCCCCTGCAAATCCGTCGTCTCTCGCGACAGGCGGGCTCTTCAGCCGGAAAATCAGTATCTTTTCCGGCTTCGCTTCCGCCCGCCCTACAACTGGGATGGCATGCTGCGATTTCTGGCCGCGCGCGCAACGCCCGGCGTCGAGTGGGTCGACCCGGGCCGGTACCGTCGTTCCATTTCGGTGAACGGCAGCCATGGCTATGTCGGACGTCAGCCTTGACGAGGAACACGACGCGCTCGTGGTGCGCGTGCAATTCGGCGATCCACGCTCGCTGTTTTTCATTGTTGAGCGCCTGCGCGCCATGTTTGATCTGAGCGCGGACTGGGCCGCGATCGTTCCCAGCCTGAAGGCGGACCCGGTACTGGCGAAGCGAGTTGAGGCTGAGCCGGGACTGCGGGTCCCGGGCTGCTGGAGTGGGTTCGAGCTCGCGATCCGGGCCATTCTGGGCCAGCAGATCACTGTGAAGGGCGGCGACCACTCTCGCGGGCGTGCTGGTCCGGACGCTGGGGCAGCCGATCTTGGGTGCGGGCGAGCTCACCCATCTCTTTCCTGCGCCTGAGGTTCTCGCTGATTCTGGCCTGGCCGGCATCGGCATGCCCAGGGCACGGATCGAAACCATCCGTGCTTTCGCCCGCGCGGTTTGTGATGGCCGCATTCGCTTTGAAGGGATCGTAGCTTCCGACGAGTTCCTGGCGAGCTTGTGCGAAATTCCTGGTATCGGGAAGTGGACCGCTCAATACGTGGCCATGCGGGCCCTTGGTGAGCCTGACGCGTTTCCATCTGGCGATCTTGGTCTTCTGCGAGCCCTCGGGTTAGGAACTCCACGGGAACTGGAGCGACGCGCCGAAACCTGGCGGCCCTGGCGCGCGTACGCGACCATGTATCTCTGGAGCGGCCCCGGCGAGCGCACAGTTGCTGTTCGCCAGTCCGCTTCGTCGAAGAGACAAAAAGCTTCGGTGGCGCGAAGCGCTTCTCACCTGAGCGAATCCCGTCGGTTTCCTGAAGCGATGCGGAGAGTGGTGACGGGCGCGCCGTCGGCCTCCGTCCTTCAGTTCTTGGCTTGAGTCGTGAGCGCAGCGAGTTCACGCCGCGCTTCCTGTGCGGGAATAAGTCGGGGTCAGCACCCTTCCAGGTATCGAGCAGCTGCTGGTAGCTCCGGGTCGCCGCAGCCCGGTCAAATTGCGCCTGTGCTCTGGCCGTTCCCAGCAGGCAGAGCGTGTAGTCGGGCGCTTGTGCCGCGCCCGTGGCTCCCTCGCTCAGGGCGAGAGCACGGTAGCGGATGCCCGGCTCAAGATCGGTGACGGCCTGTTGTCCATGCTTCAACTCAAGCGATGCACGACCCAGCAACTGAGGCGCCTTGCTCACGAGCAGGTAGGGACCAGCGGAGGTCAGCAGTGCCGCGACCTGATCAGGATGGTGCTGAAGAAGGGCCGCGGTGGCCTTCACTTCCGGCAGATAGATGTCGTGGACCAGCGTGTTCGCTGGCTCTTCGCCGCCAGCCGCTCGATCGCATTCAGAGCCGGGCCAGAATCGCCGCACAGCGCGAGGGCCAGGGCCGCATCCGGAACGGTTGCGACGGAATGGTCGAGGGCCAGCCCGCGATGGGCCGCGTCGCGCGCGGCACTGCAGTTGGAGATTAGGGCGTCGTGCACAGCCTTAACCGCATAGAGTCCCCCGGCCGCGTCGGCGAGGTGCTGCTGCTCGGCCTTCTGCGCACCCTGGGCCCATTGTTGGTCCGCGTCATGCATCTTGCCCAGGAACAGGTACATGGTGGCTGCGGTCGCTTGCAACGTGAACCCGTCGGGGCGGCTGGCGGCCCATTGCAGATGCTTCTCCCAATCGGATTTCCCCGTTAGAAACTCGTCCAGCATCGCGTTCTGATGGTAGAAAACGTCGTTGCCACCGCTTTGGTCAAGCGCTTGTTTCAGGTAGCGCTCCCCTTCCGGAACGCGGTCGATGCTGAGCAATATGCCGGCTGCGTTGTTGGCGGCCACATTGTCCCAGCGCGCGATCTCCCATGTTTTCTCAAACCCCGCGGCCGCTTGCTCGAAATCACCGACCGTCTGATACGCCGAGGCGAGATTATTCCAGGCGGCGGCATCCCGGGGATAGGTCGCCACAAACAACTTGTACGACTGGAGGGCTTTGGGCAGGTCGTACTGTTGCAGCGCATACTGCGATTCGATATACATGCGCTCGCGCTCAGTGACACGCTCGCGCAACTCGTAGGCCTTCTTCAAGTGCTCCAGGGCTTTCGTGACGGCTCCCTGGTTTCCGTACGCCACGCCCAGGCGCGCGTATGCCATGGCAAAACTGGGGATCGAGCCGGATGGCTTGCTGGTAGAAGGACACACCCTGGGGAAAGTCACGGCCCATGCGGTGCTCTTCCTCGCCGAGTGAGAACGCGTGAAACGCCTGCAACGAGGTCGTGGTGACATTGGTATAGGGCGTCGTCAGCTTCTGAATCGATGCCATCGACTCGCCCAGGCGGGCCCTCATCGCGGTGGCCGCACTCGATACTGCCTGCAGCACAGCAGTTTTGTCCGGAGCGGTCACTTGTTCCCGCGCAAACACCTCGCCCGTCGCGCAATTCACCCCGTTGATGGAAATCACGTAGGAAGAGCCCAGGCTCGCGATCGTTCCCGCCAGGTATGCCTTGACTCCCAACCGCTGGCCGAGCTGCTGCGCCAACTCGGGGGTAATCTTCTGCTCGCGCGTCTGCCCCAGGTACTGGAGGTTGCTGTGCAGTTCCGCGTCGCTCACCAGTTGCAGCATGGGCGACTGCTCCAACTGGATCGCCAGCGCCTCTTTTAGCGTGGAGTCGAAAACCTGGTCGCCGGTTTGATTGGTGAAGTCCGCGAGAATCAGCAGGTCTTTGTCGGTCAACTGCACGGCCTGATGCTTGCGAAAGTAGAAGCCGCCAACGATCGCCGCCAGCACTATGGCTACAGCCAGCGGGACCAACCACTGCCACCACGGCCGATGAGCAGCGGCAACCGGTACGGGCGCGCTGCCGGACGGACCGGAGTCGACCACCCGCGCCGAACCGCTGGTCTTCTGCGCGGCCGAAGGCACAGCCTCAACCTGTGGGGCACTCCGGTGTACGCAGGCTGAGAGGGCGAGCTGGACACCGCCGCATTCGTGCCCGGAGTCCAGATCGCGTTTCAGCCGCAGCAACTCCGACTTGATGTCGACCGCGTGCTGGTAGCGCAGGTCACGGTCTTTTTCCAGGGCCCGGTTGATGACGTCTTCCAGCTTCGCAGGCAGGTTCGGATTCAGCCGGATCGGCGCCAGCGGCGCCCGGTTCAGGATCTCGTCGAAGATGACACCTGAGGTTTCTCCCGCGGAACGGAATCGCTCCGGTCGCCATTTCGTACAGCACGATGCCAAACGAAAACAGATCCGTGCGCGCATCGAGCGCCTTGCCCGCGCACCTGCTCCGGCGACATGTACGCAACCGTGCCCAGCGCCGATCCCGGACTGGTCAAATGCTGCGCGCTTTCGCCTTCCGTCTTGGTGCGCTTCGGACGGATCCAGCGCCGGCTGGGCCTCGGCGGCACTTTGGCCAACCCAAAGTCGAGAATCTTGGCGGTGCCGCGCCGGGTCACAAAAATGTTCGCCGGCTTGATGTCGCGGTGCACGATGCCCTTCGAGTGCGCCGCATCGAGCGCATCGGCCACATCGATCCCAATCGACAGCAGTCGTCTCGATCTCCAGCGGACGCACGCCGATCAGGTGCTTCAGCGTCTCGCCTTCCAGGTACTCCATGACGATGAAGGCCTGGTCGCCGTCTTCGCCGATGTCGTAGATCGTGCAAATGTTGGGATGATTCAGCGCCGACGCCGCCTGCGCCTCACGCCGAAAACGGCTGAGCGCGCCGGATCGCGGGTGACATCTTCGGAAGGAATTTCAGGGCGACAAAGCGGTTGCAGCCGCGTGTCTTCGGCCTTATAGACAACGCCCATCCCGCCACCGCCGAGCTTCTCGATCACTCTGTAGTGAGAGATGTTTTGACCAATCATTTTTTCAGTGTGGGCGCAGCCTGCGAGGTCCCGGGGGTAGACCGCAGGTGAGCCATCTTAGGGGCCGAATGGAAACAAAGTCAACGAAGGAAAGCAAGTCGGCTGACGCGGGTGTCACCACCCGCAAAGTGCCGAGTGGGTGCTGGCGTGCCGGCGATCGCGCGGACTCGTCAAGCCCGCCGCTGCCACAGTTTCCGGACGCGGTGCGGATTTGCGCAGTGCCGCGACCATCCAACCAATTCCGACCACGAACAACAGCGTTACCGTACCCGCGACGTACATTTCGATCGCATTCATGGCAAACCTCCAGCGAAGCACGATGCGGAGAAAGAGGGCGGAATCTGCGCCCTATTGAGCTTTCTCCTTGGCGGCATTGACCTTGAGAGCGCGGCCGCCCAGGCTGCTCCCGGTGAGCGCGGCGCACGCTTTATCAGCTTCGGCCGGATTCGTCATCTCGACGAAAGCGAAACCGCGCGGGCGTCCCGTCTGTTGATCAGTCACGATACTTACACGCTCTACCACTCCGTGAGTCTCAAACAGTGTTCGTAGCTCTTGCTCAGTCGTGGTAAATGCGAGATTGCCAACGTAAAGGTTCTTCATTTTTTCCTCATTGTGTTCTGCAAGTTGGTCGGTGAATATTCGTCCTGCACTGTGATCGACTGGAACTCAACACCCTGCCCGGCGCAGCCGTCGAGATGTTCGACTTGTTCCGTGCGGCCAGGAGCTTCAGGCATGTACCCAGTCCGCAGCGGTCTCTCCGGCCTGCCGTGCCCGCGGATGATCGAGAAAGCAGCCCTGTTGAATGTGGCGCGAATGTGCTGAAACCGTGACGTAGGGTATGCCGAGGAAGTGCCTCGCCGCGATGCCCGTCACTTCGAGGCAATTAAAGTCTTCCCTGCGGACCTGGGAGAAAATGCGTCGCATGGCCGAACGCACACTCCCCTCCTTGATCGAGCCGAAGGCACTGGCCGTGACCGTCCCCGCCATAAAGAAGGAGTTCCATCCCGCAGCCCGAACCTTGCGGTCAAGCGAAAATCCGTTGACCGCTCGGACCACGCTCCAGTTCCGCGCGTAGGCATCCGGCTCCAGACCCAGCCGCTGCGACATCAGGGGGCGATCCTGCATCAGAATGGTCCCAGTTCGAATATTGAAAGTCATCTTTTTCTTCTAAAGGAATTAATGGGTAATCTAAGAAGGGGAACTTCAGATAAGCTGACTTAGCTCAGAGACCTGAAAGAGCGGAAGGTGAATCTCACTCATACTTAACCCTAGTCTCATTGGACCGGAGAGTCAAGGAAACCACAAGGTGGGCAGTGGGCTACTTTGAATTATCTTTGGGCGGGAGAATTCCTAGCCGCTGTTCTTTCGCTTCGAGTAGATCATTGATTTCTCGCACCAATGCCATTAGCTTCGCCGGGTCTTGTTCGATTGCGGCTTGAGCGCATAATTCCATCCATCGTTCTGTCTTATCCTGCATCGCTATGCCGCTCTTTCCGCCCTCCGCTGTTCATAAGCTTCCCAGAGTGCCACAAGGTCATTCACATCCCAGAGCCGATCCGTCACGCCAGCGGCCATCGCTGGCGACATGCGAAGTGTACGGTGAATTTTGATGAAATTGTAGGCAAAATAATTGAGGGCCGTCGCAGCCGCGCACCAAACTATGCCACGGGTGACCAAAGTCTCAAAATTCAAAGTAGCCCACTACCACAAGGTGTGCACCCACACCCGCCCGGAAGATCTTCATCCATTTATCTGGGAGATGATGAAGAGGGTGTCGCATTATGCAGCAATATTTTAGAAGAATCCTTGACGTCCGCACGCCACCGCAATAATTTGATAAGAAAGCCCCTGGCCGCGAAAAGGAGCGTTCGATGAAGCCTGCGACGCTGTTGTTTTTCGCCCTGGGATGCGTCCTTCTGTGCGGCCTTGCGACCCGTTCTCGCGGGCAGGCACCCACCCAACCACTTGAGGCACTCACCGGATTCGACGACCAGAGTAACGGGTTTTCCGATCCCGATCGTCGCCAGGCCGACCAGAAGTTTTTCGAGGAAATCGAGCATATCGCTCCTGATGGGCTCGGTCCCCTCTACAACGCGCAGTCGTGCCGCGAATGCCATCAAACTCCGGTTACAGGCGCCGCCAGCCAGGTAGCGGAACTGCGCGTGGGCCATGTGGACGCCCACGGCTTTTTTCAGAACCCGGAGGTTCCCATCAACCACGGCGCCGAGGTGATCCGGGGCCGAACGCTGGTCAATGACCGCGCGATCTGCGCCGAGATCCAGGAGCACGCCCCGGGCACGGAAACGGTGCAGACGACTCGACTCACCACCAACACGTTGGGCGATGGCTACGTGGAAGCGATTTCGGACGAGACCCTGCTGAAGATTCGCCAGCAACAATGCAAGGCCTCGCACGGAAAGATTTGCGGGCAAGCTGTCAAGGTGCCCGTCCCGGAGAGTGAAGGCCGCGACCGCATCGGCCGTTTTGGCTGGAAGGATCAACATGCCAGCCTGCTGGCCTTCGCCGCCGACGCTTACCTGAACGAGATGGGAATCACCAGCAGGTTGCAGAAAGACGAAGTGACCACCCTCTGCAATCCCGCCGGTGGCCACGCAAGTCCCGAATACTGATCCGACCAGAATTACCGAACCCAACAGCTTGCCCGACCCGGCCGACAACAATCTGGAAGACATCGATCATTTTGCCAGCTTCATGCGCTCGCTGAAAGCGCCCGCGCGGGACGATGCCGTCAGCGCTGCACCCGATGTTAAGCACGGGGCTGAGTTGTTCGCGAAGATCGGCTGCAACATCTGTCACGTGGATACCATCGTCACCGGGAAAAGCCCAGCCAGTCCGGGAGGGCCGGGCTTGCACCCGGACGCGGTCGAAAACCGCACGATCCATCCCTACAGCGACTTTCTGTTGCACAACGTGGGCACGGGCGACGGGATCGCGATTGCGCTGGTCGAACATTTCGGCCGCGAGCGCGTCGAAGAGCGTTTCCGCGAGGAGAGGGCGGCGGAAGGGAAAGCGCCCTCCGAGCACGGCCGAAGACGAGTGCAGCGAAAGCTACCAGACCGCCATTGCCGAGGGAGAAAAGCACCCAAACCTGGTGCGCGACACACTTTGTGCCCGCGACAAGATCAGGACCGCTCCGCTTTGGGGATTACGCCTGCGTTCGCGCCTGATGCACGACGGGTTTTCGGTCCAACTCGACGATGCCATCCGCCGCCACCAGGGGGAGTCCAAGCACGTCACCGAGAAGTTCCTGAAACTGAAGCCCGCGGACCAACGAGCGCTCCTGGCGTTTCTGCAATCGCTGTAGCCGCCCGGGATCCGCGAGATGTACCGCGTCCTGACCTGCATGCTGTTGTCGCGGGCGCTGGATTGACACCCGGTTCCGGCGAGCCCTAGACTGGGGCTAGGTGTATTCGGTCAACGCACGATTGAGGACCCATGAGCTGGCTGCAGAACAAATTCGAAAAGAACTTCATGATCTCGACGGTGGACTACGTCTTCAACTGGGCGCGCAAGTCGGCGCTGTGGCCGATGACGTTCGGCCTGGCCTGCTGCGCCATCGAGATGATCGCGTCGTCCACCGCGCGCTTCGATATCGCGCGCTTCGGCTCGGAAGTCTTCCGCCCCAGCCCGCGCCAGTCCGACCTGATGATCGTCTCCGGCACCGTCACGCTGAAGATGGCGCCGGTGGTGAAGCGCATCTACGACCAGATGCCCGAGCCGAAGTGGGTGATCTCGATGGGCGCGTGCTCGTCGGTCGGCGGCCCGTTCAATACCTACGCCGTGCTGCAGGGCGTCGACCGCATCGTGCCGGTGGACGTGTACGTGATCGGCTGCCCGCCGCGTCCCGAGAATCTCTTCTACGCGCTGCTCAAACTGCAGGACAAGATCGACACCATGACGCTCGCCAAGAAGCCGACCGAAGTGCGGCTCGACGAGAACATGGTGGAAAATTTCAAGCGCCAGGTAATGATCGCGCAGACGATGCAGCCGAAATGACCGCGCTCCGCGGGCGTGAGCGAAACGGGAGTCCGCTGCGGTCATCCTGAGCAGAGCGAAGGATCTGTCGGCTGTTAGCTCTTGGCTTTTAGCCTTTAGCCCTTGCAAATGGAGCGATGGGCAGCCTGCCCGGAGCAAAG
Source organism: uncultured Acidobacteriota bacterium (assembly GCA_963725575.1). Classification (GTDB taxonomy): domain Bacteria; phylum Acidobacteriota; class Terriglobia; order Terriglobales; family Acidobacteriaceae; genus Gp1-AA133. The sequence goes on from CAVRZQ010000034.1 coordinate 40,702, forward strand.
CCGAAGGGTCTCCGCCCGTCGGCTACACCTGATACTCGCTATCTTGAGCGAGCGCAAACAAGCGACCTTTGAATCCTGTGCCAACATGCCCTTCGTAAAGATCGCCGCCCAATCCGAGCTTCCCCCAAACAATGAAGCCAAAGAGTTCCCCTGCGGCGACAAAATGGTTTGTGTCGCCAACGTGAACGGCACGATTACCGCCATGGATAACGTCTGCCTGCACCGCGGCGGCCCCTTGGGACAGGGCGTCATCGAGAAGGGAAAAGTCGTATGTCCGTGGCACGGGTGGGCATGGGACCCGCAGACCGGCCAGGCAGTACACAACCCGACCGCTAAACTCGCCGTCTATCCTTTGAAAATTGAAAATGGCGACGCGCTAGTCGATATCTGATTAGCCTGAGGAAGCGGTCTGCAACTTTGCTTATGGAACGATGGGCAGCCTGCCCTGAGCGAAAGCCGAAGGTTCCCCGCCCGTCGCTCCATCTCGAGTCAGCCGAAGTATCTTAAAAAACTGCCAGACGGGTTTTCGAAACCGGGGAATACTTGGTCCAGCCTTGTATTGCCCAGATGTCGCGATACCGCCTCGCCTAGCACCCGGCGAAAATCCGTCGTGACTGCCAGGTCGCGCCCTTCGTAGAGTTGCGACTGCTCAAGCCCGGGCCAATGGCCGTAAACCTTGCCGCCCTTTACCGGGCCTCCCATGACAAACATGACGTTGGCGTGGCCGTGGTCGGTGCCCCGGTTGCCATTTTCGCGTGCGGTCCGACCGAATTCCGACATGGTGACGACCACCGTCTCCTCAGCCAGGTCGCCGAGATCGATCCAGAACGCCGACAACGACTGCGAGAATTCGCGCAGCACGTTTGCGATCTGCCCCTGCGTGCTGCCTTCATTGACGTGGTGATCCCAGCCGCTGATGTCGGCGAATGCCACCTGCACGCCGAGGTTCGCCTTGATCAACTGGGCGAGTTGCTTGAGGCTGTCCGCAAATCGTCCGCGCGGGTAGTCTGCGGCCGCGGCCGGCTTGTACTTCGCCGGATCGGCCGCTTTCAGCATCTTCACCGCGTCAAACGTTTCCTGGCCCGTGCCATGCAGCACCGTGTCCACCGACTGGTCGTACATCGCTTCGAACGTATTCGCAATGGGCGTGGCGTTCGGATTGCGTCCGCCTACTCCAAAGTCGTTGATATTGGTTACGGCCACTGCCCGCTCGGCGCCGGTCAAAATGCGGGGCAGGGCTGGGCCAAGCGCGATCGCTCGAAAAGCCGATTTATCGGAGGCGGCAGGCAGCGAGTGCAGCGCCCGGTTCAGCCAGCCGTCTGCAGTGGCTTTTAGGCCTGGCGTGCCGGATTCCATGAAATCCTGCGCGTCGAAGTGCGAGCGCGTAGGATCGGGCGAGCCCGTCGCATGCACGATGGCCAGTTGCCGCTGGTTCCATATCGGCTGCAGCGCCGTCATGGACGGATGCAGTCCGAAGAAGCCGTCAAGGTCGAGCACGTCCTGGCGCGGAATGTTGATGCTCGGACGCATGGCGTAGTAGGCCCGCTCACCGTGCGGCACGACAATGTTCAGGCCATCCGCGGCGCCACGCTGGAAGATCACAACCAGCCGCTTGGTCCGGGAGCCAGGCTCGACCGAGCCAAACAGCGGCGCGCGTCAGGAAACTCGGGATCGCGGCCGTGCCCACGACCGCAAGGGCGCTATTGCGAAGGAATACGCGACGGGTGACAGGCATAGACACTCCAATTCTCGAAGGCTGTCTCAGTTCTCGGTTCTTAGTCGATCCTCTCTCAGCTTTCAGCATCGAGGTCTGGTAGCTGACGGCTGCCTTATCTCCGCTGAAATTCTGGCGAACCCAATAGCAGGCCGGCGATCGTTCCGACCCTGGAAGCCTGCGTCGCCGCCCTGTCGTTCTTGCGCGCTGCGGACGGCCTTCCCGCGCCTTCGGCTGCTGCTGAACCCTCCAGCTCTTTGGTGATCGCGTCGTGCGTCTGTTTCGAGATGTTGCCCGCGAGCAGGGAACCTTCCAGGGCTAACAATATTTGTCCCGGGTCCGGCGCAGCCGTTGCATTTGTCGGAGCGCCCGCACTCACCAGTCGATCCGCGTCTACCTGCACGCCCTTGATCTTTCCCGACATGAATGCCATCGAAAAATTCATTCTGCCCAGCAGCGCAGAGGAGCTTATCCAGGCATCCGACTTCATCGAGTATCCGGTGGGCGGCTGCATGCCGTAAAGGGGCATCCCCAGGGCGTTCAGTTGGCGAGCGACAGGCAAGGGGTCAGAAACATCGGCGCCCGTCGCCCGCAGCGCTGACACCACAAACTCCAGCGGCGTCTTCAACTTCACGCGATACACGTCGTCGCTCCAGAACTGAGGCGACTGGAACATGGTCTTCAGCACTTCGCGAATGTCGCCATCTTTTTTCAGGAAAGTCTGCGCCATATCGTCAACCAGGGCGGGCGGCGGATCGTCAGAAACGAAGCGCATCGCGAGCTTGCTGCAGATGAAGCGCGCGGTGGAGGGATGGTGTGCCAGCAGGTGCAGGACCTCCATGCCCTCTTTTTCGCCGTGCTGCTTGATCTTGTGGCCCAGCACAACCTTGGTGCCGGGTTCGTGCATCCTCTCCTCGAACTTGAAACTGCCGCCCTTCTGCGGCGGATCGATGGTCCAGCCCGTCAACACCCGCGCGACCTCGGTGACATCCTTCTGAGTGTAGCCGCCAGTCACGCCCAGGGTATGGAGTTCCATCAGTTCGCGGCCGTAGTTCTCGTTGAGGCCGCTCTTGCGCTTTCCCTTGCCGTTAGCCTGATTGGGACGAGGTGGAAAATGTCCGCGTCGCCGTCGCGCATACGGATTCTTGCGGATGCCGAGCGCGACCTCCGACTCCGGACCCACGCTCAGCCAGTTGTCGAGGTAGAACAGCATCGCCGGGCTTTTCGCGGTCGCTATCAGTAGGTCCTCGAACTTTCCCAGCGCATGTGGGCGGATCACGTCCCGTTCGTAGCTGGTAATCAGGTAGCGATCGGCGCCCTTCCCCAGGAAAACGTTGAAGTGATTGAACCAGAAATCGGTCATCACTTCGTCGAGCTGGCGCTCGCTGTAGATGGCGCGCAGCAGCTTTGCCTGCATCAGTTCATCGCCGACCACCCGCTCCGGATTGTTCAGAGCCTGGAGCGTTTCTTTCTGCTTCGCATTCATCCCTTCCATGAACTCGTCGCCCTTTTGACCTTTGAGTGACATGGAGAGGGCACGCTGCTCCTCCGGCGACATTTCGAGAACTTGCTTCATCCGCTGCTCGGGGGGCAGATCGAGCAGATCCTGGGCCTTCAGATCCGCATACAGGCGATCCTCACGCCGCTTTGACCGGCGTTCGTCTTCTTCCGTCTTGCCGGCTGAAACATTACTGGTAGCGGCTGCCGCGGGCTGATCTGCCGGGCTCTCTTCGGTGCTCGACTTCACCGCCGGCGGCGGAGGGTTGGCCGCAGCTGCCTCCTGCTTGCGTTCCTGCTTCTGCTGCAGCCGCTCGATCTGCGCCTGGTAGACAGCCCGCTTCACCGGGTCGGATGGCATCGGCCGGCGCCCTTCCATTACGGCTTTGATGAGTGGCTGGGGAGGAAAATTCTCCACGATCTCGCGAGTATTCATGTGGAGAGTGCGGAGCGGCGCCAGGCGCGCCTCCAGGTTGCCGTCATCAATCTTGTCAGGATGTAGTTGCAGATCGATCCATTTGTCCACGCCCATCGCGGCCACGCGTTCCACATCTCCTGGCCGCGGACCGAAGGTCAGGCGCTGCACCGCATGCAGGGCGCGTTTCGATTCGTCCATCTGCGTTGCGATTTTCTTGTCTTTCTTCTTGCTGGATGCAATGGCAGCAATGCTGGCAAGCCCCAGCACAAGCAAGACAACGATGAATGCTTCACGTCGACGCTGAGATGGCATGGTCTTACCCCGCGGGCGGAGTTGCAGCCTTCTTGATAAGAACCCAGGGTATGTGAAAAGTTGCTCGAAAGGCGTCTTCGGGCGTCGAACGATTAATCACAATCCACGGATGCGAAAGCAGATCGGCTCCTTAATAACGGACGGGCGAGGTCGACGGCGAGCCCGGCGCTGAGGGTAACGGAGAGCGCCTGAACGCAGGCGGCGCTTCGTAGGTAAAGCGATGGCCGATTTTCACCAACCGCGATTCAAAAAGCGCCCATGACAAGTAGGCCAGGAGCAACGAGGCCCCCAGCGCGATTGTCAATGGAACCATGTCGAGCGCCCGCGCAATTGTCGGCACACGCCGACCGAACAGATGGAAAACGAAATCAAGGGCCGGAACATGGATGAGATACAGCCCATAGGCAATCGTGCCTAGCCATCGCAGGCAGGCCCAAGAGAAAACCCGTTTCAAGATTCCGTTCGATGTGATCGTGAAGAGCAATAGGGCGAGATAGAATACGGCGAGGCCGGTGTAGCCGATCGTCGACATTATCGTCCCCATCACGCCCCAACCCTTTATTGTGCAGACCATCAGGGCCAGGAACAGCAGGCCAGCTCCCGAGTACAGCCAATGCCTCTGCGCGCGGATGAAATCGAGCGTAGCCTGATTCCGCACCGCGATTGCTGCAAGCACGCCCAGCAGCAGGCCATCGGCGCGGCAGGGCAAGAGCACGTAGGCGGCCGTTTGTCCTTGCGGGTAGAAATGCAGGTAAACGAAAGAACGGAAGGCGAGCACACCGAACACGCCCACGAGCGCGACCTTCCAGAGTTGCTTCGCCGGGACAAACCAGATCAGGAGAGGTAGCGTCAGATAGAACTGCTCTTCTATCGCGAGCGACCACGTTTGTGCGAGAAAGACGTGCCAGCGATCATTACGCAGCCAGAAATTTTGCGTGAAAGTCGCATAGCTGATCCAGGGCATTGCTCCCAGTTGCCAGCCGTGGAAGGCGTGCGAAACCCAAGCCGAGAGCGGGAAATAAGCGCAGCACGCCACAATGTAGAGCGGCAGGATGCGCAAGGCGCGCCGAATGTAGAACGTTGAGAAATAGGTCGCCGAATCCCTGGCATCGATCAGAATACCGCCGATCAGAAACCCCGACAGCACGAAGAAGAGATCGACTCCGCTCCAGGTCAGTATCGTCGCGTGGCCTAGAAAATGAAGCCCCGGGTAGGAAGACTGCGCCAGCGGAACGCTTAGATAATGCCAGATGACGACCAGAAGAATCGCCAGGCCGCGGATGCCATCAAGTTCGGGGATCCGTCGACTTAGCAAACACCCGCCCATCTGCGAATAATTTACCCACAGACCTCACACCAGGGAATAGCGTCCGAGTACAGCGAAGAAAAAGCGTAGCACCGAGATAGCGTCAATGATGTAACCAATCAACAATAAATAACTTACGACGGCGGAGAGGTAAGGAATAGACGGCCGCGGCTGGTTTTGTGCTGCAGACTGGCGGCCAGCTGATCGATGTCGGCGGGCGCAATGTTCAGCGCCATTCGCTCATCGAGCAGGGGGGCGCGGCTGCTGCCTACCGCGTCGCGGCGCACTTGAATCAGCAAAGCCTGGACCGCGTTGGGATCATATTTCTGAGGAGCCAGCCGCACCAATTCACTGAGCGTGCTGCCCACCGACATCGGTTCGCGATACGGGCGCGCGCTGGTCATGGCATCGAAGGTGTCGGCCAGGCCGATGATGCGCGCCGACATCGGCACCTCCTCCATCTGCAGGCCATCGGGATAGCCGGAGCCATCGCCGCGCTCGTGATGCCAGCGCACGATTTCCGGAATCATCGGCCAGGGGAATTGAATCCCGCTCACGATCTGATGACCGACCGTCGGTGTGATCGGCCATCGCGCGAAATTCATCCGGATCAAGAGCCGTGGGCTTGCCGAAAAGATACTTGTCGACCGCGACCTTGCCGATGTCGTGGAGGTATCCGGCTGAGCGCAGAGCTGCGACCTCGGTGAGATCGAGGCCCAAGGCTTCGCCAATGGCAGCCGCGTAGCGCGCCACTCGCAGGGAATGCCCGTGAATGTTGACGTGCTTGACGTCGATGGCGGTCGCGAACGCTTCCAGGGCATTGTCGTAAAAGCCATGCAGCGAGGCCAGCAAGCGCAGGTTTTCCGAGACGCGCTGCGACAGCGTCTGGGCGAGGGTGTGGTTATGGACTGCGAGTGCTACATAGCTGGAAAGCAGGCTCAGAGCATCGAGTTCGTCGTCATCGTAGAGGGAGTCACCCTCGCGCCTTCCCAGCGCCAGCAAGCCGGCTAGTTTGCCCGCGACCTTGAGCGGCGCGATGCACTTGAACAGTTCCGGTGCCACGTTCCCGTTCGAGCTGAAGAACACATCGTAGGTCGTTTCATTCAGAACGACCGGGCCGTGCGCGGCGGTCAAGGCATGCACGTGTTTAGGCAGCAGCGGAACGACGGCTGGATCGGGAAGCAACGCAAATCCGCGGGACGCGGCCGAGCTCAGCAGGGACGGCTTGTCGCTGAAGGTGAAGAGCGCGCCCTCGCGCGCGCCGGCCGCCTCCATCAGCGCCGAAAGCATGAGCTGCGCGGTCTGCGAAAAGTCGCGTTCCGCCGTCAGCTCCGGGCCGAGGTCGGACAGCGTTTCCACCGTGCGCAACAATCGCCGGAAATTGTTTTTCTGCACCGCCACGTGTTCGGGCAGCGAAAAACCAGAGCAGAATGAGAGTACCATGCACCAAAAATGCAGGGGAGAGCCATTGTTGGTTAGTTTGGTGCGTGAAAACCAGTCCCTGGCTATTCGCCGTTGGCTCTTGGATTGTTCGTTGCGTTCCCTTGCGGGTTGCGTCAACCCGCGGCTGGAACGGGTGAAATCTTCTTCTAGAAGTGATCGCGCAGGTTAGCGAATCTTTCCACCGTGAGGAGGCGACTGGGCGGAGTGGGTTCGGCCACTTCGTCGTGTTCGAGGATCCAGGTATTGGCGTGCGGGACGAACACTGCGTTAAGCCCCGCCGAAAGCGCCGGATTGATATCGGATTTCGGGCTGTTGCCGATCATCCAGGTGCTGTCGTTCGCGAGTTCGTACTTTGCGGCCACCGACCGGTAGACCGCTTCGTCCTTCTCCGCGACGATTTCCACGGCGGCGAAGTAATCCTTTAACCCTGACCGCTCCACTTTGCCGGATTGCTCAGCAAACGCTCCCTTGGTCATCAGAATCAAATGGTGGCGGCCGGCCAGATACTGCAGCGTCGCGGGAACCTCGGGCAGAATTTCCACTGGGTGATCGGCGATGGCGTGAGCGAAGCTGTGAATCGTGGCGTGCAGTTCCGGCGTGACCGGATCGGCCGAGAGACGCTCGAAGCAAGTCACCAGCGCATGCGCGAAGCTGTGCAGCCCATAGCCGTGCGTGACGATGTTTTCCCGCTCTACCTCGTTCAGGATTTCGCGGACCTGTTCCGGGGAATACTCGTGATGATTCAGAAACGAGATGAAGCGCGCGATGGCGCGTTCAAAATAGATGTTGTTCTCCCACAGCGTGTCATCCGCATCGATGAGCAACGTTTGCGCGCCGTTGGAATTGGACCTCATCCCCATCTCTCCATGATAACGGTTTGTTTTCCTGATTCGCGAGCGCCTGCGTGGAAAAATGACAGGCCAGTCTCTGCTAAGATCAATACACTTCATGGGGACCCAGACGCGTACACTCCGCGCACTCTTCCTGTTGTTTTTCGTCCTGCTCATGGCGATGTCGACCCCCGCTCAGAAAAAGCGGGGACTGTTGATCGGCACTGCGGCCAAGTCGGCCGAGCCTGCCAACGTCAAGGTGGCCCCGGATCTGGCGAGGCGACTCGCTAGGTTTCGTTCGGTCCAGATGCCGCTGCGAACGGACCTCACTGCGAACGAGCGCAAAATGGTCGGCAAGCTTGTGGAAGCGTGCCAGTACCTCGAGAGCCCCTATTGGCGGCAGATGGATCCGGAGGCGCTCGCGCTCTACCAATCCCTGGAGGGCAGCAAGGTGCCGCGCGACGTTCAACTGCGGCGCTACCTTTGGATCAATGCATCCCGTTTCGATCTGATCGACAGTAACAAGCCGTTTGTGGGCAGGGAGCCTATGTTCCCGGGACGCGGTTTCTACCCCCAGGGCCTGACCCGCGAGAAGATCGAGAAGTACGTCGCGGAACATCCCGAGAAGAAGGCCGAACTCTACAGCCCCACCACCCTCGTGCGTTGGCACGGGGACCAACTGGAAGCCTTGCCGTACCACATCGCGTACCGGTCGTTTCTGGAGCCCGCCGCGAAGGCTTTGCAGGATGCCGCGAAGCTGAGCGCGGATCCGGCCTTCGCAAATTACCTGCGGCTTCGCGCCGACGCGCTCCTTACCGACGACTACTACCCGAGCGACCTTGCCTGGCTCGACCTGAAAAATCCTAAGTTCGATATCATCTTCGCGCCCTACGAGACCTATTCCGACGAACTGCTGGGCGTGAAAGCCACCTACGGCGCGGCCCTTCTCATCCGCAACGAAAAAGAGAGCCGCAAGCTGGAAATGTTTCAGCAGTACGTGCCGCAAATCCAGGACGCTCTGCCCTTGGCCGCGGAGGATCGTCCTTCCAAGCAGGGGCTCGAGACTCCCATGGAAGTCATGGACGCCCCGTTCCGCTCCGCCGATTTGACGCACGGGTATCAGTCCGTCGCCGACAACCTGCCCAATGATCCGCGGGTTCACGAGCAAAAAGGCAGCAAGAAGCTTTTCTTCAAGAATTTCATGGATGCGCGCGTGAACTACGTGATCATCCCCGTCGCTCGGCAGATGTTGCGGCCCGACCAGGCCGCCAAGGTCTCCAGCGATGGTTACCTGTTGGGAACCATCATGCACGAAATCGCGCACGGACTGGGACCGGCATTTGCCCGGACGGCGGCGGGCAAGGTGAGCATCCGAGAATCCATTGGCCCGCTCTACGCCGGGCTCGAGGAGGCCAAGGCGGACGTCACCGGCATGTTCGGGTTGAAGTGGCTGGTGGATCACGGCGCGCTCCCCAAGGAGAAGCTGCAGGAGTTTTACGCTTCCTATGTCGGTGGAAACTTCCGCACTGTCCGCTTTGGAATCGCCGAAGCCCACGGGCAGGCCGAAATGATGGAGTTCAACTACATGTGCTCGCGCGGCGCGATCCTACGCGAGCCTTCCGGGCGTTACACCATCGACTACGACAAAATGCCCGGCGCCATAGCCGACCTTGCCAGGGAATTGCTCGAGATTGAAGCCGCCGGCGATCGCCAGCGGGCGGAGAACTGGTTTCAGAAGTATGGCACGATGCCTGCAGAATTGAAGCTCGCCCTCCAAAGGAAGACTTCCAACATCCCGGTGGATGTGGATCCGGTGTTCTCGTTCAAGCGGGTTGTGCAGTAGGAGCGGCCGTTCTAGCCGACGAACTCCACGTTGGCTGCACGAGGAATGATGCCGGCCTTGTGGCCCATATCGAGCAGCCGGCGCACGGCCTCTCGCCCATCGGCGCCATAGTCCAGCGTGCGCTCGTTTACGTACATTCCCACGAACTTGTCCGCCAGTTGCGAGTCCAGGTCGCGCGCGAACTGCATCGCGTAAGCCAGCGCTTCCTCGCGATGATCGAGCGCGTACTGGATGCTGTCGCGCAAGGCCGTGCTCACGCTCAGCATGGTTGCCGGTCCCAGGGCCCGGCGGATCGCGTTGCCTCCCAGAGGAAGCGGCAGGCCCGTCACTTTCTGCCACCACTTGCCCAGGTCAACGACCCGGTGCAACCCCGCCTTGGTGTAGGAAAGCTGGCCTTCGTGAATGATGAGACCGGCTTCGTACTTGCCTTCCACCACCTGGGGAATGATCTGGTCGAAAGGGACCACTTCGACTTCGATGCTCGGGCGCGAACAGCTTCAGCGCGAGGTAGGCAGTGGTGAGTTTGCCGGGAACGGCGATGCGCTTCTTCTTGATTTCGCTCTGCGAGAAGGCGCGAGGCGCGACGATCATGGGACCGTAGCCGTCGCCAACGCTGCCGCCGCTGGGCAAGAGCGCGTAGTGGTCCTGGATGTAGGGGTAGGCGTGAAACGAGATTGCCGTCACGTCGTAAACACCCTCTTGCGCTTTGCGGTTGAGCGTTTCGATGTCGCAGAGCGTGTGCGTGAAACGCAGACCGGGCACGCGCACCTTGTTGGTGGCAAGCCCATAGAACATGAAAGCGTCGTCGGAGTCGGGACTGTGCGCCACCGAGATCTCGCGCGTGGTGGTCTCGCCAGACGCGTGCGCAGTCAAATTCTCAGGGGCGCTGGTCGGCGTCATCCGTGCACCTTGGGCGTGCGGCGCAGGCGGACGGCCACGGCGGCCGCGATCAGGACCTTGATCACCTCGGCAAACAGGAACCAGTACAGGCCGAACTGGATCGCTTTCTGGATCGAACCCGTCCAGATCCCAAGCCACGCCAGGCCGCTCGCGAATAACAGCACTTCCGCCAGCAATCCTGCCATGGCGGCGCTCGCGAAGGTCTTGCGGCCGCGCTCCATCAGGTATCCGGCAAGTCCCGCCACCAGGGGATAAGCCATCAGGAAACCGCCCGTCGGACCGAGCAATTGCGCGATTCCTCCCGGACCGGTGGGATTGAATACGGGCAGGCCCATGGCTCCTTCCGCCAGGTACAAGGCCAGCGCCGCGAATCCGCGACGACTCCCGAGCAGCAGGCCGACCAGCAGGACACCGCAATTCTGCAGGGTCAAAGGAACGGGAGTGAACGGCAGCGGAACCGTCACCCGCGCGCAGAGCGCCACGAACAGGCTCGCGCCCACCACGATGCCCGCTTGTTTTGTCCACTCGATGGCCCGCTCGTGTGGGAGATTCAAGGATTGCGTTGCCAGCTTTGTCATAAGTGCCTCACTTCGTACCGCGTTTATCAAACCGTACCGGAACCCTTGTGCTCGATGGCGTCCGGATCATCCCTCAGCGCTGCCTTCGACGCATTCATGTGGCGCCGCACCCGAAGGTAAAGGGCAATTGCCACGCACACCACCACCAGCGCACTACAGCCCAGGATGATGAACCACCAGGTCATCCGCACGATGTCCTAGGATATCAAAAGGAAGTAGCCTGCGCCGTGACGTGCGATTCTTTCGCAATCTACTTTCCCGACATGGCACGCTCGACGTCGTCGGCCGTGTGCGGCAGGGCCGCGCCCAGGTTGATCAACTTGCCGCTGGCATCGACATAAAGCGTGTCCTCGATGCGCACACCCAGCTTTTCTTCCGGAATGTAGATCCCGGGCTCAGAGTGAACACGGCACCGGGCCCGAGCGGAACCGAGTAGTCGTCGGGATCATGCACGCCCAGGCCAACGTAGTGCCCCAGGCCATGAATGAAGTACTTGCCCAGCGGATCGCCGTGCAGATCCTTGCCATGAGTGTTGATGTAGTCGTACGCCACCTTGAACAGAGAGTTGGGATCTTCTTTTCGTAACGACGATTTTCCCGGACTGGAAGGCCGCAATGGCCGCCTGCTGTGCGCCCAGCACGATGTCGTAAATCTCGCGCTGGCGGGCCGTGAATTTTCCGTTCGCGGGCAGAGTGCGCGTGATGTCGGTGGCGTACATGGAGTACTCGCCGGCGGCATCAATCACGACGACGTCTCCCGCCTGGATCGTGGCAGAATCATCAGAATAATGAAGGACGGTTGAATTGAATCCCGACCCGACAATGGGCGAGTACGACGGCCGCTCGCATCCCCGCTTGCCCCACTCGTACTGCAGGAGCGCGGAAATCTCCCGCTCGTTGATGCCGGGCTTCATCGCCCGCATGGCCGCCAGTTGTGCCGCGACCGTGGCATCCGTGGCTTTGCGGATGAGCGCGATCTCGCCGCTATCCTTGTAGGTGCGCAGCGAGGAAAGCAGCGGTTTGACATCCTGGTACGTTGCGAACGGAATGAAGGCGTTCGCCCGCTTCAGCCAGTCGAGCCCAGTGCCGGACGGCGAATCGTGTCCGTATGCGGGCAGATCGGTATAGACCGTGGGCCGCTCCGGCAGCAGCCGGATCAGTTCGTCGCGCAGCTTGTCGAGAACTTCGACCTGATCGAATCCGGTGACTCTCGAGGCTTGGGAATCGGTGGCGCTCAGCTTCGGGCCGGTCCATTTTTCCTCGACCTTATTATTGGCAGCCAGAAACAGGATCTCGGTGTAGGAGCGGGCCGGCTTGTCGCCCGAGGCTTCGACCGCGGGCACAATCAGCAATACAGCTCCGGGCTCAGCCCAACCTGACAGGTAAAAGAAGTTGTCGTCCTGTCGAAATCCGTACACGGCGTTGGGGCCTTCCGCCTCCATGGGCGCGAACAGAAGGACGGCCGCCCCGGAAGTCTTCTTGGATAAGGCTGCGCGGCGAGCGCGATAGTCGGCATTCGCCTGCCGGTCGAGAGACCACAGGCTGGGAACTGTACAAACCACGAGCAACAGGATCGAAAGTTTCTTCATGATGACCTCGCTTCGGCGCGCGCTTGTGCCACGCCCTCGAGCAGAACTCAAACTGCCGCCAAAAATCTTAGACTCCGACTGGGAATGGCTTGGTATGTGTCTCGGCGCTCAGTGACAGGCCCGTGAAGCGTCCCTGCAACAGGGACATCAACCCGGTGTACCAGTAGCCGATGACGAAAAGCAGCAGGAAAGGTACCGTAATGTAGTTCTCGTTGTCGAGTGCGTAGTAGACCGTCAAGGCAAAGTAGGAGCCGATCAGCAATTCGACCCAGGGAATCCAGCCCAGACGGCGCCGGTACTTGGATTTCGCTCCCACCTTATGTTTCTTGCTTTCGACCCCGTATTTCGGAGTGCGGGCAAACGGGCTTTGCTGCCCGATCAGCGCCTCCAGCACGGCCTTGGTGTTGGTGATGGTGAGCCCGATCCCAAGCGCCATCAGGAACGGCAGGTAGAGCAGCGCCCGCGGCCAGGTCTTCGGAAACAGTTCCCGCTGCGAGACGAGGTAGAAACTTGAGATCGAAAATGTCGATGCCATGAAGAGCGGCAGGTCGATGTACAGCATCTGGAACCAACCCTGGTAGAAGCGGATGATCATGGCCGGCAGCAACAGTACCGACAGCACGATCATGAGCGGGTAGCTGAGGTTCGCGGTCAGGTGATACCAGGCTTCAATTTTGGTGTGCAGGGGCGCGTCGCTCTTCATCACGCGCGGCAGAATTTTCTTGCCGGTCTGGATCAGGCCTTTCGCCCAGCGCGCCTGCTGGGTCTTGAAAGCCGTCATCTCCACCGGAAGTTCGGCCGGACATTCCACGTCCTGCAGGTAAATGAACTTCCAGCCCGCCAGCTGCGCCCGGTAGGAGAGGTCGGTATCCTCGGTGAGGGTGTCATGCTGCCATCCGCCGGCTTCTTCGATGGCGCGCCTGCGCCACATGCCCGCCGTTCCATTGAAATTAAAGAAGACTCCGCTGCGGGCCCGGCCCGAGTGTTCCAGCACGAAGTGTCCGTCGAGCAGGATTGCTTCCACTTCAGTCAGGAATGAGTAATTGCGGTTGATGTGCGTCCAGCGCGTCTGCACCATGCCGATCTTCGGATCGGTGAAGTGGTGAATCGTCCTCAGCAGAAAATCTTCCGGCGGGATGAAGTCGGCGTCGAAGATCGCGATGAACTCGCCCTTAGAGGTCTTCATTCCTTCGGCCAGCGCGCCCGCTTTGAATCCTTCGCGGTTGGCGCGGTGGTGATAGCTGATGGGATGGCCGAGCGTGGCGTAGCGCTCCACCAGGTTCCGTGCCACCTCGACCGTCTCGTCGGTCGAATCGTCAAGCACCTGGATGTCGAGCTTCTCCCGCGGATACTTCAGCTGGCAGATGCTGTCGAGCAGCCGTTCCACCACGAACTGCTCGTTGAACATCGGCAACTGCACCGTGACCCGCGGCAGGTCCTCAAAGCGGGCCGCTGGCTCGGTGGTCTGGTTCTTCTGGTTCTTGTAGTAGAGATAGACCAGAACATAGCGATGCATCCCGTAGGAGGCCAGCAGGATCAGAACAACGAAATAGGGAATGAGCAGCGCCATGTCGAAGGCATTGGCCTGGTAGAGACCCTGAAAAGTCCGGTCGAGGAAGTGCTGGCGGATGTAGGAGCCAATGCCCTTGTTGGCATAGACGGCCACAAACCCTGCCAGGTTCGTAATGAAGAGGCTAATCAGCGAGATGCTCTCTCCGGGTGATTCCCCGTTGTGCTCGTAAACTCACCATTTTACCTGAAGCGGGCACAGCGCCCACTGCGTACCATGATTTGCAGGAAAACTACGGTTGGTCGGCCGGAGCGGAAATGACTTTCAAGGCAACACTCTGGTGGCTGGATTTCTCTACCGTAACCGCGGTGCCCTGGCTGTCGAACTGCTTTAGGAACTCAGCGTCGAGGTACTCGTCGCCTTCGAGAACTTCCCAAGCGTAAAGCGTGTAAGCTCCGGGGCAGAGGCCGTGCAGGGTGAAGTGGCCCCCCTGATCGGTAGTGGCCTTGTGATAGTGGCTCTGTCGCTTGCGGTACTTCGGGTCGGGCACCGCGACCACCACTGTGTTGGCGATCGTCTCCTTTTTCTCGTTCGCGACGGTGCCATCCACCACACCAGCCCCGGGACTGAGCGTTACATCCACGCCAAGCGTGCCGCCACTCACGTTCAGACCCGTGTCGGTGACTTCCTTCGTCCCCGTCACAACCGACTCCACGAAGTTGTCGGCCATCCCTTTGGAGTCACCGGAAGCTTCAATTTCATAGAGTCCCGCGGGGACGTCCTTCAACTCGAAGCTACCGTCCACTTTCACCCGGCCGAACGTCGGGGAGGTAGCGACACCATCCGTGGCGAACGGGATCAGATCCGTGAATTCCTCCTCGCCGTCGATGCGCCGCACCGATACAAATAGGACGGACGCGTCCAGTTTCGCCTTGTCGCTAAAATGAATTCTCCCATGAATGGCGGCCCCAGCCAGCGGCGCCAGGCTCAAGCCGTCGATATTGGTGTCGGTTACCTGGATGTTCCGGGCAGCGCTCTGGGGCGCATCGGCCATCACGGTGGTGGCAAGGACGGTGTAGAGGCCGGGCGCCACGTGGGCAATTTCGAACTTGCCTTCCTTGTCAACCTCGCTGGCCATGAACATGGCATTCGAGTCGCGCGCCCGCAGCATGACGACCGCCTTCGCCCCCGCAGCCAGACCCGCGACCGAACCGCGGATACGTGCGGTGTGAATGCGCGCCAAAGAAAAGTCCACCGGCGTCTCGTCACCAGGATGCAGTTCGATCGCGGCTGCCTGGGCGCGGTCTAGGGTGTTCGGATAGTAGGTCGTGACATAGGCCGTGTCCGGGGACGGGGCGCCCGCTTCGTCAGCGCTTTTTTGTGTCGGCACGAGACTCTGAAAGCTTGGCGAGGGACTGGCCGAGACATAATATTTCCCGGCCAGCAGCCCGCCAATACGGTACTCGCCCAGGTCGTTGGTTTGCGTGCCTCCGCTAGACTCGAGCTTCACACCTCCGGAAGCAAACTTGCGCCGCAAGACGGTGACGTCGACATCCGGCATCGGGTCGCCGTCTTCGTCCAGCACGCGTCCCGTGAGGATCGCCGCCGCTAGCATGTGCAGGGTTTGGTCTTTCAGTTCCTGGCCGGCGGCGAAGGACAGAACGACGCCCTGTGAGCGACGTTTCTTCTGGTCGACTTCGATGTATCCGGGACGCTCGACAAACATCCGGTAGCGTCCGGGTTGAATTCCAGCGATCTTGTAGTGGCCATCCTGATCCGAAGTGGCGGTGTAGTTGCCGCCTTCCTCCTGGTTCTCAGCGATCAGTTCAATGATGGCCTTTTTGAGAGGCTCGCCGCTCGGCTCCTTGACCACGCTACCTGCGAGGGAAGCCTTGGCCGGCTCTTTTGTGGCGGCATCGCCCTGCGCCGCCACCTGTGTAGCGAGCGCGAGAAGGCACACGGCCATGATTCCCAGTCTCATGCGCATTCCGACTTTACCGCAGGCAGGGCTTAGTTCAGGAAGTACGTCCGGTACAGCGTGTCGCGTTGCACGGGTTTGAAGCCGGCGTCGCGGATGATCCGGCGCAGTTCTTCTTCGGTCGTGCAGTTCGTGACGCCCGCGGCCCGCACCACGTTCTCCTCGAGCATGACCGAACCCACGTCGTTTCCGCCAAAGCGCAGACCCATCTGGCAGACCTTCAGGCCCTGCGTCACCCAGCTTGACTGCACGTTCAGGAAGTTCGACAAATACAACCGCGAAATCGCCAGCACCTTCAAATACTCGACCGACGTGGCTTCCTCCCAGTGGCGCCCGCCCAGCGCCGTATTCGCCGG
The DNA here is from genome assembly GCA_963725575.1 of uncultured Acidobacteriota bacterium. Taxonomy (GTDB): domain Bacteria; phylum Acidobacteriota; class Terriglobia; order Terriglobales; family Acidobacteriaceae; genus Gp1-AA133. The sequence continues at coordinate 56,975 of CAVRZQ010000034.1, forward strand.
CTGAAAGCTCCACGGAATGAACGCGGTGAACCCACCCGTCTCCTCCTGCAAATCGTAAAGCCGCTGCAGATGGTTGACGCGGTTCTCGATGCTCTCCCCGACGCCGAACATCATGGTAGCCGTGGTCCGCATGCCAAGCTGATGAGCGGTCCGGTGCACGCTGATCCAGTCCTCCGTCAGGCACTTGAGGCGAGCGATCTTGTAGCGCACTTCGTCGTCGAGAATTTCGGCCCCGCCGCCGGGAATCGAATCAAGACCGGCATCGCGCAGCCGGACGATCGTATCCCGCAAGCTCAAGTTGCTGTACTCCGCGATCGCCAGGATCTCCGAAGCGGAGTAGCAGTGCAGGTGAACTTTTGGAAAACGGTCGCGGATGCCACGCAGCATCTTCTCGTGCCACTCGATCTTCAGATCAGGATGCAGGCCGCCCTGCATCAGGACGCCGGTGCCCCCCAGTTCCACGGTCTCGCGAATTTTGTCGTAGATCGTCTCGAACTCGAGGATGTACCCCTCTTTGGCTGCAGGCCCTTTCAAAGGCCGATAGAAAGCGCAGAAGGTGCAATATTCCGTGCAGAAGTTCGTGTAATTGATGTTCCGATCGATGATGTACGTGACTACGCCCTCCGGGTGCAGCTTGCGGCGCACGGCGTCCGCTTCCATGCCAATGCCGATCAGGTCATCGGAACGGAACATATCGACGGCTTGTTGCTTGGTCAGGGACATAGGGCGATTCCGACCGCAGCCTTCATTTTAACGTTGGCCGCGGCGATCGTCCAAGCGGCCCCCGGAAAGCCAAACTATGGTTTTGCGGGGCTCTGCACCGGGGTCGAGCGCCAGGCCGTGTAAGCCGCCAGCGTGACCACGATCAGGTTCGCGGCAATCACGGGAGTCGCATGAAGCAAAATGCCGTAAATCATCCAGCACACGGCGGCACAGGCTTGCACCCAGCGCATGGTCGCGGGATTGCGCACGAAGTAGGAGCCGGCGAATATAGTGGTAGCCAACCACCCGATGACGTCAGACACGGGCGCCCTCCGGTTGCGTAATCGGAATCTCCACACTCACCGGGCTATTGTCGCGGATGGTCACGACATCGGTCGAGACCTTATCCCACTCCTGAATCACGAAGCCTTGCGATTCGAGGAACGCGCGGATCTCGACACGCTCCCAGCCGACGATTTCCTCGAGGATCGGAATCAGCACTCCGAGAGCGTTGGAACTCAGCACGGTACGCTTGGCGATCGGAGCCAGGTGCTCATTCTCTGACACCGCAATAGTGAAGCCGTCCCGCCGGTTTACGTGCAACATGACGTGGACGTCCGAGCTTCCGTCGCCGACGTATACGATCCGGTCAGAGCTGATCTGCAGATCAGTCTGCAGCCGGTCCAGGGCGGCCACCTTGCCATAGCCCGCCGTCACCTGCTCGATAGCGGCGATTTCGCCGGAAGGATGGTAGCGGAATTGAGTCCCGAAAATATGATCCGCCGGGACAATGTTCTCCAGCGCCGACTGAATAACTTCCACCGGCGCCGCCGAGACCACGTAGAACTCGAAACGATGCCCGGCGATGCCCTTGTCCAGGACGCGGTGCAGGAAGTCGATGTTCTCCTTCAGGCGAATGTGCTTGCCCGCCTCGCGCAAGTGCTCGGGACGCACCCGGTCGTGAAACTCCGGGTCGTGCAGGAGCAGGTAAGCCAGCTCCCCTCCCTGTTGCACCAGGTTGAGTTTGGCCATGCCTTGGGCCTTGCGCTCAAATTCTTTGGTGGGAATGCCCAGCAATTCGCTGAGAACGTACCCGGAGTCGTTGTGACTCAGAGTCTGGTCGAAGTCGCTCGCAAAAATATAGTGCTTGGTAGGTAGATGCTTCTGCATAGTTCATTAGATCGAAGGAGTCTGAAAAAGGCTAGTAAATATCTTGTGAATACCGTATAACCTGCTGATTCTAATAAGTTAATCAAAAAATTGCTGCGCGCTATCAGCCCGCGTGTTGTTTCGAGACGCCCATGGGAACGTCCGTGTCCCCCTGACTGCGGTAGCGCAGGTAGGTCACCAAGGCGGCGATTCCGGCGATCACCGACAGGCCAATGAGTACGAACAGCGTGGGCTTGGTGTACTTGTTGAAGAAGCGCAGGAAGTGACGTCCGTAGAGCACCCCCAGGTAGGCGAGAATCCCGTAGCGCAGGCTTCTCCCCAGCGCGAGCGCCGCCAGGAATTTCTTGCGCGAATACTGCAACGCACCGGCCGCCAAAAGAAATGGAACGAAGGGAACGGGTGGCGGTAAAAGCGCAGGTATGAAGATGCCCCAGAAGCCCCAACGTTGGAATCTCGCGGAGAACGACTTGGTACCGCTCGGTCCAAGCCGGTGTTGCAGCGCGGTCTTTCCGCCCTTTCGTGCCAGGCGGTAGGTAATGTATCCGCCCATGACCGCACCGGCCGTTGCCATCGCCGCGTAGTAGTACCACTGCTTGTGATGATGAACCGCGAACCAGATGGTCAGCACGTCCATGCTGCCCGGCAGCGGGATAAGGGAATTGTCCGCGAGTCCGAGCAGCAGCAGGCCGGGCCCACCCAGATGACGCAGCCAGCTCCATAACTTGGAAGCGAGAAGCAGCCCGAGGGGCATCATCATGCTGTATGGTACCCGGCGACGGCGGAGCCTGCCTCGTCCCCAGTCAGGTTACAAGCCTTTCTCCGCGTGCTCTGCGGCCCTTCTCTGCGATCTCTGCGGTTCAAGCTTGTTCCGCCTCTGCTCTTAAGAGCCCCGCTGCTTCCGTGCGCATGGAGAGGAGGCGATTATTAAAGGAGTTCGGGAGGCGCGATACTCAGGTCGCCGCAAACTTCGCGATTTCCAGGAATTGCAGCGCCCGCGCCGCCGGCAGAGCACCGCACTCAGCGGCGTAGCGATAGAAAAGCTGCAACCCTTCCAGGCAGCCCGAATCCAGTTGGTAATGGATGTTCTCCGTCAGGTAGCAACGAACTTCCGCCTCGGAAAGGCCGACTCGCCCAGCCCAGCTGCCCGCGATCGATGCAATGTTCTCCGCTTGCAGGCCGTGGTCGCGCGATCTCTGGAAAATCGTCGCCAGGTCTGCAGGAGCATTGCCCAGCGCGGCCCGTCGAATCGCCCAGAACGCGAACACAAACGGCTTGCCGGTGAAGCGAATCCATTCCTCTGCCAGATCCAGGGTAAGGTACTTGACGCGATCGACCCGCAAGGCGATATCGCCGATCACCAGGCACGCGTCGTGATCGCGCAGCATCCCATCGACATCCGGCCCCATGGCCGTAAAAGTCCGTCCCCCGCCCAGCCAGCGTTCGAACAAGACTTTTGGTGAGTGCGACCGAAGTCATCGAGGAAGTGTCGAGCGCCACGGTCCGCACCTTCTCGATCGGAACCTTGCTGACCAGTAGGATGGAGCGCACTGGACGCCGAGCCGCAATGGCAACGCCCGGAAGGATCGCCAGGTCCGGAATCTGCGCGTAGGCCGCCGCGGGAATGATGCCGATGTCGGCCGTCCCTGCTTTCAACTCCGCCGCACAAGCAGAGGGACGTGTATAGCTAATGTCAAAATCCGCACGCCTGGTTCCGTGTTCGAAATCCCACATTAACGGCACAGTATTTAAGAAGGAAATGGCGGAAATGCGAAGGCGGCTCATAGTCACTATGTTTGATTCTAACAAAGGCTTGTGCCGCTCTCCCTTGACAGCGTTTTTTGACGGAGCGTAGACCGGAGGTGGAGGCACTCCGTGTCTACATTGACTTTCGCAGCGGACCGGGCAACATCCGAGCAGGTCTTGCAATGGCTGGCCCTGAGCTTAACTCCTGAGCTGGGACCCACGCGAAGTCGCCATTTGGTCGAACACCTGGGCGGCATCGCCGCAGTATTTCGTGCCTCGCTGACCGAATTGGAAGCCACCGGGACTGAAAGCTGTCTCGGCGCAATCCATTGCTACCGGCAAGTCCTGGGAACTGGCCCAGGAAGAGGCGGCGAAGGCCAGGAGCGCGGGAGTCGAAGATCCTGTCGCTCGATGATCCCGCGTATCCGTCGCGTCTGAAAGAAATCTACGATCCCCCGCTGGTGCTCTATGTTCGCGGAGACGTCGAGATCCTGTCGCAGCCTGGTATCGCGGTCGTGGGCACGCGCCATCCCGACGCCGTATGGTGCCGGCATGGCGGAGCGCCTGACCATCGACCTGGCCGCGCGCGGGCTGATCATCCTCAGCGGCATGGCGCGCGGTATCGACACCGCTGCGCATCGGGGAGCCCTCGCCGCCAAAGGCAGGACCGTGGCCGTGTTTGGTACCGGAGCAGACGTGCCTTATCCCAAGGAGAACACCCGGCTCTCGGAACAGATCCTCAGCCTGGGCGGAGCATTGATCTCGGAGTTTCCCCTGGGCACGTTTCCGGCGCCCCAGAATTTTCCCATTCGCAACCGCATCATCAGCGGCATGTCGATGGGCGTCCTGGTGGTTGAGGCGGCCGAATACAGCGGCACGCGCATCACCGCACGCTGCGCGCTGGAACAGAATCGCGAAGTCTTCGCAGTCCCCGGCAACGTCACCAACAAAAATTCCTGGGGGCCGAATACCTTGATCAAGCAGGGCGCGAAGCTGGTCGCGACCTGGGAGGACGTTTGGGAGGAAATGCCCGAGAATGTTCGACTTGCACTGACGCCAGCCAGGCCCGATGAATCGCAGGAGCGGCAGACTGCATCTCTATTCCCGAGCGACGACAACCCTCTCAGCCCCCACGAGCGCAGAATTCTCGCCCTGCTTAAGGCGGACGAAGCCACCCAGATCGACGAAATCGTGGAGCAGTTGGAGCCGGAGTTGTCGTCGTCCGAAATTTTCGCAGCCCTATTTGAATTAGAGCTGGCGGGAAAGGTGCGACAGTTGCCGGGGAAGAATTTTGTGAAGAGCTTTTAGCTCTTAGCCGTTAGCTCTTAGCTCCAACCTCGGTCAGGTGAGCGATAGGGAAGCCTGTGCGAGACTATCGAGATCTGAAGGTCTGGCAGAAAGCGCATCGATTGACCTTGGCGGTTTATCGTGACGAGCAGCGCATTTTCCGTAAAGCAGAACTATTCCGGACTCACGAGCCAGATTCGCCGTGCAAGCTGTTTCGATCGAAGCAAATCTCGCTGAAGGCTGCGGGCGACGGTCAGATGGGGAAATGGCTCGCTTCGTCCAGATCGCGATGGGCTCGGCTGCCGAACTCTCCTGTCACTGTTGGTTGCACGGGATTTGGGATCTGATAGACTCCGGCGTATATTCGGCGCCTGCACGAGGGTGCGAGTGAAGTATTGCGTATGCTAACTGCGCTTTCCGAGAGCGTAAGGCGGCCTGCAACCCACGAGCGCAGTGCGCTAACAGCTAAAGGCTAATAGCTAAGAGCTTTCACGTCGTAACTTGTTGCCGAGCTTGCCATTCGTGCTAGCTTCGAAACCAGAAAACTGCAAAAGAGGAAACATTGTCCAAAGGTTTAGTCATCGTCGAGTCGCCCGCCAAGGCGAAAACCATTCAGAAATATCTGGGCAAGGGGTTCACCGTCGAGGCCTCCCTGGGCCACGTGAAGGACCTTCCCAAGAGCACGCTCGGCGTCGATACCGACAACGAATTCGATACCGAATACATCGTCATTCCCGGCAAAGAGAAGGTCCTCGCCAAGCTGAAAAAGCTGGCCGAGTCCGCCGACTACATCTTCCTCGCGCCTGACCCGGACCGCGAAGGCGAGGCCATTGCCTCGCATCTCGCCGACGAACTTGACACCAACGGCGCCAAAAAGAAGAAGAAGGCCAAAGAAAGAGAAAGCTAAAGATAAGAAGGATGGCGACGTGCCGCGCATCCAGCGCGTGACTTTTAACGAGATCACGCAGCGAGCGGTTCGCGAAGCGTTCGAGCATCCCCGCGAGATCGATCAGAACCTGGTCGACGCGCAACAGGCCCGGCGTGTGCTCGACCGCCTGGTGGGCTACCAGGTGTCGCCGCTGCTCTGGGACAAAGTCCGGCGTGGGCTTTCCGCGGGACGTGTCCAGACCGTCGCGCTCCGGCTGATCGTCGAGCGTGAGCGCGAGATCAAGGCCTTCGAGAAAAAGGAATACTGGACCATCGACGCGCATCTGGCCGCTGCCAAGCCGCCCGCGTTCGATGCCCGTTTCGTTGGCAAGGGTGAAGAGAAGATTGAAGTTGGCAACGGTGAGGATGCCGAAAAAATCCGGGCCTTCGTCGAGCAAGCGGACTGGCTCGTCCGCTCGGTCGATCGCAAGGAACGCCGGCGCAACGCCGCCCCGCCCTTCACCACCAGCAAGCTGCAGCAGGATTCCGCCCGCAAGCTGCGTTTCAGCGTGAAGCGCACCATGATGATCGCGCAGCGCCTGTACGAAGGCGTAGAGTTGGGCGATGAGGGCCTGGTCGGCCTCATTACTTATATGCGTACGGATTCGACCCGCGTTTCCAACGAAGCGCTGGCCGAAGTCCGCGAAATGGTCGGGAAGGAATACGGCCCGCAGTACCTGCCCGAGCAGCCCAACACCTTCAAGTCGAAGAAGGGCGCGCAGGAAGCCCACGAAGCCGATTCGTCCCACCTCGGTGGCGCACACTCCCGACTCGGTCAAGCAGTACCTGAAAGAAGACGAATATCAAGGTTTACAAGCTGATCTGGCAGCGCTTCGTCGCGTCGCAGATCAATCCCGCCGTCTTCGATCAGACCACCGTCGACATCGACGCCAAGCAGGGAAATGACAGTTACTGGTTCCGCGTAACCGGTTCTATCTTGAAGTTCGACGGCTTCCTCAAGGTCTACGAGGAATCCAAGGAAGGCAAGGACGAAGAGGACGAGGAACTGAAGCACAAGCTGCCACCGCTCGAGCCCGGCCAGAAGCTGACCCTCAGAGAACTGAAGCCCGAGCAGCATTTCACCGAGCCGCCGCCGCGCTACAACGAAGCGTCGCTGGTGAAGGAACTGGAAGAACGCGGTATAGGCCGGCCCTCGACGTACGCAACGATTCTCACCACCATCCAGGAGCGCCAGTACGTCACCAAGCTGGGCGGCAAGTTCGCGCCCACGGAGATTGGCCTGGTCGTTACCGACCTGCTGGTCGAAAACTTCCGCGACATCTTCGACGTGGCCTACACGGCGCGGCTGGAAGAAGAATTGGACGAGGTCGAAGAGGGCAAGGAGAAGTGGACCGACGCGCTCGCTGAGTTCTATAAGAAATTCCAGAAGGACCTCAAATACGCTGAGAAGCACATGGAGAACATCAAGCGTATGGAGAAGCCCACCGACGAGAAGTGTGAGCGCTGCGGCTCGCCGCTCGTCATCAAGTGGGGCAAGCACGGATCCTTCTACGCCTGCAGTTCTTACGACAAGGAAAATCCGGAAAGCTGCACTTTCACCAAGGAAAACCCCATTAACCTGCCCGACCTCGATTCGGCCGACATGCAGGAAACGCCGCAGGAAGAATACTGCGAGAATTGCGGCCGGGTGATGGTGCTGAAGCGCGGCCGCTTCGGCCAGTTCATGGCCTGCACGGGCTATCCGGATTGCAAGACGACGCGCCGTCTCGATCAGGGCAAGCGCGTGCCCGATATTCCGCTCGACGAGCCTTGCCCGAAGTGCGGCCGCAACCTGATGATCCGCCACGGACGCTATGGTGAATTCACAGCCTGCTCCGGCTACCCGGAATGCAAGTTCGTGAAACAGAATTTCATTGGAATGAAGTGTCCGCTCTGCAAGGACGGGGATCTGGTCGAGAAGAAAGCCCGCAAGGGAAACACCTTCTACGGGTGCTCGAATTACCCGAAATGCAAATTCACCGCCGCCAATAAGCCGCTCGACGAAAAGTGCCCGAGCTGCGGCCATGAGTTTCTGGTCGAGAAGAATCTGAAAGCCGGCCCCGTGATTGCCTGCCCGAACAAGGAGTGCGATTACGAGCGGCCTGCACCCGTGGAAGTCGCGGGAGCCGCCGGCTAGAAGTTAGTGTAGGGACGGGCGTCCTCGCCCACCCCCATCCGTCGCACGCGATCATTTCTTCCGACCCCGGGCGGGGACGCCCGCCTCTCCTCCTTCACTAACCTTTTGCCGCTTCCGGCCATCGGCACTCATCTAAGGCTCCAGCCGTTCAATCCAACATTCTCGGAGGTTTCTCCATGGCGCAAGCCACCCACGCCGACGCTGAACTCATCCTGAAACTCTACGATACCCGCCGCGAGTCCGAGATTCGCAAAGCCCGCCAATGGTGGACCACCACCTTCTGGCCCGAGAGCACCGACGACGTCCTCAAAGTCATGCGCGCTGCCGGTACCCCGGAAAACGCCTGGCTGCGCCAGGTGCTTGGCTACTGGAGCATGGCGAGTTCGTTTGTCAGTCACGGCGTGCTCAACGAGGATCTCTTCCTGGAACCCAGCTTCAGCGGCGAAATGTTTTTCATCTATGCGAAGGTTGAGCCCTTCCTCAAAGAATTGCGCGAGAAAACGCAGAACCCGCTTCTTCTGGCCAATCTGGAGAAGCTCATTCACACGGAAAAGGGCCAGGAGCGCTACAAGGTGATCTCACGGAACGTGGAGAACATGCGCAAAGCCCGGACCGAGAACACGGCGAAAGCCAGCTAACAGGGTCGTTGATCCGGCGGAGGTTACTGCTTTCATCCAAGCAGGCCAGCTTCGTTCCGCCGGATCACATCTTCTTCCACCGAAAATATCTTGTTCGGCTGCCGGTCAAAACAGGCACCCAGTTCGTAAGCCTGCCGCTCCAGCGGAATCCCCTCGTAACCGCCTCCCTCCAGAAACCCTCGCACGTACAGTTCCGCAAAACGCCTCAGACCAAGGACGCGATACTGAACGACGTGCACCAGTTCATGAAACAGCGTGCCGCGATCGAGTCCCCCGGGATGCGCGACAACATCCACCAGCGTGATCGCTCCAAGGGACGACATTTCCAACAAGCCTTGGATGCCCAGAATCTTCACGAGCGGATACAAAATTGGTTCCGGCATGACAGCCCGGATGATCCGGGTCTCTGCGAGCACTGTGTCGGGGAAGAAGCCGCGCAGTTTGGCCTGCGTGTCACCGTGAATCGTCGCGGAGCCGGGCACCAGCCGCCGCCGGTGGTAAGCAATGTAGCGCGCCGTCAGCCACGAGATCAGGGGAACGAGCGGCCTGATGAGCCGCGGAATCGGCGCCCCGGATCGCATCTAAGAGATGTATTCCCGGATGTAGTCGTCCTTGGTCTTGACCAGGTCGTGCACGTCCCCGTCGAAGATGACCTTGCCCTCCCGCAAAATCAGAAAGGCCAGCGGAACCTCCACTCGGCCGCCCGGTGGAACCGGCTGCATGTGGTTTGTTTTAGCATCGAAGCAGTGAGTTGCCATCGTGAAGGCGTCCTGCAGGCGATGAGTCACGAGCAGGGAACTGGTCTTGTAGACATCGCGCTGCTTCACGATCAGTTCGATGATGGTGGTCGAGGTGACCGGATCAAGGCCGCCCGTGGGCGAATCGTACAACAGCACCTCGGGCTGCGTGATGATCGCCCGGGCAATCGCCACCCGGCGCCGCATGCCGCCCGAGAGTTCCGCCGGGAACATGTCCAGGGTATGTTCCAGTTCGACAAAGCGCAGCGCTTCGCGCACCCGCCTTTCAATTTCCTCGCTCGATACCTCGCCCTCTTCCATCAACCGGAAGGCCACGTTGTCCCGGACTGTCAAAGAGTCGAACAGCGCGCTCTCCTGGAACACGATGCCCACCTTGCGCCGCAGCTCGAACAGTTGCTCCTCCCGCATTTGCGTGACATCTTCGCCCAGCGTGTAGATGCGCCCGCTGTCCGGCTTCAGCAGTCCCAGCGCCATCTTCAGGATGGTGCTCTTGCCCGAACCCGCGACCCCGAGCAGCGCTTTGGTCTCGCCGCGCGGCAGACGAAACGAGATGCCGTCGAGCACGATCTTGTCCTCGAAGGCGATGGAGACATTCTCGAACACGATCGCCGCGCCAGCCGGATTCTCGGCGGTCGCAACGGGAGCCTCAACGGGCAGGGAAGGAGTCGCCATGCTCAGGATCCGAGAAGCACCATCAACAGCCGTGTGACGAAGACGTCGACCACGATGATCAGGATCATCGCCGCCACCACGGCCTCGGTCGTCGAACGCCCGACTCCCTGGGTGCCGCCCTTGGTGGAGAGGCCGTAGTAGCAGCCGACGGTCGCGATGATGAAGCCGAACACCAGCGGCTTCATCAGCCCCATGAAGACGTCAGAGAATACCAGGGTCTGCCAGGCGTTGCTCCAGTACTCGTGCGCATCCAGGCCGAGCAACAGGCCAGCCACGAAGCTGCCGCCCAGCAGGCCCATGAAGTCGCCCAGGATGGTCAGGAAAAAAAGCATAACGACCGTGGCTCCCACCCGTGGCGTCACCAGCTTTTTCATTGGATCGGTGCCGAGCGCGCGCATGGCGTCGATCTGCTCGGTCACGATCATGGACCCCAGTTCGCTGGCCATGCCCGAGGAATTGCGCCCCGCGACCACCAGACCGGTTAGCACCGGCCCCAGTTCTCGAACGATGCCGATCGACACCAGTTGGCCGATCACGGTCGTAGCCCCAAAGCGGCTCAGGGTGGTGGCGCTGTTGAGGGCCAGTGCCGCGCCCGTAAAAAACACCGAGGCCAGCACAATCTGCAGCGACCCGAACCCGATCAGGTCCATTTGCTGGATCATGTCGGCCCAGTACCGCGGCTGGCGGAAGAGGTTGGCTACCGACTGGGCAGCCAGGAGGGAGTAGTCCTGCAGGGACTGAATTTTCTTCTTGGCGAATTCCGTGGGTGAGATCAGTTCGAACCGCTCAGGAAATCTCCGGCTGCCATTCCTCGCTCCGTCGGACCTTAGACGGAACTATAACAGGACCCGCGAGCCGCGAGCTATGAGCTTCGAGCTTCGCGCGCTAGCCGCTGGTCCCCGTCGCCCGCCTGGCGCAAGCGGGTGAGCCCAAGAACCAGAAGTAGGGATCCCGACACCTGCGACCTGCTCCCCTACTCTCTGCCCTTCTTCTTGATCTCAATACTCAGCCGCTTGATTTTCTGATTCAGCGTCGAAAGCGGCACTTGGAAACGCTCTGCCGCTTCGGTCTGGTTCCAGTTGCATTTCTCCAGCATGTCCATGATGATGCGCCGCTCGCAGTCTTCCAGGATGTCGAACAAGGACGCATCCGGCCGATGCTCCATGACCGGGAAGGTCGGACCGCGCCCGACCATCTGGTCCGGCAGAAGATCGGTCCCGATATCCGTGCCGGACGACAGCACGACGGCGCGCTCGATTACATTCTCCAGTTCGCGTACGTTGCCCGGCCAGGAGTACCCAACCAATGGTCGCAACGCCTCGGGCGTGATGCGGCGAGCTTCCCGTTCGTTCTCGTCAGAATATTTCTGCAGGAAGTGCTCCACCAGCAGCGGGATGTCTTCGTGGCGCTGGCGCAGCGGAGGCAGATCGATGGTGATGACGTTAAGCCGGTAGAACAGGTCTTCGCGGAAGTGTCCTTCGCGCACCTGCTGCCGCAGATCTACGTTGGTGGCGGCGATGATGCGCACATCCACCTGCATCTCCTGAATGCCACCCAGGTGCATGAACTTGCGGTCCTGCAGCACGCGCAGGATCTTGCTCTGCGTGTCCAGGCTCATGGTGCCGATTTCATCGAGGAACAGCGTGCCTCGGTCGGCGACCTCGAACAGCCCTTTCTTGGACGCAATCGCGCTGGTGAAGGCGCCCTTGACATGGCCGAAGAGCGTGGACTCGAGCAGGTCCGGCGGCATCGACCCGGTGTTCACCGGCACGAAAGGCCGCTCGCGCCGTTGCGAGTTCAGATGAATCGCCTTGGCGATCAGTTCCTTGCCGGTGCCGCTTTCTCCTTGCAGAAGCACGGTGGAGCGGCTGGGCGCGACCTGCGCCACCAGGTCAAAAATCTTCAGCATCGGCTCGCTCTTGCCGACGATGTTTTCGAAGTTGTAGCGCTGCTTCAGGGCGCGCTTCAGCTGGATATTTTCTTCTTCGGCCCGGTGGCGGGCGACGGCCGCGCGCACGTCGGCCAGCAGTTTTTCGTTGTCCCAGGGTTTCTGGACGAAATTCGACGCGCCCGACTGCATCGCCTGCACGGCATTCTCGACCGTGCCGTAGGCGGTGATCATGATCACGGACAGTCCCGGGTCCTGCATGCGAATCTCGGCCAGCACGTCCATGCCATTCTTGTCGGGCAGCGCGAGGTCGAGCAGGACCACGTCGAAGGTGCGCTCGCCGATGCGGTTCAGCCCTTGCGCCCGGTCGCGGCCGTCTCGACGTCGTAGCCTTCCAGTTCCAGCAAGGTTTCCAGCGACTCCCGAATCTCGGCTTCGTCGTCGATGATGAGCACGGACCCAGCCATCGGCAGTGTGTCCGGCATCGTTCAATTTGCTGCGCGAGATGACCGCAGCTTCAGACATGGACCGCCTTCCTGCTCAGCGGAAAGTCCAGGTGAACGTCGTTCCTTCGCCCGGACGGCTTTCCACGCGAATCTTGCCGGCATGCTCCTGGATGATGCCGTAGGTGACCGACAGGCCCAGCCCGGTGCCGCGATTCTGGCTTGCGTCAGGCGCCGTTTTGGTCGTAAAGAACGGATCGTAAATGCGGGGAATGTGCTCCTGCGCGATGCCGCTGCCGGTGTCGGTCACGCTCACCGTGACCCCGTTTCCATTGGCGTGGCCACGCGCAGGGTTCCCCCCGCATGCATCGCATCTTTCGCGTTCAGGAACAGGTTCAGGAAGACCTGCTGCAGGCGCCCGGCGTTGCCCTGAATGCGCGGCAAGTGTGAGGCCAGGTCGCTTTCGACGCCGATGCGCCACTTGAACTGGTGCTCCAGCAGCGCCAGCGTGTCGGTGACGATCCTGTTCAGGTTGACTTCGGCGAACTCGGTCCCGCTGGTGCGCGAGAAATTCAGCAGGTTGTTGACGATTTCCGACGCCCGGAACGTCTGCTTCGTGATCTTCTCCAGCAGCGCCGCCTTTTGCGGATCCGACTGCAGTTGCTTGGCCAGCATCTGCGTGTAGGACGAGATCACCGCCAGCGGCGTGTTGACTTCGTGGGCCACGCCCGCGGCCAGCAGTCCGATGGAAGAAAGCTTGTCGGCTTGCGAAAGCTGCGCTTCGAGTTCCATGCGCTCGGTGATGTCGTCCATGATGACCAGCCGCCCGATCACGTTGAACTTGCTGGTCACCAGCGGCGCAATCGCGACATTGACGGTGCGCACTTCGCCCGTCGGCGTTCCCAGCCGGAACTTGTACAGATTGTGGATTCCGGGATTCTGCCGCACGCGGTAGAACTCTTCGACGAACGCCGCCGGGAAGACTTCGCTCAACGGACGGGTCAGCGCCTGCCAGCGCGGCAGGGCGTACATCACTTCCATCTGCGAGTTCCAGGACTCGATCCGGTCCTGCAGATCGACCGCCAGCACGCCGACGTTGATGGACTCGACGATGTTCTCGTTGAAGTCCTTGAGGCGCTCGTACTCGCTGACCTTCTGCTCCAGCGACGCGTACAGCCGTCCGTTCTGGATGGCGATGCCGATATAGCCGGCCAGCGTTTCCAGCAACTCGACGTCTTCGCTGGACAGGAAGTCGCCTTCCATCGTCTTGCCCAGTCCGAGGAAGGCAATCGTCTTCTGCTGCGCGTGGCAGGGAATGTAGTAGTTCAGATCCAGCCGCGCAATGCTTCCTGCGCGCCGGATTTTCGCGCGGCACCTGGTGCGTGTTCTCGAAGAAGATGTGCCCGGCTTCCAATTCGGGCCGTTGCGCGCTCAGGAACGAAAGATCAAGCCCGTGGTCTGCGCCATCCCGAATGACTTCGCCAGTTCGAAATGGTGCGCGTATTCGCCGGTCGCCAGGAAGATGGCCATGCGATCCACCAGCAGCGTGCGCGACAGGCGGTCGACCACCGACGTCAGCATCTTGTCGAGATCGGTTTCGGAACTCATCTCGCGGCCGAATTCGATCAGCGTGCGGCGGTAGTCGTAGCGCGTGCGATAGAAGAACTGGTCGAGGCTGTCCTGAATCCACTTGCGCACCGGATCGAACAGCAGCGCCGTGACCACGATGGCCACGATCAAGCCGTAGGGTCCGGAACTGGGGATGCGCGTGTGCACCAGTTTCGCGATGCCAGCCACCCCCGCGAAGTAAGCATGACCATCGCTGCCGCCGCCAGCGTGTACGCCATGCCGCGCTTGAAGATCAGGTCCACATCCATCAGGCGATAGCGGAAGATGGCGTAGCCGAAGGTCAGCGGCAGCAGTCCCAGCGACAGCACCGACACCTTCATGCCCAGCGAAGGCATCGAGCCGAACAGGTAGGGCAGAACGTAGAACAGCGTGAACGGCGTGATGGCAAGAATCGTGCCGCGCGTAATCCACTTCAACTGCTGGCGCAGGATGGGAGTGCTCGCCCGCTGGTAGCTGTCCACCAGCACCGCCGCCGCCGCCACGAACAACCAGGTCGACCACCAGTGCAGCCGGTCCAGGTTCCAGCGCCGCAATTCGCTGGCCTGCAAGAATCGGAGCGCCAGAAGCTGAATTCCCAGCAACGCCAGCCCCGGCAGGTACAACAGCGGGATCGCCCAGCGATGTTGCTGACGAAGTAGCGCCGCTCCGGAAACGTCAGCACGAAGTGCAGGAACAGCGCCGGCTGCAGCAGCCAGGCCACCTCGTTCCACCAGTAGATGCTCCAGTCGAATTGATTGAACTTGCCGGTGTAGTGGAACGCGTAGAAGACGAACGAGATCAGGCAGAAAATGTAGAAGTGCGTCGAACCGACCGCCGTCCAGCGCCGCAGCAGCACGTAAAGCCCGATGCCCAGGTAGATCAGCGCGATCAGCCGCAGCCAGTCGTTCAGCGACCGTGTCCGCCGGGACCAGCATGACAACCGAGTCCACCGGCACCGAGTGCCGGACGACAGCGTAGTTCGCCTTCGACCACACCCCCGATAGCATACAGCTGCCGCTCCAGGCCAGGCGTGTTCTTTACCTCGCGGCCATTGACGGTCACGAGTTCGTCGCCCTGCCGGATCCCGGCCTTGTCCGCCGGACCGTCCGGTTCCACGCGATCGGCGACGAGATGTCCACCGCGCTCCACCCACCACGCGCCGTCGTAGGGAATCTGGAATTCGTGCTCTTTTTGAAAGTTGATCCAGGCAAAAACACACGCGGCCACGGTCAGCAGGAACAGAAACCCTGCCGTAAAGCGAATTTGAAAGTCCTTGTTCATGGACCCGTGGGGGGACACTGCGGCGTCCGACCGCGTTGGCCCCTTACTTCCCCGAGAAGACATTAGCAACTGCGCTGCCATGATCTAGAACTTCCACAGGCTGCTAACTCGCTTACTACAATCGACTTCCATCATTATAGGGGCTCGCCCGTACTGTGAATACGGGTTTTGGAAGGTTTCTCTGTGATTCCGTATCCCCCTGCCAGATTTAGTATTTAGCTGGCAAAGCGCGAGACGGGTACAGGAATTCGCCCGTCCACAGCCCACTCGGGTAAAATCCTGTTTTCCATGACAAACTTCGAACAGATTGCCGATCTTGAACGCCGCTACCTTCTCCAGACTTACAACCGTTATCCGATCGCCTTCGAGCGGGGCAAAGGTGTTTTCCTCTACGACGTCGATGGCAAAAAGTACCTTGATTTTGTCTCCGGCCTGGGGGTGAATGCGCTGGGTCATGCCCACCCCAGAATCGTGAAGACGATTCGCGAGCAGTCCGCCCGCCTGGTGCATGTTTCGAACCTTTACTACCACGAATACCAGGGACGACTGGCCGAGAAACTGGCCACGCTGTCGGGTCTGGACCGTGTGTTTTTTTCCAACAGCGGAACGGAGGCAATCGAGGGCTCCATCAAGCTTGCTCGTCTCGCCAGCCACCGCGTCGGGGGCCAGGAGAAGAGCCGCCTCATCGGACTGGAAGGTTCCTACCACGGGCGCACATTCGGGGCGATGTCGCTGACCGGTCAGGACAAGTACCGCAAAGGTTTCGAGCCGCTGCTCGAGGAGGTCACCTTCGTTCCGCGCAACAATCTCGAAGCGTTGCGCGCCGCGGTCAATGACCAGACCTGCGCCATTGTGCTCGAGCCCATCTTCGGCGAGGGCGGAATATTGGAGTGCTCGGTCGAGTTCCTGCAGGAATGTCGCGCCTTGGCGGACCGCCACCAGGTCGCGCTCATTTTCGACGAAATCCAGTGTGGCCTGGGCAGGACCGGCACCCTGTTTGCCTTCCAGACTTTGGGCGTGAAGCCCGACATCGTGGCCATCGCCAAGCCGATTGCGGCCGGACTGCCGCTCGGGGCATTTCTGGCGCGCGAAGAATTCGCCTCCGCGATTTCCGCCGGACAACATGGCACCACCTTCGGCGGCGGACCGCTCGCCTGCCGCGTCGCGCTCGAGTATCTGGCGATCGTCGAGGAAGAGAATCTGCTGGGCAATGTGGCCAAGGTGGGCGCCTACCTGCAACACGAATTGCAACAGCTGGTAGACAACTATGCCGCCGCGAAGGAGGTGCGCGGCCGCGGATTCATACAAGGCATCGACCTCGACATTCCCAGCCGGCCCATCGTCGAGCAGGGACTGGCCCAGGGCGTTCTCTTCAACAGCACCCAGGACACGGTCGTGCGCTTTCTCCCGCCGTTCCTCTTGCAGGAGCAGCATGTGGACAAAGGGATCCGCGTTCTTCGCAAGTTTCTCGGCAGAAAACGCCGGCGGGCTGCTTAAGAAACGGGGGGCCGAAGCCCCCCAATATTCAGAAGCGACAGAGGCGATATCACTTACATAGACTCCGGCGTGCTCCAAAAAGTTGTCCGGGCTGCCGAAAGAAAGCATCGTGGATTCAACGACCACGCAAAATTTTCTGTCGCCTCCGCTCCCGGTTGCAGAAGAGCGATTCGCCACGGTAGACGGTGCCCGCATGCGCTACCTGCGGGCCGGTTCGGGGCCTCCCCTCATCCTCCTGCATGGCCTGATGGGCTACTCGTTTTCGTGGCGCTTCAACATCCCCGTGCTCTCGCGGCACGCGACGGTCTATGCCGTCGACTTGTTGGGCACGGGATTTTCTGATCGTCCCGCCCAGCTCGACTGCCGTTTGCGTTCGAGCGCGGAACGGGTTCTTAAATTTCTGGACGCGGTGGGCGTCACTTCGTTCGACCTGTTGGGGACTTCGCACGGCGGCGCCGTCGCCATGATGGCCGCCTCCCTGTGCGCGCAGCGCCCTGACCTTCATCTCCGCAAACTCATCCTGGTTGCCCCTGTAAATCCCTGGTCGCCCCACGGCCGCCGGCTCGCGCCGTTCCTGGGCAGCTCCCTGGGGTCAAACCTGTTTCTGCGCAGCGTGAACCACCTGCGCTGGACATTTCCCTACTGGCTGGCCCGGCTCTACGGAGATCCCAAGCGCATCCCCGAAGGTACGCTCGAAGGATACGAGGCCCCGGTCTTGTCCATCCCGGGAAGCTTTGAGTACGGTATCGGCATTGTGCGCCACTGGACCGAAGATCTCCGCCAACTCGAGCGGACCATCCCCGAACTCGCCGAATACCCCACGCTGCTGATCTGGGGAAGCGCGGATCCGGCCGTGTATGCGCAATCCGCCGGGCAACTCCGCCGGCACTTCAAACACTGTGAAGTCGTCGTGTTTCCGGGAGTCGGACACCTTCCCTACGAAGAGACGCCTGAGCAATTCAATGCGAAGCTGATCGAATTCCTTGCCCCGCCGGTGCAGGATCGCGATGACATCTCGGTTGGGCAGTGACACGGCTTCCACAGGAGCTCCGACGCGTCCTTCGCGTTAAGATGAATCCTGCACCTGCTGGCTAGCGGAATGGGGCAAGACATCCTCGACTATCTTCGCAATCTCATCGCGCAGTACGGCTACTGGGCGGTGGGCGGCGCCCTGCTGCTGGAAAACACCGGCATTCCCGTGCCGGGCGAAACCATCCTGCTGCTGGCCAGCTTTCTCGCCTACTCGCGCGACGAACTGCAACTGTCCTCCATCATCGTCATTGGCGTGTGCGCCGCCACGCTGGGCGACAACCTGGGATTTGTCATCGGATACCGCGGTGGCCGCCCGCTGCTCGATCGCTATCGCAGCGTTTTTCGCATTCAGCCCGGCACTCTCGAACGCGGAGAGCGCCTGTTCGAGCAGTATGGAGCGATCACGATTTTCTTCGCGCGCTTCATCTTCGGACTGCGCGTGATCGCCGGACCCCTGGCCGGCGTGCTGCGCATGCCCTGGAAGCGTTTCGCCATTTTCAATTTCCTGGGCGCCCTGTTGTGGGTCACCGTGATCTCGATTGTGGGCTACAAGTTCGGCAAGCACTGGGATCTGCTGATGGAGAACGTCGAAAGGCTCAACATCGGCATCGTGCTGTTGGTGGGGGTGGGGATCCTCGTCCTTTGGCGATGGCGCAGGGCGCACGTTGGAAAGCGATGAGTGCATGCCGGCGGGGAAACGCCGTCGCCGCGCGGCTGGAATTCATTCCAAATGCACGCCCGCCCGGGTGTGCAAACGCCCCGTCCACCCTATACGAAGGTTCAGGCTCGGCCGCGGCCTTGACTTTGCTGAGCTATGATCCGAATCAACCTGAGCGTCTTCGCACTGCGTGATAGATGGCGAGCAACAGGACCGCTCCCACCACCGACATGATAAAGCCAGCCGACTGTCCTTCCTGATACCATCCCACCACGCGACCGAGCCAGGTTGCGACCAGTGATCCCGCAATGCCAAGCAGTATCGTCACTATGAACCCGCCGGGGTCCTTCCCCGGCATGATGAGCTTGGCCACTGCCCCTATGACGAGCCCAATCAACACCACCCAAAGCCAGTGCATACGCATCCTCCGAGCTGCAGATGTGCGGAAAAATCCAGGGACCTAAGCGCCGCCGAAGTATACTGCGTTTCCCTCCTTTTGCATTGCGACCCCCGTGCCGCACTGGCGGCGACGCTCGCGCCTGACGATTGCGCAGAAAGGTTATCCCGCAGGCGTCCTGACGACGCTTCCCGTATTTCGCGCCTACCCGTCTATTCTTTCCCCATCTCCGTCGCCGTCACATTTTCGAAGGGTTCCGTTCCAGGTAGATAGACCGATAGTTTCCCTGCGCTCACCGGAACCTGGAACTTCGCCCACACCGTGGTGGCTTCGTTTCCCGGCAGGGTAACCACTTTTCTTCCCCCGTGGCGATACCCTACGGGCGTGCCGCGATCGTCCTTCAGGATGGGATATTTGACCTTGGCGATGGGATCCACTACATATGCATCCCACACCAGGCTGAATGCCTCGCTCGAGCCCATTCCGTGAAACGATTCCCCGAGATTCTTGGGAGCCGCCGTCGTATTCTGGTATCGCCAGCGCGCCGTGATTTCGTTGGGATTGGTCCGCTCCAGCGAGATGAGCGTAACTTCCACGCCATCCACCTCGTAAGCGTGCGTGCCACAGCACCCAGCCATCGACTTTGCCCCGGGCGCGACCTTTTGTGCACCTGTTTGTGCACCTGTCACGTTGGGTGAGACAGGGCGGGGGACTGCTTTGTGGGCGTTGGCTGATGTCGCCACCAGTGCGCACCCGAGAAACATTTCCAGACGAAACAACGCTCGTCTCGCGTTCTTCATCTTTATTTTCTCCCGTAAGGATGTTTTTAGACGGCAGCGAGCACTATCGTCAGTCCCCGGCGGAGTTGGGAGTGTTCTTGCGTGCCCGATCGGTCAGCACCGCTGAGGCGCGACGGCTGCGCATTTTAGCCCAATCGAAAGCGAAAAGAAATAAGTCGCTGTCGCTGGAGGGAAATATCGCGGAGCACCCCTGCCCGGGGCCAGGACGACTGGACCCGGTTGGTTTCCAGCAACCTCACCCTTTTCGCGGCTTCATAGAGAACGGCAATCACAACCAGAGCCCGCTGCCGATGTCGAACTATCCAACATCTATCACTTGAAAGGAAAGCTGGCACGCTGCAACGGCTTCCATGGCATGGCTACGGCTGCGCTCCCGATTCCGCATGAAGCAGCCGGCCGTCCTGGCGCCCTCTAGTAGATTGAACCATTGAGTTGCGTCGACCCCAGGACGCCTGCGTTGGCGGATACCGTGTACGCCACTCCTCCCTTTCCTTTCCAGTTCGAGAGATTGAATGAGCCGCTGGCGTTGATGCGATACACGGCGACGTTTTGGTACGTCAGCGGAATTCCGGCCTCGCACACCTGCGGCGCACCGGGGGCCTGCAGGAAGTACACGGTGCTCGAACCGACCACCGTGCCATTGCCGCCGCTGTCGATCAGCAGTGCGGTCTTCTCGTCGATGGAGATGTCGCGCGGTGCCGAAGACCAGCCGTTCGTGTAGATACGGCACAGGAATGCAAGATCGCGACCCATGCGGTCCCGTGTCACAAAATGGGGATCATCGATGATCCCTTGCAGAATGGGAATATTGACGAAATCTCGAACCAGGGTGATGTACTTGCTGAATGGATCAGCCAGTGCTTCGCTCGACGTAATGGCTTGGCTGGCCTGCGCCGAGTAGATGAACTGCGCCAGAACATTCATCCCGGCGCTGGTGCCGCCCTTGGGTACGCTGCGGGCTATCAGCGCATTCAATTCCTGCTCGACCGGAGTCCCTTGCCAGTAATTGATGTAATTGGATTGATCGCCGCCGGCAATCCAGAGTGCTTCCGCGTTTTGAATGGTGGCGATCACGAACGGATCACTGGCCGCCGTCCGGTTCGGGATGATCAGCGTGGCAACCGAGTTTTCGCCCGGGCAGAGCTGCTGGATATACGGGTTATAGGCATCGGTTCCGGTGGCCCGGATGACCAGAAAATCGCCGTTGCCGCTGCGCTGGCACATCCACTGGAAGGCGGCGTCCACGTCGGTGCCCCCTCCCATCAGAACTGTCCCCGATGTCGTCACCGTGGCGACATCGTTGGGATTGCCCACGCGAAAATAGGAATACTGTTTGGCGGAAAAGGCGGGACAAACCGCGCCCAGCATGAATAGAACTGCGACCATGATTTTCATGGGATCCCCCGAGGAGAAGGAATCTTACCTTCGTCGATGGTGAGGTGCAACGTGTGTTCCCAAGGATTGCATCGCCGGCCGGCACTCTTGTTTGCACGACGCCTTCCTGGCGCGCGGAATATCTTCAGACGCTTATGGATTTCGGCAATGCCGCCTGGGGCGAGGCGCTGGCCTCATGGGGTGGACACGCTGACTTTAAGCGGAGCCGTAAGGCTGCCAATACGCCCGTTGAGTCCATCGCGCACCACAAACCGCACCACGTAGTCTCCCGGTGGAAGATCGAGCGCATTGGCGTAGGTAAGACCGCGCTCCCGAACTTGTCGCAATTGGGTCGCGTTCAAGTGCCCATCAATGGTACGGGCGGTAGCCTTGCCGACCACCTTTCCGTCAGGCGTCTTGGCGAGTGCGAGGATGTCGATGGCAATGTGATTGTTGTCCGCTTCGTCGATGGCAGCAAAGCTGGCCGGCAGCACCAGTTCGAATCCGACATGCCTCGCCCCGGTTGGCTGTTCAGCGATGACCTGCTTCCAGCGCGCCGTGAATGTCACGGCGGTGAGGTCGATCGGTGAATACAGCGCCCCGTCCAGGTCGCGCTGCCTCGTCATCTGCAGATCCTCGTGGCTGGGGTTGTAGAAGTATCCGCTGCGAGCGCGTATTTCGAGCCCCGCCCGGGATTTCACCGAAATCGTGCGCCAGCCGCTTTTGGCCTTGCTGTCCGCAGGAACGTAATAGCCCAGCACATAGTAGTTGTCGGAATCCCGCACCGCTTCCTCGAAGCCTTTCTTCAAATCGCTGCTGCCGTAAAAGGCGCGGCCTCCGGTGGCGTCCGCAAAGGCATAGTCGGCGCTCGTACTTTGGCGGTCCTGATACGCCCCGGCGCGGCCATCCAGCCGCTCGCCCTGATTCATGATGCTGGGATCGACCAGTGTAGGGTTCGTCATGCCTCTTACGTCCACGGGATAGAGAACCACCTGCGCATCATTGAGGGCCCGCCAAGTGCGCAAGTACTCCGCATAAACATCCGTCCAATCCCGCCGGCCGCCTGGAAAGGGGCTGCCCATAATGCTCATGTCGGTGGGACTGACATCGAAAGGAATGCCTCCTGTTACCCAGACCAGCGATTTGCGGCCCGGAATCAGCGCGCAGGCTTGCGCGATTTGCCTCAGCCCCGACAGCGTATCGAGCACCACGTAACGGCGCAACTGCGACGTCGTGTTCAGCTCTATTTCCTTCTGCAAAGTCTCCATCTGCTGCAGGATGGCAGTCATGCGTCCGGCGCCACCCGAGCCGCTTAACTGGATCCTGGAGTCGGCGGTGTACTGGTCCGATTCCACATCTTCGTGCGGAGTGGCTTCCAGCTTCAGGTCGGCGACCACTTTACGGCCGGACTTAAGGTGTTTGAGCGCCTCCGCCAGCGTGTGCGGGTCGGTGCTGAAGTCGCTCACGACCTGAACTCCGCTGGTACCGATCGTGTAAACCGCCGTCGGTTCCATGGAATTCGCCGCCTCGGCCAGCAGATCCCATAACGCCTTGCGAGCGACGGCCTGTTTCAAGGTCGGCATGTTCAGCAGGTCGAATGCGATGATCGTCAACCGGTGCGGCTTGGAAGTTTCGGCGGTAGCCCGATTGGAAAATTCGTTCGGAGCCGAGGGAGCCGCCACGCTCACGCTCCCAGCGGTCGTCTTCACCTCATCGAAAATCCTGATCTCTTGCGGCTTCCCAT
The DNA here is from genome assembly GCA_963725575.1 of uncultured Acidobacteriota bacterium. Classification (GTDB taxonomy): domain Bacteria; phylum Acidobacteriota; class Terriglobia; order Terriglobales; family Acidobacteriaceae; genus Gp1-AA133. The sequence goes on from CAVRZQ010000034.1 coordinate 79,731, forward strand.
TCTCGAGCAGCTTGAAATCATCCTTGGTGAGACCTGAGACGTGCTCCCCGTGCTTGTCCTGAACGATCGCTGAGACCAGCACCAGTTCAGTTTGCGTCTTGAAGCTGGGCGGGGATTCCGGTTGCTGTGCGACCGACAGTACGACCGGCAGGATGCCGACGGGGATGAGGTGCCGCAACATTATTCTTACGAGATGGCCCTGACTCGCCTAGAGTTGCCTCCTGTCCCTGGTTGCAGCGGCGACAGACCAGTTGGGAACTTGCTGTCGACCTTTACATCCCGCGAAGATAAATATCCGCGAAATTGTATCCCTCCGCGTAAGCCGGCCCGTATCCCACCACGAACTCCTTGGACAGTCTTCACGAAAGGAGATTACCTTCCCAACCAGGTTGCGTTTAGTGGCGTGGCAAAGCTGACCCTGGCCTTCAAATGAGTCCTTTGCGGATTTTCAGCAGGAAATCTTCGGCATCAGCCTGCGCCTGTTCCATAACCCCGCGGTCGTTGCGATATTCCAGCGCGGTTTCCTGCAGCAGAATTTCGACGGCATCCTTGGGTTTGTATCCTTCCGTGATCAGGACCCGTGCACGGTCTGCAAAAGTCGGGCCAGTCCTCTTCTTTGCCGGGAGAGGCTTGGTTTCGGCCTCGCACTTGTGCTCGCGAAACTTCGCGGCGGCTAGACGGTCGTAAGCCTCCTTCGCTTCTTCTCCGGAAAGCAATGTGGGGATCGGAAATCTCCAGGCACAACTGGAACAGGCCCAGCCTGTGTTCGCGTCGCCTTGAACCCAGATTAAGGAGCGTCCCATCTTCGCAAACCCATTGAAACAGTTTGCTGCAACCATCGCAGGTCGGAGGCAGTTTCTCCTTCCTTGATTTCATCGCAAACGGCGACTTTGCGCCACATCTTTCACGGCATTCGAAATAGCTAGAGTTAACCGGCGTGGCATCCACTGCTCCGGGCACGCAGCTAGGACTGGCCCCTGTTCTCGTGGTTACGAAAGCTTTCCGCAGCCCCGGCCGTCCGATTGCTGGCTGGGCAGCCCGATGCTACGCTTCAGGCTAGATCTCCCATGAACAGTCCTCCAACCAACGCGAAGCTGCGGCCCGGGGACGACTCGCGCGGCTGGTGGTGCTTGCCCAGCTTGAGCATGCCGACCTCTGGCTGAAATTCCTGCTCGCGCTGGTGGGACTCGCGCTGGCCTTTGCCGCCGCTCTGTTCTCGACGGTGTCGCGCGAATCCGGCAATGTCTGGGCAACGCTCGTGCTGGCTTCCGCGGCTTTGATCCTTGCCACCCTGGTTGGGTTGACCACCGTTCCACATCTGGCGCGCCGGGTCGTCGTCACTCGCTTGCGCGACGCCGTCGATTACGAGGTCACGCGCGCGGGCATCATTTACGTCATCAGCACATTGCTGATCGGTATCGCGGCGTTGAACACCGGCAACAACCTGCTTTACATCGTGGTGGCCGCGATGCTGGCTGCCATCCTGGTTTCGGGCGTCGTTTCCGCGCTCGTGTTGCGCGATCTGCAACTCGATGTGCGTCTCCCCGAGCACGTCTTTGCGGGCCGGCCCGTTCTCGGCCGCATCTTGTTGCGCAATCCACGCCACCGCCTGCCCTCGTTCTCCATCCACGTGGTTCCTTCCAAGCGGAAAAAAGCGGTGAGTCGATGGCTATGGGAGCCGGCTACCTTCGGTTTCCCGCCAAAGCGCCCGCCGGAACAGCAATGGGTGCGCCTCCCGGATCGTCGCGTCCGCCGCATCGTGAACGACGGCTCGACTCGCCGGCATCTTCGACGGGTCTGCGTACTTCCCCTACCTTGCGGCCCAGGCGGAGCTGTCGGCTGATCTGGAGTTGCGCTTCCAGCGGCGCGGACGCTACGCGGAAAACAGCTTCGGGCTGGCCACGCGCTTCCCGTTCGCCTTCCTGACCAAGACCCGGCGCGTCCCGCTGAACCGCACCGTCCTGGTCTATCCGGCGGTGGAGCCCACCGACGAGTTCCTCGATGTGCTCCCCATGATCACCGGCGAAGTCGAAGCCTTCGTGCGCGGGCGCGGCTACGACCTCTACCGCATCCGGGAATACATGCCGGAAGATTCCGCGCGACACGTCGATTGGAAAGCCAGCGCCAAGTCCGGCTCGCTCAAGGTGCGTGAGTTCAGCCGCGAGGACGAGCGCAAAGTGCGCCTGGTCTTCGACAATCCGGCGCCCGGCATACTGGCTGCCGAAGCCTACGAACGCGCCGTGGCCCTGGCGGCTTCGCTCGCCTGGCACTTCGCGAATGCCGACGCCGACCTGTCGTTCGCGGCGCAGGGCTACCCGGGTGAACCTGATGTCTACAAATTTCTCGCCTACCTCGCGCTGCTCGAGCCGCAGCCGCAAGCCTCCATCATCGACAGTCTGCCCGTGACCGGCGATTACAACATCGTGCTCACCACCCGGCCCCGGGGCAGTATCCCCACCGCCCTGTGGAACCGCTCCTACCTGATCTTTCTGGCCGACCGGGTGGCGCCGCAGCGCGGGCGTCAGACGGGCGTACCCGAAAAGCTGCTGCGCGCGCGCTCCTGACCCGGACGCCGTGATGGCGGTCCTTGTCCGGCGAATCTTCCAGTGATACAAAACCGGTGCTTGTTCGCTGTGTTTGTTGCCAGAGCTTTGTTCGAGGTGCCAACATGATTTCCTCGCTGGCGGCTGCGATCCTGCTTCTCGGTTCGTGGCTCGGTCAGGCGGCCGGTCCCAAGCCTGCCGATCTTTCGGCCACGGAAATCTCGGCTCTTCAGAAAGCAGCCGAGGCGGGTGACCCGCAAGCGGAATTCGGCCTGGCCCAGGCCTGCGACTACGGAAACGGAATCGCGCAAAACGACCAGGCCGCTTTCTCCTGGTACCGCAAGTCCGCAGAGCAGGGATATGCTCCGGCGCAGAATGCGGTGGGCTTGATGTACCGCGCGGGCCGCGGCGTCGAGTCGAGCAAGGAGCAGGCAGTCGAGTGGTATCGCAAGGCGGCCAAACAGAAAAACGCCAAAGCCATGTTCAACCTGGGCACGGCGTACTACAACGGCGACGGAGTCGCTATCAATGACATCTCCGCCTTTGCCTGGTTCGTGCTCGCCGAACACTATGGAAGTGAGCCGGCTCACGACGCGGTAACGCGCACGGCGGGAAGTTTGCAGCGCTGGCAAGCTTCGTCTGCCTACGAGCTTGTCGGCGACATGTATGAGCAGGGAACGGATCTTCCGCTCGATCACCGGGCAGCCATCGACTGGTATCGCCAAGCGGCGCAACTGGGTGAGCCTTCGGCCCGGGTGAAACTGGCGAACTTCCTCGTCATCCAGGGCGGTGACCAGAACTATCAGGAGGCCCTTCGTTCGTGCCTGGAAGCGGCCAAGCAGATGTACTCGCCGGCAGCGCTGTGTGCGGGCCTGCTATACCAAAAAGGACTGGGCACCGGCCAGAACCTGTCCGAGGCCGCGAAGTGGTTCGGCAAGTCCGCGCAAATGGGAAATGCTAAAGCCATGCTTTACCTCGGCGAGATGTACTGGGATGGCACTGGCGTGAAGCAGGACCGGGTGGCGGCCTATGTGTATATGCTGCTGGCATCCACCGCGGACCTGCCAAAAGCCCAACAGGACAAGGCCCTCTACGAACAGACGCTGAGCCAGAAAGAATTGGAAAAAGCCCGTAAACAAGCCGCCGACTGGGGTAGAACCCATCCCACCCTGGGTTTGAAAGAAGGACCCCGCCTCCTGACTAAGTAAACCCGGTCGCGCTCCCCGCTCAAAATCGCCTGAGATTGTCTGGGTAGATACCTGATTACTTGTCTTGTCGGCCGGTTTTCGTCGTATACTCCGCCACGCAAGCGTTCTTCGCCTCGGCCCCTGGCCTGTTGATCTTGTCCCCGGAGGTGCAGCCATGGCGTGCATCCACGATCTCGTGAAGAATCAGGAAACCTACCGTGCCGACGCCGGGCAGAGCGTGTTGGAAGTGGCTCAGGCTATGGTCGAGCGCAACATCGGAGCCGTGCCGGTCCTGCGCGACGGCAACCTCGTCGGCATTTTCTCCGAACGCGATCTGATGCGGCGCGTAGTGGTCGAAGGGCGCGATCCCGCGCGTACCCTGGTAGGCGAAGTAATGACCGAGAATCCCCTGACCGTCGAGCCCACTGCGGATCTGGAAACCTGCATTTTCCTCATGCGCCGCCACGGGTTCCGACACTTGCCCATATGCCAGGACCAGCAGTTGAGAGGCATGGTCTCGATGCGCGACATCATCCTCCATGACCTTTCCGAGAAGGATGACGAGGTGCGCATGATGCGGGCCTACATCCATTCCGCCTAGGCGTACCCACAGGAACTCCCCCCAAGGTTACTTCCGGGCCACGCTTGCTCCCGAACTAGACGTGCCCTACAGTGCTTAATGTATTTCTCTTCAAGGTCTTGCATGGCCAAGGGAGTAATGGTTACCTTGGGTTACTTTGGTACATTGATCCGTTGAGCAGATTTGTTAAGGTTAAACGGCAAAAGAATTTCTTTGTGCCGGGCCGTAGGGTCCGCCGTTTTGACGCCGAGCATCGGACGGTGGATGGCAAAGAAAGCTGATGAGTCCGACCTCCCATTTCGCGTACTACGCCCTCTGGTTCGCCCATCCGGCGCTGCAGGCGTCCCTGGTGGGCATCATGCTGTGGCGCAAACTGCATCGGACCTTCCCGATGTTCTTCGGCTACGTGGTCTTCCAACTCATTGTGTTCGCGATCACGTTTCCTTTGAACAACGCGCGCTTCTACACGGTGTTCTTTTATGCTTGCTGGGCGACCACGGCGGTCAGCGTCGTTCTGGGCTTCCGCGTCATCCACGAGATTTTTCTCGATGTGTTCCGGCCCTATGACACCCTGCGCGATCTTGGCTCGGTGCTGTTCAAATGGGCGGGCCTGGTCATGCTGATGGTCGCGGGTGTGGTAGCGGCGTCCACAGCTTCAGGAACCGAGGATCCGCTGCAGGCCGGCATCATGACCCTGGAGCGCAGCGTGCGTGTCGTGCAGTGCGGCCTCATCCTGTTCTTGTTGGTTTTTTCCCGTTATCTGGGAACGAACTGGCGGCAGAAGAGCTTTGGCATTGCTCTCGGCTTCGGCGCCTTCGCCAGTGTGGAGCTTTCTCTGATCGCCTTGAACGCCTCTACCGGCAACGTCTTCAACCAGGTGCTCAGCAGCTTCATAAACATGACCGCTTACAACATCACGATTTTCATCTGGATGGGATACATGCTGGCGAAGAGCCCGGCGCGCGCGCCCGCGGCCCACATGCTGCGGCCGCAGCGTTGGGAGGAGGGCTTGAGCGCGATCCAACATCCCCAGTCCGCCGACTCGTTGATCCCGATGTTTGAAAGCATGGTGGACCGCGCCTTGTCGCGCACCAATGGCGAACCTCCGCCAGCCAACGCCGAGGTCGAGCAGATGCCTGTCTCCGAGAGCGTCTCGCGACGCGTCAAGTTCGATTACCCATCCCTGCCCCAACGCGTGGCATCCAAGAGCTAGTCGTAGTTCCCGATCGTCCCCAATCACCCCGTTAGACAACGGATCGGCAAGTCCGAAGGAAGGGCTTCGCCTCGTCCTCACCTGTCGGACGTCCACCCTTGCTAAGGACAAGGTGCCCTCAGGACCGCCCCGCAGGATGCCGGCGCTACTTCGGTGGCTGCTGGAGAAATCCGAGGAGAACACAGGTTATCTTGCCCGGACGCTCGGCCGAGAGTCTAGGTCGGGTTCCAAGACGGATGTCAAGTTGAGACGATCTTTGACGAGCCTACAGAATTTCCTGTAGTTTCGCTTGACTTGGGTCGTATAATTCGGGCGCGCGTCGGTACCCCCATCACTCGAGGGCACTTACGCGCAAGGAGAGAACCCAATGAAGCGAACGATCAGGGCACTGTTCCTGATGTTAGCGTTCGTGAGCACATATGTAGCAGCTGCCGCCCCTAGAGTTCCCGCTCCGGACGGTGGACCGCTACCCATGTGCCCACCTCGCAAAGGACCAAATTGCAGCCTGAGCTAGAAAACTGCAAGGTCACGAAAGTAACCTCTGGGTAACATAGCAGTTTCGAAATCTTGAGATCTGGGGCCGGTTCGAGCTTAAAGACTCGTGCCGGCCCTCTTTTTTGCAGAGTCTATCTTCTAGAGAATTTCGCGGACTGTCGATCTACACGGATCGGACGACAGCGCGCAGGATCTGTTTCAATTGCTCCGGATCGGATACCGGCGGCTGGCAGCTGAAACCGGAACAGACGACTGCGGTCGCGGCGTTTTCGCGAATGCCGGGCAGGCCCGGAATGGTCGCTGCCAGCGCCGGCGGCAAGTTCTGTGCGACCGTCTCGTTGGGCGTCAGCTTGAGTGCGGCCTGGTTAAATGCGAACAGCGCAGTAGCAGCCTGCAGCAGGCGCTCCGCTTTTTCGCCTTCGCCCACGATGACCGCTTGAGTGTGCGGCTGCGAAAAATGCACGGCGGCGATGCCGAAGGTGGCTCCAAAAATTCCGTATTGGCCCGCCATCCCGGCGAACACTTCCATCGTTTCCTCCGCCCGGTCGCGGTAACTTTCTTCATTCGTATACGCATGCATGCGCAGCAGCGCAATCGCGGCCACGGAATTGCCCGCCGGGGTAGGCGAGTCCTGGAAAGGCTTGCGCCGCGCCGACAGAACTCCCAGCGCCTTGCCTTCATTCCTGGTCTCGGTGTCGAAAAATCCGCCCGCGACCGGATCGAAAAACTTCTTGACCATCGCATCCGTGATTCCCCGGGCGAATTTGAAATAGGAAAGGTCCGCGCTTGCTTCGTACGCGTCCAGGCAGGCCACGGCCGTGAAGGCGTAGTCGTCCAGCAGGCCGCGCACCTCGCGCCGCGCAGCCTTGGGATCGGAATACGCGAGCACGTGCAGCAGTCCCTGCTCCGGCCGCCACGCTTCGGCCAGCACGCGGTCGAGCGAGCGCAGCGCGAAGTGGCGGGCAGGTTCGCTCTCCAAGACCTTCGCGGCCTCCAGATAGGCCGAGACGCACAGGCCGTTCCAGCCCACGTACACCGTCTTATCCACATAGGGCGTCGGCCGCGCCAGCCGGGCGGCATACATCTTCTTCGTCGCCGAGGCCAGCAATTCTTCCACCTTCTGCGGCGCCACGCGCAAGCGTGCCGCCATCTCCTCGATCGAGGCACGCACATACAGAACGTTTTTCGCCGGGTCGTGGTGCATCTCGCCGACTTCGTTGATGTCGAAGCGCAACATGGCGACTTCGGCTTCCTGCGCGCTGAGAATTGCTTTGGTCTCAGCCACCGTCCAGGTGAAATAGTCGCCGTCGTCCTCCATCGAATGATCGGCGTCCTGCGAAGCGTAGAAGCCGCCGCGTTCGCGGTCACTGAGCCACTCGTCCATCCAGCGGATGATGTCGCGCGCCACGTTCGCGAAGAACTCAGAACCGGTCGCCTGGTAGGCGTGCACGTAGTTCTTGAGCAGTTCGGAATTGTCGTAGCACATCTTCTCGAAGTGCGGGACCACCCAGCGCTCATCCACCGAGTAACGGTGAAAGCCTCCCGCCAGTTGGTCATACATGCCGCCCTTGGCCATGTGTTCGAGCGTGGTCACGAACACATGCTTGACCTGCTCGTCACCGGTGCGCGCGTAGTGCTCAATCAGAAGATCGAGCGCGGCCGGGTGCGGAAATTTCGGAGCCTGACCGAAGCCGCCATTCTTCTCGTCGAACATGCCGACGGCCGCCTTCACGATGCTGGCAATCACGCTGGCCGAGAAGCGCCCGCTGCGCCCGGTAAACGATTCGGCCTGCGCGATGGCCTGCTCGACCATCTTCGACTGCTCGCTGACGTCGGCATGTTTCTCGCGGTAAGCGGCCGCGATCGACGTCAATACGCGCTTGAAGCTGGGCCGTCCCCACTGGTCCTGGGGCGGAAAATACGTGCCCCCGTAGAAGGGTTTCCCCGCGGGCGTTAGAAACGCCGTAAGGGGCCAGCCGCCTTGCCCGCTGATGGCGCTCACGGCGGCCTGGTAGCGGCTGTCGATGTCGGGCCGTTCGTCGCGATCCACCTTCACCGCGATGAAATTGTCATTCACGATCTGCGCGACTTCCGGATCGTCGTACGACTCGCGATCCATGACATGGCACCAGTGACACCACACCGCGCCAATATCGAGCAGCATCGGTTTGTTCTCACGCTGCGCGGTCGCGAAGGCATCTTCGCCCCACTCGTGCCAGCGGATCGGCTGGTGCATGGCGGAACGCAGGTATGCGGAAGAGGCTTGCGCGAGCGAGTTAGGAGAGTGAGAACTCATGATATCTACAGTGTAATTGCTTTGCGCCAGGCCCGCGCAGGCCGGAGCATGACGCCTGATATATTCTGCGTGGACACCGGTCAGGGAGGGCCGATCATGAAACGAATTGCAAGGTGGTTGCTGATCAGCGCTGTGACGTTGGCAATCCTGTTGGCAATTGCCATCAGCCTGACCATCGGCTGGCGTCCGTTCTGCGGACCCAGAGCGCGTCCGCTCACCCAACGCACCTTCGAGCGCACGCCGCAGCGGCTGGAGCGCGGCCGCTACATCGCGACCGCTTTGAGCGGTTGCACCTACTGCCATTCCCCGCATGACTGGACCGCCCCGGGCACGCCCGCGATTCCCAACAAGGAAGGGGCTGGTGAAATCGAGCCCTACGCCGATCTTCCCGGACGCGTGGTCGCTCCTAATCTCACGCCTGACCCGGAGACCGGCGCCGGCCGTTGGACCGATGACCAACTGGCCCGCGCCATCCGCGAAGGCGTCGGTCATGATGGCCGCGCCCTCTTTCCATTAATGCCCTACCAACACTATCGCGAAATGTCCGACGAAGACCTGGCATCGGTCATCGTCTACTTGCGCTCCCTGCCGGCCGTACGCAACCATCTCCCGAAAACCGAAATCATCTTCCCGGTGAAATACCTGATCCGCAGCGTACCCCAGCCGGTGACCTCGCCGGTCGCGCCCGCGGCTTCCTCCGACCCCGTGCTGCGCGGCGCGTACCTCGTGAACATGGCCGGCTGCGGGGACTGTCACACGGCGCAGGTGAAGGGACAGAACGTGCCCGGCATGGCGTTTGCCGGCGGCTTCCCATTCCCGGGCCCCTGGGGCGACGTCGCGAGCGCGAACATCACGCCGGATGCCTCGGGAATCTCCTATTACGACGAAGCTCTCTTCCTCGAAGTCCTGCACACCGGCCAGGTGAAAGCGCGCAAACTGAGTCCCATCATGCCCATCAAGGTCTACCAGAACCTCACCGACAACGACCTGACGGCGATGTTTGCCTACCTGCGCACGCTCAAGCCGGTGAAGCATCGCGTGGACAATTCTCAACCCGCCACGGCGTGCAAGTTATGCAAGCAGAAACACGGGGCGGGATCGGAAAACTAGCAACGTCGGTGGAGCGGCGTGCGTCCCCGTCCGCCGGGCGCAGCGCCTCGCAACCTGCCCTGAACGCTAGTTGAAGGGGGCCTCGCCGCTGGACGGGCGAGACGCCCGTCCCTCCACCGATCAGCTCTGCAGCAGCTTTTTCGAGATCCCGCAGTACAGCTCGACCGCCTCGGTCAGTTGCCGCTTCTCCACGTACTCGCCGTCGGTATGCGCCACGTGAATGGATCCCGGTCCGACCAGCAGCGGCTCACCCCACTTCGTCAGCGCCGGAATGTCCGTGGTGAAGGCGGCGACCATGGTCGGCCAGCCATCCAGTGCGCGAAAGCGCATAAACGGAATCTCAAGATAAAACTCTACCCGGGCCAGGTCGCCCACGGTGTCGACGATCTGCCGCTTTAACTCTTCCGTCGGCCCCACCAGCCGGTACAGCAAGTGCGCCCTGGCATAATCGGGAATCACGTTGGGCGCGCGCCCGCCTTCAATCAATCCGATGTTGAAGGTGCAGGGACCAACGTCCCCCGCGGCAGGCAAGGGCATCGCGCGCAGCCGGGTCAGCGCCTGGATCAGCTTATCGATCGCGGACTCTCCGAGTTCCGGATATGCCGAGTGCGCCATCCGGCCCGATGCGGTCAATTCAATGCGCAGCGTCCCCTTCGAGGCAAGAGCCAGATGGTTCTCGGTGGGCTCGCCGTTAATCAGGAAGCGCGCGCCGATGGACTGCTCGTTCGCCTTCTTGGCCCCCTGGCTGTCGCGCTCTTCCCCCACCAGAAAAAGAAGTCCAACCTGAATTCCGTCCTGGCGCAGCTTTTCCGCCGCGGCGATCTGGATGGCAATGATCCCCTTGGCATCGCACGATCCGCGGCCGTAAACGCGGCGGGCATCTTCGGACGAAGCAATGAAGGGAGGCACAGTATCCATGTGGGTCGAGAACACGACCGCGGGGTGGGGCTGTTCCGGAGGAGTGGCCAGCACGTTGAACCGGTTGCCCTCGACCGCCATCTTCCTGGCCTGGTAGCCGAGCCGGCACAGCTCCCGGTAGAGGGCTTCTCCCACCACGGCTTCATTGCCTGTGATGGATTCGATGTCGACCAGTTGGCGTGTAAGCGCGATGACGTCCATGGGAAAAAGCATACCTGAACCACGTAGGGACAGACGCCCTCGTCTGTCCGGCCCGGACTTTCGGCCCGCAACGCCGACGTTGTAATCTAAACCACGTGCACCAATCCTCCTCCGCCATCCGCTCATTCTTCCTGAACGGTCCCGCAGGCCAGCTGGAAGCGCTGTTGAACGCCGGCTCTCCCGACGCAACCCATGCGGCCCTGCTATGCCATCCGCATCCCGTATACGGCGGAACGCTGCACAACAAAGTCGTCTTCCATGCCATGAAAGCGCTCCACGAACTTGGCATGCCCGCGCTGCGCTTCAACTTTCGCGGCGCCGGCCTCAGCCAGGGCGAGCACGATCAGGGCGCGGGTGAAGTCGGCGACGTCCGCACCGCCCTCGACTGGCTCGATCAGGAATTCCATCTGCCGATCGTCTTTGCCGGCTTTTCTTTCGGAGCGGCCGTCGGACTGCGCGCCGCGTGCCCCGATCCCCGAGTGCCCGCTATCATCAGCCTCGGGACACCCATCTCGCCAGTCGATAATCGTTCCTACGACTACGACTTTATGAAGACGTGCGCAAAGCCGAAGCTGTTCGTCAGCGGATCCCGCGACCAGTTTGCACCTAAAGCGAGGCTGGAGGCCTTGGTGGCGTCCCTCCCCGATCCGAAGAAACTGGTCATCATTGAGGCTGCCGATCACTTCTTCGAAGGCAGATTGCGTGAGATGCGGGAGGCAATCCTGCAATGGACCTCCGCATTTCTCCAGCCATCCGCCGGTGGTTAGGGAGACTTGATGAGAATGCTTGTCTTCGCCCTTGTTCGCAGTGCTGGATCGGACCGGCGTATCCGTTTGGCAACAATCGGAAGAATGGAAGGATGCTTACAAGCCCTCGCCGTCCCCTGACCCCATGGGCACTTCCGAGAAGGCTCGCGCGGATTTTCTGCGCACGCATCCCCCAGCGGACCTGGTCGATCGTTTCTTGAAACAAATCAGTCGCTGAGATACTCCGGGGCTTCCAGTCCTGATATTTTCATACCAGCATGTCTGCCTCCGCCTCCGACTCTTCCATGCGCGCAACCACTCGCGATATCTTCCGATACGCTCTGCAGCAAGCCTCCATCCCTAAGGCCTTCGCTCGCCACGTGCATTGTGAGCGGGGCATCCTGCGCGTGTGCGACGATCTCTACGATTTGAACGCCTACTCGCGAGTGTTCGTGGTTTCGATCGGGAAGGCGGGCCACACTCTGGTCGAGGCGCTGGAGGGGCAGGTGGGCAGCCGCCTGGAGGGAATTGTCGCGAGCTCGGTTGATCCTGGTTCCCAGCTCCACGGCTTTCGCTACTTCCGCGGCGGGCATCCCACGCCGAACGCCGATTCCCTGCGCGCGGCGGAAGCGATTCTGAAATCGCTCCATGCGCAGACTGCGTCTTCGCTGGTCATCTTCATGCTCAGCGGCGGTGGTTCGGCCATCGCCGAGAAGCCGATCGATGATGAAATCTCGCTCGACGATCTGGTCGCGACCTACCGCGCACTGGTGCATTCCGGCGCGCCCATCGCGGAGATTAACGCCATCCGCAAACATCTTTCTGCGGTCAAGGGGGGACGCCTGGCGCAGGCCGCCTATCCGGCGCAGCAGGTTTCGATGCTGGTCTCCGACGTGCCTGACAGCACGCTCGACGCGCTCGCCTCCGGCCCGACCATGCCGGACTCGACCAGCGTCACCGATTGCTACGCAATCGTCGAGAAGTATCGCCTGCTGGAACAGTTTCCCGCTTCGGTCCGTGAATTGTTCCAGCGCCATGCGCTCGAGGAAACGCCCAAGTCGGACGATCCCGCGTTCGTGCGCGCCCGCTGGTGGCCGGTGCTGTCGAACAAGACGGCAGTCGACGAAGCAGGAGTTGCCGGCGACCCGCCAAGGCTTCGCGGTCGACGTCGATAACAGCTGTGATGATTGGGACTACCGGCGCGCCGCGGATTACTTGCTCGAACGACTGCGGAAACTGCGCCAGAGCGTCTCGCGAGTGTGCCTGATTTCGGGTGGCGAGGTCACGGTGAAAGTCACCAATGGGGGCGCCGGAGGTCGGAACCAGCAGTTCGCGCTTTACTGCGCGCAAAAGATTGCAGGCGAGAACATCACGGTGCTGAGCGCGGGGACCGACGGCATCGACGGCAACAGCCCTGCTGCCGGCGCGGTGGCCGATGGCGGCACCGTGGAAAGGGCAAGAGCCGCCGGGTTCGATCCCGCGGCGGTCCTTGGAAGTTTCAATGCGTATCCCTTGTTCGACGCGCTGGGCGATGCCATCATCACCGGCCCGACCGGCAACAACGTGCGCGACCTGCGCATCCTGCTCGCTTACTGAAGCCTCTGCTCACCACCGAGTCACAGAGTCACAGAGAAAACCGGGCACGAAAACTGAAAGCGCTCATGGTGAGGCGGGCGTCTCCGCCCGCCAGCATCGGAGGTCTGTATCGGGATTTATGTTCGGGGCCTCGACGCAAGAACGACGGGCGAGGACGCCCGTCGCTCCACGAACGAAGATGAATTGAGGGTGTTGTCTGGTTTTTTCTGTGCCTCTGTGGTGAACGATCTTAGTTGTCGGGGCAGGCCCAAACTAAGCCGTCTTCTTCTGCTGCATTTGCTTGGCCATGTCGGCTTGCGCTTTCTCCATCTCGGCCGGAGAGACATCGCGCACGTGCGTCGCCAGGGCCCACTTGAAACCGTACGGGTCGAGGACATGGCCGTAGCGGTCGCCCCAGAACTGATCCATGAGCGGCATCTTCACGACCGCGCCGGCGGCCACCGCCTGCGCAAACATCTTGTCAACATCTTCCACGTATACGTTGATCGCGAAGCCGGAGGCCTCTCCGCGGGGCCCAAGCGAGCCGCCCCACTCCGGAAACTCGTCATTCAGCATAAGGATTGAATCGCCAATCTTCAGCGAGGCATGCATCACTTTACCGTTCGGTGTGTGGCTGACGTGCAGGACCTGCGCGTTCAGCGCTTTCTTGTAGAACTCGATGGCGCCGGACGCATCGCGCACCGTGATGTGAGGAGTGAGAGTGTGAAAGCCTTCAGGAATGGGTTTTACTTTGTCGGGCATGGAACCTCCTTGAAAGAAGCAGTTTCGAATGGTTCGAGGCGGGAACCGACCGCTGAAGTCTACTCTCCGCCCGAAACCAAGTTCAAGCGGCAAAGCCACTCAGAAGGGCAAGCAGTGTGTTATGTCAATGTGCTGCGGAATTTGTGCCAGAAGCCAATGAGGATATTGTGTGTAAGCTACGAATGGCAGAACGTCATCCGTGAAATAGGTTTGCCTGACACCTGAGACCTGCCCTCAAAAGAATTTCGTCACACCCTCTTCCAGCACCACCACCTGATCCTTCAATGCCCGCGCTCTTGGCTTCTTTCTCCAGAAGTTGCAGAGGTTCATCGATCGGTTCATGGGACAGGCGGAAGCTGCCGTAGTGCATGGGCACCATCCAGCGCGCGTTCAGATCGAGAAATGCCGCGTGGCATCTGCGGGGCTGGTGTGCACATTGCGGAACTGTTCCGGGTTATAGGCTCCGATCGGAAGCAGGGCCACCTCGGGCGCAAGCGGCGTCGCCGATCTCGCGGAAGCCGGCGAAGTAGGCGGTGTCGCCCGCGTGATAGACGGAATGCTTCGCCGAGCGCAGCACGTAGCCGCCATAGCCGCGGTGTGAATCCTTGAAAATGCGCGCGCCCCAATGCCGCGACGGCACGTGAGTGACGGTCAGTCCGCGCATGGCGATACGTGATTCCACCACTCCAGTTCGACAATGATCTGGTCGAAGCCGAGATCGGAGACCAGGTCGAACACGTGATGCGGAATGACCAGCGTAGGCGCGCGTCCCGGTCTGCCGGCGCGTCTGGCGTCGCGATCGCGCGCAGGGACTGACGGTGCAGGTGATCGAAATGCGCGTGCGTGACCAGCACCACATCCATCGGAGGCAGGTCGCTGCATGCTGCAGTCCGGGCTGTCGCAGGCGCTTCAACAAGAAAGAGCCAGCGGGCAAAGTTCGGGTCGATGAGTGACGTTCTGCCCGCCGATCTGCAGGAAGAAGCTGGATGTCCGATGAAGGTAACGCCCAGTTCGCCATTGCGCGACCAGTTGTGGCTTGTAGGTGCTGCCGGTGCGGGGAGTGACCGCGGAGTGGCGCACCAGGCGGGTGAATTGCTGTGCCCGCTTGCGCAGGGCGGGATTTTCGAAGAGTCGCTTTAATCATGAAGCCTGCGTACAACCTGGACGGATTTGCCCCTGATCCCTATGTTCTTGTGCTGGCCAAGGCGGCCAGACCCCTCGCCGCCCGCCGGTCGGCTCGATCTCCGAATTTTTAGAAAGCAACTCTATGTTTACGGCAAGTCCATAGCAGATTGCTTGACCGCCGTTACGATCGTCATATCTAATTCAAACACCTGCACATCCGTACAGACGGGCATCGGCCTGTCCTGTTTGACTGCCACGCGACGCGGCTATCCGCGTCCTTGACCACGAAGCCAACGGGAGACTGCGGCAATGCGCGTTGCTTTTCTAGGGTTGGGAATCATGGGACGGCCGATGGCGGCTAACCTGGTCAAAGCCGGGCACGAAGTTGCGGTCTGGAACCGTTCGCCGGGCAAAGACGTGGAGGGCGCGCGCAGCGCCGAGTCTCCCGCCGACGCTGCCAACGGCGCGGAAGTGGTGTGGATGTGCGTGTCCGACACCAAGGCCGTGGAAACGGTGTTGTTTGGTCCGCAGGGCGTCGAATCGACCATCCGCTCAGGCGCGATCGTGGTGGACTCCAGCACGATTTCGCCGTCCGCCGAACACCAGTTTGCGGAACGGCTTCGCGCGCAAAGGAGTTGACTACGTCGACGCCCCGGTGACGGGCTCCAAGGTGGCCGCCGAAAATGGAACGCTGATCTTCATGGCCGGCGGCGACGAAGGCGTGCTGGCGAAACTGCGAGCCGCTTTTTCAAGTCCATGGGCAAGCAGGTGTTCCGCATGGGCGAGACCAGCAAGGGGCAGGCCGCGAAGCTGGTCATGAACCTGCAGATCGCGCTGATCTACGAGGGATTTGCCGAAGCGCTCACACTGGCGACCAAGCTGGGCGTCAATGTCGATACGCTGTTGCCACTGATCCAGGCCTCGATGGTGCGGTCAGGCGTGGTGGAGTACAAGGCGCCCTTCATTCTGAAGCGCGACTTCACGCCGAATTTTCCGCTGCGCCTGATGTTGAAAGACATCCATCTCGCGCTCGCAGCGGCCAAAGAAGCACGCGTGAAGTTGCCGGCGCTGGAAACCGTCGAAGAGGTGTACGAGATGGCTGCGGAAGAGGGACATGAGGATCTGGATTACGCGGCGACGCTGACCCTGCTGGAAAAATGGGCAGGAGTGGAAGTGAAGGGCGCCGCGTAAAACATTCGCATTTGAATTCAGCTGAGGGAGCGACGGGCGTCCCCTCGACTCTCGCTCAGGGCCGGCTATTGCACCTCCACCCCGGCGCAGTTCGTCTCAATATTAGCCACCAGCTAAGAAATCACTCTACGATCGCTTCCAGGCGCGCGCCGGGTCGCCGGAGGCTCCGCAGGGCCTCCGGGTAGCTAACTGTGCGGCTACGGGGCTCATGACGCATTTAAACGGCATTCTGCAAGAGGTCCGGACCCCGGTTTTCGTCGGCAAGAGCCCTGCGTTCGTCGGATATTCTATAACTATAAGATTTTATTGATCCGCCCCGCCTGGCATTCGACATTTAGAATGACGCGGCCGAAGTCTCCGGCAAACTTCCCGACAGGTCCAAGCGCATGAATGTTTTGCTGCAGGTGGTGGTGGGCGCTGTGGTCGGAATTCTGGTTGGTATCACGGGGACGGGCGGGGCCTTCGTGATTCCCGCGTTGATCTACCTGTTCCGCATGGACCAGTTGCGCGCGCAAGGCACGGCGCTGCTGATTTCGTCGCTGCCCATCTGGTTCATCGCCTTCATTCCCTACGCGCGCTCGCACCATTTCGATTTGCGGCTGGGGCTGCTGGTTGCGGCCGGAATTTGCGTGGGCAGTTATTTCGGGGCGAGTTGGGCGCAGCATCTTCCCCTGCCGGTGCTGCGACGGGTGCTCGGGAGCGTGCTGATTCTCATCGGGGCCCGATTTCTGTACCGGGGGTAGTGGGGAACACTCGGGCGATGCAACGGGCGAGACGCGGACAGCCCACAGGATGGCGGCGCGACTCCATTCTGACCGCGATCGCAATGGCACTTTTCGTGAGGCCCGTTACCCTCGTAATGCCCTAAGTGCTTGCTATTACACAAGTATTACAGAGGTCCATCCCCTTCCCTTGATACCTTACGAGTACATCTTCCGAGACGGGGAAATTTCTATGGAACTCGAAGCGATCGGGCGCGACCACGCCGGCGACGATCAGATTAACTGGGTCACCGCAATCTTCATGGGCCTGTTTCACGTGGGCGCTATTGCGGCGCTGTTTTTCTTTACCTGGAAAGCATTCTTTGTCGCGTGCTTTCTATGGTGGGTGTCGGGCTCGCTCGGCATCGGGATGAGTTATCACCGACTGCTGACGCACCGCGGCTACAAGACGCCCAAGTGGGTGGAGTATTTCCTGACGGTCTGCGCCACGCTGGCGCTGGAAGGTGGGCCGATCTTCTGGGTGGCGACGCATCGCATCCATCACAAGTTTTCCGACCAGGAAGGCGATCCGCATTCTCCAATCGACGGCACCTGGTGGGCGCACATGGGCTGGATCCTGATGGGCAAGTCGATGCATCATGACACGACCACCCTGGCGCGCTACGTTCCCGATCTTGCCAAAGATAAATTCCATGTCTGGATCACCAAATATCACTACGTGCCCATGATCGTGCTGGGCGGGATTTTGTTCGCGATCGGCGGACTGCCGTTTCTGCTGTGGGGCATTTTCATGCGGACGGTGGTCGGCCTGCACGCGACCTGGATGGTGAATTCGATCACGCACATGTGGGGCTCGCGGCGCTTTACGACACGCGATCTGTCGACCAACAATTTACTGGTGGCCATCCTCACGTTCGGAGAGGGCTGGCATAACAATCACCACGCGCACCCGACCTCGGCGCGGCACGGATTGACCTGGTACGAGATTGATTTGAACTGGTACGGGATCTGGGCGCTGAAGAAGCTTGGGCTGGCGTGGAATATTCAGAAGGTGAATTTGACCGAGATCAAGCAAGGGCTGGTGGCGTCGCCGAACGGCGGATTGGTGGCCGCGCAATTCACGGATTAGTTGGCTTGGAGTTTTGCAGGCGGCCTCCGCGGAGGCCGCCTTTTTCTTTTGGATTCACGAATGGAGCGACGGGCGTCCCCGCAGGTCGTCTGCAGGCGAAGCGCGCACACCTCCACCAGGACAACGTTGCCTGCCTGCTGAGCACCCGAGATACAATCGTCTCGGATATTTGATCCCATGCGCATCACCTCCCGCCGCAAAACGATTGCGTTTTTCCTGACGCTGGGCGTTGGCCTGGCGGCGCTGGCGCTGGCGGTGGGCAGCGGGTGGATCATCCTGAACTGGCGCGAGGGCATCAAGGTTGTCCTGGGGTTCATTTTTTTCTGTGCGATCGCGGCCGGAATCATTTTGAACACCATCTTTCTGGTGCGCGAAATCCGGCGCAACGAGCAGCACGACAGCTTCATCAACGCGGTCACCCACGAGTTGAAGACTCCGATTGCTTCCATCCGCCTTTATCTGCGAGACGCTGCAGACGCGCGAGGTGGGGGATAGCAGGCGGCAGGAATTTTACCGGCTCATGCTGAGCGATACCGACCGGCTGCTCGGCACCGTGGAGCAGGTGCTGAAGGCGGGACAGGCGGGGCTGCGGAGCGCGAAGCACCAGCGCGTGGAGGTTGAGTTCGACGAACTGGTGCGCGAGTGCATGGACCTGGTGCGCACGCGGCATCACCTGCAGCCGGACGCTTTGCACTATGAAGCAGCGAACAGCAACGGAGCCGGTGCGCAGGTGTTTGGAGACGCGGAAGAGCTGCGCACCGCCGTTTCCAACCTGCTGGATAACGCGGTGAAATATTCCGGGGGCAAAGTGGACGTCGCGGTGCGGCTGGAGACTCGCGAGAAAGAACGTGGTTCTGCAGGTGCGCGACCGCGGGGTAGGGATTCCGCCGGAAGAGTTGAAGCGAATCTTCAAGCGCTTCTACCGGGTGTCGAACCGGTCGCTGGCGCAGGTGAAGGGCACGGGTTTGGGACTGTTTATCGTGCAGTCGATTGCCCGCAAGCACGGCGGGAAAGTGTTCGCGGAAAGCGCGGGCGAAGGGCAGGGAACCACGGTGACGCTGGAATTGCCGCGGAGCGTTGTGTAGATGGAGCCAGCATGAGCCGGGTGCTGGTGGTCGAAGACGAATCGCACCTCGCGAACGGGCTTTCGTACAACCTGGAGGCGGAGGGGCACTCGGTGGAAGTGGCGGGCGACGGGGAGTCGGCGCTGGACCGGCTGCTGGCGAAGAACGAAAACTTCGACGCAGTGGTGCTCGACGTCATGCTGCCGGGCAAGAACGGGTTCGAAGTGGCGACCGAACTGCGCGCGGCCCGGAACTTTGTGCCGGTTCTGATGCTGACGGCGCGGGGGCGGCCGGAAGATGTGCTGAAGGGTTTCGCTTCCGGGGCGGACGATTACCTACCCAAGCCGTTCGAGTTGGCGATCCTGCTGGCGCGGCTGAAAGGGCTGCTGCGGCGGAGCGAGTGGCTGCATGGGAGCCGGAGTTCGGCGGCAGGCCTGGCGGGGTCTGAAACAATCGGCCCGCCACCGAACCTGGGAGACGTATTCAGCTTTCGGGGCAAGTCCATCGACTTCTCTACCCTCGAGCTGAGTACGAGCCGGGGAAAGGTCCAGCTGACCGCTGATGGAGGCGGAACTGCTGCGGCATCTGATCCGCAGCGGCGGGCGAGTGGTGTCGCGGAAGTCGATTCTCGAGGAAGTTTGGGGGCTGAAAGAAGACACCGATACGCGGGCCATCGATAACTTCGTGGTGCGGTTGCGGCGCTACATTGAGGACGATCCGGCGCGGCCGCAGCATTTGCTGACAGTGAGGGGGATCGGGTATCGGTTTTTGGCGGAGCCGGAGGTGTAGGCTTCGTGATTGCAGGACCAAATCAGTTACAGAATAAAGCCGCTGTGCACGGTATCGAGGTGGGGAAACGAGGGTTTTGCGACGACTACAGTTGCTTCGCTGAGGCCCCGGCGGCAAGTTCCCGCAGGACGGTGAAAAAACCCGAGGCGGTTTCGGGATCGGCTAACGCTACCAAGTCGACCGTGGCGGAGAAGTTCGGGGAGTCGGGGCGGAAGTGGACTTTCAGGAAGTTGTGTTCGCGGGAGGCCATCAGGGCGTTCACGACCGGGGTGAGTTCCTGGGTCCACTGGGCACGGGTGGTCAGGACGACCGGACCGGGCCGGGTAATCTCCCAGGCGCGGGAGTCGTCAGAACTCTTGCCGTTGCTATGGCCGCACCAGCGGTGATTCATGACCTCGAGGCGGAAACTGGGCCGGCAATCGAGGTCGGCTTCGAAGGTGAGGGTCTCTTTCTGCTTGCGCCAGTGGCTGAGCAGCCACTGCACGGGCAGGGGACGCGGGCGAAGATCCAAAGTCAAGCGGGCATTCTCAAACCAGCGGGAAGGGAACTGAAAGCGGGCTTGCAGGCGGGAACTACCGGACCAGCGGCTCTCGACGACTTTGCCGCGGCCCCGGCAAGCGATCTGGACCCAACGAAGGGCGGCCGCACCCTTGCGCCGGTTATAGCGCGCGAATGCGTAATACCAGATGCCCAGGGAGACGATGGCACCCACAGCGTCGATCAGTAAAAGGCGCCCCACAGAAGTCCTCGTTAACTGAGATGGTACGTCCGAATGTGGAGGAAGGGCAAGAGCGGGTTGGGCTAAATTTTCAGGGGGCGGGAAGTTCGGCCGAGGGCATGGGAACGGGCGTCTTGGGCGTCGGGCGGAGATCGGGCAGCGCCTTAAAGCCCGATTTCATTCTGCGGCGCCTACGGCAAGCCTGAAGGCGTGCGCTGATGCGAATCTCGCCAGTCGATTGGGCTCTGTCCGCCTTTGCCTGAGCGGCTCGGCTGCGAGGAGGGAGCGACGGGCGTCTCACCCGCCGGCTGCGGGCGGGGACCCTTCGACGTCGCTCCGGGCAGGCTGCCCGCAGCTCCACGATCTAGAATTGATTTCGGGATGGGACCGCTCGATTTCACAATCCGGGAATTCCGGCGCAGCGACTTCCTTCGGCTGTGGGAAATCGACCAGCAATGCTTTCAGCCCGGGATTTCTTATTCTCAGCTTGAACTGCTTTCCTACATGCGGCGTCCGAGGGCGTTCACGCTGGTCGCGGAGCGGGCTGCTGACGGAGAACCGACGGGCAGGGAGCCGGGACAGCCAGCCGGACGGGCGGTCGGTTTTATAGTCGCCGAAGGCGGGCGGAAGCAGACCGGGCATATCATCACGATCGATGTGCTGGAGGAGGCGCGGCGGAGCGGGCTGGGCTCGAGGCTCATCGCGGCCGCGGAGGAGCGGCTGGGGGCGCAAGGCTGCCCGGCGGTTTTCCTGGAGACGGCCGTCGATAATGCCTCTGCGCTGGCGTTCTACAAGCGCCACCAGTACTTCCTGGTGAAGACGATTCCGCGGTATTACTCGACCGGGGTGGATGCGTTTGTGCTGAAAAAAGATTTGCTCTTGCCCGGGTCGAGCGGATAAGGTCAGGCGTTCCCAAGAGCTATTCGTTACGGCGCGTTTTTAGGCGAGCGGCCCGGGAGTGGGCGGCCGGATGCGGGTTATTTCAGCCGTCCGTGCGGGACGGAGGATTCATCGTGAGGCTACCCGCCACTGAAGTGGCGGGCTATTTTCGGTCGTCCCTGTCGGGACGAACGCTTTGGGCGGCAACGCTCCGGGATTGACGAACTTCCTTCGCGATCGACGTGATGCTTTGGGCTTAGAGAAGGGCGCTGGGACCGCGTGATGAACGAGAAGGGCATCTTGACCGCATGATGATTGCGAAAGGGCTGGGACTGCGTGAAGATTGCGATTCAGGGCGAGCGGGGGGCGTTCAGCCACGAAGCGGCGCTGCGGATGGTGCCGCGGTGCACGATTGTTCCGTGCGCGCGCTCGGCCGAGGTTTTCGAGCGGGTGATGCGCGGGTCGGTGGGCGGGGCGGTCATTCCGATTGAGAATTCGCTGGCCGGATCGGTCGCCGAGCACTTCGATCTGCTGCTCAGCCGCGACGTGTTTATCCAGAGCGAGTTTCCCCTGCGAATCGTGCACAACCTGATTGCGGCACCGGGGGTGAAGTTTCGCGATGTGCGGCAGGTGTTCTCGCATCCGGTGGCGCTTGACCAGTGCCGCGACTTCTTCCGGCGGCATCCGAAGATCGAGCCAGTCGCTTTTTACGATACGGCTGGCAGTGTGAAGCACGTGGTGGAGGAGCGGGTGCGGAACGCCGCCGGGATCGCGGGGAAGCAGGCGGCCAGCGTGTACGGCGGGAGCATCTTGAAGTCGGGGATCGAAGACGACAAGCAGAACTTCACGCGCTTTTTCCACATTCGCAAAGGCCGGCGGGTGCGGCCGGGAGCGAACAAGACCTCACTGGCCTTCAGCGTGAAAAATATTCCGGGCGCGCTGTTCAAAGCGCTGAGCGTGTTTGCCCTGCGCGATATCAGCCTGAGCAAGATCGAGTCCCGACCGGTGCGGGGGCGACCGTGGGAATACGTGTTCTACGTTGACATCCTGCGGGGGGATGACGAACCGGCCCGCAACGCGCTGCGGCACCTGGGCGAGGTGGCGGACCTGGTCAAGGTGTTGGGCGTGTACCCAGCGGCTTAACCTAAGAAACTACCGGAGATCAGGTCCTGTGTCAGGGGTAACCCGTCACACGAGTTCGTGAGGTGGCACACGGTAGAGCTTCGATTGCACTCTTATGCTTGGAGTTGTGCTTCCCGTTACGGACGGGACGAATGCGAAGGGAAAACGGAATGCAATCATCGAAAATGACAGTGCTGTTCGTGGTGTGCGTGCTGATGCTGACGGTCGTGGCGTCGGCGGGCGACAAGTTGGGGATCGCAAACTATCAGACAATCAACTTCACCGGGAATGTTCGTATCGGCGATGTGCTGCTCCCGCCGGGCGATTATGAGGTTCGGCACCAAATGGAAGGGCAGAATCACGTGATGATTTTCCACAAGCTGGGGACTGGGAAGCCGGTGGAAGCGCGCGTAAAGTGCTCGCTGGTGCCGCTGCCAGAGAAGTCGAACCAAACTGCGAAGACCTTCGTGGTGAATGCAGCGAACGAGCAGGTGCTGCAGGGGATCGTGTTCCGGGGCGATTCGGCAAAGCACGTCTTTTAGGGGCGGGGTCGAAAGATCCTCTTTTTTTTGGGGGGTAGCTCTTCGACCCCTGGGCGCACGCACTGGCCGACATAGGATCTTCCTGGGCAGAGGGCGGAGGAAGTAACCTGTACCATTGTCAGCGTGCAAAGCTACTGGAAGGGGTTTACACTCCAACGGTCTACGGGGGATAACCCGTTCGGCCTGCATCTTTTTGAGCACCGAGAATCATCCAAAGTTGAGCGAGATACACTCAAGGAGAAAAATGGCACAGCAGCCGCGCCCCGAGCGCTCGATTAAAGGTAAAGAAGAGGCCATGAAAGCCAAAGAAGAGAAAGTAGAGCAGGAAGAACGATCACTGCCAGTGTTGCCGGTGCGCGATACGGTGCTGTTCCCCCATGCGGTGCTGCCGCTGACGGTGGGGCGGGAGAGTTCCGTGCAGCTGATCAACTCGCTGGGCGAAGACAAGACGATTGTGGTGGTGGCGCAGCGCGAAGCGCGCGTGGATACGCCTCAGCCGACCGATCTGTACAGCGTTGGCACGCTGGCGGTGGTGCACAAAGTCGTGAAGATGCCGAACCAGAGCCTGTTCGTTTTTGCGGAAGGCCTGGAACGGGTGCGGCTGGCCGAGTTCACGCAGCTGACGCCGTTCATGCGGGCCGGATTTGACGTCGATTCCGGAGACGATTCCGCCGAAGAATTCCGAGATCGAAGCGTTGCAGCGCAACGTGCTGACGTTGTTCCAGCAGATCGTGGCCGGTTCGCCGACCTTGTCGGATGAGCTTTCGACGGTCGCGATGAATATCGAAGAGCCGGGACGGCTGGTGGACTTTATCGCCTCGTCGCTGCCTTCGCTGTCGACTGCCGACAAGCAGGAGACGCTGGAGACCACCGACGTCCGCGTGCGCCTGGAGAAGATCAACCAGCACCTGGCGAAGGAACTGGAAGTTCAGCAACTGCGCAACAAGATCCAGTCGGAAGTGCAGGACCGGGTGCAGCAGACGCAGCGCGAGTACTACCTGCGCGAGCAGATGAAGGCCATCCAGAAAGAACTGGGCGAGCAGGACGAAGGCCAGCGCGACATCGAAGAGTTGAAGCAGAAGATCGAAGCGGCGGGCATGCCGGACGAGGTGAAGAAAGAAGCGCTGAAGGAACTGGGGCGGCTTTCGCGCATGTCGCCGATGGCGGCCGACTACGCCGTGACGCGCAACTACATCGAGTGGCTGGCGGTGCTGCCCTGGGCGAAGACTTCGGGCGGAGAAATCGAGATCCTGAAGGCGAAGGAGATTCTCGACGCGGACCACTACGACCTGCAGAAAGTGAAAGACCGCATTCTGGATTATCTCTCGGTGCGGCGTTTGAAGCCGAACATGAAGGGGCCGATCCTGTGCTTCGTCGGGCCTCCGGGCGTGGGCAAGACTTCGCTGGGGAAATCGATTGCGCGCGCCCTGGGACGCAAGTTCGTGCGCCTCTCGCTGGGCGGCGTGCACGACGAAGCGGAGATCCGCGGGCATCGCCGCACCTACATCGGAGCGTTGCCCGGGCAGATCATCCAGGGAATCCGGCGCGCGGAGACGAAAGATCCGGTGTTCATGCTGGACGAGATCGACAAGGTTGGCCGCGATTTCCGCGGCGATCCGGCCTCGGCCCTGCTCGAAGCGCTCGATCCCGAACAGAACGCGACGTTCCGCGACAACTATCTGGACGTGCCGTTCGATCTGTCGAAGGTGCTGTTCATCACGACGGCGAACATGCTCGATCCGATCGCGGAGCCGTTGCGCGACCGCATGGAGATCATCGAACTGCAGGGCTACACGGAAGAAGAGAAAGTTCACATTGCGTTCCAGTATCTGATTCCGCGGCAGATCGAAGAGAACGGAATCACGGCCGAGCAGATCGAGTTTCCGGAAGAGGCGGTGCGGCACGTGATCCGCCACTACACGCGGGAAGCCGGCGTGCGCAACCTCGAGCGCACGATCGGCACGATCTGCCGCAAGCAGGCGCGCCGGCTGGCGGAAGGGAAGACGGACAAGCTGGTGGTGACGCCGGAGATCATTCAGGAATTTCTGGGTGGCATCAAGATCCGCACCGAAGGCGAGATTGCCGAGCGCACGAAGCGCGCGGGCGTGGCGGTCGGGCTGGCCTGGACGCCGACGGGCGGCGACGTCCTGTTCGTCGAAGCCAACAAGATGAAGGGCAAAGGCGGCTTCACCATGACCGGACAGATCGGGCAGGTGATGCAGGAATCGATGCAGGCCGCGCTGACCTGGGTGCGTTCGAATGCGACGCGGCTCGGGATCGAGGAGAGTTTCTTCGCGGATCACGACATTCACATGCACGTGCCGGCGGGAGCGATTCCGAAGGACGGGCCTTCGGCAGGCGTCACCATGGCGACCGCCCTGGTTTCGCTGCTGACGGATCGACCGGTGCGGCCGTACCTGGCGATGACCGGAGAGATCACGCTGAGCGGGAATGTGCTGCCGGTGGGCGGCAT
The DNA here is from genome assembly GCA_963725575.1 of uncultured Acidobacteriota bacterium. GTDB lineage: Bacteria > Acidobacteriota > Terriglobia > Terriglobales > Acidobacteriaceae > Gp1-AA133. The sequence continues at coordinate 105,111 of CAVRZQ010000034.1, forward strand.
CAAGGAAAAGGTGCTGGCCGCCAAGCGCGCCGGCGTGCGGGATGTAATTCTTCCGGCGGACAACAAGACGAACGTGGAGGAAGACCTGACGCCCGAGCAGCTGGAGAACCTGACCGTGCACTACGTGAAGACTATCGAGGAAGTGCTGGAAATCGCTCTACCCTCGACGCCTCGCGAAGAGAAGCAGGACGCCGAAGAGCGGGAGAAGGTGCTCAGCGGGCAGCCAGCTTGAGAGCGGTCGTCAGTCGCTAGTCGTCAGTCACCGGTCACCAGCAAAATCGAACTGCCAGTCCCGCATTTGGGATTGGCAGTTTCTTTTTGGCGGTATTTCTTAGCTTCTTCTCTCCCAGCTTGCTGACGGATACACTAGGTCGGATGCGGGTGCAGGTCTTATTTTTCGGGGTCCTGAAGGATCTGGTGGGGCGGGCGAATGAATCTCTCGACCTCCCCGAGGGAGCGACCGTGGCGGACGTACTGGATCACTACGAGTCGCGGAATCCGAAGATCCGGGAATTGTTGCCGTCGGTCGCGCTGTCACTGAACCAGCACTATGCCGGACCGGGAGCGGTTCTGGGGGAAAACGATGAAGTGGCCTTGCTGCCGCCCGTCAGCGGAGGCGCTGAGCGATGACGCGTGCTGCCATTGTGCGCGAGCCGATTGACACCCAGCGTGTTCTCGAAAAGATCAAACGCCCGGAGGACGGCGCGGCGGTGGTTTTCGAAGGAGTGGTGCGGAACAACACGCGCGGGAGGCAGACTCTCTATCTCGATTATGAGGCTTATGAGGAGATGGCGCTGAAGCAGATGGAGGAATTGGCCGTGCACGCGTTGGAGCAATTCAAGGTGCGCGCTGCCTCTATCGTACATCGTCTGGGCCGCCTGGAGATCGGAGAGACCAGCGTGCTGATCGTGGTGGCCGGGGCGCACCGGGCGGCCGCATTCGAAGCGAGCCGGTGGCTGATCGACACACTGAAGCGCAAGGTGCCCATCTGGAAAAAGGAGTATTTCGTGGACGGCGCGGTCTGGGCCGACGGAGAGCCTTTTCCGGCGGAGATTCCTCGCGCCCAAGGCAGCCCCAGCGGACCAGTTGCATCTAAATGATGCGGCCACCGATGATCAAACCCGCCAGTCTTTGTCTTCTTTTTATTGCCTGTGCCGCCTGCATCTGCTCCGCGCAGGAGGAGCCTTCCACCACTCTGAAAATCGACGTACGGCTGGTAAACGTGTTCGTGACCGTCACCGACATGCACGGAGCGCCGGTGGCGAATCTGACCAAGGACAATTTCCGGCTGAGCGAGGACGGGATCGAGCAGAAGATCGCGGTCTTTGACAAGGAGTCGGCGCTGCCGCTCTCGATCATCCTGGCGGTCGATACCAGCTTGAGCACGAAGAAGGATTTGCCGCTTGAGCTGGCATCTGCGCGCCGCTTTGCGCACGCGATTCTCCGCCCGGTGGACGGGTTGTCGGTCTACGAGTTCAGCGAGATCGTGAACGAGGTGGTGCCCTTCACGCCCGACATCAAGAGCATTGACCGTGGCATCGATCGCATTCACGTGGGTTCAGCGACGGCGCTCTACGACGCGTTGTTTCTGGGATCGCGGGCGCTGGCGAGGCGCCAGGGCAGGAAAGTGATGGTGGTGATCACCGATGGCGGCGATACGGTTAGCAAAGTAGACTACCGCGACGCGGTGCGCGCCGCGCAGGAAGCGGAGGCCATCGTCTACAGCCTGATTGTTGTGCCCATCGAGGCGAGCGCGGGCCGCGATACCGGGGGCGAGCACGCCCTGATCCAGCTCTCCGAGGACACGGGCGGCAAGTATTACTACGCCAGTTCGCTGGCCCAACTGGACAATGCGTTTCGTCAGATCAGCGACGAACTGAGAACGCAGTACCTGCTGGCCTACTATCCCTCCCGACGTTATTCCAGTTCGGAGTTCCGGCGCCTGGACGTGAAAGTCAGCGGAGTGGCCGATGGGGCTGACGACAAGGTCCGGCACCGCGCCGGGTACTACAGTTCGAGGTCGGACTTCTGAGAGGACATGTGCGGGCGAGGCTCGCAAGCAGGACGACGGGCGAGGACGGCTCGTCACTCCATCTTCGAACGAATTCGAATTTTCTGTTTTCTGTAATCTTCTGAATTTCGTTTTCCATTTTCGGTAATCCTCAACAATCCCCGCTGTTTCGAAGTGCTTTGTGCGGTTGTCATCCGTTTACCTGGCGACCCTCTCCAGCGAACATTCCAGCGACGTTTTGTGGAGTCGCGCGTTTATGAAAACTGGAATTGGGGTGGTGGGGCAATCTCCGTAAAACTGCGTGCCACATTTTTCTGATGTTTCGTTGTCAGCTTCTAAGTTCCATCGTTTGCTTCGAGACATTGACAATCGTCGATGGACCTTTCCTTGCATAAGAGGCAGACAGTCAGAGAATTGTTCGATCGCTGACAGAAGCTGTTGATCACGGGGTTGAGGGGACAACGGCTCATCGGGGCTCGCAAAACCGAACAGAGTGTGGAGGTGGAGGCGTTGGCTTTCCGGCAACGGAGCGACTTCCGCTGCGCACCAGGTGCAGCCAAATCAAGGAGAGAGATCGCATGAATCAGCCAATGAGTGGGGTCATCGGGCGCAAGATCTGCGGCTCGACCGCCGTCTTGTGTGGTTTCGTTGTTTTTCTTTCGATGTCGGTCGCGCTCGCGCAAGAGACGACCGGCGGACTGCAAGGAACCGTGAAAGATCCGACCGGTGCGGTGGTTTCGAAGGCGTCGGTGGAACTTATCGGCTCATCGCTGGTCGGCACCAAGAAACTGGAGACCGATTCGAGCGGGTACTATCGCTTCGCCAACCTGCCGCCAGGCACTTACTCGGTGACCGTTTCGGCGCCGGGCTTCACGCATCTCAAACGGGACGGCATCGTCATCGCGGTAGGACGCCTGCCTACCCTGGATCTGCAGTTGCAAGTGGGCTCAACCGGCACGGTCGTGGAAGTGACCGGGGAAGCGCCGCTGATTGACACCACGACCTCGCACTCGGTGACCACCATTTCTCCGGACGTGGTGGCGGAAGTGCCGCACGGGATTTCGCTTTCAGTCGGTGATTCAGTTTGCGCCCTCGGCGCGCAACGAGCCGCTAATGGGGAACAACGCCATCGCAGGCACGGGCGCCGGTTCGTTCTCCCGACCGGGCATTGGCGGGGGCTCACCGGGCAGCACGTCGAATGGCAATGGCTTCGGTTTCCAGGTGGCGGGCGGCGCCGATTCCGAGAACCGTTACCTGGTGGAAGGGCAAGACACCGCGAACGTAATCGGAGGCTACTCCCACACGGACGTGCCGTTTGACTTCGTGGACCAAGTGGAGGTGAAGACCTCGGGCATCGAAGCCGAATATGGGGGGGCGATGGGCGGCGTCGTGAACGTGATTCTGAAACGGGGCAGCAACGCATGGCACGGATCGGCGGGCGCGGCGTTCTCGTCCAATGCGATGAATGCCAACCAGAACAGCCCTTTCCTGTACTACGATCCCAGCGACAACGGCCAGCCGCTTCTGGGGCAGGATCCGCGCGCCCTGACCTACCAGCAGCACGCCGATCGCTATCGCTACGTTCAGCCCTACTTCACAATCGGCGGACCGATTTTGAAGGACCGGGTGTGGATCCATCTGGGCGTGGACCCGAAGTATACGTCGGTGGGGCGGTCGGTGAACTTCGGGGCTGCCAACAATAATGCGGGTGTGCAGGTATTCAACCAGGACCAGCAGACCTATTTCACAACCGCGCGGGTGGACGCGACGGTCACACAAAGGCTGCGCGTTTTCGCCTCGTGGCTCTACCAGTTGCAGCGGGAAAGCGGCGCCGTTCTGCCGGTCGGGGACTCGACCACGGGGTTGCTGAATCCGACTTCGACCTCTCCGCTCTCACTGTTCCAGCACGGCTATGGCTACGTGGCTCCCAACCAGACCCTGAATCTGGGTGCGGACATGGCGCTGACGCCCAAGCTGGTTCTCACGACGCGCTTCGGATATTTTTTCGAGAACTATCACGATTTCGGGTATCCAACCGCCGGTTCCCTGTTCTCCTGGCTGACTTCCGGGATCGTGCCCGGGAATCCGCCCACGGTGCAACTGGACAACAACGGCCAGCCTCTGCCGCAGTCCCTGCAGCAGATCTCGGGCTATTTCTCAACCGGCAACGATCAAACCTACACACTGCGCAACGCCAACAAGCATCACCAGTTTGACCAGGATGTGGCGTGGTTCAAGGGGGGATTGCTGGGGACCCACAACTTCAAGTTCGGGTACCAGCTCAACCATGTTTTCAATGACATTTTCCAGCACTGGAATGCGCCGGATGTGCAGTTGTACGTGGGGCAAGGCCAGTTCTTTACGCCCGGAGGCACCACGGGCGAGGACAACTGTGCGGCGCTAGGCAATGGATATGCCGGTTGCGCAGGACAGTACGGATACCTCAACGTGCAGGACCTGGGCTCGTTTGGAAAGGCATCCAGCTACAACCACAGTTTCTACGCGCAGGATTCGTGGACGATCGGCAGAGGCTTGACGATCAATGCGGGCTTGCGGGTGGAGAAGGAGTCTCTGCCGAGCGAGACGACCGCGGGAGGATTCCCGTCGAAACCAATTAATTTCGGCTGGGGCGACAAGATCGCGCCGCGCCTGGGCGCTGCGTGGGATGTTTTCCGGGACGGCAGGCTGAAGCTGTTTGGCAGTTACGGCGTTTACAACGACCTGATGAAGCTGAACCTGGCCATCAGTTCGTTCGGCGGCCAGTACTGGCAGAATTGCTTCTACGCGCTCGACACCGCGGATCTCGCCAGCATCAAGGTGCAGTTCGGGTCGGGGCAGCGGTACTGCACGGGAGACAGCACCGGGCGGAGCGAATTTCGCGGGAGGCGTGGTTCCGGCGGGCCTGACGTTCCTCGAAAACCAGAACTTTCGCGGGACGGAAGGGGTGATGAACGGCCTGAAACCGTATCGTCAGCACGAATGCGGTATTCGGCGTGGACTATGCAATCAGCAAGAGGCTTGCGTTTGAAGCACGTTGGGATCGCCGGCGCCTGGATCGCGCGATCGAAGATGCGGCTACTTTCGATTCTTCGGGCAGCGAGACCTTCCTCATCGTGAACCCGGGATATGGGCCGAATGCGGTCAACCTGGCGGATTCGTGCACGGGGGACCCGCGGGGCTGCCCGCCCAACATCAAGGCTGCGCGCAGCTACGATGGGGTGGAGTTCCGCCTGACCAAAGCGTCGAGCAAGAACTGGTTCGGGATGTTCTCCTACACCTACAGCAGACTGCGGGGCAACTACTCCGGCCTGACCAGCACGGACCTGGCGGACGGAGGCGGCGGCCGCAATGCACCTAACAACAGCCGTTCGTTCGACGAGTCGTTCTTCCAGTACGACGCGTACGGCCGATCTTCCAGCGGACCGCTGGGCACGGATCGTCCCAACGCGTTCAAGGGCTATGCTTACTACCGCATTCCGTGGAAGGGCGGGCGCACCTCGACGAATATTGGCTGGTTCCAGACGCTGTACAGCGGCACGCCTCTGAGCACCTACACGGACGTAGGCTTCTCGTTCTCGCAACCACCGTTCTCGGGGGGATTCCCGGTCTTCCCGGAAGACCGCGGCAAATTCGCCAGGATCAGCCTGGTGCCGAACGGTTCGGGTGTCCTGGTTCCCACGGTTACTGGTATCTGCAGCTGCCGCACGCCCTGGTACATCCAGTCGGACGCCAGCTTTAAGCAGGAGTTCAAGATCAACAAGTCGAACGAAGCGCAGGTACTGACGTTCGAGGCGAACGTGATCAACCTGTTTAACCGGCAATCGGCAACCGGCATCTACGCGCAGCTGGACTCTGCCTTCACGCAGAGCTTTCTTGCGCCGGGTGGAGCTTTCTCCTACTCGGCGTTTGAACATCCGTATGACTGGAAAGCCCTGTTGGGGAACAATACCGGACTCACGGGTCCGGACCAGGGTGTTCCGATCATCGCCAACAGCCAGTATGGAAAGCCGTTCATCTACCAGACGCCGCGCAGCCTGCGCCTGGCGGTGCGGTTCACGTTCTAGCTTGCGCAGTAGTTTTGCGAGGGGCCGGGAACCCGGCCCCTTTTCTATTTGTGACTGGCCTTCAGCGCCGAAGGCGCATTCTTATCGCCGCTTGGGGCACGCCTGAAGGTGTGCCCTCATACGAACTGCTCAATCTCTCCGGGCCGGCCCTCAGGGCACGGCAACGCGACAGCCGGCGCCACGGAAACGCCGACCGATCCACCCGAGAGTCCCCGTTTTGGCCCGACGCGCATTCCTGCCTTGTTCAGTGCACATTCGGCCACGGTTACGCGCAGATTCTCAACATGTTTAGTAAGATAGGGAATTCGACTTTGTAAAGCGGAAGCAACCATTCCTGCGGGAAGCGATTCCATGTGGCAATACCCGCTCGTTCAGGAGCGGGAAGGAGAAAGCGTTTGTTGAAATTGCGCGCTTCGGGTGGTTACGGGCAACAACGCCTCAATCTGGTCTTCATTATTCTCTTTCAGCGTCTTTATAGCCTTGATGGGAACGGCGGGGTTCGCGCAGGAAGAACTCCCCAAGGGTTCCATCGAAGGAACCGTGATTGACGCGTCTGGGGCGCCGGTTGCCGGGGCGAGGGTCGCCATCAATTCGCGGACTGCCGAAATCCCGCTGGTTCTCACAACCGATAAAGATGGGAAGTACACGACCGGCGCACTCAACGCCGGCACTTATACCATTCAAATTGAAATGAGGAATTTCAAGACGAACCGCTTTTTTGTGACGGTTCGAAATGGACAGACCTCGAACGGCGATCGGAAGCTGGTGGGGGTTGATCCGGGGATGCCCACGCTGCAGAGCAAAGTGGCGCCGGAAAGCATTGCTGAGCTGCCGGTCGACGGCCGGGATGTGTTGAATACAGCGCAGTTCGAGCCCGGAGTGCTGATCCAGGATGGGCGGTCGCTGGACCCGACCAAGACGGGCAATTTTGCGGTTTCCAACCACAAGGAAAGCGGGCAAGCAACCCTGTACACGCTGGACGGTGTGGATCTGAACGATGAGACCAAGGGTGAGGCGACGCAGAATGTCGCGCTGAGTTCCGTGCAGGAGATGGTGGTCACCCGCGCCATGTTTAACGTTGCGACCGGGCCGACCTCCGCGGGCGCCGTGAGTCTGCTGACAGGTTATGGAGGAAGCGGGTTGCATGGAGAGGCATTTGGATGGTTTCGCGACAAAAGCATCGGCTTCGCGAAGGCGCCCGGGGGACAAGATCTCGAGTTTCAGCGGGAAGATTTTGGCGGCCGGCTGGGCGGAACCCTGATTCAGGACAAGGCATTTTTCTTTCTGGACGCAGAGCACGTCAGCCAGGATGCGCACCGGGCAGTGGTCATGCCGTTGCCGTTTCAGGTGTTCACGGGATCGTACTCATCACCGTTCCGCAATACTTCTGCGTCGGGCAAGCTTGACTGGCAGGTTTCCAACCGCACACATGCTTTCTACCGGTTTGGGTACAACTGGAACAAATCGGTCGACAACATCAGCGACGGCTACTCGATTTACCAGAATCACAACAATTCGCCATCGCATGCGGTGGGACTCGATCTGACGCGGGGGAACTACGTCCACAGTTTGAGGTTCGGATATTTGCGGTATCACAACTCTTTGCAGGACGCGACAAATCTGTCGGACTCGCCGCTGGCGTTGGGGGTGGCCGCCAATGTCCAGTTCAGCGATCTGGCTGGTGGCCGGGCGCAGTTTGGGCCAAGCCGGTTTGCGCCCCAGGAGACGTTTCAGGAGAACACGGAATTCCGCTATGACGGAGTTCGCCGGGCGGGCGCGCACACCTTCCAGTTTGGCGCGAGTGTGAACCGCATCAACGTGGGAGGCTATGCGACGCCTTACGGGCTTGCCCCGCAGGTGAGGACCGCGCTTGCGGGCGGGACCGATCCGAATCCGCTGGATTACCCGGTGCTGTTCGCGACGTTGAGCAACGGGCAGAAGTTCACGACGGAAAAATCCGGGTTCGGCTTTCCGCACGGCGGACAGGTCGATAACCGGCTGCAGGGTTACGTGGGCGACTCGTGGAAAATGTATCCCAACCTCACCATAACGCTGGGCGTGCACTACCTGCGCGATACCGGCCGGGTGGACAGCGACCTGGGAGCGATTCCGTGTTCGGCAGCGAACCTGGGTATCCCGAGCAATGTGGTGCCATGTTCGGGCAGCAACCTGCTGGATCAGTTTTCCACGCTTCCCGGAAGCAAACTGGGGAAGGCAGTCACGCAGCCGAACTACAACTTCGGTCCCCAACTGGGATTTGCGTGGGATCCCTTCCACAACGGCCGAACAGTGTTTCGCGGTGGCGCGGGTGTGTTCTACGACAATTCGCTGTTCAGCAACATGCGGCTGGACCGGCCGGCGCGGTTGAGCCAGGGACTCTACGCGGCGACCAACGTGTTGACGTGCGCTCCGGGAGCGGCGGCGGGCACGGTGGCGGTGTATTTTCCGAATGCCGGCGGGCTGCCGACGCCGGTCCGGTCGATCAACGGGCACGACCTGGCGACGGAGGTATGTGGAACTCCCGTGGGCACGGCGGCCGGCGATGTAGCTGCGCTGCAGGCTGCGTACCAGGCGGCGGTGGTGGCGGCGGGAACGGCGAGCAATCCAAATTTTGTTGGCAACACGCTGTCCATCAGCGCACCGGTCAACGGCCTGGCGGCGCTTGCTCCCGACTTCCGGACGCCGCGCTCCTACCAGATCAGTCTGGGCATGCAGCGTGAATTGTGGGGCGGGGGCGTTTTCACGATCGATTATGTGCGCAACATGAGCCAGCGGTTCGGGCTGATCGTGGACAAGAATCACGTGGGCGATTCCCGCTACTTGTACGTGGATGCCAATGGAATTCCGACTGCCGCGCTCAACGCCATCAGCAATACGATCACGCAGAAAGCGCCCGGCTGCCTGACGCTTCCGCTGGCGCCGGGAGCGATCGTGCAGGACGCCATCAACTGCTACATCTCCACGGTTCCCACCGCCAACGTCAATGATTTTGCGGTCAACGGACTGGATTCGGGAGTGGCGTTTCTGGGAGGGCTTCCGGCTTCGGTGGGAGTGCAAGTGGCGGCACCAGCCGATCCGAGGAACTTCGGCGCGGCCTTTCCGGGGGTGAATGCGTTAGTGGGACAGGGTGAATTCCAGAGCTCGATTGGGCAGGCTGTCTACAACGGCGTGCATGTCGCCCTGAAGCAGAACCTGGGTCATCAATTTTTCATTTTTCAAGGCGGTGATCTGGTGTTGTCATACACGCTGTCGAAGTTCGTCACCAACGGAGGCGACAATCCGACGCAGAGCGCGGTGGCTTACGATTTCCAGAACCCGGAACTTTACAAAGGACCTTCTGCACTGGACCGGCGGCACCAGTTTTCCGCGGGCTGGACTCTGGAGTCAGTTTGGGGTCCGAAGCTTTCCTTCATAGGGCGCTACGCCACGCCGGCACCGACGGTGGCGTCTTTGCTGGTGCCTTCGGGTAATTCGCAGGCTACGCCCGGAGAGATTTTCCGCACCGACTTTAACGGGGATGGGACCTCGGGGAGCCTGTTCCCGTTCGCCCGGGCAGGATCATTCAAGGCGCTATCGGCAAGCGACCTGGCGAGCGCGATCAAAACTTATAACAGCACTCAGGCGGGGTCGTTGACGCCGGCAGGAGTCGCGCTGGTTTCCGCCAGTCTGTTCACCAGGTCGCAACTGACGACCCTGCGGGCGGCAACTCCGTTCATCGTTGTGCCCCCGGCGGGGCAGTTCAGCAACCCGGGTTTCAAGTCCCTGGATGCAGCCATCAGTTGGCCACTCAAGCTGGGAGAGCGTGTGAATATCGAGCCCCGGGCGAGTTTTTATAACGTGCTGAACTTCGCAAATTTCCAGCCGGCGTTTGGCCAACTGGCGTATTACTATCCGGGGCCCGGGCAACCGGTGACGGCGGGACCGGGGTCGGCGAACGGGACGCCACCGGGCTCGGCGCGGGATGTGCTCCGCATGGGCACGGGCTCGGGTGTTTACAATTACGGGGCGCCGCGGCAGATGGAATTCGGCGTGAAAATTACATTCTAGGCTTGCGGGACGTAAGGTGAAGCCGCCGCTCTGGGGAAGGAGCGGCGTTTTCTTTGGAGCAAAACCGGAGGGCAACGGGGAGTCCCTTTATGGGGGAATCCCTCGAAAAGGAAGAAGTACGAGCATTACGCGCGCCTGCAAGGGAACTGGGCGTGTAAAATGACGGGCATGCCTTTCAATGCAGGTGCTCAAGGAGCCGCCCGACGGAGCGGGAAGACTCCGCCGCCGGATGAGACATTCGAGGAAGCCGCTTACCTGAAACTGCTGGGCGAGAAGCAGAAACCGGTGAGCATCAAGCTGACGGACGGGGAAGTGGTCCGGGGCTGGATCGAGTACTACGACCGGAACATGGTGCGACTGACGCGCGAAGGCGCGCCCAACCTGTTCATCTTCAAACACGACATCATGTACATCGCGGAAGATCCAGGGAAGCGCAAGTAGCGAGAACCTGAGCGCGCTCTGGCGAGTGCTCCGCTCCAGATCCCGTCGGGCTCCAATGTGCCCAGTGCGAAGCTGTCTTGTGATTCATCGTCATGTTCCAGCCCGCCTCTAATTTCGAATTTGTTCCGCGGATGTCGGAGATCGCCCGCGAGGCGGGCGGGCTGCTGATGGATTATTTCCGCCGCCGAGTGAAGATCGAATACAAGGGCGACGCGGACCTGGTGACGGAGGCGGATCGAGCGTCGGAAAAGCTGATCCTGGAGCGCATTCGGGCGCACTGGCCGTCGCATGATGTGATCGGGGAAGAGGGCGCCCGGATTGAGACCGGAGGCGATTACAAGTGGTATGTCGATCCGCTCGACGGGACCACGAACTTCGCCCATGCATTCCCGGTGTTCTGTGTGTCTCTGGGGTTGGCGTTTCAAGGGAAACGCAAGGCGGCCGTGCTCTACGATCCCACGCGCGACGAGTTGTTCGCTGCCGAGCGCGGCAAGGGCGCGGTTTTGAACGGGGAGACGATTGCGGTTTCAAAAACTGCGAAGCTGGGCCAGAGCCTGGTGGGAACCGGGTTCCCCAGTCACAAGCGGCACAAGAATCCGAATATTTACTTTTATCACCAGCTCACTTTGCGGAGTCATGGGGTGCGGCGGGCCGGCTCGGCTGCGCTCGATCTCGCGTCGGTCGCGGCAGGCCGCCTGGATGGCTTCTGGGAATTCAACCTGAATGCCTGGGACACGGCGGCGGGGATATTGATTGTCGAGGAGGCGGGCGGCAAGGCGACAGGAGTTGACGGACAGGAGTTGGAGATCACGGATCGCGATGTGGTTGCCACGAACGGGCTGATCCACTCCGAACTGCTGCACGAGTTTAAGGAGATTTTTGCCGGGCGAGGGTTGGAGCCGCTGCCCGATCCCAGGGAGTACCGGAAGTAAGGGGCTCCGAGATGGAATTCCTCTGGGTATCCCTATAAGCGATGCCCTGATACGGTTCCGCCGGCCGCAAGGCTGTCTGCAGGCGTAAAATAAGGAAACAAGGGGTCAACCGCGGGCCGGGTTTGCGCGAGTTGCGAGGCTGTTTTCAAAGCTCTCTCATTTAGGTTCCTATCGTGATTCAGCCATTACTTGAACGTGCCCTCGCCAAGCGCCCTGACAAGGTGCGCCTGTCGGGACGCATCCTTTTTCTTACCGAAGATCCGGAACTGATCCGGCGGCAACTGGCGGGCGAAGATCTGCCCTGGGATACGAAGAATCCGGCCAACAATCCCAAGTTGCGCGACGACATTTCGACCGACGAAATCACGCCGGCGCACTTCTGCTTCTACTTCGACGAGACGCTGGGCGAAATTCCGTACATCGGGTTTGAAATGCGGGAATGAGATGCCCATCAGACGCGGCGACGTGAAGCGCGGCGGATTCGTGTGCTCCGTGAGCGGAAAGCGGCGCGGCAAGGGCTCGAGCCGCGAGCAGTCGCCGTACGCGGAGATGTGCGGCCGGCATTCCAGGTTGTGATCGCGGAGAACATCGAGCGCATCTACAAGCAGAATTGCCAGAACCTGGGGCTGTTCGACCTCGACCAACTTCTCCTGATTGACAAAATCCGGGCGGGGGAAGAGATTCCGCTCAGCGAGTTCACCGAGGGCGAGGATGACATCACGCGCCAGGTGATCGAATACGGCGGGCTGTTTCCGTTCAATGTCGCGCGGATGCAGAAGAAGGTGTTCCTGCCGCCGATCCGAGACTAGCGAACGTCCGATGACGCTGGCGGAGAAGATCTTTGCGCAGCACATGGTTACGCCGGACGGACAGGTCGGCGTCGCAGCGGTGAAGCCGGGAGACACCGGTTTCACCCGGGTCGACCTGCGCTTCAGCCACGAGTACGTCACGCCGATGGCGGCGATCTTCTACGAGCACTTTGTCGGCAAAGATGTGCCGGTGAACGATGCCTCCAGCATTCGCTTCTTCCGCGACCATCTGACGTTTCTGGATGAAGTGATCTCGGAAGAGAAAAAGAAGATGGGCTTGCTCGATCTGGCGACCCAGCTGAAGCTGAAGCAGGAAGACTTCGCCAAGGCGCAGGGGATCAAGCTGCATGGCGAACTGAAGGATCGCAAAGGCTCCGAGGGGATCTGCCACTCGGTGATGCTCGAGTCCTACGCGCTGCCGGGGCAGGTGAATGTGGGGTCGGATTCGCATACGCCGCACGTGGGCGCGATCGGATGCGTGGCGTTCGGGATCGGCACGACCGACGTTTTCAACTGCTGGATCACGAAGGATGTGCGGGTGAAGGTGCCGGAGTCGGTGAAGATCGTGATTCGCGGAAGCGAAGCAGCCGAACGTGACCGCGAAAGACTTCATCCTGAAGATTCTGAGCCTGGATTACGTGCGCAGCGGCAAGGCGTTGGCCAAGGTGATGGAGTATGCGGGCGAGGCAGTCGAGGAGCTCAGCGTGGACGAGCGCGCCACCATGACCAACATGGCAGCCGAGATCGGCGGGTTCACCGGCATCGTGGCTCCGGACGAGAAGGTCGTCGAGTTCCTGGTGGAGCGTCGCGGGATGAATCGGCGGCGAGGCGGAGGATCTGATGCGAGGCTTGCAGAGCGATCCGGATGCCGAGTACGCGCAGGTGATCGAACTCGATGCCGCCGAGATCACGCCGATGGTGGCGACGCCGGGCGATCCGGGCAATGGCAAGTACGTTCGCGACCTGAATACGCCGGTGCCGGTGGAAATGCTTACGGCGGCACCTGCACGGCCGGCAAGAACGAAGACATGGATATGTACGCCGAGGTGCTGGCCGACGCGCTGCAAGCACGGGCAAACGGGTGGCGGACTCGGTGAAGTTCTACATTCAGTTCGGCTCGCAGGAGACGCGGGAGTACTGCGTTCGAGAAGGGCTACCTGGACATCTTCCAGAAGGCCGGGGCGCGAGGTGATCGAGCCGAGTTGCGGGGCGTGCATCAATGCCGGGCCGGGCGTTTCGACGCGTCCCGAGCAGATCGTGATCAGCGCGCAGAACCGGAATTTCCCGGGCCGCAGCGGGCCGGGACAGATGTACCTGGCCAGCCCGCTGACCGTGGCTGCCAGCGCGGTGGCGGGGTACATCGTGGAGTACCAGCCGAGCCAGTCGGGAACTGGCCGGGAGCCGCGGCTAGGGTGCCTCCAGAGATGCTGCAGGAGCGCGTTGGATGCGCGAATCAGCAGGTTGCTGGAGAGTAGGCGAGCGAACAGCTAGAGGAGTTATCGCTGTACCGTCAGCGTAATTCTTGCTAGAATCTGCGGTTCTGTTAAGAGCCGCAGTAGCATTTCAGGAGACAGACACACTATGACTTATGTGATTGCAGAACCCTGCATCGGGACGAAGGACACCGCTTGCGTGGATGCGTGCCCGGTGGATTGCATTCATCCCAAGAAGGACGACCCGAAGCACGCGACCGAGGAGATGCTCTATATCGATCCGGTGGAGTGCATTGACTGCGGCGCGTGCGTGCCGGTGTGTCCGGTGTCGGCGATCTTCGCGCTCGATGATCTGCCGGAAAAGTGGAACGCTTCACGGAGCGCAACGCCAAGTATTTCGGGCGGTAGAAGCTGTCAGCTCTCAGCCGTCAGTTGTCGCGCACGCTTCTTCGTTTGGGACAGAATTCGAAGGCGCTTGCCCAGTTGCGGGTATGCGCCTTTTAATTTTGAGGTCGCAAATTGCGACCTCAAAACTGTGGCCTGCCGGCTGCCCGTCGGTGAACCTGAAGCCCTGCTTAAGGGCTCGGCGCCCACGGCGTGCATCGAGCCTTCGGGAGTAAGGGCAAAGGCTGACAGCTGAGAGCCACTTCCGGCTGACGGCCCATGCCTCCTCCATTACAATCAAGAATTAGCCTGCTTGGGCTTCCATGGCGCTGAAGGAGTCGGAGGCGATCGTCCTGCGCACGTATCCGCTGCGCGAGGCCGACCTGCTGGTGACCTTGTTTACGCGGGTCGGAAGGCAAGGTGCGCGGAGTGGCGCGCGCGGCCAAGAAGTCCAGAACGACGTTTTGGCGGCGCGCTCGAGCCGCTGACGTACGTGCGGCGTTTCTACGAGGATCGCGAGCGGCAGGAACTGGCGCGGCTCGATTCCTGCGAGGTGCTGGAGTCACCGCTGGCGAGCGAGGTGAGCTATCCGCGGGCGGTGGCGCTGGGGCATGTCGCGGAAGTTGCTGGACGAGTTGTTGCCGGATCGCGAGGCGAACGACGCCATCTTCCGGCTGACGCTGTCGGTGCTGGCGGCAGTTCGCGGGCCGGACGATCTGGATGCCGGTGACGTATTTCGATCTTTGGATGACGCGGCTGGTGGGATTTCTGCCGGAGCTTTCCGAGTGCATGGTTTGCGGCGGCGCGCTGAACGGCAGCCGGGCATTTTTTCATGCGCTGGCCGATGGACTGATGTGCGCGACGACAAGCGGCTGGCGTCGTCGGAGATTTCGAGCGGAGTCGCGCATGCTGGCGGCAGGAGATGTTTCGCGCTCCCGTCGAAGGCTTTGCCGGCGCGATGGCCGAAGGCCAAGTGCCGCCGATCTGCGCAAGTTTCTGGTGCAGATTCTCGAGCGGCACCTGGAGAAGAAGCTGGTGACGGCGGGGATGCTGGAGAAGATCAGCTGCTTAGCAATTAGCTTTTGGCTGAGGCGTTGGCGACTGTCGGATTGCGGTTGAGACTCGACACGCGACGGCTGCTAGAGGTCTTAGCTTCGCTCAGGAGCCAATCATGCTACGAGCCAAATCTAGTGCCAAAGAGATGCTAACAGCTAATTGCTAAGAACTAAGATCGTGCCTTCATCAACCCAATCCGCCGACCTTCCAGGAACTGATCCTGCGCTTGCAGACCTTCTGGGCGCGAGCGCGGATGCGTGCTGCAGCAGCCGTACGACGTGGAAGTGGGCGCGGGCACCATGGCGCCGGAGACGTTTCTGCGCGTGCTGGGGCCGAAGCCGTACAACGTGGCTTACGTGCAGCCCTCGCGGCGTCCGGCCGACGGGCGCTACGGCGAGAATCCCAACCGGCTGTTCAAGCACACGCAGCTGCAGGTGATCCTGAAGCCGCCGCCGGAGAATGTGCAGGAGCTCTATCTGGAGTCGCTGAGCGCGATCGGCATTGATCTGCGCCAGCACGACATCAAGTTTGAAGAAGACAACTGGGAGTCGCCGACGCTGGGCGCGTGGGGCATCGGCTGGCAGGTGATGCTCGACGGTCTGGAGATCACGCAGTTCACTTACTTCCAGCAGTGCGGCGGCGTGGACCTTGATCCGATTTCCGCGGAGCTGACCTATGGGCTGGAACGCATCGCGGCGTTTCTGCAGGATGTGGACTCGATTTACGACATCGTGTGGGCGCGCGATCCGGAAACGGGGCATCCGACGACCTATGGCGATGTTCGACTGGCGGACGAGCTGCAGTTTTCGGTCTACAACTTCGAGGCGGCCGACGTGGAGAAGACCTGGAAGCACTTCGAGCTTGTACGAAGCGGAGTGCCAGGCGCTGCTCGATCGTTACGCCGAGTTGAGCAAGCCGGATAAATCGAAGGGCAGATGGGATGGCTGCGAGAAATCAAGCGGTTTCCGCTGCTGGCTGCGTACGACCTGTGCCTGAAGTGTTCGCATCTTTTCAATATGCTGGATGCGCGCGGAGCTATTTCTGTGACCGAGCGGGTGGGAGTGATTGCGCGAGTTCGGGCGCTGGCGGTGGGAATTGCGAAGGCGTACCTGCAGCAGCAGTCGAGCGAAGAGCAAAAGTCTGCGGAGGGAGAACCCGCGGTTGCCGAAATAAAGGCGGCAAAGCGCGTCGGGGGAAGAAAGAGCCGGCGCCGGTTGGGTAGCAGTGCTTTGGGTAGCAAAGCTTTGGAGAGCAGTGGGCGATAGGCGCGGTGGACAGCCGCCGGGGGCCTTCGATGAGTTCAGCGGGGAAGCTGGTGGCGGGACGAGAATCACATCTCCGCGAGCATCAGGAGCAGGATTGTCGGGGTTGACCGGCCCGGGTGTGACGATGCTCACATTCACGATGTTGGAGTTCTGGGAAGATGGATAGATTGATCGATGCCTGACTTTCTGCTCGAAATCGGCTGCGAAGAGATCCCGGCGCGCATGATTGATGCGGCGTCGCTGGAATTGCGGGAGCGCGTGGGAAAGCTGCTGGAACGGGAACGGCTCGGCGCCGGCTGGCGATGTCACGTATTTCGATACTCCACGGCGTCTCGCGGTTCTTGCCTCCGGAATTCCGGCGGCGCAGCCGGATGTCACCGAGCAGATCACCGGTCCCTCGGTCACGGTTGCGTACAAAGACGGCCAGCCCACGCCGGCGGCGCATGCCTTCGCCAAAAAAGCCGGTGTTGAAGTCTCGCAACTCGAAAAGACAAGCACGCCGAAGGGCGAGTATCTGGCGGCGAAGATCACAAAAAAGGGACGGTCCGCGCGCGAGATTCTGGCGGAGCTTCTTCCGAAAGAAATCTCCTCGATCTACTGGCCGAAGAACATGTACTGGCGCAAGCGCAGGGGAGCGCTTTGTGCGGCCGGTACGCTGGCTGGTGGCCATGCTGGACGGGGACGTGATTCCGCTGGAGTTTGACGGCGTCCGCGCGGGAAGCACGTCGCGCGGACATCGGATTCTTGCCGATGGCGCGGTGGCGATCGCGAAGGCAGGAGCGCCTTACGTGGAGGCGCTGGCAGCTGCGAAGGTTCTGAGTCGCGAGGAGCGCGAGAAACGGATTCGTAAAGCACTGGACGCAGCCACGCGCAACGATTGCCGGAGCGCGCTGGCGCGAAGATAAGGAACTGCTCGATACGGTGGTGAACCTCACCGAGTGTCCGTCGGCGATTCTCGGGAACTTCGATCCGCAATTTCTGGAGCTGCCTGAGGAAGTGCTGGTCACGGTGATGCGCGATCATCAGAAGTATTTTGCGGTCGAGGATGCGAGCGGCAAGCTGGCGCCGCATTTCCTGGCGGTGCTGAATACGGACGGACGACCGAGACGGCATGATTCAGCACGGCAATGAGCGGGTGCTGCGGGCCCGCTTCAACGATGCTCGCTTCTTCTGGCAGACCGACCAGAAACAGTCATTGCGCGATCGCCTCGAACTGCTGAAGCAGGTGACGTTTCAGAAAGATCTGGGCAGCTACTACGACAAGACGATTCGCACGCAGCGCCTGGCAAGCTGGCTGTCAGAGACGGTGAAGCAGGCTGGAGTGGCAATTCGCCCCGGGGTTGTTCACAAGGCGGCATGCTGGCGAAGACCGATCTCACGACCGAACTGGTCAAGGAATTTACCGAGTTGCAGGGCATTGTGGGCGGGCTGTACGCCCGGGTGCAGGAGCTGGACGAGAATCTGAATGAGGATGTCAGGCAAGCGATCTCGACGGCCATCTACGACCACTACAAACCGGAATCGATGGATGACTCGGTGCCGCGCACGATCGAAGGAGCAGTGCTCTCGATCGCCGACAAAGCCGACACCATTGCCGGAATGTTTGCGCTGGGGTTGGTTCCGAGCGGATCGAAAGATCCTTTTGCCTGCGGCGGCAGGCGAACGGGATCGTGAAGACGATCGCCGAGCATAAGCTGCCGGTGCAACTGAAGGCGCTAATGGCCGATGCCAGCGATCCGTTACCACGGTTCCGAGGCCGAGAAGAAGTTCACCGCCGATCTGAAGTTTGATGAAGCGATTCGGCTGTTTTTCCGCGAGCGCCTGGAGTTTTACTTGCGCGACGTCCACGGGTTTGCCTACGACGTGGTGAATGCGGTCGTGGCTGTCGATGCCGATGATGTGGTCGATGCGCTGGCGCGAGCAGAGGCGGTTGCGAAAGTCCGGCCGTCGCCGGATTTCGAGTCGATCTCGGTGGCCTTCAAGCGCATGAAGAATATTCTGCGGCAGGCGAGCGAAGCGGGCAGGGAAGTGGCGCCCCAGGTGGACTCAGCCTTGCAGCAGGAAGAGGCTGAGCGAGACCTGGCGGCGCAGGTTCCCAGGGCGGCGAAAGAAGTGGAAGCCCTGCGTGACCAGCGCAACTATGAAGAAGCCTTGCTCGAGATCGCCAAGCTTCGTCCTGCGATCGACCGCTTCTTCGACAAAGTGATGGTGATGGCTGAGGACGCGAAGCTTCGCGCCAACCGGCTGGCACTGCTGCAGACCCTGCTCAAGGAATTTTCGACGATTGCGGATTTCTCCGAGATCGTGACCGAAGGCAAAGAATCCAAAGAATCTTCGAAACAGTAAAGGACTCATCATGGCGACGACAACTCTCCCCGAAACCGAAATGGAAGTCAGCACGAGCAAGAAGGATGACGGGAAGTACGTGTATTTCTTCGGCGGCGGCAAGGCCGATGGCAACGGCAAGATGAAGGATGTGCTGGGCGGCAAAGGCGCCGGCCTGGCCGAGATGACCAATGCGGGATTGCCGGTGCCTCCGGGCTTCACGATCCAGACGGAGGCTTGCCGCGAGTACATGCGGCACAAGGCGGTACTCGAAGGAAGTCGACCGGCAGATGGAAGAAGCGCTGAGCCAGCTTGGAGCAGCTGCAGGGGCAGAAACTGGGCAAGGGCGAGAATCCGCTGCTGGTCAGCGTGCGCTCGGGCGCGAAGTTTTCCATGCCGGGCATGATGGACACGATTCTGAACCTCGGCCTGAACGATCAGAGCGTGGAAGCGCTGGCCAAGCGCAGCGGCAATCCGCGCTTTGCCTACGACTCCTATCGGCGGCTGATCCAGATGTTCGGCAACGTGGTGCTCGAGATCGAGAAGGCCGCAGTTCGAGGAAGTCTTCGACGCCAAGAAGAAGCAGAAGAAGGCGAAGCTCGACACCGACCTCGATGCCAAGGCCCTGAAGGAAGTGATCGACGAGTACAAGAAGGTCGTCAAGAAGCACGCCAAGCGCGACTTCCCGCAGGATCCGCACGAGCAGCTGGTGATGGCGCGCGACGCGGTGTTCCGCTCCTGGCAGAACGACCGCGCGCAAGCACTATCGCCGCATCAACAACATCGATGACATGCTGGGCACGGCCGTCAACGTGCAGGCGATGGTGTTCGGCAACCTGGGCGATACCAGCGGCACGGGCGTCGGCTTCACGCGCAATCCCGCGACCGGCGACGAAGGAATTCTACGGCGAGTTCCTGATGAACGCGCAGGGCGAAGACGTGGTTTCCGGCGTGCGCACTCCGGTGCACATCCTCGAACTCGAGAAGATCATGCCCGAGGTGTACAACCAGCTGCGCGACATCACGACGCGCCTGGAAAAGCATTACAAGCGACATGCAGGACTTCGAGTTCACCATCCAGGACGGCAAGCTGTACATGCTGCAGACCCGCAACGGCAAACGAACCGGACTGGCCGCGGTGCGCGTGGCCATGCAGATGGTGGAAGAAGGGCTGATCACGAAGGAAGAGGCGATCTTCCGGGTCGAGCCGAACCAGCTTGTATGACTTCCTGGTTCCGCGTCTCGACGAAAAGGGTGTCAAGGTCGAAGTGCTGGCGAAGGGCCTTGCCGGCTTCTCCGGGCGCGGCGGTCGGGCAGATCGTCTTCACCGCCGACGAAGCGGTGGAGAGGCTGGGCACGGGCAAGAAGGCGTCGGTGATTCTGGTGCGCGGGGAAACCACGCCGGAAGATATTCACGGCATGGAAGTCGCGGCCGGCATTCTGACCTCGCGCGGCGGCATGACGAGCCACGCGGCGGTGGTTACGCGCGGCATGGGCAAGTGCTGCGTGGCAGGCGCGGGCGACATCGAGGTGAATGAGAAAAGCGCGCGAGATGCGCGTGCAAGGGGCAGGTGTTCAAGGCAGGCGACTGGATTTCGCTGGATGGCACGACGGGCCGGGTGATCAAAGGCAAGCTGAATACCCTGCCGCCGTCTCCGGATGATCCGGAACTGCTGAAGTTCATGAGCTGGGCCGATCCGTTCCGCAAGCTGAAAGTGCGCGCCAATGCGGACATTCCGCGCGACGCGATTCAGGCGCGCGCGTTCGGCGCCGAAGGCATCGGACTGTGCCGCACCGAGCACATGTTCTTCGGCGAAGACCGCATTCCGCACATGCGCGCCATGATTCTGGCCAACAACGAAAAGGATCGCCGCGCGGCATTGAAGAAACTGCTGCCCATGCAGCGCGACGGATTTCGCGGCGTATTCCGGGCGATGGACGGCTTCCCGGTCACCATCCGCACGCTCGATCCGCCGCTGCACGAGTTCCTGCCGCGGCGCGAAGACCTGATGGTGGAGATTGCGACGCTTCCGACGCGGACGCGAAGCTAAGAAGGAGCTGGTCGGAAAGTACAGCGCTTCGGCGAAAGGGCGCAGCCGAGCTGAAGAAAGCGCTGCCGCAGCTGCTGCGTCGGGTGGAAGAGTTGCACGAGTTCAACCCGATGCTCGGACATCGCGGCTGCCGTCTCGGCATCACCTATCCGGAGATCACCGAGATGCAGGCGCGCGCCATCTTCGAAGCGGCCGTGCGACGTGGCGAAGAAGGGCGTGAAGGTGCTTCCCGAGGTCATGATCCCGCTGTCGGCGACGCTGAAGGAAATGGCGAACCAGACGGACGATCGTGCAGCCGCGTGGCGGAAGAGGTGTTCAAAGAGAAGGGCACGAAGGTCGACTACATGGTCGGCACCATGATCGAGTTGCCGCGCGCCGCGCTGGTGGCGGACGAGATCGCGAAGGAGGCGGAGTTCTTCTCGCTTCGGCACCAACGATCTGACGCAGACGACGTTCGGCTTCTCGCGCGACGACATCAACAAGTTCCTGCCAACCTATCTCGAAGACGGCATTCTGAAGCAGGATCCGTTCGCAGTGCTCGACCAGGAAGGCGTCGGACAGCTGGTGAAGATGGCGACCGAGCGCGGCCGCAAGACGCGGCCGAATCTGAAGGTCGGCATCTGCGGCGAGCATGGCGGCGAGCCGTCGATCGGTGGAGTTCTGCCATCGGGTGGGCATGAACTACGTGTCCTGCTCGCCGTTCCGCGTGCTGACCGCGCGGTTGGCGGCGGCACAGGCCGCGGCGGCCGATAAGCTTAAAGTCGAAGGCGGAAGAACGAAGTAGTTCGGTTTCGCGTTCGTAGAAAGAGCCCGGAGGCTTTAGGTCTTCGGGCTTCCTTGTGGACGGGCGAGACCCTTGGACTGCGCTCGGGGCAGGCTGCGCGTCCCTGCACGATCACGGCGGGACACGCCCATCGCCTTGACGGGACTTTCTGCAGGCGTGCGATTAGTTTTTGGGCCAGGTTGTCTTCCGAGTCGGACCACAGAAGGCGTCCATTGGCATGGGCGTTTCTCTCCACCTTGTTCGTGAAATCCACCAACTTGTGAACGTTGGCGCGCACGCGCTCCTCGGTGTCTGCGTTCAGTTGCAATTGCTCCTGGAGGAAAGCAGTGTCGAGGCCAAAGTCGATTTCGATTCGTCCCGTCGCTTCGGAGGCGCGCTCATTGAACTCGGGACCCTGTGCGATGAGCCGGACATGATTCGGCGCCAGGGCCCATTGCCGGCCGGTGGTATCGGGTGTCCAGAACTCCAATCGACGTCGAAGACATAGGCATAGTCGTCGTGCAGCAGGTCGGAGGCTACGTCGACCGCGTCTTCCGGGGAGATGCCGGGATGGAACTTGCGCTCCAGAATGGTGGGCTCGTTCCAGGAAACGGGCTGGACTGCAACGTAGGTGACACCGGGACGCTGCTCGGAAAACGGGAACTGACGCAATACGGACAAGGCATGC
>CAVRZQ010000035.1:0-19377 GCA_963725575.1 uncultured Acidobacteriota bacterium
AGGGTATAGCCGCCGTTGATGCCGTGCTGCGAATGCAACAGGCCGGCCTTGGCCAGCCGCTGCAGAATTTTGGCCAGCACTTCGGGCGGAATACCATACGATTCCGCGACATCCTTGGCGCTGCAGGCTCCCTGGTGGGCATGCTCGGCCAGATGTTTCATGGCCATCAATCCGTAGTCCGCTTTCTTGGTGAGCTTGAGCATGCCTGGTCCGAGGCTAGTCCGACCAATTTGATCGGATTAAAATCCGACTATTTGGGTCGCCTTTTATTCTAGCGCTGAATACGGAGCTAGCGCAACCTGCTACAGGGAATTGTAAAAACCGCGGCCTGAGCTGCAACCTGCGGATGTTAAATGGCTTAGCAGATGGCGACGATTTTGGTCGTATTTTGAAAGACCGGCTTCGTCCAGGAAGCGGACCACGGAAGCCCGGCATTACGAAGAGGACTTGACATCCGTCAGGGCGGGTCTAAAATACCGGAAATTTCCGGCAGTACGGGTTCCGTCTGGCTCGCGGGCGGGATCGCCATCCGGAGTTATGAAGCCAACCGTCGTCGCAACCCTCCAACCAGAGAAGGAACATGAATCAGTGTAAGCACCCGCGCGTGCAGATTGTGAGCCGCGATGAGGACACCGAGTACGTCGAGTGTCTGGAATGCGGCGACGTCTTTGAATCCAGTGAATTCAAGGACATGGCGATCGAAGAGAACGCGCAATCCGACGAAGCCTGATTCGTCCCCATGCCCGCCGAAAGCCCGGATGACCCAACCTGCGGGACAGCCTTGCTCTGCGACATGACGGAAGTAATCGTCCTGCCAGCTTGTTTATTGTTTTGTCGGGAAGCGCTCTGCTCTAATGTCTGGACGGAGATTCTTGTCCGCTTGAGGCGTCTGAATGCCCGCTGTGGCTTTGGTGGTCGATGATTCCATGGTGATCCGGCATACCGTCTGCCGCTTTCTCGAAGAGCGGGGATATGCGGTGGAATCAGCCTCGAACGGCATGGAAGCCCTGGAAGTTGTGAAGCGAGTGCGTCCCGCCCTGGTAATCACGGATATGCAGATGCCGGCCATGGGGGGCAGTGAACTGATCAGCGCCCTCAAGGACAATCCGGAGACGGCAGGGATTGCCATCGTGATCCTGACCGGCCGTTCCAGCGGATTCGATAGCACCGAGAAAAGGGCCGAGTTCACCATCTTCAAGGACATCGACATCCAGGAGCAGCTGGAGAAGGCGCTGGCTGCCGTGGAGGGTGGGAAGGCAGCCAAGGTGCAGGCCTCCGGGAATTGAATCTCAGGCCGGCGCAACTGCAGCCCGGCTTCCGCTGAGAAATCCATCGCAGCAAAATCCTTCGCCAGCCATTTTGGATACGCCGCGGCGGCGATCATGGCGGCGTTGTCGGTGGAGAGCGGACGCGAAGGAAAGAACACGGGCAGACCGTGCTGGGCCGCGTCGTTCTCGAAACGTCTGGCGCAGTTCGTTGTTCGCGGCCACGCCTCCGGTAACAAACAGCGTGGCCACGTCGCAGGCCTCGGCGGCGGCCAGCGTTTTCGCGACCAGGTCGTCGACCATGCGCGCGCTGGAAATGACGCCACCAGGTCCAGCGTCTGCTGGTCGCAACGGCGCAGGTAGTCTTCGAGCGTAGGCTTGGCGATCTGCGGCCAGGTGCCTTCCGGCGCGCTTCGCATCGCGTCGCGCAGGTTGTGCAGTCTCGACGTAGCGCAGCACCGCCGTCTTGATGCCGCTGTAGGAGAAATCAAAGTGGGGACGGCTCATCTTCGGAGCCGTCCGCGATCGTTGCGATCGCGGATGCTTGATCTGCGACGCGGCAAACTTCACGGCGTCCGGATCGCCGTAGCGTCGGCGAGGCGATCGATGACCGGGCCGCCGGGATATCCCAGGCCGAGCAGCTTGGCGACTTTGTCGAAGGCTTCGCCGGCCGCGTCGTCGCGAGTGTGGCCGATGTTTTCGTAGGACCAGCTTTCGCCCTTCTGCTTCGGCGAGATAAAGATGCGTGTGTCCGCCGGAAACCACCAGCGCCAGCACCGGGAAGTTCGACTTCGTGATTGCCCTTCTGCCGCTCCTCGAGCAGCACCGCGTGAATGTGGCCTTCCAGATGATTCACGGCGATCAGCGGCTTTTCGAGCGCAAAGGCCAGACGCCTTGGCGTAGCTGATTCCAACCAGCAGCGCTCCCGCAAGCCCGGGCCCCTGCGTGACGGCGATGGCGTCGAGGGACTCGTAAGTCTGTCCGGCGTCCGCCAGTGCCTTGCGCACTACCGGGACAATGGCCCGCAGGTGCTCGCGCGACGCCAAGTTCGGGAACCACGCCGCCATACGGCTGATGGGTGGCAATCTGCGAGAACACGACGTTCGAGACGAATCTGCTCGCCCGAACGCACCACGGCGGCCGCGGTTTCGTCGCAGGAGCTCTCGATGCCGAGGATGTAGGCGTCTGGCATACCTTCTATATTATTTGAAGTTGAGTCAGTCCGACATGGTCAGCAGCCAACAATTCGCCCATCTCGATCGTTCGCACCCTGCGCGAGCGCGGCCACCAGGCCTACCTGTGTGGGCGGATGCGTACGCGACCTGCTGCTCGGCCGCGAACCCGCCGACTACGACGTGACCACCGACGCCACTCCCGACGAAGTGATGCGCATCTTTCCGGAGACCTACGCGCGTGGGAGCGCAGTTCGGAGTGGTGCTGGTTCCGATTCCTCAGGCTGCCAATCGTCTCGAACGAGACTACAGCCACCACTGATGGGACTCTGCCCACACAGCGTACCCGGGAAGGCCAAGGCGAATGTCATCGAGGTCGCCACCTTTCGCAGCGACGTCGGCTACAGCGATGGCCGCCATCCCGATGAAGTGCGCTTCAGCAAAGATCCGCGAGAGGATGTGCGAGCGCCGCGACTTCACCATCAACGGATTGTCTGCTGGATCCGGTTATCGGCGAAGTGCTCGACTTCGTCGGCGGACGCAAAGATCTCGAAGCCGGCATCATCCGCACCATCGGACGACCCGGAGCGACGTTTCGCTGAAGACAAGCTGCGCATGCTGCG
The DNA here is from genome assembly GCA_963725575.1 of uncultured Acidobacteriota bacterium. GTDB lineage: Bacteria > Acidobacteriota > Terriglobia > Terriglobales > Acidobacteriaceae > Gp1-AA133. Next base: position 3,061 of record CAVRZQ010000035.1, read on the forward strand.
CGCCGTGCGCTTCGCGGCGCGCTTCGGATACCCGATTGATCCGGCCACGTTTCAGCGCGATCCAGAAACTGGCTCCACAGATTCACCAGGTCAGCCACGAGCGCGTGCGCGACGAACTGACGAAGATGCTCACCGAAGGCCACGCGCGTCAGGCGTTTCTCCTGCTGGACGAGTCCGGCTCTTGCAGCGAGGTACTGCCGGAGATCTCCGCGATGAAAGGTGTGGAACAGCCGCCGCAATTTCATCCGGAAGGTGACGTGTTCGTGCACACGCTGCTGCTGCTCGACAAGCTGCCGCATCCGTGCCCGCCGACGCTGGCCTGGGGAGCGTTGCTGCACGATGTCGGCAAGCCGCCGACGTTTCGCGTCGCGCCCGATCGCATCCGCTTCGACGGGCACGTGGAAGTGGGCGTGAAGATGGCCGAGGAAATCTGCCGCCGGCTGCGTTTTTCCAATGACGACACCGAGCAGGTCCTGGCGCTGGTGAATCACCACATGCGCTTTGGGCAGATCAGCGCATGAAGGAATCGACGCTGAAGAAATTTCTGCGCATGCCGCGGTTCGAGGAGCACCTGGATCTGCATCGCATGGACTGCCAGGCGAGCCATGGCAGATCTGACCTCCTACGATTTCGCGCGAAAAGAGTGGCCTCGATTCCGCCGGAGAAGATGCGCCCCGCGCCGCTGGTCACCGGGCATGACCTGATTGCCGCCGGCTACGCGCCCGGTCCGCGCTTCAAGGAAATTCTTTCGGCGGTCGAAGATGGACAACTGGAAGGACGGCTCCAGTACGAAAGAAGAAGCGATGGGACTTGTGCGCGGGAGTTTCCCAAGTTGACGTCTCAGTCGCGAAGGTCATTTTTCGATGCCCGCCGGTTTGTCCAGGCTAGCCACGGCGGTGGAAATCAGAGGCTGGTGAGATGCTAGAATCGAAGATCTCGCAGCGACTTGCGAAGCTTTCCATGCAACCCACTCAACATTCCATGCAGCCGGCCGGACTCGGACTCGACAAGATTGTGCCCGCTAGCTTCGCAAGGCGCCCGGCGGACGAGGCGCCGTTGCTGGCCTGGCCTCTGGCCTGCGGCAGTGCGGTCGCGGAGCGCACCCGCGCTCTGAATTTTGCGGACGGCGTCCTGCGGGTCGAAGTGCCGGATGCAGGCTGGCGTACGGAACTGCAGACGCTCGCGCCGCAGGTATGTCGCGGCCATCAACCGTACGTAAGCGAGAACGTGAGCGCGGATTGAGTTCGTCGTAGTGGCGCGAACAATAGGAGTTGCCGCAGGGCAAACGTAGGCGTGCCCGCTCCACATGGGCAACAGATGAAAGTCACCGACAAAGACGTCGCCTACGTCGCCGATCTCGCCAACCTGGAACTGACCGAGGAAGAACGCGCACGCATGGTGCGCGATCTGAATTCGATTCTCGACTATGTCGACCGCCTGAACCAGTTGGACACGTCGAAGGTCGAGCCGATGGCGCAGGTCTCCGACCGCTACGGCGTGGACACCTCGAAGCAGGGAAGCGACCGCTTTGCCTATGCCAACCGCGAGGACATCCTTGAAGGCCTGCGCAAGTCGCTGCCGCACGAAGAAGCGCTTCAGAATGCCCCCGATGCGGACGAACAATTCTTCAAAGTGCCCAAGGTGATCGAGCGCTAGGGATGGAGAGGCGGCCCATGGCCGAGGAACTGCAAATTCCACCGAACGTCGTGTCTGACAGCAAAGCCTGCGAACTGATTCGTGCGTGGGCGGCGCATGGAGGATTGGTTTGCAGTCTGAATCCAGGCGCATGGCCGCAGGACCAGGCTCCGATCGCGTGGGGAATTCTGCTGAGCGATGTTGCGCGGCATGTCGCGGACGCGCTTCATCAGACCTATGGTCTCGAGAAGGCCGCGATTTTGACGCGGATGCGTGGCGTGTTCGATTCGGAACTGGATCGGCCGCCGGCAGAAACGCAAGGGAAATTTATCTGAAGCGAAATTTGGCCGGGCCGAAGTCATCGGAACCATGGAATTAAGCCTGCTCACCATCGACGCCGCGCGCTCCGCCATCCAGGAGCGCAAGACCACCTCCACGGCGCTGGCGGAATCTTTCTACGCGAGAATTGAGAAAGACGATCCGCCGATCGGGGCCTACCTGACCTTGACGCGCGATCGCGCGCTGGCAGCAGGCGGACCGCATGGATGCGCTGGCGGCGGAGGGTAAGCCGCTGCCTCCGCTCGGTGGCGTTCCGGTCGGAATCAAGGATGTAATGGTGCACGCGCGGCGTGCGCACCACCGCTGGCTCGAAGATTCTCGGCAACTATCATTCCTCCCTACGACTGCACTGCGGTGGCGCGCCTCGAAGCCGCCGGAGCAGTCGTACTCGGCAAGCTGAATTGCGACGAGTTCGCCATGGGCTCGTCGAACGAGAACTCCGCCTTGCATCCGGTACACAATCCCGCGCGACCTCAGTCGCGTTCCCGGCGGATCTTCCGGAGGCTCGGCGGCGGCCGTGGCAGCGGACATGGCAGTCGTCGCGCTCGGTTCCGACACCGGCGGCTCCATTCGCCAGCCTGCTTCGTTTTGCGGCGTGGTCGGCCTGATGCCGACCTACGGCCGCGTGTCGCGCTACGGCCTGATCGCGTTCGCTTCATCGCTCGACCACATCGGCCCGCTGGCGAAGACGGTGAAGGATGCAGCGCTCGTGCTGCGCACCATCGCCGGGCGCGATCCCATGGATTCGACTTCCGCCGACGTTCCCGGTTCCCGACTACGTCGCCGAACTCGAAAAGCCGGTTCGCGGACTGAAGATCGGCGTAGCCAAGGAATATTTCGGCGAAGGACTCGACGCCGAAGTTCGCAAAGCCGTCGAGGACGCCATTCAGAAGCTGGCGAAGCTCGGCTGCGAAGTCGTCCCGGTGTCGCTGCCGCACACCGAAGTACGCCATTCCGACCTACTACATCGTCGCGACCGCGGAGGCCTCGTCGAACCTGGCGCGCTTTGACGGCGTGCGCTACGGCTATCGCGTCCAGAACGCGCACACGCTGTCGGAAATGTATCGCCGCAGCCGCGACGAAGGCTTCGGCGCAGAGGTGAAGCGGCGCATCATGCTGGGAACCTACGCGCTCAGCGCGGGCTACTACGATGCCTACTATCTGAAAGCGCAGAAAGTGCGCACGCTGCTGACGCGCGACTTCGAAGAGGCCTTCAAGAAAGTCGATGCCATTGTGACGCCGACGAGTCCGACGGCAGCCTTCAAGCTCGGCGAAAAAGTGGACGATCCGCTGGCCATGTACCTGGCCGACATCTACACGGTGACCGCGGACCTCGCGGGCATTCCGGGAATTTCGATTCCCTGCGGCGAGACGCGCAGAGAAGTTGCCCATCGGCTTGCAGATCCTCGGCAAGCACTTCGACGAGGCTACGATCCTGCGGGTAGCCCACGCGTACGAGCAGGGTGCTGTCTGACTTCGGGCTGCTTGCATGCGTAGACAGACAGCTCGCGCCTGACGGAATGACTGCATACGGCTGGAGGTGACGCCCGGCTCTCCACCACGCTACTTCCTCCTCCAGCGAACCCCGTCTTTCGTGTTCTCCACCAGAATTCCTGCGGCAGCAAATTCAGCGCGCAGCGCATCGGACACCTTGAAATTGCGGGCCTTGCGCGCAGCTTCCATCTCCGCGATTTTCTTCTCTATCTCCGCATCGGAAAGCTGGCCGGCAGCCAACGAGCGCCAGTGCCTCTGGGGCGATGTCTTTTCGCGGCCTTCGGCGCTCGCCCACTCGAGGATTGCTTTCATCTTGGGCGCGTCGTCATCGTCAGCACCGCGAAGATCTCGTCGAACTTTTCGAGAGCTCCGAGCAGCGGTGCCGCGTCCTCTTTCTGCATCTCTCCGGCATCAATGGCCGCATTCGCAGCGCGCACCATGTCAAAGATGGCCGCCTGCGCCTGCGCCGTGTTCAGGTCGTCGTCCAGGCGGCGTGCATGCGCTCGTTCGTGTCCTGGGCAAGCGTCGCCATGGTCTGCGTTCGTTCCGGCCGGAAACTGACCCGTCGTCAGCCGCAGCCGGAAGTTGCGCAGCCGCTCGACCGAGGCGGCCGCCTGCTTCAATCCGTCGAACGTGAAGTTGAGCTGATTGCGATAGGGCACCGACGCCAGCAGATACCGGATCGACGATGGCTTGTGGCCCTTGAGCACCAGGTCGCGCAGCGTGAAGAAGTTGCCCAGGCTCTTCGACATCTTCTCGCCTTCGACCAGCAGAAAGCGGGCATGGAACCAGAAGTGGGCAAACTGCTTTCCAGTCAGCGCTTCCGACTGCGCAATTTCATTTTCGTGGTGCGGAAAGATCAGGTCTTCGCCGCCAGCGTGCAGGTCGAAAGCTTTCGCCCAGTTCCTCCATCGACATGACGGAGCACTCGATGTGCCAGCCCGGACGCCCGCGGCCCGATGGACGTGTCCCACGAAGCCTCGCCCGGCTTGGGCGCCTTCCAGAACGCGAAGTCGCGCGCGCTGTCTTTTTCGTACTCGTCCACGTCGACGCGCGCGCCGTCCTCCATCCCGGCGAAATCTTTTTTCGAAAGCTTGCCGTAACCGGGAAATTTGGCAATGCGAAAATAGTAAGAGCCGTCCTCGGCGCGGTAGGCGAAGCCCTTCTTCTCCAGCTCCGCGATGAACTCCGCCATCTCCGGAATGTGCTCGGTGGCGCGCACCAGGATCCGGCTGCTCGATATTCAGCGTCGCCGCATCTTCCAGAAACGCCTTCTCATACTTCGCCGTGTACTGTCTTCACGCCCACGCCGTCGCGCGCCGAGTTGCGGATGATCTTGTCGTCCACGTCGGTGATGTTCATCACGTGGCGGACCTCGTAGCCGCTCTGCCGCAGAAAACGCTGCAGCACGATCCACCGCGACAAACGTGCGGAAGTTGCCGATGTGGCCGTAGTCGTAGACGGTCGGCCCGCAGGCGTACATGCGGACTTCGTTTTGCCGGAGAGGCCGGAACTCTTCCACCTTCGCGGACAGTGTGTTGTAGAGGCGAAGGGCCATAGATGAAGATCAGAGCGCAAGATGAACCGTTCATTCTAGGGGGAGGGGAGAAAGGGGGTCAATGACGGAGAGGGGTAGTGTATAGGGACGGCAAAATGCTCCCTCCCCGCCAAATTGCACTGAACGACCCTGATTTCGGACTTGCCTTGGCCTGCGCCGCAGGTGTCAATGAGTGTAATGGCCTTCCATGAGAAGGCCGGTCGGAGTCAAGTGGATTCTGTTGTTTTTTTGTTGGACAAGGTTTTTTCTCCGGCCGAGTTAGCCACTGTCGCCACCCTTCCATCCGCACTCTGGTGAGCGATTTTGTTCGCTCGGTGCAAGTTGGGCGTTCTCGTTTCAGGCGGTGCTGCCACCTGATTATCGACCTCTCGTCCATCTCCACGATGGAAGTGGGCCAGGCGATTAACGCAGTCACCGGAACTCGGCTTTGGCTTTTGTCTGTTCTCTTCCTGGAACGGTTTTGGGGTTGTTTTTGCCTTTTTGTTTTACGCGGCTGCCGCCACTGTCGTTTGGCTGCTGTTGTGTAGCGGTTCGTACTCTTCTCCGCTCACCCACAGGTGATGCAACAACACCGCGAGCTTTCTCGCTGTCGCAATGATGGCTCGCTTCTTCCCGCTTTTGCCACCACGCTCGGCCAACTTTAGCCCCCAGCGCCGCAGATCACTGTCGGCTCCAAAGGGTCCCAGAATGTGGTGCGCGCCTTGCACCAGCAGCGTTCGCAGATAGGCATCGCCTTCCTTGCTGATGTGCAGTTGCGGCTCGCTCTGTCCCGAGTTCCTTCGTCCGGGCTGCAGTCCCAGGTAGCATCCGACGTCGCGGCTCTCGCCGGGTGCCCCACGTTTCGCGCCTTTCGAAACGTGGGATTCCACTGCGCCATCCTTCTTGGGATTTCGACGGTTCGGCTCCGGAAGGGGCCGCCGAGAATCAACCGCTTACGGCATCGCTGAAGCGATGCCCTGATACGAGTCGCGAGTTTTTCCGCAGCCTGCTAACGATCCCGACCAAGAGACTTTTCCAGCCTTCCCCCGTCTAAGCTGCCATCACCTGACCTGTCAGGGTTAGGGCGAACCGGCCCTGTTCCTTGTTGTACGTCGGGTTCTAAAACTAGGACCTTCAGAAGCGAGGTGACAGTCCATGAACAAGACCGTTGCACGACTGTCTCTGGGGATACTTCTTCTCCTGCCCCTGGTTATCTCATCCGGCGAAGATGCCAGGTCGTCGGGCTCAACCCTCCGGCTCGATTCCAGCACCAAACTCGACCTGATCAATGCCAACATGAAGTGGGTGGACTATCGCGGGCGCCATGCGCTGAAGCTGGTTCCGCTGCCCGGCCACGAGCACGCTCAGAATGAAGAGCTGATGGCTGTGCTGGCGAATTCAGACTTCCAGGACGGGACCATCGAGATTGACGTCGCCGGCGCTCGACGCCAGGGTTACTCGACCGCCGAGGATGTGAGTGGTTTCAAGGGGATGATCGGGGTGTCGTTTCGCGTTCAAGATCAGAAAAGAGAAACGATTTACGTTCGGCCCGAAAACGCCCGCCTCGATAATCAGCTGTTCCGCAACCGCTCCACTCAGTACGAATCCATCCCGAACTTTCCCTGGAATCGCCTGCGCGAGGAGAGTCCCGGGGTATACGAGTCCTATGTGGACCTGGAGCCCGGAAGCTGGACCAAACTCCGGATCGAGGTCTCAGGCACGAAGGCGCGCCTTTACGTCAACGGCGCGACCCAGCCATGTCTGGTTGTGAATGATCTCAAGCTGGGTGACGGTCGCGGCAAGATCGCGCTTTGGACACGCGTAAGCACGGACGCTTATTTCTCCAACTTGAAGGTTGAGACAGCGCCGTAGGGACGGATGCACAATATCGCCCGTCCTGCATTCGCCGGGAGCTCCACGTGTCGCGGTTTTCGAAACGTGAGACTCCACGATTCCCGTGAGATCCAAATCTCCTACGCAACCTGTTTGCTCGACCCGGAGCGAGCATCCGGAGCCGCATGCGGTCCACGCAAGCGCGTCTGCACCAGGAATGCGTAATGCACCCAGGAAATCCCCGTGAAGATGAATGTCGCCCATAACAAGACAGTGCGGGCGATCCACACCGCGCGGCTGTGGTCAATCTCGAACAGCATGACAAAGAAAACCGCAGCGATCTGGGCGCAGGTGTTGGCCTTCCCGAAGATGCTGGGACTGAAATTGCGCAGGCCGGCGATGGTGTAGAGCACCGCGCTCGTCACCAGGATTGCGATGTCGCGGCTGAACACCATGACCGTGTACTTCCACGGAATCTTGTGCAGGATGGAAAGCACCAGGAACAAGGTGCTGAGCAGGAGCTTGTCGGCGATGGGGTCCAGATACTGCCCGAGCAGCGGTCTGCTGGTGGAGGCGGCGGGCGAGCAGGCCGTCGAGGCCGTCGCTCGAGCCCGCCAGCACGAACAAAATCAGCGCGGTTGCATAGTGCTGGTCCACCAGGCTCATGACGATGAAGGGCAGGAACAACATGCGCAGCAGGGTGAGCTGGTTGGGCGCGGTGAGCAGTTGCGAGAGCTTCATCCGCGCTCCGTGGCCGGGTCGGCGCTTGCGAAGGTCGAGCGCAGCATGGTCGCCGGGTCCAGGCCCGTCTTGGCGGTGAAGCGCTGCGAGAGCGATGGGATGTTGCCGTCAGGCAGATCGAGTTCCATGCGCTCGACCCGGTGCATGGGGAAGAACACGACGCCCAGAGAGAAGGGTTCCCCGTCTTTGACGAGGGCCACCAGATCTTCGAAAGAGACCAGTTCGATGCCTCGCAAGCTCAACCCTTCGGCGCTCAGGGCGAGGATCGCGCCCCAGAATTTCTCCCGGGGGTTAGCCAGCGTTGTCACCACCATGGTCCCTGGCCGGAAGGGGTTCGGGGCTTCGGCGCCAGGGCGGTAGGCGTTTTCCATGCAGCGATTGTCTCCGGCAGACGGCCAGATTGCAACCGGACGGATCGGCCCGCGCGCTGACGCCCTGTTTTGAGTACGGCACTGGTAGTAGTTTCATTGGCTTTGCTAGGTTTTCGGCTGTTCCATGATGGTCGTTTCAAGGCCAGCCGGTCTGGGTCCCGGCGGCCTTTTTTCCATGGCCCTGGCTGGGTACGACTATCCCGTGGGCCTTCGCGAAACAGCGTGTGTTTCGCCAGCAGGGTAAGGTAAAATCCAGCCGTCATTTTGGGGGATCTGTGAATCGCTTCTTTGTTCCGACCAACCATCGTTCGCTCAGCTTGGACCGCTCGAGCAGCGCCTGCTGCAGGACGTGTGGGAGCGTGGCAGTGCCACTGTGCGCGAACTGCTTGCTGATGGTGATTTAAAAATCGCCTACACCACCGTCATGACCACCCTCGACCGGCTGTACAAGAAGCAACTGTTGAATCGATCGGCGGAAGGGAGGGCGTTTCGTTACTCCGCCAGGGTCACGCAGGAAGAACTCCAACGCGCCGCTGCCGGGCAGGCGATTCAACAGTTGTTGGGTTCCGGCTCCGCTGCCTCTTTGCCCCTCTCCTACCTGGTAGAGGCGGTCACCGAGCACGACATCGAACTGCTCGACGAATTGCAGCAGTTGGTCGAGAACAAGCGTCGCGAGTTGCAGGAGCGGGAGAGGCAGTAATGTTTATCGTGCGTTGCCTGGGAGTATCACTCGCCTTCTTCCTGCTCTTCTATGGCGCGGTTTCACTCGCCGTGATGCGGGTTTGGGAACAGGTGCGGCGCTTCGGTAGCCGGCTTTCGGCGAAGCGTCTGGCGGGGCTGCTTTTTGCCCTGCGAGCCGTACCCTTTGTTTCGGCTGTTGTGATCACGCTGGGGTTCGTCGTCCCGTCGTTCCTTCTACTCGAGCCCCGCGCGGTAGCCGAACCCATTGGAGAGATCCCTCTCACGCTCGGCGCGTGCTGTTTATTGCTCTTCGCGGCGGGACTGCTGAACGCGGTTGCGGCGCAGGTGAGAACTTCCCGTGCCGTCGCGGATTGGCTGCAGGGAGCCAGTGCCGACTCAGGCTGTGATCCGGTGCCCTTGTTCCGCATCCGCCCCGCCTCTCCCGCACTCACCGTTGCGGGCGTGTGCGCGCCGAGGGTCCTGCTCTCGGATGCGGCTGCTGCCGTTCTGAGCTCGCCGGAACTTGAGACGGCCCTCAAGCATGAAATCGCGCACGTGCGACGCCGCGACAACCTGAAAAAACTCTTCTTCCGTGTGTGCGTGTTCTCGGGGATGGCTGCTCTGGAGTCGGCCTGGTCCGAAGCCGCAGAGATGGCGGCTGACGATGCTGCGGTCTCCAGTTCGCGCGAAGCTCTGGATCTGGCGTCGGCGTTGATTAAGCTGTCGCGCTTTGCCCCCATGCATGCCGTCGCTACCCTGACCACCGGCCTTGTGCAACATTCGGGATCAGGACTGGATGCGCGTATTGAGCGCCTGTTGACATGGGATGAGACGCACGCGCTCCAAACCCTAAGCCTTATCCCGTGGTACTTAGCCCCGACACTGCTCGGCAGTATCGTTTGCGTGGTCATGACGTACGGCGTAACGCTGAGCTGCATGCACGATTTGACAGAGTGGCTGGTTCGCTAACCGGCGAACTGATCGAGACACGCGTAGTCAAAAAACTCCCTCGCTCCCGTCCCGCACAGTTTCTCTGTAAAAGCCCCCCATAGGTCGACGGGCGTCTTCCGACCGAAACGGAATTTGGTAAACCATTGCATAATTTGCCAGTTGATGATTGCGCAAGGAAGTGCACTACTGTGTATGTGCCGAAAGGCCGACACCGTCCAGAACATGGGACAGTTGCGAAATACAGCCCTTCCGTTACTTGGTCCAACCGATGGCTTGGCTTCAAACTCTAACAATTCATAAGGGGTTGCCACTGGGGTGCCACCTTAGCCCTTCCAGGGCCACGAAACTTTCCTGTAGGAAGTGAGTTTTAGATTTCATGGGCCGTCGTGGATTCAACGCAGTGGTGTTCGTGCTGCTCGTCTGGAGCAGCGTGCGGGCCCATGCCGGGGCAACCCTTCTTCTCGAAGAGCCATACAGTGTGGACGGGACGTTCGCTGGTACCGGGTCACGTCGCCGTTTATCTGAATCGGGTTTGTGCGGAGACGCCCTTATGCTGCGGCGCTGCGGTCCGGGAGAGCAGGGTGTCGTTCTCAGCCGCTATCACGGGATCGCAGGTTACGACTGGCTCGCTATTCCTCTGGTTCCCTATCTTGTACTGCGGTGGAGTCTGCCCGAGCAAGTACCGCTCTACGCTGACCCGAAGCTGGTGTCTTTTTTGCGCGACCGATATCGGCGGCAGTATCTGGCGACAAATTGTTCCCGGATGCCGCCGACGGCGGAGTGCCGGAGGGTCCGTGGATCCAGTTGGTGGGATCGTCGTACGATCGCACCAGTTACGCATTCGAAATCGAAACCAGCGCGGAGAAAGATGACGAGCTGATCCGGATGTTCAATGCCCGGCCGAACGCAGGGAATGTACCGGCTGTTATCGAGCAATTGTGCGGATTTTGTGCAAGGGAATTATTAACTTTCTACTATCCCGGCGCCTTGCATCGCGGAATTATTGGCGACTTGGGCGTGACCACGCCCAAGCAGATCGCCAAGTGCCTGATGCGGCTACAGCAAGCATCATCCGAACTGCAGTCCACGCATTTCGTGATTCCGCAGGTGCCGGGGACGATCAAGCGGAGCAAGCCCGTACGCGGGGTGGTGGAATCAGCGTTCAAGGCGAAAAAGTACATGGCGCCTTTGCTGTTCTGGCATCCGGCGATCGTGGGCTGCTTTGCGGCTGTTTACTTTACCGGTTCGAGCGGATTTGATCCGGGACGGCATGCGTTAGTGTTTGATCCCCGGCGCGATCTCGAGCCTCCGATGAGCGCTCAACAGCGGCGCGAATATCAAAATCAACTGGAGCGGCTCGCTCGCAGCATGGCAGAAGACGCAACCCTCGATGAAGTGAAGTGGCCTCAGCTGGAAGCCAGTGCCGAGCCCCGACTGGACTCGGCCGGAAGACCGGTGCTGCGTCTGCGTATGGGTGAAAGTCCGATCGAGGTCGGGCTGGCCCGGGAAAACATCTTGAGCGAGTCGGAGTCGCCGGAAATCGCACAGCGCTTACTGCTAGCACGTCTGCGCGAGGAATTGCGCAGGAGCAGCCCGAGAGTCTCGCCCAGCGACGTGTATAGCGACTTGCGATTGCTGGAACAGCTTCATCGTGGACGGCCGGAAGTCTTCTCGCCCGTGGCGGATACGTTTGGGCCGGGTCCCGCTTCTGAACTTCAGTAATGTCGCCGATTGCACCACATGTGCTACACTGTGTTTGCGCTTAATACCACGGGTGAGTGGTGCGGTTCTTCTGGGTTCAGGAATTGATCTAAGGATTCCCGCTTGCAGTCCCTTCCGTAAGTCTTCAGCGTAAATCCAGTTCCAGACTGGCCTACACGAATTGTTGTGCCCGCCCGGCGATCCGGGTGCGCGCCGCGATCAATTCCACCAGACAGAAAGAAAGTACCATTTGAAGCATTTTTCAGAGTTGCCGATGTGTTCCTATTTGCAGGAGCGCCTCGCAGCACTTAGTTTTTCCATTCCCACCCCCGTGCAGGAAGCAGCGATACCACCCGCACTTCAAGGCAAAGATGTACTGGCCACGGCGCAGACGGGCACGGGTAAGACCCTGGCCTTCCTGCTTCCCATGCTGGAGCAGATGCTGCAGAGCCAGGCCGCAGGAATCCAGGCACTCGTGCTGGTTCCGACCCGCGAGCTTGCCATGCAGGTCGCCGAACAATACAACGCGCTGCGCGGAAATAAACTTCCGGAAGCGGCGTTGGTGGTCGGTGGTCTCTCCGAGAAACAACAGATTCATTCCATCCGGCGGGGAGCGCGCCTGGTGGTTGCGACCCCGGGTCGGCTCGAGGATTTCCTCGACCGCCGCTTGGTCGACTTCCGCTTGCTGCGCATTCTTGTGCTCGATGAAGCTGATCGCATGATGGACATGGGGTTCATCCCCGCCGTCCGCCGCATCGTGGGCATGCTGCCCAAGAACCGGCAAACCATGTGCTTCTCAGCAACGCTCGAAGCATCGGTCGCGCACCTGGTGAACGACTACATGCGGACCCCGGTGCGAGTCGCCTTGGGATCCATCTTGAAGCCGTCGGAGAATGTCCGCGTCCAGGCTTTTGAGGTTTCCGCGGGCGAGAAACTGGACGTCCTCCAGCGACTGCTAGCCAAGGAAACAGGCCGTTGCCTGGTCTTTGCGCGCACCAAGCGGGCGACCGAAAGACTGGCGCAGCGCCTGACTCGCGAGGGCTTTTCCGCCGCGATGATTCATGGCGACCGTTCGCAATCGCAGCGCACGGCAGCGCTCACCGCATTCCAGCAAGGGCGCGTTCGGGTGCTGGTGGCGACCGACCTGGCTTCGCGCGGGATCCACGTGCAGGATATCGCCCAGGTCATCAATTACGATCTGCCGCAACTGGCGGAAGATTTCATCCACCGCGTCGGTCGCACCGGTCGTATGGGCGGACAAGGCGTGGCTTCCACGCTGTTCGAACATCACCAGCGGGCGGATATTCGCCAATTGGAACGTACTCTGGGAATCAAGATCGAGCTGAAAGCGGCCGATACGTACCTGGCCGGTGTGCAGCGGCCCGAGAGGCTGGTCCAGAGGCTACCGGTTCTGGGAGCAGGTACTACTCGAGGCACGATGGTCGCGCTTCCGGGCGAGTACTTCCAGAACGCGGGAGGATAAGGAATCGAAAGGCCGCGCCTCGGGGCGGCCTTTTTGTTTTGCCTGTCGTTCTGCCCCGAAAGGGCGATTGAGATGAGCCGTTTGCGGCAGCGCAAAACGGTGCCCTGATCCGAACAAACGCTCTCATACAACCCGCCCGATCCAGTCTCGAGCACCATATCGAAGGGGAGGCCCAACCCGAGTAGACCTTGGGCGGCGCACCCGCCCAAACTTGGACTCAGCAGTAGCGGAAACGATTTCCCCTATCTGTTCACCATCTACCAACTAGACGATGTTCCCGCATCGGGGCGCAAGAGCCTTCTTGCGGTTTCACGGATTGGTCGAGTTTAGCGCCCATCCGATCAGGGCACCATTCGGCGCCGGTTTCAGGCCGGATGATGCTCCTCATTCCTCTCGGCCATCGGCCCAAGATCGCCAAAATCTACCCAGGAGGGCAGTTCCATGAAACACTCGGCGAGCATTCTATGGCTTTCGCCTCTTGTTCTACTCTGTGGGTGCGGAGGAGGAGCACCGAGAGGGGGAACTTCAGCTGTACTACCGCACGGGCCAAACATAGCGGGCAATTGGCAAATCAGTGCGGCATCCAAGGTTATGGGGACTCCCCCCGTGACGATTGCCGGCAGTATCAAGCAATCCGGCAGTGCTGTAAGCGGCGCGGTGCATGTCGATGGTTCGAATTGTTTTGATCAGCCCACCACCATCAGCCTCACTGGTACCCTGACTGGCAACAGCATCTCCCTGACCTCCTCGTCGGTTGGTGGACAAGTCACTACCTTCACCGGCAGTATCACCGACACCGCCCTCACGGGGACGTATGCCACTACAGGGGGCTGTGCTGACGGCGACCAAGGAACTGTCACCGGCGTCAAGATACTCTCAATCACTGGCGCCTTGAGCGGTATCTTCACGACTTCCGGCAAAGAAACCTTCAATGTGGCTGCCCAGGTGACTCAGGGCGGCGCCAGCTCTGAGGGTAGCTTTGGGCTCACCGGCACAGTTACCTTTGGTAGTTCCTGCTTCAGTTCGGGGACGATCACGCCTGGAACGTTTCCCTCTGGCAGCTTCATCCTCGGCACGCATGTGGCGCTTGAAATCAAGACCGACAATGGCACCGTCGCTTTCCTGGGGATGGCGAACCAGGCCACGGGCGAGATCAGCGGAGACTACACGGTCGTCGGTGGCACCTGCGATCATTCCGGCACGGCAACGCTGGATGCTTCGAGCCCGTGGGACTATTGACCGGGTGGCAGTCACGACGTTCCACTGGGAAGCCGACACCCGAGTGAGTCGTCCGGCGGCCGAGGGAGCATCGGCAAAAACGCCCCGGCAATCGGCCGGGGCGTCGTGTGGGCGTTTCGAGCTTCCTAGAACAGATTCCAGAGGAACTGGTTGTAAACCTCGTGGTGATACTGCACCTCGGGAGCTTTCACGAACGTGCCCAGGGCACGCGGGCAGCGGTCGGCGGCGGCCTGCTTTAACTCCGCGTAGCGCGCCTTGACGTCCTCTCCGAGAAGCTGGCTGGTCCACTTCGCCTTCTGGAAATTTGCGAGCGCGTCGTAGATATTGTCCGGCAGATACCGCTCGGCCTGGCGGAGATTCTTGATCTTCGCGGTTTCGCCGTCGAGACCGGTCTTGAACACCGCATACATGACCATGTAAGGGCTGGCATCGGGGCTCACGGAGCGGACTTCGACACGCATGCTCTTGTCATTGCCAATCGGCACGCGAATCATCGATCCGCGATCGGTGGGCGATGCCTTGATCTGGTTGGGCGCTTCAAAGTGTGGATCGAGACGGCGGTAGGCGTTCACGCTGGCGTTGAGCAAAAGGCAGATGTCGTTGCCGTGGGTCAGGATGCGATCGATGAAGGCCCATCCCAGCTTGCTCAGCTTCTCCTCGCCTTTTGCGTCCCAGAACAGGTTTTTGCCGTTTTTGCTGATCGATACGTTGGTGTGCATCCCGCTGCCGTTCACGCCCACGACCGGCTTGGGCAGGAAGGAAGCCGTGAGGCCCATCCGGGTCGCGACCTCGCGGCAAATCAGTTTGTAGAGCTGAATCTGATCGGCCGCTGCTACCACCTCGCCATAGCTGTAGTTGATCTCGAACTGCGAAGGCGCCACTTCGGGATGGTCCTTCTCATTCTGGAAGCCCATGGCGCGTTGAACTTCCGCCGTGGTGTCGATGAACGTTCGGAGCAGATCGCCCGGCAGCGAGTGGTAGTAGCCCCCGGTATTCACGTATTCGAACTTGCCGGTTTCGTGATAGTGGCGCTCCGCGTCCGGGCTCTTGAACAGGAAGCCTTCGATTTCGTTGGCGGCATTGAGCGTGTAGCCTTCCTTATCGTAGAGCTTGTTGGCGAAACCTTTCAGCACACCGCGAATATCCCCGCTATAGGGAGTGCCGTTCTTGTCGATGACTTCGCCGAACACCAGGACCTTGCCGCCGCCGAAGAAGTCGGCGGGCGCCCAATAAAATGCGGACCAATCGATGCCGAGGCGAAGATCGCTCTCGCGCTGGGCCGTGAAGCCGCGGATGGAGGAACCATCAAAGGTCAGGTTGTCCCAGCTCTTCAGCAGGAACTTCTTGTCGTAATCGAGCATGTGTAACCGGCCTTCCAGGTCGCTGAAGAGGACGGTCACCGCCTTGATGCGTTTCTCATCGGTCAGGTACTTCAGGCGTTCTTCCTGAATCTTGTGGGCGGCAATCCGGTTCTTGCGCTGCTCCTTCGCCTTAAGATTCAGTTCTTCGAGCTGTTCGTACGAGAGCGCTAAGAAATTCCGCAGTTCGGTTGACATGAGTCTCCTTAAAACAAACGGTAGTCAATTGGAATGGCGAGCTTTAGCTGGCTTCGTGTTGACGAATTAGGTTACCGTGGGGGCTTGCGGGGAGCCAATAAAAAGACCTTATCGGAGAGATCAAACAGATTTATGCGCCCGAATCGGGAGGGCATGAAGCCGCAGGACCATCCAAATCGCCACCAACTGGCGCGGCGCCTGGAACTTCTCCGCCGTTCTCCACGTACCTTCCATCGCAGCGACCCTCATATCAGCGGTGCCAAGGAAGCACCGGCGAAGGAGCAATTTATGGGAGACATCGTGGGCTTGGCGGCGGTGGTGATGCTTTTCAGCATTCCGATCACGGCGATCGCTTTGTACGGCTACTATCGGGTTTCGAAACTGCGCACGGAGGAACGTCTGGCGGCGCTTGGCGCGCGGGGTGAGCATTCCAATGGAGCCCGAGCTCTCGCAGGCGGCCCGTTCGCGCCGCGCCGGCATCCTGCTGGTGGCGGGCGCGATCGGTTACATGACAACCTTTGCTCTCATTGCTCGGGTCGAGCCAGATGCCTGGGTCGCGGCCTCGTTCGGCGCCATTCCATTCACGTTGGGGCTTGGATTCTTTCTGGACTCGAGCCTCGTGCGTCGGGATCTGCACGCCTCGTCGTAACCTGTGGCGGGCGCAGTTGGTGCAAAGGAGACGAGGGATAGTTGGCTTCCATTCGGGCTTCCGGGTCCGGACGGGTGAGCAAGCCTCCACAGAATAGAACTTGCAGT
>CAVRZQ010000036.1:0-26117 GCA_963725575.1 uncultured Acidobacteriota bacterium
GGCGACCCCGGAGGGAGTCGAACCCCCAACCCTCAGATCCGAAGTCTGATGCTCTATCCAATTGAGCTACGGGGCCGTTCCTCGAACTTTACCACTTCTCAGGGTTCGTCGTGGATCTGGGCTTCCAAGCTGCTCTTCAAAACGGAACGCGGATCGACAGAATCGCGTTATGGTTGGTGGTATGGAAACGGGTAACCGCGATCTGATACCCGCCGCCCAATGTCAGGCCCACTCTTCTGGTCAGGTGAAATCTGCCAATCACCAGGCCGGGGGTAAGAAATGTCTGCTTCTTGCCGTCGTTCTTGCCATCCCGAAAGAACGATGAGTTCAGCTCGATTTCCGGCCAGAACTTCCGCAAAACGCGATACTGGAACGCGTTGTTCCACGTATAGGTGCGTCCGATAAGATTGGTGCCGGCAGTAGGCAATCCGATACCAAACGTGCCTTGAGCATCGAAGTGGCCGAAGCCTTTGCCGTAGGCGATGGTCGGCGTGATGATCGGGTGCCTGGCGCCGTTTGTGTAGGACCCCGTCGGCAGACTCCAGCCCAGAAACGCAGTGAGGATGTAGTTTCCGTGCTGCTCGTTGGAAGAGAGCAGGCGATATTTCACCAGGAAGGCTACGTCGCCAAAGCCATCGTGGACGGCAGGGTTGTTGTGGGCAAGGTAGGGCGGCAGATTGAAAATGACTTCCACCCGTTCGAAGGGAATCAGTTCCAGCCCCTTTCCGCCGCCATAGTTGTTGGTGGTGACACCCTCGTCATTTTCCTGCCAGAGCTGGTCATACCGGATTTCCTCTTCCAGGCGCGGGGTCGTGCTTGCAAGGGGTGTGAACCAATGGGGCTGCTGGCCTTGGGTCTTGTCGACGCGGGCAAACCAGTTTGTGAAGTAGCTGTGTTGCGCGTGCGCCTTCGGAGCGGCGCCCACTACCACCAGTAGCCACAACGCAGCAATCTCTCGCACGATCCCTCCCCTATTTCGCAAGTTTAAAATGTATAGTAAGAACGGTTTGTAATCATAATAGAATACGAATTTATATGAATTATCATTGGCAAGTCGGGCGGACATTATCCTGCGACGATTCGAAGAGATCGCGGTTCCTGTAAATGGTTAAGCGCCGTTTTGACCACCCGGATGCTTCGAGATTAGGATTCGGCCTGCCATGAGCAAACCACGGTCAACCGCGACACCGAAAACGGAGGAGATGCTGAGTCCGCGGGACGCGGCCTTGCAACTGAGGATCAGTTTTCCCACCATCAAGCAATGGATTTACGCGGGGAAAATTCGCAGCGTTCGAACGCCGGGCGGTCATCACCGGATCCCGCAGAGGGAAGTGGATCGCCTGCTATTTCGGACCAGGGCGAAGACTGCGGCCGAACGCCAGGATGTCATCCGGCACGTCAGCGGGCGCAATCAGTTGGTGGGACGAATTGAAGATGTGCGGATCAGCGGCTTGATGGCGGAAGTCACACTGTCGATCGGAAATCAGCAAATTACCTCCATCATTACGGCCAGGTCGGCGCGCGAGATGCGTTTGAAGGCCGGACAAGCCGCCGCCGCTCTCATCAAGGCGACTGAAGTCATGATTCTGCGCGTGTGATGGGAGGGCAATTCTTCGAGAAATCGACAACAAAAAAGCCCTTGCAGCCCAGGGGTCGAGCTGCAAGGGCTCCCTAGCTGTTCTCGGCTAGGGCAAGTAGTAGCGGAACGAAGTCCAGAACATGTTGTCGACGGCCTTGGGCGAGATAGCTACCGCGGAGTTGTTGTTGCCGGCCCAACCATCCTTTTGGAAATAGGAGTACTGAAGCCCCCAGCGAATTCCGCCCTTCGGACCCTGGTAGAAGCGATGCCAGAAGCCGATGGTTCCCTCCTGGATGACGCGAATGTCGCCCGCACAGGTGCCGCCCCCGGAGGGCGTGAGTTGATTGGCCGGCGGGTTTTCCGTGCTGCATCCCGAGTTATTAGCGAGCGCCGATCCGTATCCACCAATCTGATTCAGCTTGAAGGTGGTCGTGGTTGAAGCGGGAACGGTGGTGCCGTCGGCAAGCGGAATCGTGGGGGTCTTGGTGACGGTGATGCTGTCGTAACCCTGATATGCGGCTCGGGAGGCGTATTCTGCACCCCAGTAAGCGTAGATGTCTAACTTCTTGGTGGCGTGGAGTTCCAGGCCCGCCATTCCATGAGCGGTACGGATCAAGGCCTGAGTGCCGTCGGGCCGGATCGTCAAGTCGGCTAACTGTGCCGAGCCGTAGCGACCGATGCCATCTCCGCCGACGATCTTGCCGCGCACGTCCAACTTCTTCGCAAAGGTTGGAACCAGGAAGCTGAAGCCTGCTCCACCGCCGTTGCGGGTGTCGTTGTAGGCGCCGGCTGAACTGGGCGAGAAGGATCCGTTGACCGGGCAGGCAATTTCGGTGGGCGTTACCGGAGGGGCGGTATCGTTGGCGTTGGTGCCGACTACGCCGCAAGGATAGACGCGATTACGGAAAGTGCTGAGGATGCCAAACACTTCATAGTGGCCCCAGCCTGGATCAATGGCCGCCTTCACAATGAAGTCCGGTGCCTTGTTGACGGTGTACCCCGCCGGGTCGACAAAGTTATAGAGGCCTCCACCAGCGCCCGGAGCATTGATGAAAGTGTTTCCAGTTGTGGACACGGAAGCCGACCCAACCGTGGTCGTGCTCACGGTTGAAAAGCCGCGTCCGCCGATGGTTGCTTGTGGCCCTTCTACGGAAAGACCAAGAGCGAACTTGCCGCCAAAGTCTTTGACCACGCGGAAGCCGTACTGCCGGGCCCAGGTGAAACCAACCACGTACTGCGGGTCAATCTGCTGTGGAAGGGCTTCCTGCCGATTCTGGATGCCTTGCTTGGTCTCGGTTGCCAGGGTCCACATCTGACCGCCGGTAAAGCTCCATCCATTCTTAAGCGCCGCTTGTGCGTAAATCTGCCGCTGGCGAAACACGTAGCTGTTGCTCTGCCGGTTGTTGGAAGTCACGCCCGTGCCCAGGAAGTCCCCCTCATAGTAGCCGGTCAGCTTGGCACTGCCGACTTTGCTTTCTGCAAGCAGGGTAAGGCGGCTCTGGCGAGCTGTGAAATTATTCTCGCCCACATGGGCCAGCGCGTTCCCCTGGTACGGAATGCCGGTAAAGGGGGTGTTTATGTCGGCGCTGGTCGCACGTTGGCGCCACACGGTTTCCGCCGCCACGAAGCCGCCCGGTGTGAGCGTGACACCCTTGAAATGGATGGCCGCCGGACTCTCGACCGCGTCCTTGATGCTTTTTTGAGTGTCTTGCAGAGTCAAGGCGGTGGTGGCCGAATTCTGCTTGAGGTCATCGACGTCGGTACGCAGCGCAGTGACGGATTGCTCTTGCTTGCTGGCCTCGGCGCTGGCGCTTTCCGCCTTGGCTTGGGCCTGCGAAGCCGCCGTCTGACTCTGATCCAGGCGCTGCTGCAGTTGCTGCACCGCCTGGTCGCGGGTCTGCAGCTGCTGGCGAAGGGCTTCGATTTGTTTCTGCTGCGCGTCGAGAGCCTCCGACATCGTCTTCAGTTGGCTGGCGACGGTGGGTGCGGCAGCCTTGGGCGCCTTCCGCGCTTTTGGAGTCTTGGCCGCGCTTTGTGCCAGGGCCATGCTGCTCCCTGCCAGGGCAAACAGCAGCACTTGGGCTAGAAGTCGTTTCATTATCATCTCCTCAAACGGTAATTCGAATGGTTGATACGACCGCGCAAACCGATCCCGAAAGGACGCCCGACATGCGACTGAGGCTCGAGTAAAGAGGGATGCTAGTAGGGATTTGTTACAGAAATGTAAATCTTCGGTGAATATCCCATGAATTGAAGGAGGGATCTCACGCTCTGGACGGTACCACGGCGCATCATACCTTTCATGGTTTATGGGACGCTCTGGGGAGAAGGTGCGGAGCCACCAGAGAGGTTCGACCACTGGAGTGAGCTTCCCGGCGCATGATAAGCAACCACACGCCCCAGGGCCGACACTCGCAATGAATATCTCAGAATCCCCAACGGAGTAATGAGCCGAGGTACTACACCCTTTGGAAGGTTGTCTGCGCACGGGCACTGCAAAAGATTGTGCTAATCTATTACGGCTGAGGATGGCCATGTCACTGAGTTCACCGAGAAGACCGGCAAAATGGGCGAGATCCTCCCTGCGCTGCCTGCTCGCGTTGCTCGGGATTTTCATCCTCACGGCCAGCCTCACCGCTCGCACCTGCGACCTCAACCTGCACAGCCAGACGTCGGTTGTCTCGCAAACTGAGAAAGCCAGAATCCAACATCGGGACAACAGCGGATCTCAATGGGCACCTGCCCTGGATTGCTTGGAGCCCTTTTTCGTAGCGGTTTGTTCGGAGGCAGTCGAACCCGAGCAAGAGCCGTTGCTCTCTCCGCACGTCGACGATTGCCTCTACAATCGGCCCCCGCCTCTTGCCTAAGTCTTTCGCAGGGTAGTTCCTTACTAGCCACAACGTAGTTGCGGATTTGTTCGGTTCCTCGTGTTGGGAGCGGTTCATCCGTCAAGGGCATTGCCTGAGTGATGGTCGTTCTGGTTATTGCAGCGCCACCAGTAACCTTCCGACACATTTCGCAGCTCTTGCAGGACTTAAAGGGACATCGAATGAGAAAAGGTCGTTTGTGTAGTTGTTTGGTCGGGCTGCTGGCGGGTAGCGCTACGGCCCCATGCGCGGATGGTTAAGGACTCAAGAACGGCAAATGTCAGAGCTTGCCTGCAGGGCGAAGCGTTCGCCTCGCACTCTCTTTGCTCGTCTTTTGGGGGCGAGATCAATCCTTCGCGGCGTTGAAAGCATGCGGAGATGGCTGGGCGATAGCGCCTTCGCCGAAGGGTACAGGAACAGGTAAAAAATGAAGCTAAATCGCAAACGAATCATTGTCGTGGGCCTGCTCGTGATCGCGTTCATCGGCTTGCTGATCATGTACGGGCACAAGGCGAAGGCCAATCAGGAAGATCCGCAGCAGATCCGGCCCGCGGCCGTGGCGGTGGCGCAGAAACGGCCGCTGTCCGACGCGGTCACGCTTTCGGGTGAGTTTCGTCCGTTCCAGGAAGTGGACGTGCATGCCAAGGTTGCGGGATACATCCGGGTCATACACGTCGACGTCGGCGACCACGTGCGCGAGGGCCAGATTATGGCGGTCCTGGAAGTGCCGGAACTTCGTGCGGAGTTGCAAGGCGCCGACGCCGTAGCCCGGCGAAGCAAGGATGCAGTGCGCAGAGCCAAAAGTGATCTACTGCGCGCGCAATCCGTTCATGAGGCGGCACACCTGAACTACACGCGCCTGAACGATGCCTCGGCGACGCATCCCGGCATCATTGCGCAACAGGAACTGGACGACGCCGAGGCGAAGGACAAGGAATCGGAAGCGCAGATCTCGGCGGCGGAGGCTGCACTATCGGAAGCTGAGAATCAACTGGGCGTGGCCGTTGCCAGCCAGCAGCAATACACCGCGCTGGCCGATTACACCAACATCATCGCTCCCTTCGACGGCGTGGTTACGAAGCGATACGCGGACACGGGGGCGCTGGTACAGGCCGGCACTTCCTCCAGCACCCAGGCGATGCCAGTGGTACGAGTCGCGGAGACGGACGTGTTTCGTCTGATACTCCCGGTTCCCGAGTCGGCGGTTCCCCAGGTTCACCTGGGTAACACCGTCCAGGTTCGGGTTCCGGCCTTGAACCGCGACTTTGAGGGAAAGGTGGCGCGGTTCGCGGACGCGGTGGATCAGGACACGCGCACCATGCACACCGAGGTCGACGTGCGGAATCCCAACCGAAGTCTGGTGCAAGGAATGTACGCGGAAATCAAGCTGACCCTGGAGAAAAAGGACAATGCACTGTCGATTCCGATCCAGGCCGTCAATCGGAACGGTTCGCAGGCGACGGTACTGGTCGTGAACTCGCAAGACCGCATTGAAGAACGCGACGTGCGCCTGGGGATGGAAGGCGCCAATGAGATAGAAGTGGTCTCCGGCCTCAACCCGATGGATCGCGTGGTGATTGGTTCCCGAAGCGAGTTCCGTCCCGGAGACCGGGTGAGTCCCAGAGTGATTGCGGCCAACAAGGAGACGGAGTTCTGATGTCACGCTTTGCGATCAAGAATCCATATTTCATTATTGTGTGTTGTTTGATGATTGCCATCGTGGGCACCACCGTGCTGGCTCGCATGCCAGTCGATCTGTTCCCGCCCATCAACATTCCGGTGGTTGTCGTTGCCACTTTTTACTCCGGCATGCCGCCCGAACAGATCGAAACTGACATTACGGGCCGTTTCGAGCGTTTCTTTACACTGGGCAGCAATATTGATCACATCGAGTCGCGCTCCTTGCCAGGCGTCAGCTTGATCAAGATTTATTTTCAGCCAGGAACGAATGCGGACGCCGATCTGAGTGAGATTTCGAATCTCGCCATGGCTGACTTGAGAAAGCTGCCGCCAGGTACTCTGCCTCCCGTGGTGCTGAAGTTCGACGCGTCCAGCCTGCCCGTGTGCCTTATCACCCTCAAAGGACAGGGACTGAACGAGACCCAGCTTCGCGATCTTGGCCAATACGACGTGCGAAACCAGGTTGCGAACGTGCCCGGCGCCTCGGTGCCACAGCCCTTCGGCGGGCGTTACCGGCAGATCATGGTCTATGTCGATCCCTTAAAGCTGCAGGCGCGCGAACTCAGCGTCATGGACGTGGTTCGGACCGTGAATGACAGTAATCTGATTTTGCCGGCGGGGGACGTAAAGATTGGTGCGATTGACTACAACCTGTACACCAACAGTCAGCTGCCGACCACGTCGGAAATCAATCACCTGCCTCTGAAAACCGTCGGAAACGCATCTGTTCTGGTACAGGACATCGGAAAGGCGTTGGACGCGCACCAGATCCAGACCAACATCGTGCGGGTCGACGGCCAGCCGTCTGTTTACTTGCCCATCCTCAAGCAGGGGGGCGATACCAACACAATCTCGGTAGTGAACGGAATCAAAGATGCTGTCCGCGGCCTGACGGATATTCCTAAACAGCTCGTCGCCAAGGTCGTTTTTGACCAATCCATTTTCGTGAAGAAGGCGATTGAGAACCTGTTGCATGAAGGTGCCATCGGGCTGGTGCTCACTGGTTTGATGATCCTGCTGTTTCTGGGAAGCATGCGAGCGACGGTTGCCGTCTTCCTGTCAATTCCTCTTTCGGCCCTCGCTGCTTTTCTGGCGATCAGCGCAGGTGGGGGCACCGTCAACACCATGGTTCTGGGCGGCCTGGCCCTCGCATTTTCACGTCTGATCGACAACTCGGTCGTCGTCCTCGAGAACATTTTCCGCCACATGGAAATGGGCGAGCCGTCCGAAGTAGCTGCAGAAAAGGGAGGCCAGGAAGTCGCACTGCCAGTGCTCGCGGCAACCTTGACCACCATGGTGGTCTTCTTCCCCGTCGTATTTCTCTACGGCGTGAGCCGGTTCCTGTTCATTGCTCTGGCTACGGCAGTTGTGCTTTCGATGCTGGCCTCTTACTTCGTAGCCATGACCGTTGTGCCGCTGTTCTGCGCCAAGCTGATCAAGTCCCCTCACCTTGTACACGAACACCAGGAACCCGCGTCGCACTTTGCCCGCGTTTTTTCCACGTTCAACCGTTATTTTGAGAAACTGCTGCGGCGTTATGACCACACGGTGGGCCGGTCTCTGCTGCGGCCTGCCGCTACTACGATCGGCCTGGTGGGACTTGCGCTCGTGAGCCTCTCCTTGTACCCGCTGCTCGGCGTTGCCTATTTCCCGCGCACCGATCCCGGCCAGTTCGTAATCAATTTGAAGGCTCCTTCGGGGACTCGGATTGAATTGACGGAGAAGGATGCCCAGCGCGTGGAAGATGTGATCCGGCAGATTGTGCCTCCCAACGAATTGGGCATGATTGTTTCCAACATCGGGGTCACTCCCGGATTCTCGGCCATCTATACGCCAAACTCCGCAGAACACACAGCCTTCGTCCAAGTGAGCCTGAAGGAAGATCACAAAGTCGGCAGTTATGAGTACATGAACCGTGTGCGCCTGGCTTTACGCAACGATCTGCCCGAGTTGAGCGCATATTTCCAGGCCGGCGGCCTGGTGGATGCGGTCCTGAATCTCGGGCTGCCCGCTCCGATCGATGTGCAGGTCAGCGGAATGGATTTGGACAAGACTTACCAGACCGCAAACGGACTCGCCAATAAAATTCGCCATTTGAAAGGGGCCAGCGACGTTTTGATCCCGCAGGACATTGACTATCCGGCATTGCGTCTCAATATCGATCGGGAACGTGCAAGCCAGGTGGGACTGAGCCAGAAGGAGGTGGTGGATAACGTCATCACCGCGCTCACCTCCAACGGAATGATTGCTCCCAGCTACTGGGTCGATCCCAAAAGCGGCAATGACTACCTGCTGACCGTGCAATATCCCGAGGCCGAGGTGCGCTCGCTCAGCGACTTGAAGCAGATTCCGGTGCGCGCCTCCTCCAGTCGTCAAACAACCCAGCTGGATGCGGTCGCGAGCATTGCTCCCATCGATTCTCCGACGGAAGTTGACCACTACCAGTTGCGGCGGGTGATCGATCTCTACGTTGCCCCAAAGAGCGAGGATCTGGGCGATGCTGAGCAACTCGATCGACAAAATTGTTGCGGACACAAAGTTGCCGCCGGGTGTTCACGTGGACCTGCGCGGGTCCGTGCAGGGCATGCGCTCTTCGTTCAAGAGTTTCGGATTGGGACTTGTGCTGTCGATAGCCTTGGTTTACCTGATCCTGGTTGCGCAGTTTGAGTCTTTTCTGGACCCGTTCATCATTCTTTTCGCGATTCCGCCGGGACTGGCCGGTGTTTTGTTCATGCTGCTCTTCACCGGCACGACGCTCAACATCATGTCGCTCATGGGGCTGGTGATGATGGTCGGAATCGTGGTATCGAACAGCATCCTGATCGTAGATTTCTCGCGGACGTTATGGCGCACTGGAAAGCCCCTGAAGGAAGCCGTAACCGTCGCCAGCCGCATCCGCTTGCGTCCGGTGCTGATGACCTCGTTGGCGACGGTAATCGGCCTGATACCGATGGCGCTGAAGCTCGGTACAGGCGCCGAGGCCTACGCGCCATTGGCACGGGCGATTATCGGAGGACTTCTTCTTTCTGTTGTGGTCACGGTTTATCTCGTTCCCGCTGCCTACTTATGGTTCCACTCCAGGGAAGAACACCACGGCGAGGAGATAGCGGCCTGATGCGAACCAGCAACCTTGCCCTCTGGGCCCTTGCCATACCCTTGTCTGCGTTTGGACAAACCTCCCAAATCCAGGCCGTCAATCTCCCCACCGCTCCGGTTCCGCAGCCGTCTGCGATTTGGCGGAATATTTCGTACCCCGACACGGAGCGCGAATCCCCGAAACAAGCCGCGGGGCAAGCCCCCGGCACAGCCAACCCGGCCCAAAGCCTCACGCTGAAAGACGCGGAAGGCCTGGCCAAAAAGAACAATCCCCAGATATCGGTATCGCGACTGCTGGCGCTGGCCTCCCAGCAGGTGACGCGCGAAGTCCGGTCGAACCTCTGGCCCACCGCCAACGCGGACATCACCGGCGTCGATTCCCAGGAAAACAGTCGCATTAGCGCCGGCGGCTTGAACAATCCGATCATCTACGAACGCGCCGCCGGCGGCGTCACGGTCAGCCAGCTCATTACGGACTTTGGACGCACCAACAACCTGGTGGCCAGCGCAAACCTGTCCGCGCGGGCGGAGGCGCAGAACGCACTCGCGACCCAGGAACAGGTTCTGCTGGAGGTGAACCAGACATTCTTCAATGCATTGCAGACCCATGCCGTACTAAAAGTTGCCGAAGGGACCGTGAACGAGCGCCAGGTGGTCGCGGACCAGATCGGCGCCCTAGCAAAGAACAAGCTCAAGTCGGACCTCGATCTTAGTTTTGCCAACGTGAACCTGGCTCAGGCAAAGCTGCTTTTGCTGGACGCGCAAAACAACGAAAAAGCCGCGCTCGCAAATCTTAGTGCCGTGCTCGGCTACACCACCCAGCAGGATTTCATTCTGATCGAGGACAAGGACACGTTAGGTGTTCCGCCCGTCGACATCGACGGCCTGATCGCAGAAGCGCTGGCGAAGCGGCCCGAAATGCTGGCGCTCAACTACCAGTACGAGGCGAGCCAAAAACTAAAGACGGCGGAGCGTGACCTCCTGCTGCCTTCCATCCGGGCGCTGGGCGCGGTGGGCGGCGCCCCCGTTCGCAATGATCATCTTTCCAGCTGGTACGGCGCGGTGGGCGCAAATGTGGATATCCCTATTTTCAATGGATTTCTCTACACCGCCCGCGCGCACGAAGCCGATCTGCGCTCCCAGGCGGTCAGGGACCGTTTGATGGATTTGCGGAACCGGATCTCCAGGGATGTCCGCACCAGCTGGCTGAGCGCGAACAATGCATACCAGCGGCTGGCAGTCACCCAACAACTGTTGCAGCAAGCGCAGCTCGCTCTCGAACTCGCCCAGGCCCGTTACAAGCTTGGTCTAAGTTCCATCGTCGAACTGAGCCAGGCACAACTGCAGGCCACCCAGGCGGAAATCAGCAATGCCCAGGCTGGATACGACTATCGTCTGGCGCAAGCGGTATTGCGGTACGAGACGTCTGGCTTGTGAATTGTGCGTGCGAGATTGGCAATAACGGTTTCACTCCCAATTGGGTGAACTGCGCACACGCGCGTGGTTGTGGTCTATGCCTTCAAGGTGACGAGGCCCTCGGGGAAGATTTCTTCTTACACCGTCCAATGGCGTAATCTTCTAGCCTATGGATCTCAAGCATCGCAGCCGCGGTATCACCGATGGGCGCGACCGGGCCCCGGCGCGCGCCATGTTCAAGGCCATTGGATTTTCCGATGAGGACCTGAAGAAGCCTTTAATCGGCGTGGCCAACACCTGGATCGAAACCATGCCCTGCAACTTCCACCTGCGCCGGCTGTCCGCCAAGGTGAAGGAAGGCATTCGCGCGGCGGGCGGCACGCCCATGGAGTTCAACACCATCGCAATCAGCGATGGCGAAACCATGGGCACGGAAGGCATGAAGGCCTCGCTGGTGAGCCGCGAAGTGATCGCGGATTCGATCGAACTGGTGTGCCGCGGACAGTTGTTCGACGCGGTGGTATGCGTGGTGGGCTGCGACAAGACGATTCCCGCGGCGGCCATGGCACTGGCCCGCATGAACCTTCCCGGCATGGTGCTGTATGGGGGCACCATCGCGCCGGGCGTCTATCGCGGGAAAGATGTCACCATCCAGGACGTGTTCGAGGCAGTCGGTGCGAACGCGGCTGGCAAGATGACGGATGCCGAACTGCTGGAACTGGAAAACGTCGCCTGCCCGAGCTCCGGAGCCTGCGGCGGGCAATACACGGCGAACACCATGTCGACGGTAATGGAGTTGATCGGGCTCTCGCCGATGGGCTTTAACGGCGTGCCCGCCATGGAGACGCGCAAGGATGACATTGCGTTTCGTTGTGGCGAGGTGGTGCTGAACCTGCTGAAGAAAGGCATTACACCCAAAGACGTCCTCACCCGCCCAGCTTTTGAGAATGCCATCGCCGGGGTTGCCTGCACGGGCGGCTCGACCAATGCCGTGTTGCACCTGCTGGCGATTGCGCGCGAGATGGGAGTTCCACTGGGTATCGATGATTTTCAGAAAATCAGCGAGCGCACGCCTTTACTGGCTAATTTGAAGCCGGCGGGGAAATACGTGGCGGCCGACGTCGACAAGGCGGGCGGCATTCCCGTAATTGCGAAACGATTGCTCGATGGCAAGCTGGCGCAGGGCACGACTATGACGGTGACGGGCCGGACGTTCGCGGAGGAAGCCAACGCCGCAGTCGAAACTCCCGGTCAGCCGGTCATTGCACCACTCGCTCAGCCACTGAAGAAAACCGGAGGCCTGGTCATCCTGCACGGGAACCTGGCTCCGGAAGGCTGCGTCGTGAAGATCAGCGGGCATGAGCGGCTCACGCATCGGGGTCCGGCCCGTATCTTCGAGTCGGAAGAGGCTGCCATGACCGCGGTCACCGGCAAACAGATCAAAACGGGCGACGTGGTTGTGATCCGCAACGAAGGTCCAAAGGGCGGCCCGGGGATGCGCGAGATGCTGGGAGTGACGGCGGCGATTGTCGGCGAAGGTCTGGGCGATGCGGTCGCTTTGCTCACCGATGGCCGTTTCAGCGGAGCAACCCGCGGCCTGATGGTCGGGCACGTCTCGCCCGAGGCCGCGCTGGGCGGACCAATCGCGGCACTGCAGGAGGGCGACACCGTCCATATCGACGTAAATCAGCGCAAGCTGGAAGTCGAAGTGAACGATGCAACCTTGAAGCATCGTCTGGCGGAGTGGAAGGCGCCTAAGCCGAAGTATCCCACAGGTGTGTTCGCGAAGTACGCGGCGCTGGTGCATTCGGCGTCGGAAGGGGCGATCACGAAACCGCGCTAAACTGTTTGGCTGGCGGCCATCATAAACGCGCCGACCACCGGGCGGCCCGGCGGCTGCAAGTCCATGAAAACGCATCATTTCGTGATACTGGAATTTGCGGATGGTGCTGAATATCCCTATCCGCCCCCGATAGCCTCCGAGTAACTGGCCGGGTGCTGTTTTATCCAGTATCATGGAAGCATCCGGTGTCACCAGCTGTCTGGGTTACGGGTCGGCAGCTGGGCCAAATTGCTCATTTAGAGAGGAAAAACCCAAAGCATGGGCGTACCTGTGTCTCAGATGTGGACGGTGGCGACGCTATGTCATCGGGCAGAAACTGCGGGGCCGGAAACAGTTTCCCGTGGTGCTGATGCTCGAGCCGCTGTTGCGCTGCAATCTGGCCTGTGCGGGCTGCGGCAAGATCCAGTACCCGGCCACGTCCTGAAGACCGACCTGACTCCGGAACAGTGTTTCAAAGCCGTGGACGAGTGCGGCACGCCGCTGGTCAGCATCCCGGGCGGCGAACCCCTGATGCATCCGCAGATCGCCGAGATCGTGGAGGGGCTGGTCGCGCGCAAGAAATATGTCTACCTCTGCACCAATGGTCTGCTGCTGAAGGAAAAAATCGACCAGTTCAAGCCCAGCAAGTATTTCTCGTTCGTTGTACACATGGACGGGTTGCGGGAGCATCATGACTTCGCGGTGTGCCGCGAAGGCACCTACGACAAGGCGGTGGAAGGCATTCGCGAGGCTCTCGAGCGCGGCTTCCGCCTGACTACCAACACGACCCTGTTCGACGGTGCGGATCCAAAGAGCGTGCGCGAGTTTTTTGACGAAATGATGGACCTGGGGGTCGAGGGCATGATGCTCTCCCCCGGCTATACCTACGACAAGGCCCCCGACCAGGATCACTTCCTGAGCAAGAAAAAGACGCGCCACCTGCTTCCGCCGGATCTTGAGCAATCGCCGCAAGAAGTGGCGCTTCAACATGAGCCCGCTGTTTCTCGAGTACCTGATGGGGCGGCGCGAGTACAGGTGCACGCCCTGGGGCATGCCGACGTATAACATTTTCGGCTGGCAGAAGCCGTGCTACCTGCTGCAGGACGGCTATGCCGACACCTTCCAGGAATTGCTGAACGACACTAAGTGGGAGCAGTACGGTACCGAGAGCGGCAATCCGAAATGCGCCAATTGCATGGTGCACAGCGGGTACGAAGCCAGCGCTGTGAACGACACGTTCGGATCCTTGAGCGGCTTCGCGGCCACGGTTCGGGCTACATTGTTTGACAAGTATTCCGATCCCGATGTCGATGACGATACGCCCATGACGCCGCAGCGAAATTCGGGCCCGCTGGTACAGATCGGCGCCGCGCCCGACGCCTGAAGAACAATCGCGATGCCCGATTCCACTCCTCCTGCCGCCCCGGCGGCCGTCGTGCCCGACGAAGATAAACTCGGCTTCGCTCACGAAAACCTCGAAGGCTGGATTCCCGCCCTCGCGACGGACGCGGAGATCCGCGAAGCTCTCGAGAAAGCCTTTGACTATCGCGGCGACCTCACGATCATTCTGAAAAATGGCGGCAAACTGGAAGGCTATGTGTTCGACCGCCGCAATGATGGCGCCACGCTGGCAGACTGCTACGCGCGCATGATCCCGAAAGGCCGGCCGGACAAGATCCGCATCGCCTATTCCGACATCGCCGCACTCGCGATCACCGGCAGAGACACCGCCGCGGGCAAGAGTTTCGCTGCCTGGGTCAAGAAATACCAGGAGAAGAAAGCGGCGGGCGAGACCAATATCGGAATTGAACCGGAATCTCTCGATGAACCTTGAGGCTGGCGTGCGCGTTGTCACTCCTCTGCGCTGAGCGCGCCCATTGCCGCTCAAATCGGGGCTCTGTTTCGGGGCTTTGTTAAGATGAAACCGAGTGCCTGCGAAATAGGCGCCTAGCTTAGTTGGTTAGAGCGCTACCTTGACACGGTAGAAACCAGAAATCCGAGAAAACTCGGATGACGATTGTTTCCATTTGCTTAGAGGGTACGCCGAGAATTCTCTAGCGCCCGTGATCAGCCCGTGATTCCGCATACTTGGGGCCGAGAGCCAAACGTTTGCCGGAATTGCCCGCTGCCCGTAAAATTAAAGGCAGAACCGATCACATGTAGGCCCGTAGCTCAGTCTGGTTAGAGCGCTTCCTTGACACGGAAGAGGTCGATGGTTCGAGTCCCATTCGGGCCTACCATTCCTTCCATGGCTTTGGAGAGAATCCCCGAAAATCTCCAGCCCGTGATCAGCCCGTGATTCCGCATACTCACAAAAACCGTTGACACATCACAAGATTTGACGACGGGTGGCTCACTCAAGCCCGGTTTTGGCTTGAGTGGGGATGTTTGCGGAGGCTGCAGGTTACGCTGAGTGCAGCTAAAATAGGTGCGAGAGTTGGAGCTGTACATGAATTGGAGCTGTACATGAAAGGGCCCGTCCCGATGGAATCTGCATCTGCATTCATCGACGAGAAGATCAAGCAACTTGGGGACTGGCGCGGGAAGATGCTCGCGAGAGTGCGCCAAATCATACACGAGGCAGACCCTGAGATCCTCGAAGAGTGGAAGTGGGTCAAGCCGACAGCGCCGGGAACTCCCGTCTTCTCCCACGCCGGCATCGTCTGCACGGGAGAGACGTACAAGAACGTCGTCAAGATGACATTTGCCAAGGGAGCTGCGTTGAAGGACCCTTCCGGTCTATTCAACTCCAGCCTCGACGGGAATGTCAGGCGCGCCATCGACATCCACGAAGGCGACAAGGTCGATGAGGCGGCCTTGAAGGATCTCATCCGCGCTGCCGTAGCGCTCAATCTCAAGGGCAAGCCCAAGCCGAAGACCAAGCCGACGCCCGGGCGAGCCACCAGCAATCGAGCCGACTAGCTTCATCGCAGGTCCTGGGGTGGAGGTCCCGGCCATATCTTCTCCCATAGGGGAAGAGCTTCGGCACCTGCCTCGGCGGCCAGCTCGGGGCCTCGATGCCGATCTGTTTGGCGTAGACTCCTGCCAGCCGCCATGCCGACTTCCCGTTACTAATCGCGGCGAGCCGGAGTCCGCTGGCTATAATTTTAACTCGCGAATCGCGTCCCCAGCGCCGCTGAGGTCGGCGAGCCGCATCTCGGAATACTTGCGAGATAGAAGCACCCCGGGCGCGCCGGCGCGGAAAGCCGCCAGAACTGCTTCCTTTACGCTTTGCGGCGTAGACTTGCTGTTATTGGGCTCGGTCGGGATATCGATATCAATGCCTGGCCAGATCAGAGTCTTCGTGCCGGCAACCCCCTCCAGCGCGCGTTTCGTCTCGCGGTAGACATAATCGGCCGAAAGTCCTGTGTGAGGAATCTGATCGTAGCTGCCCTCCTTGAATCCCATCAGCGCATAGTTCAAATCGATCAGGCCTTGTTTCGAGAGATCTCCATAAAGCGTCGAGCCGATATTGTCCGCGTACAGCGCCATTCGCTCGCCGCCGCAGTTGTTGTACATAACGACCTTTATGAAATCTGAATAATTCGAGAGCTCATGAAGGTCCTGTTCGGCGCGATAGATCGGATTGAAGGAATTGTTGTGCCAGATGTGCCAACCCACCGGCACTGTCGGCTTCGCTGTCTTTACGGTTTTGTAGATTGCGGCGTAGGTTTCGCGAAGACTGTCAGTCCAGAGCATTTCCCAGGCGGCTAGTTCGGGATACCGCAACAGGAGCCGCCAGAATTGAACGTAGTAGCCGTCCACGGGGCGCTTGCCGCTGCGCGCCGAGCGAACGAATTTTTCCAGCTCCAGAAATCCCTGCCGGGCGCGCTCCACATTGATGCCGCGCTCTTTCGCTTTGCTCTGACAAAACTGGCAGAAGCAGGTCACGTTGCCCGGATCGATCGGCGGTGTGTCATGCGTGGCCCCAAGACTGTCCGAAAGCGCACCCTGCCGCTCGGATCCCCACATGATTCCGTCGATGTCATAGGAACGGGCATAGTCCTCGACCAAGCCGGTCAGGAAATTTCGGTAGTCCGGATTGTTGACGCACAGCGTCTCGGCATTCCGCCCGTACAGGTCCCGCTCCTGCAACTTTCTCGATGTTCGGCAAGTCGGTGCGAAACACGTCCTCGAGCCAGCAGATGACTTTCATGCCGCGCTTTTTGGCCGCAGGGAGCACTTCGGCCAGGATATCGAGGTCGCCGTGGTCGGGCGCACGAGTGTCCTTGAGGACCGTGTTCTTGTAGTACTGGGGATGAGGGGTGGCGAAGTTCCCGCCGTGAAAATTGAGATCGTACTCCTGCTTGCCGTGATCGGGCAGCGGCTGGCCCGGAATCTGTCTTCCGGCGATACCGCGACCGTAGGTGAATACCGCAAGAAACAGCGTATTCACGCAGGCACGTTCCTGAAGCACATCCAGGACTTTCTCGGTACCTTCATCCACAAACGAAATTGCTCCGACCTGGATGCCGATCATTTTGGAGGAGACAGCAGCATGTCCTGAAGTTGGCATGGCCAAGGCGGCGCCGGCCCCAGCGGCGATCTTCAGGAATTCGCGGCGATTCACGTCCAATCTCAACGGATTCCTCCTGGTGTCTGCGTAGCAGTCGACGTGCAGGTTCAGGATTTTGACTCGCGGCGAGTCTTCAAGAATTCAGTTCTCCACCCGCACTCCGTCATTCGTGCCCGCAGCAATCGCGGAACCGTCAGTAGCTGGGTCGAGATGCGCGTAGGCAGGGGACCTTCTCCGGCAAGTCCTACGCCTCTACACCAACGGCTGATCAGGGTTGTAATTGTGGCGCAGCGTCAATGAGCCATCCGAATTGACCTTCTGCCGGCACGCCCATCGGACCGGATAACGCACGCCCTTGACTTCGAGTTCAGCTTTCAGCCGCAGCCCCTCCCATTGGACGCCTGCGGGCAGCATCAGCATGGCTTGATGAACGCCCGTCGGCTTCGGATAGCCAGGGTCGACGCAGCCGGATACGTGGATCTTGTTGTCTTCACTCAACACGCTCAAGGCGAAGCACTCCCGGAACCGGCGCGATTCCGTCGTTTGCGAGTCCGATCACCAGACCGGTAACTCCGTCCCGGGTGAAAGTCCAGATAAACGACGGGCGGATGCGGTAGCCGATCTGGCGGGCCATCTCGTCGATTGGCCCGGGAAACTTCTCGTAGTAGCTCAAGATGCTGCGGGCGGACTGGTTGTGCCAACTCCAAAGCGATAGATAGTTGACGCCGACATCGGCTGCGTGGGAAATGATTTGTTCGTTGTAGGTAATTCCGTCTTCGTCGATGCGAAGTTCCTTCGGATCGCCGGTGGTGAAACCAACCTCACAGATCGCCGCGGCCCAGGGTGGACGGTAGCTCAGCGCCTCGATCTGAGTGTTCTCAATGAAGATCGTGTCCGTACGCAGCCAGTTGCCGGTGCGCATCGTGCGATCGAGCAGGTCGGAGTTGCCGACGTTGCTGAAGTCGGGCTGCGTGTTCGTGGCCAGCGGGACTTTGGTCCAGTGTTCGAGTTGCATCTCGAACATGGCCGCCCAGGTCTGTTCCGCAACCAACTGGCTGGGGAAGGGATTGCCCTCGTATGGCCAGGTGTGCCCTTCGCCCCAAAAACCGTACATCATCGTGTCCATGAACTCGACCTGCGGATGACCGTTGAGTTCGGCGGCCAGCAGCCCATTCAATTCGCGAAACGCAGCCTGATACGCCGGGTGATCGTAACGCGGCACGCGGTTATCTTTCCGGTAGCGCATTTCCGCGGGGTTGCCCTTCCACTCGCCTTTGAGCTTTACGTAGGGAACCTTGTTGAGGAGAAAATCCGGCATCCCCGGATCGGGAACGTCGGGATTCTCCAGCTGGACTCGGAAGCCGATGCGCTTGTCGTAGCGGCGAGCCAGATCGAACGTGATCTTCCACCACTCCGGGAAGTCGAGCCGGCCAGGCTGTTTCTGGACATCGCGCCAGTTGGGGCGGATGTAGATCTTCTGCGCGAAGGGCAGCTTGATCAGATCTTCGAGCGTTCGTTCCTGCGTTTGACCGGGAACATGGAGTGGTCCGGTGTCGTCGGAAGCATAGACGATGAGGCCCATGCCGTAATTGCTGACGATGTCCCTGGACGGCGAAGTGATCATCGAGACATCGCTCTCGGGAACAACCGCGCACGGGACCATACTGTGGGAACGGGCCCTGATAAAGCCGGTCGGGAACCGGAGGCCCTGATCCCCAATCGTATTTGTCCCAGTTGTGTTCAGGAATGGAGGCGTTGGCGGTGGCCTTGTACAAGCCAACTGCGAGTCCTGTGGCGGTGGCGGACTTCAAGAAGCTGCGTCGGTCCATGAGCGCTCCTGCAAGGGCGAAGTTCGGCAACTAGCGCGCGATACCGGA
The DNA here is from genome assembly GCA_963725575.1 of uncultured Acidobacteriota bacterium. GTDB lineage: Bacteria > Acidobacteriota > Terriglobia > Terriglobales > Acidobacteriaceae > Gp1-AA133. The sequence continues at coordinate 18,854 of CAVRZQ010000036.1, forward strand.
GATAGTACATCAGAATCGAAATGACACGAAAGTGTAAGAAATAATTCGTAAGAACTCGCTGGCGGACGGGGAGGCTGGAAATCGGCATTGGGCGATGACGAGCACCTTGCCGGCTGACCATAGCTGGGATTCCTGCCGAGCGACGGCAATACAGAAGTGGGGCTGCGTTTTCAGGATTCGTAGCGATAAACGCGCTTGTGTCCCCGAATGAATCACTTCCTCAAAGCCGACTTGTCATTACTAATCGCGGTAAGCCTACGTCAGATCACGCGTAAAAACGATTCATTTGAAATGGGCCCGGAGATTGCTTCCGGTTTGTCGTGTCGATGGCGGTTATGGTGTGCTGGTGCGGGATGTTCCCGAAAAAAAAGTGGCCGACGCCCGCGAGGGCAAGGTATACAGAAGCGGTTATGACTGGATCACCACCGAACGAAAGAAGGTGCCGAAAGACGAGGCGGCTGAGGCGTGCACGGCCGCCCTGGAAAAGGGCAAATAGGGTTGTCACCTCTGTTTTCACGTGGCGCGGATCTGAGGTCGGGCAAGGCGGGCAGGCGGACCCTCAAGCAGAGTGCCCGCGATGCGAAGCAATGTTTGCAGATCCGTTTGGATGAACCGAGTCGGAGAGGAATCTAAGGTGCTCTTTACGAGACGATGATTTCGCGGCCGGCCAATCGGCGCCAGAAGATTCTGGTACGATGCTCGACTCAGTAGATTCTTGTTCGGGATTCCTGCGTCCCGCCAGTAAGGAAGCGCCTTGAGCGTCCTGTACAAGATTTGTCTTTTGTTTCCCTTGTTGCTCACGACTGCCTCGTTCGCGGCGCCGCTCCGGTTGTACTTCATCGATGTCGAAGGAGGCCAGGCGACGCTGCTGGTTGCGCCTTCAGGCAAGTCGTTGCTGATCGATACCGGGTGGCCGGGTTTCGCAGGCAGGGATGCTGCCCGAATCGCGGCCGTCGCGAAAGAGGCGGGCATCTCGAAGCTTGATTATGTTCTGATCACGCATTACCACGATGACCACGTCGGCGGTGTGCCGCAATTGTTGGAACGGGTAAAGGTTGACATGTTTGTCGATCATGGACCGAACCGCGAGGATTCTGACGATGCGCGCGCGAACTATGCCGCGTACGAGAAAGAGCTGCGCAGCACGAAACGACTGGTGGTGAAACCGGGAGACCGTATCCCGATGGAAGAGCTGGGTGTTGAGGTAGTGAGCGCTGGTGGCGCGCTCATCGCAAAGCCACTCGAAGGAGCGGGACAAACCAACCCCTTGTGTGCGGACGAACCGGCTAGTCCGGAAGATCCTTCTGAGAATGCGCGGTCGGTGGGCGTCGTAGTCACCTATGGAAAGCTGCGTATGCTGGACCTGGGTGACCTGACCAAGGGGAAAGAACTTCAGTTGGTGTGTCCCAGCAGCCTGATCGGGCGTGTGGATCTGTTTGTCGTCTCCCATCATGGTTTCAACCAGTCGAATACGCGAGCGCTCGTTCACGCTGTGCATCCCAGGGTGGCTATCATGGACAACGGGGCGCACAAGGGCGCCAGTCCGGACGCTTGGCAGACGGTGCACGATTCGCCCGGGCTCGCGGACCTTTGGCAACTGCACTACGCCATCGAGGGCGGCAAGGCGCACAACGTCGCCACGGATTTCATCGCTAACCTGGATGAGAAATGCGAGGGCAGGTCCATCCGGGTTGCGGCTGAGGCCGACGGCACCATCACCGTGACGAACACGCGGAACGGATTCAGTAAGACTTACGAGAAATGAACGGAAACGGCCGTGATCATCGTGGTGATGGGAGTGTCGGGCTCGGGCAAAACCACCGTGGGATGGCAACTGGCCCGGCAACTGGGATGGGAATTCGCAGACGCCGATGACTATCATTCGGCAGCAAGCGTGGAAAAGATGCGCCGCGGCGTGCCGCTGACCGACGCGGACCGGCGCCCGTGGCTGGAAGCGCTGCGTTCCTTAATTGCGAACTGGATCAGCACAGAAAGAAACGCTGTGCTGGCCTGTTCGGCGCTCAAGCAGGCCTATCGCGAGAGATTGCGCGTGAATGATGAGGTGCGGCTGGTGTATTTGAAGGCAAGCCATGATTTGCTTTCTCAGCGACTTCGCCAGCGGCATGACCACTACATGAAAGAACCCATGCTTGAAAGTCAGCTGGCGACGCTCGAAGAGCCCGAGAATGCTTTTGCGGTGAATGCCAATGAAACTCCGGAGCAGATCGTGCGCGATATTCGGAAGAATTTAGGGCTGGCGTAGGATCAACTTGCCCCTGACAGATGCAGCGGCAGCAGGCGGCGGCTCACACGAACTGGAAGCAGTCGTGGTGCGCACGTTGACCTGGCGGCTCGTGCCATTTCTGTTCCTGCTCTACATCGTGGCCTACCTCGACCGCATCAATCTTGGATTTGCGGCGTTGCAGATGCAGCAGCAACTCGGCTTCACCGACGCGGTCTATGGCTTTGGCGCCGGGGTCTTCTTCGCGGGCTATTTTTTCTTTCAGGTGCCGAGCAATCTCGTACTGGAGCGGGTCGGGGCCCGGCGATGGATCGCGGTCCTCATGGTGACGTGGGGCATTATTTCTGCATCGATGTGCCTGGTCGGGGGCGTGCGAAGCTTTTATAGCTTGCGTTTTCTACTGGGCGCGGCAGAAGCCGGATTTTTCCCGGGGGTGATCCTCTACCTGAAGACCTGGTTCCCGGCCCGGGCGCGTGCCCGGACGGTCGCCAGGTTCATGACCGCGGCCCCGCTTTCGGGCGTCGTGGGAGGGCCGCTGTCGGGCGCACTGCTCGGCTTGCATCAAAGGGCGGGGCTGGCGGGATGGCAATGGATGTTTTTGCTGGAGGGAATTCCTGCCATCGTGTTAGGCGCCGCAGCGTGGGCATGCCTGGTGGACCGTCCAGCACTGGCGCCCTGGCTGCGTGAAGAGCAGCGCGAGTGGTTGGAGCAGGCTTTGCATCAGGAGACAACGGAAACCGACCATGCGTCCTCGTCGGACGCGTGGGCTGCCTTTCGGATGACGAGAATCTGGGTTCTGGCGCTGGTCTACTTCGGGCTGAATACCGTGTCGTACGGCATGAGCATGTGGCTGCCGAAACTTATCAGGAGCCTGTCGGGTGTCAGCAATCTTGCGATCGGGATTCTCTCCGCCATTCCGTATATGGCGGCCGCACTGACCATGGTATGGGTCGGATTACACTCCGATCGCTCCGGAGAGCGCCGCTGGCACACGGCAATACCAGCATTTGCGGGAGCAATCGCGTTAGCGCTCGCCGCTTATCTGAATTCGGTGGCTCCTGCCATTGCGTTGATCAGCGTCGCAGTGCTTGGCGTGTTCGCCATGATGGGTCCCTTCTGGGCCATGCCGACCGCCCTGCTGTCTGGAACTGCGGCAGCTGCCGGAATCGCCTTCATTAATTCCGTGGGCAATCTCGGAGGATTTTTCGGCCCTTACATCATCGGAGTTGTGCGCACATCCACCGGACAATTCAAAGGGGGATTGCTGGTGGTTGCGGGCGCGTTAGCGGTGAGTGGGGGCTTGGCATTGACAATCCAGGGCAGGTGTCGGAACGGTTGTGTCGGCTACCCTGCCACTTCCGGACGTTGACAGCGCCCTCGGCCCCGTCGGGTGCGTCATACAAAGGCATGATCGCGCCGCCCGGGTAGCCGAAGACCAGGTCCACGCCTTCGGCCCGCAGGCAGTCCAGCACGATCTGGGACCCTTTTAGGCATTCACCACTTTCGGCGCCGCCGCCTTCGCTTCGGGCGCTTTCTTCTTCTCCGACGGCAGCCACGACATCATCGTGCGCAACTGCTCGCCTACTTTTTCGATCGGATGCTGCTTCGCTGCCTCACGCAGCTTGGCGAATTTCTTGCCGCCTTTTTTGTTTTCTTCGATCCATTCCTTGGCGAATTTGCCGCTTTGGATTTGCTTCAGGACCTTCTTCATGGCCTTGCGCGTTTCATCCCCTACGACCATTTCGCCTCGGGTCAGGTCGCCGTACTCCGCAGTGTTTGAAATCGAATAACGCATGCGGCTCAAGCCGCCTTCGTAGATGAGATCGACGATCAACTTCACCTCGTGGACACACTCGAAGTACGCGATCTCAGGAGAGTAGCCGGCTGCCACGAGCGTTTCGAAGCCTTTCTGCATCAGCGAAGTCAAACCGCCGCAGAGGACGGCCTGTTCGCCGAACAGATCGCTTTCGGTTTCTTCCCGGAAGGTCGTCTGCAGCACCCCGGCGCGCGTTGAGCCGATGCCGTGGGCATAGCTGAGCGCCGTATTCCTGCGCGCGTCCGCTGGCGTCCTGATGTATGGCCAGCAGCGCTGGAACGCCGCCGCCTTGCGAATACACGCGCCGTACCAGGTGGCCGGGCCCCTTGGGCGCAATCATGACCACGTCGACGTCTTTCGGGGGCTTGATGGTCTTGAAATGAATGGAGAAGCCGTGCGAGAAACCGAGTATCTTTCCTTTGCGCAGATGTGGCCGGATGGCCGACTCGTAGAAGGCAGCCTGCGTCTCATCGGGCGTGAGAATCTGGATCCAGTCGGCGCGCTTCGCGGCCTCGGCGGGGGCGACGACGATCATTCCGTCCGCCCGCGCCTGCTTGGCCGGAACCACGCTCGGGATCAAGTCCGATGATCACGTCGTATCCGCTGTCGCGCAGGTTCTGCGCCTGCGCGTGTCCTTGCGAGCCGTAGCCGAAGACGGCGATGGTCTTGCCCTTCAATGCAGATGGATTCGCGTCGTTTTCGTAAAAAACTGTGGCCACGGGAACTCCTCATTTCATGACAAGGGTGAGAAACCCTTGCGGGATATCTGGTCAGGGTAACAGAAGGGCGGTGCTCGGATCGAAAACCGACCGGTCGGTCGGTTTAAATATCTAATGAGTGCGCTTGCAGTCTGTCAAGTGGATCGCTGAGGCCCGGCTCTGGTTTGTGGCGCGTAAACTCGAGGTTCATGCCAGTAAAGCGATCGGCAGCCAGGCAGAAGCCTATAGCTAGAGAAGTCAGAGCCCAAAGCCTAGAGCCTCCAGCGCCAGTTGGCATTCCCCCACTCGCCCCGTTACCATGTCGGGCGTGACCCGAGAAGCCATCGATTCCCGCCAGGACATCCTGCGCACTGCCGCTCGTCTGTTCCAACAACGTGGCTATGACGCCACCTCCATGAACGACGTGGCCGCTGCTCTGAAGCTCAGCAAGGGCGGTCTCTACCATCACTTCCAGAGCAAGGACGAGATGCTCTTCCACATCATGAACCACGCCCTCGACATCACCGAGGAGCGCGTAGTCAAGGTAGTGCGCAGCATCCAGGGCCCGGAAGAACGTTTGCGCATGCTGATCAGCCTGCACATCGAAGTCGTGTTGAGCGTTCGGGACCGCGAGATCACCGTCATGCTGCATGAGAATCATCCGCTCCCGCCGTCTCTCCGTAAGCAGATCAACCAGCGCAAGAAGGACTACATTCATTTCGTGGAGGGCCTGATCACCGATGTGCAGCGCCAAAAAGGCTCGAAGGGGACGGTCTCGGCCCGAGCGGCCGCGCTCGCCCTGCTCGGCATGATCAACTGGATTTACCAATGGTATAAGCCCGAAGGCCGCCTGCAGGCGCGGGACCTGATCCCGCAATATACCGAGCTGCTGTTCGCGGGAGCCTTCCAGTGAAGACGTACTACGACTTGCCTACCGTTTCCGCTGAGCGTGCCCAGGCTGGCAAGCTCTACCAGGAATTTCTACGCGTCCCCGCTCTGAGCGCGGGCGTCTACGTTTTGCCCGCCGGCGGGACCGACCCGCAGAAGCCTCACAAAGAAGATGAGGTTTACTACCTGGTTCGGGGCCGCGCCCATATGCGCGTAGGGTCGGAAGAACAAGTCGTCGAAGCGGGCAGCGTGATCTTCGTCGCCGCCGAGGTCGAACACCGCTTCTTCCAAATCAGCGAGGAACTCGAGTTGCTGGTCTTTTTCGCCCCGGCGGAGACTTCCTAAGCACCGATCTGGAGGTGCATTCCACGTGATGGAGCGACGGACGCCGCCCTGAGCGTGGACGAAAAGGGTCGCCGCCTGTCGCTGACCGCATGATGATAAAGCCGAGGTCTCCCAACGTCCGCGTCACTGCAATGCAGCCCGAGGACTGGCCCGCGGTTGAAGAAATCTACCGCCAAGGGATCGCCACCGGAAATGCCACCTTCGAGACCGAGACTCCGGGCTGGGAGAAATGGAACGCCGGCCACCACCCGCACTCCCGCTTGGTCGCTCGCGACCAACGACAGGTATTGGGCTGGGCTGCGCTTAGCCCGGTGTCAATCCGCCTGGTGTATGCCGGAGTCTCCGAAGTCTCGATCTATGTGGCCGACACCGCACGCGGCAAGGGTGTCGGCAAAGCTCTGCTGACCACTCTGATCGAGCATTCAGAACTGAACGGCATCTGGACCCTGCAGGCCGGAATCTTTCCCGAAAACGCCGCCAGCATCTCGCTCCACAGGTCCTGCGGATTTCGCGAGGTGGGGCGAAGAGAAAAGATCGGACACCTCAAAGGGGTCTGGCGGGATGTCGTTCTCCTGGAGCGCCGCAGCGTGAAGGCAGGGAAGTAGCTCGCAATCCGGTTGTGACACCTGACACCTGAGACCTAAGGTCTGGCCTCTGCCGTTTCCTTCGAAGGAATCCAGTAAATCTCCTCGCGCAAGAACTCCTTGGTGAAGCCGATCCGCTTCAAAATGCCTTTGCCATGCTCAATCATTTCCGGATGCCCGCACAAATATCCAACTCCATTCTGTCCTGTCACGCCCCACGCATCGGCGTACTTGCGGATCAACTCGTCAACCCGTCCCATCTCGCCCGTCCATTGCGAATCCTCCCAAGGCCGGCTCACTGTCGGCACATACTTCAACCACGGCACTTCCTGGGCATACTTCTGAAGCTCTTCCGAGTAGCCGAACTCCCAGGAGCGGCTGGCCCCGTTCAACAAGAAGAGCGTGTGATCGCCGTTGAACTTGCCCTCTTTCCAATCCTTGTACAGCGTGCGTACAAAACTTACATAGGGCGCGACTCCGGTCACAGTACACACCAGCAGATGATTCTTGCGCCCGCTTACCGTATCGAGCACGAAGCGCCCTTTCGACGACTTGCGCATCAGGACCTCGTCTCCGGTTTTGAGCGAATAGATCCGAGGGGTGAGTTCACCGTGCGGCACCAACTCAAAGAAGAACTCGATTTCCTTCTCGTAGGGAGAAGACACGATGGAATAAGGCCGTTCGGAGCGCT
>CAVRZQ010000037.1:0-98592 GCA_963725575.1 uncultured Acidobacteriota bacterium
TTGCTAAACCGTTGTACGGGCTAACACCTGTACCGAGGGTTCGAATCCCCCCTCTCCGCCAGTCCTTCCGAAACAAGACAGTTAGCCGTCCCATCACATTTTGGCCACAAGCCATGCCGCTCCGTTGCAGGGCAAAGCGGAGAACAATTCGTGGATTTCCGCACGACACATCCATCCTTGCCTGCTATCAAGTCGTGGAAGGTCTTCCATCTGATTACGTCGGAAAGCAATCTCTCCTCCTGCTAACCCGGAGCCGAGTCACGAAACGGCAAGAAAGTATGTGCGCTCAAAGATTCGTTGCGGAGCTTGCCCTACGCGCCGTACTTCCTGTTCCGTTCCACAAACTCTGGTAGTTTTTCATATCTGGACTGCAGCGCGGCCCCAGAGAATGTAAAGAGCTTTACCCAGTGCCGACGAGGGTCCCTGCCGACGAACGAGGCGCTGCCTCATGAGTAGACATGCCGCATATAAGCATCACGTGATTCGTCAACCCTGCAGCTTTTGGTCGCTTGGCACAAGAAGCGGGGCGGCCGCAGCCGCCCCAACCTGATAACAGGTTCAGAAGGCCCATCCCAGAGAGACAGTCGCGTTGGTTGCATGAAAGTATCGCGGGTCGGTGGGGCCCACGAATGATTCTTCCTTGTATTGATAGTAGTTCCAGCCTGCCTTCCACGCCAGGTTGTGACCCAGATCAATGCTGAAGCTGGCAAGGGGCAAGTAATAGCTGTACTGCAGCGACCCATCGGGCTGCAGACTGTTGAACTGCGGCGTGGCGCCGCCGACTTTGGTAATGCTGTAGCCGACCAGCGTCGTTACCCGCTTTACCAGTTTGAAGGTCACTGCGCTCATGCCGTAGTGACTGTTATTGAGGTAGTAGCCCTTGGTCAGCAGGGGATTGCTGGAGTCGTTGACCAGGCACGATCCCGCATTGGTTACCACCGGCAGAGTCACGCCGGTTGGCGGAGTGTCGTTGAAACAGATGAAGGCGTCTTCCTGGTAGTCGTTGTAGTTATAGGCAAAATCGAAACCAAAGCGCTCGCGGGGCGTGATCGTGGCGGTGAAACCGTAGTTCCGGTTGTGGCCTTGATAATCCGTCAGCGAATCGCCGTTCGCAGTTTTCAGCAGGTTCATCGAGCCGGATAGCACGGCCCAAGGCCGCGGTAGATAGGTGCTCTGGAAGCGGTAGCGGGCCTCTTTGCGCGGACTGATGCGAGTCAATGAGTTGTCAGTCCAAAGCCGTACCAGATCGAAGTTCAGGCGCAGAGCGCTGGACGGCCGCGCGGAAATCCCGGCGAGCAACCCGTGTCCCGTAATGTCATAGAGATCGCTTGCCGACTCGGTCACCGTGATCGCGCAGACACCATTGACCAGGGACTGGCCGGCACACGCTCCCCGGTTGGGCAGGCTCGGGAAGAAGATCTGGTCCTGAACATCGTTTACGCTGTGGGCAATGCGGCGATGATCGTAGCGGTAGCCGATGCGGCCCGACAATTTTCTAGTGAAGTCGTACTGCAACTCGAACGTGTTTCGTTTCAGGTCCTGCCCGAGAAAATCGTTTCGCAAGTCGTTGATGACGTCCGGTCCCGAGCTGGCGTTGTGCTGCGGACAGGTGGCCGCTGTGAACGGTGGGGGGCACGTTGCAGGACTGAATGTGTTCGGAGTAGACAACAGAGTTGCCCCGAACAAGGTGGTGGTAGGCATGTTCCATCCGCCCGGAATGCGGAAATTATTGAACAGGAAACTGTTCACCAGGCGGAACCGATCCGTCACGTGGAAAGTAACTCCCGATTCAGCCATCGCGGTTACGCGCCGCCCGGAAGTCGAGCCGGTTTCAAGAAAAGCCCGCGTGCGGCTCCTTGTGATAAGCCCGTCGAACAATTCGTTAAAGGAAGGGATGCTCGCATCCCCACCGGAGTAGCTGAGATTCGCCGCCAGATCGAGCCGGCTCCAGTAATTACTGCGCAAGCTCAGCCTTTCGGTGGTGAAGGAGTTGCGAGTTTGCTGAAGACGGTTGTAGGAGAAAGTTCCGTTGCACGCGGGATTCGCGAGATCCCCGGCAAGGACCGGTGTCGCGCATGGCTGGGACGCAACCGAATTGAACGGCAGCCCCAGGTCCACGCTGGCGCCGCTTGACAGGGGCAGACTGTAGAAGTTCGCCAGTTCCCAACTGGTGTCTCCCTTGTAGTAGTCCAGGAATTGGTCATAGCTCAACACCGTGCGCGGCATAAATCTCCAGTCCACGCCCGCACGATAGGAGTTCAAGGTAGTGTTCCAGGGCTGATACACGTATGCATCGGTTCCCTCGTGGATGCTGCTGTAGGAAGGGCCCGTCATATTGTTCCGCGAGTACCCCAAACGGAAACTCAGATACCATCGCGGCAGCAGTGTCAGATCGAAATCGCTCATGCGCCGGCGGGTCTCAAATGAGTGCGGGGAACTGCCCACGGGCACGTTGGGCACCGACGTGGTGGGATTGAGTGGATTGGCGAAGAGATCGTAATTGAAGAAATCCTGGTCGCGGCGAAAGCTGGCGCGGAAGTCGTACCACTTGTCCTTATCCAGATTGAAGCGCAAGTAGTTATTCGGGTCGCCGCCCCATCCGATGCTGCGGATCAGGAGGTTGTCGAAAAGAATCCCCTGGTGATTCTCCGAGCGCAAGGAAAGCATCTGGTCGAACACGCGGGGTCCGGTCTGTAGGTTTACCAGCGAATCATACATGGCCCGACTGCCCGTCGTATCTGACACGCGCACCCCAAACTCGGTCGACTGATGAATCACATATCCCCCGCTGACCACCTCGGGGGACGGCGGATTCGTATCCTGTGCGGAAGATTGCGCCGGACCGAGCGAAGAAAAATAAACGATCAAGCTGAGCAGAAGCGGCCGACGAATGGCATGGGAAAACATGGTTTCACCCCGACCGACGAGACTGGCCGTGGCATCGCCACGGACGAGATGCAGAATTGTGAGTGCCCGGCTGGTCATGCTCCTCCTCACTTGAACAACACGTTGCTCGAGTTCGAGCCGTGGACGGCCGTATGGCATGTCGTGCAAGCCTGATATTTCTGCGAGAGGTTGTGCGCTGGCCCAACCGGCCCCTGTGTTGGAAACGTGTGGCACTGCAGGCACAACAAACTGGTTTGACTTACCCGCAGCAAGCGCGGGTTCGTTGCTCCGTGCGCCATGTGACAACTGGAACAGCCCTCCGTCTTCACCGGCAGGTGTTCAAACACGAAGGGACCCTGCTTGTCCGCGTGGCACTTGATGCAAATGGCATCACCGCTGCCCACGTTTCGCACATTCCGCAGCGTGCTCGTGCCGTGCAGGTTATGACAGTCCGAGCACTGCACGAAGCCTTCATTTACGCGGTGGTGGTACGGCTTGGCGAAGTCCGCCTTGGTCGCTGTGTGACACCCGTAACAGAGTTGCGGCTGGGTCTGCGTCAGAAGCTGCTGGGTTTCCTTGGCGTGATGTGGGGAGTGGCAGTCCAGACAGCCAACGTCATTGCTCGCATGCCCGGAACGGCTGAAGTGCGCCTGGTCATGGCTGTCGCCGTGACAACTCAGGCAGCGCGCGCTCGCCTGCGGCCGCGACAGATCCTTAAAGCGAATAATCTTGCTGACGTCGCCTCCACCCGCCACGTGCTCCGCCCCCGGCCCGTGGCACGACTCACAACCGTGGCCATCTTTTAATGTTGTCTTGAAGTGCGGGGTGGTCTCAAACCGCTTCGTGTAAAGCTCTTCGTGGCAGGTCTTGCAAGCATCGGAACCCGTGTATTGCGCAAATTCCACCGGCGTAGCCGCCGCGCCGGCAGCACCTTTCGTTTCACTTCGCGACCAGGCGGGCACAGCCACAATCAAAAGGAACAGCAGGATCAAAGTCGTTCCTCCGTGGCGGATGTACTGTCTTGCTGTTTTCATGATTGGCACTCCTCGCAAGAGACGGAGACGACGGTTGGCGCCGTTGTCGCCGCACCCTGGCGCAACTCGCTTGACTGGCCACAGACTAAGGTCGCCACGGGCAAAAAGCTTGTGACGACTGACCAGAAAGCATGTGCACGTCAGTACAAAGCGAGTCTGAAATGGGATCGCCCCAAAATGGCGGGCGCGTTCCCCGCGCTCGACGGCGCCATGCCGTGGCGCCGAACGCAGAATCTTCCACCATGACTTCAGCGTCGACCCACATCCCGATCCACCTCCGGCGCCCGACTGCAAGGATCGACGAGTGTATAATCGACATCCTGCGGCGGCCCCTTCAGCCTGTTTCTTCGTTACATGGACCCAGTACCTACCCGCTGCCCCTACCTCGCACTGGCGCTATAAGCCTCCTCACGGCTGGCCGAATGCTGCTCGGCAGACCCTCCACAGGCCCACAGAATCAGGCCCGGCAGAAACGGGCTCACCAGTTCTGAATGTTTCGGCAAGACTCGGATGGTGTAGCCGTACAGGCCACTGCGCGATCCCGGTTGAATCTCTGACTCAAACCGAAAGCCGGCCTGCCCGTTCTGTTCGGACGTGTGCATTGGGGTTGTGAAGATGTCCGTTATGTCGCCGTCCGCGTTGACGCGGCCTGTGATAATCTCCACCGTGACATCGTCCGGGGTGAGTACATCGAGAAACACCCGGGCCGAAACTTGCACCGCTTTCCCCAGCGCCACCTCCGAGACTCCGTCCTCCATGGACTCAACTCGCACGCGCGGCCATGCTCCCTCCACCTTATCGAGCCACGAGGCCAACTGTTTGGCGCTCGCAGCCCCCTGGTTGCGCAGCGCCGCGTAACGCTCATGCGCAACCAGGTAGTACTCGTTGGTGTACTCCCGCACCATGCGATGCATATTGAACACGGGGCAAAGCTTCGCAATGGAAGACTTCATGCGTGCGATCCACTTCCGGGGTAACCCATCGGCGCGGCGCTCGTAGAAGGTTGGGACAATTTCACTTTCCAGGAGTTCGTACAAGGCTTCCGATTCGACTTGATCCTGCTGAGCCAGATCGGCGTAGGTCTCACCGCTTCCGATCGCCCACCCGACCTCGCTCGCGGTTCGTCTGCCCAGTTCCCAGGCTTCGTCCCACCACCCGTCCAGCGTGCTCAAGTTAAGCACCCCGTTGGCTTGCGCTTTCATGCCACTAGTGCCGCTGGCCTCCAGCGGCCGCCGCGGCGTGTTCAACCAGACGTCGCAGCCCTGCAGCATGCAGCGCGCGGTCGCCATGTCGTAGTTCTCTAGGAACACGATCTTCCGGCGCAGTTCCGGGCGGCTGCCGAACTCGATGATGGCCTGGATGAGTTGCTTGCCGAGGTCGTCCTGAGGATGCGCCTTGCCGGCATAGATGATCTGTACCGGGCGCTCCGGATCGTTCAGAATGCGGGCCAGCCGCGCTGGGTCGCGCAGCAGAAGACTTGCCCGCTTGTAGGCTGCAAAGCGGCGCCCGAAGCCAATGGTGAGCGCGTCCGGACTGAGCACCTCCTCCGCATCGTCGATGGCCGCCTGGGAAGCTCCCCGGCTGGCCAGTTGCGTCCGCAGCTTGCTGGCGCGCATAGGCAACCAGCCTTTCCCGACGCCGCTCGTGGGTTCGCCACAACTCCCCGGCGGGAATGGAGTCGGCCCGCTCCCACAACTTCGCGTCGGCAGGTTCTTCCCGCCACTTGGGTCCCAGGTACCGGTCGTACAGTTGGTTCATCTCGAAGGAAACCCAGCTGCGAAAGTGCACTCCATTGGTCACATGCCCAATCGGAACCTCGGCTTCCGGCACACCGGCCCAGATGTGCTTCCACATTTGCCGTGAGACCACCCCGTGAAGCCGGCTTACGCCATTGCTGAAGGACGCCAGGCGCAGAGCCATGACTGTCATGCAGAAATCTTCGGAGTCGTTCTGCGGATGAGAACGCCCCAGTCCCAGAAATTCCGCGCGCGTAATGCCCAGGCGTTGCCGGTATCGTTCGAAGTAGTGATCCATCAATCCCGGTGGAAAGTAGTCGTGCCCGGCAGCGACCGGTGTGTGGGTTGGTAAAAATCAAACTTGCCGATGCGAGGGTGCGGGCTTCATCGAAGGAAAGATTCTGCGTTTCCATCAGCCGCACGACCCGCTCCAGTCCCAGGAAAGCAGAATGTCCCTCGTTCATGTGATAGACCGTGGGTTCCAGTCCCGCGGCTTCCAGAACACGATAGCCGCCGATCCCCAGAACGATCTCCTGCTTGAGCCGCATCTCGAGATCTCCGCCATAGAGCTGGTAGGTGATCTTGCGGTCTTCCGCCGTATTCGCGGGAAGGTTGGTATCCAGTAGAAGCAGCCTCAGTCTGCCCACGTTCACCGACCACACCTGCGCGGTCACCGTCCCATGCGGCAATTCCACCGGGACGCGAATGTCAGGAACGAGCTTGATCGGCAGAGTATGAAAGTCGTTATCTTCGTAGGCTTCCTGCTGCCAGCCCGCTCCGTTCAGGTATTGCCGGAAATATCCCTGCTGGTAAAGCAGTCCCACGCCGACCAGCGGAAGAGCCAGATCGCTCGCCGCCTTCAGGTGGTCGCCCGCCAGCACACCCAGTCCTCCAGCGAAAATCGACAAGCACTCCGTAATCCCAAACTCCGCCGAAAAATACGCCACCAGCAGCTTGCTGTCCTGGACATGTTCCCGCTTGTACCACGCTCCCTGTCCGGCAAGGTATGAATCGAGCGTCTCGGCCACGCCTCTCATATGCGCCAGGAACGAGTCATCCAGCGCGGCCGCCTCCAGGATGCCTTGCTCTACGTTGCCAAGAAGAAGGACCGGATTGTGCCCGCATGTCTCCCACAGATCGCGATCCAGCCTGCGGAACAGCTCGATGGCCGCGTGATCCCAACTCCAACGCAGGTTGTACGCAATGTGCAGCAGCGGGAGCAAAGCTTCCGGCAACGAAGGGTGGACTTTAAAGGTACGGATTGGCTTCATCGAAACCTCGTTTTCACCAGGATGACTTTCCGGAGCTGGTGGGTGCGCTCAAACACCTAGCCTAGGCAGGAGCCAGTTAGCGCGATGTGATCATCGCTACAAACCGGCTGTTCGAAGGGACGTATCTGTCCACAATCGGGACGACGCTTGCAAGACCGCGGCCAAGAGCACTTTGCGTGAACTCTTGCACCCGCTAGCGACGGCCTTCGCCCTGATTGGCCATCGAAGGTAGTGGAATATCTAGCGAATGTGACGGTTGTCACTGCCCAAGCTTCCGGACTCGGTGGATGCTAGACGCGTACCGCGTCACGAGGTGATCGTGAAACAAGACTTTTCTTCGTTGAGTCCCCGGGAAGCACTCCGCATTGCTATTGCGATTGAGGCGAGGAATGCGCAGATATACCACCAGCTCAGTGATCTGCTTTCCCATTTCTGCCCGGACTTCCCCGACATCGCATCCTCGTTCCTTGACCTGGCAAGGGCGGAACATCAGCACGGTGAACTGTTAACCGCGCGTTACTGCGAACGGTATGGCAACAAAAACGATGACATCACGGAAGAAGATATTCGCGATTTCATCGAGACGCCCCGGTTTGAGATTGCCTCGATTGTAGAGGCGGTTGAAAAGGGCCAACCGGCATCAGCGCACCGGATCGCCCTGGAAATCGCCGACGCCGCGGAACGAAGTGCACTCCATTATTACCGCCGCCTTGCGGCCACCACGCTGGACCCGCAATTAAAAGCTCTCTACGAAGAATTCGTCAGGTTTGAACAGGAGCATACCGACCGCCTGGAAACAGATCTCGGCACGCCCACCTCGACCCTCACGCCCATAAAAGGGTCCCCGCCCAAAGCACACGCCTAGCAAGCGGGCCGCCATGACAAGACCATGCCCCAAAGGCACCTGAAGATATCGCCTGGCGTCGCCGATCTGAATGCAGGGGGGAGTTGCGGCGTACGCTCCTATGTCACCACGACCCCCGAATTTGGAGAAGCCAGGAGAAACAATAGCGAGTCCCGGCAGGGGACCGCAATCTGTAATGAATAACATTCGTTGCATCGGCATCTGTACCGGGGGCGGCGACGCGCCCGGCCTGAACGCGGTCATCCGGGCGGCCGTGAAATCGGCCATCCTGAAATACAAATGGAAGGTCATCGGCATTCCCGATGGCTTCGACGGCCTGATCTGGCCCGAGCGTTCCCGCGAACTCAAGCTCGCAGACGTCAGCGGAATCCTGCCTCGCGGTGGCACCATTCTCGGTACCACCAACCGCGGCAATCCCTTCCAGTACAAAACCATCGAGAATGGTCATGAGGTTGTAAAGGACATATCCGATCAGGTGATCGGCAATGCGCGCAAACTGGGCATCGACGCCATCATCACCATCGGCGGCGACGGGTCGCAGAAGATCGGCCTGGAACTCTTTCGTAAGGGCATGAAGTTGGTGGGCGTACCAAAGACGATCGACAATGACTTGTGCGCCACCGATGTCACGTTCGGTTTCGATACTGCCCTCCACACCGCCACCGATGCGATTGACAAGATTCACACCACCGCCGAATCGCATCACCGCGTCATGGCGGTGGAGGTCATGGGGCGCGACGCGGGCTGGATCGCGATCGAGGCCGGCTTAGCCGGCGGCGCGCACGTCATCCTCATCCCCGAGATACGTTTTTCCATCCAGAACATCTGTAATTATGTGGCGGCCCGCGAAGGCTACGGTAAGCGCTTCACCATTGTCGTCGTGGCCGAAGGCATTCAATTACCTCCAGAACTGCGAAACTTGTCTCGCGGAGGTTCCGTAGGCAACCTGGTGGGCGACGCCATCAGCCTGTGCGCCCATAAAGAGGTCCGGGTGAGTGTGCTCGGGCACATCCAGCGCGGCGGGTCGCCATCACCTTACGATCGCGTGCTCGGCACTCGCTTCGGGGCCAAGGCCACCGAGATGATCGCAGACGGGGAGTTCGGCAAGATGGTGTGCCTGCATGGGGAGAGCATCCAATCGGTCGACATCGCCGAAGCCGTGGGGCACCTGAAGCAGGTCGATCCCAACGGAGAACTGGTCTGCACCGCCCGCGCCATGGGCATCTGCTTCGGGGACTGACCACTGTGCAAGCGATTACAGGTCAGGGAAGCCTGCGTCTTGCAGGAAACGGTCGCGCTCCGATTCTGTCTCTATGTGTTCCGCCAGCAGCAAATAAAAAGCACGCACGCTTTCCGCGTGCCTCGCCGCTTTTCTGGTAAGCACACCGGACAGCGGGCCCACATGCTGCGCAAGCAGGCGGGCAGCGCGCTCTATCGCCGCAGGCGTTAGCGTGGCCCTGACCGCAGCACTGTCAGGACCGGTTGCGACATTGCCTGGCGGTGTCGGCTGCGCAGTTCCATTTTGCGCGCCCCCGCCCGGACAACTCATGGCCGCCAGGAAAGCCTCCCGATCACTTTTCCGCTCGATCCCTGCAGCCAGCAAAGTGCAGAACTCGTCGACATTTGTCGTCCGGGACGCAGCTTTCTTGACCATCACCTTCGCCAAAGGACCGATGAAAGCCGCGAGTTCCTTCTCTGCGGCTAGCAACGTGTCTTCGGGCCACACGGCCGCCACCCGACCCTGGGTTGACGCCCGGTCCTGCTGTTCGACGGACTCCGCCACCGGCGAAATCAACGGGCGATGGTTGAAGACCTTCTCATCGCACGGCGGGGCAATCTCCTCCGCCACTCGAGCCGCATCGAACACCTCGAAGGCAGCCGTCGCCTCATCGCCACCCGGGTTGCCGTGGGCTGGGTCAGAATGCAATGAGGACGAACTGACGTCGGCATCCGACCATATGGGATCGGGCTCGGCAGAATCGCCTTGGCCGGACCGCGAGCGGCCGGCACCGGTTCCACGTTCCGAAAGCTGCCGGCCCTGCCTGGCCTCATTGAATCCTGCCCTCACCCGACCCTGCGTCCGCAAATTCCTTTCGCGCTCCGCTTGCTTGCCTTCGACAATCGCCCGGAAGGACTTCGCTCGTGCGGAATCGGGATCAAATTGCAACGCTTCCGCTACCGCCCGATTCGCCTCGGCCAGGTCGTTGGCGGCGCACGCCCGTTCAGCGCGAGCGAGAATCTCATGGACCCTTTCCGCCCGCGCTCCCATGTCCGAGACACGCTCCCGAAAGGCGTGGAGTTCCGCGTTCGTCGGATCCAGTTTGACGGCTTGATCGAGATAGCGTAGCCCCTCATTCAGCCGATTCAACTTTAGCGCCTCTTCCGCATGAACGCGCAGGTTGAGCGCGCGTGCCCTGCGTTGGCGCCTCGCACTGCTGCGTTGCACCTTCCGCATCAGGGTATTCGCGCGCTCGTGCTGGCGGTCGACCTCAAGGACGTGAGCGATCTCCCGTTTGGCGCGCTCGTACTCTCCGTCGCTCAAAAGAGCTTCGGCTCGTTCCAGGTAGCTTCCAAAAAGTCCCCGCTTCAGTTCCTCCTCGATTTCGTTGAGATCGAAGGCAAACTCATTCGCGGACTGATACCGCTCTTCGCGGTTCTTGGCGAGCGCTCGCTCAATCACGTCGTCAAGTCTCGCGGGGTATTCCTTCAGAAACTGGTTGAGTGGCAGGGGTGAATTGCTGATCACCTGCTGAAGAGTTTCGGCGATCGTGCTGCCTGCAAAGGGAAGCGCTTTGGTCAGCAGTTGGTAGAGGACCACGCCGGTCGAGAAGATGTCACTCCTCCCATCCAGTTCCTCTCCGTTAATCTGCTCGGGCGACATGTAGTGGTAACTACCCGTAATCAAACCGGTGCGGGTATGGCGCGATTGCCCCAGCCGCGCAATCCCGAAGTCGATGATCTTCGCCGTTCCGTCCTCCGCAACCACGATGTTCGCAGGCTTAATGTCTCGATGCACAATGCTCGGCTGGTGCTCATGCGCATACTGCAGGCCGCGACAGACCTGCCCAATGCAATTGAGCCTTTGCTGCACGGTCATCGACTCCCCTTCGAGCGTCGAGTCGAGGCTCTTCCCGGAAAGGTACTCCATCACGAGATAGGGTTTCCCCTCGAAGTCTCCCAGGCTGAACACCGTGACAATGTTTGGGTGCCGCAGGTTGGCCGTGAACTGGGCTTCACGATAGAAACGCTTCAGAAGATCGCCGTGCTCCTCATCCGCGCTCGTGACCATCTTGATCGCAACAAACCGGTCGAGCGAGCGGTCAAAGGCCTTGTAGACCACTCCCATGCCGCCTCGAGCGATCATCCCCACGACTTCGTATTTGTCGATCTTGTTGGGTGTGGCTGAATCCATGATGCGACGCTCATCAGAGACGCCGACCTGGGTTGAGGCGCGAATATTCTGCCTCGGCCAGTAGGCTCTTGCGAGCGCGTGCCAAAGCTGCAATTATCCCCCTCGGCCGACGCCCGCGCGCTAACGCATGGTCGCACATTCCGGCCGTGCTGGGGAGCCCTTTATGTCCCCGGTGCCCCAATTCGCGACACTCCGAGGGGCCATTGGACCTGCATTTTGGGACAAGGGGTCGGAAGGCCAGTCGGGTTGCTCTATCATCTTTTCGACTGCGATTTTTGCTATGATTGGCTGCCGCGAATGCCCTGCCTATCCCCCTGAGGCGCGGGCGTGCGGCCCCAGAACTGACAGCATTCGGGGTTCGCTCCCGGATCCGATCGTCTGGAGGCTAGATCGCTGGGCAGTCCGAATCCATCCATCGCTTGCACTCAGGCATAGTGCTGGCGGTCACATGTTCGACGGTTGATCCCAATGCAGCCTGCTACCTCGCAACCCGAACGGCTCGCGCAATACGACATCGTCGAGGCCCTCGCCCAGGGACACTCCGGATGGGTCTTCTACAAGGGGTTCGATCCCATCCTGCGGCGCAACGCTACCCTTAGAGCAATTCCAAAGCACCTTCTCGAAAATTATGGCGCCCCCATGATCGCCCGGCTGCAGAATGAGGTCGGCGCTGCGGCCCGCCTGCATCATCCCGGAATTGTGGGAGTGTATGACTACGGTGAAGACTCCGACTGGGCCTTCATTGCGACGGAGTACGTGGAAGCCAGCTGTCTTAAGGAGCGGAGCCGGATTTCGCTCGCCGATGCCGTGAGCCTCATCGTGCAAGTTCTCGGCGTACTTGATTTCGCGCACAGCCAGGGCGTCGTGC
Organism: uncultured Acidobacteriota bacterium; assembly: GCA_963725575.1. GTDB lineage: Bacteria > Acidobacteriota > Terriglobia > Terriglobales > Acidobacteriaceae > Gp1-AA133. Next base: position 12,073 of record CAVRZQ010000037.1, read on the forward strand.
ATCGCGACATCAAACCGTCCAATCTGCTGATCACCGAGAAAGGAACTATCCGGATTGCCAACTTCGGAGTTGCGGAGCTCAATGCAGGCACCCCCGGATACATGTCGCCCGAGCAGTTGACCGGGTCGCCCGTCGACCGTCGCTCCGATCTGTTTTCTGCGGGAGTCGTATTGTACGAATTGCTCGCCGGCGTGAGCCCCTTTGCGGGTCCACCCGAAAATCTTGTGCAACGCGTGTGCAACGAGAAGGAACGTCCTCCCTCGGAAATCAATCCCGAGCTTCCCCGAGGCTTCGACCTGGTGTGTGCCAAGGCGCTGGCCAAGACCGCGCACGAGCGGTACCCGAGCGCGCGCTTGTTCAGTGAGGGCGTTCGAGACGCATTTGAAAACAGTTTTGCTTCGCCGCCCGGCCGCACCATCTCACATGAAACGGTTCTCACGGCGACCCTTCCGCGCAATCAGGTCGAGCCCGCACCCGCCGCTGCACCGCCCCGGCGGGATGGATTGAAGGTGTCTTCTCCCGCGCCCGCGTCGAGATGGGACGAGGCTACGCTGCGGACGGTTGAAAAACAGCTCGCCGAGTTTCTCGGACCACTTGCCAGAATCGTTGTCAAAGAGGCCGCATCCAAAGCAGCCGACCTCGAGCGGCTGTACGCACTAGCCGCCGAAAGCTTAAAAAAGGGGGACGAGCGCCGCGCGTTCCTCGAGCAGAGGACGGGAACGACCCAGAGCACTGCCCAGAGCGCTGCCTCGAAAACACCGTCGCAGGGCGGGAACAAGGCAAAACCCGTCACGCCCGACCCAACCCAGCGTGCTGTCGCTCCTGAAGTGCCGCCCACTCCCAAACCGGTTTCTATTCCCAAGCCCCTGGTGCCTCCCAAACCTGCTCCCGCTGCCAAGGTCGAGCTGAATCCCGGCTCCAAGATTCCTTTCAAGCCTGAGGCTCCGCCTGTCGCCATACCTGAAGCGAAGCCTGTCGCTCAGCCCGGGATGGTTGCGAAGCCCCAGGCAAAGCCCGATTCCATGCCGCGTCCCGTGCCGGTACCGGCGGCGCCCGATGTCGCAGCACGAATCGAAGGACTGATCGGCAAGCAACCGGACACCCTGGCTGGCTACTTGCATGACGATCCATCCCAACTCGAGGAAGTCATTCACGCTTTTGTTGCGAGTGTCCAGGCACTGATCGCAATGCACTCGACCGACGGCAGGAAAGATGCCCTGACTCCCCAAAGTATCTGCTTCGACCGGCTCGGAAAAGCGACGATTCAGAGCTTGCAGCCCAACGTCACTCGTGGAACCAGCAGCGGAGCGGGGAATCCACGTTATGCCGCTCCAGAAATCTTCGCAGAGAAGAGCAGCGGAGCGGATTCCATGCCTGGCGCCCACGTGTACGCTCTGGGGGTAATGTTCTACGAGATCCTGCTCGGAAGGAGACTCTTCGGGAAGACGTTTGCCGACCAGCGGACCGACTTGGACTGGTTGCGCTGGCACGCCGACCTGGAGAGCAGGGCTCCCCAGTTGAAATCGCTCCTGCCAGACTACCCGGTTGCCTTATCCGATCTGGTGGAGTCGATGATGGAGAAGCGTGCCGAAAAGCGGCCCGCTGATCTGGAGTCGATCCTCTCGCGTCTGCGTGGCATTGCACAACGGGCGAACAAAACTATTGTATTGGGCAAGACGGCCGCCAAAAGCGTTGCGCCCAAACCCGCGTCTAAGGGGTCCTCCACTCCTCGGAAAAAGAGCAGGGCAGGGTTGGTGGCAATGCTGCTCTTTATTCTTGTTCTGGCCGGAGGCGGCTTTTTCCTTTGGCAAAACCCGGACTACTTCCGCACAGTAATCGCGCCCTTCTTGCACCTCGGGACGAACTGACGTTCCAGGCTGACTCAACCGGCCTCACCAACGCTATCATTATTAATGGTGCCTCTTGTGTAACGGTGGGATGGCGGCGCGTGTCACCGAAAGCAGGTGCTGCACCCTGATGCGGGGCAAACGTTTCACGATTTGAAGTAGGTGTACAGCAAGAGCAATCCACTACAACTCACGACCGCCAGAAACTTCTCCATAAACGTGAAAGAGCCGATGAAGTGGAAGACCGGATCCAGCATGGCCAATGGTCCGGAAGCTCTCGGCGATTCTTGCGCGGGATGACTGTCCGCAGAAACTGCAGCCGGCGCTTCCCGGGGGCTGACCTCGACACTTTCCTGTGGCTGCTCCGGCAGCCGGAAGGTCAAAATGTAGCCTGGCAACTCGATCGAGTCTTCGGCGCGCACGCGACTCTTGATCGATCTCCGAAGCCTGGTTCCATTAAGCCAGGTCCCATTGTTGCTCAGGTCCGTGACATAGACCACGCTTCCATCCGTGGTCAGCATCAGGTGCTCGCGCGACAGGTCCGGACCGTCCAGCAGAACTCCCTCTTCTGCACCGCGCCCTACGGCCAAACCGTCGGCTATTTCGCGCTTCACTTCTCGCACGCTGCCGTCGGCCTTGGATTGGATCGAGAGCAGGACCTCCATGCTTACACCAGCGCCTTTCGCAGGTAATTCTCCACCTGTCGCCGAACCACGGGATCTGCGGAGAGGAAATCCACCAGGGATTGCTTCTCAACCCCCGACAAATGCCCGGTGATGTTCTGCCCTGAATCGATCAACTCGGAAACAGATGCCCGCACCATGGTATCCAGCTTCGCGGGATCCTCTAACGCCGTTTTATGAAACTGCGTCACCACCCCCAAGGACGGACCAGTCACTTCGGCTGGCTCGGATGCCTCCAGCCTGCTCTTCGATTCGGGAAACCGCCTATCCCGCGTTCCCTCGACGGGCTGCTCGTCGGAGCCGGCGTACGGGTCGGAACCTCCGGGCGGCTTAATGTCGTTGATATCCATGGTGAACGGCTAGCTTACGCGAATGTAACTTGGTCAGCCATCTCCAGCAGCCTGCGCGCCATCTTCCCGAATTCCCCCAGGGGGTCGAGTGCCAGCGCGCTCTTCAAGTTCGCGCGCGCCGCCTCTTTATCTTTCCGGAATAGGCAGGCTTCGCCGAGATGGGCATACGCGTACGCGCTCCGTGAGTTCAACTCCAGGGCTTTGCGATAGTGGGTCTCCGCGGCCTCGAAGTTGCCCGCCTGGAATTCAACCGTGCCCAGCAGAACTTCCGGAACATCATTCTGCGGAAACAGCGTCTGCACTCCGCTAAAGACGTCGCGTGCCGCCTGAAAATTCTTTGCGTCACGATAAATAATCCCTGCTTCCAGCAGGAATGCCGCCTCTTCATTGGAGGGAGCGATCGTCCATCTCGCTGCCATCTTCAGTCTCCTGTCTTCAGCATCGACTAGCTGATGTTGCGGATCGCCGCCATGGCGGCGTCGTGGCGGGATTTCATTACCGCCGACGCCGTCTCAAACGCCCGCTGTTCCATGTTCATCTGCTGCTGCAGTTGCAGGAATTGCGTCGTGTCACTCATCAGGCCGGTCTGGTTGATGCCGCCGGCGCCGCTAATGGCGCTGCCGATAATGCCGCCCAGGCCCGGAGCAAACATGTTGCCCACGCCGCCTACTACCGCACCCAGCACCCTCCGAAATCCGCCCGGCTGCTTGGCCGGCGTCGTGGACTGCAAAATCTGATCGATGCTGTAGTTGGGCGCCGATGCCATGTTCAGTGCATTGGTGATTTCGGACATACCGGTTTCCCTCCTGTTCGAATTATCGCGGCCCAGTTCCGGATGTTGCTACTTTTGCGCCGCAGATTTGTCTCTCATCTCGGTGAGCAGCCGTAACAGGTCCAGCGAGCGCCCGTAGGCCGTCATGGCGCGCTTGGCGCGCGCCTTATCCGCCTCCGCACCCCCCTGGATCACCTCGTTTAACTGGCGGCAAGTCCTCTCGACTTTCGCCAGCAAAGCCGCCGGCTCGTCGGAGCCCAGTACTTCTTCGAATTTCGGAAACTGGCGCCAGCCTATGTCATCTCGGTTTCCCGCTGGCGTGGGCTCGGCTTTCGCTACGCTCTTCATAAATGTTCCCCCCTTTAAAACTGCCGGTAGTATTATGTTGGCCCTATGTCAGCCGACCTGCGCACCATCAACCTGCAGAATCTGCCTGACGCCATTCGCCTCATGAACGAATCCTCTCGAGGCATGTCGTTCGAATGGAATCTCGATCTCCTCAGCTTCCTGGCATTCTTGCGATACTGGGACTTCTCCTACGAGCACTCGCTCATCGGCTACGTCCAGGATGAACCGGCTGCGCTCATCATCAATTGCGCGAACCCTGAGTCTCATGAAGCCTACACGGTCTACTGGGGCGCGCTTCCCAAGTTCCGCACTCAAAGGATCTCTCTGATTCTCTTTAACGCGTGCTGCAAGAAATTGCGTGACGACGGCTACTTCATGCTTCATGGTGTTTCTGTTCCCGACCGTCCTGTCCGCCGCTACCGCTTCATCCAGGCCCAGCCGGAACGCAGTCTCGTGGATATGGAAGCGGAGTCTCCAAACTTGCCTGCCGCCGATCCAACTCTGGAGGTGAGGGAAATCGATGTCGACGCCCTTTCGCAATTCCCGCTTGCGGCTGAGGAATCCCTTCACTGGTGTCAGCGGCACGCTTTCCTCCGCAACGTCGCCCCCTTCCAGCAATTTCTCGGCGCCTTCAGTGGAAACATATTGAAGGCGTACGCGGTCGCACTTCCCGCTCCTCCAACACGACTATCACCGATCTCCGCTCCAGCGACTGCGACGACGTTTCCGCCGGCTACGAGTTGCTGCGCTGGCTCCTGGACCGGAATTATCGTCCGCCTTTCACCGCGACCTATGTGTTCGAGCAAAGCTACGCGCATCGCGTCCTGACCTCGGCGGGTTTTTCTGTGAAGAGGCAGTTTTCCACGCTGACTCGGGATCTTCGCGCGACCGCTTAGTCCAAAACTGGCCATCAGTACACACTCCGCTCATTGTGCGGCGATCTGCGCCTGGGATTCCGGCGAAATCATCCCTAACGGCTGCAAGTTGATCTGTGGCGTAAGCTGGTCGTAGCTCAGCACGGTCACATCCGGGATTGCGAAATCCAGCAGTCTCTTCACAAATCGCCGGATCTCTCCATCGGTGACAATCACCGGGCGTCTGCGCGCCCGGCGGTAAGTTGCCGATCTGCATCCGTGCCGCCTCCATGACCTGCCGGCTCATCGCGGGATCCATCGCCAGGTATGCGCCGCTCGCGCTTTGCCGAATGGAATTGCGAAACATTTCCTCGAACTCCGGATCGAGCCGGTAGACGAATAGCAGTGGACGTCCCTGCGAGATCTGGTAGCAGATCTTCCGCCTCAGCCCGGCCCGCACTTGCTCCGTAAGCGCAAGTACCTCGTGCTCCACCCGGCCCCATTCGCACAGCGTCTGCAGAATCGCCTTCAGATCGCGCACTGAAACTTCCTCCTCCACCAGCCTGCGCAAAATTTCGGTCAGCGTCTGCAGAGAGACCGGCTTCGGTACGGTCTCGTCCACTAACGTCGGATAGTACTGCTTCAGGGACGCAACCATAACCTGCACTTCCTGAATCGCCAATGAAATCCTTGGCGTTCTTCTTCAGGTAGTGCGCCACATGCAGCAGCAGGATCTCCCCCGTATCCCACACCTGCATAGCCCGCGCCTCGGGCGCGCTCCGCCTGTGCGCGCGGGATCCATGCGGCCGGCTTGCCGGTGGCGGGATTCGCCGTGTTCTCGCCCTGAATCCATAGATCGAAATGCTGTCTGCGCGAATCGTTCACCAGAACCGCATCCAGTCCGGATCTGGCCGCTCACCACCGGAACCTCGTTCGCCCAGATGGTGATAGCTTCCCGGTTCCCCGGGTGAATTGCCCTTGACCTGGAGGGACGGGAAAATCACGCCCAGCTCGTAGTACAGGCCGTTGCGCGCTCAGCAACCGATCGTAGAATTTCTTGCCGCTCTCGGTTTCGCGATCGACATAAGGAGTCAGTGCCTCGCTCACCTGCAGGACCAGGGGCACGGTGAGCGAGAGCTGCGGATCCTGGGTCTGAGCCGCCGCCATGACCTGCGACTGTTTGGCGGCCGCCGCCTGCATCTTCTCAGCCCGGAACAATCCGTAGGCCAGCGAACCCGTGAGTGCCGCCAGAATGAAGAACGGAATCTTCGGCAGGCCCGGAATGATCGCCATGATCGTCAGCAAGCCGGAAGCCACCGCGATCGCTTTGGGCTGCCCGAGAATCTGCCCGGCTACGTCCTTGCCCAGGTTGGAGTCCTTGTTTTCGGACGCGACGCGCGTCACCACCATGCCGGCCGAGATCGAAATCAGCAGCGCGGGAATCTGCGAGACCAGGCCGTTGCCGATGGTCAGGATGGAATAGGTCTGCACCGCTTCCATCACCGACATGTCCGTTCATCGCAACGCCGATGATCAGTCCGCCGACGATGTTGATCAGGGTGATGACAATGCCGGCGATGGCATCGCCCTTGACGAACTTCATCGCGCCATCCATCGCGCCGTAGAACTGGCTTTCCCGCGCCAGGCCTTCCCGGCGGTGCCGGGCCTGCTGGAAGTCGATGATGCCGGCGCGCAGGTCCGCGTCGATGCTCATCTGCTTGCCGGGCATCGCGTCCAGCGTGAACCGCGCGGAGACTTCGGCCACGCGCTCGGCGCCCTTGGTGATGACGATGAACTGCACCAGCGTGATGATCAGAAAGATCACCGCGCCCACCACGAAGTTGCCGCTCACCACGAACATGCCGAACGCCCGGATGACCTCGCCGGCGTCCGCCTTCAGCAGGATCAGTCGGGTCGCCGAAATGTCGAGCGACAGGCGGTACAGCGTGGTGATCAGCAGCAGCGTGGGATAGGAAGCGATCTGGGTCGGACTCGAGATGTAGATCGAGACCATCAGAATGGTCACGGCGACCGTGATGTTGATGGTCAGGAAAATGTCGAGCAGAAAGGTCGGCAGCGGAACGATCATCAAGCCGACCATGACCGCGACCAGGCTGACCAGGATCAGGTCGGCAAAGCGCGTCAGGACGCCCAGCAGATTCCCGCCTAGGATCTCTTTCTGGATTTCGAGAAGCTGAGCCTGGATGTTGGCGATCATGTCTCGGCCGGGATGTTTCTCTTCCGCAAAAGAACAGCGCGCTCACTCGGGATGAGCGCCCGCATCAGCAGCAAAGAGGCGTTGCATAGCTCGATGCTAGAGAATATGTGCGCCGGATGCATCACTCCGCAGAGTCAGCATCCGGCGCGTCAGGACCACATCAATTCGACTTGCCCGTGGATTTCCCCTGCGCCTGCAGGCGGCTTTCGATCTGTTTGACAATCATGTCGAGGCCGCCCACGATGGCTCGGGCACGGTTCGCGCCAGGGTCGTTATGCCCTGGGTCGAGTTGGAAGGCCCTCTCCAGGGGCTTCTTTGCTTCTTCGATCTTTCCCGCTCGAAGCAGTACTTCGCCCAGGTTGGCCTGCACGCTGGGGTCGTTTGGATTCAACTCCGCCGCTTTCGACAGGTTCTCGTAGGCGGTTTTGAGATCCGGTGGTTGCTTGGCGAGGGCGACGGCGCCCAGTCCGGCATAGCCGTAATAGGAGTGGTCGTCGAGAGCGGTGAGGCCGCGGAAGATCGTCTCGGCCTCTTTCGTCTTGCCCTGCCGGTAAAAGTTGAAGCCGATAACGGCCAGTGATTGTTCCTGCGCGTTGGTCACTCCGAGAATCTGATTCAGAGGCGCGCCATCGATCAGCCGCTGCGCGGCACTGGAAGATTGTTGCTGTGCCATTCTTTTTCTCCTTTTTCCTGTTCTGAGCTTGCTTTTTAGGCGATCTTTCCGATGATCCCTTCCATCATCGAATCAAACTTCTTCTCAGTGGCCGACAGCAAGTTAACCATTTGGCTATAGGCGTCCATCTTCTGCTGCGCCTGCAGCATCTGCATGGGATCGCCGCTCTGGGCAGCTTTCTGCATGTCCTGCTGCAGTTGAGCAAAGCTCTCCTGGGGCCCACCGGTCCCGCCGGCCCCACCAGCCCCACCCGTCCCGCCGGTTCCGCCAGTTCCGGGGAACCCTGGAAATCCACCACCACCTGGGAACCCTGGCAGTCCGGGCAATCCCGGGAATCCGCCGCCGGCGCCGCCGCCGAAAATGTTGCCGAACGGATTCTGTAAAATCCCGCCCAGTATGCCACCCAGATTAAAAGGTGAGCCATTGCCTGCACCTTGCGCAGGGTTGAAGCCGCCAGCCTGTCCCACCAGGCCCGTCAGCATGTTCGCGATTGGACCGAGTTTGCTGGCTTCGGGGTTAGTGGCCATGAAGCCGTTGACCGCGGTCTGGACCAGACTTGACCCCGCCTTGCCAATGTCGCCGACTGCCCCACCAACGTTACCGCTCAGTAGATCGGTCGCCGCCTTGCCTACATTTTCGACGGTGTTGAGTGCACCGCTGACTGCATTGCCAATGCTGCTTACGACGTCTCCCATGTTGTTTTCTCCTCGCGTCTTGAATCGAACTTGGGTCCCGACTCACTACAGTTATCGAGTGCCCCCCTGCCAAGTTGCTAGTTTCGTCATCGGACCGCTTCCCCACCGGCTTGCAGCCGCCAGGTTAGTCTCTGAGCATGATTCCGTTCGCCGTTGCGCTGCAGGATCGCCAGGTCTTGCCGGGCCTCGTTCCAGTTCCTTAGCTCGCAATGGGCCTCACATCGGCGCGCCCGCGCGTCGTGATCCGCTGGATTCCGGTTGAGCAGAAACGACAGTTCATTGACGGCCCGTTGGGCATGCCCCAGCGCCAGGCACACGGTAGCGAGCGCGCTCCGGCAGTAGGAATTCATGGGATCAAGCGCCGTGAGCGCCTCGAATATGACCGCCGCTTCCGCATAACGGCCTTGCCGGTACAGGGCATACCCGCGATTGGCAAGCAGGTAGATTTCCTCGGAAGTCCAACCCATCTCTGGCATAGTCAACCTCGAGTTACTGCCACACTCTGGGACACGATCGAATCTTCCATCTGCTGCATATCCAGCAGCATCTCGAGCATGGTCTGCACGGGCTGACCCCGGGTAGCCGTGCTCGACTCGTTGGAGGCCACCCCCAGGGGGGTGTGCCGCCACAGCATGTTGCGCCAGCGCGAGCGCTGCGTTTCCGCATCATGCAGTTCCAATGTGTGCGGACGAGGCGGGGGCCCGATATAGGTCCCGCTGAAGGGCCGCGCGTCCAGGCGTAGTTGCTGCTCCCAGGTTGCCGGCAGCTGCACCGCCACATTGCGGAGCTGCCCTCGAAACGACAGTTCAGGTTCCTGGCCGGTGGGCAACTCCGGCAAACTTCCGGGCTGCAGCGCCGGCAAGGTGTAGTCGACCCTCATAAGCTCTCCCTCTCGCTTCTAGCCTTCGGCCGCAAGCTGGTAGACGAAGTTCAACACCTCGGCAACCGCTTCGTACAAGTCTTCGGGAATGTCGTGCCCCACCTCAAGATCGATCAGGCTATGCGCCAGCCCGATGTTCCGAATCACCGGAACCTTATGCTCCTTGGCGATCTCAATGATCTTCAAAGCCATGGAATCTTGCCCCTTGGCAGTTACTCGCGGGGCTTGCATGCTTGCTTCGTCGTAACGTATGGCGACTGCAAGATGGGTCGGGTTCGCCACGACGGCGGTGGCCCGCGGAACATTCCGCGCAACGCTCCCGTGCATCAACTGCTCGAACAGGTGCTTGCGCATATGCTTCACATGCGGGTCGCCTTCTTGCTCCTTGTATTCCTGCTTTACTTCCTCCTTGCTCATCATCATTTTCTTCATGTACATCTTCTTCTGCATCATGTAGTCCGCCGCTCCGAGGATGACAAAGACCCCGCCCACCTTGAACAGAATGCTGCTCATCAGCCGGGCGGCCAGCGCCGCCGTCTGATCCAGGCGCATTCCTGCGGTGGGGACGATATCCCGTAGCCCGCCCTTGATGGCGCTGTACAAGATCCAGAAGACCACCCCGAACTTGATCAGGTTCTTGATCAGCTCGATGTAGGTGTTCGGGCTGAAGAAGACGTTCTTAAACCCGTTCAGAGGATTCAGCTTGTCGAACTTCGGCTTTACGATATCCGGGGAGAAAAGCACCTTCACTTGCATGAAGTTCCCGGCGGCCCCCGCTACCACCAGCGCCGCCAGCAGGGGTGCCGAAAGCACGAAGAACTTCGACCAGGCATAGCCCATGCGGGCCAGCATGGCGTTCAGCGGCATGTCCCCACGCATCACCGACGGCTGGAAGAACTGCTTCATCAGGTCAGCCAACTCCGACACGTATGCCGGACCCCCGATCGTAAGCATGGCAGCCGCGGTCAAAAACAGCAGCGCCTGGATCAGGTCCTTGCTCTTGAATACCTGACCCTTCTTCCGGGACTCCTTGATGCGTTTTGGAGTTGGTTGCTCTGTCTTGTCCCCGGACATGCCCACACCTCATTGCCGAGCGAAGCTCTTCACTCACTGGAGATTTCGCGTGAACTGTTCAACGGTCTGCAGCATGTCCGCGAAATACCCGGGCATGCGGTTAAGAATGTATGCCAGCGCCAAAAGCACCACTCCCAGCCCAACCAGCGCTTTTACCGGCTGACTTTCCGTGTGTACATGGATTCCCGAAGCCACCTTGCTGATCATTCCGAAACTCACATCCACCAGGAACAACGTGAGCAATGCCGGCGCGCTGAGCTGGATCGCGATCCGCAGACTTTCACTGGTGTAATGCGCCATCTGTTCCATGCCCGCCAGGGTCCCTACCGTAAACCTGGGAAATTCGAGCAGCGGCACATTCCTGAAGCTGGAGGCCAGCGCTCTTAAAAACAGCAGATGTCCGTTCAGAACCAGGAATAGCACCAGCGCCGCTTGCAATTGCAACTGCCCTAACAGTGAAACGTTGGTTTCCAGTTGGGGTGCAAGAAACGTAGCCTGGCTCATACCCCGGCCATAGTCGATCATGGCTCCGGCCATCTGAATGCTTTGAAAGACGACCTGCGAAAGAAAGCCCAGTGTCGCTCCGATCGTCGCCTCTTTTACCAGCAGACCCATCACTCGCAACGTGCCCAGCTCCCCCAGGTTTGTCTGCGGAGCGACGCTCGTAAACAACAACATGCTGATGACCGCAGCCAGCCCAATCTTCACTCTTCCCGTGACAGATTTCCCCCCCAGAAAGGGGGTCAGGGTTATGGCGGTTGCGAGCCGCGTAAGCACCAGTCCGAACAGCACCAGAAAGGTTGGCACCTCGATACGAATTCCGAGCGTGACCAGAATGTGTTGCAGGGCAGCCAGCATGTCGCCATCCTCAGCGCACCATGGGAATGCTTTCCAGCAGTGCGACCGTGAACTTCACCGCCTGGGCCAGGATCCACGGACCCATGATCGCGATGGTCACGAATACGCCCGTCAACTTCGGAACATAGCTCAGGGTTTGCTCCTGGATTTGCGTGGTCGCTTGAAAAATCGCCACCACTAGCCCAATCAACATGCTGGCCAGCATCGGTCCCGCCGAGAGCTGCAGGATAAGCACCAGACCTTCCCGCAGTATGCGAGTAATGGCCTCCGGGTTCATGCCCACCTCCTCATGTGTAGCTCAGCACCAGGCCCCGTACGATCAAGAACCATCCATCTACAAGAACGAAGAGTAAAAGTTTGAAGGGCAGCGAAATCACGGTTGGGGATAGCATCGACATTCCCATAGCCAGCAGGATGTTAGCGATCACCATGTCCACCACGATGAAAGGCACGAACAGCAGAAATCCGACCTCAAAGGCTTCCTTCAACTGGCTCGTCACGAAGGCCGGGATTAGCACCTGGAAATCGTCCTTGTCCGGCCGATTCACGGGCGGAGGCTGCGGCGCTGGAGCGGGCAGCTGCGACGCAGGCAGTGCGGGAACCTGTGTAGCCGAGGCCTGCACCGGAGGTGCAAGCTCTACGGCTGACGCGTTGTAGGGCTGGCCAGTCGCCCCCTGGGCGGGCGCAGTCGGTTTCTCCAGGCTCGTCTGCGGCCGCTTTGGTAAGGCACTCGCTTCCAGGCGCACCGCCAAATCCATGAACAGTTCCCTGTCCTTCACGTGGCTGTGCTGCGAGAGAAACCTGCGCAAAGGTTCTTTGGCTCTCTTGCTCGAATCGAAAAGGCTCTTCACGCTGGCTTCGGAGAAAATGTCCCTCGTCTCCGCGACGTTACCCGCGTCCTGGTACATCTGCCGGGCCACTGGAACCATGATGAAAATGGTCAGTACGAACGCCAAGCCTGTGATGATCTGATTCGGCGGCACCTGCTGGGTCCCCAACGCGTTGCGCAGGATCGACAGAACAACCGAGATCTTCACGAAGGAGGTCAGCATCACGACAATAAAGGGAGCCAGCGCCAGCGCGCCCAGCACGATGACCATCACCACCGGGTTCGCCATCTGGCCGCCCGTCTGCGCATGGGCCACCTGCGGCAGCAGAAGCATTCCGACGAAGAGTGAACCCTTCATCTCAGCAGTCGGCCTTTCTGGCCTTGTGCACCCAGTTCAGGACGTGACGAAAATCCTTCCGCTCGGGCTCCTCGTGAAGCGCGGGCCTCTAGAATCACGGCCGCGTTCTCCGGCGCGACGCCGGTCAGATATTCAACCTGGCCCTCCGATGTCCCAATCAGAAATACCTCCGAACCCACCTTTACCAGATAAAGGGTCTTCTTCGGCTCGAGCGGATAGCGCGCTACCATCTGAATGGGTCCATTCCTGGGCGTACGCATTCCCAGAAAGCGTGGCAGGCCAAATCGCAGAGTGACATAGGCGAGTGCGAGTACGCCCCCGAGCACGAGCAGGACTTCCACGTACTCGACAGCGGGCGTGTTGATCGCGGGAAGCGGGTCTATCGGGGTGGATGCCGTCTGCAGCCACAGGAGGGTCATCAGGAGGTTCTCCAGCGCAACACTTTGACCCCAAGGTTGCCCTCGACCTCTACCAGTTCGCCCTCACCGAGAATCTTGCCATTGACCATCAACCGCACCGGGTCCGATTTTGTCGAGTCGAGTTCGACAATCGTCCCAGGCCCCAGCGACTGAACTTCCGCCAGGGTGAATTCCTTCTCGCCCACGATGACATGCAGCCGTAGCGGCAGCGTTTCGATGTCGGGCTTGCTCACCGCTGCTGTTCCCTCACGACCCATTTCCACGGACGTACTCCTCTCAAAGTACTTATCGACCTGAAACTTGGCGGAGTTGCTTCCGTCCGGCACGATGGCCCAGCCGCTGCCGCAAGTCGGAACAAGGATGGCGTCGGAACGTTGCGTCAACAGAATGTCGCCCAAGCCGATCTGTGCGATCTCGTTGGCCGAGAGATCAACGAACCCGCCCGAGACCGGGAACCTCCAGCAAAGCCCAGCGGGATAGCTGGCGCCAGACTCCACCGACGACTCCGATTTGTATTTCGAAAGGTACTCGAGCGGCAGAAAAATGCGCACTTGCCCGGTCAAGCCGCCCACCCCCACCGCAAAGCTCAGCAGCATTCCTCGTGTCGCATCCGCCAGTGCAGCGCGCGTGCCTCTGCCCAGGGAAAACTGAACGGGAAACTTTAGCCGCCGGTTCAAATGCTCAAGAACGGCGAGGATCGTGAACCCCACCAGCGCATCATCGGAGGGCACCGGGGTCTTCACCCGGTCCAGTCCCATGGGAGCGAACATTCGTTGCTGCAGTCTGGCAAGAAAGCTGGGGCTCACCTCGAGCAGCGCCCGCTCCCCGCTGGGATGCGCGTTCACCACAAAAATGCGCCATCCGGCCGGAGACAGTTGGAAGAATTCTGCGCGGGTCAGGCCTTGCAAGCCCAATTCACTCAGGGCAACCTCGGTCTCCGGGCTCCAACATTGCTCCAGCACTACCCGAAAGCGGTACGGGAAGACCGTGAACTGGTCTCCGTTCCTCAGCAGTCGGATTTCGTTCGGCTGGATTTTCTTGTCCCAAAGGTAAGTCCCGAGCCGGCTGCCCAGGTCTTCGATATAGGGCTGCCCATCCTTCAGCACCACCCGCGTGTGCCGCTTCGCGATAGCGTCCGCTGAAAGCGCGACGTCATTGTCGGGTCCGCGGCCAATGAACAATTCCTGCTTGGATCCGAAACTGAGGACTTTTTCCCCAAACTGCGAATCAACCTGGTGGGTCTGGACGAGTTGCAACTGCTGTCCTGCAGGTCGCTCAAGCAGGTGCCCGAAGATCTCGGCAACCCATGCTCTCCACTCGGTTTGCTCGGGCCCGATGCGCCGGTACCAATTCCAAAGGGCGATTTCTTTCCGGGTGAATGAAGGCAAATTCTGGAAACGATAAGGCTTGAGACGGGACCAGGGCACCGTTTGCATGAGAGTCGTCCGCTACCGCCCGCCTCCCTGGCGGCCACTCTGTCCACGACCCCCAGGATTGGATTGGTTCTTGTACTCCCTCGTGCGAGCGTATTCCTTCGGACCCTCCACGTGGATATCCGCCACGCTCACGCCCCGATCGGCCAGCCCCTGCGTTAGGGCATCCAGGTTCTTTGACAAAAGTCCCGCCACTTCTTCGGAAGCGCTTTGAAACTGGATCGCCACCGCACCCTCACGCCTTTCGATGCGCACGTGCAGGCCTTTCAGCACGTTCGAGTTCATTTCAATATTCACCTGCTGGTTTCCGGCTGCATTCACCACCACCGAGATCTCGCGTACGAGTTGTTGCAGTTCGACGGGCACTCCCACGATGTGCTTACTCTCAACTTGCCCTGCCTGAATCGTTGGATCAAATAGCTTCCCGCCCTGCGGGAACACAGCTCCCATTGGGCCGGTGTCGCCCTCGCTGCTCTTGCCCCGCTTGAGTTGGCCGGCATCTTGATCGGTCCCTTTTTTCTTTGCCAGCAACTGCGAAAAGGGCGATGGCGCATCGTCGTCAGATTTTTGTGACGAGTCGATATCGTCGGTGTTCACTTCAGGATCGCTGGTGGGCGGCTGCGGGTCGCTGATCTTCATGACGGTCGCCTCCGGGTCGTGTACAACACGTTGCCGATCTCATCCAGTTCGAGGTCTTCCTTAGCCAGCTGCTCCCTCACGAAACGTTCCTCCTGTTTGGCGCGGTGTTTCGTCAGAACTTCAACTTCGCGCTTGGCTTCCTCGACAGATTTCTTCGCCTCTTGCACCTTCAGTTCGCACGTTTCGATCACCGCTCGCTGTAACAGGACGTCGTTCCTGACCTCGGCGATCTGCGATCCGACCACTTTTACGAATTCCGACCGCTCCAGTACCTCGTGGGCCATGAGCGCCGCCTGCTCGCCCGGTTTGGCCATGAGCTCGCGTCGCAGACGCGCCCGTTTCTCGACCAATTCCTTCTCGCGTTGCTGCAAGGCCTGCAGTGCAGCCACTTGCATTTCCAACTCGTGTTGTAGTCGTGCCAGTTGCCTCTCGGCTTCTTTCTTCGCGTCTTCCTTCTGCTCGAGCAGGAGCTGGAGGCGGTATTTGAACTGCGCCATGATTAGTTCGCGCTAGGCGGAAACATCTTCTTCAAGTGCTCCACCGAGCCTGCAAAATTGGATTTGTCATCCGTCGCTTGCTTCAAGAAAGTATTGATCTCGTCAATTTTTGCGATCGCGTTGTCTACCCGCTGATCCGCGCCCTGCTTATAGGCTCCCAGCACGATGAGATCTTCATTCTTCTTGTAGGTCGCGAGCATGTCGCGCAACGTGCCCGCCGATTGCCGGTGCCCTTTATCAGTGACCGCGCTCATAACACGGCTGGCACTCTCCAGAATATTGATCGCCGGATAGTGATTCCGCGCAGCCAGTTCACGCGATAGGATGATGTGCCCATCGAGGATGGAGCGAACCTCGTCGGCAACTGGCTCGTTCATGTCGTCGCCCGCCACCAGCACCGTATAGATCGCGGTGATCGAGCCCTTGTCGGAATTCCCCGAGCGCTCCAGCAGTTTGGGCAGTTCCGCAAACACCGAAGGCGTGTATCCCGCGCGCGCCGGAGGTTCGCCGCACGCCAGGCCAATCTCGCGCTGCGCCCGGGCAAAGCGCGTGACCGAGTCCATCATGAGGAGCACTTTGAGCCCCTTGTTCCGGAAGTATTCGGCAATCGCGGTTCCCACGTATGCGGCCTTCAAACGCACCAGGGAAGACTCGTTGGAGGTCGCGCACACGATGACCGACCGCTTCACGCCTTCCGGGCCGAGATCATGCTCGATGAAATCGCGCACTTCGCGGCCGCGCTCGCCGACCAGCGTGATCACGTTGACATCGGCTTCGGTGTTGCGGGCAATCATGCCGAGCAGCGTGCTCTTGCCGCCGCCCGCGGCCGCAAACAGGCCGATGCGCTGCCCTTCGCCCGCCGTCAGCACGGCATCGATAGCCCGAACGCCCAGAGAGATTGGTTTGGTCACGCGCTGCGCGTTTCAGAGGATCGGGCGGATAACCCAGGACAGGGAAATCTTCGTCGCATTTCAAAGGACCCTTAGACTCGGCGTCCATGGGCTCACCCAGGCCGTTCAGCACCCGGCCCAGCAGACCATCCCCCACTTTCACCGTGAGGCAGTTCCCGGTTGGAATCACTTCACTGTGCGGCCCCACATTGACCAGTTCGCCAAGCGGCATCAGCAGGACGTCACCGTCCCGAAAGCCAACCACCTCAGCCTTGACCGGCACCGGCGAACGGGGATTGCGGATCAGGCACATCTCGCCTATCCAGGCTTCCGGCACCACCGCCTTCACGACCAGCCCAACAACCTCTTTGACCCGTCCGCGTACCTCCACCGGCGAGGCGCGATCGATCCGGTCGAGATATCTGAGTAGATCGGCAGCCCTGCTCGCCATGTATTTGCTCCGCTAGTCCGCAGAGACGCCGCGCACGAGCACATCCTCCAGGCATTTCAACTGGGTCTCCAAACGCGCGTCGATGATGCCCAGTTCACTCTCGATGACGCACCCTCCCGCCGGCACGGAAGCGGAAGCCACAATCTCGATTTCGCTGCTGCCCCCAAGTGCTTCCTTCAGCCGGTCGATTCGCGCGCGTGCCTGGTGCGCTTCCGCCTGGTTCACCTGGATGCTGAGGTGCTTTCCGGGCCGGATGTTCTTCAGAACCTCTCGCACGATCTCGACAATTGTGTCCGGGTGTAGCCGGAGCTGTTCGCCGACGATCTTTTCCGCAACCCGGACCGAGAGACGCAGCATCGTCTCTTCCCAGGTTTTCGTCAGTTCCTCCGAACGCTGGACCGCTCGCGCCAGGATGCCATTCCATTCAGCCAGGCCTTGCGTGTTCCCATCCTGCCGGGCCTGCTCCCGGATCGCGTCTCGCTGGCGCTCCGCCTCTTCAATGATCTGCTTGGCCCGTTCTTGAGCGAGCACTACCACGTCCCGCGCGTCCCGCGACGCTTCGTAGACCTCCCTCTTCAATACCTTGGGAGAAGGAACGAGTATCTTTTCCGCCAGCGAGTCCGCTTTGAGGATCTTTTCATCCATGTTGATCGGCAATCCACGAAACGCACCACGCTCGCAAAGAAGGCGCCAGGTCGTCCAGTTCAAGTCCCGCCCGGTCGTGAGCCGTGCGCCGCAAATCCGCAGATTCCTCCTCGCGCAGCTTTGCCCATCTCTGGATCAACTCTGCCTTAGGCAGCCCCTTGACAGTTTCCAGGAATTTCGTTGCTTCCTCCCTGCTCCCGTCCGGCAAGAGCGCCAGAGCCGACTCTAGCTGCTCCGGAAAGCGCAGCAGCCCGACGTAGCAGATGACTTGCAGATTCAACTCATCCTCACGGCCTTCGTCGCTACCGAGGTACCCGGCAGCTGCGTGGATGCGGGACGCTGCGCGGCGCTCTGCAGTTGCTTTTCCAGCGTCTCGATCTTTGATCTTTGCCAGCGGCTTTTTCCCACCAGCGCAAGACAGCCGATGCTGGAAATTGCCAGCAGACCCAGCGAGGCCAGCAGAAACTCCTGATTCCCAAGCTGCGGCAGCAGATTGCGGTCTTCCCCTTGCTTGAGTTCGACCTTCTTGTACACCACGGCCACGTTCTCGGGCTGCAGGCCTTCCACCGCCCGGGCGACCAGCTTCTTGACTTCCTCCTCGGCCAGCGGCACATCTCTGCCGCGATACTTCACCAGCACGGACGCGGTCGGCGGAACGCGGTCGCTCTTGTCAAGCAGCGGGCTGCTTTCCGGCATGACCACCAGCACATGCGCGTCCACCACTCCGGAGACCGATTTCAGCGCACGACTGATTTCCCCCGAGATGCCCAGCAGTAGCCTGGCTTTTTCTTCGGTCGCCGTCGGAATCATCCCGGAGTTGGAAAACACGTCTTCCAGCCCTTTGTCCTTCTGGCGGGGTAAGCCATTCTCTTGGAGCACACGCCAGGCCCGGGCCAGGTTCTGATCCCCTCCGCGAATCACCACATCCCACTTTTCTTCGCCTTTCTTCTCGCTGACGCCCTTGATGGCAGAGGCGTCGATGCCGTTTTCATTCAGTAGGACCACGATCTCCTGCGCATCCTGTTCGCTCAACCCGGTCTGCAGGCTGTTCGTTACGCAGGCGCTCAAAAGAACCGTCAGACCCACGATCACCAGCAGCTTGGAAAGTCGTAGCCGGAACAATTTATCCCCTGTTTGCTTGCAAGCCCGCATGCCTACACTTGTGTTTGGAGAATCGACTTCACTCCGGAAGTTACCTGCTCCACCACTTTGCTCATCAGTTCCAGATTCTCGGTCAGCTGGTACATTTGCACTTGCACCTTCATCAGGTCGCCCGTGCTTTCGGTGCCTTTCAACGAGTGCACCAGCCGCCCCGCGGACTGGAACTGGGAGTCGATGCTGGTCAGTCTCTGTCCGCAACGGCTCGAACGCCGGTGTCTTCGGTAAAGCATTTACTCGGCTGGTCAGTTGGTCCACTTGCACCTTCGCGCGTTTCATATCCACGCCGAAGATCTTTTGCGGCGACGTTGCCCCGGGCTGTCCCAGGCGCTTCGTTAGATCCGCCTCCAGCACTTTCTTCTGTTGGAGCGAGACCTGCTTCACCTCCGGCGGAATTCGCACCTGTTCCGCCTGTTGATCCTGCAACCGGACGCGAACCTTGTCGAACTTCGATTCGCCTGTTTTGGGGCGGGCTCCTTCGCCCTGTTCCGCCACAGAATCCAAGGACTTCGCGGGAACCTTGCTGATGATCGGATCTACCATGACATCTCTAGTTATCGGATGGCCCCGGGAAAGGTTGCGGAGGGCCGTGCTACGCCGGCGTCCGACACCTGCAGGAGATGTTTCCGGAGCATGGCCAGAGACTTGGCGTGCAAGCGGCATACCCAGGACCGCGATAACCCCAGCTTGCGCCCGATTTCCTCGAGCGTCAGCCCACCGAAATAGCAGTACTCCAGCACCCGCCGGTTGATTTCCGGCAGCTGCAAGAGCGAACGCTTCAGATTCCTCGTTTGTTCCCCGCGAACTACCGCGTCCTCGGCCGATACTTGCCTCTGATCGATTGGTTCCTGGGGCATCGCATCCAGCGAAAGCATGTAGCAGGTCATCAGGTTCCCGGTCAGCTCCTTGAGGTCGAGCACGCGCCCTTCGGCAGTACCGGCACGCGGGGGCTCCCCCGAGGCGTCCCTCAAGTATTCGTTGGCTGCCATCTCGAACCGCATCAGCTGGTACTGCCCCTTGGGATACCATCCCATCTTGCGCAGTCCGTCATAGATGGCTCCTTTCACCCGGTAGTACGCAAAGGTTTTGAACTGGACGCCGCGCGTGCTATCGAATGAATTGGCCGCTTCCACCAGGCCTAGCTCAGCCCACCCCTGGATGTCTTTCCGCTCCAGATCGGGAGGCAATTTCCGCATGACCTCCGCAGCCAGCGCGTGTGCGTAGGGAACGTTGGCTTCAATCAGCCTTGCCACCTCCGCCCGGCCGGCCATTGCCTGGTCGTTGCCTTCCGGTTCCGGGCGCGTAGCGTTACGGGGGAACATTTCTTCTGCTCCTGTTCGGGCCGGCATACCGGCACTCACGAGTCAACTGGGACGCCGCTGTCCCCTCTCGTAGCGTGGTGCTGATCCACCTCGCCACTCATGACAGTGCCGCTCTGGCAGTTGGCCGCAAAAGACCCTGGCCGACTCACAAGCCTCTAGGGTCCTCTTTCGGTCTGCGCTGGTCGATGGGATGGTGGATTGTAGTCTCACAACGTTACGCCCTGCTGTGCGTATATTGATCGCAAGAGCCACTCTCCACGTGCGTGAACCTTCCGCGGGTTCTTCCCGGCTCCGAGACGAAAGAGGGTGCCGCGGCACCCTCTTCCTGCGTATCAATCGTCGTTGTTGCTGCCCAGATCTGCCCAAAACATCCCCCAGTTGATGGAAAAGGGAGCTGTTCCATCCGGCGTAGATTCGTCGTCGGTGTAGGGCTCGAACAGGTAAAGATTGCCCCGGCTCGTCCGCAGGGGAATCGGCGTCAAGTTTGAGCAAATGGATGTTGCCGGATCAAAGGCCACACAGGAGGAAGCTCCGCCGCTCAATGCCGTTGCATTGGTCAGGTCCGTCTCCAGGCTGACTGTGGCCGGCGTGTAGTTGACCGCATCCGCCTGCGTCGTGAGAAGGTCCCCGATCGCAGCGATCGAAGAATTCTCGACCATCCCCCCATTGTCCTGATTAGCCGTCAGGCTCAAGGGATAGCCGCGTCCGCCCGCGTACGAGCCGAAACCAATGCTGGAGTGGGCCACGTCGAAATACACGTACAACTGACCCGGTGCGAAATCCGCCGTGGCGATGCGCAACCCGCTTATCACCGTGACTTGGGCTCTCCCGCTGCTATTGATATATCCGTAAGAGGTGGCGTCGATGAAGGGCGCCGCCGTGGACGCGTCGGCCTCGAACGAAATGTAGACTTGCGCGTGCGAATAGTGTTGCCCCCCGAGCGTGACATCGGAAATTACATACCCGTTGTAGGTAATGGGTTTAGCACCACGCGCGCTGTATGGAGGCGTGAGCGACGATCTCCGGGTTCCGCCCACATCCGCAAGAAAGAACCCGCCCGTCAGGGTGTCGCTGTAATACGAGTTGACGTAAGGCTGAAAAAGGAAAAGGTCCCCGTGATCGGTGTGCAGTCCTTGCGTGGGCGTAGGACAGGTCTGATCGGGAAATCCCAGGCACACCCAGGCGCGGCCGCTGAATCCAGTGCTGTGCGTCAGATCAAGCGGGAGCCCGGCAAGCGCTCCGCTGGGTAAGAGTGAGTCGCCCCAGTCGATCGTGCCGTCTTCCACCCCGAGCGGATAGGAAACCTCAACGCCACCGGGCGCCGTTGCTGAGAATGAACCGAATCCCACGCCCCGGCCTCCAACCAATACGCTCCCATCAATGCCGCCACGGTCAAGACTCACAAAAATCTGGTTGGGGGCGAATGTCGCCCGCACGCTTCGCTGCGCTGTGACGATGGTGACCGAAGCCGTTCCCACCATATTGATCGCGACATCGGCAGGCGGAATCGTAGGATCGATGGGATCCCCAATCTGCATAAACTGGACGTCGTTTGTGTCTCCGTCAAAGCGGAGGATCACTCGCGCATTGTGAAACTGCCACCGCCCTAGCTGGCCGTCGGTGATCGTGAACCCCGTGTACGTGACGGGAGCCGCGTTCGCCGTAGCGCCCAACATAATCGTGATTGCCAGAAATCCCATTGCAGCCCAGAAGCCGGTGTTCCCCCGCATCCGGCGCAGATAACCTGAGTGACCCATGCCCAATACCCTTTCCGGCCATGCGCAGCACGGCACGCTTCCTGTAAAAGCACTTCTGATTTCTTTCGCTTGCAAGTTGGGCCCGCCGGCCGCCAGCCGAGCGGAAGCCTTGACAACGTTTCAGGGGGAAACTGAGTTGAAGCTGGGGCCCGACTACGGGAAACAAGGACTACAGAGTGGCGGGAATTTAACCCAGTATTGCGCAGTTGTCAAGATGGTTGGCAGAATGATTTGGATATTGCCACGGCCAGTTTATCGGCCGGTGGCGGTTTTTGGACTGACGTGAAACTGCCCTCCCTTCACGGATTCCGGCCGAAACCCGTTTGCGGCATCCCTGAGCACACTCATGCGCCCAGTGTCGAGCCTCCCGCCATATCTTTCGCACTCCCCGCAAGATTTTGATCGAACAGACCGTCGCACGCAACCAGAAGGGGTGATCTCTCGATAAAACCTTGGTAGCTTTTTCCGTCTTGGTACGGGGGCCGCATGACTTGACACGGCCTCCCTTCGTTTCTAGTATGGCGCCGCGTCGGTTGCTGTTTCCGATGTGCTGGCTAGAATTTCGGCTCGTTTCGGGGGACGTATGAATCGCGCGTTCATGGTGCTGGCTCTATGGCTGTTGCCGAGTTTCGGAGCCGCACAGGAGATCGGCACATTCACGCTCGTCGAGGGCTCCCCACGGATCATCCGCGGCACGGCCGTGCTGCGAGGATCCGAGGGTATGCGCTTTGAGACGGGCGACATCGTCGAGTGTTCGGCGCCGGGATTCGTGCAAGCCGAGTTTCCCGGAGGCGCCGTGATCGCGTTTGGTCCATCCACACGTGTTTGGATCCGCACGGCTGGCGCTAAAGGCACCGAACTGGTCTTGATGAGTGGTTGGCTGAAAGGCGAAATCCCCGCAAGCGGCGGCGCGTACCGCTACGTAAGTCCGGTGTTGTCTGCCACCACCAGGAACGGCTCGGTGATCCTGCACGCCGCGGCCGGAACCGCGGACATCTTCGTCGAGTCTGGATCAGCGAATGTTGGCAATGTAGCAGGTCGGGGCCAGGCCGCCAAAGCTGGCCAGTTCTTTACCCGTCGTGCCCCCAAGAATGTGGCTGTCTCTCCCCGCCCGGATGCCGCTTTTCTTGAGTCCATGCCGCGGCCATTTCGCGACACGCTCCCCTCGCGTTTGTCCCACTTCGCCGGCAAGCGAGCCGTGGAGCCAAAACGCGACCATGACGTCACCTTTGCCGAAGTCGAACCTTGGCTGAAGATCGGGTCGGGCCGCAGGGCCTTCGAGGAGCGCTTCCAGCCGCGCCTCCGGGACGCCGAATTCCGCAAGGCGGTGGAACCACATCTTGCCAACTATCCCGAATGGGACCGCGTCCTTCATCCGGAAAAATACCAACAGAATTCCCCCGCCGCGCCTGCCGAGGCGGCCAAGACGCCCTCGGGGAGGGACTGACTATGAAACTTATTGTGAAATTCAACCTCGTGCTCTTTCTGGTTTTCGCGGTCGGCTTCGCCGCGGTGGGGTACTTCGCGAATCGACTGCTGCAGCGCAACGCCAAAGAGGAGATCCTGGAGAATGCGCGCATCATGATGGAAGCCGCGTTGGCTGTGCGCACCTACACCTCTACCCAGATCAAACCGCTTCTCGAGACCCAGATAAAGTATTCCTTCCTGCCGCAGATTGTCCCCGCCTACTCTGCCAACCAATATTTCGGACAGCTGCACAAGAAGTTTCCCGACTATACCTACAAAGAAGCAACTCTCAATCCGACCAATCCCATGAATCGCGCCACCGATTGGGAAGCGGACATTGTCAACGTGTTCCGCCAGTCCCCCGACTTGGCGGAACAGGTGGGCGAGCGCGAAACTCCCGCTGGAAAGGCGATTTACATGGCGCGCCCCCTCAAAATCAAGGATCAAAAGTGTCTGGATTGTCACGATACTGCTGAGAATGCGCCCCGCACCGTCATCGAGCGCTACGGCAGCGATAACGGCTTCGGCTGGAAATTGAACGATGTCGTCGGTGCGCAGATTGTAACGGCCCCAGTGAAATTGCCGGTACAACGAGCCCGGAGTGTCTTTGCCGTTTTCATGGTGTCTCTGGCGGCGGTCTTTGCGGTCCTCGTGCTCGCTCTCAACATGATGCTGTTCTACCTCGTTACCCGGCCCGTAAATCGGTTGTCTACGCTCGCTAACGAGGTCAGTCTAGGGAACCTCGACGCGCCCGACTTCGAGATGTCCAGTAGAGACGAGATCGCGGGGCTGGCGGAATCGTTCCGTCGTATGCGCAAGAGCTTGGTCGAGGCAATCAAAATGCTGGAGGCCTGACCTGCAGGTCAGCGCGATGCTCCACTAGGCATCAATCGCCAGCGATTCTGCACCGCTCTTACCGGGCGGCGCGCAGTCGGATCCGAAGCGCGTCGCCCGACTCATCAGGCATCGGGGAAGCCGGCATCGCGCAGAAAGCGGCGGCGCTCCGCTCCATTTTGGACGTGCTCCGCCAAAAGCCGGTACAGGGTTTGAACGCTGTCCGCGCGCCGAGCGGCCTTTTTCGCCAGCACGCTCGAAATCGGTCCGACGTGCGCCGCGAGCATGTGGGCCGCATGATCGATGGCCTCCTGCGTGATCCCCAGCGGAGACAGCGGATTCACGGCCGCCGTCAAGGGTGCAACCGCCTGAGCTTCACGCAGCGTCTGAGGCTTGGGCCAACTCCTCGTCAACTTGCTCTGTCGTGCCAGAAAAGCGTCCCGATCCTCTTCCCGCTCCAGGCTCTGCGCAACCAGGCTGTAAAGCTCGTCAGGGTCCGTCGTTTTCGCCGCGGCCCTTTTGACCACGATCCTGGCGAGCGGGCCGATGTAGGCGGCCAGTTCCTTCTCAATCGCCCGCAGGGTGGCATCCCATTCTGCCGAAGGATCGCCCGCCGTCGAGGACCGGGTCGGTCTCTGCGCAGTATGGGCCGCAAACGGCTCCGCCTTGGTCATTGCGCGCGCGACATCGGACGCTTCAGAAGCAAACGCAGGGCCGGGAGAAGCGGCCTTCGGGTTCTCAGTCGGAGGCACCTTCCCAATCGGCTTGGCCGTCGTTGTCTCCTGGGCCAGCTGGGCAGGGACGACCGTGATCTGAGGATCAAAGAGCTGTGTAGCCAGCTGATCCGCAGGAACGCTGTGAGCTGCCGGCCTTCCAGGGGGTTCATCTTCTTTCGGTCCTTCCTGCTCGCTCCACGTCCGCGGCACCGCGCGCACCACCTGGGTTTGCATTCGACGATGAAGTTCCTGCTCGCGCGCCTGGCGTTGTTCTTCCTCCTGCTTGCCTGCCTGCTTCTCGATTTCTTCCTTTTGACGCAATAGCCGAGCCTCGCCCGGGTACTTCGACAAGCCTCGGTCGAGTTCTTGGAGCGCGCCTGCGAGATCTCCCGCCGCGCGGCTGCGCGTGGCAGCGTTCAGGCAATCCCCAATCAGCCCCTCCCGCTTATGTGCCTCAATTTTGCCTTTCAACGGCGCTAGCAATGGTGACTCGGGTTGCAACCGAACCGCTTCGCCAAACAACATGTCGGCCGCTTCCAGGTCGCTTTTTAGCGCGGCCTCCGAGGCCTGCAGGAACCCGCGCAAGACCTGGTCGTTGATCAAGGGATCGGCATCCGCGCGCTCGTATGCCGCCTGAAACGATTCCGCTGCATTTAGCCATTGGGCCTTGCCAACCGCCTTCATCGCGGAGGCCAGATGCTTCTGACCTTCGGCTCGCCGTCCAACTCTGTCGCCAACCTGATGTTCGATTGCACCTAGTTCGCGGTCTCCCGGGAAGTCGCGTTTGGCCTGAGCCAGCAAATGCTCCGCTTGTTCATAGTTGGCTGATCCGAGGGCACTTTGGATCTCCCGAACCAGCTTCCCTCGTGCCTCCACTTGCGCCTGCCGCTGCCGCTCCCGGGTTTGTTCGATCAACTTCTCCAGATCCGGGTACTGGCGGAATACGCCCCGCAAAGCCTCCCATTTCGCGAGAGCCTGTTCGTATTTTTGAGTTTGCTCCAGGCTCCGGGCCTCACTGGCAAGCGAGGCCACGGCCTTGGCTAAATCGCGGACTTCGTTCAACTGCCGTTGCAGCCGCGCCTCGCCCGGTTCCTTTCTCAAAGCTTCTTCGAGGATATGGATGCGACTGTCCAGTCCCGGTTCCTGCTGGGCGCGCTGGATGACCTCTTTGACAAATGCTTCTTTTTCCTGGCGCGCGCGCTCCAGGCGCTCCTTCGCCTGCGCCTCCCGCATCTGCTCCTCAACGGCGCGTTGCATTGTCAACAGGCGGGATTCTTCCGGATAAGACGCGAGCCCCCGAGCCAGTTCGCGAGCCGACCCCGCCAAGTCTCCCGCGGACTGCATTCTCCTGGCCGCGCTCAAGGCTTCTGCCAACGATTCTTCCTTCTTGAGTTCCCGGATCCTGACTTCCAGTTCCGGCGGTACCACGGATGCCGGCTGCAACTCGGAAAGTTCTCGGAGCAGGATCTCGGCGCCGCGCCAATCCTTTTCGCTTGCTGTCTTGCAGGCCTGCAGCAGTTCATTCGCACCGCGTTCCTGGATCATCCGGTCCTGCACCGCTGCCCGGCATGCCCGAACGATCGCGCCGGCCCCTTCCTCCCATTGCCGGTTAGCAAGCAACCTCTGCCCCTCCGCGAGCCCTTTTTGCGCCTTGGCCCTGAGCTTCAGACCCTCCGCTGCCTTCTGCTTGAACTCCATGAGATCCGCATCCCATGGAAATTCCTGCTCCGCTTGCGCGACCAGCGTGGACACCTGCACGTAGTCCGCGGCCATCATCGCGCTTTCGATTTTTTCCACCCAACTCGACCGCGCATCCGCCTGTGCCTGTTCCCGAAGTTTCTTGACCCGTTCGACCATGCGGTCCAGATCCGGATAGTGCCGGTAGGTGGAACGAAGTGCCTCCCATTTCACCAGCGCCTGGTCATATTGCCGCGCCTGCTCCAGAGCGCGAGCCTCGTTGGCGATGGAAGCGATCAACTTCCCCAGACGTTGCACACCGTCCAGTTGCTCTTGCAGTTCCGCCTCTTGCGGATTTCTTGTGAGCGCTTCCTCCAGGATGCGATACCGCAAGTCCAGCGAAGACTCTTGCTGCGCACGCCGGATCGTTCCCTGCACCGATTCTGCCCTCTCTGGCGCGGACCTTCTCCAAGAACTCGCGTATCTCTGCATCTTCGCCGAGATCTCTCGCAACCGCTCCCAGCGTGCGAATGGCTTCGTCGTACTCTTGATTGTGAAGAAACTCCCCGGCCTTCTGCAGGCACTCCGCCTTGCGACGCTCCACCCTTTCGCGCTGTACATTTTCGCGTACGATACTCAGTAGGGACTGCAACCGGGGTTCCGGACCAATCTCCGCCAGTGTTCCTTCCAGGCTTTTCAGCAGCTCTTCGTTGCGCTTCTCTTGCAGGAGCTTGCGAGCTGCAGCCAGCTGTTCGTCGACAAACTGCTTGCGCTCCTCCACCTGGCGTTGCTTTTCGGCCAGAACTTGAAGCTTCAACAGCGTGCGTTCCCCCGGAAACCGGTTCAGCCCTTCGCTTGCCTTCAGGCAGGCGGCCCGGTAATCGTCGCGGTTCAACGCGTCTTCCACTTCGCGCGTGAGCGCTTCCAACTCCTTGCGGCGCCGTTCTT
The DNA here is from genome assembly GCA_963725575.1 of uncultured Acidobacteriota bacterium. Lineage (GTDB taxonomy): Bacteria > Acidobacteriota > Terriglobia > Terriglobales > Acidobacteriaceae > Gp1-AA133. The sequence goes on from CAVRZQ010000037.1 coordinate 39,365, forward strand.
GTCCCTGGCCTGCCGTAGCCGACTCGAGCAACGCTTGCACTTGCGGCGCCTTGGGATCCAGCGCTTCCGCATCCTTGAGAATCTCCAGCGCGGCCGTGAATCTCCGCGCCGAGATCTCCTGGCGGGCATCGGCCAGGTAGTTCTCCATTTGCCTTTGCCGCGAACGCTCCACCGAGTCCCGGTGAATCAGGCGGTACAGCGCTTTTGCCTGTGCGTCGTCCGGTGCCAGCTCGAGCGCCTCTTCCACCGCTTCCTTTGCCGCTTCCAGCTTTCCTTCCGCGTGCGCACCTTCCGCCGTCTTTTGGCAACGTGCAACCTCTCCGCGCGCGCAGCCGCCAGGCGCACTTCATCGCGCAAGCGCTGTAACTCGGGATTGTTCTCGTCGAGGTTAGTGCCCGGTCCAGGCATTCTTGCGCAACCGGAAACTGGCCGTGCGCAAGCGCCTCTTCGCTCGCTCGCGGAACTTGCCGACCTGCGCATTCACCTCCTGCCTTTGGATCTGAAACTGGATTTCGCGCAAAAGCTGATTGGCCCGCGTATTCTGCTGGTCGATTTTCAGCACTTGCACCAGGCGGTCCTTGGCCTTATACAAATCGGCTCGCTCCATCAGGAGCGCAACCTCTTCCATGTTGCGGTCAATTAACTCCTGCTTGAGGTGCCCCTGCATCTGCCGCAGGTCGAGAGCCAGTTCGTCCGCCGATTGGTAGCGATCTTCGCGGTCCTTCGCCAGCGCCCGCAGCACAATCGCCTCCAGTTCCGGAGGATAGATGGTCAGGAAATTCTTCAGTGGAGGGGGCGGCTCACGGGTGATTTTCAGAAGCGTCGTCGTCGTGCTTTCGCCCTCGAAGGGCAGATGGTTGGTCACCAACTGGTACAGGACCACTCCGGTCGAGAATAAGTCCGAACGTCCATCCACCGGCTGGCCGTTTACCTGCTCCGGCGACATGTAATACAAAGTTCCGACGATCTGTGATGCGCTCTTGGTTACGTTCTGGTCGCCCATCTTGGCGATCCCGAAGTCGAAGATCTTGATGCCGCCATCTTTGCACAGCATGATGTTGGCTGGCTTGATGTCACGGTGGATGACGCTGCGCTGGTGCGCGTAGCTCAGCCCCTCGCATACTTGGATGATGATGTTCGTCTTGTCCAGAAGGCTCAGCGGCCGGCGCGCCGCCAGCACCGAATCCAGGTCCTCGCCCTCGAGGTACTGCATGACGAGGTACGGGTTGCCCCCGAAATCACCCAGGTCGTACACGGTGACGATGTTCGGGTGCACCAGGCTAGCCAGCGATTTCGCTTCGACAAAAAACCGCTTCAACTGTGCGGGATGTTCGGCGAAACCGGTGGTGATCATCTTGATAGCGACCGGCCGGTCCAGGTGCGGGATCGATGGCCTTATACACCACACCCATGCCGCCGCGTCCGATGATGTCGATGACGTCGTATTTCCCGATTTTTGCGGGCACGTTGGAAGCCATGATGTTCAGGTCCGAACCGGGGCAGAGTTCCACCCGTTGCCCGGCATCTCGCCAAGATGCCTGGCAAATCGGTGAGCGCAGGCCGACCCGCGCCCTATGGAACGCCGGTTATTGTGCTACGAACGGCTCCCGGTCGCAACTGATGTTTATCGCCAGGGCACCGGCCGAGGCGCTTCAGCTGCCAATGCGAATGCCGAGTCCGAGGCCGGTGGTGCGGGCATTTGGCCTAAAACTCTCCCCCATAGTGCATGTTCGGGGTGCCTTCGTTACTTCGCGATCGGCGAACCGTATGCATGGCAAACCAGCTGGCGAGGCATACCGGAGTCGATTCATCGCAAAACATGCCCTTTTCTCACGCAGAATGTTCAGTTTAGAGGGTACTGGAAATCGATGTTGCGACCCTGAGGATGTGCCAACCCAATTGGGAGAAAAGTTTTGCATCGCCCTTCACTTCCCGTCGCCCGGCACGAGCGCGCCGCCGCCGAAATCCGTGACGCATTGCAAGCCATCCCAAAACTAGACCCTCACGACTTCCGGCTGAACCCCCGGAAGCTGTATTCCCCGGTTGCCCATGAGCGGGCATCCCGGCAGAATGACGCTGACGTTGGTCGATTGTTTTGTGTTCGGGCACCGGAAGATCTACTGCAAATTGACGACCCACCTTCATCCCCCCACACGCCGGCGGAAACGAACTGTAACGCCCGCCGCGAGAGCTAAACCACATATGGAGATGCTTTGTTGGGATTGCTCTGCGCGCGCCGCGTTCTGTTGACTCTCTCTCGTCGTGGAAATAGGATACGCGGCACAATTAATCATCCCCATTACGATGGAGAGAACTTCATGTCGTCAAGTGCGCGCACACAGCGGCGCCGTTGTTATCGTATGTACTTTTTAACATTTCTCCTGTTAGCTGCGGCGCTGCCCGTACCGCTCCCAACTTGGGCGAAGGCCGACCAGCACGACGCCAAGGCCGTCGACCAAAAAAAGGAGGATCCACTTCCTCTGAAGCCCCCACGCAAGGTGGAATTCACTACCGACGAAGGCACGTGGTTGTCTCTCGACGTTTCTCCCGACGGCAAGACCATCATCTTCGACCTGCTTGGCGATCTCTACACCATGTCCATCAGCGGCGGCGAAGCGAGAAAAATCACCAGTGGAATGGGCTTCAATAACCAGCCGCACTTTTCGCCCGACGGCCAACTGATCGCGTTCGTCAGTGATCGCGGAGGCTCGGAGAATGTTTGGATTGCCAAGCCCGACGGCTCCGATCCAAAACAGCTCAGTCAGGACGACCAGGTCGAATTCGCTTCCCCGACCTGGACGCCCGACGGCCAGTATGTCATCGCCGCTCGAGAGAGCCAGTTTCCCATTCAGACCTTCGAACTTTGGATGTACCACGTAAAAGGCGGAGCCGGCGTCCAGATCACAAAGTTCAGGCCAAAGCCCGACGCGAATCCCCGCGACTGGACCCACGCGATCGGCGCTTCTGCCTCCACCGATGGCCGCTATCTTTATTATGCAAGCCGCCCCGGCTTCTTCGATAAGGTCTATAACGTTTCCTTCCCGCTTTCCCAGATTGCTCGCCGCGACCGCATCACCGGCGAGGAAGACGTCATCACCGATGCCCCAGGCAGCGCCTTCCGCCCTGTGATCTCGCCCGATGGAAACAAGCTCATTTACGGCACGCGTTACGAGACCGAGACCGGCCTGCGTATCCGCGATTTGAAAACCGGCGAAGAACATTGGCTGAAATATCCGGTCCAGCGCGACGATCAAGAGTCGCTCTTCACCCGGGATTTCCTGCCCAGCTACTCATTCACTCCCGACAGCCAGGACCTCGTCGTCACGTGGGGCGGAAAAATCCATCGCGTCAACGTAACCAGCGGCGAGGAGCACGAGATTCCTTTCACCGCAAAGGTCGAACGCGACCTGGGCTCCAGCTTGAACATTCCCCTGCGGGTCGACGACGGTCCGGTGCAGGTGCGTATCATCCAGGCGCCCGTGCAGTCCCCCGATGGCAAGCGTCTCGTGTTCTCCGCGCTCACTCATCTTTATGTAATGGATGTCCCCGCCGGTACGCCCAAGCGGGTCACAAACGATCAAAATCGCGAGTTCCAACCTGCCTGGTCTCCCGACGGACAGTGGCTGGCTTATGTCACCTGGTCCGCCGAAGGGGGCCATATCTGGAAAGTGCGCGCCGATGGCACCGGCTCGCCTCAACAGTTGACACGCGTCTCCGCCTACTACCGCGATCCCGCTTGGTCTCCCGACGGACAGCGCATTGTCGCCTTGCGCGCACCGCGAATCGCCCACGTCGAAGAGTTTGACGAGTTCGGAAAGCAAGGATCCATGGACTTGATCTGGCTTTCGGCGGATGGTGGCGACGCCACCTTCATCGTTCCCTCCCGCGGAGGTCAGCATCCCCACTTCGGCCCGGAAAAGGATCGCATCTACCTGTACTCCGACGCCGGCTTGACCTCACTGCGCTACGACGGTACCGATCGGCGCCCGATCGTGAAGGTAGTCGGCAAGGCGTGGTTTCCGCAGCCCCCGGAAAAAGGCGACGGCAATCCCGCCGACGACGTCCGCCTCAGCCCGGATGGCAACTGGGCGTTGGCTCAGGTCAGCACCCAACTTTATCTGCTCGCGGTCCCACACATGGGAGGCGAAGCCCCCACTGTCGACGTGAACAAGTCGCCTCTCCCGCTCAGCAAACTCACCGACGTGGGCGCCGACTATATGGCCTGGTCAGCTGACAGCAAGACCATTACCTGGGCGGTTGGCTCCACCTTCTTGCGGTTGCCGCTCGACCAGGTTGTTTTCGAAAAGCCCAAGCCCCGCGATGAAAAAAATCAACACAAAGATAAGGACAAAGCGTCGAAGCCGGACCCTAAGCCCGAACCGCCGAAGGCCAGGCAGGGGAAGAAAGACTCTTCCGCGAGCGCTCCATCGTCTGATTCGGATTCTGCTGCCGACAAGGAAAAGAAAAACAAGCCGAAACCGGAAGAGATCGCGGTCAAACTCGAGTTTCCGCGTCACCATCCGTCCGGAACAGTCGTGTTGCGCGGCGCCCAGGTCATCCCGATGCATGGCGATGACGTCATTCCCGACGCGGAAATCGTCGTCAAAAACGACCGCATCGCAGCCATCGGTAAGCTCGGCTCCATCTCCGTGCCCCCGGATGCCAAGATCATCGACCTCAGCGGCACTACCATCGTTCCCGGCTTCATCGATATTCACCCGCACTGGACCGAGATTCGCCGCGGCGTTCTCGACCTCCAGAACTGGAGCTTCCTCGCCAACCTCGCCTACGGCGTCACTGCCGGCCGCGATCCTCAAACCGCCACCAATGACATGTTCGCCTACCAGGACCTGGTCGACGTTGGCGAGATTATCGGACCGCGAGCCTATTCGACCGGCCCCGGCGTGTTTCCGGACACTGATTTCCAATCGCTCGAGGATGCGAAGGGCGTTGTGGAACGGTACAAGCGCTTTTACCGCACCTCGTACCTGAAGTCGTACCTGGTAGGCAATCGCAAGCAGCGGGAATGGATGGTCATGGCCTGCAAGTCCGAAGGCGTCATGCCCACCACCGAGGGCGGCCTTGATACCAAACTCGACCTCAGCCATGTCCTCGATGGCTTTAGTGGGAACGAACACAGTATGCCCATCACCCCACTCTATAAAGACGTGGTGGAGCTGATGGCGAAATCGGGCATCTTCTACACGCCCACCCTGCTGGTCGCTTATGGCGGACCCTGGGCTGAGAATTTCTATTACGAAAACACCGAAGTCCACGACAACCCCAAAATCCGCCACTTCATGCCCCACAACATCCTCGATGATCACACCCGGCGTCGTCCCATCTGGGTGCGGCCCGACGAACAGGTTTTCCCGCGCCTGGCGGCTCAGGATGCAAAGATCATCCAGGCCGGTGGCAAGGTTTGCATCGGAAGTCACGGACAGTTCCAAGGCCTCGGTTACCACTGGGAGATGTGGTCGCTCGCTTCCGGCGGCATGGGCAACATGGAAGTCTTGAAGTCCGCCACCATCCATGGTGCAGAAGCTATGGGCCTCACCCAGGATTTAGGCTCATTGGAGGTCGGCAAGCTGGCGGACCTGGTCGTGCTCAACAAGAATCCTCTCGACGATATTCACAACACGAATACCATTCGATACGTCATGAAGGACGGAGAGCTTTTTGAAGGCGACACCTTGAACCAGGTCTGGCCCGTGGAAAAGAAACTTGCGCCGCTCTGGTGGTGGGACGAAAAACCCTAGAGCACGGCTCCCAGACTCAGATGGAATCCGGGCTCGGTCCCCGCCCCTCCGTTGCCTGGAGTCCCCCGGCGGGATTTCGAGCCCTCCTCGTGATGAGCCCCCTCCCCGTTTGGGGAACGCTGTGAGAAACTTTCCGGCAAATCCAACCCAGCCCCTACGAGGTGATGCATGGCGTGTAACCCTGAGGTGTTGAAACAGGTCCCGCTGTTCGCCCTTGCTCGACGACGATGAGACTGCCGTCCTGGCGGGACAAGTCGAACTGAAGACATTTGCGGCGCGCCAGCGCATCTACAAGATGGGCGACCCCGGCGGCCAAGCCTACGTGATGGTTTCCGGCAAGGTGCGGGTCACCACCGTCGACCAGGATCAGCAGGAAGTGGTGGTCGATGAACCGGCGCACGGCGAATTTTTCGGATTCGCGTCGATGCTGGATCAGACGCCCCATCAGACCGACGCCGTCGCTCTGGAAGAGACCGTTTGCCTCGAAGTCGACCGCGACGACATCGCGGTTCTGCTCCAACGAAAGCCGCACGCCGGCATGGATCATGCTGACCGTGCTCGGTCGCCAGTTCCACGCCGCGCAGCAACTGGTGCGCATCCGCGCCATGCGCAACCCCAATGAGGTGATCGAACGCGAAGCCACTTTCGGCGAGCGCATCGCCGACTCGGTCGCACGGCTTCGGCGGATCCTGGACCTTCATCATTACGTTCCCGGCGACTCTGATCGTCTACAGCATCGACCAACGTCGTGCTTGGACAGGAAGGCGTGGGATCCGTATCCGTTCATCCTGCTGAACCTGTTCCTTTCCATGCTGGCCGCGATCCAGGCGCCGGTGATCATGATGAGCCAGAATCGCCAGGACACGAAGGATCGGCTGCGCGGTGAACTCGACTTCGACGTGAATCGTCGCGCCGAATCGGAAATCCAGGGCCTTGCCGGCAAGCTCAACCACATCGGGGACAAAGTGGCGGACATTGAAGACCTTTTGCGCGCCCGCAGCTTGTAGGAAACATTCGAGCGGTAGGAAAATGGAGCGATAGAAACACTGAAGCGATAGACGGGGGCAGCGCTTTGCCGCCCCCTGGTCACCGCCTCGCGCTTGGTGAATCGTTTCTGCGCTCGGCCTATCGGGCTTCCGCCTTCGCGTTCGCCCTCGCCTCGGCAGAGTACTTCTTCACGGTCGCAAGAAAATTGTCAGAACCCGACGGAGCCGGTACGCTGCCCGTCAGGATTTGCTCGAAAGACACCTTCTCGTCGTACAACACGCGCGTTTCATCGTCATCTTGCGTGATCGCCGCTCCGTTCAACGCCACGCCTGCAAACACGCCTCGCGCTCGCGAATAGGAGAGAACCTCGGCTCGCATCTTCCAGTCCGTGTCGCCTTCTGCGTGGCGTCCCACCGGTCCGGCAGCAACCGACGCGTCCGCCCCCAGCTTGAACTTGCTGTTCAGCAGATTTCTCATGCCTTTGTCGTTCATTACTAGCATCACCACGTCAACCGCTTCTCCGCCAATCTGGAAGCCGACACTTCCACCCGCAATCCGGAACGGAGCTGGCGCGCTCCAGCCCGTTGCAGTCTTGCAAGTCGCAATCCCTTTGCCGTAGTTCGCTCCGACCACGAAACCGCCTTTTAGCATGGAGGGAACCACCGCCACGCACTTGGCCGTTTCCAGAATCTCCTGTGGAATCCCTTTGTCCGGCGTTCCCATCACTTCATTGAGCACGCTAGCCGCAGCATCCATGCGATGCACTTCCTCGGACGCGTCTTTTTTGTCACTACCAACGGCTCCCGGCACCAGCATCCCCATGGTAAGAATGCTTGCAAGAACTGATCCGCCGAAAATTCGCCGCATACGATCCTCCTTAATTACGGGTCTCGTGACTCGATCTCCTTGCCTCAGTGAAACGCCGTGGTCACGTACCCACTATCGCAGGTCACCCTCCGGCGATCGTGAATCACGCCACACTTCGGCCCTGGATTACACGAATAAGCACCACGATGATGGCTAGCACCAGCAGCAAGTGAATGAAGCCACCCAGCGTGTAGGAACTCACCATCCCAAGTGCCCACAGTACAAGCAGAATCACCGCAATTGTCCAAAGCATCGTGAAACCTGCCTTCCCGGTCGCAAGCCATCTGACCGATGATCTTCCGCACACAACGGGCCCGACTTACTGAACCCGGAGTCTAGGACCTCCGCTTGTCTCTACAAATCAGGTCAACACCCTAGGCGTAGACTTATTTCTCCTAGCTGCCCCTACTGCACTGAGTACTCATACTGCAACGCACCCGCGCTCGACCTTACCCCTAAAGGCCGGCGTAGAAAACGCCGCAACCGCACCCGCGCCTGGTGAAGTTGGGACTTCGAATTGCCAACCGAACAGCCCAGTTCGCGCGCGATCTCGCTGTGTGCTTTCCCTTCCACGTCGTGTAGCAGGAAGATGGTTCGATACCCGGGGGGAAGCTTCCGCAACGCTCGATGAATGGCGATCCGGTCAATCGCTCCCGTCAACTGGAGGTCGTCCACCGGGCAGGCATTCAGGATCGTGCTTTCTGACGAGTCTTCCAGCGTGCCACCCGTATCCAGTGACACGGGCTTGCCGTGACTCGTCCGCAGACGCATCAACACTACGTTGACCGTCAAGCGGTAAAGCCACGTCGAAAGCGCGGAATCTCCGCGAAACGTGGGCAGCTTCTGGAAGCATTGCAGGAAGGCTTCCTGAGCACAGTCCTCCGCTTCTGCTCTTTCGCGGGTGATGCGCAGACAGATGGCGTACACTCTGCGCTTGTGCGTTTCATAGAGGCGAGCGAAGGCTTCTTTGTCGCCCAGTTGCGCCTGTCTTACTAATTGCATCTCCGACGCGGATTCAGTTCGCACGTTCGTGGTCATGCGCCACTCTAAACACGTCGCAGACCACTCGGGCATCGGGTGCTAGCTGTAGAGTACAAACTGCAAATCCGTAAAATTACCTGGGAAGGAACGCAGAAATTCTCCTCGCCACCAGCCACATCGTTGTGCCGCCCCGCTTGTTTTGTCCCGCTTCCTCGTTCTCTTCATTCATTCCTTTCCCTGATTTTTCTGCAGTCCTTACACATTGATTCGCAGGAACTGGGCGCGAAAGCATGTCCGCTGCGCAACAAAAATTCGCCCCGATGTACGCAAGGGCGCAAAATTTACACCCGGAACAAACTGAGTGAAATACCTTAAGTACGAAATTCTCAGTACTTTACGAGTTTGGCACGCGTGATGCTAAGTTTCGGCTTAGCAAAACGACGTGGCACGACGGCAATGGTGGTTCCCACGTTTCACGCAGTCCAATGACCGAACAGCGGCATTTTCTTGATCACGGGCCCAAGTCGCTACTCTTCCCCTCGGAGGTGAATTATGACTGCTTTCCGGATCTTGATCGCCGACGACCATGAAATTGTTCGCCACGGCATTCGTGCGTTGATCGAAACCCACCCCGGTTGGGAGGTGTGCGGTGAAGCGGTGGACGGCCGTGGTGCGGTGGAGAAAGCCCGTGAACTTCGCCCGGACTTGGCACTCCTCGATGTTGGTATGCCGAACCTCAATGGACTGGATGCCGCTCGCCAGATCCTCGAGATTAGCTCCGCAAACTCGCGTGCTCATTCTTACCATGCATGAGTCGGAGCAGATCGTGCGCGAGGTACTCGAGGTCGGCGCTCGCGGCTTCCTCCTGAAATCCGACGCCGGCCGTGACCTGGTGTCAGCCATTCAGGCCTTGCAACGGCGCACAACGTTCTTCACTGCCAGCGTCGCGGAAATGGTACTGAACGGATTTCTCGATCGGCGGGGCGAAGCCCAGAAGCTTTCTAAGGACCGCCTCACCCCGCGTGAGCGCGAAGTTGTGCAGTTGCTCGCCGAAGGCAAAAGCAGCAAGGAGGTCGCGGTCGTCCTCAATTTGAGCGTTAAGACCGCGGAAACGCACCGTACCAACGTGATGCGCAAGCTTGATCTCCACTCCGTCGCGGATTTGGTTCGCTACGCTGTCCGCAACAATCTCGTCCAGGTCGCATGACCCTCTCGGTTAGTTTTCCCCTCTAAGTAGGCTTCCGGTCAACGCTACGGCGTTGACCGGATAGGCTCGTCCCCGCCTGTGTCTTTACCTTTTCATTAACGGCTCTGACTAGCGTATGGAACCGTCGTGGGCAACTAGGGATCATGAACCGCACGCCCCCCGTCTCGATGAAGACCCGGATTTCCCGGGGGAGGTGAATACGCCGACACCGTGCCGAGTTTTGGTGGTCAGTGCCAGCGAGAATCGCGAGGCCGTCACCTCTGCGATCGCTCGCTGGGCAATCGACCCGGTTTGTTGCTCCGGCGTGCAGGAGGCTTGCAGCCTGCTGCAGGAAACCAGCCCGTCGCTCATTTTTTGTGATGAAACGTTGTCTGACGGCACCTACCGCGACTTGTTGCGCGAGATAAGCAGATCCTTGAGGGCCCGCTTTGTCGTGATTTCCTCCGCCGCCGATCTCGATGCCAACTACAACGAAGCCATCGCTCTGGGAGCGTTCGACATGATTGCGAGTCCATGCCGCCGGAGTGATGTGCAATGGATCGCCATCCGTGCCATGCACGAAGATGCGCGTCGTTCGTTCGGCAAACGCCGCACGAAACTCGAGGCCGAGCGGGAACTCGAGGCGAACTCTGAGACATCTACGGGGGCAGGGGGCCGCTGACAGGATCTACCGGATCAAAACCCTTGCAGCTCATTTGCTATGGAATACGGGCGGCAACAGAGTTCTTCCTCGCGTGGGATGAAGAAAGACGCGAAGAAAGGTCGCCGGTCGGAACTCGACGTGGCCAGCCGGCGGAATTCGCTCCCCATGAAAACATCGGCCCGAACGTTGCTTGCACCAGTCATGCTGAGCCTCGCCCTTGCATCGGCTTCGCCTCAGACGTCCACGCCCCGCGCCGCGCCGGTTGCCGGTCCCCAAAGCGCCCAACCAGCAACTCCTGCCGCGTCTTCTGTCGACAACCCGCGCGCTAAACCGGAACCGCCGCAGCCTTGGCAAATTCTGACCGCGGGAGCCGCCACCCATAATCCTGCACATCGCGCCGAGGCGGTCGCCGCCCTGGGGACCATGGGACCAAGCCGCCGCGTACTTAACCTCATTGAGAGAGCCCTCGCCGACAAAGATCCATCCATCCGGCAGTTGGCCGCAAGAATCCTGGGCGAAATGCGCGCTCGCTCGTCTGTTCCCAGGTTGAGGCTAGCCCTCGCGGACGATTCGCCCGAGGTCGGCTTCGCCGCTGCCAGGTCCCTTTGGTCTATGGGCGACCGCACCGGCCGCGACGTTTTCATCCAGATCTTATCCGGGGAGAGAGCTTCCTCCGCCGGTTTGATCAAGGGCGGACTCGACGCCACCAGAAAGAAATTCCAGGACCCAGGAAAACTGGCGATCATCGGAGCGAAAGAGGCCGCCAGTTCTCTCTTCGGACCCGCCGGCTGGGGAATCAAAGTCATGGAAGAGGTCACGCAGGATCGCTCTGCCTCTGCCCGTGCCATGTCTGCCATCTTGCTCGGGCCCGATGCCACCCTTGACGCCTTGCGCGAATTGCAGGATGCTCTTAACGACAAAAACTGGATCGTCCGCGCCGCGGCCGCACAGGCTTTGGGGGCCAGCCGCCGTCGCGACCAGATCCCTTACTTGCGACAGCTGCTTGAGGATGACAAGCCCGCGGTCCGCTACATGGCGGCGGCATCCATCCTTCGTCTTGCAAGCAGCGCGACGGGCGCTGCGGCCGACCGAACCAAGGTTCTGAACTCTGAAGCGCGACCGGCACTCGGTTCGCGGGGCCCAAATACTCTCAATGAGGATATCCGATGAAACATCGACTGTTTTCCGTCGCAGTGGTGATGATGTTGCTAGCCCTCCCTTCTTTCGCACAGCAGAATCCGCCCTCTGATCGCGCGGTCGCACGCATCCAACGGGAAGTCCGCCACGAGTTGTTGATGCTTCCCTATCTCGATGTCTTCGATAACCTCGCATACAAGGTCGACGGCTATAACGTGACCTTGATCGGACAAGTTACACGCCCAACCTTGAAGAGTGACGCCGAGAACGTCGTCAAGAAAATTGAAGGCGTCGAGAAGGTCGACAACCAGATCGAGGTCCTTCCCCCCTCACCCATGGACGACCAACTCCGCCGCCGGCTCTATCGCGCGATTTATGGGTTTCCCAGCCTGCAGAGATACGCCATGGGCGTGCAGCAGCCCATCCGCATCATCGTAAAGGGCGGCCACGTAACGCTCGAAGGAGTGGTCGACAGCGAAGCCGACAAGAATGCCGCCGGCATCCGCGCCAAAAGCGTGTCCGGCGTTTTCTCCGTCACCAACAATCTCCAGGTGAGCAAGAGCAAGTAGCCCAGCGCTACTTGCCTGCATCTTTGACGGTGTACTGGATGATCAGCGATATCCGGCGATTGGATGCATCCTCGGGGCTGCTGCCTTTGCGCAGTTGCTGGTCGGCATATCCGCGGATTTGCACCACCTGATCGGCGCGCACGCCGCTTTGCTGCATCAAGCGCCGGGCCGCGTTCGCCCGATCCGCCGAAAGCTCCCAGTTCCCGTAATTGCTGTCTCGCGTGAACGGCTTACCATCCGTGTGCCCCTCAAGCGATATCTTGTTCGGCAACTTGCCCAGTTCCTGGGCCAGCGCAACCAGCATCTCCCGGCCGTTCTGGGATGGCGACGGCTTCCCGCTTTCGAAGAAGGTCCCGGCTTCCGATTCCATCAATTCGATCCGCAGGCCCTCCGCCGTCACCGTCATCTCAATGTGGTCCTTCAAATTCTCGAAATGGTCGAGTTGCCTCACCGTCTTCTGCAACTCCTCCTTCAACTTCGGCATGTCGTCGCGGGACAGCGAGAACGATTCTCCGGAGCCTTGCATATTGCTGCCCACCTGTTTCGCCGTGCCGGTCGGATCTTTGAAGTACCCTCCCACCGCCTCCTGCACCTGCTTGCTGCTGTTCAACAGCCACAGCACGATAAACAGCGCCATCATCGCCGTTACAAAATCCGCGTAGGCAACCTTCCAGGCGCCTCCATGATGGCCTCCGTGCCCCCCGGCTTTCTTGATAATGATGATTGGTTTTGCGTCCGCCATATCTAACTCGCCCTAGGCGGAAGCCGCCGACGCCGACTGCCCCACCGCCCCGGAACACTTTCTCGGCCTCCTGGAACGACGGGCGCACGTGCCCGGGAATCGCGCGCCGTCCCATCTCGACCGCCATGATCGGCGAGGTTCCCTTCAGAAACGCCAGCATCACCACCCGCAGCACGTGATAGATAGGCATGGTCCTCGTCCGCCGCCTTCGCCATGTTCGCGGCTCAGCGGGCCCACCAGCTCCGTAACACAGCAGAATGCCCAGAAATGTTCCCACCAGCGCCGCGGCCACCTTGTGACCGATCTCTTCCGGCGGCCCGCCCAGCGCACCCATCGTGATCACCACGCCCAGCACCGCCGCCACAATCCCAAGCCCCGGCAAGCGAGTCCGCCATCGTGCTCAAGGCCGCAATCGGCTGCGTCGCCTCGTGATGGTGCACTTCCATGTCCAGCTTCCATCATCTGGTCCACGTCGAACGGTTCGATTCCGCCCGTCATCGCCATGCGCATCGTGTCGCACACGAAATCGCGGATGTGATGATCCTTCAGAAAGCCCGCGTTCTTCGAGAAAATCGGACTCTTATCCGGCTCCTCCACGTCGCTTTCCAGCGCGATCAGGCCTTCCCGGCGCGCCTTGTTGAACAGCTCATACATCGTCTTCAGTGCGTCCAGATAGAACTGCCGCGTGCACTTCGATCCTTTAAAGACTGAGACCAGCCCGCCCGCAATCTGCTTCAGTACATGCAACGGATTTGCTACCAGCACGGTCCCGACCGCCGCCCCTCCGATAATGATCAGCTCCGCCGGCTGCATCAGCACCCGCAGGTTGCCGTGCTCCATCAGGTAGCCGCCCGCCACCGCCCCAAAAACCACCACGATTCCGATGATCACGAACATGATGACCTATGCTCCCGCGCCCTGCGCGCTCTCGTCGCTCTTCAATTGCCCCTCCGGTGCGTCCAGTCTTCCCTCGATCGTCTCCAGCGTGTCTGCCGCCTCCAGCATCGTGATCCGAGCCGACACCGCCAGCGACAGCCGGTCGCCCCACCACGGTATCGCCACCCGGCTCGCTACCGTCCTCATCCGTCCCGCCACTCGCGCCAGCGGATCAATCCCGCACCCCGGCAGGATCGCCAGAAAATTATCTCCACCCCACCTGCCCAGAACATCGGTTCGGCGCACCAGCTCTTTCAAGGTCCGCGACACCTCGCGCACCAGCGCGGTGCCCGCCTCCATGCCGTGCGCTTGCCGGAAGTCCTCGAGAGCCTCCAGCCGGATCGCAATGATTCCGCACGGCCTCCCCTGTTTCGCTAGCACATCGATTTGCTCCCGCAGAAACGCCTCCGTGCTCACCCGGCTCGGAACTCCGGTCTCCGCATCCAGATCTTCCGGGCTTCCGCGCTGGACGGCCTCCCGGCTGAGTTCCGGCAGTGCAATTTTTTCCGAAAATACTTTGACCGCGCCCACGATTGCGCCCGCGCGGTTCTTCAATGCCATTGTCCACAGGCGCACCGGCACGACGTGCCCCGAGCGGTGCCGGACATATGTGACCACCTCCTGGCGAGTGCCATCGCGCGTCCCCTCCAGCGGACAATGGTGCGCGCACACCAGCGGATTGTGGTCGTCATATTCCACCAGGATGCTGTCCCGGCACGGGCGGCCCAACACCTCCTGGCTCAGAAACCCCGTGATTTTTCCCGCGCCGTAGTTCCAGTAGAAAATTTTCTGCTCCAGATCGATCGCGTAGACGCCGGTTTCAACCCGGTCGACAATCGTCTGAAACACCTCTGGACTGGGAATTTCCAACATGGCGGGCTCCACTTTGTCTTATCGGCACGCCCGCGCGCCGGCTTCAATGGCCAGCAATGCCAAAGCTCAGTCTCATTCCCAACAACCGGCCACCCACAGTTGATACAAACCTTTACAAATCTCCGCTTTCCCCCCGGTCCCCCTCGTGTTCTACTTGTTACCAGCCAGATGCCCGTAAGTCTTGCGACTTCTGATGTTTAGCGGTTTGCCGCGAAAAATGCGAGAATAGAACCAACTGGCCCCCCCAGACGCCGTGGGAGTCTTGCGCGCGCAACCCGGACTCTCTGCTTCGTCTCTAAAGGCTGAACGCCCATCGATGTCCATTACGCCTACAACACCGCGAGATCCCAGCCCGTCTCAGCTTTCCGAAGCTCCGGGCCTCTACGACGCGAGCCATTGGGAAACGGCCTATCGCCACTTCGACGAAGATGCCGTCCCCGCTCTTCTGCTTCACCTTCAGGACGATCTCACTCGCGCCCGCCGCCGCGAGGCCGCTTGGCTCTCCGTCATTGTTCACCTGCTCGTTATCATTCTCTTTGTGAATCAGCCCCGGCTGGAGGGCTTTTACCGCCGCGTCTTCTTGCACCAGCAGCCCATCATCCGGGTTTCCGTTCAGGACCTGATCAAGCAGAAGGAACTTACCTATCTCGAATTGCCGCCCGACGTTCAGAAAATCACCAGGCGACCCGACACTAATGTGATTTCCGACAAGGACCGCATCGCGAGTTCGCGGACTCCACAACTGGACGCCAGGGAACTGAAGAAGATCATCGATAGCAGCCGCCCAGGCCGTCCCGGACCGAGTGGCGCGCAGGCCGAGCAGCCCCCGCAAACGGCATCTTCCGCACCGCCCAGCCCGGGTCCCCAGGGCCAGGCTCAGGATCAGGCTCCGCCGCCGCAAAACCAGTTGTCCCAACTGCAGCCGCCCCCGATCGAGAAACCGCCCCCGATCAAATTTGGAGGCGGGATGTCGGCGGGCTCCGCGATTGAGCAAGCCGCGCGAGCAGCGTCTCAGAACCGCGGCGGCTACGGTGGCGATGGCGGCGACTTTGGCCTGAATCAGGGCAAGGCGGGGACCGTGGGCCCCCTCGAAGTCCTCACCGACACGATGGGTGTCGACTTCAATCCCTATCTCAGCCGCGTGCTGCATGACGTAAAACAGCACTGGTACGAGCTCATCCCCGAATCCGCTGAGATGAAGAGGGGCAAGGTCGTTCTTGAATTTGCGATTCTTAAGGATGGCAGCGTGGCTGGCTTGAAGTATGACGCAGGTTCTGGGGACATCGCGCTCGATCGCGCCGCCTATGGCAGTATCACGGGATCGAACCCCTTCCCGCCCTTACCGAAGGAATTCACAGGACCCTATCTCGGGCTCCGCTTCAGCTACTACTACAACATAGAAACCGACAGTACCGGCTTGCGCTAAGTCGCGCGACGTCGTTCCAGCACGAGCCGATTCCAGGAATTTGGCCGGTGGCATTTTGAGCAAACGACTGACGACCAACAGCCAACGACCAACTCACCACACCCGGCACCGCTTCTCCGGCGCCATCGGCGCTCCCGTCTTGCAGTGAAAGGCTTTCTGAAACTCCGGCATGTTTGTCACCACACCATTCGCGCGATATTTGTCCGGTGAGTGTGGATCGACGGTGGCCCGCAGCCGCTTCGCCTCGTCCCGTATGTTGCCGCACCAGCTCTGCCCATATCCCACGAAGAACCGCTGCTCCGGTGTGAGCCCGTCGATCGCCTCCAGTTTCTGCCCCTTCGTATCTTCCTTCCAGGCGTTGTAGGCGAGCAGCAGTCCGCCCAGGTCGGCCACGTCCTCTCCCAGTGTCAGTTTCCCGTTGATCCTGATGTCATCAATGATGACGTAGCCCGAATATTGATCAGAAATGCAGCCGGCCCGCTGTTCGAATTCCTTGCCATCGGCCGCCGTCCACCAGTCCCGCAAATTCCCACGCGCGTCGAACTGTCGCCCCTCGTCATCGAACCCGTGTGTCAGTTCGTGCCCGATCGTTCCCCCGGTATCTCCATAGTTCGGCGCCGCATCGGAGGTTGGATCGAACAGCGGCGGCTGCAGGATCCCCGCCGGAAAATTGATGTCATTCCGCTGCGGATCGTATTCCGCGTTCACCGTCGGCGGAGTCATTCCCCACTCCTGGCGATCGACCGGCTTTCCGATCTTCGCCAGCTGCCGCTTGAATTCGAACTGCCGCGCCCGCACCACATTTCCCATCTCGTCCCCGCGCACAATCTCCAGCGCGTTGTAATCGCGCCATCGGTCCGGATATCCCACCTTGTTTGCGACCGCGTGCAGTTTTTCGAGCGCCGCCCTCTTCGTCTCCGTCGACATCCAGGGCAGCCTGTCGATGTCCGACTGCATGGCCGCTTCGATCTCCTTCACCATCTTCAGGGCCTGCTGTTTGGCCTCGGCGCTGAAATGCTTCTCCACATAGGCTCGTCCCAGCGCTTCCCCCAGATCGTTATCCACATCCTCGACGCACCGCTTCCACCGTGGCTTCAATTGCTCCCTGCCTTCCAGGGTTTTGCCATTGAAGTTGAAATCTTCATTGACGATGGCCGAGGAAAGATAGCGAGCATTAGCATCCACCACTCGCCATCGGAGGTAAGCCCTCCAGGCCGCCAGGTCTTCCTTCTTGATCTCCTCGCTCATCGCCTGAAAGAAGCCTGGTGTCTCCACATTCAGCGAGGTCAGCCCCGCCGGTCCTACCTTCGCCACGTACACCTTCCAATGAAACGCCGGACTCAACTTTTCGAGTTCCGCGACTGTCATCTTGTGATACAGGCTTTTGGGATCCCGGCGCTCCACTCGGCTCATCGAGCCGCGCGCCAACTCGGTCTCGATCCGCATCACCACTCTGGCTTCGGCCGCCGCTGTCTCCGGCTTGTCCCCCAGCAGTTCGAGCATCTTCTGCACGTGCCCGACATAGGCCTCGCGCAACTCCTCCGATTTGCTGTCCTCGCGCATGTAGTAATCCCGGTCCGGCAGACCCAGCCCGCCCTGGTCCGCCTCCGCGATGACTTGCGTCGCATCCCGGTAGTCCTGGTCCGACCGGAACTTGAACAGGGGCCGCTCGGCGGCCATGCTCGCCACCACTTCTGCCAGCCGGGTCTTCGAACTGAGCTTCTCGATCGCCTCCAGTTGCGCTTTCAGCGGCGTGATGCCGGCCCGCTCAATCCCGCCTTCGTCCGTGCAGGAGGCGTAGTAATCTCCGATTTTCTGGGTATAACCCGTTCGCTCCCCCCTCCCCGCCGCCGCGCTCTCCAGGATCTCCCGCAGCTGCGCCTGGTTTTCATCCTGCAGCCTGCCGTATATGCTCCAACTCGACTGGTCCGGCGGTATGGGATTCTTCTTCATCCACCCGCCGCACGAATAAGTGTGGAAATCCACGCACGGATCAATGCTGGGATCCATCGAAGAAACATCCAGCACCGGTTGATGGCCAGCCGGCGTGTTCTCCTGCGCAGCCGATAAGGAAACAGAAACCAGAACTCCCGCCAATACCCGCAAGACAATTCTCGAAGAATGCATGCAGCTCCTTGCCATCAACACCAGCCGGATACCCCGTCCTTATCCCTCGCTCTTCCGAGGGACAGGGCGGGGACATCCCAAGCCACTAGTCATCCGCCACAAGCCATCAGCTGCCCCTAAGACTTTCCCAGCCGTATCGATCCGTCTCCGGTGTGGATGGTGAGCAGCCCTCCACCTCCGTTCAGCTTCCCGCGAATGTTGCTCGATTCGTACCTGCCTTCCACGGTCACGGGCATATCCAGCGTGATGTGTCCGTCGCCGGTGTGCAGCACGACGTCGGCCGCAAACTTTTCCGGAACCGTCAGCGATACGCTCCCATCTCCCGTCTTCAGGTTCCAGCCCTGCCCAATCGTCGACCCAGGCAGCGCTTCCGCTTCGATCCGCCCGTCGCTGGTGCTGATATCGAGGTTGTCGAACCTTCCCCTGGCCCGCACATGCCCGTCGCCGGAATGCGCTCTCAGCACGCCCTCCACGCCGTCCGCCTCCAACTGCCCGTCGCCGCTCTCAAGATCCATCTCACCCTTCAGATCGCGCAGCCGGATCTCGCCATCTCCCGTATGTAAACGCACCTTCCCCTCCCGCGGCATGTGAATCTCGATGATGGTTCGCCGGTCTCCGACACTCATGATGTGAATCCCGTGGGGAAAGCGCACCTCAAGTTCCACTGAATCGCCCGTCTGATGGTCGTAGACCTCGACCCCGCCCTGCCCGATTCCCCATTTATTCGAAGTCACCCGCGCCTCGATCTTCTTCTGGTCCCAGGTGTCGACGCGGATGTGCGCGTCCGAAGTTTCCACCCGCAAATCCGCCTGACCATTAATGTTGAAGGTCTTGTTCCATTCCTCACCCTGCGCCACCGGCGACAGGGACGCCAACACCCACAGTCCAACCGCGATCCACAGCAAGCGCCGCATATGATCACTCCCCAGGACGCCGGGATACACACCTCTCCCACGTCTCAGACGCTGATACGCGAACTTTGTAAGCTCAGTTCCAGAATTTGCCCCGGATTTCATGGTTGGCCGCTCGGGCCGCCGGGAAGTACTTATGGGTTTGGTCGGCCGTCCGCGTAGGCCAGCCGTACCAGACTGCGCTCGGAAAACGGCAGATACAGGAGACCCGCCGTGGCCGCAAACGCCGGCCCAAATCCAATCTTCTCCATCAGAAGAAACGGAGCAATCGCCCAGAGTTCATCCATAAACAAAATCGCGGGAAACAACCACTGAAATTTCTCGCCCAGCCGCCGGTGGTCGAATGCAACTCCGGAAATCAGGTAACAGCGCAGGGGAATCCCCATGCCTCCCGTTACCAGTACCGCTATGACGATTGCCAACGCGCCCCAGCCCGGCAGAAACGAGTCCGCCATCCGGTGAACCTCCTGCCAGCGGAACAGCGCAACCACGTAGAAGATCAGGTACATCATCTGGATCAGGATGAACAGGCCTCGCGTAAGGTCGCGCCGCGGAACCGGCACCTCCAGGTCAGGATGCAGTTCTATATTTATGCTCTGCGGCTCAGCAGCAACCGCACCCCTGCGCGCACTCGCCGTCGCATCCGTGATCGGCGGCCCCACTGCTTTTCCGTCCGTTTGCAAGGGAGCGATGAACCGGTATCCACGGCGCGCCACCGTTTGCACAAACCGCGGGTTCGACGCCGTGTCTCCCAGCGCCTCGCGCACTTTGTTCACCGCCGTATTCAGCCCGTGGTCGAAATCGACGAACGTGTCGCCCGGCCAGAGCTTGCTGCGCAAGTCCTCCCGCGCGACCATCTCGCCGGGCCGCTCCAGCAGTAGTGCCAATACCTGGAATGGCTGCTCCTGCAGCCGGATACGGGTTCCATTCTTGCGCAGCTCGCCCGAGGCGAGATCCACCTCAAAAGTTCCAAAGCGCACGACTTTCCCAGAACTTGCTTCCGGCATAGCGATCCCGCCGACGCGGTAGTTTATCACCGCGTGCCCGTCGCACCTTTGCACCAACCCGCCTCGCGCCCCGCCCGTATTCCGTCAGCGCGTGACCACAATCACCCCGACATGTGACTGCACATTCCAGAAAATGAGCCCCAAGTCCCTCCCCTGGAAATGCTTACCATATTTCGAATATAATCTATAAGCTATATATAAAATATTGGATTTTGCAAAGTGTTCCACGTGGAACACTTCTGCGGTTCGGTGCGCGCTCCCATGAGGATTTTTTCAAACTGGGTAACCCGGTTCACCGCGGGCCACCTCCGGCGCTACAATGTGCTCGTGCCCCCACACACGCAGGACCGGTCAAGATCCGAGCACCATCCTCGGCACCATGTGTATGCTCTCGAAACCACTGGACTGCTCATCATAGCGGCGACGCTGTTGGCCATCACGCTCGTCCGCTACTGGTACGCGATCCATTGGAGTCTGCGCTGAGCATTGCCGCGGATCCGTTGCTGGTCGCCATCCTCGGACCCACTGCCAGCGGCAAGACTACACTTTCCCTCGTCCTTGCGGAGCACCTGCACGGCGAAATCGTGAACTGTGACTCGGTCGCGATGGTGCGCGAATTCGAGATCGGCACCGCCAAGCCCACACCCGAAGAGCAAGCGCGCGCGCCCCATCACCTGTTCGACCTCGTCGCGCCGACCGACTACATCACCGCTGGTGAGTACGCGCGCCAAGCCAGGCAAGTCCTGAATCAAATCAAGATGCGGGGCCACGTGCCCATCGTCGTCGGAGGCACCGGGCTTTATCTGAGCGCGCTGCTCGAAGGCCTGTTTCCTGGCCCAAAGCGGTCGGAAGAACTCCGTGAGCGCCTGCGGGAACGCGCCGAACAAAAAGGCTCCGCGCATCTGCACCACGTCTTGCGCCATCTGGACACCGCGACCGCGGGGAAGATTCACCCGAACGACACGCCCAAGCTGATCCGCGCGATCGAGGTGTGCCTGGCATCGCGCAAGCAGATGAGCGAGATGTGGAAGCAAGGCCGCAACCCGCTCACCGGTTTTCGCGTGCTACGCCTCGGCCTCAACCCGGATCGCGAGGCGCTGTACGCGCGCATCAACGATCGCGCCTGCCGCATGTTCGAGAGCGGCCTGGTCGACGAAACCAAACGCCTACTCGACAAGTACGGCGACTCCGCCCGCCCGCTCGCCTCGCTCGGCTACAAGCAGGCCGTCCAGTTGCTGCGCGGCGAACTCACGCGCGAAGCCGCCATCGCAGCTGCCCAGCAAGCTCACCGCAACTACGCCAAACGCCAGCTCACCTGGTTCCGCAGAGACCCGGACGTTGTGTGGCTGAGTGGCTTCGGAGATGATGCGCGTGTTCAGAGGGAGGCGATGGATCGGGTGGCGGCTCTAGGCTCTAGGCTCTAGGCTCCAGGCTCTAGGCTCTAGGCTCCAGGGTCTAGGCTCTAGGCTCCAGGCTCTAGGCTCTAGGCTCCAGGCTCTAGGCTCCAGGCTCCAGGCTTTGTGCTTAGGCTGTTCGCTTTTGGACCTCGCTCTTGCCGCATGGTCTCTTCGCTGAGCACATTTTGAGCGTTCGGAGCTCGCTGCCCGCAGCTCGAAGCGCGTTTTGCTAGAGGGCAGAGCCTAAACCCTGGAGCCTTTGCTCCTGACACCTGAGACCTGACACCTGAGACCTGATGTTTCTGCTATCGTCTGCCTATGCGCTCCGTCCCAACTCTGTTCTTCATCTTTCTCATGACGATTTCCTCGTTCGCCAAAGACCGCTATCAAAAACCGGGCCCGATTCATCTCGACCGCGATGGGGAAAAGTGGGCGGAGAAAACCTTGCACAAGCTCTCCACCGAAGAGAAGGTCGGGCAGCTGTTCATGGTGTGGGTGCGCGCGCAGTTTCTCAACAACGACAGCGACGTCTACGCACAGTTGCGGGACGCGATCGACAAGTACCACGTGGGCGCGTTCGCCATGACGATCCCGGTGGACGGCGTGTTCCTGATCAAGAGTGAACCCTACGAAGCCACCATACTGTTAAATCACCTGCAGGATGAATCGAAGCTGCCCCTGCTGTTTGCGGCGGATTTCGAGCGCGGCCTGAGCATGCGACTGAACGGGCCGACCGTTTTCCCTCACGCGATGGCATTCGGTGCGGCGGGCAAGCTCGAGTATGCCGAGGCCTTCGGACGCATCACCGCGCAGGAAGCGCGCGCCATCGGCATTCACTGGAATTTCTTTCCGGTCGCCGACGTGAATTCCAACCCCGCTAATCCCGTCATTAACACGCGCTCCTTCGGCGAGGATCCCCAGCAGGTTGGGCAACTGGTCGCCGCCTACATCAAGGGGGCGCATGAAGACGGAATGCTGGCCACCGCCAAACACTTTCCCGGCCATGGCGACACGGCTTCAGACTCGCACCTCGGGGTTGCCCAGGTCGGCGGCGACCTGACGCATCTCAACTCCATCGAGTTGCCGCCTTTTCAAAAAGCGATCGACGCCGGAGTGGATTCCATCATGGTGGCGCATGTCACCGTTCCGGCCCTCGAACCCGATCCCAACCGGGTCGCCACCACCTCCAGCCGAATCGTTACCGACCTGCTTAAGAAGCAGATGAAGTTCCATGGCATCGTGACCACCGATGCCCTCGACATGGCAGGACTCACCCGACTCTATTCTGCAGATGTGGGTCGCGCCGCGGTCGAAGCCTTCCTGGCGGGCAACGATCTGCTGCTCATTCCCGCCGACCTAGACGCGTCCTATAAGGCTATGGTCAAGGCGGTTGAGAGCGGCGAAATCTCCTCGGCCCGGCTCGACGAATCCGTTTTCAAGCTGCTGAAAACGAAGGCCTCACTTGGACTGTACAAGGCGCGACTGGTCGATCTTGCGAACGTTTCCAAACAGGTCGGAAAGGCGCAGAACGTTCAGGCCGGCCAGCAAGTCGCCGACGATGCGGTCACACTGGTCCGCGACAACGGCAAAGTCCTGCCCCTGAAGTCGGCGGGAACCACCAAGGGCGGGCTTCCGTATATGACTACACAGGAGATACACAATCGTCTGGTGGTGATTGTCTTCTCCGACGATGTGCGGATGAGTTCCGGGCGCATGTTCGAGCGCCAGGTGCGCAGCCGTGTGCCCGATGCCAACGTCCTGTACGTCGACCCGCGGATCGCCGAGGGAATGACGAATGACGTGCTCAAGGTGGTTGATCAAGCCGAGGCGGTGATCGCTGCGGTATACGCAGTCCCGGTTCCGGGCGGTCTGAAGAATTCGGCCGCCGTCGCCGATGCCACCGGCACATTGCTCAGCAAGGTGCTGGATCATGCGGCGGAGAAGGCAGCGGTGGTCGCCATGGGCAATCCATATGTGGTGGCGGATTTTCCCGCGATCCAGAATTATGTTTGCACGTTTTCGAACGAGACCGTCTCCGAATTGAGTGCGGTCGAAGCGTTGTTTGGTGAAATTCCGATACGCGGCCACCTGCCGGTCAGCATTCCGAACGTCGCGCAACGCGGCGCCGGAATCGAGCGGCCAGCGCGAATGGCCAGGGGAGAGTCTCAACATGCGCACGCCAAAATTGCCAGGCGCTAGTTTCACGCTTGCGGCCGCGGGCTTGCTCGCGACCTTGCTGGTCCTTCCCGGCTGCAGCCTCAAGGTCAAGAAGTCGGAGAATGGCGAAGACAAGAAGGTCGATATCGAGACACCCGTGGGTGCAATCCACGTCAGCAAAGACGCGGCCGTGCGGGACACGGGCTTGCCTTCCTATCCGGGCGCCCGCGAGAAGCAGAAAGGCTCGGACGGCGACCAGAACAAGGCAAACGTCAACATTTCGTCGAGTTTCTTCGGGGTGAAGGTGGTCGCGGTGGAATTCCTGTCCGATGATCCGCCTGAGAAGGTCGCGGCTTTCTACCGCGACCAGTTGAAAAAATACGGTGGCGTCCTCGAGTGCCACACCAGCAACCGGCACGGGGATGCGGGCGATGTCGACGTGGACTTTGGGAAGGAGGGCGACGGGAAAGACAGCAAGCTGACCTGTGAACACGACAGCGGGTCCACCATCGAGTTAAAGGTCGGAACCAAGGATAAACAGCACATCGTGTCGATCTCGCCGCTGGATAAAGGCAAGGGCACGGACTTCGCGCTGGTCTTCGTGCAGACTCGCGGCGGGAACAAAGATACGATCTGAGCAGTATTGCCGTCCCCGCCTCGACGTGCAGCGCCGTCAGCTTGGCTGCGCTTCCTTGCTCGAACCCTGTGCGCTACGGTACCTTGAATTCCGGTGGAGCATCCCTGTCACAAGTGCGGTACCGGCGTGGAAGACGGCGTCCCGTTTTGCAAGCACTGCGGGGCGCCGCAGATCCGAGTGATGGAGGTGGAACGGCAGGCTCCGGCCGTCCCGGATTCCTCTGACTCGATTGAAGGGCTGCCGCTCCTCCCGCCCCTGCCACCTCCCGCGGTTCCCTCAGTCGGAGTCCGGTGGTCGCAAGCTCTTCCCGGCGCAGCTTTGGCAGGAGCCTTCTCGCTGCTGGCGGGCATCATTCCATTCGCGATCTTCGGGCCGGCTTTCATGGCCGGCGGCGCGCTCGCGGTCATGCTCTACCGCCGGCACGTAAAAGACAGCCTGCCGAGCCCAAGGGACGGCGCACAGATCGGCGCCGCCAGTGGCGGATTCGGCTTCCTGTTTTTCGCAATCGTAGTAGTCGCGACGCTGGTGTACCGGCCGGAGGAACTGCGGCAGCCGATGCTCCACAAGGTCGCCCAGTCCGTCGCCCGCGGTTACGATCCCCAGAAAATCGACCAGATGCAGCAGGCGCTCAAGACGCCCCAGGGCCTGACGTTGTTCGTGGGCTTCGGACTTTTCATGCTATTTCTGATTTTTGTGGTCGGCTCCAGTATCGGCGGCGCGCTCTACGCCGCCTGGCTACGCAAGCGGCTGCAATTGTAGGCCCGCTCTCCAGTTCCGATCCAAAACCTCACCCTAAGTGCAGTTTTTGTGGCTCTCCCTCTACTTCTTCTGCACCACCGTGATGCCGCTGGGTCCGTTCCCGCCCGCTGGAAACGGAGAGTTCGTGAGCGCGGTGAGCGCGCCGGTTTGAGCGTTTATCTTGAAGACAGAAATGTCGTTGGACGCATTGCACACGTATACATACTGTCCGGAGACATCGGCCACGATGCCAGTGGGGCCATTGACGCTGCCGTTACCGCCGCTAGGAAAAGGCGAGTTGGCGACTGGCGTGAGCGCTCCCGACGTCGCGAGAGTGAAGGCCGACACGGTCGCATCCGCGGTATTGGCAGTAAAGACGAACTTCCCGGACGGATCGACCGTCACCGATGCAGGATCCACGCCTGTATGGAAGGGAGAGCCAGACACCGGGGTGAGCGCACCACTGGTGCTGTCAAGGGTAAAAACAGCAATCGAGCCGAACAAGGTGCTGCTTCCGGAACTGACGACGATGACGAATTTTCCCGCGGGATCGGTGACGACGGCGTGAGCTCCATGCTCGATCGCGACAGGAGCGCCAATCGGCGTCAGGGCTCCCGTGGTGAGATTGCGGGTGAACCCGTAGAGACCAGCCGTCAACGAGTCTTCCGTCGTGGTGAAGAGAAATTTACCCGAAGGGTCTACTGTGATTGCGTGGGAACCGGTCTCGGCCGGATCGATGGACAGTGGCGAACTCGCGAGGCTGCTGAGAGCACCCGTGCTATCGATGGAAAATGCAAACAGGTTGTCGGAGCGCTCCGAGACCGCGTACAGGAATTTCCCGGTCGGATCAACGGCGATAGCGCCGACTCCAAGTTCGGCAGCGAACGGGGAAGTTACAAGCTCGGCAAGTGCGCCGGTGGCTTGGTTAATAGTAAAGACTGAAATGTCGCCAGAGAAGTAATTTGTTACATAGAGGAAGTTGCCGGCGGCCGTGGCCTGCACGGCGCGGGAACCAGATCCTGTGTTGTAAGGCGAGCCCGAGATTGCAGATAGCGCGCCGGTAGTTGGATCGGAAACCAAGGCCGACACGGTCGCGGGACTACCCGCGGCGTTGGCCGTGTAGACGAAGTTGGTCGCGCCGGACGGCGGTGGTGGCGGTGGCGTTGAACTCGTGGAACTCGAGCAACCGACTATGGGTAAAGCCAAGAGGGCCGCAAGGCCCGCCGAGAATATGCGTAAAAGGATGGCCGGGGGGCATGCATCGTTTCGGTGGCGCATGGAGTGCGAACCTCCAGATTCGCGGGGTTGCAAATTGTGCAAACAATTTTCTGCCTTCGCCAGGCTACTGCCAAGGACGCGGGTCACAGATGCGCGACGCACGACTACGGCTGCTGCAGGCTCAGCACCACGAGTTCACGATCCTTGACGTCGGCATCGTTAAGGGCCTTCGCCTGTTTTACCTCGTATTCGCCCTGCTCGGGAAGAATCATGGTGAGCCGGCCATGCCCCTTCCAAAAACCAGTCTGCATGTCGACGCGGATATAGTACTCAGCGCCCGGCTTCATGTTGACTTCGACACCGGAGTCCTTGTCGTTCGACCGGACGCTGTGTTTCCCAGGCTCGAGTTTGACGACAAAGTAGCGGCCGTTCTCCATACGGGCCATCTCCCTGTCGTCGACGTACACCGATGGTTTCAGCGCTGCGCCCTCGAAGCGGCGGTGGCGGTAGACGTAAAGGGTTGCCTTGCCGTACTGGGAGGGTGGGGCCGGGTGTGCGGCGTCGGCCGCCAGCTTGGGCGCGTCGGGTGCGGGCGGGGCTGGCGATTGGGTCTCCTGTGCGCTGGCAGCGATCGCCAGGAAACCACACATGAGCACGCTCGGAATGACTTTCCACAATCTATTCATTTTCTTTTCCTCCTAAATGATTTGGGCCCACCGATACGTTGGTCTCACATCGACGGACAAAACGCGGCTAGTGGCAGTTGAGAAATGCGCCTCCACGAATGGTGTCGCCGGCCGTGCTTTTGTGAGAGGCGGTGACGATGGCCGGAATCGCGGTGTGCCCGACACAGGTGGCCAGGCCTTGTGCATCGATGGCGGTGTTGACGGCATCGGACGTGCTCCACTGAGCATCCTTCAAGTCCTGCGTGTAGGAAACCTGATACATCCCTGGCGTCTGGTAGACCCCGATCGCCTTGAACTGCGCCGTATCGGTGCCGGAACCGTGAACGGCGGCGCCGTCATGCGGCGAGACGATGACGTCGGTCAGGTCGTCACCGCTTACGCCGCAACCGGCCAGAAACATGGCTGCCGCCAGGGTGGAAATCGATAACCACTGTGCTTTCAAGTTGTCCTCCGGTCGTGCGGCGCCCGCCACGAAAACCGCCGACGAGGTGAACTGTGGTGGAATCTGGCGAGCAGGACAAGCGACAAGACCCGATTCCGGGGAAATGTCGCATCTTGTCGTGGTTCGAGGAGATCGCGGGGAGCTGCGAGCTTCGAGCAGGAGCTCCGAGCAGGAGGTCCGAACAAGAACCAAAAGCATGGGTGATCCAAGGGAGAGTGGTTCCGGACTCCAGGCTCTGGGTTTTAGGTTCGTGGCTCGTAGCAGCGTGGCTGCTATTCTTGACCCGTGAGCGTTTCCGAAGAACGTGAGAGAGACCGCGCTCGGACAGGGTTGTGCGCCAGTTGCTGGCACGGCCGCCTGGTCACCTCGGATCGCGGTTCTATCTTCTGGTTCTGCGAACTTTCGCTGACTGACCCGAGGTTCCCCAAGTACCCCCGGTTGCCGGTTCTCGCCTGCTCAGGGTACGAGGCCAAGCCGGGATAGCAGGGCGTTCCATCGCTAAACGACGCTTGACGGAGCGATTCTTGCCCAGCGACGCCTCGGGCGGGTATGATGCACCGTTCATGACTTCCCGGCCAGCCAGCAAGGCAAGCGTGCGTAAAAGGACGCGGTTGATGTTGGCATTGGGGACGGAAGGAACGCAGGTCTACCTGGCGCACGAAATCCTTGAGAAACACCACGGAAGCGCCTCCCGATGAACAAGGTCGCGCGCGGCTCATTACTGGGTATCGAACATCTGGATGCGCCGGAAATCCTGAGGATTCTGCAGTTGGCCCGGCGCATGAACCCGCAGAAACCGCGGCCCTTGCTGCGCGGCAAGCGGGTCGTGCTGCTGTTTTACGAACCTTCCACCCGGACCCGTTCCTCCTTTGAGATCGCGGCCAAATCGATGGGCGCGATGACCACGCTGGTGCAGTCGAGCGGCTCGAGCATCGAGAAGGGCGAATCGCTGCTCGACACCGGCTACACGCTGCGGGCGGTAGGCGCCGATGTGATCGTGATCCGCCACCCGCTGGCTGGAGCGCCGAGCCTGATGGCGCAGCATCTCGAGATCCCCATCGTGAACGCCGGCGACGGCATGCATGAGCATCCCTCGCAAGCCCTGCTCGATGCCTACACCATCCTGAAACACAAAAAGACGCTTAAGGGACTCCACGTTTCGATCGTGGGAGATATCTTTCACAGCCGGGTGGCGCGCTCGGCCTGCCATCTGCTGACCAAGTTCGGAGCGAAGATCACGCTGTGCGGTCCGCCCGAGTTCGTGCCTGAGGTTGCGGCAACGCTCGCGCCCGGGCTGAACGTCACGCGGCACATTGAAGAAGCCTTGCACGGCGCCGACGTGATTACCTTGTTGCGCGTGCAGAAGGAGCGGCTGGCCGGCATGAAGCTGCGGCTGGAGGACTACATCGCGCGCTACCAGATGACTATCTATCGCCTGAAGATGGCCAGGCGGGACGCGATCGTGATGCATCCGGGGCCGATCATCCGCGGGCTGGAGCTGACCGCAGAGGTAGCGGATTGTCCGCAGTCAGTGATCGTGGACGAAGTGCGCAACGGCGTGCCGACGCGGATGGCGATTTTGGCGCGGGCGGTGGGGAAAAGCGAAGTAGGAATCAGGTCTCAGGTGTCAGGTGTCAGGTCTCAGTAATTAGATTGCGGCTTCTGCTTTTGGCTTTCGGATCTCATGGCACACGATAAATCCAAATCGGCGTCGCTGTTGATCAAGGGCGGACATGTGATTGATCCGGCCAACAAGGTCGACGCGCTCATGGACGTACTGCTGCGGGATGGGCAGGTAGCGGAAGTCGCGCCCCCGAACAAGATCCGCGGGGGCGCGGAAGAGAAATTTGACGCTCGAGGCCTGATCGTTGCTCCCGGGTTTATCGACCTGCATGTCCATTTGCGCGAGCCGGGACAGACGTATAAAGAGACCATCGCGTCGGGCACGGCGGCGGCCGCGGCGGGTGGGTTCACATCCGTATGCTGCATGCCGAATACGGCTCCGACCATCGACTCGCAGGAATGGGTGAACTGGCTGCGCCAGCCAGAACGCGGCGCGGTGGTGAATGTCTTTCCGGTTGCGGCCGCGACGCACGCCAGCAAGGGCGCGGTACTCACCGATTTCCGCGGCCTGCAACGGGCCGGGGCCGTCGCCGTCACCGATGACGGGAGGCCCATCCTCGACAACGATGTTATGCGCGAGTGCCTGCGGCTGAGCGGAGAGCTGAGTTTCCCGGTCGTGCAACACGCCGAAGACACGCACGTGACGGAGAATTGCCCGATGAACGACGGGCCGACATCGTTCCGGCTGGGGCTGCGCGGCTGGAAGACGTCGGCGGAGGCGAGCATTGTGGACCGCGACGTCCAGCTTGCCCAGCAGATGCCGAATGCCCGGCTGCACGTGGCGCACCTGTCAGCAGCCGAGTCGCTGAAAGCGGTGCGCCGGGGAAAGCGCGGGCGCGCACGGGTTACCTGCGAGGTCACGCCCCATCACTTTACGTTGACAGACGAGGCGGTCGGCGACTACGACACGAATTGCAAGATGAACCCGCCGCTGCGCTCGGCCGCTGATCTCGAATCGCTCGTCGTGGCACTGAGCGACGGGACGGTGGACGCCATCGCCACCGATCACGCTCCGCACGCCAGCCACGAAAAGCAGGTTGAGTTCGAGCGGGCGGCCTTCGGGATCACGGGACTCGAGACGGCTCTGGGTTTGGCCATCACCAAGCTGCATCGCGAACACAAGATTCCGCTGGCGCGCATCGTGGAGTTGCTTACGAGCGGGCCGGCCCGGGTGTTTGAGCTGCGCGGGCGCGGATCGCTGGCGCGCGGTCATCATGCGGACGTGACGATCTTCGATCCGAAGAAGCGCTGGACTTTCGATGTGTCGAAGTCGCGCTCCTTGTCGCGCAACTCGCCCTTCGACGGATGGCGATTGACGGGTAAGGTGGTGGCGACGATCGTCGGGGCCAGGATCGTCTATCGCGGGGATTAGGATGCGTCCTGGGTATCTGCACCAGAACGAACTACGCCAGAATGCCCATTGTCTTCCCGACCTTCTTCAACACTTCTAGGGCCTCCTGCAATTCTTCCTGGGTGTGGGTCGCCGTCATGATGGTACGGATTCTCGCTTTGCCTTCGGGAACCGTTGGGAACGCGATGCCGGTGCCCAGCACGCCTTCCTTGAAGAGCTCGCGCGAGAATTCCATGGTGCGGGCGCCGTCGCCGATGATGATGGGGGTGATCGGGGTCTCGCTGGCGGGCGTAGTGTTGCCGCCGATATCGAAGCCGAGCAGGCCCAGTTCCTTTTTCCAGAAACGGGTGTTCTCCCAAAGCTTCTCGATGCGCTCCGGTTCCTGCTCTAGGACGTCAAACGCTGCGATGCAAGTGGCCGCAACCGAGGGCGGATGCGAGGTGGAGAACAGGAACGGCCGCGCGCGGTGGTAGAGATAGTCGATCAGATCACGGGTGCCGCAGACATAGCCGCCCAGCGCGCCGATCGCCTTCGACAGCGTTCCCACCTGGACATCGACGCGGCCGTGCTGCTGGAAGTGGTCAATGGTGCCGCGGCCGTTGCGGCCGAGAACGCCGGAGGCATGGGCGTCATCGACCATCATGATGGCGCCGTATTTTTCGGCGAGATCGCACAGGCCGGGCAACGGGCCGATGTCGCCATCCATGGAGAAGACGCCGTCGGTGATCAGCAGCCTTTTGCCGGGCTCGGTCTTGATGCTGGCCAGTTGTTCCTCGGCATGGGCAAGATCTTTGTGACGAAAGACCAGGATCTTCGCCCGCGACAGGCGCGCGCCGTCGATGATCGAGGCATGGTTCAGCTCGTCGGAGATGATGAAGTCTTCCTTGCCCAGGATCGCCGAGACCGTGCCTGCATTGGCGGCAAAGCCGGATTGAAAGACCACGCAGGCTTCGACGTTCTTGAAGCGCGCGATCTTCTCCTCCAGTTCCATGTGAATCTTCATGGTGCCGGCAATGGTGCGCACCGCGCCCGATCCCACGCCGTATTTGCGGGTCGCTTCGAGGGCCGCTTCGCGCAGCTTGGGGTGAGTGGTCAGGCCGAGGTAATTGTTCGAGGCGAGGTTGATGACTTTCTTACCGTCGAAGGTGCAGACAGGCGCCTGCTCGTCCTCCAGCACGCGAAGCTTGAAATGCGTGCCTTTGGCTTTCAGGTCGTTGAGTTGGTCGGTGAGATAAGAAAGAGGATTGGTACGGGTTGCAGTGGGCATGGATTCCTCACGAACTTCTTTCGCCGCAGCCTACGCAGATGAACGCTGATCCGATCTACAGTCTAATACCGCCGTGAGAATTAGAGGAAGCGACTCTTGCGGCGCGCCACTGTGTGCTTCGTGAGTCGTTACTAGTCCTTCATCCCGCCCGCTCTCAAGTCGGAATCCCCGTAAGGCAATTCAGCGAATCCCCTATTGAAAAGCGGTAATCTTTTTGCTACGAAGGCGGCGTGGGGAGGAGCGATGGAGAGCGAAAACGGCCAGAAAATCCGTCAACTTTGCGAGCAGGCCGCAAACGAACAAGACACGACGCGGCTGATGGAGCTAGTCAAGCAGATCGTCGAGACTTTTGACGACCAACGCTCGCACAATAAAAAGCCGCCCAACGCGCGCACGACAAAAAGGATGTAGCCGTCCAGGCAGTTGCGAGAGAGTAAAGCAAACCCCGCGCCGGTGTGGGTTGGGCTATGGCTCCGGCGCGGGTGAGTTGTTTCCGTTCGTGAGTTAAAGGTACCTCGGTGTGAATTGAGTATCAATCGGGTGGAAGCCGGAGGCAGGGCAGGCGGGAGTACGAGCTGAAGGGTCACCGCAATGGAAAGTTATTTTGAGGTTTTGGGTTGGGTAGAGTTTGTAGTCCCCCGGGCCAGGGCGGCTACCGCCATCCGTCTCGTGAAGCGGGCGTGCTCCCGAAGAGCCGCTCTCAGTTCCGCGAGGATTGCCTCCGCTTCGGACTCGTCCGCCGAGATGGCCTTGGCACATAGCTCTCGTATGCGGTCTTCGAGAAAGGGAACTACTGGCACCCGGTCAGAATGCCACGGGGAAGTGAACGTGGCTATACACGGTCTTCTGTAGGAGGAGGCGCGACGGGCGGGCGCTGCTTTTGGTTCCAGTCTAACGCCTCACAGAGTTCCTCGATCAGTTCCATCAGCTTGCCAGCGTCGTTTTCAGTCGAGGCTTCGGCTGCGAGTTCCTGCCAATGTCTCCGGCGATTGTGCCTGTCGAAGTCCATGGATTCCTCCAGATCTGAGATTGCTACGGAGGTTCCCGTACGCATTGTATGTAGGGGCAATTGTCTTGCCGAAATCGTCGTCGATACAAAAGGCAAGAACCTTAAGCACTTAGGACGAACCCTGACCGGCGTGCGCGAAAACGCGCATCGGTAAAAAGTGCCCTTCCCGGACGACAAGTTTTTGAACATGCTGGCGAATCAAGGTCCAGGCGAGCGGAGGGCCGCTAACGGCAAACGGCACATTCCGTTACAATGAGCGGCTCTCGGGGGAGAATCGTATGTGCCACCTTCGCGTGTTGCCTGCTGCTGTACTTTTCTCGGTGTCAGTTCTCCATGCTCAACAGCCTTCGACGTTGTCGCTGTCGAAAGAAGTACAGAGATACGTGCGAGTGGAGGCGCAGAAAGTGATCCTGGCGCACGTCCGCATCGTGGATGGGACGGGGCGCGCCGCGGTGGAAGATCAGAACGTGCTGCTTGGAGGCGGAAAGATCAGTGCGATCCAGCCGGGGAGCGACGTGGTCGCGGCGAAGGACACGACTGTGCTCGATCTCAAGGGATACACGGTAATGCCAGGCATTATCGGAATGCACGATCATCTTTTCTATGTGGCACGGCCCAACCTTGATAGCCAGTGGCATGGGGACCAGCCGTTGCTGGTCCCGCAGATGACGTTTTCCGCTCCACGCCTTTACCTCGCGGGGGGCGTGACGACGATGCGCACTACAGGCAGCGTGGAGACGTACGCGGATTTAAACCTGCGGCGCGAGATTGACGCTGGCCATCTGCCGGGACCGCATATCGACGTCACCGGGCCATATCTGGAGGGCGCGGACAGCTACTTCCTCCAGATGCACCAGCTGAGCAGTCCAGAGGAGGCGCGGCAATTTGTCGACTACTGGGCGGACCGGGGCGTGACCTCGTTCAAGGCGTACATGAATATCACGCGAGCGGAATTGAAGGCGGCTATTGATGAAGCGCACAAGCGAAATATCAAAGTCACCGGGCACCTGTGCTCGGTGACTTACAAGGAAGCGGCCGAGTTGGGGATCGACGACCTGGAGCATGGATTTTTCGTGAACACGCAGCTTGATCCGGGCAAGAAGCCGGACGCGTGCAGCGAAGGCGAGGGCGTGCCGACGCTGAAGCAGATGGCGCCTGAGAGTGCCGAGGCGAAGGATCTGATCGACGCGTTGGTGAAGCATCACGTGGCCGTGACGTCGACGCTGCCCGTGTTCGAGAGCGGGGGCATGCCGGGGCGGCCGCCGCTGCGGCAGGCGATGCTGGATGCGCTCTCTCCGCAGGCCCGCGAGGCGTATCTCTACCGGCGCGAGAAGCCCACGAAGGACCAGGCGACTTCCGCGAGTCCCGTGGATTCCACCGATGATGATTGGCCGATGCTCATCCATCGAGACATGCAGCTCGAACATGCCTTCGCGGCGGCGGGTGGGTTGCTGCTCGCGGGCCCGGATCCGACGGGCGATGGAGGAGTGGTGCCAGGGTTCGGTGATCAGAGAGAGATCGAACTTCTCGTAGAAGCCGGGTTCTCGCCGGTGGAAGCGATCAAGATTGCAACGTTGAATGGGGCGACATACCTCGGCAAGCAGGATCAGATCGGCAGCGTGGCAGTGGGGAAGAATGCCGACCTGGTCGTGGTGAAGGGGAATCCCGCGACCCGAATCTCAGATGTGGAAAACGTGGAGATCGTGTTCAAGGATGGCGTGGGATATGACTCGAAGAAACTGTTGGAATCGGTGAAGGGAAGGTACGGAGAGTATTGAGGGGGCGTGATCCTCGGGACCCCCATGGAGAAGCGGCGCATTTCTTCTCGCTACACTCGTGCGGTTTTGGCAGGAGCGATTGTTAATGTCATTTGAGAGGCGCTTTTGGATTCGGTGCTGGATGGCATTATGGCTCGCCGTCGGCTTCACTCTTGTTCTTGCATCCTGCGGAGGGTCATCCTCCAATAACTCGATGACGCCTCCTCCACCCCCGCCGGCGTCCAACAGCCCGTTCTGGGCTCAATGGGGTTCGACGGCGCAACATGCCGGCGCGGTGAGCGTTGCGGCCCAGGGGCTGAACAACAAGCTGGCGGACATCGTGTACGACCCGTTCGTGGTGCAGGAGCAGGCGGAGTTTTCCGGCGACCTGGTCGCGCACTACCAGGCGACTCTGACCGACGGCAACGACTTCTACATGGAAAGCAAGAGCGGAAGCTATCCCTCGTGCAATCCGGTGGGCGACTGGCAGAACGGCGCCGCCTGCGGGCCCAACGCGTGGGACCGGCTGGTATGGAATGTCGCTCGCTACACGTGGGAGGCCGGCAAGCCAGTGCTGATCTGGACGTTTGTTTCCGATTGGAAGCCCGAACCCAACGCCACCAACGGGCTCGGCGGCTGGGAACCTGTGTTCCATCCCGTGCTTGCAAATGGCTTCCTGTATGTTCCGGGCGCGGGCGGCACGGTCTACAAGGTCGACAAGAACACCGGAAAATCGGTGAAGCAGATCAACCCGTTTGCCGCGATGGCTATCGACACGATGCACGCTTATGTTTCCGGCCCGTTAAGCGCGGATGCCAACGGGAATGTTTATTACAACGCGCTGGCGCTGGCTGATGCGACGGTTTCCGATCCGTGGTTCGGCGCCGATGCTGTTGGTGCGTGGCTGGTGAAGGTTGCGACCTCGGACGCGGTCAGTATCGCGAGCTATGCTTCTCTTGTTCCCAATGCGCCCCCGGCCAGCGCTTCCAATTGCCCGGGGACGTTCTTCAACGTTTCGCCGCGTCCTCCCTTTCCGTGGCCGCCGACGCCGACCGACGTACCGCCGACCCAGGCTTGCGGCTCGCAGCGGCCGGGAGTGAATGTGGCTCCGGCAATCGCTGCGGATGGGACGATCTACACCGTAAGCCGCGCGCATTTCGATGCCATGGTGTCTTATGTGGTCGCGGTGAATCCGGATCTCACCCCCAAGTGGCAGGCCTCGCTGCAAACCCTGCTGCAGGACGCCTGCGGCATTCTGCTGCCGATTGCGGCTGATAACGTGACTCCGAACAGCTGTATGGCAGGAACGAACCCGGGCGTCGACCCGACCACCAATGCATTCGGATCGGGCCGGGTGGTTGACCAGGCTTCCTCCACACCCACTGTGCTGCCGGATGGCGCCATTCTTTTCGGCGCTCTCGATCACTACAACTACAGCCGGGGGCATCTGTTCAAGATCGATGCCAATGGAAGCTTCGTTGGGGCCTATTCATTCGGATGGGACTCCACCCCGGCCGTCTCTGTTCACAACGGAACGTACTCAATCGTGATCAAGGACAATCACTATCAGGCTGCCGCCTACTGCGGTGCGCAGAGCAATCCGGTCTGTACCCCGCGATCGCCGGGGCCGTACTACATCACGCAGCTGGACGCGAACTTCAATGTCGAATGGCAATTCCAGAACACGACCATCGATGGCAATCATCCCAACGGATACGAGTGGTGTGTCAACGCGCCGGCCATCGATTCGAATGGCGTGGTCTATGCCAACAGCGAGGATGGAAATGTGTACGCGATTGCTCAGGGAAATAGCGGTGTCTTCAGCACGCCCAAGCAGAAAATGTTCCTGAAACAGGCGTTGGGCGCGGCCTACACTCCGCTCTCCGTCGGCCCGGACGGCAAGCTGTACGTGCAGAACGACGGGCACCTTTTTGTTGTGGGTAATTGAGGGCAGGGGCCGGGACGCAGAGTCGGCAACGAAGTTCCCAACGAAGTCTTTCTCCCGCCTCTGGAGACCCACTCAGTTCGCAAAGGAGGCGAACAAGGACGGGGCACCCACGACGATTGCCGACGATCAATTTCGAGCGGTCACCATCGGTCCGTCACCTTCGTAACCTCGCCGCAGGCCCTGCCCAGGAACTACTCTCTGCCCCGGGGGTTTTTATCCGCATGACCAACAAAATTGCTAGCTCGCTCGCTATCCTTGCGGTGGGGGGACTGATGTTTGTGGGTTCCGCTGCCGCGCAATCCGCAACCAGCAATACTTCGGGCGCGGGACCGGGCGTGGTTGATCCTGGGCATCCGCGCGTCAACCAGGTGAATCATCGCGAAGCCAACCAGCAGAAGCGTATCGGCAACGGCGTAGCGAATGGAACGCTGACCTCGAAGCAGGCCACTCACCTTGAGAAACGCGAGACCGCGGTGCAGAACCGGGAGCAGGCTGACATGGCCAAGCACAACGGGCATCTGACCAAGACCGAGCAGCGCGGGATCAATCGTCAGCAGAACCGCATCAGCCGCAGCATTGTGCGGGACAAGGCAAGCAACAAATAGGCCAGACTCGTTCAATGTGCTGCGTAAGGACTGCCGCAGAGGTTCTGCGGCTTTTCTTTTTAATTCGGAGGGCGGCCTGTTTCCGAACGCGGCGGGTGGCGGTTCGGGAGAGAGGGGCCGCTGCGCGCCGACGGGCGAGGACGCCCGTCGCTCCACCGAGGCTACTGCTTCACCAGTCTGGCCAGGGCAGCGCGCAGGTCGCCGGGTTTGAATCCGAACGGGCCCGGCTTGCTCTTGTAGAGGACGTGGCCGCCGGTGTCGATCAGGTAGAGCCGGTCCGGCCAGCCGGTATACGCACGCTCGGTCGAGTTGCCGAACTCGTCGAGCACCGCAGGGAACTTGATGCCCAGCTTGCGAACGCACGATCCGGCGACCAGGCCGCGTTCGTCTTCATTTTTCGGGCTGGCGAACACCACCTTGTCCTTAATATTGCTTTCCATCTGCCAGACGTCGCTGGGATGGGCTTCCAGGATGTAGACCACCAGGAAGGCGACCTTGCCGCTGTATTCGTCGTACAGCTTGTTAAGGGCGGGAACCTCCCGCCGGAAAGGCGGTCAAGTGTAGCTGCCAAAGACGAGCACGACCGGCTGCTTAGCGGTCAGCGACGACAACTGCACGCGCTCACTCTGGTCCAGTTTGAGCAAGGAGAAATCGGGAGCGGCGGCCCCGGGACGCAATTCGCCGGCGCGGGCGTGGGTCCAAAACGTTTCGAACGGAAGGGTCAGGAAGACAGCCGGGCCGGGCATGTGGGACATAACGCGCGCGAACGTTTCGGGTGGTTGCCGCATCGCCCAGACGATGTAGCCCGCGTACACTCCGTACAACACGAGGACGACAATCAGGCCGCGAACTAACCAGGTTTTTTGTGAGACGCTCAGCCCCATGGGTCGAACATCGTACAAGGGGATCTCTGCAGTGACTCTAGTGTTTTTCAATTAGTTGGGGCGGGGCCGACACTCGCGCTGAAACGCCGAGGCCACGCTAGCGTTCTGCGTGGCCTCGTGTCAGTTGTGCAATCCTTTTCGGTTGCCAGCTATTCTTTGCCGCCCTCTACCATCGGATGCATCGGCGAATCCTTCGCCACTACCGGAACCGAGACCGGCTGGACTTTCACGGTGGAGAGAATCTGCACCAGCCGGCCGAACACCAGCGAACGATTGACCGGTTTCAGTCCGGCGACATTGTCGTCGACTGTGTCCAGGCCGAGGCTGAATTCGTAGCAGTTCCCGTTTTCGAAGTGATGAAAGTACTTTCGATGAGGTTCCTTCTTGGCAGAGTCACCGAAGTCCTCCACCATGGCGTACTCTGCGCCCGCGATCTTCACCTTCGAGACCGAGTCCGGCTCGTTCTCGGGATGCTCGCTCTTCGGGAAGGCGAACTGGTCGCACTGTTCCTGCGCCAGCGCCGAGTTGACGCTCACCGCGAAGAACGCGGCGGTGAAGTCGGTTCCGGGATACGAACTGTGCGGCAACTCGATCGCCGCCACGCTCACACCGCCGGGCTGCACGAAGTTCGTTTGCATCGGCCCGAGGTCCGCGACATCGAGTTGTGATGGCTCACCCGTCTTGAGGATGTAGTTCTTCGGATAGCGGAATGACACACCGTACGCCGGCTCAGTGTAAGTCGTCATCGGTGCTTTCCGTTGAACCCGCTTCCTCGCCGGTTTCGGAGCGACTGCTGGTGTTTGCACCGCGGCCACGAGGGGCGCGGCCGCCGGACTCATCGCGCCCTGGTTCATGGAAGCAGGTTGTTCCGCGCTGACCGGCGCGGCCTTCGAAGATCCCTTCGAACAGCCATTCGCGATGAGCAGGAAGACTCCCGACATCACCGTAATAGCCAGCAGGCCTGCTCCGAACAGAGTCTTTTCTCTGGACAAGGAGTTCCTGGTTTGGTTGCCCGTGTTCGGTTTCGCCGGATCCTGCGGTGTGTTGTTGCCTAGATGAAGCTGAGTGAAGTTTGCCATTGTGGCCTCCCGTTGCTGGTTCCCCAGTCGGGAACACTTGTGGCACGATCGCAGCCACGGGATTATGCGTTGATTCGGCAAGAGTTGCTGGAGGGGAAAGGCGCGGCCCGCGTGGCTCGCCGCACACGCTGTGGTTCGTGAGACACGACCGGAGACTCCGCCGCGACCACGCGCGGCGACCGCTAGGGCGGGGCGAGCGGCCTTTCGGCTGCGGGCTTCGGAAGCTTGCTCTCGGCGTTTACAACGCGGATCTGGGCGATCCTGTGCTCGAGGCTTTCTTTTGCTTCCTTGGGCGTGTTCGGCATGTTCTCGCCCAGGATGACGTAGGTCCGCAGCAGCCGTATGGCCGCTTCCGCCGGGGATCCCGAAGCCATGGCCAGTTTCACGCCTTCACGATCGGCCGCCAGTTTGGGACAAGCTCAACGGCTCCATTCACTTTGTCGAGGCTAATGCCTGTCGCAACGGGGTCGAGTACAACAAGATTCAGGCGCAAAAGCAGCAGGAGGTTCAGCGGCTGCAGGGTCAGCTCGACGAGCAGAAGAAAAATCTGGAGCAGATGCAGGAAAGTGCGCGAAAAGCGGGGTTCGGCAGCGCCGTTGGGGATCCGCAGGAGGGCAGGTACCAGTTCTCAGGTGGCCCTCACTTACGGGTTGTCACTGAGAACCGAGAACTGGTTTTCTACGCTCCCGGGTGAATCCAGCGCACGATTGTGAACACGACGGCGGCCGACCAGGGCCGAGGCTGGGATGGTCAGAATCCAGGCCCAGACGATGCGGCGCGCGATGCCCCAGCGCACGGCCGACAGGCGGTTGGTAGCACCGACGCCGACGATGGCTCCGGTGATGGTGTGGGTCGTGCTTACCGGGATTCCTGCCAAGCGCGGTCGCAAATAGAGTGATGGCGCCTGCGGTTTCGGCGCAGAATCCGCCCACCGGCCTTAGCTTGGTGATGCGCGATCCCATGGTGTGCACGATGCGCCACCCGCCGAAGTAAGTTCCCAGCGCGATCGCGGTGTGCGCAGCCAGAATGATGGGCCAGTGAAAGTGTCCCCAGTTGCCCGCCATGTCGGCGGCGCTCATGTACTTCGCACTGTAAAGGGCGCTGGCGACGATGCCCATGGTCTTCTGCGCGTCGTTGCCGCCGTGGCCCAGGCTGTACGCCGCGGCGGACAATAGTTGCAGCCTGCGGAACCAGGCGTCGATCCGCCGTGGCGCCTTGTTGCGCAGCAACCAGAAGATCGCCACCATGAACGTAAAGCCGAGCACCAGTCCCATGATGGGCGCCACCACGATGAAGATAAGGGTCTTGTACCAGCCCTCGACGATGATGACGTGGAATCCGGAACGCATGATGGCGGCGCCAGCGTAGCCGCCGATCAGGGCGTGTGAGGAGGACGTGGGCAGTCCCCACCACCAGGTGAGCAGGTCCCACACGATGGCGCCGAGCAGTCCGGCGATCACGACGTACTGCGTGACCGAATCGATCTGGATCATGCCCTTGCCGATGGTCTTGGCGACGGCGGTCCCCAGGAAGAAAGCGGCGACGAAATTGAAAAAGGCGGCCCAGACCACGGCCAGCTTGGGAGACAGCACGCGCGTGGAAACGACGGTGGCGATGCTGTTGGCGGCGTCGTGAAATCCGTTGAGGAAGTCGAAGATCAGCGCCACCAGGATGGTGATGATGAGCAGCAGAAGGTTCGAACTCACCCGTTACGTTCCTGTGATCGAAGATATACGGCTTCAGGCATTCTTCAGAACGACGGTTTCGAGCACGTCGGCGACGTCTTCCGCCTTGTCGGTGGCGGTTTCCAGGAACTCGAGCAGTTCCTTGATCTTGATCAGCGTGATGGGGTCGGTTTCGTGGTCAAAAAGACGGGCGATGGCCACGCGGCAGACCTGATCCGCTTCGTTTTCCAGGCGGTTTATTTCGACGCAGTGTGTAAGAACGTCGTCGTTTTTCTGGAGGTGGGAGACAGCCTTTTCGAGTTCCTCGCACTGGGCCAGGATCAGCCGGGCCAGTTCGGCCGCCTCCGCCGGCGGATCTGTGATCCGGTACAT
Organism: uncultured Acidobacteriota bacterium; assembly: GCA_963725575.1. Classification (GTDB taxonomy): domain Bacteria; phylum Acidobacteriota; class Terriglobia; order Terriglobales; family Acidobacteriaceae; genus Gp1-AA133. Next base: position 80,392 of record CAVRZQ010000037.1, read on the forward strand.
GATGATGCGGGCGCAGGCGGCATTGATGAAGTCGAGCACGTCGTCGAGGGAGGACGCCAGGGTGTGAATGTCTTCGCGGTCGAAAGGAGTGATGAAGGTCTGATTAAGCTTGCGCATGATCGAGTGCGTCATTTCGTCGCCCCGGTGCTCGATGCGCCGAATCTGCTCGATCTTGGCTTCGACGTTCTGGTAGTCGGCGAACAGATCGACCAGCGCGCGGGCGGCGTCTATCACGTTGTTCGACATCGCGGTGAACATCTCGAAAAAGCTTGTTTCTTTGGGGATGAGTCGGACCATTCGCGGCAGAGGCTCCAGAAACGTGGTTGCTTGTAGTTTGCGCAGACTTTTGAGAAGCGTGCCACTATCTCACGCACTGCGAAAGGCAGTCAAATCAGAGAGGAGAAGAAGCGAGGATTGCGAGCAGACTACCTCGATGGCCTTTAAATTATTAGAGAACAGTGGTTTAGCGCGGAGGCACCGGGCGGCGGCTTACTTTGGCGCGCCTCGGCATCCGGAGGCCGAGAATGACAATCAGGGCCAGGACTGCGCCGCTGCCCAGCGCTACCGGCCGCAAAAAATCAGACAAAAGAGCTTGAACGTCCATCTCCACAGTATGATGCGGTTTGGCCGCATAAGGAAAGTTACGATTAGGCTACGCCCGAAGACATGCGGCATCAGTCGGCATCATCTCGCCTTATCAATCACCTGGGTGCTACCGCAAAGCTGAGCCTGCCGAGAACCTGTACATGGGGTGCTAGTACTGGCTGCGGGCCGTCTACAGCACAAAGTGCTGGTTCAGCTGTTACCATTCGGCGGTTCTGCCGTCTACTTCCCTTGCGTCATCAAAACGGAGTCCTCCCATGCGTGTGTGTGCCCTGCTCGCAGTTCTACTGTTTTCCTTGGTTGTTGTTGCCCAGCCCGCTTCCCCCGGCCATGAAAGCGACATGCCAGATCTGGAGCGCTTCAGCCCGGATAAAGTCGACAAAGCTCTTGATCCGTGCAACGACTTCTTCCAATACGCCTGCAGCAAGTGGGTGAAGGCGAATCCGATCCCGGCCGACCAGGCCGGTTGGGGAACGTCCAACAAGTTGGCCATCTGGAACATCGCGGCTATCCACAACACCTTGGAGCAGGCCGCCGCGCCCTTACCCAACCGCAGCGTGGCTGACCAGAAGGCGGGCGACTACTATGCCTCCTGCATGGATGAGGCCGCCATCAACAAGGCTGGGATCGCTCCGGTGAAACCGGCCCTGGATCAGATTTTCGCCCTGAAAGACAAGTCGCAGCTTCCGGAACTCATTGCGAGCCTGCACCAGATTATCCGTCCGGCGAACCTGAACTTCATCGACGCACAATACCAGGGCATTCTGTTTGGGATTTATAACGGCCCTGACTTCGCCGACGCCCGGGTGAACATCGGCGGCCTCGACCAGTCAGGCATGAACCTGCCTTCGCGCGAGTTCTACCTGAATGAAGATGACAAGTCGAAAGAGATTCGCGAGAAGTACCGGACGCACGTGGCGCGCATGCTGGAACTAAGCGGCGAAGCGAAGCAACAGGCCGAGACGGACGCGGCCTCAGTGCTTGCCATGGAGACTGCGCTGGCCAGGGCGGCCATGGATATCGTGGTGCGCCGTGATCCCAAGAACATCAATCACAAGCTGTCGGCGAAAGAGGTGCAGGCGCTGACTCCCTCGTTCAACTGGAGCCGGTACTTCGCGATGATGCACACTCCCATGGCCGCGCAGTACCTGGTGCTGTCGCCGGATTTCTTCCGCGGGGTGGAGAAACTGATCGTTGCCGAACCGGTGGAGCATTGGCGGGCTTACCTGCGCTACTCGCTGCTGCACCTGTCGGCGTCTTCTCTATCGCAGCCTTTCGTAGAGGAGAGTTTTGATTTCTACGGGCGCACGCTGTCGGGCACAAAGGAGATCCAGCCGCGCTGGCGCCGCTGTTCGATTTTCGCCGACATCGACCTGGGGGATGCGGTGGGTCAGGCTTATGTCGCGCGCTACTTCCCGCCCGCCAACAAAGAGCGGATGCTGCAGTTGGTGAAGACCATCGAAGCCTCTCTGGGCAAGGAGATCGACGCAGCCGACTGGATGTCGGCCGAGACGAAGAAGAAGGCACACATCAAGCTGGCAGCGCAGGTCGACAAGATTGCTTATCCCGACCATTGGCAAGACTACTCTTCCGTCGAGATCAAGCGGGACGACTACCTGGGCAACATGCAGCGCGCCAGCCGCTTCGAGATTGAACAGCGCCTGTCGCAAATTGGAAAGCCCGTGGACCGCTATCGCTGGGGCATGACGCCGCCGACGGTGAACGCCTATGAGGACGCGCAGACCAATACCATCAATTTCCCGGCGGGCATTCTGCAGCCGCCGTTTTTCGACGCGAGCCTGGGGGATGCCGTGAACTACGGGGCGATCGGCGCGGTGATCGGGCACGAAATCATCCACGGTTACGACGACCAGGGGCGGAAGTTCGACTCCGCCGGAAACCTGAAGGACTGGTGGGCGTCTTCGGATTCGGCCGCTTACGAGAAGCGCGACAGCTGCATTTCGGACGAATATACGCAGGAAGTTCCGGAAGCGGGCGTGAAGCAGAACGGCAAACTTTCATTAGGCGAGGACACGGCCGACAACGGCGGCGTCCATATCGCGCTCGCCGGCCTGCAGAGCGCGCTGAAGTCTCAAGGGAAGGAACTCGATTCGCCGGCGGATGGTGGCGTTACCGAGTTGCAGACTTTCTTCCTGGCGTATGCGAACGTGTGGTGCGGCGAACTTCGGCCGGAGGCGGCGCGCACGGCCGTCCTCACGCAGGGGCATTCGCTGAACCGTTATCGCATTAACAATGTGGTGGGCAACATGTCGGAGTTTGCCCACGCTTTCGGGTGCAAGGCTGGGCAACCCATGGTGCGCGCCCATGCTTGCAGGGTGTGGTAACTGCGGGCAGGATGCCCGCACCACAGCCGGCGAGACTCCCCTACTTCGCTCGGGGCGGGTTAATCAGGCGCTAGTTCATTCGCCGCCGGGGAGGTATTGCGGCGGTAGCGGATTGCCGGGCCGTTCTTCGTCCCAAATAGCGGACGCGATCCACCAGCGCTTTCCGTCCCAGAAAGCCTCGATGCTGTTGATGCCGCGCGCGATGACCGGGCCATCGGCTTTCAGGCGGCTCTCATAGGTGCTGAAGACATGGGCGATGTTGCCGAATTGCTGCGTAACGCGATGGATTTCCTTCTCGTAGAAGCCGCCGAGCAGTTCGGCGTTCGATGAATCTACGAACTGCTGGTGAGTCATGGTATGAGCGGCTGGTTTGCCATCCTTGGCGCCCGACATGGCGACGAAACGGATTTCGGGAATGTAGAGGGTGCGGTCGCGCGACCACTGGCGCGGCTGGCCGGCGGGCCCGGAGATCACGTCGTAATAGGCAGCGATCAGGCCGTCGAGACTGCCCACGTCTGCGGCGCGGGGCGCGATGGGCGGGACATCAACGTGGGACTTATCCGAACTCTGTGCCGTTGCCAGGGTTGCAAGGATAGCCAGCGCGAACAGGGGCAGGGAGAAGCTTCGTAATGAGGATCGCCACGATTCCTCCGCGAAAAGTGATTTTAGATGTCGCAGTGCCGCACATACTGCGTTGAGGGGGACTTTCAGCGTCAATTTTGGGTTCGTTCGGCAAGCCATCCCCGACTCGCTGCGCTTTTATTTCGTCCCTTCGGGGCTAACCTCATTTCTCGCTCACCCATGGACTATTCGTGGGCTTCATGCTTGCGCCGCGTTGCTGCTGTTACTTACGCGAACCTTACGAGTCCCCCGGACTATTTCAGGAACGGGCGCAGAGAGCAAGCTCTGGAAGTTGACGCGTTCCGAGTGTATCTCAGCTGCGCAGGTCGGTAGTACATGGGCTGGTGGCTAGCCAGGAGGCGAGATTTATATCGTATTTGCGCCAGGTGTTGTCATAATAGTTAAATGGCACGTGCTTTCCTGGACGAACGCTGGCTTCCGAAGTCGGTCCTCTGTCTCCGCGACTACAACCTCAACAAGTTGGTGCATGACCTGATCGCTGGGATCACGGTCGGACTGGTGGCACTGCCGCTCGCGATGGCGTTCGCGATCGCTTCGGGCCTCTCGCCGCAAGCGGGCATCTACTGCGCGATCGTCACCGGATTCCTGATCTCGCTGCTGGGCGGCTCGAAGACACAGATCGGCGGGCCGACCGGCGCGTTCGTGGTGGTCATTGCCGGAATTGTTGCGGCGCATGGCGTCGACGGGCTGTTCATGTGCACGGTGATGGCGGGCGTCCTGCTGGTGGTGATGGGCGTCACCGGCATGGGATCGGCCGTCAAGTTCATCCCCCGCCCCATCGTGCTCGGCTTCACCAACGGCATCGCCATTCTTATCGCCAGCACGCAGATCAAGGACTTCTTCGGGCTGCAGATCGACAAGGTCCCGGGCGAGTTCTGGCTTCGCCTGGAAGCCTTTGCCACGCACTTCGAAACGCTGAATTATGCACGCGACGCTGTTGGCCGCGGCGACCGTTCGTTATCCTGATCGTGTGCCGCTCAGTCTCGAACCGGATTCCCGGGCCGATCGTCGCTCTGTTTCTCGGGACGGCGGCGATATTTCTGTTCAAGCTGCCGGTGGAGACTATCGGCACTCGCTTCGGCGGCATTCCGAGCGGCTTGCCGCACTTGCAGTTCCCCAAGTTCCACGCTGACCTGATCCACGGCTTGCTCGGACCGGCGCTGACGGTGGCGATGCTGGGCGCTATCGAGTCGCTGATGTCGGCCGTCGTGGCCGACCGCATGAGCGACGACCAGCACAATCCAAACGTCGAACTGATGGCGCAGGGCGTCGCTAACATTGCTTCGCCGATGTTCGGCGGGCTGCCGGCCACGGGCGCCATCGCCCGCACCGCGACCAACATCCGCGCGGGCGCTCAGACGCCCGTGGCAGGCATCGTTCACGCGCTGACCCTGCTGTGCGTTCTGCTGTTTGCTGCGCCGCTGGTGAGCTACGTGCCCATGGCGGTGCTGGCCGGCATCCTGATGGTCGTCTCCTACAACATGGGAGAGTGGCGCGAGATCCCGCAGCTGCTGAAGCTGACTAAGACCGACATCAGCGTGTGGCTGGTGACGTTCGCGCTGACCGTGTTCGCCGATCTGACCGTCGCCGTGGAGGCGGGCATGATCCTGGCGGCGCTGCTGTTCATCCGCCGTGTGGCCGCGACGACCACCGTGTCGCAAGTGACCGACGACTACGTTGAAGACGGGCGCGTGCACATCCTGCAGGATAAGGACATTCCGTATTACGTGACGATCTTCCGCATTCACGGGCCGTTCCTGTTCGGCGCAACCGACAAGATTTTGGCGGTGACGGAGAATATGCACACCCTGCCGCCCGTCGTGATCCTTCGCTTGCGCAACATGACGGCCCTGGATGCGACCGGACTGTTTGCCATTGAGGAAGTCGCGCGGACGTTGCAGGCGACGGGGCGCACCTTAATTTTGTGCGGAGCGCGGGAGCAGCCTGCCAAACTGCTGCACGAGGCTGAGGTAGAAGAACTGATCGGCAAGGACAATATCTGCGAGAACGTGCAGGACGCGGTGCGGCGGGCGCAGGATGTGTTCGAAAAGCTGGAAGCGAAGGCCGCAGTAGGGAAAAGCTGACGGGCCTACTTCGGATGGGAGAGCGGCGCCAGAGCCCCCTTCGTTGCTTTCAGGTAATCGGCGGGCGACAGCAGGATCTGCAAGCCACGCACTCCCGCCGAGATTGAGATGACGTCAAAGAGTTCGACGGTTTCATCGACGTAGACGGGGTAATCTTTCCTGCCGGCAAGAGCGGTCACGCCTCCGCGGATGTAGCCGGTTAATGCCTGCAGTTCCTTCACAGGAACCAGCTGAATTTTGCGGTCGTTAGTAGCCGCGGCCAGAGCTTTCAGGTCAAGCTCGGTGTCGCCTGGGATCACCGCCATGCAGACGCCGTTGCGGTCGCCGCGCGCAACCAGCGTCTTGAACACCTGCTCCGGAGGCAGGCCGATCTTGGAAGCCACGGTTTCTGCGGCCAGGTCGTCGGGGTCGACCTCATACTCGCGAAGCTCGTAACGGATGCCTAACTGGTCAAGCAGGCGCGCAGCATTGGTCTTGGTGGGCATTTTAGTCGTCAGTCGCCAGCCTTCAGCAAAATCGGGTCCCGACTTGGTCGACCAGGCGCGATTTGCGCTCGCTGACTCCGCAGCCTTATAGTCTCCTGCAGTCTTCGAAAGAGGCTCGCCCATGAAGATGCTGGTTCACTGGCTGTTGAGTGCCCTGTCGATCTGGATTGTGTCGCGGCTCGTGCCCGGCTTCTCCGTGAGCGGGCCGATGGCGGCATTAATTGCGGCGGTGGTGATTGGCTTCGTGAATGCGACTTTGGGCCTGTTTCTAAAAATCATCACGTTTCCATTGACTCTGCTGACGCTGGGGGTGTTCTGGCTGATAATCAATGCCGTGATGATCAAGCTGGCGTCGGCCATCGTGCCTGGTTTCCACGTGCAGACTTTCGGAGCGGCGTTCTGGGGAGCGATCGTGCTCAGCCTCGTCAATATGGCCCTCAAGTGGCTGGTGCTGCCGGAGAAGAAATAGAAGCTGTCGGCTGTCAGCCATCAGCTCACAGCTTCAACCCTCGACTTTCGGCAATCAGAAATCACACCTTCCCCCAATTTCTTCTTATTTCGACGTCTTCTTCGGTTTCATCATTTCCCATTCGGTGTCTGACAGCATCCTGCCTAGCGCCGTGAACTCGCCAGCGCCCTGGAGCCATTCACCACCGTCCATTGTGACGACGTCACCATTGATGTAGCCGGAGCCGTCGCTTACGAGGAATGCGGCGAGGTTCGCGAATTCCTCCACGGTGCCGAAGCGGCCGAGCGGGTTGCGCTTTTTTGCCAGATCTTCGAGTTCCGGACGCGGGAGTAAACGCGAGAACGCTCCCTCGGTTGGAACTGGGCCGGGGGCGATGGCATTCATGCGGATGCCGCGATTGCCCCACTCCACCGCCAGACTGCGTGTGAGGGCTTGCACTCCCGCTTTCGACACGGCGGAGGGGACCACATAGGCGGAGCCTGTGGTCGTATAAGTGGTGGTGACGTTCAACACGACCGCGTGATGTCGAGCCTTGAGCCAGCGTTTCCCACAGGCCAGCGTCGTGTGCAAAGTGCCCAGCAGCACGATGCCCAGGACGGAATCGAAGGCGCGAATAGAGAGCTCCTCGGTGCGCGCCAGGAAATTTCCCGCCGCATTGTTCATGAGGACATCGAGCGGGCCGTCCTTCCAGATCGTGTCGATCATTTCCTCCACCTTGGCAGCGTCACGAACATCGCAGGGGCGGGAGTGGATCATGCCACCAGTGGCCTCCCGGAGTTCGGCTTCGGTGGCAACCAGGACTTCGTGGCGGCGTCCGCAAATGTAGACCGTGGCGCCGAGTTCAAGAAAGCGCTGAGCTGCGGCTTTGCCGAGACCAGTGCCGCCCCCGGTAATCAAGATTCGTTTGTTCTGGAGCAGGCCTTTTTGGAACATGAGTCACCTTGTGGGTCGAGCGAATGATTGTATCGAAGGGAGTGCAGTGGTGTCCTATCGGCACAACAAGTCGCCGCGGTCTCGTCGGGTCGGGCAGCGCCCGAAGGCGCGCCCAGATACGAGGCGCTAGCCCGGGGCGGCAAGGATGCCCGCATATCCGCGACTCTTCAGACCTGTTGTGTGGCGGCTACGTCAACGGCGAGGCCGCAGGCGACCCGGAATCCGTAATCGGCGTACTGGAAGTGCGGCGGAATGCTGGAGCGGGCGGCGCAGCGGGTAACCTTGATGTGGTGACGCCAGGAGCCTCCGCGTGAAGCGCGGCGGGTGCCGCTTTCCGGGCCGCGTGGGTTGCGGTCTGGAGATACGGCATAGTACTCGGCGGCATACCAGTCGCTACACCATTCATGCACGTTGGCGCAAATATCAAAAAGCCCGAATGCGTTGGGGGATGATTGCCCCACCGGTTCCGGGCCGGCTTGCCAGCGGGCCGCGTAGTTCGGTAAGGATTCGGGAGGCGCGTCGCCCCAAGGGAAAAGGGTGCTCTCGGTGCCACCACGGGCAGCGCGCTCCCATTCAGCTTCGGTGGGCAGGCGATAAGGGCGGCTGGTCGACGTCTTGAGCCAGTCGCAGTAGGCAGCCGCTTCGTGCCACGACACTCCCACGGCTGGCTGCTGCGGGCCTCGAAAGCTGGGGTCGTGCCAAAAGGGTGGGGGGAGCCTGCCCGTATCGCGGAGGAAGTCGGCGTAATCGGCGTTCGTGACCTGGAGCACGGCCAGTTGGAACGAATCGATCCAGACGCGGTGGATGGGACGTTCGTTGTCCTGGCCCGCTTCCGATCCCATGAGGAACCAGCCTGAAGGAATGGTGACGAGCTGTGGTTCAGGAATTACAAGGGGCGCAGCGGAATCATGCAGGGCAGACATGCGAAGCGAGGCCAGCGTAGCACAAACTTCCTCGCCGACGCGCGGGCTGGCCAGGGTTATGGATGTTTTGAAAAAGCGGAAAGAAGCTAGCTGGCTAGAAAGCGCGTAATCTGCGCACGACTTCGGCGATATCGTTGTCCTGAAAGAGGCGGATAGCAGCGATGCCGGCGGCCCCGGCAGCGAGGCAACTGGAAGCATTCTCCAAGGTGATGCCGCCGAGGGCGAGTACGAGGATTTTGTTTTGGCAAGCGCGGCGGAGGCCAGCGAGGCCAGCGGGAGGGGCCCCAGGGGCGTCGTGCTTCTCAAAGACGGGGGCGAAGAGGGCGAGGTCGGCTCCTTCGATGTCCGCTTGTTGGACCTCGGAGGGCTGGTGACAGGATACGCTGACCGTTACGCTGGCGGTGGCACCCGCATTACAACGACCGCGTGTCTGCCAGAGGTGGCGGACTTCTGCCGCGGAGATGTCGTCGGAGCGGAGGTGGACGCCATCGGCGCCGGTTGCGAGGGCGACGTCGGTGCGGGAGTTGATCAGGAAGACAGTTTTCAGTTGCTGGCCCTCAGTTCCCATTTTTGGGTGGCGCAGGATGCCGACTGCTTCCCATGCCAGCACTTCCAGGTCGCGAGCGGACAGGTCTTTCTCGCGGAGTTGGATGTAGTCGACGCCGCAGCAGGCGGCTTCAGCGATTTTGTCCAGCAAGCGCCGGCGGCGCGTGGCTTCGTCTCCGGGGAACTGGGTGCGGTCGGTGATGTAGTAAAGCAGCGGTCGGGCAGGCATGATTCGTGAGGGCTATCCGCGAATTGCCGAGTTGATTTGGGCGCCTACAGCGCGGCTAAAGGCTCATTGCAAGTCTACGACGGCCGCGGTCCGGTGAGTTGCTGCGCTTGCGCACAATAGACCTCGAACGGCTATCTCGGTCCCGAATGCGGGTTGCGCTGCAACTCCGACCGGCGCGGACGCCCATTCCTCCACCATCGAGGCCCCAAGTGCCCGTCGCTCCAGCGGCTTCAGGGCCGGGTCTTGGCGATGTCGGGCAGGGTTTCGCCCTCCTTCTTGGGCACGCCGCCGAGGTGGTGTTTGGTCAATCCATCGCGCAGGACCTCGAAACCCTCTTCGGGCGTGTCGACCATCTTGAACAGGTCCAGATCGGTGGCCGCGATGGTGCCGGCATCGATCATGGCTTGAAAGTTGATGAGCTTGTTCCAGTATTCGCTTCCGTAAATGACCACTAGAATTTTCTTGGCCAGTTTTTCGGTCTGGGCGAGAGTCAGGATCTCAAAAAGCTCGTCGAAGGTGCCGAAGCCTCCAGGGAAGATGACCAGCGCCTTAGCCAGGTAGGCGAACCAGAATTTGCGCATGAAGAAGTAGTGGAACTCGAAGTTGAGCGATGGCGTGATATACGGGTTGGGGAACTGCTCAAAGGGAAGGTTGATGTTGAGCCCGATGGTCTTGCCGCCTGCTTCTTTCGCGCCACGATTGGCTGCTTCCATGATGCCGGGACCGCCGCCCGTGGTCACCACAAAGCGGCGGCGGCGGGCCGGAATCTGGACGGACCACTCGGTGAGCATCGAGGCCAGCCGGCGGGCATCTTCATAGTAGCGAGACATTTTGACGGCGGCATGCGCCCGCGCCAGTTCCTCGCCGAGTTCGCGCCTGCCCCTGGCCTCAGCCTCGATTCGTGCGAGTCTCTCCTCCGTCTCGGACATGCTGTGAAACCGTGCCGAGCCGAAGAAGACGACCGTGTCCTGAATCTGCTCGCGCCGGAACCGTGAAAGCGGCTCGCTGTACTCAGACAGCATGCGGAGAATTCGGCCGTCGGGACTGTTGAGAAAGGGTTCGTTCTGGTAGGCGAGGGCAGCGGGCTTCAGTCGGTCATCACTCATGCGCGAGGCTTTCTATGCATCGAAATCATTCGAAATTCCTGGGTTCATCATAGTTTCCAGCGTGGGATGCGGAAAGGGTTTCGTGGATCTCAGCGGGTTATGGGAGCTTGTCTTCGTGGTAGTGGATGGCTTCCGAAAACCCGATCCAGATGTCGAGCAGGCCCAGCCCGCTGCAAAGCCCGCGAAAAAACCCGTTGGTGATCAAGGTGCGCAGGTCCGGATAGCGCAAGAGCAGCGTGTTGTCTGTCCACTGGGGCGTCCAGGGAAGCACGACCAGCAACACGCCGGCGGCGGCGCACACGAAGACGAACAGCAATACGAGCAGTCGATGCAGCCAGATCTGGCCGCGCGTGAGGCTCCGCGGGACCGGTGCGTCGTCGACCGAAACCGGAGTCGACTCTGGTTCCGGCGCGGAAGCCAGCCCGGTGCGGCCCGGCAGGGGGCTCCCCTGCGGAGTGCTGGGATCAGGCATCAGGCGGGGCTCCGCCCTTCCAACAACACCCAAGCTCTGGGGAAGGTGACCCGTACAGGAGACATCCCAGCATTCTACGACTTCAGGGCCTTAATGCGCTCGCCCACATCGCGATAGTCGATATTGCTTCCGTAGACTTCCATGAAATGCTGCAGGGCGGTGTTTCTGTCCTGGGCAGTCTCGTAGGCGGAGGCGAGTTCGTAGTGCAGGGCGGTGCGGGTTTCCTGGTCGAGCGAGGGCAGTTTGAGGGCGTTCTCGTACCAGCGAATGGCGGCTTCGGGCACTCCCTTGTCGAGAAAGCACTGCGCCAGCCAGGTATAGGTCTGCATGACTTGCACGAAGGGGTGGCCGTGCTCGATGGCCTGGCAAACCTTCTGCAACTCGCCGATGGCCTCGTCCAGCAGACCCATCTCGCGAAACGCGACCCCGAGGTTGTAGTGCGTTTCGGGATCTTCCTCGGCCGAGCTGACTTCTTCTTCAAGTTCGTGGCGAATTTCACCAAACATGTCGGCGAGATCCACGCTGGCAGCCATGTCGGGCTTCGATGCAGCAGCGCCATTGGCGGGGCGCACTGAGGCACGGAACGTGGGGGTGCCGGCGGCGGGGCTGGACGTTGGCCGCAGATGCAGCAGCCGCCGGGGGCACTGCGACAGGCGGAACCGAAGTGTGCGGCGCGGGCGCTGATCCGGAAACGGCGCTGGCGGCCATGTGCAGTTCGGACTGAGCCACGGCCGGTTCTGGCTGGGCGGGCGGGGCGGGATGAAATACCGGCACGGTTTCCTGAGGTTCGGGTGTAACCACCGGAGCTTGCTGCAGGAAGCCGTCGCCCAAGGCGTTTTCGAGGTCGGCAACGAACTCACCGAGGACGCCACTGTCCGCTGCTTTTTCCCCGGGTTTTGGGGAGAGCTTGGGCCCGGACATGAATTCCAGGTGACTGACAAGAGCGGGATCGGTGGCAGCGTGAGCAGCGATTTCCTGCTCGTGCTCGATTTCGTGGGTGGCCGTCTGGGGCAGGAACCCGTCGCCCAACGAGGAGTCCAGATCCGCGACCAATTTGTTGAGCGGCGTGGCGGGCTCAGGTTCGGGTGCGGGCACGGGTTCGATCCCGGCACCATTGACTGCCGGAGTTTCCGCCTCGCTGGAGACCACTTCGGACGGCTCTTCGACCGCTTCGCTTTGGGGCGCAGCCGGGACGCTCGCCGCGTTAATTTCCGTCTGTATGGCGGCCAGTTGTTCGTAGTCCGCTGTCTGGGCCTGCAGCTTGGCATACGCGGCTCGAGCCTGATCGACCATCGAGTGCTCGAGGTAGAAGTGAATTTCTTCGATGGTTTCCGCGATGGCGTCGCTGCTTTCGGCGGAGATTTCCTCCACCGACGGTTCCACGGGAGATTCTTCGACACTCTGGTCCGAGTTGGCCGGAGCGTCGGCAGTTTCCGCGCCGAGTGCGCCTTCCCACTCGTCGGAAAGATCAATCTCGCTGGTGGAAGTGGCGCTCTCTGCACCCGGGAGGTCAGCAAGCTGGTCAGCGTCCACAACTGCCGGCTCCGACTCTTCCTGCACTGCAAATTCGGGCATCGAATCAGCTGGAGCCAAGGGCCACGGAGCCATGGGAAGCTCGGTGGCATCGGTCGCGGACAAAGCTGGGGCGCGCATGGGCGCGGTCGCTCCGCGCTCTGCGCAGCGCCTCGCTAGATCTGCGTAGCGGGAAGCTTCTTCGGACAGGCCGGCCTGAGCATAAACGCTTGCCAGGGTGTGGCAACAGGCGGCCGCATCGCCGAAGCGCTCGGAGCGGGTGTGCAAAGCGGCCAGTCGTTGGTTCAGGCGGACATCCGTGGGCGCGATCGGCAGGACGGCCATCAACGGGCCGAGTGCCTTGTCAGGCATGTTGTACGAGATAAAAAGTTCGGTGTCGGTGAGCGCTGCCCGCAAGGCATTGGCGACTTCGGGCGAGTAAGGCTGGTCGACCGGGGGCGCGGTGGCCTCGAGTTCCTCGACCAGAACGATGCCCTCTTCGACGCTGAGCAACTTAGAGCCAGAAGAGCCACCCATCATGCTAACTACCTGTTGGTAGTTCTGCATGTGCATGGGGTTTTGCGGTTCCTGTTCAGCCAGCCCCTGGTAGAGGTCACGCGCCTTGGTCAGTTCGCCCGTCTGTACGCAGGCGTGAGCGAGAAGTTCGTTCACTTCGGTGAGATGAGACTGATCGCCAGCCTTCTGGAAGAGCTCGAGCAGCTTTTCGAGCGCAGGCGGGCTAGTGCCGAGCGGTCCGATCACGCCTCGTAAGGTCTCAAGCACCTTGGCGGAATTTTCGGCCAACAAGCGATCGGAATGTTCGTCGATCACTTGCAGCGCCTCTTCCTGGCCGCCGTTCTGCACCAGGGCGTCGATGTAGGCGAACATCGCCTCGACGTCGTTGTGCAGGGACAGCAACTTGCTAATCACCGCATCATCTTGCTGTCGGAAGGCCGGCTGGTGAACTTAGGCAATGCGATGGGCCATCCATCCTTCGTGATGTCGGCGTCGTTCACCAACCAGACGCTGGCGCAGATCGAACTGTTCGCCAACAACAAGAACGGCAAGTACAAGAAGAAGGAAGTCTACGTGCTGCCGAAGTCGCTGGACGAAAAGGTCGCGCGGCCTGCATCTCGCCAAGATCGGCGTCAAGCTGACCGAACTGCGCAAGGATCAGGCCGACTATATCGGCGTGCCGCAGCAGGGCCCGTTCAAGAGCGATCACTACCGGTTATTGAGGCGGATTACGGCCGCGGGCGGTCGCGGCGATGATCAAATAGCGTTCTGACTCGCCCGGAATACCCAAATAGCTGCGCGTGATCGTGGGACTCGAGGCGGCGTGGCGGCGGATTGCGGTCGATCGCTTTTTATCCATCGCCCGTTTTAGGACGATGGTGCAGTCGTGCTGGTCTGGGTACAGGGTGCACACCATCGCGGCGCCGTCGCGCGCGATGCGTTTTTGCGGGCGTTACCCACGGCGCGGTTTCCGGCTCCAGGACCGGGAACGGCGACGGCTGCTCCGGCAGATAGAACGCCGTCATATTTGCAATGCCGAAATCGCCGCCGACTATCCGAAGCGGGCGGTCGGTGGTTCGCCGCCACAGTTGCTCGACTTGGCGAGCCAACAGTTCCGCATGCGCCAGCGGCGGATCGACGCCGCGGAGATGGGCCGCCAGCGCGATGGCCGGCGCCGCCGCCAGCATGACCGGCGGCAATGCGACGGCGAATGCAACGATCGAGACGACGGCACGCCGGCTCAATGCGATCGCCGGCGATGACAGCAGCAGCACCGGCAGCAGCACGAAATCCGACATGGTCCATTTCGGATTGAGATCGTATTTGAAGACGGGCGCGAAAACGGCCGGAATCACCAGCGTCGCCAGGAATGCGACCGCAACGAACCGCCGCTCGGGCGTGCGCGGCAGCAGCGTGTCGGCCAAGGCCGCGCCGCTCGGCCGGGTCAAGGCAAGAACCAAAATCACCGGCGCCGCCGCGTAGCCTACGCCGCCCGCGAGATAATTCGCGGCGTTGGCCATCGTCTGTCCGAACGTTTTTGCGCTGTGCGCGTCGAGCGCATAGGTTAATGGGCGGATGGAACCGTGCCCCACCAGCCACGCAACATGCGGCGCAAGCAGCATCGCACCGACGGCGATCGTGATCCATGGCGCGGCGGAACGGAAATAGATAGCGCGGCGGGTATCGACAATCGCCGCCACGCCGAGCCCGGCAAGCAGCATGATCGACCAGTATTTTCCGATCATCGCGGCGTCGCGGCGGCGCCGCGCAGCGCTGCCCAGATGCGGCCGCGCGTTTGGTACGAACGGATGAAGCACACCACGGTCGCCGCCCAGAGCGGCGATGAGCACGGCGTTGGTGTCGAATTGCAAGCGCGTGGAAGTTGAAGTACGGACCAACGTGAGCAGCGCCAGCCCGACGACACGCCTGTCGCCGTCGAGAAAACGCCCGAACAACGCCACGCGATCCATAGCGCGAACGCCGCATAGACCATGGCCAGCAAATAGCAGGACCATCCCTGGTCGGAAACAGCATGAACCAGGCGTGCATCAGCCAGGCGGCGAACGGCGGATGTTTGGCGTGCCGAGCGCGAGGTGGTGCGACCAGTCCACCAATTCGGCGGTGTCGGATTGCACGCCCTGGGCCGCTTTGGAAAGCACGCCGTAGAGCGTCCAGGTCGCGGCATAGGCGGCGAGCACGGCGAGCGCCGTCCGCTCGCGCCGCGCCGGATCGGTGAGCGCGTCGACCAATCGCTCGACCGGCCCGAGATAGGGTCGAAGAACGCGGCGTGCAAATTCCATCGGAGGACCCGTCATGGCCGCGGCGGCACGATGACGATCGTATAACGCTGCGGCTTGCCGGGGAATCGCAGAAAATTGCGCACGATCTCGGTTTCGACGCGGCGACCCGCCGGGACTTGCGCGATCGCTCTATCGCGGCAGGCGGCGTCTTCGGCAAAGCACACGATGGCCATGCCGCCGTGCGCGAGTTCCGCTGCGTCCGGCGCCGGCATATCGGTCAGGGCGCGCGGCCGCTCGACCGCGTAGGTGGCGACGCCGTCGGCGAGATCGCCGGCGCCGCCGACGAACCGCAGCGGCTGCGGGATCGTCTGATGCCAAAGCTGCTCGACCTCGCCGGCGAGCAGCGCGGCTTGCGCCGAATTCGGCGGCGGGCCGTTGCGTTGTGCGAGGATGGCGATCGCCGGCGAGGCGATCAGCATGACCAGCGGCACGGCCACGGCGGCGGCAAGGATGCGGCGCGTATCGACGGCGCGCAAGGTTAGCGCCGGCGGCGACAGCAGCAGCACCGGCAGCAGCGTCCAGCCCGACATCGACCACAGCGAAGTGATCTCGGTGCCGCTGGCCAGCGCGCCGACGGCGGGCAACAGCAACGGTCCCCAGAATGCGGCCGCCGCCAGCCGGCGGTCGTCATCGGCCGGCCACATCATGTCGGCGAGCGTGGCGCGGCTCGGCCGCGCCGCGGCCAGCACCACGATCACCGGGATCGCCACATAGCCGATCGAACCGGCGAGATAGCCGAGCACGCTATAGGCGGTCGCGGCGAGCGATGGACTGCCGTGAACGGTCATGGCGTAGCCGAACGGCGCGAAATCGTGCCGGTAGAGCCAGAGGAGATGCGGCGCCAGCACGGCCAGGCCGGCCACAACGGTCAGCCACGGCGCGGCGGAGCGGAAATAAACCGCGCGGCGTTTGTCGATCAGCGCGGCGATGGCGAGGCCAACGAGCAGGAACACCGACCAGTATTTGCCCAGCATGCAGGCGGCGGCGCCGGCGCCGGCAAGGGCTGCGTAAAGCGCGCCGCGCGTCCGGTACGAACGCAGAAACCAGAACGTCGCCGCCGCCCAAGCCGGCATCAGCACCGTGTTGACGTTGAATTTCAGCGCGTGGAAATTGAAGAACGGCACGAGCATCAGCAGCGCCAGTCCGGCGACGCGCTTTTCGGCGTCGAGATAGTCGGCCGACAGCCGCCAGACGATCCACAGCGTCAACGTCGGCATCGCCATCGCCAGCAGGTAATACGACCACTCGGCGACCGGGAACACGCTGAACCACACGTGCACGATCGCGGCGGCGAGCGGCGGATGCTTGTAGCCCCAGGCCAGATCGCGCGACCAGGCGATCAGCTCGGTCATATCCGGGTGCAGGCCCTGGCTCGACTTGGCGATGGTGCCGTAGACCGTCCAGAGCACCAGATAGACCGCGAGCGAGGCCAGCACCGTGCGCTCGCGCCGCGCCGGATCGATCCGTAGCGCCGCGCAGGGCGTCAATGGGCGAAAGCAGGCGCATGAGCAGGCTCTATCGCATGCGGGAGCGGTAGTCGTCCACGCGCCACCTCTGTCCGTCACCCTGAGGTGGCCGCGCGCAGCGCGGCCCTCGAAGGGCGACGGCCAAGTCCGATTTGGGCCGTTCATCCTTCGAGGCTCGCTGCGCTCGCACCTCAGGATGACGGCTTAAGGCCGCTTGTAGGAGCCCATTCCGAGTGTTATCTGCCGCGCCATGACGGCCACTCCAATCAGCAACATCCGCAATTTCTCCATCGTCGCGCATATCGACCACGGCAAGTCCACGCTAGCCGACCGGCTGATCCAGCACGCTGCGGCGGGCTCGAGCTGCGCGAGCAGTCGGCGCAGGTGCTCGACTCGCATGGATATGAGCGCGAGCACGGCATGTACCGTCGAGGCGCAGACCGTGCGGCTCAATTACGGGCGCGCGACGGCCGCGACTAGTGCTCAACCTGATCGACACCCCCGGCCACGTCGACTTCTCCTACGAGGTCAACCGGTCGCTCGCCGCCTGCGAGGTGCTCGCTCGGGGTGGACGCCACGCCAGGCGTCGAGGCGCAGCGCTCGGCCAACGTCTATCACGCTATCGACGCCGACCTCGAGATCGTGCCGGTGCTCAACAAGGTCGATCTGCCGGCGGCGAGCCCGAGCGCGTCGAGCGGCAGATCCGGACATCATCGGGCTCGACGCCTCGGACGCGCTCATGATCTCGGCCAAGACCGGCGGTCGTGCTCGACACGGTCCTCGAGGCCATCGTCACCCGCCTGCCGTCGCCCACAGGCGGCGTCGACGGCGCCGCCGCTGCGCGCTGTTGGTCGATCAGTTCCTGGTACGACCTCTATCTCGGGGTGAGGTGGTGCTGTGCGCGTCCGTCGACGGCGTGCTAGAGGGCCTATCACGCGATCCGCATCATCGGCATCGGCGCGCTTACGGGTCGACCGAGTCGTGCGTGGTCACGCCCAAGCTCGATCGAGGCCGACGGCTCGGCCGCACCGGCGAGATCGGCCTGCTCATCGCCTCGATCAGGACATTGCCACACGCGCGTCGGCAACACCGTCACCGACGAGGCGCGATCCGCGTGGACCGAGCCGCTGCCCGGCTTCCGCCCAGCTATCCCGGTGGTGTTCTGCGGATTGTTTCCGGTCGACGCCGCGCAGTTCGAGGACTTGCGCGCGGCCATGGGCCGGCTGCGGCTCAACGACGCCAGCTTCTCTTACGAGATGGAGACCAGCGCCGCGCTCGGCTTCGGCTTCCGCTGCGGCTTCCTCGGCCTGTTGCATCTGGAGATTATCCAAGAGCGGCTGGCGCGCGAGTTCAATCTCGATCTGATCGCGACCGCGCCGTCGGTGATCTACAAGATGAAATTGCGCAGCGGCAAGGAAATCGAGATCCACAATCCGGTCGACATGCCGGACCCGACGCAGATCTTGACCATGGAAGAGCCGTGGATCGAGGCGACGATTTTCGACGCCGGACGAATATCTCGGCTCGGTGCTCAAGCTGTGCCAGGACCGCCGCGGCAGCCAGAAAAAGA
>CAVRZQ010000038.1:0-36689 GCA_963725575.1 uncultured Acidobacteriota bacterium
TGTTCTTGCTGGGTTTGGGGACTGACCGCGCGTGCCAGACATTCGGGACGCCCGTTGGCGCGATTCGTGAGGGCAGCAGGCGAGGGCTGGTCCGCGGGCCATGCCGCCGACACCGCCACCAGTAGAGTTCCCACGATTCGCCAGCTCCGCATCGTCACACGATTGTATCCGGGAACAGAACGATCGAAGCCGGGATTCTTGCAGTCGTAGTACCTTTGGTTCTCATCAGTGAGGTCAATGGGAGCTGAAAACGAAGGGGGCTGCCGGGACCGGTCCCATAGGACACGTGCTTTGATCCGCCGGCGGAGTCTAGAGCCTCAAAAGCTCCGAGCAGCAAGTGACCGTCGCATCCGGCCCGTGCGCGGCCAGGTCCTCCACCTTGAAGATACCCGTGCCGACGGCGATTGCCCCCCGACACCTTGGGCGGCCTGCACGTCGTCGGGCGTATCTCCCACAAAGCAAACCGTGGCTCCCGGCCCCAGTCGGCGACGGACCTCGTCAACGCCTTTGCGGAACACGTCCACTCGCAGCTCGCACTCATCCGCGAAGCAGCCAAACTCGAAATACTTCGCCAGCGCCGCTACCTTCAGCTTGAGCCAGCCAATCGATTCCCAGGTTGCCGGATGAAACTCCAAGAGCTTGCCCGCATCCCGCAGAAGATCGAGCACCTCGCGAATTCCCGGCAGAACGTTGGGCCGGAACCGCTTCGCCTTCTCGGCAGCGTCACAGCGCACGACTTCGAGCGCGGCCGCCATTCCGCGGTTGATCACATCGGTCGTGATCCCGGCGCGCTCCAGCGCTGCCCGTAAAATGCCGGGATCAGTTTTGCCGTGATACGCGATCCCATCAATCGTAGTCTCTACGCCATACACATCCAGTAGAGCCCGATGCAGGGCATAGCGATGGGTCCGGTCTGGTGAAAGCAGCAGCGTCCCGTCAATATCGAACAGGTAAGCGTCCGCTTCCCGCCAGCGAAATCCATCATCGATCTGCAAATCCATCCGCCCTCCCTGATCGAATCTTTGACACCTGAAACCTGACACCTCAGACTAACACCTCAGACCTGCCTGCCCTAGCCGACCATCACCCTGTCAATCGCGCGCGCGCGACCCGTCGCTTCATCGCAGTCAATCACCACGGCGCACAGCTTCGGCGCCGGTGCTGGCGGGCTCAAAACGCACAGGCATGTTGGTGAGAAACTTGTTCACCACGATTTCTTTTTTGACGCCAATCACGCCGTCGTAGGGGCCGCTCATTCCCACGTCGGTGATATACGCGGTGCCTTGGGGCAGGACCCGCTCGTCCGCGGTCGGCACGTGCGTGTGGGTCCCCACAAGCGCAGTCACGCGCCCGTCGAGATACCATCCCAGCGCGATTTTTTCCGAAGTTGCTTCCGCGTGAAAATCCACGACAATGACCTTCGCTAGATATTTTCTTCAGAGGTCGTCCGCGGTGCGGAAAGGATCATCGTTGCTGCGCCATGAAAGATGCGGCCTTGGAGATTAATAACCGCGTAGGGGACGTTGCCGAGATTTCTGACGCAGCCTTCGTAGAAGCCCCAGCCCGGCATGCCGGGAGGGAAATTCGCCGGCCGCAGCAGCCGGTGAGCCGGATTGCCGGCATCACCGTCGGCGGAGTGGAAGTAGTCCATGATCTCGCGCTTGTCCCAGATGTGGTTTCCGGTGGTCTGCACTTCGATGCCGGCATCGAAGAATTCCTGCGCCAGGCGGGAGTGATCCCGAAACCCAGCGGCGGCGTTCTCAACATTGGCGATGGTCAGATCGATGTTGTGATCGCGCACCAGTTCCGACAGGCGTTCGCGCACAATGTTGCGCCCTGGCCGCCCAAAAATGTCGCCAATAAAGAGTATCCGCACAGGAAGATTCCCAACCGCCGCGTCAGGATTTTGATGTTAACACGCGAACTGTGTGGGTAGAGCGTCGTTACTGCACCAGCTCTGCCGTCTTGAGGAAGTCGTAATTGCCCGCGGGATTGAGCGCGAGGTTGCGCACACGGGTCGAGTGCACCAGCACGTTATCGAAATACCACAGGTTGATATACGGCAGGTCGCGCGCCAGGATCTCCTGCACCTGCGCATAAAGTTCTTTCCGTTTTTCCTGATCCGTTTGTTGCCTCGCCTGGGCAATTAAAGCGTCCACCTGCGGATTATGGTAAAAGCCTCGATTCGCTCCCTTGGGCGGCATGCGCGAAGAGTCGAAGGCGTACTCAAGAATGTCGGGATCCTGATTCCCACCAATCCAGCGCAGTGAATACATCTGATAGGCGCCGTGGCCGATGTCGGAAAAGAACGTGGCAAACTCGAAGGTGCGGATGTCTAGTGCGATTCCTACTTCGCGCAGTTGCTGCTGGAACACCGCAAGCCATCAAGCCGCGAGCTTTCTTCGGTTGACGTCTTCATCGTGAGGTGAAAGCGCACGCCGTTCACCGCCGGATAACCCGCCGCATCGAGAATCTGGCGCGCCTTAGCGGGATCGTAGTCATACTTCTGCACATTCGCGGTCGTAGGCCCAGCTCTGAGGAGGCAGGACACTCGACGCGGGCTGTGCCTGAGTCGCGCCACAAATAATGAATGAGCGGCTGGCGGTCGATGGCATACGCAATGGCCTGCCGCACCCGCACGTCTTTCAGCACCGGGTCACGAAGGTTGAAGGCGACGTACGCATAGAATGCTGCCAGGCGCGCGCAGGATTTTCAGGCTGGGCTCCTTTGCGAGGGTCAAAACCATGTCGGGCGTGAGCGCATTGATGGCGATATCTGCGCTGCCCTTTGCGCAATTCCAACGCCCGCGTCGTCGCGTCCGGCACCACCATCAATCGAATGCGTTTCACGTGCGCGCGCTCGCCCCAGTAATCGTCGTTCCGCTCCAGATACGACTTCTTTGTTCTGCTCCTGGCTGATCAGGCGAAATGGCCCCGAACCGATGGGGTGCAAGTTGAAATCCTCACCGCTGCCGTAAGGGACGATTCCAATTCCGCCGTCGGCAACGATTCCACAGCAAGCGGCGAACGGCTCCTTCAGATGAAAGATGACGGTGTAATCATCCGGCGCTTCAATGTGGTCGATCCAGCGGTAGTTCGTCGCCTTGGTGCTGCGCACTTTGCCTTCCATCAGCGAATCAAAGGTCCACTTCACATCTTTGCGACGTGAGCGGCTGCCCGTTTTGGAAGCGCACTCCACGATGAAGGTGGAAGATGTAGGTGCGGGCGTCGGGAATCTCCCAGCGCTCCGCCAGCGCCGGCTGCAGATTGAAGTGCTCGTCGCGGTGCAGCAGGGCGTCGAACACCAGTTCGTCGATACGCTCCGAGTAAGCGTCCAGCCCCACCCGCGGATCCAGGTTGGTGGGACTGCTCTCGATGATCATCACCAGCGTGTTCGGGACTCGGCCGCTTCGAGCAGGAGACGCAAAGCGAGCCATGAGCAAGACGACAGCAACGCAGGTGCCGAACGTGGATAATTGCGGAGTCGAGTAGCGGACGACTGCGAGAGCATTCGCGGTCTTCACGCTCACACATATGAAATTTTGCCCAGGATCGCCGCCCGCTTCGCCCCGGTGGCGGATGGAATACTTGATGGCTGTCGATGCCAGGTCTCAAAGGCGAGCAGCGCAAACGCCGACCGCTTCTTTCGCCTCCGACGGCACTCCGAATTCATCCGATCGCCGAATCGTTAGCCCCAGCCCGAGCCACTTATTCGCCACATCGCATGCAGCGTCGGATTGTTGGCCCCGCCTCCGGAGACGATCAGTTCTTCGATATCGGCCCACTCTTACTTCGGCACAAACCGCCGTACCGCATCCGCCGATCGAACGCGCGGTCAGCGCCGTGGCCGTGGCGATCACATCGTCTTTCGCGCCCCAGTACAGCGCCGCAAAAAGTCGGCTGCAAACTCACGCCCAAACTCTTCCCGCCCGGCCGTCTTGGGCGGCTTCTCTTGGAAGAACGGCGCGCGCAAGAGCGCCCAATCACCGCCTCGAGCACGTGTCCCCGCGCCGCGACTTGCCCGTCGCGATCGTAGGCGATGCGGTAAAGCCGTTCCATGACCGCGTCAATCACCATGTTTCCCGGACCGGTATCGAACGCGATCACCTGCTCCGGCTTGGCGCGCCCGCCGGAATTATCGTGAAATTCGCAATTCCACCAATGTTCTGCGCGATACGCCCAATCCGCGCGTCCGCGATACAGAAGGTAGTCAAGAAAAGGAACCAGCGGCGCGCCCTTGCCACCGGCGGCCATGTCTGCCGGACGAAAATCTGAAACGACCGGCACACCTACGCGCGCGCGATCACCGCTCCTTCGCCGGTTTGCCAGGTGACCGCCAGCTGCTTGCCGAGAAAGTTCTGCTGCCTTCTCCCTGGTGATACAGACGTCTGCCCGTGACAACCCACGAGTTCAGCTTTGATCCGAAACTTCCGCGCGGTAGCCAGCACAGCCTCCGCGTACAGTTCCCCCAGCAGAAAGTTCAATCGCGCCAGGTCAGCGACGCTGGCCCGGGCTGCGTTCATGGCCGCCAACACCGCGTTGCGCACGGGTTTTGGATAGGCATAGGCAGCGTGCCCAAGCAGCTGAAATCGGCCACTGTTGTCACTCCAACTGCGCGGCGACTTGCCTTGCCTGCGAGCCCGGGCCGCAGGCGCACTGTTGCGCGACCCCGCCACCCTCACGAGCGCCACGTCAATCCCGTCCGCCGATGTTCCACTCATTACCCCGGCCACGATCACCGCGACACTCCTGCAATCAGGAAAACCTGCTCAAGACGTCTCGATCCGAGGGCCGCAAACCTGCGCGACAACGAAGCGCAGCGCGTTACCCATGGGTAGCAGACGGGAGCGACTGAGGCCCCCCAGCGGCGAATGAAGCGACGGTCAGCACAGCAGCAACCGCTCACAGGCCTCCCAACCGCACCTGTTCCCCAAACTCCCAAAGTCTGCGGGACAGTCGTTGCACCACCTCCTCGGTCGGCGCCTTCGCCCACCGGGCCAAGCCCGTCGTCCTCTTCTTGAATGCCAGCACTCTCCGCGAGGATTCTGTCACACGCCGGGCAAACCTGCGATCATGTTGCGCCGTGCGGACCAGTTCCTGATAGGCTCGGGTGACAAACTCCTCTTCGTGGCAGATCAGGCAAAGATCGCCCCCGGCCCGGATATGCTCGACCGCCGCCTGCTCGATGGGCGCGGCTGCCAGCACTCCCCCCATCTCCAGGTCATCGGAAGCGATCAGTCCCCGGTACCCGATTCTCTTGCGCAGAACGTCGGTGATCCACTTCTTCGAAAGGGAAGCGGGTGTCTTTTCGCCCGTCACCGCCGGATACGCTGCATGCGAAACCATCACGAACGGCAACTCGCGGCGTAGTGTGCGATACGGCGCCAGATCCTCGGCCCACAATTTCTTCCACGACTTCCTGATCACCGGCAGGTGATGATGGCTGTCGAGATTGCCCTCGCCTAACCCCGGAAAGTGTTTCCCGCTGCCCAGCACGCCGGCCGCGCGCAGCCCGGCAAGAAATTCGCGCGCGTACACCGCCGTCTGCTTTGGATCAATCGAGACCAGCCGCGAACTCATCACGCTGCGTGAAG
Source organism: uncultured Acidobacteriota bacterium (assembly GCA_963725575.1). Classification (GTDB taxonomy): domain Bacteria; phylum Acidobacteriota; class Terriglobia; order Terriglobales; family Acidobacteriaceae; genus Gp1-AA133. The sequence continues at coordinate 5,594 of CAVRZQ010000038.1, forward strand.
CTTCGAACGCCAGATCCATGGCCGGAGCGAAATCCACGTTGAACCCCAGCGCCCGGCAGTTCTCGCCAATCACCCGCCCGTGCTTGCGAAACAATGGGCGCCCGCCCGCGGCAAACACTTCCGACGCCGAAGGAGCAGGCCCGATCACGTTCCGCAACCGGTCCACTTTGCCGCCTTCCAGGTCCACGCACCGAAACAGCGGCGCCGAAACCTGCGCCTGGCAATCTTTCAGCAGCTTGTAGGTTTGCGGTGCGCTGACGATATTGCGTGCAAAGAGAATCACGCCCGCGGGCTGAATGCGCTTCAGCAGGGAAGCCAGGCCGGCAGACATCTCCGTCCCATCGAATCCGATGACCAGAAGCTGGCCAATCCCAACATCTTTCGCGGCAGGCCGTCCTTTGTGTGCCTTCGTGTTCTTGATGGCTATCTTTATTCCCCTAAGGGGTCCCAGTGCCCCTGCGTCCCTAGATCTGTTTTTTGAGCTCCGCCAGCAGGTTCAATGCTTCCAGCGGGGTCAGGCGGTTCAAATCCAGCTCACGCAGCTTCTCAAGCACAGGCTGCGAAATCGGAGTGAAAATGGTCAATTGCGCTGGCGGCGCCGAATGGAACTCATCGTGCGCCAACTGTCCGGTCAGCTGTCGCTCCGCGTTCTCATGCTCGAGTAAGACCTCCCGTGCGCGTTCAATCACCTCATTGGGTAACCCTGCCAGCTTGGCCACCTCGATCCCGTAGCTGCGGTCCGCTGCTCCGGGCTCCACCTTCCGCAGGAAAATAATTCCCCCGCCGGTTTCCTTGACCGACACGTGATAGTTCTTCACGCCCGAGAGTTGGTCGGCCAGTTCGGTCAATTCAAAGTAGTGCGTTGCGAATAAGGTTTTTGCCCGAGTCCGCGCATGCAGGTATTCGATGGCCGCCCACGCGATGGCCAGCCCGTCATAGGTCGACGTGCCCCGCCCGACTTCGTCCAGCAAAATCAGCGACCGGGGGGTGGCGGTGTGCAGAATTGCCGCCGTCTCCGTCATCTCCACCATGAACGTCGAGCGTCCCCGGGCCAGGTTGTCGCTTGCCCCAATACGGGTGAACACCCGGTCCACCAGTCCGAGCCGCGCCGAGCGTGCCGGCACGAACGACCCCATCTGGGCCAGGATCACGATGAGCGCCGCTTGCCGCAGGTAGGTCGACTTGCCTCCCATGTTCGGCCCAGTGAGTACCAGGATGGTGTGCGTCGTGGCATTCAGGTACAGATCGTTGGGAACAAAACGCTCTCCACCGCCCGCCAACTCCTGCTCTTCAATCACTGGATGCCGTCCGCCCACAATCTCCAGATCTCCTGAGTCCTCCAGCTTCGGACGGCAATAGTTTCGAAGGGCGGCCATGTGTGCCAGGGCCGCCAGCACGTCCACCTCCGCGAGCGCGAGGGCGGTCTGCCGGATCCGTTTGGCTTCGCCCGCAATCGCGGTGCGCAGTTCGGTGAACAGGCGCCGCTCAATTTCGACGATCTTCTCCTGGGCATCCAGAATCTTCGCCTCGTACTCCTTCAATTCTGGCGTGGTAAATCTTTCGGCATTCACCAGCGTCTGCTTGCGTTCGTAATCGGCCGGGACCAGGTGCAAGTTCGGCTTCGATACCTCCATGTAGTAGCCGAAAATCGAATTGAACTTGACCTTCAGCGACCCGATACCTGTCCGCTGCCGCTCCCTGTGCTCGATCAGTGCCAGGTACTGCTTGCTGTTGCGGCTCAGATCGCGCAGTTCGTCGAGTTCGCCATCGACACTCGCCGCGATGGCTCCGCCATCGCTCAGAGAAATCGGCGGCTCCGCCACGATCGTTTCGTCGATCCGTGCCCGCAGATCGCCTAACTCATCGATGGCCCCGTGCAGTATTCCCATCCGGCCTCCGGACAAGCGCGCCACCGAGGCGCGTACTGCAGGGATATGTCCTAACGAGGCAGCCAATGCGAGCACGTCCCGAGGATTCGCGGTCTCCAGCGTCACCCGGCTCAGCAACCGCTCGAGATCAAGAATCCCTTCCAGCGCACCCCGCAATTCCTCGCGTGCGACAGTGTCCCTGACCTGACCCTCCACCACGTCCAGTCGCGCCTCAATCTCATTCCGGTCAATCGATGGACGCAGCATCCACGCCCGCAGCAAGCGCTTGCCCATCGGAGTGACCGTTGCTTCCACTGACCGAAACAGCGTGATTCCGGCATCATTTCCGCAAACAGCGGCTCGATCAGTTCCAGGTTTCGTACCGTCACCGCGTCGAGCACCAGGCAGTTCTGCCGCTCGTAGAACCCGATGCGGTCGACGTGCTCGAGGGTCCCGCGCTGGGTTGAGCGAACGTAGTGAAGAATCGCCCCCGCCGCCGAGGCCGCGGCTGGCTTGCCCGCCAACCCAAAGCTCTCCAGCGACAGCACCCCAAAATGATTCTCGAGCAGCGGAATCGCATGATCGGGCGCAAATATCCAGTCGTCCAGGGGGGTCTCGGCAAAGTCCGTTGGACGGCGGGCTGCTCGCCCAATAGGCGATAAGCTCTCTCCTGGTCCTCCCAGGCCCTCAAAGAGTGGCGCTGCCGACGCATACAGCAACTCCTTCGGCCGCAACTGCGATAACTCTTCCTGAATGCGCCGTGCAGCATCCGCCCCTTGAAATTCCGTAGCCCGAAACTCCCCGGTTGAAAGGTCGAGCGCCGCGAAACCCACGCGTTCTGCTACCCGGGCCAGCGCTCCCAGAAAATTGTTTTCCTCCGAACTCAGCGAAGAATCCGCCGCCGTTCCTGGCGTCATGACGCGCGTTACTTCCCGCCGCACCAGCTTTTTCGCCAGTCGCGGGTCTTCCATCTGCTCGCATATCGCCACCCTGAATCCCTTGCGAATCAGTTTGGAGATATAGCCTTCGGCGGCGTGATAGGGAACTCCGCACATGGGCACGGCGATGCCCTTTTCTTTGTTGCGGGAGGTCAGCGTGATTTGCAGCTCGCGCGCGGCGACGACCGCGTCCTCAAAGAAAAGTTCATAAAAATCGCCCAGCCGGAAAAGCAGGAGAGCATTGGGATGCTCCTTCTTGATGGTGGCATACTGCCGCATCAACGGGGTGGACGTCTCGGTCATGTCAAGCGGCTTCGTGCGCGGATTATAACAAAGCGCTTCCTTTCCGACGGCGTCGGAGATCACAGTTGACGCGTGCTCCAGCTAGATGTTTTCCTAACGCATGGAACTTCGCAAGGATCCCATCACGCGCTCCTGGGTCATCACCGGAGACGATGTCCCCGACGCCCCGCCGCGTGCCGACCTGCCCTGCCGCTTCTGCGCTGATTCGTCCTCCCCGCTCCAGGTTATCGCGACGCGCACCGAAGTGGAGGGCGTGCCCTGGTCCTCTCGGTCAGTCGTGCACCCTTCGCCTCTGTACCGCATCGAAGGCGAGCCTTCCCGGCGCGCCGATGGCCTTTACGATCGAATGCGCTCCATCGGAGCCCACGAGGTGCTGGTCGAAAACTCCCGGCATGATCGCCAGCTCTGGAATGCCAGCGACAACGAGATCGAGCAGTTCCTTCGCCTGGCAGCACAGCGCATCAAAGACCTCAAGGGGGACGCTCGCATCAAGTACATCAGCATTTTCAAGAACCATGGCGTCAACGCCGGTCAGGAATTCGAGCATCCCAACGCGCAGCTGACCGCGACCACCTTCGTTCCGCGCCGCGTACTCTACGAACTGCGCGCCGGCCGCGACTACTACCAGCAGAAGGAGCGCTGTGTGTTCTGCGACATCATCGGCCAGGAAGAGCGCCAGGGCCTGCGGGTCGTAGAATCGCGCGGCGAATATATCGCCCTGTGTCCTTATGCCCCGCGCGTCCCTTACGAGACCTGGATCCTTCCCCGTGTCCACGAAGCTTCTTTTGAACGCTCCGGCCTTTCAAAGACCGGGAGCATTCGCGATCTCGCCAGCCTCCTGCGCCGCACCCTGCAGCGCATTCGCACCATCACCGAAGAATTTCACATGGTGCTACACACTTCTCCCAACACCATACACGGGTCGGGCAGCCTGAACTACTGGAAGACGCTGGATGAGGACTACCACTGGCACTTTGAGATCTTGCCCATCCTCGGATCAAAGGCAAAATCGTATACCTTCAAAGAGGTCTACTACTCGCCCGTGGCTTCCGAAACCGCGGTCAAGCGCCTGCGCGACGCGAAAATAGATTCCTGACCACCGCCTACCGGAAATCTCCTCAGAGTGGCGCTGCTCAAAAACAACAACCGTGATTCGGCGGAGGAATTGTCGGTCCTGCGATTGCTCCCGCTGGGTAATTCCATGATGGGGTTGATGCTCGGCACGAGGAATACGTCTTGAGGTGCCTCAACTATGGTATAAAATCGTTATTCTACAACGCTCGCGCCAAAGGAAGCCCATGGACTGGTCGTCGCCCGCATTTCGCAAGAATCTGCGAGCGTTATTTCTCCTACTCGCTGCGGCCCTCCCCCGAGCGTCTGCGCAATCGGCCACACCGGCCAGCTCTCCCCAGCCCTGGATGAATCCGGGTCTCTCTCCGGATCAGCGTGCCTCTCTCGTCCTGAAGGAGATGACCCTGGACGAGAAGATTTCTCTTTTGCACGGCACCGGCATGAGTGGCCTGAGTCCCGTCAGCGCGCTGGCCCAGCACTCCAATGGCGGAGCAGGCTACGTGGTGGGCGTCCCGCGGCTGGGAATTCCCGCCATCCAGATGTCCGACGCTGCCTACGGCGTTCGCAACAGCGGCGAGAACGGCCGCTACTCCACCGCGCTGCCTTCCGATCTCGCCGGCGCGGCCAGCTGGGACCTGGACGCCGCTTACGAATACGGCGCGCTCATCGGACGCGAGTTGCGCGCGCAAGGCTACAACATGTCCCTCGGCGGCGGCGTGAACCTTACCCGCGAGCCCCGCAACGGGCGCACCTTCGAGTACATGGGAGAAGACCCGATCCTTGCCGGTACCATGGTCGGCCATGTCATGAAGGGCCAGCAGGCACAGCACGTCATCGGCGACATCAAGCACTACGCCCTGAACGATCAGGAGAGCGGACGCAACGCTGTCAACGTCAACATCAGCGAGCGCGCCATGCGCGAGACCGACCTGCTCGCCTTCGAGATCGGCCTCCGCGAGTCGCATGCGGCTGCCGTGATGTGCTCCTACAACCGCGTTAACGGCGACTATTGCCTGCGAGAACAAGTACCTGCTCACCGATGTCCTGAAGAAGGACTGGGACTTCCCCGGCTTCGTTCTGTCGGACTGGCAAGGCACCCACAGCACGGCGAAGGCTTCTGCCGCCGGCCTTGACCACGAGGAACCCGGCGAATTGTTCTACGGCGATGCGTTTAAAAAAGCGGTGGAGGCGAGGACAGGTGCGCACGGCCGAGTTGGACGATCACGTGCACCGCATCCTGCGCTCGATGTTTGCCTGCGGGATCGTCGATGATCCGCCGCAGAAGAGCGTGGTCGACGTGGAAGGCGGGTTCGAGGTTGCTCGCAAGATCTCCGAGCAGAGCATCGTGCTGCTCCGGAATGAAAACGCGCAGCTTCCCCTGGAAGCGTCCCGCATCTACCGCATTGCGGTGATCGGTGCTCACTCCGATGTGGGCATGATCTCCGGCGGAGGTTCCGCGCAGGTTGATCCTCCTGTCGGCAACGCCATCATGCCTCCGGGGAAAGGGCAGACCCGATGGCTAGAGCCCATGTGGTTCCCCACCTCGCCCCTGAAAGCCATTCGAGCCAAGGCTCCGCAGGCGAGCGTGCAGTACGACGCGGGCAGCGATCTCTCCGCCGCAGCTGCTGTAGCCAAAGCCGCGGACGTCGCCATCGTGTTCGCCTACCAGTGGGAAAGCGAAGGCATGGACCTCGACAGCCTCTCCCTTCCCGAGCATCAGGACGAACTGATTGCGAAGATCGCCGCCGCCAACCCCCACACCATCGTGGTGCTCGAAACTGGCGGTCCCATCACCATGCCTTGGGCCAAACAGGTGAGTGGCATCCTGGAAGCCTGGTACGCCGGCAGCAAAGGAGCGGACGCGGTCGCCAATGTTCTGTTCGGGGATGTCAACCCAACCGCCAAGTTGCCCATCACTTTCCCGCTAAGGGATGCGGACTTGCCGCACCCGACCATCGTCAAGCCGCCCCTTGCGTCCATTACCCGCGACGGCGACGAGGATGCGTGGAAGAAGATCGCGGCCGGTCTGCCCCCATTTCAGATCACCTACGACGAGGGCTTGAAAGTCGGCTACAAGTGGTACGACGCCGAGAAGAAGCCCGTGCAGTTTCCCTTCGGCTATGGCCTCTCTTACACGACCTATGGGTACTCGACCCTGAAAGTAGAGCCCGGTAGGGCCGTCCGCCTCACCTTTATCGTGAAAAATATCGGCGGTCGTGATGGCGCCGAGATCGCTGAGGTTTATGCCGCCCTTCCGCCAAGCGCCCAAGAGCCTCCCAAGCGCCTGGTCGGGTGGAGCAAAGTGAATCTCAAGGCGGGCGAGAGCAGGGAAGTCACCGTCGAAGTCGACAAACAGTACCTGTCCATCTTCGACGCCAACCAGCACGCTTGGGAATTGGTGCCGGGGGAATACACGTTTCTAGTAGGCGGGTCCTCGCAAAATCTGCCGCTGAAAGAATCAGTCTCTTTGAAATAGCATGCAGCGGATCAGGGGGCCAGCCCCGATGCGGCGACCCCATCTCCACCCTCGGAGCGACGGGCATCCCCGCCCGGCCCGCGTGCTGTTAGAGTAAGCAAGACCCCATGACCATCCGTCGCATGAAAACTTACACCGGTGGCCAGGGATACGTGTACCAGTACTACTTCGTCGGCAAGCGTCCCGCGGTCGAGCCCGGTCCGGCGGCGACCGAGTACGTCTTCGATGTCACTTCCGACCGCAAGACCACCTACGCCGTCAGTGTCCTGGTCGAAAACGACGCCCTTCATCTCTGGACGCAGAACCACGGCCGCGCGCCCACGGAAGCAGAAGAATATGGTGCCGCCAAGCTGTGCCTCTTCAAAGGCTTCGACGAAATTGAGGACATGATGACCGGCGGGCGCCTCCTGCGCGTCGATCGCGCGAGCCTTGAGGCAGCCTTCGCTACCCTCGGGGTGGACTAGTTTGAGCCGCAGCCCCATCGTACTCGAAGGTCGTAATACCTTGTGACGTACATCACAGGCACCTGTGATCGGCCCGACTGCCTTCTGCCCCAGCGGCGGGGCAGACTATAATCCACATGGCACGAACGGTGGGGTACCCCTTCGGCTAAACTACGATATGTCAATCTTTTGGCTTCGCGTCGCGCTGGGCTTTTACGGGGTCGGACTGCTCTACGCCCTGGTCGCACTGACCCGCACCAGCGATCTGCTCAACCGCGTGGCGCTGCATGCCGCCTACCTGGGCATGGTGTTCCATCTGGTCTCGCTGACGGAAGGCGTGTTCCTCGCCGACCACGTCACGCTCGCTATGGTGCACAATTCCGAGTCGCTGCTGGCCTTCCTGATCATGGCGGTCTTCATGATCACCTATCTCATCTACCAGACGACCTCCCCGGGCATCATCGTGTTCCCACTGGTATTTCTTCTGACTTTCATGGCTGCCACACGCCAGCAACCGTTCCTGCTGATGTCACCCGGCATGCGCACCAGCTGGCTGTTTGCGCACATTGGTCTTATCTTTACCGGGTACGCAGCGTTGGTCCTGAGTTTTTGCGCCAGCGTCCTGTACTTGATTCAACAGCACTCCTTGAAATCAAAACGGCCGGGCGGCATACTCTCGCGTCTGCCCGCTCTTGAGGATATCGACCAGATCGGCTATCGCTCGCTGCTGCTGGGATTCCCCTTCATGACGCTGGGCCTGATCGCGGGTTCCGTGGTCGCTCAGAGCACTTACGGCCGGATCGATTTTCAAGATCCCAAGGTCCTGCTTTCTTTGCTCATGTGGGCGGTATATCTGGTCATGGTCTATACGCGCTGGATTGCCGGCTGGCGTGGTCGCAAGGCTGCCGTCATGGCCAGCGTCGCATTCGCCGCTGCCGTCGTGGCCTGGGCCGCGAACTATTTCAGTTCGATTCACAGGTTCGTTTCGTCATGAGATTTCAGCTCATCGGCGTGAATCACAACACGGCTCCGGTCGAGGTCCGCGAGCGCCTCGCCATCCCCGAATCCCGTCTGCCCGAGGCCTGCAAAAAACTGGCCGAGTTCCCGGGCATTGATGAGGGCATGATCCTTTCGACCTGCAACCGCGTCGAAATCCTTGCCAATACCAAGAACGGTTCCGGCGCCGACCTGCGTGCCTTCCTGAAGAATTATTTCCAGCTCCCCGGTGCCGAACTCGACAAGCATCTGTACGAGTACCACGAGCAGGAAGCCGTGCGTCATCTATTCCGCGTGGCCGCGAGCCTCGATTCCATGGTGGTGGGCGAGCCCCAGATTCTCGGCCAGGTGAAGGAAGCCTATGCCACGGCGCGTGCCGTGGGCGCTGTTCGTGCCCAGCTTGATCAACTCGTGACGCGCGCGTTCGCCGTCGCCAAGCGCGTCCGGACTGAAACCGCGGTGGGGTCTTCGTCAGTTTCAATTGCCTCCGTAGCCGTCGACCTCGCCAAGAAGATATTCGGTAATCTCAGCGGCAAGCAGGTCTTCCTTGTGGGCGCCGGCAAGATGAGCGAACTCGCTGCCCGTCACCTCATGGCTCACGGGTGCGGTTCAATCTTCGTCGCGAACCGCACCTACGAGCGTGCCGTCAGCCTTGCCTATAAATTCAAAGGCCAGGCCATCCATTTCGAAGATCTGCACAACACCTGCGACCGCGCCGACATCGTCATCACTTCCACCGGCGCTCCACACGCCATTTTCCGCCGTGAGCATGGCGAGTTGTTCCTCAGCCGCCGCAAGAACCGCCCGATGTTTTTTATCGACATCGCCGTCCCGCGCGACGTCGACCCCGCCATGAACAAGCTCGACGGGGTCTTCGTCTACGATATCGACGACTTGCAGCAAGCGGTCGCCAGCCACGTGGCCGACCGCCGCAAGGAAGCCGAGCGCGCCGAAGCCATCGTGAGCCTGGAAGTCGACCGCTTTCAGGCCCGAATCCAGACGCTGGACGTGGTTCCGACCATCGTTTCCTTGCAGGATCATCTCGAAACCATTCGGCAGGCTGAAATCGATCGCGTCCGCGGTCGCCTCGGCCCCTTGAGCCCCGACCAGGAGCTCGCGGTCGAAGCGCTCACCCGCGGCATCGTCAACAAAATCATGCACACGCCGATCAGCGCGCTGAAATCAGCCGCCCGCGAGCCTGAAGCCACCACTGTGATCGACCTGGTGCGTCGCCTGTTCAATCTGCAGGAAAAACGCGCTGCGAAATCTGGCGGATCGAGCGAGAGCAACTAATGGCCCGCCTGCGCATTGGGTCCCGAGGATCGCAGTTAGCCCTGTGGCAAGCCCATCACATCTCGGCGCTGCTGCGTGCAGAAGGCCACGAGGTTGAACTCGAAATCATCAAGACCACCGGCGACAAGATTCTTGACGTTGCTCTGGCCAAAGTCGGCACCAAGGGCATGTTCACGAAAGAGATTGAGGAAGCCTTGGCCGAAGGCCGTGTTGACCTGGCAGTGCACAGCTTGAAAGATCTCCCCACCGAGCTTTCTCCCGGCTTCGATATCGCTGCTATCACCAAGCGCGAGAACTCCCAGGACGTTTTCTGTTCCAGCAAGTATGCCCGCATCGCGGAGCTTCCCCAAGGCGCGCGCGTAGGCACCAGCAGCCTCCGCCGACAGGCGCAGCTCAAGGTCGTTCGCCCCGACCTCGAGATTCATCCCTTGCGCGGCAACGTCGACACCCGCCTGCGCAAGCTGGCCGAGGGCGAATACGACGCCATCATTCTGGCCGCTGCCGGCCTGAACCGCCTCGGGAAAACCGAGCTTGTAAAGCAAGTAATCCCGAAAGACGTCATGTGCCCCGCTGCTGGACAAGGGGCCCTAGGTATCGAGATCCGCGCTGGTGATACCATCACCCGCCAGTACCTCGCCTTTCTCGACGATGCCTACGCGCGCGCCTCAACCACCTGCGAGCGCGCCTTGCTGAACAAGTTGGGCGGAGGTTGCCAGGTACCGATCGGCGCCGCCGCGGAAGTGCGTAACGGACGACTGCATCTCGACGCAATTGTTGCCAATCCCGACGGCTCGAAAATTCTGCGCGAATCCCGTGACGGAGAAGACGCAGACAAACTGGGCAACGAAGTCGGTGAAATTCTTCTCCGACGCGGCGGCGACGCCATCCTCGAAGAAGTCTACGGCCGCGGCTTGGCCGTGCCCCAGCAACCGTGATTCAGGGCTGTTGTGGCGCGAACACTTCAGTCCGCGAGCGCGCACGGACGATATTTGTAGCAGCATCGGCGCAAAAGCGCCGCAGAAGTGGAGGGGCGGGTGTTCTCGCCCGCCAAAAGCATGCGCCAGAAGCGCCTGACCTGCAGGTCTGAGAGCCGCGAATCGGCGTAAGAATAGAGCCCAAGGCGTAGTTAGCCCCGCAGGGCGGAACAGGAAAGCCCAGGGCGTAAGCTTTGGGTAGGCGGCTAAGAAGATGAACGAGTCTCATAGGGGCGATAGGAAGCGCGATAAGCCGCTCCGCGGCGTCCGCGTCCTGGTAGGCCGCGCACGCCATCAGGCAGGTTCTCTCTCCACCCAACTGCGCGAACTCGGCGCCAATGTCCTCGAAATCCCGTTCATAGAAATCCGCAAACCGCGTTCGTTCAAACCGCTCGACAGCGCGCTGAAAGATCTGGCCACCTACGACTGGCTCGTTCTGACCAGCGTGAACGGCGTTGAGGCGATGTGGGAGCGCCTCAGAAGACTCCGCCTAACGAACAAATCCCTCAAGCACTTGAAAATCGCCGCAATTGGGCCAGCCACGAAGAAAGCAATTGAGGGGCACGGTACGAGGGTCCACGTCGTCCCCCAAGAATACGTCGCGGAATCAGTCGTGAAGAGCCTATGGGCGCGGGTGAAGGGGAAGAAGGTTCTACTGGTGCGCGCCAAGGTCGCGCGCGACATCATTCCCCGCGAACTCCGAAAAGCCGGTGCCCAGGTCGATGTCTTCGAAGCCTACGAAACCGTGGTGCCAAAGTCCTCTCGCGAGCGGCTGCGGGCTGCCCTGAAAAGCGCGACCACTCGTCCCCACGTCATCACCTTTACGAGTTCGTCCACGGCCAGAAACTTTGTGACCTTGCTCGCGCCCAGGAGGAGTACGTCGAACCGGAGAAAGCCCCCGGCCCATCTGGAAGGCATCACCCTAGCCTCGATCGGCCCGGTGACCTCGGCCACTCTCCGCAAACTTCACCTCGGCGCAGACGTGGAAGCGAAGCAATACACCATCCCCGGACTGATCCAAGCTATCGTGACGAGCACCCGCTTCATGTAGCGGCCGCCCTTTGCCCGCACGTTAGGGCTTAATCTCGCAACTGCAATCCGCTGGCGGCACGTGCGCTTTCAAAAAATCCGACACGCGCTTGTAAGCATCAATCTGATTGTCCACCCGCGAAAACCCATGTCCCTCGTTCTCATAGACCTTGTAGTCCACAACCCCGCCGCGTTTCTTGATCGCCTCCACTACCTGCTGCGCTTCCGACTTCGGACACCGCGGATCATTTCCACCCGCCAACAGCAATAAGGGGGCCTTGATCTGATCGACAAAGAAAATCGGGGAGCGGTCATGATAGAGCGCTTTGTTCTTCTCCGGATCGCCCATGGTTGCCAGATCCATCTCGCGCAGCACTGGGTCTTCATTTTCTATTTCCGTGAAGTAATTCACGAACGGCACAATGGGAACGCCCGCCGCCCATACTTCCGGGGCCTTGGTCACGGCCATCATGCTCATGTAGCCGCCGTAGCTCCCGCCCATGACAATCAGCTTTTTGGGATCGACATAACCCGTCTGCTTGATCCAGTCCGCAGCTGCCAGCACATCCTGCAAATCGCCTCCGCCCATGTCGAACAGGTTCGCCTGCTGAAATTCCTTTCCGTACCCCGTGGACCCGCGATAATTGGGCGCAATCACGATATAGCCCTGGTTCGCGACATGCTGCACGAAACGATTGAACGAATTCACGGTCTGGGAGGTGGGCCCGCCATGCACGTAGACAATCGCCGGATGTTGCCCGTTACGAGGCAGGTTATAAGGGACGTACACGAACGCCGAGATGGTCCACTTTCCGTCCTTGCTCGGATAGTGCACCAGGTAAGGCTCTACCATGTCCTCCCCGCGCATGCCTGCGATTAGCGAATGCGTGACCGGGTGGGACTTTCCGCTGGCCACCTGGTAGACCCACAAATCGTTCGGAGCCGTCGGCCCATTGTGGTAATAGAGCAACCGCGCGCCATCGTTGGTGAACGCCGCCGACTTTCCTCCGGGCTCGTTCACACCCTTGGGCAAGGGCAGGGAAGAGGTTTTACTCATGGCGACGTCATGGACGTAGATGTCCGTGTTCCCATCCACATTGGCCGTCCACGTTACCCGCTTCCCGTCCGGAGAGAACTCTCCGCCGTTGATCTCCCACTTGTCCTTGGTAAGCCATGAAATCTTCCTGCTCGCGATATCGAGTAACCCGACGTTCTCGTACCCGTTTTCCGCGTTGGAAGTAATCAGCAGTTTTTTTCCGTCGGGCGAGAAATCATCGACGCCGTAAATCTGCTCTCCGTCGTGCGCCGTCAGCAGCGTGCTTTTCCCCGTCGCCACCTCGGCGACGAAGATATTCGAATCCGTCCCCTTGGCCTGGTGTTGCGTGTACGCGATCCATTTGCCGTCCTTCGACCACACCGGCCCGATGTTCATCTTGTCCTTGGGGGTGTCGGCGGTCAGGTGCTGGACTTTCCGCATCACCATGTCGAAGATGTCGATCTCGAATACCGACGACGTCTTCGGCTTCACCAGGTAAGCGAGATATCGCCCGTCCGGCGACCACGTCGGATCCTCTTCCGCAATCTCTCGCGTATTGGTCAGGTTCACGACCTGCCCGGTCTTGGGCGACACGATGGAGATGTCCCATTGCTCGTCGCCGTCATAATCGGACTGGTAGGCGATCCACTTCCCATCCGGTGACCACGCCGGCGCCGTCTGTCGCTGGTCGCTGACGGTCAGTTGCATCGGCCATCCCCCCTCCGCCGGAACCAGCCAGAGGTTATTCCGCCCGCTGATATTCGACACGAAAACGATCTGCTTTCCGTCGGGCGACCAGTCCGATCGGCCCACCTGCCGTGTCATGTACAACTTCTCGATGGAGAGATTCTTCTCCACCTGTGCGTTGGGCTTGCTCGAAATCTGCTTGGGATCGGTGACCGCCTGCGGCACCGGCAATGTTTGTGCCAAGGTAGGAGTGCTCATGGTCATGACGATAGCAAAGTAAACGACGAGTCGCATTCGTGAGACCTTTCCAGATGGTGAATAGGAACCTAACCGCCGACGGGTTTTCCTCCGAGAGGGAAACCCTATGACTTTCTTCGTTGGCCTCATTGTCCTTCGTGGTGAAGTGGTTTCTAAGCCTTCGCTCCCTTGTGAACCTCCACTGTAGTCCACGTCTTGTCCTCTGCGTGACACACCGCCTCGATCGGACAATCCGCGCATTTCGGTTTACGCGCCACGCACAAATTCCGCCCATGATGAATCACTTGGTGCGAAAACAGAATCCACCGCTCCTGCGGAATAATCCTCATCAGGTCCTGCTCGATCTTCTGGGGATCATGGTTTTTCGTAAACTCCCACCTCCGCGAGATGCGGTGCACGTGGGTATCGACGACCACTCCGACGGCCTTTCCGAACCACGACCCCAGCACCACGTTGGCGGTCTTGCGCGCCACGCCGGGCAGGGTGAGCAACTGCTCGATCTCCTGCGGAACCTCGCCTCCGAACTCCGCCACGATCTTCTTCGCCGCACCCACTACCGATTTTGACTTGTTGCGGAAAAATCCTGTCGACCGCACGTCTGGTTCCAGTTGCTCAGGGGAAAGCGCAGCGAAGTCCTGCACCGTCGGATACTTGTCGAACAATCCCGGCGTGACCCGGTTGACGTTGGCATCGGTTGATTGCGCGGAGAGAATCGTGGCGACCAGCAACTCCCAGGCATTTTGGTGACGCAGCGCGCACACCACCGCCGGATAGAGAGCGTCCAGATGCTTCAGGATCGCCTGCACCCGCTCCGGCGCCACTGGGTTGTAGCCTTTCGTGGAGGCCCTTTTTAGCTTGGCCGGCTTCGTGGCGGTGATCTTTGGTTTCGCGGCTGCGGCTTTAGCGGCAGCATTTCCCAAGGCCCCAGGCTTGCGGGTGCGCGCAACGCTTGCGTCCTCGCGAACGGCCTGTCCCCGCGCTGCCCGCCGTATCCCCTCATGCCTGCCGGATTTCGCCGGTTGTCGCGGAATCACACCCCGTGCCATGAATTTCTCCTGAACGTGAACGTAAATGGTAACAAAAGACGGCTGTTGGCCGTTGGCAGAGGCGTCTGGAACGACTGCAGGGCTCGTCACTCCAGCCGGCTGAGCATTCCTGGTGTTTCTCGAGCCAGTCTCGTGCCCATTTTGCGATGAAAAGTTGCTCTCTGCGTTCTCTGCGGTTAAGGCTTTCGAGTTTCGCTAGCGACCAACGCCCCACACGTGTCTTTCGTTCCATTGACGCGGCTACCGCCTCCCGCTACTCTGGAAGGGAACTCCAAGGACAATTCCCGTGGCCGTGAAATCGATTCAACTCGGACAAGTCTGGCGGCAGGATACAAGCGGCCAGGACTACCTCGTCACCAAGGTCTATAGCGAAGTCTTTGCCCAGTTCGCCGTCTTGCGCCCAGCCGAAGTCACCGCCCCTGACGCTCCCACCGTCAAAGTGAAAGTCGCCAAGTCAGCCGACGGCGCCTCACTGCCGGGCTTCACTTTCACGCAAGAAGGGTCTTTCTAGCGATTTCCTTTACACTGGAAATGGAGAGCAACGGGCGTACTCTCCCGCTGGACCTCCAGCAATGCCGTACCCGCGTTCCATTTCATGACTGAAAAAATTCTTGCTGTCCTGTTTGTATTCATTAAGTCGGTCATTGGGGGGACGGGTTACGCCGGCATCGCCCTGCTGATGGCGATCGAGTCGGCATGCATTCCGCTTCCTTCCGAGCTGATCATGCCCTTCGCTGGCTACCTGGTCTATGAAGGCTCAATGAACCTGTTCTGGGCCGCCACTGCGGGCGCCATCGGCTGCAACCTCGGCTCACTGGTAGCCTACGAATTGGGCCGCTATGGCGGACGTCCGCTGGTGGAACGCTACGGCCGCTGGATCCTCATGGGCCGCCGCGAACTCGACTGGGCCGATCGGTTTTTTATCCGCGGGGGGCACATCACGGTTTTCATCGGCCGCTTGCTGCCAGTGGTCCGCACGTTCATCGCGCTTCCCGCCGGCGTAGCCCGCATGCCGCGCGGTAAATTTCACCTCTACACTTTTCTCGGCTCCTGGCCGTGGTGTTTTGCGCTGGGATATCTCGGCATGAAGCTGGGAGAGAACTGGCGCAGCCTGGGCAAGTACTTCCACCAATTCGATGCCGTGATCGGCATCCTGCTGATCGCAGCCGTCGTGTGGTTCGTCTGGTCTCACTGGCAGAGCCGGTTGCGCGCGGCGGAATAGCAGAGAGGTTTGACTCACCAACCTTCCTTCGTGAGCCTTCGCGTCCCTGGTGGTCCAAGCCTTTGTTTTGAAACCACCAAAGATCCGAAGTCACAAAGGGAATCCCTGTCCCTATTCTTCAACTTCCGGCTTCGCCAATTGCGACCCAACAATCTGCCACCGCCCATCCCGTTTGCACACCACGTCCATATATAAATACTGGACCGGGAAGCGCCTCCCGCGCGCCTCGACTTCATCTGACTCCGATCCGTGCACAATGGCCATTTCGCCGAACACCCGGATTCGCCGACCAGTGGAAACAATCGACGCATACCGCACCTGCCCGCTCCGTAGCGTATCCAAGACCTCTCGCCTCGAGAACGCCTTGCCCATCGGATCGTATTGCACGTAGTCATCCCCGAAGATCCGTGCCAGCGCCTCGACGTCGGCCGCCATCAAGGCCCGGTCACCTGCCTCGAAAAGTGAGTGAATCTCCTGCTCATCCTTCACCGATGACATCGCGTCCCTCGCTCGTGGTCGTGCCCGATCGTCCGTTCATCCCTGCTATCGTTTTGACGCTCGAGACCGCTTAGTGTACAAGCATGGAATTCCATTTCCCGAGGAGGCACCATGTCCCGCGCCCTGGCTGCCATGATTCTTGCGGCGATTCTTGCACCCGTCGCAACCCAGGCTCAATCCGCTCCCGTATCCGCCGACAAACCCTTCGTGGTCGAGTACTATTACAAAGCCCGCTGGGGATACGCCGACGAATTCCTCAGGCTCTTCAAGAAGAATCACTACCCGCTCCTGAAGAAGGAAGTGGAAATGGGTCGCATGCTGAAAGTCTGGGTGGACCAACCCCGCTACCACACTACCGAAGACGGCCGCTGGGACTACCGTGTCACAATCGTATTCAAGAACGCTACCGTGGCGAACGAAGCCTTCGACGAAGACGCGCTCAAGAAACAGCTATTCTCCGATCAAGAAACCTACCAGCATGAAGAGCAGCGCCGCTTCTCGATCCTCGAAGCCCACTGGGATTTGCCTATAAAGCCGGTGGATCCGGAGAAGTGAGTACCGGGCCACGAGTCGTTCGTACCAGGTACCGGCACATTGCTTAGGACTCCGTGTGCTCAGATCACTGCAATTTTGTCCGCGCAGGTGTCTAATCGTGATGGCGGGATGCGCGAGCACGAAGGACGTGCTCTACCTTGCCCCGTAACTGGAAGCAGCCGTCTCGAAGCTCGCGGCTCGTAGCTCCAAGCTCTCTGGAGGTTCCTATGCGACCTCTCATGAACGTTAAGCATCGCGAGGACCATTATTTCCACACCCACCCGATGCAGGGCACATTTGCGCTCGTTGCCAGCATGACGCTGGCCGGACTGATCGTCGTCGCGATCCTGATGGCCTTGGCCCGCTAACCGTGTCACGCGGACGCCCCTGTCCGCGAACGGCTGGCGCACTTCGATGCCCAGATTCCGCGCGTAAGCCCCCGTCTGCGCCCACTCAGCCGACGCAGTATTGCCAACTCCGCCGCAATACGAGAACATATCCGTTTGCCTCAATGCACTCAGACCAATAAGGAAGTGGCTGACCTATGGCGACACGCTCCAAGTCCGCGAAACCTCGAGTTCGCGTCGAAATGAAAGAACCACGCGGCGACAAGAAGCCCTCGTACGGCGGACTACAACCTGCCAAGGGCAAGTTGGGTGTGATGATTCCCGGCATGGGTGCCGTCGCCACCACTTTCGTTGCGGGCGTGGAAGCCATCCGCAAAGGCATCGCGAAACCCATCGGCTCCGTCACCCAGATGGGCACCATCCGTCTCGGCAAGCGCACCGAAGGCCGCTCTCCCAAGATCAAGGAGTTCGTGCCGCTCGCCGGCCTCGATGACCTGGTCTTCACCGGCTGGGACATCTTCGAGGACAACATGTTCGACGCCGCTTCCAACGCCGGCGTCCTCGACCGCTACCTGCTCGAGCAGGTCAGGCCCTTCCTCCAGTCCATCAAACCGCGCAAGGCCGTGTTCGATCACAACTACGTCAAGAAAATCGACGGGCCCAACGTCAAGAAAGGCAAGAACAAGATGGATCTCGCCGAGCAGGTGCGCGACGATATCCGTCAGTTCAAGAAATCCTCGGGCGCTTCTCGCCTCATCACCATCTGGTGCGGCTCGACCGAAAGCTTCATTCAACCGACCGCCGTCCATCAGTCCGTGAAGGCTCTGGAGAAGGCCTTGCTGCAGAACGACGAAAACATTCCGCCCTCCATGGTCTACGCTTACGCCTCGCTCATGGAAGGCGTACCCTTCGCTAACGGCGCGCCGAATCTTACTGTGGACGTCCCCGCCATGCACGAGCTGTCGCGCGAACACGAAGCCCCCATCTGCGGCAAGGATTTCAAAACTGGACAGACGCTGATCAAGACCATCCTTGCCCCAGGCTTTAAGGCCCGCATGCTTGGCCTCGCCGGATGGTTCTCGACCAACATTCTCGGCAACCGTGACGGCGAGGTGCTGGAGGATCCCGGCTCCTTTAAGACCAAGGAAGAATCGAAACTGTCGGTGCTCGAGCACATCCTGCAGCCGGAACTCTACCCCGAACTCTACGGCAACTTCACCCACAAGGTTCGCATTAACTACTACCCGCCACGTGGTGATAATAAAGAAGGTTGGGACAACATTGATATTTTCGGCTGGCTCGGCTACCCGATGCAGATCAAGGTCGATTTCCTGTGCCGCGACTCGATTCTGGCCGCGCCCCATCGTGCTTGATCTCATCCTGTTCCTCGACCTCGCCCAGCGTACCCCGGAACTGAAGGGGTTGGGCATCCAGGAATGGCTCAGCTTCTACTTCAAGAGCCCGATGACCGCGCCCGGCCTCTATCCCGAGCACGACCTCTTCATCCAGCTGATGAAGCTGAAAAACACGTTACGCCATCTACGCGGCGAAGAGCTGATCACACACCTCGGCCTCGAGTATTACGACTAGAACTGGTCAGAGGGCCGGCAAAATGCCGTGGAGATTTCGAAGCTTGATCATGAGCGACGGTCGTGCCCGCCCGTCGGTGCGGGGTAAGCTGCGCCGGCAGCCCGACCCAAGTGAGCGTCGCGAGTTACTCAAGTTGCATTGACAGCGTTCGTGCGCGTCGCTATGCTCGCGTTTTCGAGGAGGTAAGACCAGCACGATGCGAATTTCCAGCCTGCTTTTTACACTTCTTGTGGGTGCTTTGTTGCTACGAGTTCAAGCCCTGCAACCGGCCGCGCCGGCGACAGAGACCTCCCAGACGCAGTCCACGCCATCCCAACATCAAGCGGTCAACCCGGCCGCCGATGGAACCGCGGTCGCGGTCGATGCCGCCAAGGTGACGGGTTCGACATTCGAGTCCCAATACTTCAAGTTTACGTACGAGTTACCCAAGAGCTGGAAGGCCCTGGATGATGCATCGCGAGTCGCCGCTAATCAACTGCTGCTGCAGGAGGATCGGGAGCGTGAAAAAGAGCGGGCCGCGGCTGTTCAAAAGGGTGGGACCAAAGTCGCCGAAAAGAAGGATTCGTCGCAAGCAAAACCGGCTGGCAACGCCTATGAAAGTTACAGCCTGATGGTCGCCGGTCCAAACGGCGTGGAATCACTGCAGAGCCCAGTCCTGCCCCGCATTAATGTCTGGGCGAACCGGCGGGTGCCGCCTCTCGATAGAGCTGCCGACCATGTCCAATTTCTCATGGCCAACAAACGCAGCCGGGCCCTCGTTCGGTCCCAGGAAGTCGCTTTCGACGGGCACACCTTTGTGCGCGGTGAGGTGATCACCCCAAACGGGAACTACCAGGCACAGTACGTCACCGTCATTGGTGACTATCTGGTTGGGTTCGATTTCCGCGCCGAGTCTGAGAGAGAAATGGTGGAAATGGCGGAAACGATGAAAACCATCAAGTTCCACTAAATCGAAGGCGGGGCAGCTCACGCGGTGTCTTCGCGAGTTCTTTCTCCTTACCGGGCCGAAGGCTTCAGTTCCGCCGTCGGCAAGAACTTCGGCGCCTTGCGCGCCAGAGTAGCTTGCTCAAAGCCGTAAGCGATCTTCAGCAGTGTCGGCTCGCTCCACGCCCTCCCAAAGAAGGAAATCCCCACCGGCAGCCCAAACATGAATCCCGCCGTCACGTTGATGTTCGGATATCCCGCCACCGCGGCAGCATTTGAACTTCCGCCGCCAAAATGGTCGCCCGTGACCAGGTCTGTGACCCAGGCCGGGCCTCCCGTGGGCGCAATCAAAGTGTCCAGTTTGAACTTATCCATCACCGCGTCGATCCCTTCGATGCGCGCCAGGCGATGATTTTTCTCCAAGGCATCGATGTACTCCCGGTCGGTCAATGGTCCTCTCGCCTGCGCCCGCACAAAGATATCCTGTCCGAAGTAGGGCATTTCCTTTTGCGCGTTGCGGTTGTTGAACTCAATCAAATCTTGCAGCGTCTTCATGGGAGAAGCCGGACCCAGCCGCTCCAGGTACTTCTCCATGTCCGCCTTGAGTTCATAATCGAGTACCAGGGTCTCGCTGTCGTCAAACTTGCCGAAAGTTTCGATATCGGCCGGATCGATGATGGTCGCTCCCTGCTTTTTCATCACGTCGATCGCCTCAGCCAGGATGCCATCCACCCCGTCGCTGAAGCCAAAATACTTACGCGCCACGCCGATGCGCGCTCCCTTTAATCCGTTGGCATCCAGAAACCGTGTGTAATCCGTATAGGACTTTCCCTGGCTCTCAGACGTGTACGTATCTTCGGGATCCACTCCGGTGAGCGCGCCCAGCATGATAGTGGCGTCGCGCAGCGTGCGGCACATCGGCCCCGCGCCATCCTGGCTGTGCGAGATTGGAATGATGCCGGTACGGCTCACTAAGCCTACGGTCGGCTTGATACCCGCCAGGCCATTCGCCGAGGATGGACACACGATGGACCCGTCCGTCTCCGTCCCGATCCCGCCCGCCGCAAAATTCGCCGACACGCCCGCACCGGTTCCGGAACTGGATCCGCAGGGGTTGCGGTCAAGCGCATATGGATTCCTGGTCAGCCCTCCACGCCCGCTCCATCCGCTGGTCGAGTGGCCGGAGCGGATGTTGGCCCACTCGCTCAGGTTGGTCTTGCCCAGAATCACCGCTCCCGCTTTGCGCAACTGCTGAGCAACGAATGAATCCTTGGGCGGCCTGGGCCCGCCGGCGAGTGCCAGCGATCCCGCCGTGGTCATCATCTTGTCGGCCGTATCGATGTTGTCCTTTATAAGCACCGGAATCCCGTGCAAGGGCCCGCGCGCTCCCTTTTCCTTGCGTTCCCGGTCAAGGGACTCGGCAATCTCCAGCGCATCCGGATTCACTTCAATCACGCTGTTCACTGCAGGACCGTGTTTGTCCAGTTCATGGATACGTCCCAGGTACTTCTCCGCGATCGAACGAGCTGTGTATTTCCCCGATTTCATGTCCGCCTGCAACTGGTCGATCGTGATCTCATCCAGCTCGAAGGACTTGATCTCGCCGTCCGGCGAAGAAGAAGCGATCACGTGCGCAGCGCCTAGAGCCGGATACACCGCGGCTGCCATGCCTCCGACCAAGCTGCTCTGCAGAAATCCTCGCCGGCTGCTGCCGGCTTCGCCTCGCGCCAAATTCCTTCTCGGCTTCATCAAGGAAATTCTCTCCTCGCGCTAACAGCCCTCGATACTACCTCACTCTTGATCGCCTCGCGCCCGATTTGCTCCTGACAGGACACGCATGTCGTCGAAGCCAGACAGCATCGTGATTTTCTTAGCGTACTTTCGCGGATTCGCTTTAGCGACCTCTGCGGTTAAACATTCCTAGCACCCGCTCCAAACCCTCACCCTGAAGCCCCTCTCCGCGCACTCTGCGTGATCTCGGCGCTCTGTGCGGTGAAGCTTGTTGTGGCTAGCTGCTGCAGGATATCTCAAGCAGTCACCGCAATGCCGAATACAGTGCTTCCTTCCACCGAATCGTATCCAGTGTCCAGCACACCTTGGCCTTTCGTCCCTTGCCCGCGACGGGCGCCCAGACCGTCTGGTTCCGGTCGTCACCCGCCACGTTCAACCGGTCAACCACCGTCATGCCCCGTGTCAACTCGCTTTGGGTTTCGATGTCCACATAGTGCGCACTCCACGAAGTTCCCACGGACGGATCGATTGCCAGGCACATAGCCACGGGATCCGGAAGCGAAATCCCATCCTCTCCTGTTTGCACCTTGTACGCCGCTCGCGCATGACTGTTGCACTCGATCGCGAACCGGGCCAGTTCAGTCTTGAAACCTTGAATCATTTCAATGTCGCGCTGCTGCAGGACCGCTTCGCCTCGAGAAAGATGCCAGCCGATCAACTCCACCGGCATCCCGCTGAGCATCACCACGCGCGCGGCTTCGGGATCTACCCAGATGTTATATTCCGCCGCTGGCGTCACGTTTCCCTCGCAGCAGGGCGCTCCGCCCATGATCACGCACCGTCCGACCTGCGCCGCGATCGAGGGCTTCTTGGCCAACGCCAGCGCGAGGTTCGTCAGGGGTGCCAGGGTCACAATCGCCAGTCCGGGGTTTGCCTCCGCTGCCTCAATGATCGCGTCGACCGCGTGCAGGCTTCCGGCCACTCGGCGTGGCGGAGGGTAGTTGTGGTCGCCGAGCCCATCGCGCCCGTGAAACCAGGTTGCATTCTGGTAAGTCCGAAGGAGAGGCTTCTCCGCTCCGGTATACACCGGCACATTGGCTCCGCAGAGTTCCACCGTGTAGAGCGCGTTGCGGGTGGACTGCTCAACCGGAACATTCCCGGCAACGGTGGTAATCGCGACCACCCGAACATCAGGCACGCGCAGAGCCATGATCAGCGCGACCGCATCGTCGGAAGCAGTGTCGGTATCAATCAGGAAGGGCCGTGGCACGCGCGTATGATAGCAAACCAGTGGAGTGCTATATTGTCCCTCCCGGAGGTGCCCCATGTCCCGAATCGTGCGCTGCGGCCTGATCCAGGCGAAGACGCCCCTGGATGGCAGGCAGCCGCTCTCCGCCATCAAGAAAGCCATGATCGACAAGCACCTCAAGCTGATCGAGCAGGCCGCAAAAAAGAAAGTCAAGATCCTGTGCCTGCAGGAACTTTTCTACGGGCCGTATTTTTGCGCCGAGCAGAACGTGCGCTGGTACGAACTCACCGAGCGCGTCCCCGAGGGCCCCACTACCAAGCTGATGCAGAAGATCGCCGCCAAGCATCGTATGGTGATCGTCGTTCCAGTTTACGAAGAGCAGATGCCCGGTCTCTACTTCAACACCGCCGCGGTCATCGACGCCGACGGCAAATACCTCGGCAAGTACCGCAAGCACCACATCCCCCATGTACATCCCGGATTCTGGGAAAAGTTCTACTTCACGCCGGGTGACCTCGGCTATAGCGTATTTGAAACCAAGTACGCTCGGGTCGGCGTCTACATATGTTACGACCGCCACTTTCCCGAAGGAGCGCGCATCCTCGGGCTCAACGGTGCGGAGATTGTCTTCAATCCATCCGCCACCGTCGCCGGCCTTTCTGAATATCTGTGGGAACTTGAGCAGCCCGCGCACGCGGTGGCGAATGGCTATTTCGTAGGCGCAATCAACCGTGTCGGCACGGAGAAACCCTGGAGCATCGGCGAGTTCTACGGGAGAAGCTATTTCTGCAACCCGCGCGGCAAGATCATCGCGCAAGCCAGCCGCGACAAGGACGAAGTTGTCGTCGCCGACCTTGACCTGGAGATGATCACCGAAGTCCGAAGGACCTGGCAGTTCTTCCGCGACCGCCGTCCAGAAACCTACGAACCGCTAACAGAGCAAACAGGCAGAGCCGCGGCCGCAGATTAACGCAGATCTCGCAGATCATGAAAGCAAAGTCCTAGGCCAGAGCCAATGGCTAAAGCCTAAAGCCTAAAGCCTAAAGCCTAAAGCTTGAATCCATGACCCCAGTGCCCGACACGAATCCCTCCCGCATCGAGTTCAGCCCCCTTTACAACGCCGACCTCGCTCCCACCACCCCGGAGCGCCGCACTTGGGGCACCTATAACTACGCGGCGCTCTGGGTATCGATGTCGGTCAATATTCTGACCTATATGCTCGCTGCCAGCTTGATCCAGGGAGGCATGGACTGGAAGCAGGCTGTCTTCACCGTCTTCCTCGGCAACACCATCGTGCTCGTCCCCATGCTGCTGAACTCGCACCCGGGCGCGCGTTACGGCGTGCCGTTCCCGGTGCTGGCTCGTGCATCCTTCGGAGTGCTGGGAGCCAACGTGGCGGCCGTCTTGCGTGCGCTGGTGGCCTGCGGGTGGTTTGGAATTCAGACCTGGGTCGGTGGCGAAGCAGTCAGCACCCTGCTCAGTATCCTCTTTCCAGGATGGGCCCACATCGAGCACCGAACCGCGATATGCTTTCTCGCATTCTGGCTCATCAACCTGGCGGTCATACTCAAAGGCATCGAGTACATCCGGTTCCTGCAGGGAATCAGCGCGCCGGTTCTGCTTGCGGTGGGACTTCTGCTCCTCGGGTGGGCGTATCGTTCGGCCGGCGGATTCGGTCCCATGCTCTCGGCTCCGTCGCACTTTGCGAGCTTTGCGGACTTCCTGAAATTCCTGATACCGGCGCTCAATGCGACCGTAGGCTTCTGGGCGACGGTGTCGCTCAACATCCCCGACTTCACGCGCTTTGCGCGCAGCCAGCGCCAGCAGGTCATCGGACAGGCTCTCGCTCTGCCCACCACCATGACGCTTTATTCGCTGATCGGAATTCTGGTGACCTCGGCAACAGTCGTCATCTACGGCACAGCGATCTGGGACCCGGTCCAACTGCTCAGCCGCTTCCACTCGCCGATCGCGGTGGTCATCTCGCTGTTCGCGATCCTGCTGGCGACTCTCAACGTCAACATCGGTGCGAACGTCGTTTCGCCCGCCAATGACTTCTCGAATCTGTGGCCGCGCGGAATCAGCTTTCGCACCGGCGGCGTGATCACCTGCTTCATGGGCATTGTCCTGATGCCGTGGAAACTGCTGGCGAACTACAAGACGTTCATCCTCGGATGGCTCGGGGGATACGCGGCGTTCCTTGGACCCGTGGCGGGCATCATGATCTGCGACTACTTCGTAATTCGCAGACGCGAGCTGCAGGTGGACGATCTCTATCTGCGTGGCGCCGCATACGAGTACCGCGCACGGCTTCAACTGGAACGCGCTGGCCGCGTTGGCTGTTGGAGCGGGGACGGCGTTGGTGGGATTGATCGTGCCGTCTTTGCGGCCGCTGTACGACTACTCGTGGTTTGTGGGATTTGCAGTGTCGTTTGTGGCTTATTACGGATTGATGAGGCTGCAGCGGAAGTCGAGAGTGCCGGCGGTCAAAGAAGGGTCATGAGCACAAGGAGAGTGGTCGAGCCTCTGAAAGGAACACGCTTGGCCGCGCTGGGATGCCAGTGATGAGGTGGGCTTTCGACACAGCCGCAACGGAAATCACCTAAAGCGGTCGAGGTCCTTTCCGACCTTATGACCGACGCTAGTCGGACAGCGACCGCGCGTCGATCATCGTGGGTAAGGCAATTGCCATCTCAACTCGGCGACTTGGGTAAATACGCGGGAGCTTCTGGAATTGGCCAAGGTGTAGCGCAAGGAGACAGGGATGTGCTTTCTCAGTCTGAGTTCACCATGTCTCTGGACGCACTGATACGCAAGATGCGACCTTGCGTGTGGGAGATTCAGTTCGCTAGGTCGAGGCATCACGACCTTCTCGCCGAGAATGACGATTTTGCGTCGAGCTAGAGTTCCGACTAGCGTGCGCCCGGTGGACGTTGGGAAGTTACACCGACGCCGTGCCAATCTTCGAGGCACTGTTCCAGCGTGAGCAATTGGAAGACAAGCAGCGATGCAAGGTTTTTCGGTGTGGCTCAAATGCGGAACGGGCATGCTGCAGAGGCACAAGCACTCTTTTGTCGGCTGCAAGGACGAAGATGCGGCTCTATCCAAAAGTGCGCTGGAGTATTTGGCAGGATCCAAAAAGTGCAGTGCGAGCTCCCATCGTGGATAGATTGCGATATCATGAAAGTTAGAAATGTGCCTTCGCGGCCTAAGGGCGAACCGCCCTCTGGAATCCCGGCAAAATCTGCTTCTTATACGCCTCCAGCGTCGCCTCTTCCTCCCCGCACATCAGGTAAACATTGAACTGCGTCACCCCCAGCTTGCGCCAGCCGTCGCAGTTTCTCTCGATGGCGCCTCGGCCGGTCCGACCACGCAGAAGCGATCCACCACGTCATCCGAAACAAATTTCGAGTTGCTGCTGTCGACTTCGCAGTGCTGCTGGTAGTCGTATGCCGCCGCGATTGCTGACGTAGGACGTCAGCGCTGGAGGCAAGTCCTCGGGCTTGTAGCGCGACAGCAAATCGACTACGTGATTCGACACCAACGCAGGGAACCAGCGTACTTGTTTGCGCGCGTGGTCCAGGTCGTCGGAAATCCATACAGGGGCGGCCGCCATGACTTCAATCTCGCGCGGATCGCGTCCCGCCGCCGCCGCGCCCTTCCTCACGAATCCGAGACACCACTCGATCAGGTCGGGATCAGCAAACTGCAAAATGACTCCATCCCCGATCCGCCCCGCCATGTCGAGCACTTTGGGCCCGTAGCCCGCAATCCATACCGGCGGGACGACCTTCGCCCAGGTCAGGCGCGTCGGCTGGCCTTCGTACTCGACTTCGTTGCCCGACATCAGTTCGCGCAGCGTCTTGACGGCCCGCTCCAGGTCGCCGGCCCCGACCGGCTTCTTGCCCAGCACACGCCGCGAACTGTCGCCGCGCCCGATGCCCAGTTGCATGCGGCCACCAGAAATCAGGTTCAGAGTCGCAAACAAGCTCGCCGTCACGGTGAGGTCGCGCACCGCAGGGTTCGTGACGCACGGTCCGAGCCGCATCTTCTTCGTGTTGGCGGCCATCAGCGTGAGCATCGGGATACGGCTCGAGCCACAGCACGTGCGAATCAAAGATCCACCCGTACTCGAACCCGGCTGCCTCCGCCTGCCGCGTCAGTGCGACGATGCGCTCCACCGTCATGTCGGGCTTGATCGTGATGCCGAACTGCATGTTAGCTCCATCGTTGATTCGTTGGATTTCGGTCGTGTGATTTAGTGTCCTGGGGGTTAAGAATTGAGATTTGAAAAACCACAAACGACACGAAGAGTCCACAAGGGATCAACCCGCCTCTTCGAAGGTGGGGCAGTTTAGCATAATATGCTTGCTCTGATTCCCGCAGGAGGACGTCCGCAATGGGCTTCGACACCCTCATCGTTAACGGCCGCGTCGTCACCGCCACCGACACCTACCCCAGCGACATCGCCATCAGCCAGGGCAAGATCGAAGCGATCGGAAAGCGACTTCCTCGCGAGAACGCCAAGAAAGTCATCGACGCTGCCGGAAAATACGTCCTGCCGGGCGGAATCGACGTGCACACTCACCTCGACATGCCCTTTGGGGGCACGACCAGCGCCGACGATTTCGAAACTGGCACCCGCGCCGCCGCCTTCGGCGGCACAACCACGCTCATCGATTTCGCCATCCAGTACAAAGGCCAGACGCTGCGCACTGCTTTCGATACCTGGATGCAGAAAGCCTCCGGCAAGGCTGTCAGCGACTACGCCTTCCACTGCATCATCACCGACCTCGGCAGACGCGCAACTCGAAGAGATGAACGCCCTGGTCCGCGAAGGTGTCACCAGTTTCAAACTCTTCATGGCCTATCCCGGCGTGTTCATGCTCGACGATGCCAGCATCTTCAAGGCCTTTCGCGCCACCGCGAAAAATGGTGGCCTGGTCTGCATGCATGCGGAAAACGGCAGCGCGATTGACGTGATCGTTCAGCAGGCACTCGCAGAAGGGAAGAAGGCCCCCAAGTATCACGCGCTCACGCGCCCCACGACCGCCGAAGCTGAAGCTGTCTCGCGTGCTATCGCACTGGCTGAGATGGCCGGAGCCCCCGTCTACATCGTCCACCTGAGCTGCAACGACGCTCTCGAAAAAGTTCGCGAGGCGCGCGACCGCGGCTTGCCTGTCTACGCCGAGACCTGTCCGCAATATCTCTATCTCTCCCTCGAGAACTTCGACGCTCCCGGCTTCGAAGGAGCAAAGTACGTCTTCACGCCGCCGCTCCGCGAGAAGTGGCACCAGGAAAAACTCTGGAACGGCCTCAAGCAGGACCACCTGCAAGTCGTCTCCACCGATCACTGCCCGTTCTGCTTCAAGGAACAAAAGGAACTCGGCAAGGATGACTTCACCAAGATTCCCAACGGCGGCCCCGGGATCGAACATCGTATGAGCCTGATTTACTCCGGCGGCGTTGCCAGAGGCCGCTTCACCGTCAATCGCTTCGTCGAATTGGTCTCGACCACCCCGGCCAAACTCTTCGGCCTCTATCCGCGCAAGGGCACGATCGCGATCGGCAGCGATGCCGACCTCGTCATCTTCGATCCCGATCGCAAGCACACCATCAGCGCCACTACGCACCACATGCGCGTCGACTATTCCATGTTTGAAGGAATCGAAGTTACCGGGATGCCCGACGCCGTCTTATCGCGGGGACAGGTCATCGTGGAAGGTGACAAATTCCTGGGCCGAGCCGGAGCCGGCGAGTTTGTTCGGCGCGCGACCTATGTACAACATTGAGTGATGGGGAAATTTGGGGATTGGGAAATTGAGGGAATTTGTAATTTGGCAATCGGGAGATTTGTAACCTGCAAAGCGACGGCGGTTGCGATTAACAATTACAGATTACAAATTCCCCAATTACGCTGTCACTTTCTCTGTAACTCAATCGTGCACGTCCCGTGCCCGCGATCGGCTTCGACGAAATCGGTGCCACTTCCACCCGTAACCATGTTGATGTTCTTCACTTTGCAGGTAAGGCCGAAGCCACCGTTGTTCCAGGTATCGTGTACGGGAGGCATGGCTCCGCAGTTTTGCCAGCTATCCGTCTTTCCTTCCCACATGTCGCCGCCGATATTGAGCTGCACGATCGCGGCCTCAGGCAATCCCCCGACCTCCGCCATAACCCTGACAGGTCCCTTCAGGGAGGTGTGAGTCTCTCCGTGGCACTTCGTATTCTCGAAGCCGCCATCTTCCTGGATGAACCCGGACCCAACGTTCTTGGCGGCCGATGCTTCCGTCGCGTCCGGATCTAATTCGAAGGTCCCCCTCGCCTCGCGCACGGTCTTGTTGAAGTTGCACCCGTTTTCACTTCCTTCTTTGCTACAGTTCTTGTGCTCTTCGACGTACTTGTACTCGAATTTCCCCGCCATGGGCCGAAAGCCGAGGGCCGTCATCTCGGATTCCTTGTCGCACGGCACCACCATTTTCTTCGCGTCCGCAATCTGCTCTTCGGCGATTTGCGCGATGGCCTCGTCGTTGGCTGAGGTGATGGGCGAGATCAAGACGCCCGTGCCGAACGGCAAGAACTGCGTGACCGCTCCCGCCGCGATGTTGGCCACCTTGGGAAATGCGGTCATCTGCACGTCCCACGACGCTTCGTTCAACCCGCCGATCACCTGCTGCTGATATTCCTGGCTTTGCGCGGCCTTCGCCGTCAGTGGATTGGTCGGATGCTTGGCGCAATCCTCCAATTCCTGCACTTCACCCAGCCACTCAGAAATTTCTCCATAGCCTACGATGAGATCTTTAAGCGTCAGAATGTTGTCGAGGCCCTTCGCAGCCTTCTCCCACTCCGCGTGCTCCAGCCCTTTCACTCCCATGCTTTTGACAAGTTCGGCGACATTCCACCCGACGAAGCCCGCTCCGTTGTCTCCCCCACCCTGTTGCGCCCGCGCCGCGGGAACGATGGAAAAGAAGTCCGTCCGTCGCGCGCTCGCCTTTGACTTCCGAATTCTCTCCAGAACGCTTGCCGGCAATGTGTCCTGCTGCACGTAGTAATGCAGCGTGAACTGTACCTCGTCCTCGCTCACTTTCTTTTGCCTTAGCTCGGGATGGAAAACCTTAAGCTCTGAACGGCTCACTCTCTGCAACTCGGCAGCCGTGGGAGTGTAGTGCTGATCGGGCTTGATAGTCACGGTTTCGTCGCTGGTTACTCCATCAGGAAACGTCAAGACGTAGTGCACGGATGTGTCGTTTTCGTCGATCACTTTGATCTTGGTCTGGCTGAGATAAGACGCGGCGCGCGGGTCCATCCGGTAGCGAGTCATCAGCTTCAGCATCACTGCCTGATCGCCACCCATGCCCGCCAGGTTGGCCAGATTGGCAACATTGGGCATCCCCATTTGCGACTGTCCCTGCGGCATATACGGCTGCATGGCCTCTACCTGTGGTTTGGGACGTGCCAGAAGTGTCTTCAGGCCCCACCCAGCCAGCGCGATCACAATCAGCACTACACCTCCCAGTACCGCGAACGTTCGGGTACTCGAGCCCATAGCAGAACTCCCTCCCCACCTTTTTCAGCAAAGTTGCCACATGCCTGTCGGCCCAGGCGCAGTGGCAAAAGCGGGCGGAACTCCCTCAATCATTCCGCCCGTCGCTTGCTGTTCTTTATTTCTTGCTGCTGACCTGCGTGAGTACCGTGCTCGCGGTTTGCTGCAGGAGCGGCGTCAACACGTCCTCGCCGTCCGACTTCGCCTTGCCTTGCAGAGCGTTCTGGAGCAGCGGCGCCGTCTGTCCAGTTTGAACCAGTTGGTACTGCACGTTGACGTCGTCCTTTGACTTGATCTGGCCGTTGAAGCCCGCGAGTTGGCTCATGGCCTGCTGCTGGGCCGATTGCGCCGCTGCCGACGCCGCTGCGGACGCCGCGCTGGCGGCCATCGCGCCTCCCATACCGTGTGCCGCCATTCCCATCGGGGTCATGCTTGCCACCGGCGCTGCCATCTTCATGAACTTGCCGAAGCCGCCACTCTGACCATGTTTTACAAGCACGCTGGAATAAAGCACGTAGTCGCACTGTTTTTGCTGCGCCTCGGCTTGCAGTTGCATGG
The DNA here is from genome assembly GCA_963725575.1 of uncultured Acidobacteriota bacterium. GTDB lineage: Bacteria > Acidobacteriota > Terriglobia > Terriglobales > Acidobacteriaceae > Gp1-AA133. Next base: position 36,208 of record CAVRZQ010000038.1, read on the forward strand.
CAATGTGCGAGTCGAGCGCCGCAATCTCAACGGCGGGCCCGCTCATCAAAGCCACCATCGCATTGCGGATGGGCGTGCTGTAATCCGCGCCCGCATTGTTGCCCTGCCCGAGTTGCGCCTCGGGCGGCGCGATCCCGATTCGGATCTTGCCCGGCGCTTTTGGCCCCAATACTTGCGGTGCCGCGACCGGAGCACTCGCTGGTTGATTCCCGCCGGGGTGCATCATGGCGGCCATGTTCGGCATACCGCCGCCGCCCTGCGGGGCATATTGCGAAAGCATCTGTTGGCTCATCGCGCTCCCGGCCGCGGCTGCAGCGTATGAGCCTCCTTGCTGGGCAGGAGGCGCGAAGCCCTGCCCTCCCGCTGGCTGCGGTTGCTGTGCCATCTGCGCCATTTGCGGCGTGCCTTGCAGCTCGGCGAAGGAATTCACTTGTCTGTAGCTGGAGGGAACGTCAAACAGGGAGGCGTCGAGCGGCTGCCTG
>CAVRZQ010000039.1:0-45909 GCA_963725575.1 uncultured Acidobacteriota bacterium
TGCGGCGCTCGTGTGGCCTTGGGCGACAAGGCGGAGGATCTCGAGCTGTCTGGCGGTGAGCGGTGCCTGCAACGGTTCGGGTTCGGCGACGTTCCGAGCGAGTTGTTGCAGCTCGGTGGCGCGCCTCTCGAGGTCGGCTGAGGTGCTTTGGAGCGCCTCCTGAGCGAGTTTGGCGTCTGTGATGTCTTGCACGATCACGACGACGCGGACCGGCTTGCCGGTCGGGTCGACGACGACCTCGCCGTGGCTGCGCAGCGTGCGGACTCGGCCGTCGGCGCGCACCCCCCGGTATTCGATTATGAAGGAAGATCGGTCGGCGATCGCGCGCTCCAGGGTTTGCCTGACGCGTTCTCGGTCTTCTGGATAGACGCGTTGGTCGGCTGCGGGGGTTGGGTCGAACTGGTCGGGGGTGAGCCCGTAGATCGCGAGCAGGCCGTCTGACCAGGTGGTGTGCTCGGTGGTCAGGTCCCATTCCAGGCTTCCGGTCCGCGCGACTCGCTCGGCCTCCGCGAGCTGCTCGCGACTGTGGCGGAGCTCGTCCTCGACCTGTTTGCGATCGGTGATGTCGCGGATCGCGCTCGACAGCAGCAGTCCTTCCGCGGACCGCAATGGGCCGAGCGAGACCTCGATAGGGAACTCGCTTCCGTCTGCGCGGCCGAACAGCTCGAGCCCGACGCCCATCGGCCTCGCGTGCGGGTCTGCTGCGTAATCGAAGCGATGATGCTCGTGGCGATCACGAAACCGCTCGGGCAGCAGCACCTCGATGCTCTTGCCCAGCAGTTCCTCGCGCGCGTAGCCGAACAGCCGCTCGGCTTGGTCGTTGACGAGCACGATCTCGCCGCTGCTGTCTGCCTTGATGATCACCATCGCGTCCGGCGCGAACTGGGCCGACCCCGGAACCGGGCTTCGGCCGCCGCGAGCGCCTGCTCGGCGATCCGCCGAGCGGTGATGTCAGTCAACAGCACCGCGAAGCCGCGCACGTTGCCGTCGCTGATGTCGGGGACGTAGGACACCTGCATATGGCGAGGCTCGCCGCTGCGGTCGATAACCGTTCGATCGAACAGCTGCGGCTCTCCCGCGAGCGCCCCTCGATATGCGGGCGGTTCAGCCCATGGAGCTGCGGTCCGATCACCTCGCCGATGTGCCGACCGAGGATCTCATCCGGCGTGACCCCGAAGAACTCGACGTACGCGCGGTTGGCCAGCCGGTTGCGCAGGTCGGCGCCGTAATAGCCGATCACCGCCGGCAGCGAATCGAGGACCGCTCTGGGGTCCTCGACCTTCCCGGGCGGCTCACGACGGGCGCTGTCGCCATGACGCTCGGTGCCGGAGCGGACATCACCTCGGGCTGTCTGGTCTGGCACGTCTAGCACGCTCTGGAGGCCGATTCGGTAGGCAAAACCTCCCTATCGCGGGGTAAACACTACCCCTCGGGGAGGTTGTGCGCAATCGCACACCCGCCCACAATCGTTCCCCGAGCAACCGGCTTAGATCAACCCAACACCGGGCTCACGCCGGCAAAGAAAAAGGGGCACGCATGCGCAAACTCATCCCGCTCACGATCGTGATCGCAATCGCGGGTGCTCTCGCCGCAGGACTCGCAACGAGCGGCGCCGCGACGACAGCGACGAAGGAAACCTGCTCAGCCACGAATTACAACCCGGCGCCTAACAACCTGTCGGGCGTCTATTTCGTCTCTGACCGTTGTCCCGCGCCCTTCGGCAACAGTGTCGAGTCGGGAACCTACAGATCGACCCTCAACATGGCTACCGGGGCCGGAACAGTCAAGGGCACGTTCACCCATTCGTTCTTAACCGGGACGGACCACAGGGCACTACAGCGGGAGGTTCCAGTTCACCAGCGCCACTGACGCAGCGTACAAGTTCGCCATCGTTACGGGAGGAACGGGCGCGTTCAAGGGCGTGAACGGCAAAGGGACCGAGAGCTGTAGCACGACCAACGGCGGCGCCACCCTGAGGTGCAGGTATGTCGTGGAGCTAACCGGCTTCTGATTCGGAGCCAGTGACACCCGATCCCCAGATCAACGGTTGCTCAGGCCCGGTTTACCTGGCAGCCGCACGCGCCAAAATCAACGCGCACGACGGCCGGGAACACGCCAGGCTTTCCGTCGCTGCCCGACCCATGCTTCGGCGGTTAGATCCCGCACAAGCACAACTCCCACTCGTCACACAGGAGGTGATCCATCCCAGCTAATCCGTACTACCCAGCCTGGGTTCTCGCGGTGGTCGCAACACCCCGCAGATCGAGGGACTTCCTGACCCGTCCGCCCGCCGTGGTTGAGTGCGCGCCGGTCGTCGCGAAGCCGAGCCCGGGGCGAGGCGCCCGCGGCGATCGGCGCGCTGTCGGATCCGACGACGGGGGGTGTGAGTTGGGGAGGGGGCTCGTCGATCGTGGTGGGGTGAACGGAGGCGTCGATGGCGAGGTTCTCTGACCGAATGGTCACTGAGGTTGTGCAGCGGTTCTGGGCGGCCATGCAGCGAGGTGAGTTCATCACCGACGCCGCCGCGGAGGCGGGTACCTATCGCAAGAAGGGAGCTCGGTGGCTGGTCGCGGCGGGTGGGGTGCGCCCGCGTCGCGGTCGGGATCTGAAGGGCCGCTGTTTGTCGTTCTCTGAGCGCGAGGAGATCGCGCTGGCGCGTGCGGGTGGTGAGTCGATGCGAGCGATCGCTCGGCGGCTGGGGCGCAGCCCGTCGACGATCAGCCGCGAGCTTCGGCGTAACGCCGGCTGCTGCGGGCAGCCGTATCGCGCGACGACCGCGCACGCGCTCGCCTACGAGCGCGCCGGGCGGCCCAAGCGATCGAAGCTGGCGACCAACCTGGCGCTGAGAAAGAAGGTGGAGCAAGATCTGCAGAGGCGCTACTCGCCGGAGCAGATCGCCGGCCGGCTGCGCCAGGAGTTCCCCCATAACGCGGAGATGCGCGTGTCGACCGAGACCATCTATCAGTCGCTGTACGTGCAGTCCCGCGGAGCGCTGCGCCGCGACCTGGCCCGGTGCCTGCGCACCGGACGGGCGCTGCGGCGCCCCTGCCGCCAGCCCGGGCAGCGCAAGAACCGGATCCCGGACATGATCAACATCGCCCAGCGGCCCGCCGAGGCCGACGATCGCGCCGTCCCCGGGCACTGGGAGGGCGACCTGATCATCGGCAAGAACAACGCCTCAGCGATCGGCACGCTCGTCGAGCGGACCACCGGCTACACGATGCTCGTGCACCTGCCCGACGGCTACAAGCCCGAGCAGGTCTCAGACGCGCTCGCCGCCAAGATCCAGACGATCCCCGAGATCCTCCGCGCGTCACTGACCTGGGACCAAGGCCCCGAGATGCGCGACTGGAAACAGGTCAGTGTCGCCACCGATATCGACATCTACTTCTGTGACCCGCACGCACCGTGGCAGCGCGCCACCAACGAGAACACCAACGGGCTGCTGCGCCAGTACTTCCCCAAGGGCACCGACCTGTCACTCCACAGCGACACAGACCTCGACTGGGTCTCGACCGAGCTCAACGACCGACCACGCAAACGCCTAGGCTTTAGAAAGCCGATCGAGGAGATCGGACCACTACTGTTGCGATGACCGCCAGAATCCGCCCCAGGCCAAACGGTACCGTCAACCGGCGTGTACACCCTCGTCGATGAAAACGGCCGAGCCGCAGGACGCGAGGAGATCCACGAACAGGGCACGACGTTCCCGCCGGCACGCGGAGGAAACGAACGCCGCTACAAGCTCGCCCGGATCGTCAAAAGTCCAAAGAAGCGTGGTCGCTAAGCGCCACCTGCGATCAGGACGCGGTAGCCGGGCGGACGGATCCGCTCGGCGACCCGCGCCCGAGCGTGACATCGATCTCCCGCGCACCCTGCCCGAACCGGCCGCGGTCCGATCGGGCCTGTGACGCCCACTGAACTTGCCGGGACACCCCGTCGCGGGAGCGCAGCCGACAATCGTTGGCGGATGGAGGCGCAGGGATGTTCAACTTCCCGCGACAGCTCTCCGGCGGCCTTGCTCGCGTCCGACTCGGGATGCACCACAGAACAAGCTGTGGTTCGCGTCCGTAGTGACCGCAGGACAACGACGTCGGATCAAACGACGTGTTCGATGACTTCACGATGAAGTCCCGCCTAGCCGAACTCGACGACAGGCCTTCCGGGGCTCGCTGGGCGGATACGCTCCCTGAGGATGTCCGGATCGTCGTGGAATTTCGGCGGCGGCCTCCACGTGTGATTGACAGTCAGACAGTAACGGCTTCTGACACCTGAGTGTGAGTGACAGTGGTGGCGGTGGCGGCCTTGACGCGGTCGGCGTGACGCTCGATCGCGATCACCAGCTTGGCGAGGTCGCGGTAGCCGATGATCCGCCGGAACTGCTGCTCGGCGACGAGCATTCCGGCCGCGGTCCAGCGCTTGCGCATGTCGCCATCCTGCCAGCGCTTGACGTTGCGCTGCGTGTGGCGGACGATCTCGATCATGCTCTCGCAGGGGTTGGTCGAGCACAGCGTCTTGGCGAGCTGCCCGCCGATCCCGAGGCGCATCAGCGTCAGCGTGTCCTCCAGTCCCTCGCGCAGCGAGCCGGCGGCGTCGGGCCAGGTCCGATCGAGCTCGGCGGCGAGCTGCTCGAGCCGCCGCTTGGCCAGGTCGGGATCCTTGAGCGCCCACGCGCCGCGGATCCGGGTGAGGATCATCGGCCGGTCGCGCTCGGGGAGCAGCTCGGTCACGTTGCGCTCCTTGTGGCGATGGCATCGGTGCACGAGCGCGCGCTCGCCGAACACGTCCTTGATCGCCCGGCGGATGGCCTTGCCGCCGTCGGTGACGAACAGGATGGCCTGCTCGGGATCGAGCCCGCGGTCGACCAGGTCGGAAAGCAGCGCGGTCGCGACGGTCGCGTTCTCGGTCGAGCCCTCATACAGCCCGAGCGGGATCTTCACGCCGTCCGTCGTGATCCCGAGTGCCACGACGTGCGTGCGGTCGGCGATCTCCATCCCGTCGAGCATCATCACCGCCAGGCGCACATCATCCAGCCGGCGGCCCATCAGCTCCCCGAGCGCGGTCCGGGTCCGTTCGATGAACAGCTCCGACACCGTGCTCTTGCCCGTCGAGCTGGACTCCCGCTCGACCTCCTCGCCGACCGGCTCGCCCACGCCCGCGTACCTGCGGGTCGAGACGCCAGCGAGCATCCGGTTCATCACCACGCACGTCAGCGGATCGCGGTCGGCGAAGTACTCATAGCTCTTGACCGGCAGCTCGCGCTCATCATCGGCGGTACGGACCCGCGGGCGCCGGACCTCAACGCGTCGGCCGCCAAGCGTCATCGACCCGCGCTCGTGACCGTGGCGCTTCGCCGTGCGATCCGGGTTGTGCCTGCCCTTCGGGCCGACAACCTCGCTCACCTCAGCCTCCATCAACCCGTGCACGACCGACAGCCCGACACCGACGCTCAACGCCAAAAGCCCTTCCCTCGCCGCGCCGACCAACTCGCCGAGCGCCTCCTGAATCTCCGCAGGGAGCGGCCTCTCCAGCGCCTCCCTCGGCGTGACGACCTGCGGACCGGGTACGTTCTTCATGGCGGATTCCTCCTGTCCTTTCGGACTTGTTGACACCCCGAACGCTCCCAACCGGAGCGGACGAGGCGGGAGGACCGCCACTCAAAGTTCTACGAGATCTCGGACAACCTCCGCTCCCTTCACTGCCGATACAGACGTCCACAGGACCCGCCGGAGACTTCTCCTTCCCTCCGGGCAACCGGGCGTCACACACACGAGTGCCGCTCGGGACGACACGCAGCAGCGACTCGCCGTCCGGCGGACGCCACGGGGTGCATAGGCAAGAGCGCGCCGGTCGGGGACCGGGATGCCGACGACCCTGGCTTGCGCATTCGCGTGGATTGGCTATCCACGTCGCTCCACTCGGCGCTCAGGGCGCAACCTGGCGACGCGAGAGGCCGACTCCCCGCAGGAGTCGCGGGAGGCGGTTGAAAACGGCTTAGGGCCCCGTGGTGTGGCCGGTGGCGTCTCCCACCACGGTCCTCGTCCCTGAGCAAACCGATGCTCAGTGGAGCGAACCGGATAGCCAGTTCGCGTGGAAGCACGCGCTGGCGAGTCACGCGCGAAGGTCGAGAACCCGGTCGCGCACGCCGCTCCTGCTCTCACAGAAAGCACGCGTCCGGACTTGTCCGCCCGTCACTCTTGGCTTGCTCTTGCCTTCGCCCAGATCCAAGCGCCCCATCTGCGCTGGCCATGAAACCGTCGCCGCGCAGCGCTGCATAAGCATCGTGATGGTCCGCACGCAGTCTCCCGCGCCCTGCTATCGGCGATGGGCGGGTGATTTCGGCCGCATAGGACGCGCCGGCCATCGCCGCGGGGACGTGGCCGCCTTTGTCCGATACCAGCACTGACCCCACGGGCGGCGCCGCTGCTGCTCCGCTGCTTGCAGGATTCGGTCGCTTGGCTAGCACCAAGCGCATCGAGCTCCGGCGTGGAGTGCTCGCGGTTGCTTTGCGCGCTTCCCGCGCAACTCAGGTGTGTCGCCGGCGCTGCGATGAGGCACGCCGCGGCGCAAAAGGAGGGTCTGTGCCCTCTGTCCCGGGGTAGCGACTCGCTCGCGACAGCGCTTCTGTATTCCGTTCGCTCGCATGGTCGCGGACCACATTGGATCGAAGCATCACGAAGTACGTTTGAGCCGTGATGAATTTTTCCAGGCTCTCCCGCGCTTGATCTGGCACGAAGACGAGCCGATCGTCTGGCCTTCCAGCGTGTCGTTGTACTTTGTGGCGCGACTGGCGCGGGAACGGGTTACCGTCGTCCTCACCGGAGAGGGCAGTGACGAGACCTTGGCCGGCTACACCCGCTATCCATGGACTCTGCTCAACTCCCGCATGGACGATGTCTACCGAATGCTGATTCCAGAATTCGGCCGGAACCTGATGCGGCGCGCAATCTACGGCGGGCCTATGTCGGCAGGGTTGCACCGCAAGCTGGAGCACACCTTCCTGGTCCGGGACGGCGCATCCTGGCCATCTTTCTATTTCGACAACTTCTATTCCGCTTTCTCGGCGGTGGAGCAGGACAGACTGTTGACTCCAGAAGCCAAGGCACTGTCGGGCGACCCATATGCCGGCTCGATGAATTACTGGAAAGCCACTTCGGGAGACCTGCTGCACCGGATGTTGTACACGGACATCAAGACCTATCTGGTCGAACTCCTGATGAAGCAGGACCAGATGAGCATGGCGGCCTCCATCGAGAGCCGCGTGCCGTTTTTGGATCACGAGCTGGTGGAGTTTACCGCGAGCATTCCAGCGAAGTACGACACCCAAGGCCTGGCCGGGAAGTTCATCCTGAAGTCGGCGGTCGAAGATCTTCTTCCCCGCGAGATTGTGTACCGGCAGAAGATGGGTTTTCCCACGCCGTGGGCCTACTGGCTGGCGGGCCCGCAGCTTGACCAGTTGGAGCAATTGCTGCTCGAGCAGCGCACCATGGATCGCGGATACTTTAACCCGGGCGCGGTCAGGGAATTGTTTGCTGAGCATCGCGCCGGGAGCCGCGACCATGGGAATCGTATCTGGCGGCTGTTGAACCTGGAACTCTGGGAGCGAGTTTGCCTCGAGGGGGATCCGGTCTGCGAAGTTGTACAGCCGCAAAGTGCCGGCGCCGTCCCATGATGCCGAATTCGCCGGGATCACCAATATTCCGCAGCAAAACCATCCATGCTTAGAACCCTCAAGCTTGCGGCTCTCCGCGCCCTTCAGGCGTCGGGTGCCTTCCACCTCGTGGCCAACAGCCGTTGGCGGGGGAACCGGTTGCTCATACTGTGCTATCACGGCACGTCCCTGGAGGATGAACACGAGTGGCGGCCGCCTTTGTACATGGATCCGGGACTGCTCGAACAGCGATTCGAGATGCTGAAGCGAGGCCGGTACTCGGTCCTGCCGTTGGGCGATGGTCTTGAACGCCTGCGGGCCGGAACGCTGCCGCCGCGCAGCGTAGCTATTACCTTCGACGACGGAACCTATGACTTCTACCGCCAGGCTTTCCCGCTACTGAAACGATATGGCTTTCCCGCCACGGTCTACCAGACGACGTATTACATGGATTACCAGCGGCCGGTTTTCAACCTGATTTGCTCCTACATGCTTTGGAAGAGACGGGGGACGGTGATCCAGGATGGAAGGGCGCTTGGCCTCACGGAACCTCTTGATATGCGTACCGAGGGTGGTCGGCATCGAGTGGTTCTGGGCCTGGTCGAATTCGCCAGGCGTCAGGATTTGACGGGTCGGCAAAAGGACCTACTGGCGGCCGGGCTGGCTCGTCTGCTTGAGATTGACTACGAAGCGCTCGTCGCCAAACGGATTCTGCAGATGATGAATGCGCAAGAGCTGCAGGAGATTGCCCGCAATGGCATCGACGTCCAGTTGCATACGCATCGCCATCGGACGCCCGAGAACGAAGAACTGTTCCGGCGCGAGATTCGTGATAACCGGGAACGAATCCAGGCCGTGGTTTCGTCGACGCCGGTTCATTTCTGTTATCCCTCGGGCGTGTACCGTTCCGCGTTTCTAGAATGGCTTGCGAAGGAGCAAGTGGTTTCGGCGACCACCTGTGATGGCGGCCTGGTGAGCCGGAAAAGCCACAGTTTGCTCATTCCCCGCTTCATCGACAACCGGTACCGAACGCCGGTCGAGTTCGAGAGTTGGTTGTCGGGAGTGGGAGATTTTCTGGCATTCCGGCGAGCCGCTACCCAGAAATACATTCCGATCGAAACCTAGGTGTCATCACCACCGCTCGTTCGCAGAAGACGGCTATTGGCTGGAGCGGGGCGCCGACGGGCGTAGATGCGGGTCCAGCAAGGACAAAAGCTCACCGCGCAGGCGAGGGCCGCAGGCGATTAAACCGGACAGCAGAGGGTTCTTGTTGTTGGCACAGAAGGGGGTGTTTTCAAGGGTGCTCACAAAGCCTCCCGAACTGAGCACCAGGGCCGCGCCCGCGGCTACATCCCATTCGTTCTTCGGCGTCAGCGTGAAGGTGATGTCAGCCAGGCCTGCCGACACCAAGGCCAGCTTGTAGGCAACCGATCCCATAGCGCGAATCTGCAGCGCGCCGTCTTCAAACGCTTTCCATTCCCCGCGCTTCACCTCGCTGCGGCTTGCAAGCGTTAAGGCGCCCTGCAAGCTTGTGCGTTGGCTTGAGGTCGCGGGTTTTCCGTTGTAAAGAACGCCTGCGTCAATCGCACCCATGAAGGTCTCGTCCGTGGCCGGATTGTGAATACCGCCGGCCACCGGACGTCCGTTCTCTACAAAGCCGATGGAGACGCAGAACTCCGGAATGCCTTTGACGAACTCGCGCGTGCCGTCCAGTGGATCGACCACCCAGACTCGCTGCTTGTCTAGGCGAGTGAAGTCGTCGACGCTTTCTTCCGACAGCCAGCCTTCCCCCTCACGCAGCAGGTTCTGGCGAAGCACGGCATCGATCGCCCGATCGGCCTCGGTGACCGGATCATGGCCCGCCTTGAATTCCGCCTCGATGGCTCCTGCGGTAAAACGACTAAAGACCACGCGCGCGGCGGCCAGTGCGGCTTCGATACGCTTCAGAATGTCTGAGTAAGCGGAGGTCATACGTTCCTTTGAGTTGCCCAGGGTCAGGCCCACAGCATCCGCGCTCCTGTGATCAAGAGAATCAAACAAAGAATGCGGCGTAACCACAGCACCGGCACCCGCGTGCTCAAGTGAGAACCGATCAGTCCTCCCGGAATCGAGCCGATCAACAGGGCGGCCACCAGGCTCGGTTCCACGTTGCCCAGCTTAAAGTGCAGGAAACCTGTGACACCCGTCAGCACCACGGCGTGCACAATGTCGGTCCCAACATTTACTTTCGGCGGATAACTGTAAAAAAGCAGCAGCATCATCATGATGATGCTGCCGGAACCCACCGAGGTCATACCGACCAGGAAGCCGGAGCATAAGCCGATGGCCGTCATCCCGGCGAAGGATTTCAGCGTAGGCGGCCGGTTGACCATGCGCTCTTCGATCCGAGTCTGGAAGATCAGCAGCATCGGAATACACACCAGCAAGATGCCGATCGCCATTTTGATGACGTCGTTCACGCCGTTACCATAGAGATGGCGGAGATGAGTGAGGTAGGTGACACCCAGCGCGGATCCCGGAACGCTGCCCACCGCGAGCGCCAGCACGACCTTGCGGCGCACAGTGCCTTTCTTCAGGTGGACAATGCTGGCGGGAATTTTCGTAAAAAAGTTGAAGAGAGCGTCCGAGCCCACGGCGATGATCGCAGGTACTCTCAGGCCGAAGATCAGGATGGGCAGCAGCAGAACGCCGCCGCCCAGACCCGTCAGGCCGATAAGAGTGCCCACCAGGAAGCCAACCAGGATTTTGGCGGCAATCAAGGGCATTACGGTTCCTGCGCCATCCCCTGCGTGCGAACTCGGCCACCCATTATGCTGAAGGTCCATTCACCCCGATGAAGCCTTGCTGTTCCAGATGCAGGATGATCTCCTGCGCAGCTTCTTCCGGGGACAGTTCCGCCGTGTTGATGACGACCTCAGCCCTCTGCGGCTCCTCGTAGGGATCGGAGATTCCCGTGAACTCCTTTACGATACCGGCGCGCGCCTTCGCGTAGAGGCCCTTGCGGTCGCGTTGCTCGCAGATCTCGAGCGACGTGGCGACGTGCACCAGGACGAAGCCGCCGACGGGCTCGATCATCTCGCGGACCTGCTTGCGAATTGCTTCGTAGGGAGCGATGGGAGCGCAGATTGCGATCCCGCCGTTCTTCGTGATTTCTGACGCCACGTAGCCGATGCGGCGAATGTTGATATCGCGGTGCTCCTTGGAGAAGCCGAGTTCGGAGGACAAGTGCTTGCGCACCAGGTCGCCGTCGAGGATCGTCACCGGACGGCCGCCCGTTTCGAGGAACTTCGTCAACAGGACATTGGCAATGGTCGATTTGCCGGACCCGGAAAGCCCGGTGAAAAAGATGGTCACGCCCTGCTTATGCCGAGGCGGATAGCTGCGGCGCAATTCCTGAACGACTTCGGGATACGTGAACCAGGTCGGAATCTCGCGGCCCTCGTTGAGCCGCTGGCGCAGTTCCGTCCCGGAAATATTCAGCACGCGCGACCCCTTCGGAACTTCGTTGTCGGGCACGTATTTGTCCTGATCCTCCAGGTAGACCATCATGTTGAAGGGCACCATGGTCATGCCTGCATCGGCTTCATGCTTCTTGAAGAGCTCTTGGGCGTCGTAGGGCCCGTAGAAGGGCTTGCCGTCGGTGTCGTTCCCCGGCCCGGCGTGGTCGCGCCCCACGATGAAATGTGTGCAGCCGTGATTTTTCCGGATGAGGCCGTGCCAGATCGCCTCGCGCGGTCCTCCCATGCGCATCGCGAGGGGCAGCATCGAGAGCTTCACCGTCCCCTGCGGGTACTTCGAGAGCAGCAGTTGATAGCAGCGCACGCGCGTGAAGTAATCGACGTCGCCGGGTTTCGTCATGCCGACCGACGGGTGCAGCAGAAGGTTCGCTTCCACCTGCTTGGCGGCGCGGAAGGTGAGTTCCTGATGGGCGCGATGCATGGGATTGCGGGTCTGGAACGCAACCACGCGCCGCCAGCCGAGTCGCGAGAATTCAGCACGCAACTCTGCAGGCGTGAGCCGAAGAGAACGAAAATCATAGTGCGAAGGAAGCTGCAGTCCCTCGAGCTTGCCGCCCACATACCATGGGTTCGATTTGTTGATGGCGTAGTCCGCCCCGGGGTGCGCCTTGCTGGTCGTTCCGAACACGCTCTTCGCTTCAGCCGCGCGATCCGCCTGCCAGACATCCTCAACGCTCAACACGGCGAGCATCACGCCTTCGCCGTCGCGCAATGCGACCTTGCTGCTCCCCGGCTTCAACGTTTTGGCAAATTCTTCGCTGACGTCGAGCGTGATGGGCATCGGCCAGAGAATGCCGCTGCTCAGACGCATGTTGTGACAGACGCCCTCGTAGTCGGCGCGGTTCATGAAGCCGCGCAGGGGCGAGAAGCCGCCGCTCAATAGCAGTTCGACGTCGCAAACCTGGCGCGCCGTGAGATCCCACGACGGCCATTCCTTCGAATGAGCCTTTAAGTCGGCAGCTCGCGCGGGTTCTACTATCAGGTTGATGAGTTCCCCGCCATGCGGAGCGATGAGGTGGCTAGTCGATGTCAAGTCTGTGAACCTCCTGGTTCAGTAATCCTTGTGCCTTCCATATCTCGGCAAAAGAGCTTCCCCGGTACACATTCAAACAAAATGAACCGGGAGAGATTAGGGATCCCTACAGTCTGGTGGAGATAAGGGTGGCAACCCTTACATTCAGCAATTGAGGTTCCGCATCCCCGCAGCTAGACTACTCTAAGTTATTGATATTTAGCCGCTTATGAGTCTATCGGTTCTGGCGGCTACGGGCAATGCTTCAAGGTGAAAACCCTTGCGCACGGGGTACTGCTTCCCGTCCTCCCCGCGACTCCCTCTTACCTTCAATTGTTACATATTGATCGTGCGACGACCCCGGCAGATTCGAAAGGTTACGATGGTTTTCTTGGTTCGAGGCGTTGTGTTGGTTTCGCGTCGTTTAGACTGAAAGTAGGAGCGAGTTCGGATTTCTCGAACTGCCCACTTTGCTCTCAACCGCAGAATGCCAACTCTCGGGGCTGCCGTCACAAACTGGGAATGATCAAGAAACAGCTGAAACAGGCGCTGCTGGCCAGCGGAATTCTACGTCTCGCGGGACGGTTCCAGAGTAAGGGCGCCGCTATTCTCATGTATCACTCGGTGCTGGACGACCCGAACTCAGTAAAGCACTCGCTGGGGGGCATAATCCATGCGCGCTCCGTCTTTGCGGCGCAGATGGAACTCATCGCCGGGGAGTTCCACCCGGTCTCCTTGGATCAGGTTGCTCGATTTGTGCGGGGGGAACAGGACATCCCGGAGCGTCCGGTTGTTGTCACCTTCGACGACGGATACACCGACAACTACGAGGTCGCGATGCCGACATTGGACCACGTTGGGGTGCCAGCGACCTTTTATGCCACGGTGGACTGCGTGGAAGACCGGCGCTTACCCTGGCCGAGCCGCTTGCGCTTTTCATTCGAAACGACATCGAAGTCGAACTGGGCGGATGAAACCGGAAAGGCCTGGACTCTGACCAGCCCACAGGAACGCGACGCCGCTTACCTCGCGGTCTGTGACCGGGTAGCTCAGTCGGCTGGCGCCGCGCAGGAGCGAATGGTACGGCAGATCGAATTGGAATTGGACAAAGAGCTGACCGAGGACTCGGGACAATTGATGATGACCTGGGACCAGTTGCGCGCATTAGTGCAACATGGACATAACGTTGGCTCGCACACCATGACACATCCGAACTTGGCCTACTTGAGCATCGACGACGTCCGACGGGAACTCGTGGAGTCGAAGCAGCGCATGGAAGCGCAGCTGAGAACGACGGTCGCTCATCTCTCCTATCCGTGTCCCGCGCTGTTTCCCAATTGGACGGAGCAAATTGCAGACGAGAGTCGGCGGGCGGGCTATGAGACAGCGGTGACCACGAGTGGGGGACTGGCACGCAGGCACGATAATCCACTCGCCTTGAAGCGCGTGCGCCCGACGAAAACTGTGGATGGTTTACGCTGGAATCTTGAGAGCGCATTCGCAGGACGAGCGGTTTAGCTGCGAGTTTCTGGATGAATCCACCGGAGTGATCCTGAATTGGCAAGAATACTGGTTCTGGACGGACATAACTCGGCGGCGCTGGCGTTCACACGATCCGCTGGGCGTGCCGGGCATTGGGTCGCGGTCGGCGCCAATCAAGGATTGTTTGCCGCCGCAAAACTCTCGCGTTACTGCAAGCTGAGTTTCGATTATCCCGTCTCAACTGACGACGCGTCAGCGTTCGTCGATGCAGTCCTGGAATTCGCCCGCCGTCATTCCATCGCCCTCATTGTGCCCATCGCGGACTGGACCCTGCAGCCGCTCTCGGAGCAGCGCCAGCAATTTGAAGGAATTTGCCGCGTCGCCCTGCCACCGCGCGATGCCGTGGTAGCCACCGCCGACAAATATCGAACGGTCGACCTCGCAAGAGGCTTGGGAATCCCCGTGCCGCATACGTGGCTGATAAAAACCCTCGCCGATGTGGCTGCTTTGCCGGAGTTGCGCTACCCGCTGGTGGTGAAGGATCGGTTCTCGGTGCGTTGGGCGAGGGGCAGCGCTCTTTTCGGAACGGTAGCTTATGCGTTCGGGAAGGAAGGGCTGGAGCGCGAGGTCAACCAGCGCCTGCAATTGACGGGCGAAGTGCTGATCCAGGAATTTGTCTCCGGCGCCGGCATTGGTCTTTCTTTCTTCGTTGCCACCGACGACGTCTATTTGCCTTTTGCGTGGGAGCGTATCCGGGAAGTCGATCCCAGGGGTTCGGCCAGCAGTTGCCGGAAGTCGATCGCCCTCGATGAAAGTTTAGTGGAACTGAGCAGTCGCCTCGTCCGTGCCATCGGTTTTCAGGGAATTGCCATGGTCGAATACAAAAAGCTGGAGAATGGCACCGCGGTGCTTATGGAAATCAATGGGCGACCCTGGGGTTCCATCGGACTTCCGATTGCCAGTGGAATCGACTATCCGCACTATCTGATCGACTGGTGCCTGACGGGAGCCCTGCCTCCGAAAACCTTGTCTTACCGCAAACAGATCACATGTCGCCGCCTGGTCGGCGAATTGACACACCTGAGCAACGTTCGGAAGGGGAAGCCGGCGAATTGGCCGGCGGAGTATCCCGAGTTTTGGAGCACCCTCGCCAAGATCGCCGTCCCCTGGTATCCCGGGATGCGCTACGACGATGTGTGGCTCTCCGACCTTCGTCCGGGACTGGCTCAGATCAAGAACTGGTTCCGCGTTCGTCGCACCACGTGAGCGCCGGCCCTACTCGTTCCTGACACCCGCTTCCACTGAAGCTGTCGCGGGTGCTTGCAGTTGCCCTGGACTCGAGGTGGTGCCGCTCTTCATAACCCAGGCTCCTCATCAGCGGGCCCCACGCCGCTTCGATGCTGGCCACGGATTTCGAGGAAAGAGTCGATTTCCATCCGCCGGCCTTAGCGGTTCGGACAAAGGGCTTGTCGAGCCGGGTGCGCTTGGTGAGCACCCAGTTCGCACTCTCGGCTTTTTCGAGACTGCGCATGCGCTCGGGAGAGCTGAGGTCAACGGCTCGCCGGAGGTTTTCCGGACTGCGATCGATTTTTCGGAAAGTGTGTTGTTCGAGAAACGCGCAGAGGCGCATGAGCTCCTGAACAGGATTTGCCTTCATGCTCTCGTAATGAAGGAGAATGAATCCCGGATAATCCCGGCGAAGCGAGAGCCAACTCAACACGTTGTCTGACCACGAACCCCACTTCGCATCGAACTCCGCGGCGATAAATCGTGGTATGAATGCTTCCATCGGATAGTCGTCCGGGATGTTTCCGGCCTTGACGTTGTGATGGTAGAAGGAGACGGCGACGTCGCGGGGATCTCGAACAATGTAGATGATGCGCGGATATTGTGGCTGAAAGCACTCGTGACTTTTCAGGATGCGCGGCCGCGAAAGACTGCGCATGCGACGGTCCGAGTTGAAGTAGATCTCCGGAATCCGCGATTCAATGTTGGAGAAGGTGACCGGCTCATCCTGGTAGATGAGATTTCCGATAAGAAAACGAGTCCAGGTATTGCCGGACCGGGGATACGAGGTTAGGAAGACGTCGTCAGGGAACACCGTCAGGTTGCGTCCGGCGATCTGATTGCCGATCAGGACGCGGCCCACTTGGACAAACGCCCGCGCCGCCCTCCGTATGGTTTCATTCCCCATGCGCTTCATGATTCTCTCGACCTCAACCAACCGCTGAAACTGGCTCGAGCAAAGGACGCCCGCCCTCTCAGGTTGATACTGGTGCCGTCGATCTTGGGTTGCGCGCCACGAGATCAATCGTCAAGTTCCGAATGCAGGTTTGTAAGACGGCGTAACAGCGCCGCGTAGCTTCCAGATCGCCCAAATAAGGATCGGAAATTTCGCGGTGACGCTCCGGCCCATCGGCGTACCCACTCAGCATCAGAATCTTGTCCTCGGCCTCGGGATAAAGAGCCACCATTTCCGCCTTGTTCTGAAAATCCATCACGAAGATCGCGTCCGCCCGGGCCACCAGATCCGCGTTCAGCAACTGCGCGCGGTGCCGGGCAAGGGGAAGTCCGATCTCCTCCGAGGCAACCAGAGCCCTGGGGTGGGCCTCGTTGCCGGAAACGGCATGCAGACCCGCCGAGCACACCCGCAGGTTGGGCAAGTCGGCTTCCGCCACTGATTCGCGGAACATCACCTCTGCCATGGGGCTTCTCATGATGTTTCCGAAGCACACAAAGAGAAACGATCGCGCACCCGCGGGAATTTTTTCCATATCGGGCGAATCTATTCCCAGGCAAGCGAGCAGACGCAGCCGCACGTAGATAGGGCCGGCCTTCGGTCCGAGGCGAAAGAAAATCTGACGCTCGCGCTGGAAACTGTCCGGCAGGATCTTTCGAAGAACCTGCGTGAGTCCCGGTTTCTGCTCATCTGCGTTCATAAAGGCAATGGTGCAGCGACGGCGCCCTCGCCGTCGAACCAGCTTTCTAGCCGGCAGTCGAGGTCCCATTACGGTTCTTCCTGGTAGGTTTCGATCAGCGCGACGGCGACCTCGTCCATCTGCTTGCCTGACAACTCACCAACCTGCCACAAACGCTTCGTCCAAAGCGCCCAAAATGCACCCAGACCGTAGGGTAGCAGACTGATCAGAATCTGCAGCCCTACTTCGAGATAAGTATGGGCGATAAACCAGCGGCGCATCAAAAGTAGCGTGACGACGAGTGGGGCTGAGAGTAGCAGGGGAAGAGTGTAAGCTTCGCGCAGGAATGTCCCGATTCGAACACCGAGGAGACGGCACAGGTGGCGCGGCATGAAAAACAACGAAGTACACATCAGTGGGATGGCCGTCCCAGCGGCGTCCCCGACAATGCCAAAGGGGCGAATGAGCACGATGCTCAGGATCAGGTTGGCGACACTCTCCATCAGCGTAACCCAAGCGAGCGACTTGTGCTTCGCCATGCCATACAGAATGCGACCGGACGCGCCCTGAGCCAGCGCGAAGGTCATTGGGATTACGAGGACAAGGAGCACTGGATAGCTCTCGGGAACATACTTTGCGCCAACCCACGCGGTAATGACCGACTTTCCCAGAATGATGAGGATTGCGGCGATCGGAAAGATGATCAAAGCGCAAGCCCGGTTGCCGGCCACCAGGATGGTCCGAAGGCGAGCCATGTCACCCTTGGCGTGGGATTGACCCGACATCGGCACGAAGATCTGCGCCAGGCTGCTGACCACTTCCGAGGCATAATCCAGAAGCCGGTCGCCGATGGCGAAATACGTGATGGCCGTTACGGAAAGAAAGCTTCCGATCACGATTTCGTCCGTCTTGAACCGTAATTTGTAGGCAATCATCAGGATGAAGCTAACGGCGCTGTAGTTTGCGATCTCTCGAAGAGCCTTGCGGTCGACATATCTCCATCCAAAACGGATTGGCAGAATGCGTAGCACAAAGCCAGCTCGTACTAGCGAGCCGACGATGGGCAGCGCCACCGTGATGAAGGCAATCGTAAGCAGACCGTAGCCGTGTGTTAAAGCCAGGACGATGAGTACAGCGCGCACCAGAGTGGCTACCAGATTCGTGAAATTGACCAGGTAGAAGCGTTGCATTCCCTCCAGAATGCCGCCAAACACCCCGGTCGGAAATCCCAGAGCCACGGCGGTTCCGACCATCAGGAAAAGCCAGTGCGCAGTCGTCAGAAACTCGGGCGGAATGCGAAACAGACGATCCACGAACAAGCTGCCCACCAGCGTGACCGTCATCGCCACGGTCCCGATGCCTGTGTAGCTCGCCAGACTGGTGTTGATCAGCTTTGTCAGACCGTCCTGGTCCCCGGTTGCGGTGTAGGTCGAAACATAGCGGATCACCGAAGAGCGGATGCCCAGATCGAAAAGACCGTAGTACCCGGTCACCGAGAAAATGAGAACCCAGATGCCGAACGCAGTGTCCCCCAGGCGATGCAGGATAAATGGCGAGAGGAAGACCCCCACCAGAATACTGACTCCGAGGCTGAACCAGCTGGAGCCGACGTTCTTGAAAATTTCATGTTTGCGCATTAGCAAGCGCGCCTTCGGAAGGACTGAATGAACACTCCGTTTCCCCGCCTGCAGGTCGGGTTTGGCGACAAACTTATTGGGGCGCGCGTTCGGTGGGGTCCCGGAAACCTGGGCGTGTCCAGTTGGTGCATGGTGTGCAGTTCAGCGAGTTGCTTGTGGCACATTCAGGGTTACCAGTTCATAGCCGAGAGTGGTCATCAGGTCCCCCCATGCTGCCTCGATCTGCTGTACACAACTCTCCGGCAGGGAAGTCCTCCAGCCGCCCGACTTCGCAACCCGCACGAAAGGGATGTCCTTGCGACGATTCTTGGTTGCAATCCACGCGTCCGATTCGACCTTCTCCAATTCACGCATGCGGTTCGCGGAACTTCGCTCGATCGTTTTCCGGAGGCGTTCCGGTTCGGCCTCGATGTGGAGGAACTCGGCAATACGGGTCAGCTCGTGGCTAGTGTCTTTGATCATGTCTTCGTAGCGAAGCAGGAGAAATTCTCTGCGCTTGCACCGGGTGAATAGCCAGCTGGCCACATTTTCTCCCCAGGTGCCCCAGCCCACTGAAATCAATTTCCCGCTGACAAAATCGTCTACGTACCTCTCGAGCGAATACCCGTCTTCGATCTGCCTGTATTTTCGCTGAAAATCGTAGTAAGAGAGCGCCACATCCCGGGGATCGCGCACGATGTAAATGACTTTGCCATAGCGGTGATCGAAATACTCGTGACTTTTTATGATGCGCGGGCGGGGTGTGGCCTTGAGCGCGCGGTTGGATTGCGAGGAGGTGTCAGGGATTAGTTTCTCGATGTTCCTGAAGCTGACATCCTTCTCTGGATGAACCAGGTTGGCAATCAGAAAGCGGGTCCAGGTGTTCCCGGACCGGGGATAGGACACCACGAATGTGTCGTCGGGATACACGGCAAAGTTGCGTTCGGCTCGATCGATGCCGAGCATGTACTTGAGCACTACTTTGATTCCGTAGATCATCGGGCCCGACGCTCCACCACGCTTATTCGGTTCCGCCGCGTTGCATCCGCCGCGCTGTTTTCTTGGCTACCAGAGCTCGCCGTTTGGATTGCTTTTCATGTGGAAAGTGTTGGGTTCCCAACCATAGTCACGTTGTCGGGACGGCCTGCGAAGCCGACACTTCGCAAAGCGCGTGCGCGCCGGGCTCGTTTCCGGCGTTCCACGCGTCGAAGGTGCGACCGATACAGAGACAGCAGGACTCGGGGGCAGAACCGCAGACCAAATTGCGCGCCCAGCAGCTTCCAGTGGGGAGCACTCAACTGCGCTTTTCGAATAAAGTCCAAGGCTTCATGGAACTGGCTGGCGAGCAGCGATCGTTTGGCGCGTTCCAGTTCGATCGCCATCGAGATGTGCGCGATCTTCTTGCGGATAAAGCGCGTTTGTTCGTCAGTGAGTGCCTGCGTTGCAGCTGTTTTTTTGTACACCTCGATGAGGGCTTGCTTCATGAGTTCTTGGTTCGAGGCCAACCCGTTGCCGAGACGATGATAGATCTGAACCTCGCGCCTGAAGGTCATCCGAACCCCGCTACGGGCCAGACGCAACCAGAGGTCATAGTCCTCGCATCGCTTGAAATGTTCATCAAACAGGCCAACTTCCACGATAGCCTGCCTTGACACCACTGCCGACGATGTACTCACCGTCGATCGCTCTCGCAGCAACGCGTCGAAATCCACTGGAAGCGACTGGGGAGTACTAGCGAACGAAACTCCCACCGGAATATCGCCCTTAAGCTGCACACCGTTTGCGTAAATGAGCCCGAGAGAATTTTTCTCCAGAGCCTCCACTTGCTTGGCCAAGTGCTGTGGCAGCCAAATATCGTCGCTGTCCAGGAAAGCCACGTACTTTCCTCGCGCGGCTCGAATCGCAGTATTTCGGGCACCGCTGGGGCCTCGATTTTCCTGGGGAATATAGCGGATCCTCGACCGATAAGGTTGCAATGCGACTTCCAGCGCCGGAGTGTCGGGCGAGCCGTCATTTACGACGATAATCTCGAAATTTTTGAAGGTCTGGGCGAATACCGAGTTCAGAGCGCTCGCTATGTAACCCGCAGTGTTGTACGTCGGGATGATGACACTCACGACCACAGGGTTTTCAGGTGAGTTGTCTTGCGGCGATGGAATTTGGTTCTGAAACTCGCTGGTGGTCCCGGCGCTGAAGCTGATTGGGTTTTCGCGAGTGTCCAGAGAAACGTCTCCCGAAGGGCAAGCCTTTCCAAATAGTATACGTGAGGTCATGTCGGCGATAGGTTCCCTGGGAGTATGCGCATGAGAACAAACTAGATACCCTCTCGGATGTTGCCGCCGTCCCATCGTGATGAATGTTAAAGACTTCGATTGCCCTATGTAGCAGTCGGGGATCGAGGATTGCTCTGGGAAGGCCGAGCGCCTTGCGGCGCAAAGTGCCGCATCTCTTCATTGCAGGGCTCCCGAGGTTCTGGTCGAGACTGAATTGGCTCCCGACAGGCCTGTCTCTGCTTTGCGCGATGAGTGTAATTGGTTCCCGTCGTCATTCCCGCGTCGGGAACTTTTGTCCTAAGGGTTTTACCCTATAAGCGAGCTAAGGACCTTAGTTTCAACGAAAGCGAGCCCCGGCGCGTGGCTCTCGGTGATCCATCTCAGGTCTGTTCTTGAGGGGCGAAGCCTTGCCTCCCGCTTGCAGGAACGAGTTCCCGGTGGGGCGATCACGCGCGACTAACTCATTTATATTAAGTAGCTTGCTGAGCGAAATGATTGCCTCGCCGGTGAGGTCGGAAGAAATATCGTTTTTCGCTCCCACTTTTCTCGATTCCCATTCCTGAGATGTTGAACAGCCGTTCCGATGTCAGTTGCTTGTGGAAAATCACAACCTTTAATCACAGCTGCTTTCTGCAATGGGTTGGCATTGTGAGTGCTATGGTTTTCCGTAAGAACACTCACATCAATCAAATCCAGTGAACGGCCTGGCCGTGCCGTCGTCGTCAATTAGTGGCGCCGGGCGCCACAGTTTGGTCACTTCACCAGCACATTTGAGGGGGACACTCAATGAGCGAAAGGCCCGTCCGTCTGGGGCAACGCGAACAACAGATCGTCGAATTGCTCCTGCAAGGCTGCGACAACGATGAAATCGCTCGGCAACTCAAAATGGCTCGTCGAACCGTGAAAGCACATTTCAACCGGCTGTTTCTGCGCTTTGGCATTACCAGCGGCATCAAGCGAGTCAAACTCGCAACACTCTTGTACCGGAGGCAATTATGTTTGGAGGGGAACGTTACGGAAAGCGAATTCCTAGCGAGCGAGAAAGTAAAGTCATTGAGCTTGTTGCCCAGGGACTTAAGAACAAGGAAGTTGCTGACGAAATCGGAACCACCGAACATGTCGTCAAAAATTACCTCCGGGTCATCTACGACAAGCTTGGACTCTGGAATCGAGTCGAACTTGCCCTCTGGTACGAGGCGCGAAAGTACGAACAAATCGCCCAAGCTTGACCAGCCCGAGGCCTGGGAGCACAGCATCCTGGGTCTGGGCGAGCCCTCGCCCTCTGGAACTCACCATCGGTGAGTCGATGCATGGGTTGGTGAAGACCAAGGGAAAGGCTGCCCCAGCAATTTAGGGGCAGCCGGAGACCAGAAGGTTACGAAGCTTTTGAGCGGCCTGGGGGACACCCTTCCGGGTCGCTGCATTTAAAAGCAAGCGGGCCTGATCGCAACTCTTCGGCACCCCATCGCCGATCAGGTACATATCCGACAACAACAGGATGGCGGATGGGTTTTCCTTGCCCACCGCCTGCCAAAGAAACTTGGCTGCTTCCGCGCTGTCGCGTGGACCTCTTTTCCCATTCAGATAATCCATGGCCAAGGCGAGTTCCTCGGAGCCATTCGCCGCGCTGCTCGAGAGGTTGGTCTCGGGGGGAGGCGCGGGAGCGTTCACGGTCCCAGGGCCCGGCCTGCTTGCTAGCTGAAGAGCAGGCGGAACACCATTTTCTTCTGAGATCGTCTGCTTCTGGGCCACGGGGCTGGCGCCCGAGTTCGCGGCAGCAGGGCCAGCGTTTTCCGGGAGATTTGTCGCCATGGCCTGCGGTGCAGGCGCAGTGGTGGCGGGCGTAGCGGCTGGCGGCCGGAGCCGGCGGCGCCGTCCTTTCGTCCCGCGCAGCAGCCGCTGGCGAATTGGCCGGGCGTGGTTGCGAACCCTGGGGCCGCGACTGCGTATAGATCAAAACTCCGATCGCAACCATGGCCAACAGGGCGGGCACATATTTCCGAGCGCTCCCCAACGATGCGGCCTGAGTTTCCGCAGCGAGATTCTTTTCCCGCAACCACGTAATCTCATTGCTGTCGCTGAAAGTCGATTGCGCCATTGGCGCGGGTGTGATCATTGAGAAAAGCGGCGCCTGTGCGAACACAGGCTCGGGGTCACGTGCCGGTTCCGCAGCCATTGTCCGTTCCAGCGGATAATTCTCTGAAGACGCTTGTTCAGCAGCCAGAGGCGCGCCGCACATTCCGCAGAAACGCTGCGGACCATCGTAACGATGCCCACACTCGCCGCACTGGAGACCCGGCGCACTCACCGGGATTTCGGACGCTTCAAAACTGGAGGGCGCCTCCCCCCCGCTCTCCGCCGCCTCGGGAACGGGGCTCGCCTTCAGTTCGCGAAGCAGTTCGCCAACGGCTTCCTCGCGCTTTTCCGGGCTGGTCGTGAAATACACCTCCGCCCAGCGGCCCAGATTTCGGCCCAACGTCGGGTTCAGCAGCGGGTTCAACTCCGGATTCGGCAGTTCGGTGATCCGGTCCGGAGTCTTTTCCTGCGGATGGGGCACGGGCAATTCTCCCGAAAGTTTTCAAAGATAATTCCACTCCCGTGCGCGGTAGTTGTCAAATCCAACTCTGAGGAAAACCCTGTAGGCGGGGAAAGAAAATTACGGTACCCGACTCAGTCGCAAACCTTGCGCGACGCCGGCTCGAACTGGTCCAGCTGCGCATCGTGCTGGCTGGCAATTTTTCCTTGCGGGGTCTTGCCGTAGAGGTCGGAGCCGGGACAGTAATACAGGGCAGAGTGCACATCGACCCAGACGGGAATATTGGGATTCCCGCTGTAGGACGGAGCAGGAGGCGGCTCCGCCAATCCGACGCTGACCAGAAACTCCTCAAACATGCTGAGTTTCGGCTGCGGCGGGGCCTGTTTCCGCTTTGGTTTTGCCGGGGCGGTGGCCGCAGTAGAAGCTTGATTGCCCGAGTCGGCGGAAGTGGTCGGATGGTCCGACGAGACCGCCCACAGAATTGTGATCAGAAACAGAACGAAAGAGCCCGCCAGGGCAAGATCGCCTCGATGCTTTCCCACAAACACTGCGCTCTTTTGCCAAAATCCTCGAAGCTGCACGGCAGGCGGCGATACGGCGATTGAGCGCAGCCATACGCGAGCCTCCGCCGGCCTCTTCACGAGCGTGGCGTCTGCTTCTTCGGGTGCGTCCTTGGGCGCCACCATGGCTTCGTCCTTCGGGCCGGGCGAGACCAGGGGTGCAGCGCTTTGGAGTGCTTCGTCCGGCACCGATGCTTCGACGCGCGCCGTCTGCGGTTCGGCCTCGTCAAGCTTCTCGGGCGCTGTGAGCTCCTGTGTGGCCAGGCCGGACCAGACGGTTGGATCGCGATCCCTCTGCATGGAATCCGAACCATTCGGCGACGACGGAAGCGGCTCCGCATCGGTTTCCTTCTTCAAATTCCAGAGGGTCGCCCACTTGCTTTGCAGATCGTTGCGAGAAGTGGACGATCGGGATACACCACATGAGCCGCAGAAGGCCTCCCCGGGTGCCATGTCGCTGCCACAGTGCTGGCATTTCGCCTCATCCAGGGTAGTCTCAGTAAGCTCGGGCGCCGCTTTGGATAGCGCGAGAGCCGCTTCGGGCGTGTTTGCCAGGCGCGCCAGTTGTGGTTTGATTTTTTCCAATACTTCCAGCATCGAAGCGCGTTCCGCCGCCAGTCCCTTGCGCCAATCTTCTTCGGCGGTGCGGGTTAAGGTTTCGGTAACCAGACCCGCCATGAGTTGGCATGTCCGCACGTCCTGATCGTGAAAGGCATCGGACTTTGCATAGACCAGCTCCAGCGCGCCCTCAGTCTTTCCGTTGTGGAATACGGGCACGGAGATCAGAGACCCGATTCCGAGCCGCTTGGTGATTTCAGGATTTACGCGGAAATCGGTGCTGGCATCGGGGCAACGCAGAATGACGTCATGCAGCAGTGTCGAGGCAGACAGAGTAGCCTCGGGTCTGAAGGACTGGCCTACTTGACGGGCCAGTATTCCGCTGCCCGCCCGGTACATCACCTTTTCCTCATCCACAATCCCAACCGCTGCCCCCTGGGCCCCGGTAATTTTTAGGATGCGCTCCACCACCAGTTTCGCGGTGCTCGCCAGATCAAGATGACTGCTTTGAATCTCGTGCTGAGTCTCTACGATTTGAGCCAGAATGCTGGTGTCAGAGTCGGTGTCGGGATTTTCGGCTTTTGTCTCCGGCGGGGCTGTTGTTTGCGTGCGATCATGGTGTTCCTGCAACACGTAGGCCGCGGCCAGCAACTTCTGGAAAGTTGCTTCATCTAGCACAGGTCCGCCGCTCTTGCTGAAGGATGTGTTCATCACGGCCGAGTGTGTCCCCTCCGCACGAAAAAAGGGGAATCAGCGCTCATTGTAGTGCAATTCTTGCTCCAAACGTAATGCAATGGATTGCGCACCCACCAGGCCAGAAGCCTGTAAAAATCTCGTTGGGGGATTGCGGGCGACCGTTCTGAGCCGAGGTAAGTGTTTGTTTGCAAAGGGAGTATCGTTTTACCGCACGCTGTCCAGGCGCTGGTCGCAGAGTCTCCTCGCCACCGTGCCTCGGCTTCCGCTGCAATAAAGTGCACTGGACTGCCCGAAAACTGATTCCTCTCAGGCTTGGGCGACCGCGTCCAACTTTCGCTCTCTTGCACCCTCGCGGCTCAGGTAGAAGTGAACGGCCGGCGTAATGATCAGTGACAGGATCATCGAGATCAGGATGCCGCCGATCACTGCGATGGCCAACGGTTGCAGCATCTGCGAGCCGGCACCCAGGGCGAATGCCAGGGGCAACATGCCCGCCATCGTGGCCAGCGCGGTCATGACGATGGGACGCAGGCGCCGGCGGCTGGATTGCAGCATCGCGTCCTCCGCCGACATTCCCAGGCGCCGGAATTTCTGGTCCGCATCCAGCAGCAGAATTCCATTCTTGGCGACGATGCCCACCACCATGATCATTCCCATGAACGAGGAAATGTTGAACGTAGTGCGGGTCACGAGAAGCGCAATAAAGACGCCGGAAGTTGACAGCAGGGCGGACGCGAGAATGGCAAGCGGCGCGGCGAAAGTTCCGAACTCGAAGAGCAGGACAATGAACACCAGCAAAATGGCGAGCACGAATACCATTACCAGATCGCGGAACGACTTCTGCTGTTCCTGATAGGTGCCGCCGTACTCCACTCGAATGCTGGAGGGCAGGTGAAGGTCGGCCACGCTCTTCTGCACAGTGGACATCGCGCTGCCCAGATCAGTGCCCTCCAGTCGCGCCGTCACGGCCACGGAGCGTTGCAGGTTCTCGCGCCGGATCTCGGTCTGCCCGGGAAGTTCGGTGACCGTAGCCAGGGCGCCCAGGGTGGCGGTCCTTCCCGTGCTGCTGGTGAGAAGCGTGTCGCGCATTGCTTCCAGCGAGGCACGGTTTCGTTCCGGAAAACGCACGCGCAGCGTGTATGCCCGTTCGTTCGCGATCACCGGGCGTGGGAGCAGGTTCACCTTCCAGGATGGCGGCTGCGTCGGTGGCGACTTCTTCGGCCGTGAAGCCTGCGCGCGCGGCCACCATCGGGTCCACTTGAAAGACCACGGCGGGGCCGCTGATGGTGTTGTCAATCCCGTTCAGTACGTCCACTACTCCGTGGATTTTCTGAATGGAGTCCGCCACCTTGGGCGCCCACTCCTCGCAGCACCTTGGGATCCTGCGCGAACAGCTTGATCTGAATCGGTTCCGGGGCGCTTGTCAGGTCGCCGATCATGTCCTGCAGCACCTGGATGAACTCCACATCGAGCTCCGGTTCCTTTTCCTTAATCGCAGCGCGGACATCGGCGATCACTTCCTCAATCCCGCGATCGCGCTTGCTCTTCAGCTTCACGGAAATGTCTCCGGTATTGGCCTCGGTAACGGCGGCCAGTCCCAACTGCAGGCCGGTGCGGCGCGAGGTGCTTTCGACTTCAGGAGTTTCGCGCAGGATCTGCTCGACGTGGCTGATCACGCGGTTGGTTTCAGCCAGCGAACTGCCCGCTGGCATGATGTAGTCGACCACAAAACCACCTTCGTCCATTTCTGGAAGCAGATCGGAACCCGAGAAGCGATAGCAGATGTAGGACAGCGCGATCAGGATCACGCTAAGACTTGCGAGCCACATTGGACGGGCTACCGCTTTCCGCAGCCAGCGTTCGTGGAAAGACACAACTCGCTGGAAGAAGCCGCTCAGGTGGGCGTCTTCCGCTGCCAGAAGACGGGAGATCGATTCCTCTTCGCCTTCGGGCGGATTCGTTTCGCCGGAATCCTTGCGGCGTCGCCCGATGAAGTACAGGCTGAGATTCGGAGTCCAGGTCAACGCCAGTGCCAGTGACGTCAGGAGCGACACCGTCATCGTGACCGCCAGCGCCCTAAAGAAAGTGCCCGTCACGCCTGTGATCGAAATCAGGGGAAGAAACACTACGACTGGGGTGACGGTTGAACCAATCAGCGGCACCGTGATCTCGCTGCAGTGCGCTATGAATCGCTTGGGTGCGACTCTGTCCGGCGTCGCGGTGCAGTACGATGTTTTCGACGACCACGATCGCGTCGTCGATGACCAGGCCGACCGCCGCGGCCAGACCGCCTAGGGTCATCAGGTCGAAACTTTCCCCCATGACTTTCAAGGCGATGAAGGTCACCATTACCGTGACCGGAATCACCAGTCCAGCGACGACGGACGTGCCCCAATCGCGCAGGAACACGACCAGGATGATGGAAGCCAGGATGAGGCCCAGCAGGATCGCGTCGCGCACGCTCTTGATCGACTCGCCGACAATAATCGACTGATCGTAGAACGGAAGCAACTCGATGCCGGGAGGCAAAGATTTCCGGATGCGGTCGACCTCGGCGTGCACTTCGTCGGCCACCTGCACGGTGTTGCTGTCAGGCTGCCGGTTGATGTTCAGCAGGATCGCGGGCTTGCCGTTCGCATTGACGATCGTATATACAGGCTTGACGCCGGGCGCGATGCTGGCGATGTCGCCGACCCGGACCGGGATTCCGGCCTGAGTTGTCTTGATCACGGTGCTGGCGATCTGCTCGGGAGTTCGCACCTGGGCATTGATCAGGCCGAGCACTAATTGATGATTGCGTTCGATCAGGCCGGGAGAATCGACCAGGTTGGTGCGGCGAACCGCTTCCAGAATGTCCGGCACCGTGATTCCCGCAAGCTGCAGCTTCGCCGGGATCCGGCGTGATGTAAAACTCGGGCTCCTGGCCACCCTGCACCAGCACAGTCGAGACGCCCTCTAGCCGATTCAGGCGCGGCTTGATTTCGTAGGTAGCCATTTCCCACAGCTTGGTGGGCGGAACGTTCTGCGAAGTGAGGCTGTAGCCCAGGATCGGGAAGCTCGCGAACGTCATGCGGTGAGCTTCGATCTTGGCTGTCGCGGGCAGTTCCGGCTGCACGCGCGAGATCGCCGCATTGACGTACTGCAGCGTCTGGAACATGTCGACGTCCCAGCGGAAAAACAAGTCAACCTCGGCGGAACCGCGGCTGGTGATGGACCGTACCTGCAACAGGCCCGGAACGCTGTTGACCGTTTCTTCGATGGGCCTTGTGATGGTAACCATCATCTGGTCGATCGGCATCACGCCATTGTCGACGCCGATCAGGATGCGCGGAAAGTTGGTCGATGGAAAAACCGATACCGGAATCGTGAAGGCCAGGTAGCCACCCAGCAGGGCGAGCGTCAGGATCAGGAAGATGACCGAACGTGAATGCCGCGTAAACCAGTATGAGTTTTCAGAAGGGTTCAACCGTGATCTCCGCAGGCTCTAGTCTTTCTTGTCGTCCTTCTTGTCGTCTTTGTCATCAGAGCCGGCGCTGGGCTTCGTTTCTCCGGGCTCAGCGACTGCCTCGATCGTCACCTTGGTCTTGTCTGGAAGCGCGTACGCACCGGACACGATGACCTTGGCCCCGGGCGGAACGCCGTCGACGATCTGTATGCGCTCCCCGTCGTGAATTCCGACTTTCACAGGTGTCTGATGCGCTCGATTGTCCGGGCCGATCACCATCACCGTGGTGGCCCCATCCTGCGCCGTGAGGACGGATGCAGTTGGCACTGCCAGCGCATCGTCCACGGTTTGCGCGAGCATGGAAACCTGCACGCTGGTCCCCGGCTTCAATCTCTGCTTGGGATTTGCAGCTTGCACCCAGACTTCGACTGTGGTGCTGTTGGGATCCAAAGCGGGGCTGATGACGGTCACCTTGCCTTCCACCGGCTTTTCTTGGCCGGGCACCGTCAGCGTTGCCCGGTCGCCGAGCTTCAGCAGGGCAGCGTCGGGCTGCGGGATGTGCGCCTTGGCGATGACATGGGACGTATCCATGACGGTGATCAAAGGAGTGCCTGCCGCCGCCATTTCGCCGGGGTAGAGCGGACGCTCGGTGACAAACCCGTCGATCGGGCTACGAATTTCCGAGTAGCTGAGTTGCGCCTCCGCGCCCATGTACTTGCCCTTGGCGGCTTGCAACTGCCCGGCTGCCGACTTCAATTCCTGCTGTTTGCCGATTGCCTGGAGAGCGTCGTAATGCTTTTGCGCGATGTTGTACTGGTTACGAGCTTGCGTCACATCGACGCCGGCCTGGTCCAGTTCCTTGCGCGGCAGAGCGCCCTGCTGGAACAGTTCCTGGCGGCTCTGGTAGACCTTCTCCTGCGCGTCGAGCAACTTCTTCGCACCTTCCGTATCGAGCTGGGCTTTCTGCATCTCCTCCGGCAGACTTGCCGCGGTGGTCGTTTCATAGGCGGCTTGCGCTTGTTCGAGCCCACCTTTATTTTCCTCGCTCGATGCCAACAGATCCCGATTTTCGAGAATCGCCAGCAGTTGTCCCTGGTGGACCTTCCCGCCGCGATTCACGAGAAACCTCTTCACCGGCGCGCTGATCTTGGGCGTGATGGCAGCCTGCTGAAGAGGGAACAGAACGGCTTGCGCCGTGACGGTCTGCCGCAGCGTCGTCTTCTCCGCGGTGACGGCCTGCACGGTCACCGTCGGTTCCTTCTCGCCCGGCTCTTTGGAACATGCTGTTGCCGAGAGAATTAATGCACCCGCGATGGAAAGAGCCGGCATGCATAGACGCAGCACTGGCCTTTGCTTTCGCTGATGTGAGGTGGGAAAGAGTATCCGTCGGTTTGCGGAGGTCATTGATTAGAAGCTCCCGGTCACGGTTTGCAACGTTGCCAGGGCTGTCCTGTAACGAGCCTGGCCGTCGGCATACGCGTTACGCGCCAGGGTGAGCGTGTTCTGCGCGTCCACCACCTCGAGCACCGTGGATTCTCCCGCCTGGTAGCGCAGGGTAATCAGGCGGAGACTTTCGGTGGCAAGTTCTGCGGACTGCTGGAGCGAGTCCAGTTCCGAACGGGAGGTTTCGGCTTCATTGTAGAACGTTCGCAGGTTCGCCAGCAGTTGGCGCTGCGCGAAACTTAATTCCACCCGCGCCTGGTTGCGGCGAAGATCCGCCTGCTTGAGCTTGCTTCGGTTCGCCCCCAGCTCCAGAGTGGAACCTGCACGCTGGCCACAATCGAGGAGCCCAGGTTGTTCACGAACTGGCCGGCCACAGGATCGAATTGCCGCGTAGCGAAATGGCTGGCGTCAATCCCGTAAAAGTAGTCGATGCTCGCCGAAGGCAGCAGGCTGCCCCAGGCGCTGGTAACGTCGTGGTCGGCTACCTGTACGCGAGGCCAACGCCGCCCGTAGGTCAGGATTTTTGCGGCCCGCCATGGCTTGCGCTTCCGGAAATCCGGGGAGGGCTTGGGGCATTTGCAGATCGTCGACCACGTTGAAATTCTCGTTGAAGTTGGGGAACAGCAACACCGCAAGTTCGAGGCGGCTCCTTCCCATTTCGAGCCGAGCTTCCTGCAGGTCGCGTTCCTGCTGCTCGAATTGGATGCGCGCTTTGATCACGTCGGAGTGCGCGACCTCGCCTCCCTTTTCGAGCTTCTGGCTGATGTCCAGAAACTTCCTGGCCTCCTCGGCAGCAAGTTGTTCCGTGCCGTACTTGCGCTGGGCCACCACCAAGCCGTAATACGCCTTCACGACCGTCACCACTAAGCCTCGGACGGCGATCTCCGCGCGGGCCTTGGCGACGGCCTCCGCCGCCGCTGCTCTTCGATAGTTGCCGTAGCTCGAGAGCGAGATCTCCTGGTGAACATCCCCGAGGCTGATGTATTCGTGAACCCCGTTATTGGCAATGTACGCAGGGGTATTCGAGCGCGTGTTGTTGCCTTCCGTGTAGATGAGTTGGCTGTTGTAGTTCACATTGGGAAGCAGCCCGGCCCGTCCTTGCACGCGGTCCTCATGAGCCAGGCCTAGCTCCGTCAAGGCCGCGCGAAACTCCGGGCTGTTGACCCGCGCACGCTGGAGTGCATCCTGCAGGGTCAGAGTAGCGGGTGCGCCCACATTGGATGGCATGTTCGCACCGGTCGCCTGCGCATTTTGATCCGATTGCGCCACGGCCACCGCGCTCAACAGCATCAGCGCAAGCCAGAGTCGTCGTGCGCTCCCAAAACTCCTGCCTGAAGGACCGAAAATTCTCATAGTCCACCCCGCGAATTCAGCCCCTTAGCATACCGAAGCGAACATTAAGAAAAGCTGAAAGACGTGGAAGGGCACTGGAAATGAGGGCTCCTTTAACTACAGACTCCCGTTCCGGACCTCGGGGCGCGACCCTTGGCCCAAAACGGAAGAATAGTATTCCCCGCTCACAGGCAGCTCGCCCCTAAGCTCCGGGAATCATTGGTTCTAGTTCGGCGACTCGCAGGGCGAAAGTTTGGCGAAGAGCGTGCTGCAGGAAAAGCATGTTCGTCATCCAAGTTCGGGAGTAGGCAACGACCATGATTAATCTCGATGCCATTAAAATCACGCCCCGCGACGAGGAAGTTCTCCGCCTGCTCGCGCAGGGATGCAGCAACAAGGAAATTGCCGGCAGTCTGCACATCAGCCCGCGTACCGTCAAACAACACCTGCGCACATTGTTCTTGCGCGCCGGTATCACCCAGGGCCGCAAGCGAGTCAAGCTGGCGACCGCCATGTTCGCCAAGGAGCAGATGGAATCATGCAGCCACGCGATCAGCTGACCGTAAAGGAAATTCAGGTTTCCACCCTGGTGTGGGAAGGTCTGACCAACCGGGAGATTGCAAAAATCATCGGCACCACCGAACAGGTCGTGAAGAACTACCTGCGAACCGCATTCGACAAGCTGGGAGTCTGGAGCCGCCTGGAACTCGCCCTCTATGTTGCGAACCATGGAGGCTCGAATTGGACTTCGGCAAGGGACCTGAAAATCGAGAATGAAGCACCGGCAGCAAGGGCGGCAGGCAGCCTGGCTTTTGCTGGACGGTAGAAGAGACGAACGGAACGGATGGGCGAAGCCTGGGCCGGCGCGTTTTCTGCATCGGCCGCATCGGGCGCCGTCATTCTCCCGGTGCTGCCATCGCACGGATGGCAGTTCCGGGGCTGACGGAGGAAGCCTCCAGCAGACTGTGCACGCTGCGTGGCTCGCTCCAGTTGCCATCACCCGGTCGGCCACCCACAAGTCCCTGCGATTCTGGAAGGCCTGTCCGCCAATGTCGCCCCCCAGGTGATGGCCATGGACGCGCTCCGGACTGCCCGACCGTACCCATTGCTGGAAAATTTCTGCAAATTGTTGCATTTAAGTTGATTTCGTGAAATTGTCGGCGCGCCGGATTTGCTGTGCCGACAGCGCCTTTCGCGATTTTCGGAGCGGCATTCTAATTGCACCTGTCAGTACGACGTCCCCGAGACTCGTCCTTCCCAGGCGAGTTCCGACCTGACCCAGGCGAGGTAGGCAATGGCTTATAAGGAATCCTTCTGGATGGCTTGCGACTCCACCGAGCAGTTGCGGGCCGAATACGGGCCATTCCATACCCGCATCGAGGCCGAAGCCGAGGCCCGCAAACTGGGGTTCGGCTATCTTCTCCGTTACGAACACCTGATTGGCCCGAACGAGGAAATTGAAGAGGTCCGCTGCATTTTTATTGAGTTGCCCGATGGACCCAAAGCGGTCGCGGCTCCCGCCATCACCTCGACCCGGCTGCACACTCGCTGTGCCACCTGCGGCGAATCGGCTACCCATGACCAGCCCTGGCAGGCCGAGGTCTGGGCCGACATCCACGAGTTCGAACACTCGCGGCACATGGTTCGCTTGTTCGAGCACACGTTCGGGGATGGCTTGAAGGAAATTGGCGACTGGCGCGGCAGCGCCGCCTAGGAGCGGTCGCCGCGAAAATCCTGCGGCCGCCGCTTGATCGGCCAGCCAAATCAGTTTGCCGTCCGTGGGGCGGACCAGCTTAGAGGGAAACAGGTCGGCCGGTTGGGTGCCTTCCAGAACTTCTTTCAGCGTTTCCGCTTTGTCGTCTCCGCTCACCAGAAACATCACCACAGCTGCATTGTTCAGGACGGGCAGCGTGAGCGTGATGCGGTCCGTCTTGAACTTCTCGACCCAATCCGCCACCACCCACCGGGACCTTTCCTGCAGTGCCTTGCCGCCCGGGAACAGCGACGCGGTGTGACCGTCGGGGCCCATTCCAAGCAGAATCAGGTCGAACCGTGGGAAGGTTGCTGGGTGGCGTTTGAAAGAACTGCCGCAGGGTGTGCTCGTAGCTCTGGGCAGCTTGACCGGCATCCGGATTCTCCGCCGGCACCCGGTAGACATTGCCCGAAGGAATTGGCACCTTGGAAAGCAACGTCTCGCGAGCCATCCGGTAGTTGCTCTCGGGATCATCGGGTGGAACGTGACGCTCATCGCCAAAGAAGAAGCGAACCTTGTCCCAGGGTATCGCGGTATGGGTTGCGAGCAGGCTATAGAGACCTTTGGGAGTCGAGCCGCCGGCCAGCGCCACTGTGAAGCGGCCGCTGGACTGGATCGCGGCCCTAGCTTGGCGAACGAATTCGTCAGCCGCAGCCTGAAACAATGCGGGTCGATCGGGGAAGATTCGAAGATCGAGCGGCGCACTCATATTCCGTCAGCTCTGCGGCATTCCTTTCGCAACTGCATAGCGGGCAGCCCCGAACAGAGCAATCTTTTCGTTGGTAATGACCTTTACCGGGATCGATTCCAGCAAGGCCTGCATGCGCCCCTTGCTGACAAATGCTTGCATAAACAGCGGCCCGGAGAGTTTGGAAACGAGCTTGGGGGCGATGCCGCCGCCCAGGAAAACACCACCGGTGGCCATCAGCTTCAACGCGAGATTGCCCGCTTCGGCTCCATAAATGGAAATCCAGAGGTCGAGGGCGTGTTCAGCTAGAACGTTTCTGCCGGCCACGGCCGTGCGCGAGATCGTCGCCGCCGGATCGCCGTGGGCCAACTCCTCGGTCAGCCACAGCGGCTCTTCGCCGCGATGGGTATCACGCAGAAAATGGTAGACGTTCACCAGGCCAGGACCCGACACGATACGTTCAAAGCTGACGTGCCCGAAGCGAGCGACGAGGTAGCGGTGAAGATCGATTTCCAGTTCGGTGCGGGGCGCGAAATCGCAATGGCCCCCTTCCGACGCAAAGATGTCGTATTCCTTCCCGTCCCAGAAGAGACCGGCTTCGCCCAGTCCGGTTCCGGCCGAGATCACAGCCTGATTTCCGACAGGTGTTCCCTTTACGCGGTTCAGGGACACCAGGTCCTGTTCTCCCAGATCGGCGATGCCCCAGGCGTTTGCCTCAAGATCGTTAATCAGCATGGCCGAGGGGAGATCGAGTTCGCTGGCCAGCCGGCAAGCCTCTACCGTCCACGGGAGGTTCGAAGTTTCCACCCGGCCGTTGCGCACCGGGCCGGCAATTCCAAAGCAGGCGACATCGGGGCGACTGGCTTGCGCGCCCACGAATTGCGCCACGATTTCGTCCAGGCCGCGATGTTCGCGGCTGGGAAACACGCCTTCGGCCGCCAGCGTGAGGCGACCGTTTTCACAATGAAAGTAGGCCAGGCGCGCGTGCGTGCCGCCTATATCGCCGGCGAGGATCATTTTTCGAAGTTCCTCCAGCGGCGGCCATCGCGCTCGAGCAGTTCGTCGGCTTCCTTCGGCCCCCAGGTGCCGGCTGGATAGTTCGGGAAGTTTCTCGGCGGCAACGCCTTCCAGACATCCAGCACGGGACTGACTACGCACCAGCCGGCCTCCACCATGTCGGCACGCTGAAACAGCGTCTGCGTCGCCGATCATGCAGTCGTGCAGCAGGCGCTCGTACCCGGTGCTGGGCTGCACCCCGAAGTAGTCAGCGTATTCGAAATTCATATCCACGCCGCCCAGGTGCATCAACGGCTCCCGGCGTCTTGGCGGCAAAGCGCAGGGAGATGCCTTCCTCCGGTTGAATGTGCAGCACGAGCTGGTTGGGCATCAGGTTCTCGACCGGGGTATCGCGGAACAGCACGAAGGGCGCCCGCCGGAACTGAATCACGATGTGTGTGTTGCGGACCGGCATGCGCTTTGCCGGTGCGCAGGTAGAAGGGAACATCCGCCCAGCGCCAGTTGTCGATCAGCAGCTTCATGGCGACGAAGGTTTCGGTGCGCGAATCGGGAGGAACACCAGGCTCCGCGCGGTAGGCGGGAACGCGCTGCCCCTTGACGACGCCATCCCCATACTGACCGCGCACCGTCCGGGTCAGCACGTCTTCGGCACTGAGCGGCTGGATCGCATGCAGAATCTTTGCCTGCTCGTCGCGCACGGCGTCCGCCTCGAATGAAATCGGCGGCTCCATCGCGGTCAGCGTGATGAGCTGCATGATGTGATTCGGCACCATGTCGCGCAGGGCACCGGCCGTATCGTAATAGCCGCCGCGCTTCTCGACGCCCACCGTTTCGGCCACCGAGATCTGGACGTGATCGATGTAGCGGCGATTCCAGATCGGCTCGAAGATTCCATTGGCGAAGCGAAGCGCCAAAATGTTCTGGACGGTTTCTTTTCCCAGGTAGTGATCGATGCGGTAGATCTGTTTTTCTTCGGCGACCTTGAGCAGTTGCTGGTTCAGCGCCGTGCGCTGACTCCAGATCGTGCCCAAACGGCTTTTCGACGATCACCCGGCGCCATTGACCATTGGCCTGCTGCCATCAGCCCAGACTCCGCCAGGTTGCTCCACAATCGATCCGAAGCATCGGGTGCGGTGGCCAGATAGAAGAAATAATTGCCGTGCGTAGGAGTACCCTTTGTCGACGTTTGCCAGCAGCTCTTTGAGGTTCGTCGTACGTCTGCTTGTCGTCGAAGTCGCCCGACATGTAATGCATTCGACGGACGAACCATTCCCACAGGTCGGGAGCCACATCGCCGGTGGCAAACTGCTTCATGTCTTCGGAGACCTTCTTCCGGAAATCCTCCGTCGCTCATCGCGCTGCGGGCGATGCCGACCACCGCGAAATCGCGCGACAGCAGTTGTGCCTGCGCGAGGTTGTAGAGCGCGGGAATCAGTTTGCGCCGGGTGAGATCGCCGGAAGCTCCGAAGATGACCATGACACACGGGTCCGCGGGCTTCCGATCGGCTGTCGTGCTGGTGACGGGCAGCGGCTTCAGTCTGCGACATAAGTCTCTCGTGTCTTAGCTCAGTCGGGCGATACCTTGGGCTGCGTCAGGCGTTGTTCTTCGCCGCTTTTGGTTCCACGTGGCCGCCGAACTTTTGGCGCATCGCCGAGAGCATCTTTTCGGCAAAAGTGTGCTCCTGGCGCGAGCGGAAGCGGACGAACAGCGCGGCCGAGAGCACGTCCACCGGCACGGCCTCGTCGATGGCCGCCTGGATCGTCCAGCGCCCTTCGCCGGAATCCTGCACGAAGCCGCTGTATTCGGCGAGCGTCGGGTTTTCCGTCAGCGCCATCGCGGTCAGATCGAGCAACCACGAACTGACTACGCTGCCCCGCCGCCAGACCTCCGCAATATCCGGCAGATTCAGGTCGTAGCGCAGATCTTCGGGCAGTTCCTTGCTGGTGGCGTTCTTAAAAATGTCGAAGCCCTCGGCGTAAGCCTGCATGATCCCGTACTCGATGCCGTTGTGGACCATCTTCACAAAATGTCCGGCGCCGGACGGACCGCAATGAATGTAGCCATCTTCAGCGGTGCCGCCGAGTTTCTCGCGACCGGGCGTGCGCGGGATGTCGCCGATCCCCGGCGCCAGGGTCTTGAAGATCGGATCGAGTCGCTGGACCGCCTCCTTCGGACCGCCGATCATCATGCAGTAGCCGCGTTCCAGTCCCCAGACGCCGCCGCTCGTGCCGACATCGACGTAATGAATGCCTTTCTCCTTGAGACTCTTGGAGCGGCGCACATCGTCTTTAAAATAGGAATTGCCGCCGTCGATGATGGTGTCGCCCGCCTGCAAGGTACTGGGCGAGGGTCTGCACGGTCTTGCTCGGTGGGACCGCCCGCAGGCACCATGATCCAGACCGCGCGCGGTGCTTTCAGCTTGCTGACCAGATCCTGTATCGATGCGGACGCGACCGCCGCGCCTTCGCCCGCCAGACTCTTCACGGTATCCGGACTCAAGTCAGAGACGACTAACTGGTGCCCGCCACGCATCAGGCGGCGCGTCATGTTCGCGCCCATTCTTCCCAACCCCACCATTCCCAGTTGCATGCAGCTTCTCCTTGATGAAACGTACCCGCGCCTGCCGTGCGATGGAGGGTCCCCGTCGCGGTGCCAGCCGGGCTTCAGTATGTACTCAGGGTTTAGCCCAGGGCCTCTTTTACAGCTGCCTGCAGGGTACGCAGACCGGATTCAAGATCGGCCCCCAGATGCACGCGCAATGCGCGGCGGCCCCGCTCCGCCAGCACCTGGAAGTCTCCACGAGCCTGCGCCGCCTTCACGGTCGCCAAACGTGTACTTCTGACCCGGGACCGGCAGGTCCTTGGCATCGTCGCAGGTCAATTGCAGGAAGACTCCGGAGTTCGGCCCGCCTTTGTAGGCCTGGCCGGTGGAGTGCAGAAACCGCGGCCCAAAGCCCAGACAGGTGGCGACATGTTTCTTGTCGCGCACGCGTGTCGAATCGCTCTGCAGTTGCTGTTCGTGCGCTTCATTCATCTGGATGTAGCCGAGCACCGCGAAGTAGTCGCCGGCCTTGATGCGGCTGAAATGCGCTTCAGATATGCGACCAGCGTCTTGTTCGATCCGGCGCCCTTGGCCAGCTCAGCCGCGTTCTTTTCATCGGTGAACAGCTTGACACCTTTGTCTTCCAGGACTGGTTTCTCGGCGGGCAGGG
Organism: uncultured Acidobacteriota bacterium; assembly: GCA_963725575.1. Lineage (GTDB taxonomy): Bacteria > Acidobacteriota > Terriglobia > Terriglobales > Acidobacteriaceae > Gp1-AA133. The sequence goes on from CAVRZQ010000039.1 coordinate 37,711, forward strand.
AACCGGTCTTCTCGTACTCGGAAGTGAGGTTCTTGGTGACGATCTTGCTGGCTTCGACGTCCGGCTGATTGAACGCATTGATGCCGAGAACCGAACCGGCCACCGCGGTTGCGATTTCCCAGCGAAAGAATTCCTGGCCGAGATCGTACGTGTCGCCCACCGCGATCCGCACCACCGGATGTCCGGCTTTTTCCAGCGCAGCCACCTTCTGCGTCCTGTTGCGCATCCGGCGCCGCTTCCAGCCGCACGTAGGCGAACACGCGATCGTTTCCGTAGATGTCGGATGCGCCCGATGCGACTCGCGGTCGACCGGAATGATTCCCTTGCCTTGCTTTGCCCGTCGATTCGGCAAGCAACTGCTCGAGCCATGCGCCCAGATCGAAGATGCCAGGCGAGGTGATGATCGTGACCTTGTCGCGACCCGCTTTCGCCGCGGAGCCCAAGGATGAGCCCAAGCACGACCCCCGGATTCTCTTCCACTGGAACGCAGGATGCGCAGGCCTGCACCATCTCTTCCGTGCGATCGAGGAATTTTTTCGTGTCGAGCCCCATCACCGCCGCGGGAACCATGCCGAAATTCGACAGCGCCGAGTAGCGTCCGCCGATGCTGGGCAGGCCGTGCGAAGATATGACGGAACCTGTCGCCCTCCGCCACTTGCTGCATCTTGGAACCCGGATCGGTGATCGCGATGAAACGGCTGCCCGCCTTGTCGGCGCCCACCGCCTGCTTCACGCGTTCGAAGAAATACTGTTTGAAGATGTTCGGCTCGAGCGTGCTGCCCGACTTGCTCGACACGATGAACAACGTTTTCGCGAGGTCGATCTTGCTCTCGAAGGACTGGATCTGCGCCGGATCGGTGGAGTCGAGCACGTGCAACTGCGGGAACCCCGCAATCTTCCCGAACGTCATGCGCGAGCACTTCCGGACACAGGCTCGATCCGCCCATGCCGAGCAGCAGAACATCCGAGAATCCGCCCGTCTTTGACGTCTTCGGCGACCTTCCGCAGGCTGTCGTGTTGCGCCAGTTGGTCTTCGGTGATGCCCAGCCAGCCCAGCCAATTCGCTTCATCCGTTCCCGTCCACAGCGTGGCATCGCGCTGCCACAGCCGGCGGACCTTGCCATTGGCGCGCCAATCGTCGACGGCGGTTTTCACCGATGCATGCCAGCTCCGCCGGAAGGCTCGCAGGTCTGCTTGCTCACGTGCGGCGCAATCTGTGACTTGCTTGATTTCTCGACCGCCGCCAGCAGCTTGTCGAATGCGTCGGCGAACAGCTTCACTCCGTCCTCGGTCAGCTTGTCGGTGACTTCCTTCATCGAGATGCCGGCTTTCGGCAACGTAGTCCATCGTGTCCTGCGCCGCCTCGATGTCTTCGGTCAGACTGCTTGCGCGATTTCCCGTGATCGCGGAAGGCATCGAACGTGGCCGGCGGAATGGTATTGACCGTGTCCGGGCCGATCAGTTCTTCGACGTACAGCACGTCGCGGTAGTTCGGATTCTTGGTGCTGGTGCTGGCCCACAGCACGCGCTGCGTTTGCGCGCCCTTTTTCGCCAGCGCGTCCCAGCGCGGCCCGCTGAAGATCTCCTAGATACCGCTGGTAGGTGAGCTTCCCGTTGGCGATCGCGACCTTCCCCAGAATGCTCTTGAGCAGCGCCTGCTGCTGCAGGATCTTTCGCGGTCTTGAGTTTGTCGCCTACGATCGAATCGACGAGTGTGTCGATGCGGCTGATGAAGAAACTGGCCACGCTGGCCACCCGGCTCGGATCGCCGCCCCGGCCACCAGTTGCTCCAAGCCGGCGATGTAAGCCTCCGCGACCTGTTCGTACACTTCCTGCGCGAACAGCAGCGTCACATTGACGTTGATGCCTTCGCTGATCAGCTGCTGGATGGCTGGAAGTCCTTCGGGGGTGCCCGGCACCTTGATCATGACGTTGTCGCGGCTCACCGACTTCCACAGCCGCCGCGCTTCGTCGATCGTTCCCTCGGTCTCATGGGCCAGATAGGGCGAGACTTCCAGGCTGACGATATCCATCTTGTCGCTTCGCGTCGTCATAGACGGGACGCATGAGGTCGGTCGCGTCCTGGATGTCGCGGATGGCCAGCAGTTCGTAGCGCGCCTTGGCATCCAGATCGGTTTTCGCTTTCAGGGAGTTCAGGAAGTCGGTGTAGTCGGTGCTGCCCGCAATCGCCTTCTCGAAAATCGACGGATTTGACGTCATGCCGCGCAGCCCATCTTGTTCGATCAGCCGCTTCAGTTCGCCGCTGGTAATCAAGTTGCGCCGAATGTAGTCGAGCCACACCGACTGGCCGTACTGCAGCAGTTGTTTGAGAGGGTTGACGGCCTTGCCGGTTTCGATCGTTTCAACGGGGTTCATGACGGTCCTCCAAGAATGAAACTTTGCTGGATGTTTAACGCTCACCAGTTAACGCGGCCAGACGTCGTAGGGAAATTGCAGTGATATGAAATGGACTCCACCGATTCCACATCCCTCCCAGATGCCTCTTGCTATTTTGATCCTGCGATGGCCTTTCGGGCCGCGGCTACAACAACTTCCGGCGTAAACCCGAAGTGTTTCTGCAGATCCTTCCAAGGTGCCGAGGCTCCGAATGTGCGCATCGCTAGGATCTGTCCTTTGGGACCTGCATAGCGCTCCCAACCGAGCGGCGAGCCCATTTCGACCGAGACGCGCGCCGTCACGCTGGGTGGAAATACGCTGTCTTTGTAGGCCTGATCCTGCCTTTCAAAAATCTCCCAGGAGGGCATGCTGACTACGCGCGCCTGAATGCCTTCCGCCTTCAGCTTTTCGTAAGCGTCCACGCACAGCGGCACCTCGCTGCCGGTTCCCATCAAGATGACATCGGGCTTGCCTCCGGGTGAGTCGGCCAGAACATACGCGCCCTTGACCACGCCTGCGGCCGGCGCGTATTTTGTGCGGTCAAGGGTTGGCACTGCTTGCCGCGAGAGCACCAACAACACCGGACCGTGGCTGATCTGCAAAGCGATCTTCCAGGCCTCAACGACTTCGTTGGCGTCACCCGGCCGCAGCACCGTGGCGTTCGGCACCGCGCGTAAGGACGCCAACTGCTCGATCGGTTGATGCGTCGGTCCGTCCTCCCCCAGTCCAACCGAGTCATGGGTAAAAACGTAGATGACTGGAGTCTCCATCAGCGCCGCCAGTCGGACGGTGGGGCGCAGGTAGTCGCTGAAGTTGAAGAACGTGCCGCCGAATGGCCGCAGCTTCGAAACTGACATGCCATTCATCGCAGCGCCCATGGCATGCTCGCGTACTCCAAAGTGCAAGTTGCGCCCGCCGTAATTGCTCGCGCTGAAGTTGCCCGCGCCTTCAAACTTTAACGTCGTCTTGTTGGAGTTCCCCAGGTCCGCCGATCCTCCGACGAGCCAGGGTATGTTCTGCGCGAGCACGTTCAGAACCTTGCCGGAACTCTCGCGCGTCCCCGCGCCCTTCGGGTCGGCCGGAAAGGCGGGCAGGTTCTTATCCCACCCCGCAGGCAATTCGCGGCGCTGCATAAGATCCAGCTGCTCAGCCAGTTGCGGATATTGCTTCGCGTAGTCAGTGAATAGGCGAACCCACGACGTGTGCAGGTCATGGCCACGTTTTCCAACGCCCTCGCGGAAATGTTCCCGCACTCCTTCTGGAACGAGGAACTTGGCATCTTCCGGCCAGCCGTAATTTCGCTTGGTCAGGCGCACCTCCTCTTCTCCGAGAGGTTCTCCATGGGCGTCGCTGCTGTCGTGTTTATGCGGAGACCCGTAACCAATATGACTGTCTACAACGATAAGAGTCGGCTTGTCCGTGGTGTCGAGGAAGGTCCGGTACGCCCGACCCAGCATGTCGAGGTCGTTCGCGTCGCTGACCCGGGTCACGTTCCAGCCGTAACCGACAAAACGAGTCATCACGTCTTCGCTGAAAGACCAGGAAGCCGGACCGTCGAGCGTCACCTTATTGTTGTCATAGATCCAGCAGAGATTGCTGAGCTTAAGGTGTCCCGCCAGCGACGCGGCTTCTGCAGCGACACCTTCCATCATGTCGCCGTCGCCACAAATGTTGTAGACGTTGTAGTTGAAGATTTCGAAGCCCGGACGGTTGTAGGTCGCGCCTAGCCAGCGCCCCGCGATCGCCATGCCGACGCTGTTTCCGCAACCCTGACCCAGCGGTCCGGTTGTCGTTTCAACCCCGGTGGTGATGTGCGATTCCGGATGTCCGGGCGTCCGGCTGCCCAGCTGCCGAAATTGCTTGATCTCCTCCAGTGACACCGACAATTCGTTCGTGACCTCGGCATCGCCTTTCACACGGCGCACGCCCGCAAGATAAAGAACTGCGTACAGAAGCATGGACGCATGGCCGGCGGATAGCACAAAGCGGTCGCGGTTGGGCCACACGGGATTTTCGGGATCGTATCGGAGATACTGCTGCCAAAGTGCGTAAGCAACCGGCGCAAGACCCATGGGCGCGCCCGGATGACCGGAATTCGCTTGCTGTACCGCATCGATCGCCAACGTGCGGATGGTGTTGATGGACAGTGTGTCCAACTGCGTTCCGGTCACAACGGTTTGCTCGCTAGCCACCATGCGGTGCTCCTCCTGTTAAGGCAAACGGCATCCTGCCATTCCATGTTGCTGAAAGAATTGTCCTAACCCATTGGATTACTGACGAGTGACGGAGGTTTCAACCCCACTGGAGCTACGAGTGTATCAATTTCTCGGATGCCTGTGGGTGCTCGCCGCCCCAGCGCAAGAGTGCCACTGGAATTGTGCAAGCGATCGTAATGGCAGGCGAGCGCCCACGCGGCTACTGCACTGGCAGGGAAGTCTACTTCTGCAGCTTCTGAAGGTAGCTGTGCTCGCTGTGCTGCGCCTTGGTGCTGTTTTCCACGAACTTCAGGAATTGCTTCATGCTCTCGCGGACCGAGGGTTCCAAATCGAACTTTACCCGCACGCCGAAACATGGATTGCTCTTGATCACGATCCCGTTCAGCACGAAGCCCTTCACCCAGATCTTGCCGCTGGCGACCCACAGCCCGATCTGAACGTCCGCCCCGCTCTTGATCGGAGTAACGGTTTCCACATAGCAACCGCCCATGCTGGTGTTCGAAAGGTTCCCCCAGATGGGCGTCTCTGAGCCATCCACTTTCAACTCGACCGCGACGAAGCACTTGATTCGCGGGAAACGTCTTCGGTCGTCGACCCAGGAAGGCGTGTAGGTGGCCGGCTCAAAGGGCGGGATTTCTGCCGCAGCGACCGGAGTCGGGGTCTGTATAGGCGTGGAATTGGACGAACTGGAAGCTGCCGTGGCCGCGCGCGCGTTCGGCCGACTCTTGATCTCCCGCATGGCTGCCAGCAAAGCTTCCTCGCGCTTCTCAGGTGGTGCTTCGCGATAAGTCTGCAGAAGCGTACCCAGACGCCCCACCAGGTCCGGATCGGTCAGCAGCTGGGTCCAGTCTGTGCCCGGTGCGGCGTTCGCTTTGAAATCACTCATAGAATTCCGGAAACGCAACCCAAGTTGCGGGTCAGCCTATAGGTTGAGGCAGGATCGATCCTGAAACAAGATGACCGAGGTTACGGTCGTAAGTAACCGACCGGGCACCAAGGGATGGCTAGCCTAACGGCACCAGGCCTTGGCAAAATGCGTCGATCATCGCTTGCTGTTCGGCCGACAGCCCCAGGAACTCGAGGCCGTGTACGAACCCTTTCCGGTAACGCACAATGGCGCGGACGGGCAAGACCTCCGTTCCCGTGGGGAGATGGAATTCCAGCGACAGAACTTCCCCTTGATCGACCTCCGTCGTTAAAACCGTCCCCATCCCACCGTGCCCGATGTCGCCGCAACGCCCCTCGATTTCGATGTACCCTTCCTCCCGCAGCACGGTGGCTTTCAGAGGAAAGTCTGCGCGATGCCTCTGGTAGCGTCGCCGCCAGCTGCGTTGTTTCAGTTGCAGAGCCTTTTCCAGGAAAGACGAGCTCATGGGTGCAGTCGAGTCTGAGGCGGGAAAAGGAAGGCCACTCCCCGACCACGTGGTTTGCGAAAGTTTTGATAATCACTGCTCACACCGCGACTCCAACATTTCTGTCGTTGTTCCCGGCACGGACTGATGTTCGGACGGCGCCGCGGAGATTCAGACGTCGGGAGTGCTGACCCAAACGGCGCCCGCCGCTTTGCCCGGAAAAACGAACGTCAACGGCAAGATGACGCATGACTGGAACACGTCTCCCGCCAGAATATTCGCCCCCAGAGCCGGCAGAAAGTATCGAAGGTAATGGAGAGGTCGATAATTGCTGGCGACCATCCCTCGGGTGGCAAAAAGCGTCCAACTGGCGGCCGGCGGCAGCCATCGTTTTTGCATCGCTTTCTGGCCTATGTGAATCAAGATGCACATGTTATGCGTTCAGGGTGGTACGGATTGTTGTACGATGTCGCTCGCGATAAAGCAGTTCTCACACCGCAATCATGCCTACTAAGGGTTCACGAAGTCTGGCGTCTGCTCTCCTCGTGATTTTCTCCACCGCCGCCTCGATGCGGGTGTCCGGCCAATCCTGTGGCGTATCGGCGGGCTCGACTACGCTGACCGTGACCATTCCCCAATCGGTGGTCCAGAACGGGTTCACTGGAAGCGTCCCGTCTAAGGCTAGCTCCGAAGTCTTGTCGATTTCCTTTCTGGAAGCCATTGATCGCGGCCTCAAGCAGAATCTCGGGGTGCTGTTGTCCGGCGACAACACCCTGGCCGCCCGCGGCGCGAAGTGGAAGGAACTCAGCAATCTGCTGCCCAACGTGGTCGCCAAGGGCCAGGAAACTGTGCAGCAGACCAGCATAGCTGCACTGGGGTTTCGTATTCCGGGTGTGCCACGGGTCATTGGTCCGTTCAATTACTTCGATGTCCGCGCCTCCCTGAACCAGTCGGTCTTCAACTGGAACTACATCCAGAAGGAGCGCGCGGCCGCACAAAATCTGAAAGCCGCAGAATACTCCTACAAGGATGCTCGCGAACTGGTTGTGCTCGTGACCGGAAACGCCTATTTGCAGGCCATCGCAGGCGCGGCCCGCGTGGAGACTGCTGAGGCGCAGGTCCAGACGGCACAGACGCTCTCCGACCGGTCCGCCGACCAGCAGAAAGCAGGGGTCATTCCGGCCATCGATGCACTTCGTGCCCGGGTCGAACTGCAGAGCCGCCAGCAACAGCTGATCGCCGCCCGCAACGAGTTCGCGAAACAAAAGCTGGCCTTGGCGCGCATCATAGGACTGGGGCTCGGCCAGGAGTTTGTTCTCTCCGACAAGGCTCCCTATGATCTCCTGATCCCGCCCAGCCTGGAAGAAGGTCTGCGGCGCGCTTACGCGTCCCGCGCCGACTATCAGGCGGCCTTGGCGCTGACTCGGGCGGCCGAGCTATCCCGGCGAGCTGCCACCGCGGAACTTTATCCCAGCTTCGATCTGGAAGGCGACTACGGCGACATTGGCGTAAACCCTGCGAACTCGAATGGGACATTCCACCTCGCCGGAACCCTTACCGTTCCGATTTTTCAGGGTGGACGCGTCCACGCCGACACCCTCAAGGCGGAAGCAGAGTTGCGACAGGCGAAAGCCCGTCTCGAGGATCTGCGCGGACAGATCGATAACGATGTGCGCACGGCCCTTCTCGATTTGAACGCCGCCGCCGATCAGGTGCAGGTCGCGCGCAGCTCCGTCGATCTGTCCGAACAAGCGCTCACGCAGGCGCAGGACCGGTTCGCCGCCGGGGTGAGCGACAATCTCGAGGTCGTGCAGGCCCAGGAGTCCGTGGCCAGTGCTCACGAGGCCTATATCTCCAGCCTTTACGCTCACAATCTGGCCAAAGTTGAACTTGCCCGTGCGCTCGGCAATGCCGAGCAAGGTGTGAAGCAGTATTTGAAAGGCAAATAGACATGGAAACACCCACGAAAACCATGCCTGAAAAAGAGGTTCCTGCTCCGTCCGCGGCCCCATCGCCGGCTCCTGAAAGCAACCTGCACTCCCACCTGGCTCGCCGCCACGATCCTCGCTTCCGGGTGTTTCTGATCCTGGGCGCGATCGTGCTGCTGATTGCCGGAATTTTTCTCTGGCGCTACTTCACCAGCTACGAATCGACGGACGATGCCCAGGTCGACGGCCATGTCAATTCCATCAGCCCGCGGATTTCCGGCCACGTCGTCAAACTGAACGTGCGGG
>CAVRZQ010000040.1:0-30458 GCA_963725575.1 uncultured Acidobacteriota bacterium
CAACGATCAGTACAAAGCGCTCATGCAGGAGATCCAGTTCGCGGAGCAGGAAATCCGGGCCAACGAGGACAAGATCCTCGACCTGATGGTGAACGCGGAGGCGCGCGAAAAAGATGTGAAGGCCGCCGAGGCCGAGCTGAAAGCCGAGAGCGCCGAGATCGAGAAAGAGAAAGAGCAGGCCCGGCAGCGGACCGCCGAAGATGAGAAGCTGCTGGCCGAGTGGAACGGGAAGCGCGACAAGCTGCGGGGCGGGGTCGGTCCCGATACGCTCCGCCACTACGAGCGGGTGATGAGATTCCGCGGCTCCGGCCTCTCCGAAGTCCGCGACCAGAAATGCATGGCCTGCCAGGTCATGCTGCGCCCTCAGACCTACAATGAAGTGCGCGCCGGGCAGACGTTGATCGAGTGCGAGTCCTGCCAACGCATCCTGTACTTCAATCCTGAAAACGAGGCGACCATCGAGCGCACCAATTTCACCACCAAGCGGCGCGCCCGTCCCAAGGTCGATTCGCAGCAAGCCTGGTTCTACAGTCCCGCATTTGGTGAGATTGGCGAGGCCTTTCTGGCGTTCGTGAACGGTGCAACCAGCTCGGCGCGCCGCGTCTATGAACTGCACACCGGCCGCCAGGTGGGCGACATCCTCACCCGCGAAGGCAGCTTCCGGCTGGCTTTCCCGGAGGACCTAAACGGGGTCATCCGCCTCAACGGGCACTGGGAAGAAGAAGAGATCGACAGCTGGGACAGCGAACTTCCCATGGTGGTGCTGGATGCGCTGCTCGCCGACCTGGCCGCCGCCCGCGCCGAGTCGCTCCATTCCTCGCACGCGGCCTCAGCCGGGCACGCTTCCTCCGAACATCCCGCCGCCAGTTAGGAACCCGAACAACAAATCTTGCGCTTGGACTCACGCAGACCGGTGTCTCTCACTCAGAAGGCTGTCAATGGGTGGTATTAGGAATTTTTCGCCAGCTACGAATCTGAACTACCCTTTCGGCCCGCCAGTGACTCCGCTTGTCAGGGATGCCATTTCCCGAGGAGCATGAGGAGAAATGTTTGGGCGAAGAGGGAGTTTTTCATCAGCCCCAGGTGATTTCACCCATCGACCACCCTGAGCGTAGTAGGCATGTGCATTGTTTGCCCAGCGACAGAACACGTAAACGCCTCCTTCACGCCTGCACCCTGCGTTTAAGATGGAACGATGCCTGCCAATCATCCACGCCTGGCCCCGCGGCCGGGAACTCGGGAGAGAATCGAAATACCCAGCGGACCGAAAGCGGTCATCACGCTTCGTGGCATCAATCGCCTGAAGGCAGGCCATGTCTGGGTGTACCGTTCCGACGTCCTCTCCGCCGCCGGCGCCGCGCCCGGCGCGGTTGTCCCCGTTACTGACGAACGCGGGCGATTCTTTGGTTCGGCTCTCTACTCCAGCAGTTCGCAGATCGCCCTGCGGATGATTTCGAGCGGGGCCGTGTCAGACTTTCCCTCGCTACTCCGTGAACGCGTCCGCAACGCGCTCGCGTATCGCCAACGGCTGGTGCGCAACAGCGATGCCTACCGCATCGTCTTCAGCGAAGCGGACTTTCTGCCCGGCTTGATCGTCGACCGCTATAACGACATCCTCTCGCTGCAGATCCTCACCCAGGCCATGGACGCCGAGCCGGTTCGCGCTGCTCTTCTCGCGGAGCTTTCCGAGCAGCTTAAGCCCATGGCGGTCGCCGAGCGGGTGGACGCCCATATCCGCGAACTGGAGCAGTTAGCAGCGCGCGAGTCCGGCCTGCTGCTGGGCGACAAGGCCAACACGGTGTTCACGATGAACGATGTCCGCTTTCATTTCGACATCCGGGAAGGTCAGAAGACGGGCGCTTTCCTGGACCAGCGCGAGAACTACGCCGCGGCGGCACTTTATGCACGCGGCGAGGCGCTCGACGTCTTCTGCTACCAGGGCGCGTTCGCCCTGCACCTGGCAAAAAGCTGCAGTCGGGTGACGGGCGTCGACAGCTCGCGCCCGGCCCTCGAAGTCGCCGACAAGAATGCCCTGCTCAACCAGTGGGATGTCGAATGGATCGAGGCCAACGCCTTCGACCTGCTCAAGGACTACTCCGCAGCCTCCAAGCAGTACGACACCATCGTTCTTGACCCGCCCGCATTCGCGAAAACCCGGAAAAACCTGGAGACCGCCCTGCGCGGCTACAAAGAACTTAACCTTCGCGCCCTGAAAATGCTCCGTCCCGGGGGCATCCTGGTGACCTGTTCCTGCTCGTACCACGTCAGCGAAGGCGAGTTCCTGGAAGTGGTCACCGCCGCCGCCCGGGACGCCCACAAGACCCTGCGACTGCTCGAGAAGCGGAGCCAGGCGAAAGACCACCCCGTTCTGCCCACGGTGCCGGAGACCGGCTACTTAAAATGCCTTATATTCGACGTATCGGTATGAAAACAGTGCAAATATCATACTTGACAGCAATACGCTCAACTTTTATGATTCTTTCGTGCTAATCGCTCATCTAAACTGAGTGAGTGCGGCACCACACTCAATTCAAGATCAGCCTTTAGGAGGTTTTCGAATCATGACTGTCATTACCCGTTGGGATCCCTTCCGTGAGTTTTCTACCCTGCAGGACCGCATGAACCGTTTGTTCCGCGAGACGCAGGGACCTGAGGAGGCACTGACCACCAGCAGCTTTGCTCCACCGGTCGATGTTTACGAAGACGAGCACAACGTCAGCCTGAAGATTGAAGTCCCGGGCATCGACGAAAAGGACATCGATGTGCGCATCGAGAATAACGTTCTGACCGTGCACGGGGAGCGCAAGTTCGAGAAGGAAGAGAAGGAAGAGAATTTCCGGCGCGTGGAGCGCCAGTATGGCAGCTTCACCCGCACCTTCACGCTGCCCACCACGGTGGACGCGGAGAAGGTTTCCGCCAACTACGATAAGGGCATTTTGAAGATTGCCCTGCCGAAGAAGGCAGAAGCGAAGCCGAAGCAGATCAAAGTCAACGTGGGCAGCGAGAAGACCCTGGAAGGCAAAGGGCCGGGCAAGGCCGCGTAAAGCGTTATGAAACACGCAGGGGCGGACGTCCTCGTCCGCCGGGCCGGGCGAATGCCAGGCAGCACGCAGGAGGCGGCGAAGGTGACCGTCTCCTGCTTTTCTTTTTGGTCCTATGCCCGTGCCACGAAAGTGCTGAATGCATAAGACTTCTGGAAATCGTTCCGAAGATCCGGAACATCATAAGATTACGAGTTGAGGGAGTTACCCATGGCGATTCGCTGGGACAAATTGACAGTCAAGGCGCAAGAAGCCGTTCAGCGCGCGAATGACGTTGCGTCCGAACACGGCAATCCCGAACTGCTGCCCGTGCACCTGCTCGCCGCCCTCATCGAAGACAAAGAGGGTATTGTTCCGCCCATCCTCGAAAAGCTGGGGATCGGCCCGCAAGCGGTTCTGAACGAGGCCTACCGCGAGATCGACAAGCTGCCCAAGGTGTCGGGCGAAGGCGCCACCCAGGCAAGCATGTCGCCGGCTCTCAACCAGCTGATCGACCGCGCTTTCAAAGAAGCTTCGAATTTCAAGGACGAGTACGTCTCCACCGAGCACTTGCTGCTGGCGGCAACGCAGGCTAAGAAAGACGCTGGGCAGGCGATTCTGGCCAGACACGGGGCCACCTACGATGCCATCCTGAAGGCGTTGACCTCGGTCCGCGGTTCGCAGAAAGTCACCGACCAGAATCCGGAGGCGAAGTACCAGGCGCTGGAGCGTTATGCTCGGGACCTGACCGAGCAGGCGCGGCGCGGCAAGCTCGACCCCGTCATCGGGCGCGACGAAGAAATCCGCCGGGTCGTGCAGGTGCTTTCGCGCCGCACGAAAAACAACCCTGTATTGATCGGTGAGCCCGGCGTCGGCAAAACCGCCATCGTGGAAGGCCTGGCGCAGCGCATTATCTCGGGTGACGTCCCCGAAGTCCTCAAGAATAAGCGCGTGGTTGGGCTCGACTTGGGCGCCATGCTGGCGGGCGCGAAGTATCGCGGCGAATTTGAAGACCGCCTCAAGGCTGTGCTCAAGGAAATTGAAGATTCCGAGGGCCAGATTGTTCTGTTTATCGACGAGTTGCACACGCTGGTCGGCGCCGGAGCTGCCGAAGGCGCGATCGACGCCTCCAACATGCTCAAGCCCGCCCTGGCCCGCGGCCAGCTGCGCGCCATTGGAGCTACCACCCTCAACGAGTACCGCAAGTACATCGAAAAAGATGCGGCGCTCGAGCGCCGTTTCCAGCCCGTGTACGTGGGCGAGCCGACGGTCGAAGACACCATTGCCATCCTGCGCGGCTTGAAAGAGCGTTACGAAGTACACCACGGCGTGCGCATCAAGGATTCCGCCATTGTCGCCGCTGCAACGCTTTCGCATCGCTACATCACCGATCGGTTTTTGCCCGACAAGGCCATCGACCTGATTGACGAAGCGGCCGCATCGCTGCGCATCCAGATCGACTCGATGCCCACCGAGATCGACCAGCTGGAGCGCCGCGCCATGCAGCTGGAAATCGAGAAACAGGCGCTCAAGAAAGAAGACGATCCCAATTCGCGCGAGCGGCTGACGGTAATCGACAAGGAACTCGCCGAAATCCGTGAGAAGTCGAACACCCTGAAGGCCGCCTGGAAGCAGGAAAAGGATTTGATTGGCCGCCAGCGCGCGCTGAAGGAGAAGCTGGAACAACTGCGCATCGAGGAGCAGGCGGAGGAGCGCAAGGGCAACCTGCAGCGCGTGGCCGAAATCCGTTACAGCCTGATCCGGCAGGTGGAGGAGGAACTCAAACAGCTCACGGGGCAACTGGAGAAGACCAGCGCCCGGCGCATGCTGAAGGAAGAAGTCGACGAGGAAGACGTGGCTCGCATCGTCTCCAAGTGGACCGGCATTCCGGTTTCCAAGATGCTGGAGAGCGAAGTGAAGAAGCTCGTGACCATGGAAGACCGCCTGCGCCTGCGCGTGATTGGTCAGGACGAACCTCTGCAACGCGTGGCCAATGCCATTCGCCGCTCGCGCGCGGGTCTGAGCGACCCCAAGCGCCCGATCGGCTCGTTCATTTTCCTCGGGCCCACGGGCGTCGGGAAAACGGAGCTAGCCCGCGCGCTGGCGGAATTTCTCTTTGACGACGAGCACGCCATGGTGCGCATCGATATGTCGGAGTACATGGAAAAGCACGCCGTCTCCCGCCTGATTGGCGCGCCCCCGGGATACGTGGGCTACGAAGAAGGCGGCCAGCTCACCGAGCAGATCCGCCGCCGTCCTTACGCGGTGGTGCTGTTCGACGAGATTGAGAAGGCGCATCCGGACGTGTTCAACATCATGCTGCAGATCATGGACGACGGGCGCCTCACGGACGGCCAGGGTCGCCAGGTCGACTTCCGCAACACCATCATCATCATGACGTCGAACATCGGCTCGTCGTTCCTGGTCGCCGAAAACATTCGCACCGAAGAGGACTTTGAGAAAGCCGCCAAGGAGGTCACCAGTTCGCTGGCAGGATACTTCAAGCCCGAATTCCTGAACCGGGTTGACGACATCATCGTCTTCCACCCGCTGGGCAAGGAACAGCTGGTTAAGATTGTTGAGCTGCGGCTGGAAGACCTGCGCCGCCAACTGGCCGAGCGCAAGATTTCGCTCGAGCTGACGGACGCGGCGAAGGAAGTTATTTTGAACGAGGGTTACGATCCGGCGTTTGGCGCCCGCCCGTTGAAGCGCGCCATCCAGCGCGCGATCCAGGATCCGCTCGCTATGAAGATCCTGGACGGCGAAGTCCTGCACGGGGATCACGTGATCGTGGATGCCGACAAGCGGTCCGGAAAGTTGACCTTCACGGTGAGCGAACGCGTCGGGGAGAAGAAGCCGGCCAAGGCAAAGAAGTAAATCAGATCCTACAGGAGCGGACGGCGCTCGTTCGTCCGCTTCTTGTTGCGGCGCACGCGTCTCCCCCAGGGGAATGCATTCTTCGACGGATCAACCCCCAAGGGCCGCTGAGGATAGGGCGTACACGGCTTCGCTGAAGCGATGCCCTGATACGAGTCCCCAGTTTTCCCGCAGCCTCTTTAGCCGTGCTCAAAGGCCTTTCGGGTTGGTTCCTGGAACAGATACCACGCAATCATGACGCGGATCATCACACCGAACCCGCTCCAGGCCAAGGTGCTTGCGCGGAAGTCCACCACGGCGCTCGAAACGCTTGGAACCAGCAAAAGCACGCCCAACATCGCCAGTGCGATGGCCACCCGCCGCGCCCAATTGTTCAGGCGCCACAAGCCAAATCCCGTGACCGCAGCGACAACGCCGGCCAGCAGAAACATGTAAGGCCCCGCCAGTTCCAGGCCACCCAGTAGCGAAGCGCCGGACCTCATGCCGAGGGAGCCGGGAGCAAAAATCATTACCAGGCCGGCCGTCAGGAGATAGCCCGCAGCCAGCAGGAAAACGCCTGCAACCGCAATCACACCGGCAAGACGCATGGGAATTGGATGAGCGAAACGAGAAATGGAGGCAGTCGAAAAAAGAGGTCTCAAGGTATTCGGGGTCGAGCACACTCGAGGGAGCGCCCTCATCCGAACACCTTGAAACTCTGAAACCTGGAGGCTGCTTCGCTTTACGCCAGGTCGAACAGCAGCACTTCACTCTCCTGCGCGCACTTGATATTCAGCTTCGGCTCATCGCTGATCGCGGCGCCATCGCCTTGCTCGAGTCTCTGGCCGTTGACCTCCACGCTGCCCTTGGCAACTTGCAGCCAGCCATGCCGGTTGTGGCCGAATGTGTGCGCCACTTCCTCCCCTGGCTTGAGGAGCGAAACAAACAAGCGGGCGTCCTGGTTGATCTTTACGGAGCCATCTTTCGCATCCGGGGAAGCAATCAGCCGCAGTTTGCCTTGCTTTTCTTCGGGGGAGAAACTTTTCTGCTCGTAGCTGGGCTCGAGCCCTTTCTTCTCAGGAAGAATCCAGATCTGGTACAAGTGCACCTGCTCCGTCTTCGACGGGTTGTACTCGCTGTGCCGGATCCCGCGTCCGGCGGTCATGCGCTGCCCGTCGCCCGGCAGGATCACCGACCCCGTTCCCAGGCTGTCCTTGTGTTCCAGTTTGCCCTCGAGCACGTAGGTGATAATTTCCATGTCGCTGTGCGGATGCGTCGGGAAGCCGGAGGTTGGCGCAACCTGGTCCTCATTGATCACGCGCAGCGATCGAAAGCCCATCCAGCGCGGATTCCAGTAGTCACTGAAGCTGAAGGTGTGCTTGGTGTTCAGCCAGCCGTAGTCGCCGCCGCCTCGTTCATTGCCCCGTCGTAGCGTGATCATCAGAATCCCCTTTCGGTCGTAGATATACGTTATAACGATCATTAAGTAATCATGTATTTAGATGAGCGAGGCGGCCAAAGGACTCATCGGGCGGAGAAAGCCGTAAGTCTATAAATTTCAATTATCTAGGGACGTTACAGGGCGCTACGCTGGGGCCTGGCTCTTAGACTTTAGCTGTTAGCCAAACCGAGTTCCGATTCGAACCAGGCCAACAGCTCTCTCGTCTCCGACCTCTGCGGAAGTTCTCTGCGTGCTCTGCGGTCTAAGACTTTCTCTTCCTGGACGAACTCTCGGACTTCGAACTTTCGGATTTCGAGCTCTCCGACTTCGTTTCCTTTTTCTCCTCCTTCTTGCTGGCGGAATCGCCGCCCGACTCCCCATTGGAAGAGGAAGACGCGGTGCCACTGGACGACTTCTTGGCGTAGTCGGTCACGTACCAACCGGATCCCTTGAACTGCACTGCGGGCGCCGACACCACCAGCTCGACCGAACCTCCGCAGTCAGGACACTTCTTCACATGAGGATCGGAGAACTTCTGGATGCGTTCAAAGCGGTGATGGCACTTCTTGCACTGGTATTCGTAAAGTGGCATGAAACTCCGGTTTTCCCAAGGAAACTGCCAGGCCGCGCGCGGGACGAATCAGGCCGGCCCTCTCGAATGGTTAGATTCTAGGGGGAATGCGCAGGTCGCGTCAATTTGAAGCACTCAGCGTCGCGCAAGCGGCCGTCCGCGCTTCCGAAGGCGCCCTGTGGCGGCAGCGTGCGGATGCTGAGTGCTTCAGAGTTGACTACTTGGGTTAGTTGTTCGAACTTTGCCTGCCCGACCACTGCGGAATACCGCTGGCATTGCGCAGAACAAGCGTTTTCCCGTCCTTTGTGATCTCGCGGGCGATCACGGCCGGCTTGCCCTCGATCATGACCCTGGAGCCCACGACTTCTAGCGCGTCTCCCTTGGCAAATGAAAACTGCTTTTGGGTAATGTATCCCGACGGGCCGACGTGCACTTCCAGAGTCTTCGCGTTGGTTTTCAGGAGCAGGTGTGTGCCCATCCAGCCATGTTTTCCTGCGTTTTGCTGGACGTCGTCTACGGTTCCCTTAACCGACATTTCCGTCTTGGGATCGTAGTTGGGCATGCCGGCAGGTGAGCCGCCCTGGGCCAGTGCTGAGGAGCTCAATGCAGCCAGAACAATCGTGGCGATGAATAGCTGAATAATCTGCTTCATGATCCTTCTTCTCCATTTGGCTATTGAGTTTCTAGGTCTGCGCCAAGTTCACGCTGCTGACGCTGCAGTTCTTTGCTCGTGCGGTCCATTTTCTGGATTTGATCGCGGACTCTCGCTGTGTCCGTATTGGCTTCGTTGAGCGTCTGTCCGAGCGCTACGGACGAGGCCTCGAGTTGTTCCTGGGAACGCGTGATTGCCTGCAAATGGCCTTGCAGCTGTGCCCTCTGCTCGTCGCCCAGGCTCGCCTTCAGACGTTCACGGTCCTGTTGCATTGTCTGCAGTTCGTTGCGGAGCTGTTCGTGGACCTGCCTGAGCTGCCCGTCGATGGACTGGCCCTTCGTCACCCGGGCCATCTCACGGACGGTGTTGCGCACGCGCTCGGTGGACTGCGTGCAAGTTTGATACTGACCTTGTTGTTGCAGATTGATGTGGATACGGGAGCGATCCCGGCTCTGCTGATTCACCCCGCTGCTCCCGCCGGATTGTCGGTTCTGGCCTTGTTGCATTCCGGGCATGCTCTGACGCACCTGCTCCCCCTTCAGCGGCCCCGCCTCGCCCTTGGGCCATGAGCAAGGGCACCGAAAGGAGGCATGCCACCCCGATACGGACGACCGAATTCCCTGTCATTAGGATCTCCTTTGTACCTGATGGTTGTGAATTGGGAGGGCGGTCCGAATCCCTGCTGGAATAAACACACTCTGAAAGTGAGTTGTTACATGCAATCGACGCCGGCGCGCGAAATCTGGGCCCTCATTTCCTGATTTGGGAAAGGAGGCACGGGTCCTCTGCCATGCGACTCGTCGAGGTTAGGCGCCTTATTCCCAGTTGGCGAGGTCAGCACCGCCCTGTAATGCGGTGTTATGCTTCCCGCCATGTCCCCGGACACCGAGCCGGCACCGAAGTCGACGGTGCTCGACCCCGGCCCCACGCTCTTCCTGGTCGCGACGCCGATCGGCAATCTGGAGGACATCACGCTGCGCGCCCTGCGCGTGCTCAAAGGCGTGGACCTGATCGCCTGCGAAGACACGCGGCAGACCAGAAAACTTCTTAACCACTATGGCATCACCACTCGCACCATCAGTTACCACGAGCACAACGAGATGACGAAGGCCGCTGAACTGGTCGTTGATCTGGAAGGCGGAGCGAAGATCGCGCTGGTCACCGATGCGGGTATGCCTGGAATTTCCGATCCTGGGTTCCGACTGATCACCCTCGCCATCCGTCACCATGTTCCGGTGGTGCCCATCCCCGGCGCGTCGGCGTTCCTGGCGGCCCTGGTGGCCAGCGGGTTGCCCACTCGACTCTTTCCGCTTCAGCGGCTTTCTGCCCGGGAAGCGCGGGGAGCGCCGCACGTTGCTGGAAACCATCCGCACCTCGCCACGGACGCAGATTTTCTACGAAGCTCCGCACCGTGTGCTGGAAACGGTGGAAGATATCGTCGAGGCACTGGGTGTCGATCGCCACGTCGTAATCGCTCGCGAAGTGACCAAGATCCATGAGGAGTTTCTGCGCGGCCGGGCGGCCGATCTTCTCGAAACCCTGAAGTCCCGCGGCGATGTGAAAGGCGAAATCACGCTGCTGATCGCGAAGGCCGAGGAGACGGTAGAGAGGCCGCGGGCAAACAGGGTACCCGTCCGCGAGCGTGTAAACCAGGTCATGTCCGAAGACAAAGTGGATGAGAAAGCCGCACTGAAGAAGGTCGCCAAGGAGATGGGCGTCTCCAAGAGTGAGGCGTACCGGGAACTCCAAAGAAGCAAGTAGCACGTGGGACAGACGCGTTGGCGGCCGAAACGCCTTCAGAACGTCTAATCGGAAGGCTTGATTCCCTTCATCCGCACGTACCCCTCCCACTGCAAGCTGTGATGTGCGCGGAGTGGAGGCGGGTAAAACCTGTCGCGCTGCGCGCGACCGGGCAGACGGGGCGTCTGCCTAACGCGGGTCGGGGGCTACTTCCCGGCTAGTTCCTTCTTCACCGCTTCGCTGACTACCTTGCCGTCGACTCGCATGCCGGCGCCCGCGAAGCGCGCCATGGCGTTCTTCATGACAGTTCCCATGTCTTTCATGGTGGGCGAGCCCATTTCCGCGATCACCGCTTTTACACCTGCCACAATCTCTTCTTCGCCTGCAGCCTTGGGCAGGTAGCCCTCGATCACCTTGATCTCGGCCGCTTCCTTGTCGGCCATCTCCTGCCGCCCACCCTTGGTGAACTGCTCAACGGACTCCTTGCGCTGCTTGATCAGGGTCGTCAGTACCTGCTGGGACTCCTTGTCGTCGAGTGGGCCCATCTTTTCGGTCTGGCGCAGCGTGAGCGCGGTTTTCACCATGCGCAGGCAGGAGAGGCGCAACTCGTCTTTCGCCTTCATCGCGGCGACGAGATCTTTCTGAATTTGATCGATCAGGCTCATAGTGGGCTAATTATAGTCGGTTCGCCGGATCCACCATTCCGGCCTAGACCACGTAGGCACAGACGCCCTCGTCTGTCCGGCCAAGCGAAGCTCGGCTAGCTTTCCTCGCGGCGACCTCCCAAAACGTGCGTCGCTGCCGCTGCTTCCGATAAACTATGAACCATTCTCTTTTTCCAAGGACTCATACCATGCTGCGCAAAAATCGCCTCTTCACCCCCGGCCCGACCCCCCTTCTGCCTGCCGCCCAGTTTGCCGAAGCCTCGTTCACGGCCCATCACCGCACTGCCGACTTCCGCAATCTGTTCACCCGCGTGCTGGCCGACATGAAGGACTTCATTGGCACGCAGAACGATGTGCTGGTGCTGGCCTGCTCCGGAACCGGTGTGATGGAAGCCAGTGTTTCGAACCTGACATCCCCCGGCGACAAGATTCTCGTTCTGACCGCGGGCAAATTCGGCGAGCGCTGGACCGCTCTCGGCAAAGCTTACGGATGCAACGTCGAGACGCTGAGCGCGCCCTACGGCCAGACCTTCTCGCTCGACGAGGTGCGTACCAGGCTTACACCCGACGTCCGCGCTGTTTACGTCCAAGCGACGGAAACCTCTACCGGCGCCCGCCACGATGTGAAGGGAATTGCAAAACTGGTGCGCGCGCTGGGCGACGACCTATTGCTCGTCGTCGACGGCATCACTGGTCTCGGCACTAGCCACCTCGACATCGACACCTGGGGAGTCGACTTCATCATCGGCGGCTCGCAAAAAGCGCTCATGATCCCTCCCGGCCTTGCCTACTGCGCGGTGAGCGAGCGCGCCTGGCAGCGCATGGAGACCACGAAATCCCCGCGCTATTATTTCGATCTGCGGAAAGAGCGCAAGTCCGCTGCCAAAGGCGAGTCCGCCTTCACGCCGGCGACGTCGCTGTTCGCCGCGCTGGGCGCCGCGCTTGACTACATCCGGCAGATGGGCAATGGCGAGCTGGCCGCGGGCCGCGAAGACCTGGTCAACAACGCAGAGATGGCGGCGGAAATGACTCGCGCCGGAGCACAGGCCCTGGGGTTGAAATTGTTTGCAGCCTCGTCTCCGGCGGCGGCTGTCACAGCCATCGAAGCTCCCGCCGGTGTAGACTCTGGCGATCGTCAAAGAATTCCGGGAATCGTTTAACGCTGTGGTGGCCAACGGGCAGGGCGAGATGAAGGGCAAGCTGTTCCGCATGGCGCACATCGGCTATTACGACTACCTCGATACCATCGGCAGCCTCGCGGCCCTCGAGCACGTGCTGGCCCATGTAACCGGCAAGCCCGCTGCCTTCGGCTCGGCCGTGCGGGCCGCCCAGGAAGTGTTTGCGCGGCAGAGCCAGACCGCGGGGCGAGCCGCTAAGCGCTGTCAGAACCTGTTCTCCGGGAAACCGCAACACGAAATGAAGATCGTCGTCGCCGAGAAAATTTCGCCTCCGCCATCGCCCTGCTCCACGAGCCGCGCTGGACCGTCGTCACTCACGATCAGCTTGAGGGCAAGCTGACATCTCATCTTGAAACCGCGGACGCCCTTATCGTGCGCTCCGCGGTGCAAGTGAACGCGGCCCTGCTCGAGCACGCGCCCAAGCTGCGCGTGGTCGGTCGCGCCGGCGTGGGCGTGGACAACGTGGATCTCGAAGCCGCTACCCGCAAGGGCATCGCCGTGATGAACACTCCGGCGCGAACGCAGTGGCGGTCGCGGAACTTACGCTCGGGCTCGATGCTGAGCATGGCGCGTTTCGTCCCGCGCGCCGATGCTCTCATGCATGCGGGCAAGTGGGAGAAGAAATCCCTGCAAGGCACAGAGCTGCGCGGCAAGACGCTGGGCGTCGTAGGACTCGGCAAGATCGGCATGGAAGTCGCCCGCCGCGCCAGTGCATTCGGCATGGAAATTGTTGGCCACGATCCGTTCGTGTCGGCCAGCGTGGCCAAGGCGCAGGGCATCCGCATGTGCAAACTGGAGGAGGTTTTCGCACTGGCCGACTACCTGACGGTGCACGTGGGACTGACGCCGCAGACCACGGGCATGATCAATGCCGACTCCATCCGGAAGATGAAGAAGGGCATCCGCATGGTGAATTGCGCGCGTGGCGAACTGGTGGACGAAGCTGCTCTGGCGGAGGCGCTGAAGCAAGGTCATGTCGCCGGTGCGGCCCTCGACGTATTCCAGGAAGAGCCGCTGAAGAACTCGCCGCTGAGCGCCCTCGACAACGTCATGCTCACGCCCCACATCGGCGGCGCCACCCACGAAGCCCAGGAAGCGGTCGGCTACCAGATCGCGCTGCAGGTGAAGGAATATCTGAAAGCGGCGTGATTCAGAACGCGGTCAATGTCCCGTCGGTATCGCACGAGGAGTACGCCGAGCTGGAGCCTTACATCGTGCTCGCCGAACGGCTGGGAGCTTTCTCGCCCAGGTGAGCGAAGGCACGCTGGAAGAGATCTCGCTGCGTTACAGCGGTCACATTGCGGAATGGAAAACCGAATTGATTCGCAACGCCGCCGATCAAGGGCATCCTGAACCAGGTGCTCGAAGAGAAGGCCAACCTGGTGAATGCGGCCTCGATCGCATCTCTCGTGGCTTGCGAGTGTACGAGGACCGCAAGCCGAAAGTTCGTCTGGCGGCGCCGGCAACGTGATCACCAGTATGCTTCAGACGCCTGGAGGAACATTGGTCAAAGGCGCCGTGCTGCACGGCCATGCGCCGCGCCTGCTGTCGACGTGCATCGAAGTGGAAGCGCCGCTCGAACGCAATCTCATCTATCTGCGCAATGCCGACGTGCCGGGCGTGATGGGCGAAAGCGGGCACGATCCTGGGTGAGCACAAGATCAACATCGCGGACTTTTCGCTGGGGCCGTCGGGCAACGGAGGGCGGCAAGAACCGCGTGAGGGCAAGGGGTCGCCGTGGTGCACGTGGAGGGCGGGTTCCCGAGGAGGTGTTGAAGGCTCTGAAAAATTCCCGCCATCGAGCAAGCGAAAGCGATACGACTCTTCCTCTACCGCCCCGCCTGAGGGCCAGAAGCTCGGAGTTAAGCTCGCTCGGCAGACGTGCTCTGGATCTCGGCGGTAAAGATTTCTCGGCGGTTATCCAGGAATTTAAGGCTTCTTTGCGCAGCTTACGGCTTTCGGCCAGCAGCGCCATGGAGTGCA
Source organism: uncultured Acidobacteriota bacterium (assembly GCA_963725575.1). Classification (GTDB taxonomy): domain Bacteria; phylum Acidobacteriota; class Terriglobia; order Terriglobales; family Acidobacteriaceae; genus Gp1-AA133. Next base: position 14,107 of record CAVRZQ010000040.1, read on the forward strand.
TCAGATTCTGCAGCGTGATGATGCCGACCAGCCGCTGATCTTCGACCACGGGGATGATGCTGAGGTTCCGCGAAGTCAGTTTGCGGAAGGCCGCCGCCAGCGATTCCTTCGTGGCGCACTTCGAAGATCCGTTTCATCACCGACTGCACGTAGCCGTTCCCTTCGCCCGCAGCGCTTCCAGGATCTTGGCTTCGAAATCACGCCCACCATGTCGCTGCCGCGAATCACCGGAAAGTCATCCTGCAGGGAGTGCACGGCCTTGTCGAGCGCGTCTTCCAGAGTGTCGGCGGGAGAGAGCGTGGCGAAATCCGTGAGCATGATGTCTTCCAGACGCACCGTCTCCAGCACCGACTGGAACACCGCAGTCGCTCTTCGAGTTGCGCCCCGATCAGGAGGAAGAAGCCGGTCACACCAGGTAGCTATCCGACTGCCATCCAGTACAGCAGCATACCGATCAGGATCATGAGCGAGCCAGCGTCTGCCCGATGGAACCGCGCGCCGGGTGGCCCGCACCGGATCCATGCGCGGGCGAAAATCGCGCGCAGCACACGGCCTCCATCCATCGGATAAGCGGGAAGCAGATTGAAGGCGCCAGGCACAGTTCGCCCACACCAGGCTACGGGGCAGGTTGTTGGAATGAACAAAGGGTTTGTCCAGAGATGCGCTTCGGGGAACGGCCAGCAGAATGCATGCCCGCCACCAGAGCGATGAGGAGGTTCACCAGCGGCCCGGCGACGGCAATGCGGATGTCGCGTTTCCACGACTGCGCCGGTGGGAACCGGCACCGGTTGCGAATTTCATCCAGCAAGGTCACCCCGCCAATGGGCAGCAGCACGATCGCTTTGGCGTGCAGCCCGTCACGCATGGCCGATCAGGGCATGTCCCATTTCATGGACCACCACGGAGCCAAAGATGATCCCGACCAGCGCCAGCACGCGGCCCGGAGTGCTGGCGCCCTTCATGGCCGATTCCGCCATCCATACGAAAACGAGCAGAAACAGGAAGGTGAAGTGGATGCGGATTTCGACTCCGAAGAGCCCCGCCGGAATAGACCAGTTTCTCATCATCTCCGGTCGCCAGTCTCCAGTCTTCAGCTATTGCTGATCGGCGCGACTGAAGGCGATGCCTACTCTTCATTCTATATAGTTAGATTCGATTGGGAACCGAATCGCTGCGATTTTGTCGTACGGAAGGACAGAGCCTCTGAGAGTGATCGCCGGAAAATACCGGAGTCGTCCCCTGCGCTCGTTGCCCGGACTGGAGATTCGCCCCACCTCCGACCGCCTGCGCGAGACTCTCTTCAACGTTCTGACCGCCGGAAATCCCGGCGCTCTGGAGGGCTCCATCTGGGTCGACCTGTATGCCGGCACCGGCGCCGTCGGTATTGAAGCCTTCAGCCGCGGGGCCGGCAAGGTCTACTTCGTGGAATCGTCTGCCTCGGCCGCGGCGTTGATCCGGGACAATCTGGATTCTCTGAGATCACGACTGGATTCGAGCTGATGCAGAGACGTGCGCAACGCCGCGCGCCGATGAAAGCCCAAGCCTGTTGCCGGATTTCGTCTTCCTCGATCCGCCGTACGACAAGGAGAAGCAATATCGACAGACTCTGGGAATTCTTGGCATGTCTTCGCCGCGAGATACGGCCAGGTGATTGCGGAACATCAGAAGAAATTCGAGCCGGCGACGAGTTGGTTCGCTCGAGATATCGTAAGCTGGTGCAGGGAGACGCGGCATTGAGTTTCTACCGCCGCCGTAAGGCGTTGCGGCCACCCATCGAGCGCATTGTGCCCTGAGCGTCGCCGTTCCCCGGCTACATCAGAATCTGCGCCCGCCGAACGATCGGGTGCTGCATCTCCTGCAGCTCGTTCTTCACCCGGTTCAGTCCGTACACGCACTGCTCGAAGTTGCGGAAAGGCTGGCGAACAGCGGCGCGACCTTGGCGTATTCGAAATGCTCGAACTTGGAAACGATGTAGTAGCTCTCCTTGCCGGCCTTCATCCAATCGACCAGACTTTCCAGCCGCTGGCGGCGCAGGCGGAAGTGGTTGATGCTCTCGGGAAACATGCCGGTAAAGAACAGGGTGTAGTCGCCGATGTGCTTGCGCACCTGGCGTTCGCGGTCAAAAGAGGGCGCGGGACCGTACACCGGATCCGACTCCACCAGCATCTCGCCGACATCGTCCAGCGGGCGGTCGGCGGCGTTGCGAATCTTGAACAGCTGTTCGGCGTCGCAGAACTCGGTCAGCAGGTGCGCCACGTAGGCGACGATCTGCGGATCGCGAATGCCAATTTCTTCCGCGTAGTGCCGGCCCACCATCTCCACGAAAAACTTCTGCAACGGATGCGATTCCGGAATCACGTTCATCGGACCCCCACGAATCCCCACTCGGCGCGGATTTCATGGCACTTGCTGACTACTTATCCCAGCGCTATGCAAACGCAAGTGACTTTTGTAAGTCGCTCACAAATCCGTTGCTCTTATTTAGAACGCAGCGGCCGAACAAGGTTTACAGGCTTTTCTTGGCACACGCCTGCGCTGGGCTGCTAACGAGGTTCGCGCAGAGCGCGTCTTTCCACTACAATCATCGGCAAGGAGGAATTTTTCATTGCTGGAACGACAGAACATTTCCAGTGGCACACCTTGGGAACCGATGGTCGGTTACTGCAGGGCAGTAAGGATTGGGCCACACGTGCACGTTTCCGGAACCACGGCCACCGGACGCCGATGGCAAAATCGTGGGCATCGGCGACGCCTACGCGCAGGCGGTGCAAACTCTGAAAAACATCGAGTCCGCCCTGGAAAAGGCCGGAGCCAGCATGAAAGATGTGGTGCGCACGCGGATGTTCGTGACCAACATCGCCGACTGGGAAAAGATCGGCCGAGCCCACGGCGAATTCTTCCGCGACATTCGTCCGGCGGCCACCATGGTCGCAGTGACCGGGCTGGTCGACCCCGACATGCTGGTGGAAATCGAAGCCGACGCTTACATAGGCGACTAGCAGCGGAAACCAGATCAACCACCCAGGACACTAAGGGGCACTAAGGAGAGCGCTGTATCGCCAGAATCATGCCCAGCAGAAATTTTCTTCGTGCCCTGGGAGTGATTGGGATGCTTTCCCAGCACAAACCTTTCACAACGCGGGCCCGCCCGTCGTACAATCCGACTCCCAGGAGATTCGTCGCATGAGAACTTTGCGCGGACTTTGCTCGTCACGCTTGCGGCAAGCCTGTGGTTGGCAGCCCAAAACAAGGAAGCCGCACCCCAGCTCAAGACCTTCACGGTGATTCGCGCCGGCACGCTGATCGACGGCAAGTCTGATGCGCCGCGGCACGACCAGGTCATCGTGATTCGCGGAAATCGCATCGACAGCGTGGCCGACGCCGCCAGCGCGAAGATTCCCGCGGGCGCCACCGTCATTGATCTTTCGAACGCCACCGTGCTGCCCGGCCTGATCGACTCGCACACCCACATCTTTCTGCAAGGGGAAGACCCGGCCGAAGGCGGATACGACGTCAACATCCTGAAGTATCCGCTGTCCATGCGCGCGGCACGCGCGACCGTGTCGGTGCGACGCGCTCTGGAGCAGGGCTTCACCACGTTGCGCGACGTCGAGACCGAAGGCGCCGGCTACGGCGATGTCGGCATCAAGCAAGCCATCGAAGGCGGCTACATTCCGGGCCCGCGCCTGTTCGTCGTCACGCGCGCGATCTCGACCACCGGCGGCTATCCGCTCGAAGGCTATGCGCCGGAGCTCGACGATGCCCAAGGGCGTGCAGATCATCGACGGTCCGGTCGAGGCGCGCAAGGCCGCCCGCGAGCAACTCGACCACGGAGCCGACTGGATCAAGGTCTACATGACGCATCGTTCCTGGGTGGGCAAGAACGGCGAACTGGTATCGCAGCCCACGCTCACGCTCGAGGAACTGAAGGCCATCGTCGACGAGACCCACGGCTGGGGCAGGAAAGTCGCCTGCCACGCCTACAGCGGCATCGGCCTGCAGCGCGCGCTGGATGGCGGCTGCGATTCCATCGAGCACGGGCTGCAGATCAGCGACGCGCAAATCGCGCAGATGGTCAAGCAGGGAACCTGGTACTGCCCGACCATCAGCGTTTATTACACCGACTGGGCTCCCGCCGACACGCCCGCCGGACAGCGCGATCGGCTGCGCGCTTCCGTCCACGAAGAGATCTTTCAGGAAGGCGCTGAAGGCAGGAGTGAAGATCGTGTTCGGCACCGACATCGGCGGGATCCCCTGGACCGAGCCCATCGCGCAGGAGTTTCCCCGCATGGTCGACCTCGGCATGACGCCCGATGGACGCCATCCAGAGCGCGACCTCTCGCGCCGCCGAGATGCTCGACATGGACGGGCAGATCGGCGTGATCGCGCCCGGGGCCTTTGCCGATATCATGGCGGTGCGCGGGCGACCCGCTGCAGAGACATCAAGCAGCTGGGCAACGTTGCAGTTCGTGATGAAGGACGGCAAGGTGTTCAAGGGCGAGACTCACTAGCGGTCGTTAGTCGTCAGCCGTCAATCGTCAGCAGTTCAGATCTCCCTTGCGGAGGAGCCACGACATGCCCATCAGCCAGCCTGGGTCTGCCTTTGCTGAAGACTGGCGACTGAGGCTGACGACCGAGACTATTCTCTTGACACCAGCTATGCGGGGTTCATAATTCCCCAATCTTTCCACGCCAGTCGCGGTACCTCGGAGGTCTCTATGAACCTGTTAGAACTGTGCGATCCGGAGGTTGCTGCGGTTCCGGTAGAAGCCACGGTCGCGGCCGCCATCCACAAGATGCTCGATCTCCATGTGGGCGCGGTCGGCGTGGTGGACCAGGAAGGCCGAGTGGCGGGCATCTTTACCGAGCGCGACGTGCTGCGCAAACTCTCGCTCACGAAACGTCGATCCCGAAAGCACCCCGGTGCGCGATCTGATGACCACGCCGGTCGAGATGGCCACCCAGGAGACCGGACCCGGCGAAGCCCTGGCCACCATGGTCGAACGCCACTTCCGCCACCTGCCGGTGGTCGACAACGACGGGAAGTTGCTCGGCATTCTTTCCATCCGCAATCTGCTCGAATGGCGTATCGACGGGCTTACGCAGGAGTTGGACTCGCTCGAGCAATACGTCAGCAATGACGGACCGGGCGGCTAGGGCTTTACCGCCCGCTGCGGGATCAGCCAAACGGGATGGTTGTCAGATGAGACTGCCGGCCACGACGGGCGGGGGCCTTCGACTGCGCTCAGGGCTGGCTGGCCGTTGCTCCACTTACAACTGTGAATGCCTGACCAATCCTCTGCTCTCCCGAAAACGATTGCCGTGGTGCGCGTCGCGACGGGCTTTCTCTTCTTCCTTTTCGGCGAATACAAAGTGGCTGGACCGGCATTTGCCCATGGCGGATTCCAACAATACCTGCAGGGCTACATCCAGGGAGATGCGGTTTCTTTCTACCGCCCGTTTCTGGCGCACGTGGTATTGCCCCATGCGGTCTCTTTCGGCTATGTGGTCGGAGTCCTCGAATTGTTCATCGCCTTTTCCTTACTGCTGGGACTGTGGGTGAGGGCAAGTTCGGTACTGGGCGCGCTGTTTATGGTCAACCTCGCACTCGCCAGCTGGTGGGCGCCCGGGCACGGCGTTGCGGTCTGGCGATACTTCGGTGCCGAGTTGGACACGATCCCGCTCTTCTTTCTGTTCCTGATTTTCTTCACCTCCGATGCCGGCCAAACCTGGGGACTCGACGGCGCTCTCCGCAAGCGGCCTAAAGCTCGCGCGGGCGGCCCGATTTCGCTATTCTGCTCCTGCTAATTTTTCCCGAGGAAACGAATGATTCACGAAGCCAGGCAAGTGCTGTTTCGTCTCTGTCCCACGCTGATGCTGATAGCTGTCCCGATGTCGGCACAGTCACCGGCCGCTCCCGCCCCCCACCGCGTCATCATTCGCGCCGGCCGCGTGCTTGACGTCAAGACCGGCAAGACGCTAACGAATCAGGCCATCGTCATCGAAGGCGACAAGATCGTCAGCGTCGGCCCGGCGGCGGACGCGAAGCCTGACGCCGGCGCACCGAGACCATCGATCTGCCCAATGCCACCGTGCTCCCCGGCCTGATCGACGCGCACACGCACCTGACGTTCGATCCCAAGAACTTCGGCTACGAGGGTCTGGGGATTTCGACGCCGCGCGAGGCGCTGATCGGCGCGCACAATGCGCGCGTCACGCTGGAGGCCGGGTTCACTACCGTGCGCAACGTCGGCGCCGGCGGCTACAGCGACGTCGCCCTGCGCGATGCCATCAACGATGGCGACGTGCCCGGCCCGCGCATGCTGGTGAGCGGACCGGCCCTGGGCATCACCGGCGGGCATTGCGACAACAACTTGCTTGCGCCCGAGTATCACGCGAGCGAACCGGCGTGGCCGATGGCGTGGAGGCCGTGCAGCACAAGGTGCGCGAGATCATCAAGTACGGCGCCGACCTGATCAAGATCTGCGCCACCGGCGGCGTGCTGTCGAAAGGCGACGATCCCAACGCCTCGCAGTACACGCTCGAAGAGATGAAGGCGATCGTCGCCGACGCGCACCGCCTGGGACGCAAGGTGGCGGCGCACGCGCACGGCGCGGAAGGCGTCAGCTGGGCTTCGGAGGCGGGCGTCGACTCCGATCGAGCACGGCACCTGATGGACGACGACGCGATCGCCACGCTCAAGAAGAACGGCACCTACCTGGTGCCGACGCTCTACCTGATGGACTGGAACCGCGAGAACCTGAGCAAGCGCAATGCTCCCGACTTCGTCGTGCGCAAGATGCAGATGGTTTCAGCCGTCGGCCAGAACAATCTGAAGAAAGCGTTCGCGGCCGGAGTGAAAGTCGCGTTCGGCACCGATGCTGCCGTTTATCCGCACGGCCTGAATGCGCATGAGTTCGCGGTGTACGTGAGGCTGGGCATGACGCCGCTGCAGGCCATTCAGACCGCGACCATCAACGCCGCCGACCTGCTGGGCTGGTCCGACAAGGTCGGCACGCTCGAGCCCGGCAAGTGGGCCGACATCATCGCGGTCGATGGCGATCCGTTGCAGGACGTCACCACGCTGCGAGCAGGTGAAGTTCGTGATGAAGGGCGGAGAGGTGGTGAAGAACGAATACGGAAAGTGAACGTGGGACGCGTCCCGCTGCCAGCGGAGCGACGTCCCAACTATGAGCAAATAAAAAGGCCGGCTTCGCAGCCGGCCTCCTCTTTCGAAATCCTGCGGAAAACCAAAACTACTTCTTGGGGGCGATCGCGTCCTTCGCGGCCTTGGCGACGCGGAACTTCACGACGGTCTTGGCCTTGATCTGAATCGGTTCGCCGGTCTGCGGGATTGCGTCCCATGCGGGCCTTGCGATGCGCCTTCACCAGGCGGCCCAGGCCGGGAACCACGAATACGCCGTTCTTCTTGGTCTCTTTAATTGCGGTGTCAGCGAGGTTCTCCAAGAAATGCGGCTGCGGTCTTGTTGTTGGTCTCGAGCTTCTCGGCCAGATGCCGCACGAGTTGGGTCTTGGTCATACCTGAAGCCATGAATCCTCCTCAATGGAACTGCTTGGTTTTCCTGCGATGTGCGCCATCTTATACCACTGCGTCCTGTGGAAAAATAGCGTTTCAGCCGCATTTTATGCGGTTTTTCAGCATAGGTGCGTCCAAAAAGGCACAAAAAACGCGGATTTGCACGGCATGACGACTCGGAAAGGCCTCTGCCGAGCAGCGTTGGCAGGCATGCGCGGCGCAAACTCTTCCTGCCCTCTCCGTCGCTGTTCGGGATGCCATAATGGAGCAGGGGAGATTCTTCGTGAGCTGCGCGATCTGCGAAAACCGCAAGGAAAAGCGCTTCTGTCCGGCGGTGCACGGACGCATCTGTCCGCAGTGTTGCGGCGAGCAGCGCGAGGTCACGCTCGACTGTCCCGAGCGATTGCGCCTATCTGCAGCAGGCGCGAGAGCATGAAAAGCCGCGCTCCACGAATGATCTGGACCCGGCCGCGCTTTTCCTGCAAGTGGAATCGGCGACCAGTTTCTCTACGAGCACGAACACCTGATCATGGGCCTGAGCTATGCCCTGGCCAAAAGCGCCCGCGCTGATCGCGCCCTCTACGATCGCGATCTGATCGCCGGACTCACGACCCTGGCCCGCAGGTACGAGCGGCTGGTCAATTCCGGCCTCCACTACGAAGAACCCGCGCAAAGCCTGGCGCAGCAAGCGGTGGCCGCCGAACTCCAGACCATGGTGAAGGAGTTTCGCGAGGCGGAGCAGAAGCACACCGGATATTCTCGACTGCGCGACTCGGAGGTCCTGAAAGCGCTCGTATTCCTCGTGCGCATGGCGCACGGACGCACCTCCGGGCGACCAAAAGCGCGAGCCTACCGCGATTTCCTGTTCGCGCAGTTCCCCGAGCAGGAATCGGCGCTCGCCGCCCCCGAGGAACCTGGGAGCCGAATTATCCTGCCTTAGCGGAGCAGAGAAGGTTCGTAACATTTCGGGAGGCAAGGGGCAAAGGCCTTAAACCGCAGAGCACACGGAGAACGGCCGCAGAGGCCGCTGAGGCGTGCGTACCGAGAGCGTCCTCAACCACGAAGGATTGATTTTCTGACCGCCGGCCCACGCGGCAGGGCGTCGCGCAAATCGCGAACGGTCTTGCCGAGCACCGGATGCCGCGCCTCGGGAGCGATCTCCGCCAGTGGTTCCAGTACAAACCGGCGCTCCTGCAGGGCGGGGTGTGGAATCGTCAGGCCTTTGGCGTCCACAATCGAGTTTCCGAACAGCAGAATGTCGATGTCGATGTTGCGCGGACCCTTATTTTGTGTCCGGCGCCGGCCCATCTGCTCCTCCACCGCCAGCAGTGCCTGCAAGAGCTGCCTGGGCATCTTCTCGGTGTCGAGCGCGACCGCGCAATTCAGAAACCAGGGTTGATCCGTGAACTCGACCGGCTCGGTTTCGTAGAAGGAAGAGGTGGCCACCACCTCTCCGAACTTTCCCAGGTGTTCGATGGCGGCTTTCAGGTTGGCCTCACGATCTCCAACGTTGGAGCCCAGCGAAAGATAAACACGTTTGCGCATCGGGCAACAGTTTCGGGTTTCCGGGGCGGCCCTGGCCAGCAAAATCGGATGCGGACGACGCGTCGTTCCCGAGACGTCTCCCCCAAAGGACATAGCCACGAGTGAGTCTGGCCCGCCGGGACTATTACCTTCGTGCCTTTTACCGGTACCGGCGCGACCCTAAAATAGTGTGCTATGACGTTGGAGTCCCTGCTGGTGTGTCGCGACACGGAGGTTGTCCGCGTCCTGCGCCCGACCCTCGAAAAGCTGTCGATCGAGGTGGAAGTCTCGGCGGCGGCCCGTTCCGGCGCTGAGATCCTTTCCTCCTCCAAGTTCGATGCAGTCATTGTCGACTGCGACGATCTGCAGGGCGGCGTCGACGTCCTGCGGACTCTGCGCCAGAATGCCAGCAACAAGACGTCCGTATCCTTTGCCATCCTGAACGGGAAGACCACCACGCAAGCAGGCTTTCGAAATGGGCGCGAATTTCGTGCTCCAGAAGCCCATCACCAGCGCCGGCACCCTGCGCTGCTTCAATACCGCCATGAGTTTCATGGTGCGCGAGAAGCGCCGCTATTTCCGATGCCCACTGGATATGCCCGTCAAGCTTCAATTCCAGCAGGGTGAGGAAATGAAAGCCACCGCCACCAACCTCAGCGAAGGCGGCATGGCGATTCACTTCGACGGTGCTCTCGCCAAGAATGCGATTGCGAAGGTGCATTTCACGCTGCCCGGCACTAACGTTGTGATGGAACCCAAAGGCGAAGTCGCCTGGGCCGACGGTCTCGGCCGGGCCGGCATCCGCTTCCAGGAAGTGCCCGACAGTTCCCGCGAGCACCTGGAAAAATGGATCATGCGCCGGCTCGAATCGATTTCCAGCTCGATTCGCTGATCCCCTGTTCCTGCACGTAGCTCCAGAAACCCCGTATCAAACTAGCGACTTGTTTCATCCGAAAGGTCCCGGCAGACCTTTGAGCAGGCCGCGGAAAGACTCCGCCTGGAGTCTGGCTTGGACCTTGGAAAGCAAGCTCGCAGGAAGTCAGGAGTAGCCCTTGGCCACGTTTGCATATGATGTGAAGATTGCCCGCGTGCAACGCACGCTGCGCTGGCTGGAAGAGGATGTCCCGCTGCTGGCGATGCGGGTGAAAGACCTGTCGCCGGAGCGGCAAACCCTGGCGAAGCGCTTCGCCGCCAGCATGATTGACCAGACCCGCGCCGAGCTGGATCGGTTGGTGCAGGAACGCACGACAGAAAGTGAAGATCAGGATTTCCCCTGCGAACCCGCTGACTGAAAATAATTTCGCATGCACGACCCACGTAGGGGCAGACGCCCTCGTCTGCCTGGCGGAGCGCCAGCTCCGCTCCTGACGCAGGCCAAAGGCAACAATGCTGGAATCGATTGAGACGGTCTTAACGCGGCTCATTGGTGGCCCGTATGGAGGTGACACGGCTATCGAACCCTAGCCGGGCCGGCGCCCGGCCGCCCAGACGGGGGCGTCTGGGCCTACACGTTTCAGGCCTACGCGATCGTTTTTAAAATCCCTCTCCGTCAGACTGTGTGGCCCGCCAGGGCGTGCGCGGCTGCGGAACTCGGGTTGGTGGACTCCTGTAAGGAAGTTTCTTCCCAGAGCGTTTTGTCGCGAAGCAGGCGCGAGACCAGCGCGGTATGCATCGCATGCCCGGCTCGGTCGGCCACGATGTTGCCCAGGATTTGCTTTCCCGCCAGGGCCAGGTCGCCGATCAGATCCAGCACCTTATGCCGCACGAACTCGTCCGCGTACCGCAAGGGAGGATTCATCAAGCCTTCCGGGGTCAGCACGATCGCGTTCTCCGCCGAGGCCCCGCGGATCAGCCCTTGCTGCCGCATCGCATCCGCCTCGTGCAGGAAGCCGAAGGTCCGCGCCGGCGCGATTTCTCGCAGGTAATTCCCATCTGAGAGGTCCACGCGGAACGTCTCTCGCCCAATCAAATGATGCGGAAAGTCGATGGTGTAGGAAACAGAATAACTGTCCGCGGGATATACCGCGATGAACTTGTTCCCCTCGCGCAGTTCCAGCTCGCGCCGTATCCGCATGTAAGAGCGCGGCCGCCGCTGCTTGCGGATGCCAGCCTTCTGGATCATCTCGACAAAGGGACGGGCACTGCCGTCCAGGATAGGTAACTCGAGGTTGTCGAGCTCCACGATGGCGTTGTCGATCCCGGTCCCGATGAAGGCGGAGAGCAGGTGCTCCGTGGTCGAGATGAGCACGCCTTTCTTCATCAAACTGGTGGCATAGCTGACGCGCGCCACGTTCCGGCCGGTGGCCTCGACTTCGAAGTCATCCAGATCGGTGCGCCGGAAAATGATCCCGGAACCCGAGGGCGCGGGCAGGATTTTGAGATGGACCGGAGCTCCGCTGTGCAGGCCTACGCCCTTGCATTCCACGGCCCCGCGGATTGTCTGTTCCTGCTTCAAGAGGGGAGCTAGATGTGTTTGATACGCACCAGCTTACAGGCGGCGACAAATATTTGTATGTGGTAAATAAGCCACACTGCGTGTCTCAAACGCGCTGCGATAGGCAACACAGGAAGCCTATCTGCTTCATTTCGGAATAGATAGCGAAGGGGAGCCCGAGCGAAGGGGTGCCTACAGTTCAACACCCTTCGGATGGGGATTTGATTCCTGCTATTTCTTCTTTTCCGGCAAGGTGCTCGGATCGTAGGTGGTCCTGGCCTCGAACAGCGATTCATTCAACCCGTTGTTGTAGGTCACGGTATTAAGGAAACGCTGGTTCGACATCTCTCCGTTGTAGAACCGGGTGATGCTGTATGGGGTCATGATGCTCTGGGTGGGGCGGTAGGCGTCGTAGATCTCCTCTTCCGTGTTGCGCAGGTTGTCGGTGGGATCGCGCCAGGTGAACATCTTTTTGATCGGCAGGTGCGTGCTGCTGTCCAGATAGAGCGTCACGCTGTCGTTTTTGGTATTGAGCACGCTCACCTGATCGGCAGGCTTATCGGCCGCGACCGCGGGCCCGTCGTAAAACAAGGCGACTCCGGGTTCGTGGATCCAGCGGCGCAGCACCCACTCGAGGGAATGCTCGCGCCGTCGCAGGAAGTCGTCCAGCAACTTGCTCTCGATCCCGGCAGTGCCCTTGAAAGTAATCTCGTAGCCCTTGTCCCCGTTGTAAACGTAGGCGATGTCGCGTTGCTTGGTGACTTCCACGCGCTCCTTGTCGGGGAATTTCACGAAGCGCCAGAACAGCACGCCCGCACTGGTGGCTTCGCCGCGATGGAAACTGTAGGTGCGCCCTTGCTGGGTCATGTCCTGGATGTCGAGGTAGGCTTGGCCGCCGAGCGCCTGGATCGCCTGGTCGAGCAACGCCCTCGCCTTGGCGGCATTCTCCTGCGCGATCGGAGCAGATTGCGAAGATGGGGATACGGCGGTAGACGGCGCCGCGCCCTGTGCCGCCGAGCCAGCGCTCAGAATGAGGATCACCAGGAATAAACGCATGAGTTTCAGGTGATTAGACGCCTAAAAGGGCGACCTCGGCTGTACCGAACAATCGCACAATCCAGTCCCGTGACGATTGCTCCTCAGCCTGCCAGCACAGCCCCGCCGTTCACATTGAAGACTTCGCCCGTGATGAACCCGGCTTGCTCCGTACATAAAAACAGGATGGGCGCCGCGATTTCCTCCGGCGTTCCCACCCGCCCCATCGGGATCGTCGAGAAAATACTGTCTCGCGTCTTCGGATCATTCAGGGCCGGCACCGACATGTCGGTCGCGACCCACCCGGGTGCCACACAGTTTACATAAATGCCGTCCGGTGCCAACTCCGTCGACAGCCCTTTCACCATGCTGATGAGCGCGCCCTTGGTGGCCGCGTAATCCACATGGAAAGCTTCGCCCCTCTGTCCCGCGGTCGAACTCACCAGAACGATATGGCCGCCTTTGCCCGATTGCAAGGCTTGCTGCTTTTTCATCTGGGCCACGGAGTGCCGGATCAGGGAAAAAACACTGTCCAGGTTCACCGCGACGGTTCCGCGCCATGGGCATCGCTCATCGGTGTCGACGGAAGCGTCCTTGGGCGGCCAAATGCCATGATTGGCGACCAGGATATCGAGCCGGCCGAAGCGTTTGATCGCTTCTCCAACCAGATCCTTGGCCGTTTCCAGCCCCGTCAAATCGCAGGCGACGGCCGCACAGTGCTCCGCGCCGCACTCTGTGACCAGCGCGTCCGCCGGGCCTTTCGCGCTCTGATAATTGAACAGAACGTTCGCGCCCGCCGCCACAAACGCGCGCACGGTGGCCGCGCCGATCCCGCGCGACCCGCCCGTGATCAGCGCAACTTTACCTTCCAGGGAGAGAGAGACCGCCATGTCTGGTAGTTTCAGGGTTTTGAGCGAAGATTTGCGAGAGCAGGTGTCAGGTCTCAGATGTCAGAGGTCCATTCTGGTACGCATGGACCTGTTGGCTTGCTCCTCACCTCGAAGTTTCGAATGCTTCCCTGGGTGTGCGGGCAGGCAGACGCGATGACGAGAGCATAGATTCGGTTGTCCTGAGACCTGACCCCTGAGACCTGCTTTCCTAGTCTCCCAGACTCGGAGTCTTGCCCGTCTTTAGCTGCCGCAAGAGTACCCGGACCAGCATCCCGTCGTAGCGGGTGCCGCTGAGCGCCTCGATTTCCGCTAGCGCCTGTTCGGTGGTCTTGGCCGCCGCAAACGCGCGTTCGGTGGTCATGTTCACGAACGCGTCGGCCAGTGCGAGAATCCTTCCCATAACGGAATCTCTTCCCCGCGCAGACCATTCGGATAGCCGCTGCCGTCGAAGGCCTCGTGGTGGTGCTCGACCGCCTTCTGCTGCATCAGGCTGCCGGGAATCGTTCCCACGATCTCTGCTCCAGCCCGCGCATGCATCTTCATCTGCGACGAATTCTTCTTCGGTGAGAGGACTGGGCTTGGTGACGATCCTGCTCGGGCACGAAAATCTTGCCGACGTCGTGCACCCGCGCCGCGTAGACCAACTCGACAATTTCCTCCGGCGGCAAAGCCAGGGCCCGGCCAATAAGCTCCGCGTAGCGCCCCACCATGTCTCCATGCCCGGCGGCATGTAACTCGCGCGCCTCGGCGGCTCGCGCCAGCGCCTCGATTGATTCCCTCAGCACGTGAAGTTGCAGTCTTCCCGTCCCCACACAACTTCCGCAGCGTGGAAACCAGTTCTTCCAGATCTTCGGGCCTGGTGCTGCTCCCGCTGCAGGAAGCCCTCGATGTACGTCGACAGCTGTTGGCGCTGCGCGGCGACATTCTCGCCGTCGCCGAACTCTTCCGCCATCGAGACCCGGTTTCCACCTGCGTGCTTGGCCGAGTACATGCCGGCATCGGCGACCCGAATAATGTCCTCGGCGGAAAAGCCGTGGACCGGAAAACTGGCCACGCCAAAGCTGCCGGTAATCTGGTGCTCGGCCAGCATGCGTCCTGCGCCAGCCACAGCCGCAGCCGTTCCGCCAGGGCCTGGGCCTGTTCCACGCCTGTTTCCGGCATCAGGATGATGAACTCGTCGCCGCCGTAGCGGGCGACGACGTTCGATTGCCGGCACTTCTGTTCCAGCAGCCTGCCAACGCGCGCCAGCACCAGGTCGCCTTCCAGGTGGCCGAGGGTGTCGTTCACTTCCTTGAATTTGTCGAGATCGATCAACACCACGGAGAAGGGCCGCCCAGAGCGCGAGGCGCGCTTCCATTCCGAAGCAAGGCTTCCTAGAAGAAGCGTCGCGTCTTGATGCCCGTCAGCCCGTCGGTAATCGATTGCTGCTGCAGTTTCTGGAAGACGAACGAGTTGTGCAGCGCGGTCGCCAGCAAGTCGGCCAGCGTGTTCAGGATCAGAACGTCCTGCGGCGAGAAAGCGTTTTCCTCCCGGCTCTCCACGTTCAACACGCCCAGCAGCGTCTCGCCGTAGGTGATCGGAATGCACAGGACCGCGCGCGAATCCGGCAGCACTCCCGTGCAGGTGTCCGTCGCCCGGCATTCTGCACCAGCGCGCTTTCGCCGGTGCGCGCTACCCGGCCCACAATGCCCGCTCCCAGCGGAATGCGCTTGCCCCAGCGCCTGCGCGGTCGAGCCCGCCTCGGCTTTGATCTCGATGTCCTTGGTGACGTAGTCCAGAATGCCGATGCCGATGTGGTCGAAGCGGAAGTTCTTCTGGATCTCGCGCCACGATGTCGGCCAGCATCTGCTCGGCATCTTCGCTGGAGATGGCGGTCTTCGAAATGTTGTTGAGGAAGCTCAGATTGCCGCGAGCGCCGCTGCTCCTCGGTGAACAGCCGCGCATTCTCCACCGCGACCGACAATTGCCCCGCGGCCGTCTGCATCACCTCCAGGTCGCGCTGCTGGAAGACGTATTCCCGCTCGGTGTTCATGGCCACCATCACGCCCGCCGGCTTTCCTCCCAGCATGATGGGCGCGGCACAGAAGCACTTCGCCGGCGTGCCTCCCGACCTGGGATAGCGCCCAGCCGCTCGCGGGTTTTTTCCAGGTCGGAGCGGATGAGCAGAGGCTGGCCGGTGCGAATGATCAGCTCCGTCAACCCGTTGCTCGCCTTGCGCGAGCGCTTGGGCAGCACCTGGTTCTTTTCCGTTTCCAGCTCGAAACGGATTTCATCATTCTCCTGGAACGCGATATAGAAGTCGCTGGTATCGAAAATCTGGCCCAGCTCCTTTTGCACCGTGCGCAATACTTCATCCTGGTCGAGCCGCGAGCTGATGGCTTGCCCGATCTGGGTCAGCAGTTCGTATTCCTTGGTGCGGCGCTGGGCGTCGTGCATCACCACGTAGTTTTCGAGCGTCAGCCCAATCTGCAGGGCCAGTCCGATCAACAGCCGCAGGTTCGATGAGCCGAACATCCTGAGTTCCGCGTGCGGAAACAGGATGACGCCGAAATTGTGTTCCCGGGTCTGCAGGCTGACCGCGGTGAGGTGGCGGATGTTCTCTTCCGCCAGCACCCGCTTGAACGTTTCGAACTGGCCGCCGGGCAGCGCCGGCAGGGGCTCGCTCATCTCCGGCACATTGCGAAACGTAAAGAAGCCGCCGCGCCGGTAAGCCAGTTCGCAGACATACTCTCCGGCTCCGGCCTTTTCGAGTTTCTGGATAAGCTCGGGCGAGAAACCACGCTGCACCGATGGCAAGACTCCCCGCCACTGCTCGGCGATGTAGATGACGGCGCGTCGGGTCGGCAAGGGGTTGATGAGCCGGTCCAGCACCGCGGTCATGCTCGGCACCAGGTCCTCGGCCGAGAGCAACCGGCGTGGGTCCACGCCCAGC
>CAVRZQ010000041.1:0-24830 GCA_963725575.1 uncultured Acidobacteriota bacterium
GGCTCATGCCCGGCGATCCGACGACCGCGTTCATCAGCGAGTCGATGACGCCGCGGCATTGCGGCGCTCAACGCCTCGCTCGGTCTCGACAAGTCGCTCGCGGCGCAGTACGCCCTCTTCCTGCGCAATCTCGCGCACTTCGAGATGGGCCAGTCGTTTTTCTACAAGGAGCCGGTGAGCGAGATCATCGGACCACGCCTCGCCTGGACCCTCATCCTGATCGGGACGTCGCTTTTCATCACACTGCTGATCGGCATTCCGCTCGGCGTCCAGGCCGCGAGGCACAAGGGCAGATGGCTCGATCAGACCGTGAGCACGCTGATCGTGCTCGGGATCTCGATCTTCATTCCCTTGCTCGCCTTCATCCTGGTGTACGTGTTCAGCCTCCAGCTCGGGCTGACGCCGGTCGGCGGCGCGTTCACGCCGGACGTGGAAGACTCCGAATGGCTGGGCGACGTGCTGCGCCACATGGTGCTGCCGACGGCCACGCTCGTCGTGGTGAATCTCGCCCAGATCGTGCTCTATACGCGCAGCAGCATGCTCGACGTGCTGAAGGCAGGACTACATCCGCACGGCGCGCGCCAAGGGCATCGCAGACGACCGCGGTGTCACGTGGGGACACGCCCTCGGCAACGCGATGATCCCGACGGTGACCGTCACCGGCCTCATGCTCGGCAAGATGGTCGCCGGCGCGGTGCTGACCGGAAGACGTCTTCTCCTGGCCGGGCATCGGCTCGATGATCTACGAAGCCGTGCAGAAGCAGGACTTTCCCCTGCTGCAGGGCGCGTTCATCGTGCTCGCGTTCAGCGTGATCCTGATGACGCTCCTAACCGATCTCGTGGTGGCGTGGCTCGACCCGCGCGTCAAGCTGCGCCGGGACCGCCTGATGCGCCGAAGAGCTTCGTCGAGGCATTCTCACGACATCGTCTCGGCATCGCCGGGCTCGTCGGGATCGTGGTGATCGTGCTCGTCGGGACCCTGGGGCCGCTCGTCGTGCCCTATCCCACCGGCTACAACGAGGCGATGCCGCTCCAGCCCCCGAGCGCCGAGCGCTGGCTCGGCACCGACGGACTGGGGTTGAGCCTCACCCACGAGATCGTGTGGGGTGCGCGCACGTCCTTGTTCGTCTCGCTCACGGCGGTGGCCGTCGCGGCGATCATCGGCTTGCCCCTCGGGCTCGTGTCGGGCTATGTCAAGGCATCGGCGGTTTGATCGACAGCGTGATCGAGATCATGATGACGATTCCCACGCTGCCGCTCATGATCCTGATCTCGGCGATCTCGGGGCCGAGCGTCACCACCGTGGCCGTCGTGATCGGCGTGTTCGCGTGGAAGGCGCCGCGCGCATCGTGCGCAACTCCACGCTCAAGGTGGTGAGCCTGCCCTACATCGAAGCCGCCGTCGTGCTCGGAATCCCGCGACGCACGATCATGTTCAAGCACATCCTGCTCAACATCGCCGGACCCGCCCTGGTCGACCTCGCGATCATCATGGCCACGGCGGTGCTCACCGAGGCGGGCCTGAGCTATCTCGGCCTTGGGGACCCCAATGCGTGGTCGTGGGGCGGCATCCTGCAGAACGCGTTTCGCGCCGGCCACCATTTCCATGCGTGGTGGCTGATCGTGTTTCCTTCGCTCGCCATCATGTTCTTCGTCGTTTCATTCAACCTGCTCGGCGTCGGCATCAACGAGACCCCTGGAATACCAGGCGCGACTGACCAACCCCAAGCGAAAAGGATCGATGCAATGAGCACTCGAAGATGAAGCTTCATCAAGCAAAGTCTCGCCATCGCGGCGGTGGCGGCGAGCGGCACGGGATGGCGCAGGCCACGCGCCAGGCGGACGCGCCGTCGCATTTCGGATCGGGCTTCTCGGCGACGTGCAGACCCTGAACTTCTGGTCGAGCAACGACGTGAACGTCGCGGTGTTGCAGGAAGCGGTGATGCCGCGTTACGGCTACATGGACGGCAACGGCAACGTCCAATCCCGCTTGATCCGGCAGATCGACGTCAAGGACGGCGCCCGCACGTTCGTTCTGCACGTGGCGCCGAACTCAAGTGGCACGACGGCGTGCCGTTCACCGCCGACGACGTCATATTCACGGGCGAGTATCTCGTGAAGTACAAGCTGTTTCAGAACACGCGCTTCAGCAACGTCGAGTCGGCCGCAAGATCGACGACTATGACGGTCGAGTACAAGCTGAAGGCGCCCGCAGGTCGGCTTTGCCGACGTGATGATGTTCTGGGTCGCCCCCATGCCCAAGCACCGATGGGAGAAGGTCGCCGATCCGATGACGGCCAGCGACGTCTCGCAGGGCGTGGTCGGGCTCGGACCGTTCAAGCTGACCGAGTGGAAGAAGGGCCAGCATTACATTCTGAATCGCAACCCCGACTGGCCCGCCGCGCTGGGCATGCCGACGATCGATCGGCTGGTCTACCGGGTATACAAGGACGAGAATTCGATCGTGCTCGCCCTGCGAACCGGCGAGATCGATGCGACGAGCCGGCAGTTCCTGCCGTCGATGGCAGCGCAATTCAGGAACAATCCGGCGTTCAAGATTTTCGAGACGGAGTCGCCCGGCTATGCCTACATCGGCTTCAATCCGAAGAAAAGCGAGTTCGCTGCCGATCTCGCGGTGCGCAAGGCCATCGCGCATTGCGTGGACCGGCCCAAGATCGTCAAACTGGCGCTCGAAGGCAACGGCGTCGCGATGCCAGGCTCGGTCTCGCCCATTTACAAGGACTTCGTCAAGTCGAAGATCGAGTACCCGGCTTACAACCTCGAGGCGGCGAAGAAGCTGCTGCGCGAGGCGGGCTACGCCGACACCGACGGCGACGGCATCGTCGAGAAGAACGGCAAGAAGCTGTCGATCAAGCTCATGTACGAAGGCTCGCGCAACGACTACGACAAGTCCGTGCGCATCATCAAGGAGGACGCGCGTCAGGCCGGCATCGATCTGGTCCTCGAGCCGGTCGACCGCCAGGTCTACATCGATCGCCAGTCGAAGACCAAGGAGTACGAGATGCTGTTCGTGCAGTGGGGCGCGATCATCGTCGTCTACGACTCGTTCTACAACCTCTATGGCAAGGACGCCTTCCTCAATTACTCGGGTTTCATCGATCCCGCGCTGGAGAAGTGGGCCAAGGATGCCAAGGAATCCGCGACGATCGCCGAGAGCATCAAGCCGATGGACGAGGCGCAGAAGGTGGTCGTGGAACAGATCCCGACGCTGGCCATCTGGGTGCCGAACCTGATTTTCGTCAACAGCGCCAAGTTCGACGGCTATCTGCCTTACCCATCGTCGAACAACGGCACGATCAACCTGACCTCGCTGCTGGCCATCAAACCCCGCAAATAAGGACTGCACACCATGGGACTCGACAAGGCATACAAAGGCTACAAGGCCTACGACTATCTGACTCCGGGCGAAGACTACATGGAGTTTGCCCTGACGCCCAAGGACAAGATGATCCACAAGAATTCGTGAAGCAGAACGACAGATGATTCTGGCGGACAAACAGGGATCGCGGGCGCAAACTGTGAGCCGGGATCCCCTGGGATGGCGCGTTCTTCTCGGGTTACCGCAAACCTGGGGCGCCATCATCGCCAAAGCGTTGACGGATCCGGTCTGGTTCTTCGTGACGGACTGGTTCCCGATTTACCTGGTTGCCAAGGGAATCGAACTGAGGACGGGCCTGATCGCGATCTGGATCCCGTTCCTGGCGGCGGACCTGGGAAATTTCTTCGGAGGATGGATCTCAGGCTATCTGATCAAGCGCGGATGGCCGTTGGGAAGGGCCCGGAAGGCGGTTGTTATTTTCGGAGGCCTGGGGGTAACCATGCTTCTGCCCACCGTGTTCACTACCAACCTTTATCTGATAGCGCTGCTGTTTGCGATCGCGACTTTCGCCTACGCCGCGTTTTCCACCATGGCCAATGTGCTCCCTTCAGACCTTTTCTATAGCGAGTCGGTAGCTACCGTGGCGGGAATGAGCGGGACGGCCGCGGGACTGGGCACGATCGCAGCCTTCGTGCTGATCGGGCATTTTTCCGATGCTCGCCAGGCCATGGCAGGACACTCCTTTGATCCGATTGTAATTGTGGCGGGATTGGTTCCGTTTGCGGCGATGATTCTGGTTCTTGTTCTGGTTCGGAATTCCGAGGCTACTCAGAAAGAACTCGTTCGCCCTGTGTGAGTGTGAATTTCGACCAAGAAAATTTCACTTATGCTTCGAATTGCGAGCGTCAGGGAAGCAACCACTGGAAAATATTTCCGGCTGGCCGCAGTGAGTCTGCTTCTGGCGGTGGCCCCGCACGGGCCAGCCAGCCAGAATCCGCCACCATCGCCGATTTTCTATAAGACGCAAAATTCGGATGAGTGGGTTGAGCACACACTACACGTCCAGAGGGTGTATTCACGGGTTTTGGTGGTGGATGGTTCGGAAAAGCCGCCGCGGCAGGTTCGAGTTGGGACCTTGGATCTCAATGCCCGTAATAAGGATGACGTTGCTCCATCGCGCGCTTACCGAGTCTTCGCAGCTTACAAGACGTTGCAGGCAGCGGCGGACGGCTCGCAGGGGGGAGATCTGATTGCCGTCATGCCGGGCAACTATGCCGGTTTTGTGCTGGAGGACAAACCGAGCGCAGCCGATGGCCGATACATTCACTTCAAAGCGATGGGCGAACCCGGGGATGTCGTAATCAACCGGCCTTCCCGGGTTGCCGACTGGATGATCCTGTTGCGCGCGACCCACCACATCATCGTGCAGGGATTCAACATCGCCGGTAGCAACAGCCCGGATACCGAACCTCACGGCCCGCGTGCAGGCATCATGATGGACGGCGATTTCGGCCAGACCAGCCTGCAGACTCACCACATCATTCTGATCGACAACTTCTCACACCATCATCGCAAGTGGGGATTCCACTCCCGGGACACGCACACTGTCCTCATCCAGAACAACCTGTTCGCTTTTTCGAAGCAGGAACACTCGGGCTATGCCAGTGATGGTTCGGACAATTACGTGATCCGACGGAACGTCTTTTTTGGCAGCAACGCCAGCGGCCTGCAATGCAATCTGGATAGTGTCAGCTCCTTGCATGACCTGGTCAAGAATGCTCAACTCAAGGGCTACCCGAAGGAGCAAGCCACACGGGAATGGGCCGTGGGACTGCTTCGGCTGGCGACCGAGAAATTCGGGGCCAACAACTTCCCCGATGGCAAGGGCGTGAACTTCATCATCGAAGACAATGTCATCAATCAGAATGGAAGGGCGGGAGGGGGATCGCTGAACCTGGCTGGATTGCAGGATTCGCTGATACAAAACAACCTTATTTATGGAAACTTCAACCATGGCATAGCACAGTGGGACGACGCCAATCCTTACGATTCGGCGTATGTCGATCCCGGCCCGTCTTCCCGATCAGGTGAAAGGGCCGAACGACCTGCCTCTCTGGGGATGTCAGCGCAACTTGATCCGGAACAACACGGTGCTGATGAACAATCCGGAGCGCGCTGCGATGCAGTGCCGCAACGGAAGTTGGGGAACAAAGATGCGCAACAACATCTTCATCAACGATCAGTCCTCTTCTATCGAGGTGTACAACTCCAGTATTTACCGCCTGGATTCAGCGTTCGACGTCATCAACGCTCTGCATTACGTCGACTTACCTGAGACGCTTAAGAGCCTGGCGACGCGGCTGCCCGAGGACGCGCAGACGATACGGGAATCACGCAGGAAGACGGGAAGGAACTTGTTCGCTACGGCAGCCGAACGAACCATGGGTCATTCTGGACGGCAAATGGTGGCGACTCAATCCGAACCGTCCGGATTTTCGCCCTCGGCCTGTGTCGAAGCTGTTTACACACTGGGGCGATCCCACGGAGTTACCCCGACGGGATCTTGCAGGCCGACTGCGGAAGGATGCGTCCCTGGAGCGAGCTTGCGCCCCTGCTCGCTGCAGGGATACAGGAGTGAAGTGACGGAACAGAATCCGAGTCACCAACATCTCACCAGGCGGCAAGATGGCGGCGTTGCCGCCCAGCAGCGATGGGGAACTGCCGATGAGCCGCGAAGCCTCGAGAGTCGCGGCGACCGCATTTGTCGTTTTGTTTTGCATCGTGGGCCTCGCGCTCTGGGGGTTGCCGTTTTACTACGACTTCATGGTGCAGCAATTCGGGTGGTCGCGCGCCCAGGTCACTTCCGGAAATGCGCTGAGCAAATTGCTGGTAGGCCCAGTGTTCGGGTTCATTGCCGGCTGGATCGTAGACCGCTTCGGCCCGCGCCACATCATGATGGCGGGAATCCTGATGGCAGGGATCGCGCTGGTGGGACTGGGCAGCATCTCGACCTTGGGAATGTTCTATTTCTTCTATTTATTCAACGCGCTCGGCTATGTGTGCGGCGGCCCGTTGCCGATCCAGGTTCTCTTATCGCGCTGGTTCGACAAGTCGCGCGGGAAAGCGATGGGATTTGCTTATCTCGGCATCGGCCTGGGCGGAGCGCTAGTGCCGCTGCTTTCGCACGCGCTGGTCGAGCATTTCGGATGGCAAGCGGCGCTTCGGATGCTGGGAATTCTGATCATAGTGATGGCCTTTCCCCTGGCGTTTCTCGTAAAGGAAGCTCCGGAAGGATTCCGAGCCCACGAGAGCACTGGGCCGGTGGAGGCAAGGAGCGCGTTCAAGAGCGCATCGTTTTATCTGCTCATTTTGGGCAGCATGTGTTCGATCGCGGCAGTCAGCGGCACGCAGAACAACCTGAAGCTTTTCCTTAGCCTCGATCGCCACTACGCGCAGGCTGCGGCAGCGCACATCCTCTCGCTGGTACTGGCATTCAGCATCGTCGGCCGCCTGCTGATGGGATGGTTGTGCGATCGCTATCCCAAGCGGAACGTCATGCTCTTGATCTACCTGCTGGTCGCGGTCGCCATTCCGTTTCTATTTCTCGGACCGGGCAATTTGCAATGTATGTATTTGCGGTGGTGTTCGGCATCGGACTGGGGGGCGACTACATGATCATCCCCCTGATGACCGCGGAGATCTTTGGGGTCAAGATTCTGGGACGGTTGATGGGCGTGCTCTTGACCGCCGGCGGCATCCAGGAGGCACCTCGCCCTGGCTCATTAGCTTCCTGCGGGACGCAACCGGCAGCTATTCGTCGGGCTGCTTCGTGCTGGTTGGGTTTGCATTGCTGGGCGCCGTGGCCGTAGTGGCATTGCCAACAGCGACGGCAGTATGAGCGAGCTATCTATTCTGCGACTGGGGAGCGTGAAGAACGTGGCGCGCTTCAAGGAGCATCTGGGTATACTCCGCCTTACCATTCCTTGCGACAGCGAACTGGTCGCTGGGTCCCAGTCGCCGCTTCGGCAGCCGCTGCTTAAGGGCGCCATCAAGATTGGCAACCGGATCGCTGTTCAGCCCATGGAAGGCTGGGACGGCACGCCCGGTGGCAACCCCAGCGAGAGTACTATCCCGGCGCTGGCAGAGGTTCGGCCGGGTGGCGGCAAACTGATTTGGGGCGGAGAAGCGGTTGCCGTCTCGCATGAGGGACGCGCGAATCCGAATCAACTGGTTGCCGGTCCCCATACTTATGACGGGCTCGTCCAGTTGCGGGCGACGTTGGTCGAAGAGCATCGGCGGACCACTCGATCAGACGACGGACTGCTGATCGGGTTGCAGTTGACACATTCCGGGCGCTTCAGCCGTCCGAATGCGCATGATCGAAGTGAGCCGCGCATACTGTATCGCCACCCGTTGCTCGATCGGCGGATGAAATTGCCGAACGACTATCCCGTGCTCACGGATGACGAGATCTGCGCCATCATTGAGGACTTTCATCGGGCTGCCCTGATGGCTTGGAAGATAGGTTTCGATTTCGTCGACATCAAGCACTGTCACGGATACCTGGGTCACGAGTTTCTCAGCGCCCATACGCGGGAGGGGCCGTACGGCGGGACCTTTGAGAACCGCACGCGATTCCTGCGAGAGGCCGTGCAGGGCATTCGTTCCATGGCGCCCGGGCTCGAGATCGCTGTGCGCCTTTCCGCGTTTGATACGGTGCCGTACCTGCCTGACCCGGAGCGCTCATCCGGGGGGAAGCAGGGGCCGGGGATCCCGGAGCATTTCAACAACTTGCTTCCTTATCGCTGGGGATTCGGAGTCGATCCGCTGAGACCCACAGAAGAAGACTGGACGGAGCCCGTTCTTTTCCTGTCTTTGCTGGAACAATTGAATATTCGGCTGGTGAACCTGACCGCCGGCAGCCCTTACTACAATCCGCACCTTCAGCGGCCCGCCTTGTACCCGCCGTCGGACGGATACCAACCCCCCGAAGATCCGCTCATGGGTGTGGGACGGCAGATGGAGATGACGAAGCGGCTGAAAGAGCGTTTTCCGAGCTTAATCTTTGTGGGATCGGCCTATAGCTACCTGCAGGATTTTCTGCCAAACGTTGCGCAGGCCGCGGTCCGTGAGGGCTGGGTGGACCTGGTCGGGCTCGGGCGAATGGTGTTGACCTATCCCGAGATGCTCTGGGATGCTTCGGGAGGACACGCCCTCCAACACAAGCGAATTTGCCGTACCTTCAGCGACTGCACCACGGCACCGCGGAATGGATTGCCCTCCGGCTGTTATCCCCTGGACAGTTACTACAAAACTTCAGAGTTCGCGGACCGGCTGAATACTCTGAAAAAGCGCTGAGCGAGGAATCATGTTCGGCGGAATCGGATGCGTTAGGGCGACTAGGAGTGAAGACCCGAAATGAGCGCTCAGGGAATGGACATCACAGCCCTCTCGGACCGGAGGCAATTCGGCCGTAGCGTGCAGGGCATCGCGGCGGCTTTGTTGCCTTTCGATTCGGAGGGCCACATCGCTGTCGAGGCCTTTCAGCGGCACCTCAACGCAACTCATCGTGCGGGTCTGATGAACGCGGTCAATATGGACACAGGGTATGTGAACTACCTGAGTGAGGCTGAAAAGCGGGACGTGCTGCGCTGGACGCGCGAGGGGCTGGGGAAAGGTGTTCCGTTCGTGGCGGGAGCGTACATCGAGGGATTGAACGGTGACATGGTGACTCTTTACCGACACCAGATCGATGCGATCTCCGATCTCGGGGGAATTCCAATTCTGTTTCAAACTGCCCGGTTGAAGGGGAAGCCCGGGAAGGAGCTAGCCGACACCTATCAAGCTGTATGCCGCGGGTGCGCGAACGTGCTGGCTTTCGAACTGGGTGCCATGTTCGCGCCCAACGGAGAGATTCTCGCGCTGGAGACGGTCGTGAGGTTGATGGATATTCCGGAAATCAAGGGAATGAAGCATTCCTCTCTCGACCGGCTCACCGAATTGCAGCGTTTAGATCTGCGCGACCAGCATCGGCCGGACTTTCGTATCTATACGGGCAATGACCTGGGCATCGATATGATCGAGTACGGATCGGATTACCTGTTGGGCCTGGCGACATTTGCGCCCGAGAAATTTGCCGAGCGCGATCGCTTGTGGGAGAGCGGCAATCCCGAATATTACGCGCTCACAGACGCATTGCAATATCTGGGCAATGTGGCATTTCGGGAGCCGGTTCCGGCCTACAAGCACTCAGCCGCGGTGTTTCTGCACCTCGTGGGTCGCGTCCCAAGCGATCGGACGCACGCGAAAAACGCCAAGCGGCCGGCATGGGAGGCGGAGATGTTACGGGACTGCGCGCGGCGGCTTGGATACGGATGAACTGAGGTGAAGGGGGCCCGGATGGCGCGCCTTCGGCTCTGTGTTGTGAGCGGCCTGAGACATAGGTAACAGATTGTACCGGACACATAGGTAACACTTTCCTCCTCAATGGGAGGAAAGAGATGCCTTGGAAGGAGTGTTCGGTCATGAATGAGAAGCTGCAGTTTGTAGCGCGCCGGCTGGCCGGCGAGTCGATGGCGGAACTTTGCCGGGAGTTCGGGATCTCGCGCAAGACCGGCTACAAGATATTCGATCGCTATCAGGAAACCGGCATTCAAGGGCTCACCGACCGAAGCCGGCGTCCCTATCGCTACGCCAACCAACTTCCATTCCAGGTGGAGAACTACATCCTGAACGTGAAGCGCGAGCACCCTAGCTGGGGTGCTCGCAAAGTTCGCGAACGCCTGGTCCGCAGGTTCTCCGGGATTGCGATCCCAGCCAAGAGCACCATCCATGCGGTGCTCGACCGCCATGGACTGGTAGAGCGGCGGGGCCGAGTCCGTCGTCGCGCGCAGGGCACGCCGTTGTCTTCCGGGCAGCGTCCCAACGAGCTCTGGTGCACCGACTACAAAGGCGAGTTCCTGCTGGGCAATCGCCAGTATTGCTATCCGCTCACCGTCACCGACCACGCCAGCCGCTTTCTGCTCTGCTGTGAGGCTCTTTCCTCTACCAAGGAAGATTTTGCTTTTGCTGTGTTTGAAAGGCTTTTTCGCGATCGTGGCCTGCCCGCCAACATCCGCAGCGACAATGGTGTCCCCTTCGCTTCCGCCCACGCTCTTTTCAATCTCAGCAAGCTGGCGGTGTGGTGGCTCCGCCTGGGCATCGGCATCGAACGCATTCAGCCGGGTCATCCCCAACAGAACGGCCGCCACGAACGCATGCACCTCACCTTGAAAAAAGAAGCCACCAAGCCGGCCGCCGCAAACTTCCTGCAACAACAGGCCCGCTTCGACGCCTTCGTCGCGGTCTTCAACCACCAGCGCCCCCACGAAGCGCTCGCCATGAAATGCCCCAGCGAGGTCTATCAACCTTCTCCGCGTCCCTATACCGGATTGCCGGACATCGACTATCCCTTCCACGACAAAACCATCGTGGTGACTCACTGTGGCCGCATCTGTTTGGGACGCAAGAAGATTAACTTCAGCCAGGTCTTTGCCGGCCAGGCTGTGGGCATTAAAGAAGTGCAAGACGACATCTGGCTGGTCAGCTTTATGGATTATGATCTGGGATACTTCGATCTGGAGACGCGTGTGCTCGAACCGCTGGAAAATCCCTTCGGTCCAAAAGTGTTACCTATGTCTTAGGTACGTTCTGTTACCCATGTCTCCGGGCTGGACCCTGGGACGTTGGTCGGGGCGAGTAGGATTTGAACCTACGACCCCCTGCGCCCAAGGCAGGTGCGCTACCAGGCTGCGCTACGCCCCGACGGTTACGCGAGAAGGCCTGCTGCGATTATAACTGACTGTGTTTACAGGAGGGTCTGCGCAGAACGAAGAGGCTTGCCAGCTACGCGCGCTGCTCGGAGCGGAGCTTTTCCACTTCGCAGCGCGATCGCGGCGGCGCGGTATAATTGCTCTCCGATCATGTCTGGTCTGCGTTATGCCCTGGTAGCCTACGTACGGAATCCAGTTGGGGAATTCGTCGAGAGGCTTCGGCGGGAACTGCATCCGGAACTTCCTCACCTGGCGGCCCATCTCACCATCCTGCCGCCGCGGTTTCTGACGGGAAGCGAAACAAGTGTGATCCAGGCGTTGGGAGAGGCCTGCCGCCAGGCGGAACCATTCGAGGTGACTTTAGGGGAAGTGGAGACCTTCATTCCGGTCACTCCCACGGTGTTCATTCGGGTTGCGCACGCGGCGGTCCGCATGCAGGAGCTGCATGACCAACTCAATCGGGATGGCGTTGGCTGCAGCGAGGAATTGCCGTACATTCCCCACTTGACCATCGCGAAGATGGGAAGCGAGGAACAAGCCTGGAAGGCGTTCGAGACGGCGCGCAGGCACTGGGCGAAATATGCAGGCAGCCGGCACATCGCGCTGGAAGAGCTGACGTTTGTGCGGGAGAACGAGCAGAACCGGTGGGTGGATCTGGCACCGGTGCCGTTGGGAGGGAAAGTGGCCTCGCGGCGGAAATGCGGAAATAAGGGTGGAGGCGTGGGCTAAAAGCGCGACTGGGTTCAGGAAATCGGGAATTGCCCCAGAACGGCCGGCGGTACGGTCGAAGGCCTAGGCCAATTTCCTGATCTGCAAGCCAGAGGCCTGCCGGAAGGACATGTACCTGTCATTGCCGGCTAATGGCCCAACGTGCATTGCTTGCGACTCTTGCCGGGCGTTACATAAGGATGTCGAGGCATGGTGTGCTCGGGGATACGCCCCTCCCCAGGCGAGCTGAGCTGCCCCCTCCAATCGGGAGACATCCTGCATGCATGTTGGGGTATACGGATCGGGATATCTGGGCACGGTGATTTCGGCGTGCCTGGCGGATTTCGGAACCCCGGTGAGCTGCTGTGACACCGACAGCACGCGCATGGTGGAGATGGCCCAGGGCAATATCTGTTTTTTCGAGAAAAACCTCAAAGAAATTGTGAAGCGCAACGTGCGCTGCGGCCGGTTGGCGTATTCGACCGATGTGGAGGCGTTCTCGAAAAAGGCGCATGTCGTCTTCCTGGCGGAAGATTCCGCGGAAAACCTGGAAGAACTGGTCCTCAGGATCGTCCGGCATTCGACTCATCCCATCACATTCTCGCTGGTTACGCCTGTGCCTGTAGGAACCGCGACGAGCCTGGAAAAAGCCATCAAGAATGCGAAATTGAAAGCGACCATCGTTTCGCAGCCCATGTTCTTCACCGACGGCTGTGCGGTCGAGGATTTCAACTGGCCGGACCGGATCATCCTGGGAACGACGTCCGCCGAGGCGGTGGCGACGTTGAAGCAGATTTTCCACTCGCTGGTGATGCGCGGAGTTCCGGTGGTTGTGACCAATCACGAGACAGCCGAGTTGGTGCGGGAAGGGGCGACCGCGTTCGTGGCCACCAAGATATCGTTTATCAACGAGCTGGCAACGCTTTGCGAGAAGGTGAACGCGGACGCAGTGAGCCTGGCGCTTGCCCTTGGTCTGGATAAGAAGATAGCGCCACGCTGCCTGCAGCCGGGAGCCGGGATGGGAGGGATTTTTGCTGAGTCGGACATGAACTCTCTGGCCGAACTGGCGCGCTCGAAGGGCGTGGACCTGAAGGTACTCGGTGCGGCACGGGAAGTGAATGCTGCGCTGGCGGAGCGGCTGGTCGCGAAGATCTCCGGCATGGTGCAGTCGGTGCAGAATAAAGATGTGGGCATTCTCGGGCTTGCCTTCAAGCCGAACACCAATTCGGTGGCCGGATCGTCATCGATTCGGCTCGCGCAGACTCTGCTAGCCCAGGGAGCCCGGGTGCGCGCGTATGATCCGGAAGCTCTTTCCGAGGCGAAGATGCAGCTGAACGGCACGGTGCAGTATTGCGAAACGCCTTACGCGGCTGCCGAAGGGGTGGACGCGCTGGTGGTTGGCACCGGCTGGCCCGAGTTCCGCACACTCGATTTCGGCAAGATCAAGCACCTGCTCAAGCGGCCGATCATTGTGGATACCAAGAACCTGCTGGATTCCGCGCGGCTGCGCGCCATGGGATTCCAGTACATGGGTGTGGGCCGTGGATAAAGCCGGCACCGTCGATTGACTCTGAGGTCAAGAGATTCCCTGAAAATCAAGGAACCATTCCTACTGTTGTTCTATGATTTGGATCCTCGGCTGGCTGCTCCAAAAATCGGTCTATCTGCGAGGCAGCCGCCTGCCTGTCGGATGGCCATTTCAGATTGTCGTCTCCTGTATCGGGTTCGCCACGCTTCTCATTTGGTATTCGCTGCCCGCTCACTGATGCAGTAGTCGTCTCTGACAGTTTCCTCACCCAGTTGCTATAATCAAAGGCTGCAGTAGCCCTCCGCGTGGTGCCTGTAGTTCAGCGGTGGAACGCCGGACTGTGGCTCCGGATGACGTGGGTTCGAATCCCACCAGGCACCCCAGAAACTCCCTGTTATTTTCCTGCCGTTAACCCCGGTGAGCGCATCTGAATCCCGTCGGGCGTGGCGGGCGTGTGCGCCAGCCTGCACCGGCCAAGTTGCCAGGATGATGACTGGGAAGGGTGAGGAGTGCCAGCGTTTACGAGCAACCCGGTTTGGCGGTACCTGCTCTGGATCGCGGCGGCAGGGATTGTGGCATTCGGCGTCGGACTGTACGTAGTGGGAACGCACCTCAACCCCATTGTGCGCAATCGAGCACTCGATATGCTGCGCAGCCGATTCGACAGCGAGGCGGAAATCGGTGACCTGCATGTATCGGTGCGGCACGGCATTTCTGTATCGGGGAAGGCGTTGGTTTTGCGGCATCACGGCCGCACCGATGTTCCCCCGCTCATCGAGATCCGAGAGTTCTCCGGTGTAATGGGATGGTTCAGCCTGGTAGGAAGGCCGTGGCATATCCGCCGGGTTGAACTGAAGGGACTCACAATTCGCATTCCGCCGAAGGAAAAGCGGCAGTTCGAAGCTACAAGCAGACGAAGCATCGCGATATCCCGATCATTGTGGACGAATTGGTGTCCGACGACGGGGCACTCGACCTGATACCGGCGATCTGGAAAAGCCCATCCATGAGTTTTTGATTCACAAACTCCTTATGCATTCAGTTGGGTTGGGGCATTCCGCACCTTTCAAGGCCAGCCTGACGAATGCGGTGCCGCCCGGCGAGATCACTACGGAAGGGCATTTCGGCCCGTGGCAGGTCGACGATCCGGGGCAGACCCCGGTGTCGACGGAGTACACGTTCAAGGATGCGCGGACCTGGGAGTCTTTCACGGGATCGCGGGGATCCTGTCGTCAGAAGGGAAGTTTGGTGGGATTCTGGAAGACATCGATGTCAACGGCGAGACCACGACGCCAGATTTCTCCCTCTCGATTGCCGGCCACCCTTTGTTGCTGAAAACCGATTTTCAGGCGACCGTGGACGGGACGAACGGGGACACGCTCCTGCATCCGGTAATTGCGCAATTCCTCAACACCACGCTGGTCTGCACTGGTGGGGTGGTGAAAGCATATAGGGGCCCGGGACGGGAGATCGTGCTGGATGTCAAGACGGACCATGCTCGCCTGGAAGACTTGTTGCGACTGGCGGTCAAAGCGGACCGACCGCCAATGACGGGTGCCGTCCGTTTGGCGACCAAGTTTGATTTGCCGCCGGGCCCGGGCGAGATCGTCGATCGTTTACGGCTGGATGGAAAGTTCGGCGTAGGGGCGGCTGAATTTGCGGACGCCGGAATTCGTGAAAAGCTCGAGAACCTCAGCCGCCGGGGCCAGGGAAAGCCGAAAGATGAGGATGCGGGTAGCGCCGTGTCAGAATTGAAGGGAAATTTTCTGCTGAAAGATGGGCAGATCAGCTTTCGCCAACTTGACCTTCGAAGTTACTGGCGCGACGGTGGAACTTGCCGGCACTTATGGTCTGCGCGATGAGAAGCTCGACTTCCACGGGACGCTGCGGCTGCAGGCAAAGCTTTCGCAGGCGACCACGGGTTTTAAGTCGATCCTTCCTCAAAGCTTTCGATCCGTTTTTCAGGAAGAATGGTGTGACGGTGCTCCCGATCAGGGTCACTGGAACGCGCGATCAGCCTTCATTCGGTTTGGACTTTCATCATAAAAGGACGAAGGAAACGACGAGGCGGGGACTGATTTGCGTAGCGGCCCTCGCTCAGCGCGCGAGACGACATGCAAAAAGAGGCGGTCGGAGCCGCCTCTTCACTTCTCAGCAGCCGACGACTTGCCTACTCGAGCACGAAGATGTCCTTCTTTGCGCAGATCTCTTTGAGGATTTTTGGCCACACGGTGACGCTGACTTCGCCCAGGTGAGCCTTGCGGAGCAACAGCATCAGGGTGCGGGATTGGCCGATGCCGCCGCCGATCGAGAGCGGAATCCGATCCTCGAGAATGGCGCGGTGGTAGGGAAGACGCAGGAAATCGAGCTGCTTGGACAGTTCGAGTTGCTGCTTCAGAGTTTCCTTCGTGACCCGGATGCCCATCGAAGTCAGTTCGTGACGGCGCTTGGTGACCGGGTTCCACACCAGGATGTCACCGTTCAGACCGTGGGTCGATGCGCCCGTCTCCTGGCCGGTGTCGGTGACCCAGTCATCGTAATCGGCAGCGCGCATCTCGTGCGGGTAGCCGTCCTTCAAGGGCCAGCCGATTCCGATGATGAAGATGGCCGGGTATTTCTGCAGAACCGCGGTCTCACGCTGCTTGCGTGGCAAGTCCGGGTATAGGTCGAGAATCTCTTCCGCGTGCAGGAAGATGAGGTCCTGCGGGAGGCTCGGATAGCGCGGATCTTTGAGCTGGGGGAACATTTCGAGTGCAAACTGCTCGGCCCCGACGATCACTTTCCATATCTTGCGTACCACGGTCTTGAGAAACTCAAGGTTGCGCTGTTCGGCCATGATGACCCGCTCCCAGTCCCACTGATCGACGTAGGCGCTGTGGTCATGATCGAGAAAATAGTCCTTCCGCACGGCCCGCATGTCAGTACAGATCCCTTCTCCGAGCTTGCAGCCGAACTGCTTGAGGGCGACCCGTTTCCATTTGGTGGCGGCCTGGACGACTTGCGCGTCGACGGGATGCTTATCGCGATCATTGGAGATGTGGAACTGGATAGGCGTGCGCGAGCCGTCGCGGTCGAGCATGTCATTGACACCGCTTTCTACATCGACGATCAGGGGAACCTCGACCATCATGAGATTCAGCTCTTTGCACAAGTTGTCTTCGATGTAGCGCTTTATGCGAAAAATGGCTTGCTGTGTCTCCCTGGCGGTGAGCAGCGAGCGGTAGTCGCGTGGAAGGACCTTTTCCAGTTCGGTGTAATCGCCGATGCCAGGTCCAGCCAGGTCGGCTTTCTTGTCGAGAACGACAGTGCTCATGGGTAGTCTCTCCTTTGGCAAACGAATCGCCCAGACCGTCTATTGGAACCCGGGACGGGCGGGGAAGCAGTGTCCCGGGTCACAGGGGTCGGTGAGGCGGAATCGGCCGGTGACAAACAGCTCGTTAGCACTTGACCCACACGCCGTTCGGTCATGCGATCAAAACTGCACTAACCAAAGTTCCCTTGTCGGAGTCTATCCTTGGAGAGCAGGTTCGGGATAAGGGAGAGTGGATTTTGGGGGAAGGGATGAATTGGCTTCGGATCGTTTTCTTGCTGGGATGTTTCTGCTTTCCGGTGATGCCATCGCAAACTGCGCCGGCTCCGGGAAAAGCGGCGTCGAACAATACGCGCAAGACGAGCACGCCTTACACCGGTGATCTCTCGATCTTCGATTCACCGGGGCGCGAGCAGAGATTGCAGATCGACCGGGTGATGGACGTCTTGGGCATCGGGCCGGGAAAGAACGTCGCCGACATTGGGGCCGGCTCAGGATGGTTCACGGTGCGAGCGGCTCGGCGAGTGGGGGAGAGCGGGAAAGTCTACGCCGTCGACATAAACCCGGAAGCCATCCGCTACATCGAGGATCGCGTCCAGAAGGAGCAACTCCATGACGTGATTACGATTCAGGGGCGGGAGGATGATCCGCTGCTGCCAGCAGGCCAGGTGGATGCAGTGCTGCTGCTTAAGACGTATCACGAAGTGGCGAAGCCGGTGGCCCTGCTTCGGAACCTTCGCGCTGGGTTACGCTCCGGGAGCGAAGGTGGGAATCATTGACCGCAACGGAAACGGTGAGAATCATGGCGTCCAGCGCAGCGTGGTGCTGAAGGAAGCGGCCGAGGCCGGGTATGAACTGGCCGGCAGCTACGACTTTGTGAAAGATGATATGAATTATTTTCTGGTGTTCACGGCGAAGCCATAGGGTGTCCGCTCCGGAGTGTGTGTCGTTGAGCTATGAGCTTCGTCGCATCCCTCGCCATGAGTCTGTGTGGTAGATTCTGGTTCAAGTCATGAAAGAGATTCTGGACTGGGTCCTCAACCTGGCCATGCCACGTGGTGCTTCCTACGTCGATGGCCGCGTCGTGGACGAACGCAGCCGATCGCTTGCCACCAAGAATGGGAAGGTCGGACACGCCTCGGATGCGGAGTCGCAGGGTATCGGCATCCGCGTGATTTCCGATGGAGCTTGGGGATTTGCGGCTTCCAAGGATCTGAGCCGCAAGGAGGTTGAGAACACGGCTGCCCGCGCACTTGCCATCGCTAAAGCGTCGGCGCAGGTGAAACGGGAAAACGTACGGCTCGCGCCCGAGCGGCCCGTGACTGCGGACTGGACTACGCCCTGCCGGATCGATCCCTTCGCCACGTCGATTGAGCAGAACCTCGAATTGCTGCTCCGGATCGACGGAGAGCTGCGCTCTGTTCCGGGCGTCACGCTGGCCGAAACGAGCATGAACTTTAAGCGAGAAGAGTCGTGGTTTGCGTCCTCGGAAGGCACGAACATCCACCAGACCAAATATTCGACCGGGGCTGGTTACGCCGCCTATGCATTCGCGGGCATGGAGATCCTGAAGCGGTCATATCCGAATTCGTTTGGCGGGCAGTGGCAAAACAAAGGGTACGAACTGATCGAGGAGTTGAAGCTGGTGGACAATGCGCGGAGGGTGGCGGAAGAGGCAGTGGCGCTCCACAAGGCGGAGCAATGTCCAGAGGGTGTATTCACCATCATCCTCGACAGCTCGCAGCTGGGTTTGCAGATTCACGAGTCGGTCGGGCACCCGATCGAGTTGGACCGCGTGCTGGGTATGGAAGCCAATTTCGCCGGCACTTCGTTTCTCACGCTCGATAAGTTAGGCAAACTCCGCTACGGCAGCGACCTGGTCAACGTGGTCGCCGATGCCCGCCAGGAGCACGGGCCGGGGTTGGGCACTTTTGGTTTCGACGATGAAGGCGTCCCGGCGCAGTGCACTCCGATCATCACCAATGGTCTGTTTACCGGTTACTTGTCGTCGCGCGAAACGGCACACACTATCGGTGCCACCCGCTCCGGAGGCACGCTGCGCGCGGAGGGTTGGAATCGACTGCCGATGATCCGCATGACCAACATCAGCATTCTTCCCGGCGAGAGACCGCTGACGCTTGAACAGTTGATTGGCGACACCAAGGAAGGTATTTACATGGAGACGAACAAGTCGTGGTCGATCGACGACAAGCGCTACAACTTCCAGTTCGGATGCGAGGTGGGCTGGGAAATCAAAAACGGCAGGCGCGGGCGGATGCTTAAGAACCCGTCGTATTCGGGGATCACGACTGAGTTCTGGAATTCCATGGATGCGATCTGTTCACGGGATCAATGGACCTTATGGGGAACTCCGAATTGCGGCAAAGGGCAGCCGCAGCAGGTGATGGGTACGGGACATGGAGCGGCGCCGGCGAGGTTTCTCGGAATCAAGGTGGGTTCGGCCTACAAAGGCAATTGATTCACCACAGAGGTACGGAGAATGTCAGGGGCTGGATGCTGAGCAGAGAAGAAGCTGGCTATATCTTCGATCGAATCCGCCAATACTCGACTGCTGACGAGGTCGAGGCGCTTTTTTACGGAGGGCAGTCCGCACTGACGCGTTTCGCGAACAATGTCATTCATCAGAACGTCGCGGAGGAAAACTACGGTATCTCGGTGCGGACAACATTTGGCGGCCGAACGGCGCGCGCTTCCACCAACAAACTGGATGTGGAGAGTCTGAGGCGGGTAGTACGGGCTTCCGAAGATCTTGCCAAGGTGCAGTATCCTGATCCGGATTTGCTGCCGATGCTGAGCTCACAAGAACGTGACCGGGCTAGACAGCTTGGGATGCACGCGCTGCCCGCGCGATGTTTTGCTGAGACCGCTGGTATCACTCCCGAGACGCGAGCCGAGGCGGTCGGCAAGATTGTCAGAGTCGCAGACAAACACAAACTCACCACGGCGGGTGTCTTCTCAAATTCTGAATTCGTCGAAGGCATCTTCAATTCGCGCGGGTTGGACGACTGGCACGTGCAGACTTCAGCGGAAGTGTCGATCACGATGCTGGGCGCAAATTCCTCCGGCTGGCAGAAGGCGAACTCGCCGGACGTGCGCAAGGTCGATCCTGTCACACTAGCCGAGACCGCGGCGCACAAGGCGATCAAGTCGGCAGCACCACGGGAGATCACGGCAGGGAAGTACACGGTAATCCTCGAACCGGCCGCCGTGCTCGATATCGTCGGCTTCATGTTTTGGGACTTTGGGGGACAGGCGATTCTGGATGAGCGCTCGTTCCTCATTAACCGCATCGGGACGCATTTGTTCGGGGAGAACGTGAACATTTGGGATGACGTCGCGCACCCCCTGCAGTCGGGAGCGCCCTTTGATGGCGAAGGGATGCGGCGGCAGCGCGTACCGCTGGTCGAGAATGGAGTCGTGAAGCGCGTGGTGCATGCGCGCGGAACAGCGGAACGAATGAAGAAATCGGAATACGCCGCAAAGGTTGGCCCGATCGAGTCGACCGGACATGGGTTCCCGCTGCCCAACGAGATGGGAGAGATGCCGGTGAACATCGTGTTCGGCGAGGACCGGAATCCGCGGACTGTCGAGCAGATGATTGCTTCCACCGAGCGGGGCGTACTGGTGACGCGCTTGTGGTACATTCGCGAAGTTGATCCCTACGAAAAAATCCTTACTGGCATGACTCGCGATGGCACCTTCCTCGTTGAAAACGGCAGGGTGCAGGCAGGGGTGCGCAATCTTCGCTTCAACGAGAGCCTGGTCCACATGCTGTCGAACGTGCAGGAGATGGGCACGCTGGTCCGCGCCAGTGGCGAAGAGTCGTTTGACATGGTAGTGCCAGCGATGAAAGTGAAGGACTTTAACTTCACCGAAGTGACGAAGTTTTGAAAGCGGCTCCTAGCTGTCGGCATTTGGCTTAGCCGACCGGCAGTGTGGCCTCTCCGACCGGGGGACCATCCGGACTTATTTCCCCACCTTTAAAACGAGACGGAATGCTGGGTGGCGAGTGCTGGGTACTCGCAGCCAGCCCGGCGATCGGTTCGGAGTCCGCATAATTCCTTAGCAGCCAATAGCTTACACACAGGAAGTTCCATGACTTCGGTAACTTTCACCTGTGGATTTCGGGGTGTAAGCTGCCTTCGAAATGTCCATCTCTGGTTGCTCGGGCAAAAACTGGCTCGAGGACCCGGAAAGAGGCCTCGATCGCCGTGTCATCGGATAGCAGCAAGGACGTGAAGACTGCGAACAACCTGGGTCGCAAGCACTACACGGACGTGCAGAGCGCGGCGCGTTTCCCGGTAAAGCTGCCGATCGCAGTGAAATCGGACGCAGGAGTCCAGTCGGCCGAATCGCAGAATATTTCGGCCAACGGCGTGCTGTTTGAGGTGGATGCGGATATGCCGGTGGGATCACCGGTGGACTTTACGATCTCGCTGCCCGCCGATGTAGTCGGAGCCGTAGAAGACGTGCGGGTCGATTGCAGGGGGCGGGTGGTGCGTAGCTTTGAAGACGGTGGCCGGCGCGGTGTGGGCGTGGTCATCGACGAGTATCGATTTGAGCGCAGGTAGGGCGCTGCAAGGGAACCGATGGCAAGCATTCCGGTCAGCTTGACAGACAACCTGGAGCAGCCGCACGAGGGTGGAGGCAACGGCCAGTTCATTCGCGTGATCGTGGCCGATACGCAAGCCATCTTCCGCGCGGGCCTGCGCAAGATTTTTGCCCTGGAAGACGACATTCGCGTGGTCGGTCAGTCCGAGACGCTCGCCCAGACCTTGGCCGCTGCCAAGAAGTTCTCCGCCGACATCCTGATTTTTGAAGCCGCCCTGACGCCCAATCCCTTGGAAGCGGTTTCCGATCTTCTCCGGCAGGCGCCTCAGATGAAGATGGTGGTTGTGACCAACGAGCCCAACGAAGAGCTAACCCTGGAATTGTTCCGGAGAGGGGCCCATGGAATCGTGTCGCGCGAGGTGGAACCGGAGATACTGGTGGAATGTCTGCGCAAGGTCTCGCAGGGCGAACCGTGGCTTGACCGGCAGGGAGTGAGTTGGGTGCTCAGCGCTTATCGCAGCCAAACCACGCGCCCGACAGGTAGCCGTCCCAAGGTTCAGCTGACGCCGAAGGAATCGTTGATCGTGTCCTGCGTGACGCAGGGCATGAAGAATAAAGAGATCGCGCTGCGCGTTGGCACCACCGAACAGGTGGTGAAGAACTACCTGCGAAAGGTTTACGACAAGCTAGGCGTGGCCGACCGCCTGGAACTCGCGCTCTACTGCCTGAATCACCGAGTGGTCGAGGGTGACAAAAAGCCAGCAGCAACGGATGAGCCCGCAAACGGGCATAGTAACGGCGCCACCTCCGCGGATGCACAAGCCATGGC
The DNA here is from genome assembly GCA_963725575.1 of uncultured Acidobacteriota bacterium. Lineage (GTDB taxonomy): Bacteria > Acidobacteriota > Terriglobia > Terriglobales > Acidobacteriaceae > Gp1-AA133. The sequence goes on from CAVRZQ010000041.1 coordinate 22,098, forward strand.
TGCGACCGCATCCCCGAATAAAACATCCTAAGCATCCCGCCCGCGTACAATATTCATCGGACCGACCATCCCTTGCTTTCGTTAAAATTCTCAAGCTTAAGGTGATTTTGTAGCCTGCGGGGGATCATCCCCATTCGTCTGATTCGATCTCTTCTTTGTACATCGCGTCAGTCACTACTGTGATGTTTTTTCATAGAGCTCGCGCTTCTAGTGGGCGTGCAGCCGTGGTGTGCAATTCGAAAACGTGGGCATAGCTTGTCCGGCTGGCACAAAAAACCATCGGCAATTTCGCAATGCGGCCTAGGTCACCATCCCGTTATTTTGGCTAGAAATATGCACTGCCGCGCGAGTGTGTGATGTGAGAAGAGAGAGACGAGGACTGGTTCGGAGCTTTGACGGGCAGCCTGAAGCTGCGTCGACGTGCATCCGGCTTGTCAGTTTCCAGTTAAACGGTGCTGCTCGCCGGTTTCTGCGAACAGCACTGTTCAACTGCCGAATTGTCTAACATCGTGCAACGTTCCCTAGAACAGTCTGGCGCCTGTCAGTCCGACGGTGACCGTTGCCGGCTCGCTGTCGGTGATGTTCAGCGTGCCAGTTCCCGCATTAAATGCTGTCGGGGACCGGAACTGCACCCGGATCTGGCAGGTGGCACCTTGCGCCAGACTGGTTGCCGAACTGGTCGGGCACGTGGTGCTTAGCACGTTGAACACGACGCCGTTCGTCACGTTAGTGAACGAGGTCGTAAACGGCCCAACGATCGGTCCCGGTCCAACGTTGCCTACCGTCACGGTTTGCGCTGTGCTGAAACCGTTTCCGAACAGGACGAGGAAGTTCAGCGATGAGGGCGTTCTAGTAATTTTCACGCCTGTACCGCTGAGCGCCACCGGGGAACCGGCCACCGAAGCGTTGCTCCCCGTGATGGTCAACGTTCCGTTCACCGGACCAGATGTCGTCGGCGAGAACACTACGTTGATCGTACAGGTGGCACCCGCAGCCAGAGATGCGCCGCAGCTACCGCCCGACCGCGAATAGGCGGGGGTTGGAGAGAAGACCAGGGTGATGCCGTTGAACGTCCCGGTCCCGTTATTGTTCAGCGTCAGGGTTTGTGCAGCGCTGGTGGTACCGTTGGTCACGTTGCCGAAGGCCAGTGGGCCACCGGTAACGCTAACCACCGGCGTGTTGGGCGCCAGGGCGAACTCCACCGCACCGGCGTCCACCGCATTGTTCGTCTTCCTCAGATTGCCGAAGAAGTCAGTGCTGGGCGCTGGCCCGTACGTGGAGGCACTGGACGGAATGTAGTTGATGGCCGGTGAGCCCGCCGCCAAGGCATAGTTGCCGAGGACGGAGCCGCTGATTGGATTGACCAGTGCCAAAGGACCCCAACTGATGTTGATCCAGTTATTGCCCTCGTCTACAGTCGCGGTCGGTGTCAAGTTGAAGATCGGGTTCGGCACGGTCGCGTCCGAGATACCCGGAGGTACCTGCCACCCGCCTCCGTTGGCCTGGGCCTCGGGAGGGATCCGGGAACCGTTGCAGTACTGGCTGACAACGGTCGGGTTGGATGCCGAGTTGTTCAGACCAGGATAGTCCGCGGCATCCGTCAATATCGAGTATGTCGGAGCGAGCTTTAACGTCGGGGAACCGAAGTTGGACGGTCCCGTGTCGCCACGCACACCGATTTCCCAGAAGCTCGAACCGCTGACGCAGGCTCCGGTGCCTCCTGTGATGATGATGCCGTTGCCGTTGGCAGCCGTGGCGCCGGCAGGCTGCTGGTTTGCCGCCTGCGAGCCATGCGAAGTGTTGTTACCGTTGAACAACGAGTTGTACAACGTGACGATGTTCTGCTGGTACGCCGCACTCAGCGAGCCCACACCGATCTGGTACGAACGGTTCTGCCAGAACACGTCGTTGTACAGGATCGGGTTCGAGAATGCCTGGCAGTTCGGATGGCCCGCCGGGCAGGTCAGGTGTAGCCCGGTCAGCGACGCTTGCAGGACCGTGCTGTTCTGAATGGCCACGAGACCTGCGGGTTGAGGCGCCGAAGCGGTGCCGCAATTCGCGGTGCAAGTGGGACCCTGGCTGCTGGCGATGGGAGCTCCCAGCGTATTGAAGAGCACCCCCGACGAAGCCGTGGTGTCGTTGCCGATAATCGTATTGTTGATCAGGTTCACTTCCAACGCATCCTGCAGGGAGACTCCAGCGCCGTCCCAGCCGGCCACGTTGTCGGCGATGATGTTGTTGGTGACGTTGACGTAATTCCAGCGCGTGGCGTGCTGGTTCCGCCCTGTCGTTGTGGCCCGGCCATCCGGGAAGAACGTCAGCTCGGTCCCATTGACGCCCTGGAACCGGATGCCGCCGCCGCTGCCGCTTTCCGCGGCGTTCCCCATGATGAGGTTGGCATTGATCACCATGTTGGGACCGGTGCCATCACTGGTTCCGGGAGGGCAATCGCCGTCCGGCGCCGTTCCGCAGATCGGATCGGTATCGGGAGCGCCCAGGATGGCGATGCCGCCACCGTTGGTCGGAATCGTCGGGTTGGTGCTCTGGTTGAAGAGGATCGCGTTATGTTCGATGTCCGCGTTGTAACTGAACCCCATGTGAATGAGGCCGCCGCCGTCACCGGTGCTCAGGTTGCCGCAGACCCAGTTGTTGTTGAACTTGTAGTTGTCGGCGCCCGTGCAGAAGGCGACGCCACCCGCCCCTGACGGCGTGCCCGAGAACAGCTCGTCGCCG
>CAVRZQ010000042.1:0-44002 GCA_963725575.1 uncultured Acidobacteriota bacterium
TTTGCCATCAGCAGGGCCGCCGCAATGCCCTTGCCTGCGACGTCCGCCAGGACGAAGCCCACTTCGCCCGGGCCCATATCGAGAAAATCGTAATAATCTCCTCCGATGGCGCGTGCCTGCGTGCAGTTTCCGGCATAGTCAAGAGTCTCTAAAGGCGGTTTCTCCTGAGGCAGAAGCGCACTCTGTACTGCGCGGGCCCGCAGCAGCGGTTTACCATCTTCCAGTTGACGCAGGTGCAATTTCCAGAGGTCCACATCCGTCGCAAGGCATTGAAGGCCGGCCTGACCCTCCTTGACAGTACCCTGCGCACCGCGCCAGACCACACGGAAGGGCGCCTCCCGGTTACCGCACTCGAGCTTGACTACTTCCCCGGGCTCAAGCGGCTCTTCGAGCCCAGCCAGGCGCACTCCCGAATTGGAGATATCAACGGTGTGGGCCGCTTGGGCGTGCAAGCTCCCGCCGGCCCGGGATACACGCACCGGAAGTTCGATCCGCACGCGCTCTTCTTTCCGCTCGTGGTAACAATCCAGCCCCTTGGTGATCGCCTCCCTCAAATGGGACTTTTCGCACGGCTTGCTCAGCAGACGGAAGATACATCCTTCGTTCACGGCATTGACCGCGCCCATCAGATCGAGGTGGCCCGTCAGTAAAAGTCTGATGGTGTTGGGGGAGACACTGCGTGCACGTTTCAGGAATTGCACGCCATCCATGCCGGCCATCTGCATTTCGGAGATGACAACTGCAAAGGGCCCGTCATTGCAGAGCAATGCCAGCCCCTCTTCTCCGCTGTTTGCGGTGGCAATATGGAATTCGCTTTCGCTTTCCAGCATTTGCTGATAGCATTGCAACGCCGCTGGTTCATCGTCCACGAACAATATCTTCTGATTCACGAAACGTCTTTTCTCGCAGCGCAGGATTCAGGAGGCTGCTCCAGGATGGTCTGCTCTGCGCCGGAATATGCGTCTTCCACTGGGCGCAATCACGCATCTGTCGTAGTCTTGATGTTCTGGGTCTGCATGCGCAGTGATTTCAACTGGTTTGTCAATTACGAAAGTCTTACCCGCACCAAAATGAGAGTTGGCGGATCGTCGTTCCGTTTTGAGAGTATGGAATCAGCGGTCTTTGCGGAGAGATTCATGACCAAGCGCGCGGTCAGGCTTGTTGAGCACATGGGTCCGGTCCCTTATGTTGCTGCCTACTCTGCCTGCGGCAGACAGTTTCACGGCTCCGCTGAGCACACTCGCGCGAGTCACCGACGCCCAGGCGAACCTGCAAGAACAGTTCGAGCAGCACAGATGCGAGAGCGAAAAGTCCGGCGGGGCTTGATTCCTCCCGGAGGCCAGCAGCCTACTCGAATCGGTCTTGGTCAGGGTCTCGAACAGGGCGGCGGCCGGCTCAGCGAACCAGCGCCAGGTAAGCTGCCAGCGGGTGCGGGTCGTCGATCGAGCCGTGGTGATGCGCCTGTCTCCAGCGCTTGCCGTCGAAGCGGAACACGCGCGTGGTCCTGATCTTCAAGTCGAGTTCCGCGCCCTGTTTCGTCACGCGCCCTCGTTACGCCCGACCACGTAAAAGAGGTCGCTGGGCCGATTGCCGGTTTCGGCCTGCACCACGAACTGCGCGATTTCGTTCAGGACGGGCTCACGCCTTACAGGCGCTCGAAACCGCGACCATCCATCCGGCGCGTTACTTGCGGCAGGCCGCTGAGATGGGCACGATCGAGGTCGGGAAACGCGCAGACGGTGCTGCTCGCGAGTAATCCCATAACCAACATTCGGACACGCAGAATATTGCCGGCGTGAGGCCGGCGGGCTCGATGCGAACGACTGCTGGCGGCATTCTCGATCGCCGAACTTGCTGCGAGAGAAGATGTTGCCGATCTGGTAAGAACACTGCAGGAGATGCGCAACGCCGATCCGAATGCGGAAACCGTATCGGAGGACGGAATCAACACCCTGGGTTATACGCTCATGAACAAGAAAATGGTTCGGCAGGCCATCGCGGTGTTGACGCTGAACACGGAAACTTTTCCGAAATCCGCGAATGCGTGGGACGGCCTGGCGGATGCATTCTTCCATTCCGGCGATATCTCCAAAGCCGCGCTCAACTACCAGAAGGCCCTCGCCATCGATGGTGCTTACGCGAACGCCGAATTCGCCCGGAAGTTCCTGGTGGAGCACGCCGAGAAATAAGCGAAGCGACCGCTAACGACGGCTAGCCTGGCTTTCGCGGGGACCCGCACCAGCGGGCACGTAACCAGGATCAGGCATCGAACCCGCTTCCTACCGGCTGTACTGGTTCCTCTTCTTGTCCTCGTGCCGCTCGATGCCCAACTGGACAGCCGATCAATCAGCTCGGGATACGACATGCCGGTCGCGGCCCACAGCTTCGGATACATGCTGATCGCGGTGAAGCCGGGCATGGTATTGATCTCGTTCACGTAGATCTTTCGGGACTTGGGGTCCATCAGGAAGTCCACGCGCGCCAGGCCCGAGCAATCGACGGCCTGGAAGGCTCGGATCGCCAGCTCCTGCACCTTCTTCATCTCCGCTTTCGTCAGCTTCGCCGGGATCACCAGCTCCGAGCCCTCCGCGAGATACTTCGCGTCGTAGTCGTAGAACTCCTTGCACGGGCACGATCTCGCCCGCCACCGACGCTCTGCGGATCGTCGTTGCCGAGCACCGAGCACTCGATTTCGCGCGCCTTGTTCTTCTTTCCGCCCACGCCTTCTTCGATCACGATCTTGCGGTCGAACTTCGCCGCCTCGTCGATCGCCGGCCCGAGTTCCTTGCGGTCGTGCGCCTTCGAGATGCCTACCGACGAGCCCAGGTTCGCCGGCTTCACGAATACCGGATACTTCAGCTCGCCGTCCACGCGCTTCTCGGCCTTCTTGGGATCCGTCTCCCAGTCGCCGCGCAGCACGGTCACGTGCTTCACGATGGGCAAGCCGGCCGAGCGAAACAGCGCCTTCATCACGTCCTTGTCCATGCCCGCCGACGAGCCGAGCACGCCGGCGCCGACATAGGCGATGTCGGCCAGTTCGAGCAGGCCCTGAATGGTTCCGTCTTCGCCAAAGGTTCCGTGCAGCACGGGGAAGATCACGTCGACGTTGATGGCGCGATCGGAAGCGCGCCGCAGCGTGCTGGCGTCGCTCTGGAATGGAGTCAGCGACCCGGTTGCGCGACGCACAGGTTCGGGCGGCACGACGACGGCTTCGCCGCTCGCCAGCACGGCCGCTCCCGGAGTAGCCTCGGGATCGCCCGCACGCAGGTGCTTTGACTCATCGGGCGGCTTGCCTTGCAGCAGGCGCTCGGCGTCTTCGGCGGTGAGCCAGCGCCCATCCTTGGTAATGCCGATCGGTACGACTTCATATTTCGTTTTGTCGATGGCGTTGACCACGGACGCCGCCGACAGCAGCGACACTTCGTGCTCGCCGCTGCGCCCGCCGAACAGGATTCCTACCCGTAGTTTCTTCATGACTGTCTCAGTGTGGACGGGAGGGCCGTGCGTCGTCAATCGTTACGGTGGTTCCGCATTGCTAGAATCAGGCTTGCATGAACTCCATCAAGCTGGTTGTTTTCGACGTGGCCGGGACGATCGTAGAAGACCGTGGCGAGGTTCTCAACGTGTTCCGTGCTTCGCTTGCAATGCATAGGATCCCTTTCGCGGAATCAGAACTGGAGGAATGGAAGGGCGCCACGAAACGGGATGTTATCCGGCACTTTGTGGAACGTCAGAGTGAGAAGCAGGCCGGCGGTGACGCAAAGACGGAGGCGGCCTATGCGGACTTCCGCAGGCTGCTCGAAGAGCACTATCGGGAGCACGGAGTGAAAACTGTTGAAGGCGCGACCAGAACGTTCGATTGGCTCCATCAACACGGGATCAAGATGGCGACTACTACCGGTTTTTATCGGGAGGTCAATGATCTGGTCCTGGAGCAAGCCGGCATCCGCCACTTCTTCGCGGCTAACGTTTCGAGCAGTGACGTGCGAATCGGGCGTCCCGCTCCGTTCATGATCTTCCGTGCAATGGAGACGAGCGGGGTCATATCGGTGCGAGAGGTTGTGAATGTGGGCGACACCCCGCTCGATCTCCAGGCCGGAAGCAACGCAGGCGTCCGGGAAGTGGTCGGCGTGCTCACGGGATTGCACGGGAAGGAGCGATTGCAACGCGAGCCGCACACTCATATTCTGCCGAGCGTAGCGGATATCCCGGAATGGCTCGGGCGGACCTGAGGAGGCCGGCTCCGGGGCCGAACTCAGGCCGTCGTTTCAGCCGTCCCTCCGGGACGGGCGTGGTTTTGGATCGCGACCCGCCACTGAAGTGGCGGGCTATTTTCGGTTGGCTCGCGCGCACAAAACTTGCTGCGGGCTATTTTCGGTTTTGGCGCGGGCCGGCGAGGGCAGTGCAACGTCCCCAGCAACCTGGCCAGCCCACTGGGCGAAGGCCATGCGGAAGTATTACGGATGGAGACGATGCCACCGTCCTCACAGAATTTTCTTTCCGAAAGCCGAGAGGGATAGTTCCACGGCCAGGTCGGCGGTCTGGTTGTGCTCGTCGATAACGGGATTCACCTCGACAATTTCGAGACTCAACATGCGGCCGTGGTCGGAGATGATTTCCATGGCGAGGTGGGCTTCGCGGTAGGTGGCGCCGCCCCAGACGGGGGTGCCGACGCCGGGCGCGTCTTCGGGATCAATCCAGTCCATGTCGAGCGAGACGTGGTAGCCGGCGGTGCCGCGTCCGGCCATGCGCAGGGCTTCTTCCATCACGGTGCGCATACCGCGCTCGTCGATGTCGCGCATGGTAAAGACTTCTACGCCCGCTTTGCGAATGTTTTCCTTCTCGTGCGCGTCGACGTCGCGGATGCCCACCAGCACGCAGTTTTCGGGATGCACCTTGGGAGAGAAATTGAAGATGTTGCCGAGTTCGGAGGGACCGAGTCCCATGATGGCGGCCAGGGGCATGCCGTGGACGTTGCCGCTGGGCGAGGTTTCGGGGGTGTTCATGTCGCTGTGGGCATCGATCCAGATCAGTCCGATCTTCTGGTTCTGGCGGCGGTAGAACTCGGCCACGCCGGCGACCGTGCCAGCCGCTACCGAGTGGTCACCGCCCAGTACCAGAGGGACTTTGCCGACCTCCAGACTTTTGAGAACCAGTTCGGCGCTCTTGGTGCAAGTGGCGGTGATTTCCTTCAGGTATTTGGAATGGGCGGCGCCTTCCTTTTTTTGCTCCGGGATGGCCACCGGGACATTGCCGGCATCTTCGACGATGTGGCCGATGGCCTCCAGACGGGCTTCAAGGCCGGCAACGCGGACGGCGGAGGGGCCCATGTCGACGCCGCGGCGGGATTGGCCGAGGTCCAGCGGGACGCCGATGACGCGAATCTGTTTCGGAGTGATGCTGCTGAAGGACGTGTTGGGTGTAGGGGTCATAAGAGTTTAGAGTGCTGTCAGTAAATCGGCGGCTGGCGGCAGTCCAGCCGTGGTTTCAGCCGTCCCTACGGGACGGGTCTTAATTTCGGGCCTGACCCGCCACTGAAGTGGCGGGCTATTTTCGGTTGCTCGTGCACTGCGAACCTGGTGCGGGCCGTTCTCGATCGCCACTGCGCGAAATTGATGGCGGTTCGCCCGCCTTTCCGCATGCTTGCCTCACAGCGCGCAGCATGGCTTCCGCCAGGCCGACGGGCGAGAACGCCCGTCGCTCCATCGCCTCTTGCGTGGCCCAACTCCAGCCCAGCCCTTATGGGTACAGGCGGTGCAGCGTTCTGGGGAACGGGATGGTCTCGCGCACGTGCTCGAGGCCGCAGATCCAGGCTACCGCCCGCTCGATGCCCATGCCGAAGCCGCCGTGCGGGACGCTGCCGAACTTGCGCAGATCCAGGTACCACTTGAAGGCTTCTTCGGGCAGGCCATGCTCGTGGATGCGCTGCACGAGCAGACTCGTACGATGCCATGCGCTGCGAGCCGCCGATGATTTCACCGTAGCCTTCGGGAGCCAGCACATCGACGCACAGCGCCAGGTCGGGGCGCTGCGGATCGGGTTCCATGTAGAACGCTTTCACCTTCGCCGGGTAGCGATGGATCATCAGCGGGCGCTCGAACTGCGCTGACAGGTAGGTTTCGTCGGGCGAGCCGAAGATCTCCGCCCCACTCGAACTTGTTCTCGAGCGCGCCCTGGGCGTAACCTTCCTGCAGCCGTTGCACGGCTTCGTCGTAGGTGATGCGCGGGAACGGCGCATCGATCTTCTCGAGCTTGGCGACGTCGCGCCCGATGGTCTGCAGATCTGCGCGGCGTTTTTCAAGGCAGCGCTTCACGATGAACGTGATCAGACCCTCGGCCAGTTCCATGATGTCGTCGAGGGTGGCGTAGGCAACTTCGGGCTCGACCATCCAGAACTCGGTGAGGTGGCGGCGGGTTTTGGACTTTTCGGCGCGGAACGTGGGACCAAAGGAATAGACCTTGCCGAGAGCCATGGCGGTGGCTTCGATGTAAAGCTGGCCGGACTGAGTGAGGTAGGCCTGCTCTTCGAAGTAGTCGACCGGGAACAGCGTGGTAGTGCCCTCGCAGGCCGCGGGCGTGAGGATGGGCGGATCGGTCAGGGTGAAGCCGCGCTCGTCAAAGAAATCGCGGGCGGCTTTCATGATCTCGGCGCGCACGCGCAGAATGGCGGCCTGGCGTGGCGATCGGATCCAGAGATGGCGATGCTCCATCAGGAAGTCGACGCCGTGTTCTTTCGGAGTGATGGGGTAAGGATCAGTTTCGGAGACCCGCTGCAGCACCTGCACGTTTGAGACGTCGAGCTCGTATCCACCCGGGGCGCGCTTGTCGGCGCGCACTTTGCCTTCGACGATCACGCTCGATTCCTGGGTGAGGCCCTTGAGCGCGTCGAAGGTTTCCGGTGCGACGGCGTTCTTGGGAACGACACCCTGGATCTGGCCGCTGCCATCTCGAAAGATGGGAAAGAAGAGCTTGCCGCTCTCACGCAGGTTGTAGAGCCAGCCGCGAATGGTGACGGTCTGGCCGTCGTGCTTGCCGATTTCTGCGATGGTTGCGATAGGCGAGGAAGACATCATAATGTCAGTAAATCTAAATCTGGTAATTGTGCATTTCAGTAACTGGGTAACTTCAAGCCATGTCGGCAGAGTCGCGCAGGGCGACGGACCGATTCATATTTCACAACTCAATTCCCCAATTACTGAATGTCTACGCGCTTTCCAGCTTGTCGAATGCCGGGCCCATCTTCTCGATGGGATTGACCTTATCGTTGTGCTCAATTTCGAGCAGGAGCGGCGGCGTGTTGGGCGCAGAGCGCAGCAACTCCATCGCTTCCTTCCAATCGATCGAGCCCTCTCCGGGCCAGAGATGGGAGTCGCGGACCCCGGCGTTGTCGTGCACATGGGTTGAGCGCACGTGCGGTTTCACGATCTCGAAAGCCTCGGCGATGTTGCTCATCAGGTGCGCATGGCCGAAATCGAAGCACACGCCCACATCCTCAAAATGCGAGGCCTGGATGAATTCCACCAGCTTGTCGGGGGTGGAAAGCTCGTTGGGAATGTTCTCGAGCAGGATGCGGACACCCAGGGGCTTGGCGAAGGCGCGCAGATGTTCGACCGAGGTCATGGCAGCCTCGAACTTTCGTTCGTCGAAGGATTCGCCGCTAGTGCCAAGGTGCTGGATCAGAAAGCGGAAAGGAATCTGCTCAGCGATTTCAAGGGCGCGCTTGACCTCGTCCATGGCCTCGATGCGTCCGGCGCGGTCGGTGGAGGCGACGTTCACAGGGGGGCCACCAGCGCGGCCCGACTCGTAGTCGCCGTAGAGCGGGCAATGCACCGAGTTCAACGGGATGCCACTGGAGCGAAACCAGTCGGCGATCTCGCGGACGTGCTGTTTGCGGTTGGCATAGTCGAGGTGTTGGCGGGCGGCGAAGATTTCGATGGCCTGCGCGCCGCCGCGGACCAATCCGTCAAGCAGGCCGGGGTGCAGCCGTTCTTTCACGTAGATGTAGGTGGAAACTGCTTTCTGCATCGTGATCTCTTCAATCCGGAGGTTAAACCAGCGAGCGGTCGTCCCTCCGGGACTCGGTTTGCGCCATCGTGTCTACCCAGCGCCAAAGCGCTGGGCTAAGGTGGTCCGCTCCTCCGGAGCAAGGGCTTCGCAGATGCACTCTAATCGATCGTTCCCGAACACTCGTCCCATAGGCTTCACGGGTTTTTGTGCGATCTCTCAGAAATCCCCGAGAGCAGCACCCAAAGCCGCTTAGTGATCGTCTGCTTTTGCGGCATGCCTGAAGGCATGCTCCGACACGAACCTTCCGCCCCTCCTAGATCCCATAAATCACTTCCTTGACCTTCTAGAAGCCTACGGCCTTGCCGTTGTTACGGCCATCGCTGGCGCCCAGGCGATCGCCGGTCTTCGGAGCGATGGCAATGCACTCACTGTCGCCCCAGGCCCGTTCGATCTGAATCTTGTGGCCCTTGCTCTCGAGCAGCTTCACAGTGTCAGGAGAGATTCTATCCTCAACGCGGAGTTCATCGGGCAGCCACTGATGATGAAAGCGAGGGGCATTGACGGCTTCCTGGATGTCGAGCCCGAAATCCACCACGCCCATCAGGACGTTGGCGACCGTTGTGATGATGGTGGGGCCTCCGGGAGATCCAAGCACCAGAAGCAGCTTCCCTCCTTTCAGCACGATGGTCGGTGTCATGGCGGACAGCGGACGCTTGCCCGGCCCAATGGCATTCGCTGGTCCCTGAATCAAGCCGTAGACGTTGGGCACGCCCTGCTTGGAAGCGAAGTCATCCATCTCATCATTGAGCAGGAATCCCAGACCCTGGGCCGTGACGCGGGAGCCGAAGGTGTCGTTCAGGGTGGTGGTCACGGCGACCGCGTCGCCCGCGGGATCGACGACCGAATAGTGCGTGGTGTTCTGGGACTCGCGCACGGGGCTCATCCGGACGGGGTGCGACTCGGCGTAGAGTTCGAGTTCGTTGAACACGGCCGGACGATGCAGGTCCTTGCTGACGCTGGCGTGGGCCGGGTCGATGGAGTCCCGCCATCCGGCGGCATAGCGTTTGTCAATCAGCTGTGCCACTGGAATCTTGGCGAAATCCGGGTCGCCCAGGAACTCGGCACGATCATAGAAGGCCCGGCGGAAGGCTTCCGTAGCCAGGTGAATCGCTTCTGCCGAACGGTTTCCGTATTTGGCCAGATCATAACTTTCCAGAATATTCAGGATCTCAAGCAAGGCGATCCCGCCGGACGAAGGCGGAGGCGCACTGATGATGTCGTAGTTCCGGTAGGTGCCGCGAATGGGCTCGCGTTCCTTTACCTCGTAGTGCGCCAGATCGTCGGCCGTGATGAGCCCGCCACCCTTCTGGATGGCGGCGGCCAGCTCGCGAGCCATAGCTCCGTGGTAGAACTCGTCCGGATTGCTGGCGATCCGCTCGAGGGTGCGCGCGAGCTCAGGCTGCCGGAAGACTTCCCCCGGCTTGTAGTAATTGCCGTCACGCTGGAAGATTCGTTTCGACCCGGGGAACCGAGCCAGATCGCTGTCCCGGAAGTCTTCCGCGTCTTCCCAGGCGAGCGCAAAGCCGTCACGGGCCAGCTTGATGGCCGGTGCGATCACCTGCGCCAGGGGCAATTTGCCATAGGCCTTCTGCGCGTAAGCCAAGCCTGCGACCGAGCCGGGGACGCCGATCGCTTTGTACCCAACCAGACTTGCGTTTTCGATGACATTGCCGTGGGTATCCAGGTACATGTCCGCCGTCGCGGCTGCCGGTGCCTTCTCGCGGAAATCCACGAAGTGAGTGGCGCCGTCGGCCATGCGGATGAGCATGAATCCGCCACCCCCCAGGTTCCCCGCCTGCGGGAAAACCACGGCAAGAGCAAAGCCGGTCGCGACGGCAGCATCGACGGCATTGCCCCCCGCCTGCATCATCTCGACCCCGGCCCGCGATGCCAGTTCATGAATGCTCGCGACCATGGCGTGGGAAGCGTGGACCGGGCGCATGGGCGCAGCGGCTGCCGTGCTCGCGAGCAAGAGGGCGGCCAGCAGCGAAATGAATAAGTTGCGATGGGATCGCATGCAGTCGGAGTCGGCTGGAACGGCCGTCCCAAGCCCAGCGTTGCCGGCCTGGGCGTATGGCGGCCCCGGCTGACTTTAACGTCTGGCTCAGGCAGACCTTTGAGGCTAGCCCAGTGAGCAACCGGGAGTCAAATGCGCGTACTCACGCGCCGGCGAGCTTCTTTTCCATGTCTTCCAGCACAACGTTCTTGGTTTCAGGATAGAAGAAAAGCACCACCAGGAATTGCAAAGCCATCATGGCGGAGAAGAGAACGAAAGGCGCCGCCTTGGAGGAAGCTGCGACGATGGGGAATGCCCAGGAGATGAGCGCGTTCATAATCCAGTGTGTGGAACTGCCAAGACTCTGTCCTTTAGCGCGCACGGCAGTCGGGAAGACTTCGCTGATATAGACCCAGATGACGGAACCCTGGGAAAAGGCAAAGGCCGCGATGAAGCCGATCAGGAGCCATACCAGCAAACCTTCGTGGTGGCCGGTCCAGAAGATGGCGGCGACCCCGGCGAGGCAGAGGGCGGTCCCGACGGAACCGATCAGCATCAGGGTACGGCGGCCCACGTGGTCGATGATCGACATGGCGAGGATAGTGAAGAGCAGGTTGGTGGCTCCGATCGCGACGGCTTGCAGATCAGACGAGACCTTGCTGAATCCGGCGCGGGCAAAAATGTCATTCAGGTAATAGAGAATGGCGTTGATCCCGGAGAGCTGGTTGAACATGGCAATGGAAATCGCGAGGAACAGAGGGAGGCGATTTCGAGCGGAGAACAGGCGCTCCTTGCCCTGCTGTTTTTCAAGTTGCAAGGCCGCGTCCATGGCTTGTAACTCGGAGTCGATGTTCTGCTCGCCGATTGACTCAAGCACGGAGCGGGCATCTGCAATCCGGCCTGTGCGCGCGAGCCAGCGGGGACTGCGCGGGATCTGAAACAACATCAGGAAGAAGAGCGCAGCGGGTACAGCTGAGATGCCCAGCTTCCAGCGCCATTCGAGCGCGCTGCCCTGCAACGAAAGGCCGACCATGTAGTTGGAAAAGTATGCCAGCAGGATTCCGGCGACCACATTGAACTGAAAGAAGCCGACCAGGCGGCCGCGCCACCGGGCGGGAGCAATCTCGGCGATGTACATGGGGCCGAGCACGGACGAACCGCCGATCGCCAGCCCGCCGATGAAACGAAAGAAGACAAGCGCATACCAGTTGGTGGCGAAGGCGCAACCGAGCGCCGACACAAGGTACAGGATGGCCAATCCGCGCAGGCTGTCGCGGCGTCCGTAGCGATCTCCGGGGAAGCTGGCGAGCAAGGCACCGACCACGGTCCCCCAGAGGGCGATGGCAACTGTCAGGCCGAGGCCGCCGGGCGTGAGTTGAAACGCGCTGGTCAGCGCGCTGGTGGCGCCGGCGATGACGGCCGTGTCGAAGCCGAAGAGCAGCCCGCCCAGAGCGGCAACCACCGTGCTTTTGATCAGGGTGGAGTTCAACGCCATGCATCATCTCCTGCCAAAGGTGCGCCGATCCGGGCGCTGGGATTGCGGTAAATGTGTTCGGCGAGCACCATGGCGCCGAGCACTCCCGCCCGGCTGCCCAACTGCGGCGGCACGACGTAGGAGTCGATTTCCTCGAGCAGCGCCTGGGCGTGAATGTAGCCATTGAGCAGGCGCAACAGTTCCTGCCGGACCATCGGGAACAAACTCGCCTGTTGCATGACCCCTCCACCGAGCAAGATTCGTTCGGGAGAAAGGGTGCACACCCACGTGGCCAGGCCCAGGGCCAGGTAGTGAGCTTCGAGCGTCCAGCCAGGGTGATCTGCGGGCAACTGCTGAGCGGTCATACCCCAGCGCGCTTGCATCGCAGGACCGGAAGCCAATCCTTCCAGGCAGTCTTGATGATAGGGACAGGCCCCCGGAAAGGGATCGGTGACGAGGTCATGCGGGACGCGGATGTGGCCCATCTCGGGGTGGAGCAATCCGTGAATGACCTCGCCGTTCACCATGGCGCCTCCGCCGATTCCGGTGCCGACCGTCAAGTAGAGGAAATTCGGGATTCCCCGGCCCGCGCCCCAGCGGGCCTCCCCGGCGGCGGCAGCGTTTACGTCGGTGTCAAATCCGATGGGCACATGGAGCGCACGGTGAAGCGTCCAGGCGAGATCGTACTGCTGCCACTCGACTTTGGGAGTGGAGGTCACGAAGCCGAACGTGTCCGACTCAGCACGAAGATCGACCGGACCAAACGCACCGATACCGACTGCACTGAGCCCGCGGCCCGCCCGCTCGCGGAAGAACGCGACAATCTTCTCGATGGTAACGACGGGCGAGGAGGTTGGGACGGTGGCCGTCTGCAGATCGTCGGGACCAGTCCCAACACCGCACACGAACTTGGTGCCGCCGGCTTCGATGCAACCGAAAAGACTCACGCTCTCCTCGCGAACGGGCAAGTCTGCCACAACGGGTGCAATCTCGGGAAGCGAAGTTTCTCTACTTGCGCTTCGGTTTACTGGGTACGCCTCGCCTGGGGACTTTGGCGGGCTTCTTTTTGGGGGCTTTTGGTTTTCTTCGGGCCTTGGCCGATTTCGGTGCTTTGGCGGCGACCATGTCGTACGACTGGCGGACCAGTTCCTCCAGTTCAGGCTCGCGGAGGGCGTCCAGACGGTCGAGCATGACCCACTTGTAGCGGCCCACATAAGGAGCGGGGCGGATGTCCTCGCGCTCGATCAACTCCGCGAACACGTCGGGGGTGCACTTGAAGCACAGCCGGGGATTGTCGAGGCCGAGCATGGCGAAGATTTTGCCGGCAATCTTGAAGCAGAGGTCGTCGCCCCACTGCAGTTTTTCGGTCGTGCGGGGAAAGGACAGGCAGTAGGCGCGGATGGAATCGACATTCATGAGGCTTCCTTTGTCTCATCGCTGCGACAACGGGGGTCTCCGGGGAATTTGAAGGGTCAAGGCTCTAGGCTCGCAGGGTATTGTCCTGGTGAAAGGCAGAATCGCTGATCGCATTTGGAGTGTGATCAATCTTCTCTTCGGTACCCATAATTTGACTTCGTAACTCCTTTAATTTAAGGTGGTTTCGTAGTGGTTACGTGGGCCGAATCCTTCTGTCACTGCCAACCATCTTCAGTGTGTGTTAGCATCCGGCGTCCGAGAACAGAATCGTGAATAAAGCTAGCTCTGATCTCCTCTTTGCGAACCCCACTTTTATTTCTGGCGCTGCTCGTGTGCTTGATTTGTATGGGGTCTATGATGAGTACAATTCTAGCTCGACGGACTATGAGGCAGATTTTAAGGCCATTTTGTCGGATTGGATGGTAGTTGGCCAAGATATTTTTGTTGCTATGAAGGAGTTTGAGAGTTCTCTGCCTCCTGACAGCATTGCCCGGTACGATGAACTCTGCAGGGCTGACCAGCAGATGAGTTTCTTCTCGTGAGTCCAGAGGAAAGACGTGAAGCAGCGGCGATAATACAGGCCGCCATCCAAGTCTCACGTTTTTCCGGACCATTGCCGCCGCCTGAGGAACTAGCCAAGTACGACCGAATACTTCCGGAGCTGCGGATCGTATAATCCGCATGGCAGAGCAGCAAGCTACGCATCGCCAAAATTTAGAAACAGTGGCCATAGGAGCGAATGCTACAACCCAAAAGTGGGGCCTTGCCTGCGCATTCGTTATTGCAATGAGTGCCATTTGGGGAGGCATCTGGATATCACTAAATGGCATGAGTGGTGCGGGCTTGACGGCGATAATTGGCGCTCTCGCCGCACTTGTAGGAGTCTTTGTGTACGGGAAATCAGAACAAAAGAAGCAACTTGCGAAAAAGGCAGAGCAATTCGCCCCAAGTCACGACTCGCCTAGCGCTGACTCAGCAACGCACTCTTAGGACACTACCAGCAAACGCCCTCACACCTGCTCCCTGGCCTCGCCCAGCGTTACGTTCACATCCATCTTCTGTTTGCCACGATAGATCGTAACCTTGACTGAGTCGCCGGCGCGGTGGGCGTTCATTACCTGGGCGAGATCCTGCTGGTCCTGGACGTTCTCGCCATTGATGGCAACGATCAAATCCCCGCCCAGCATGATTGGGGTGTTACCGAGGTAGGCGCGTTCGGTGCCGCCGCGCAGGCCGGCGCGCTCGGCGGCGCCCCCCGGTGAAACTCTGACGATCAGCAAGCCGAAGTCGACCGGCAGGCCCATTTGCTCGGCCAGTTCCGGGCCGATGGGGATCGTCGAGACGCCCAGCGCGGGACGACGCACGCGCCCGAGCGTGACCAGGTCGTTGAGCACAGCCTTGGCCGTATTGATCGGGATGGCGAAACCGATGCCGGCATTCTGGCCGACGCTGGAGAGAATCATGGTATTGATGCCGATCACTTCCCCATGCCCGTTCATCAGCGGACCACCGGAGTTGCCGGGGTTGATGGCCGCGTCCGTCTGAATCGCTTCGTCAATGGTCGCGCCATTCGGTTCCTTCACCGGGCGTATGGAGCTGACAATGCCACGCGTCATGGTGCCGGCCAGCCCAAACGGATTGCCGATGGCGTACACCTTCTGGCCGACCTGCAGGTTGTGGGAATCGCCCAGCACCGCGGGGGTCAGGTTCGGAGCGTCGATCTTGATCACGGCCAGGTCATGAGCGGGATCGGTACCGATCACCGTGGCCCGGAACTTTTTCCGGTTATGCATGGTGACTTCCACCTGGCGGGCGTCGGCAATCACGTGGTAGTTGGTGAGGATGTGTCCGTCTTTATCGATGACGAAGCCCGAGCCCTGGCCCTCCTGCGGCACCAGTCCGTAAAAGAAGTCGAAAGTAACAGCTTTCGACGTGATGTTCACCACCGAGGGAATGTTCTTGCGGTAGACGAGGATGTTGTTCTGCTCTTCGGCGTCGAGCGATTCTCCGCCTGCTGCCTCGGTGATTTCTACCTTGTTTGGACGGCTGATCCATTTCGCGAGGAGGAGAGGGGAGGACCTCCAGGTTGTGAAGTAAAAAAATGCCCCCGCCAGCAGGATCGCTAAAGCCACAGGCCGTATTGCCTTCATAGATTTCCTTCACTGAGACACGAACGGATGCGTACTGAATCGCCTTCTAATTCTAAAGGAATGCCGCTTCAAAGAGCGGCCGGTCTTGCCCGGGGGATGATTCAGCCGCTACCGGCTTGCCTGCAACGTGATACGGGAGTTTGATTTCTCCGGTTCCTCTCGAGTGGTAAACGCGAGCGACGTAAGGACTCTGGCGAGATCCCCAGGGCTACGGAGTTTTCTCTGCCTCTTCTTTAAGGAGCGCGTACACCCGCCGGACTTGGGCTTCGGTGGCATCGATGGGACCGGAGTTGTCGATCACGTAATCCGCTTTCCCGATCTTGGCGGAGTCGGAGAGCTGGGCAGCCATCCGGCGCTGAACCTCGCGGCGTGCCCGTTCTGCGTCGATCTTGAGGCGCTGGGCGAAGCGCTGGACGCGCTGTTCTTCCGAGCAGGTGACGACGATCAGGCGGTCAAAGCGATCGGCCGCTCCCGCTTCGAGAATCAGGGCGGCCTCAACCATGGCAATGGCTTGCGGATCGCGGCGGCCCACTTCTTCCATCCACTCGTCCTGGCGACGGATCACCACCGGGTGAACGATCTGGTTGAGTTCGTTCACCTGGCTGGCGCCGCCGGCGTATCCAAATGCCGCCTCCGCAAGTCTGGGACGGTTGATCGTGCCATCGGGATTCAGGATGCTCTTGCCAAAATGCCGGACGACCTCGTCGTACACCGCCTGACCGGGCTGCATGAGATCGTGGGCAATGTGGTCTGCCTGGATGAGGTGCGCTCCCAGGGCGGTAAATATCTCGCCCACAACCGATTTTCCGCTCGCAATCCCGCCGGTGAGGCCGACTTTCAGCAAGCGTACCTCGCGAGAGCAGAGGTTAAAGGAAAAGGTATTTCACGACAGAGACACAGAGGCACAGAGAAAATATGGGCGAAGTCGCTGGTGCATGGGGCGATGTTTCTCAAACGCATTACGCCGGCAGGAAAGCTCAAAATGATTTTTCCTTCGTTTTCTTTGTGTCTCTGTGTCTCGGTGGTGAAAAGACTTTACCCGACCGGGACCTCGGACCCGCGCCGGAGTTTTGCCGCCCGGACTGTATTGGCCATGAGAATGGCGATAGTGAGCGGGCCCACACCACCGGGCACGGGCGTGATGGCGCCGGCAACTTCGGCGACTTTTGGATGGACGTCCCCGACAAGAGTTGAACCATTCTTCGCGAAGGCCTGCTCGCGCTTCTCGTTCCCCTTGAAGTAACGATCGAATTCGGCGCGGTCCGTGATCTTGTTCATGCCCACGTCAATCACGGTGGCGCCCGCGCGCACGAAATCGGGCGTGATCATGCCGGCCCGCCCGATGGCCGCCACCAGGATGTCGGCGCGGCGGCAGACGCCGGGCAGATCGCGCGTCTTCGAGTGGCAGACCGTAACGGTGGCGTTTGCATTGATGAGCAACATGGCCATCGGTTTTCCCACGATGTCGCTGCGACCAACGACGACAGCCTCCTGACCGGCGACCGGGATGTTCGACCTGCGCAGCATCTCCATGATTCCGCCCGGCGTGCAGGGCACAAGTCCCGGGCGCTGGGTGGAGAGGAAACCAACGTTCATGGGGTGGAAACCGTCGACATCCTTTGCGGGATCGACCGCTATCAGGACTTTCTTCGCGTCCACGTGCGAGGGTAAAGGCAGTTGCACCAGGATACCGTCGATTTCGTCACGCCGGTTCAGCTCGTTGACCAGAGCGAGCAACTCGGCGGTGGTAGCAGTGTCGGGCGGGGTATGCTTCTCGCTGTAGATACCGACCTCTGCAGAGCTCTTCACCTTTCCGCGCACGTAGATCTCGGATGCCGGATTGTGCCCCACCAGCACGACGGCCAGCCCCGGACGCATGCCCGCCTCGGCCAGCGACTTCGCTTCCGCCGCGACTTCCGCACGAATCTCACTCGCGATCTTGTTGCCGTCCAGAATAGTGGCCGCCATCGATTCCCCTCGGTATGAAACATTCAGGAAAAATTCATTTTAAACTGGCGGCGGGCGCTAAAACGTCGCGATTGCACTCGCGAGCCGGAGGTGAGCCCGGTGGAAGCGGCACAGGTAGATCAGGTTCCAGTCCACCTGGTTTTTATTTGGCCACGGGCGCGCATCCCAGCGGTGTCGCGATTGGTCAGGACGGCGTACCGGTGGGCGCGACGTACGAACGCAACTTGTCGCCGGCGCATCCTGCCGGGATCCGCTTTTCGACGGTCCAGCCACTGAAGAGGCCGCTGAGAATAAACTGCTTACAGCATCGCTAAAGGGTACAAATCGCCAGTTTCTCCGCAGCCTGCCAGGACCGAACCCTGACAAGAGTCTGCGGATAACGGGCGCTTTCGTCGTACAATCTCCCGGTCATGATTCCCCAAGACCTGCTTGAGATCCTGGTTTGCCCCGCCTGCAAAAAGCCCCTTGTTCTCAAGGTGGACCCGGAGGCGCTCAAGTGCAGCGCGTGCCACCGGGTTTATCCTGTCCGGGATAACATCCCCATTCTGTTGGTCGATCAGGCGACGATCGATCCATCCTGATTCTCGAGCCTTCCCGATTCTGGGTCTTTTACCGCATCTCGACCGAAAATCGCCGCTTTTCGTCCCAGAACGACACGTTATGTCACTAGCGAGACGAGACAAGTGGTAACCCGACGCTGGGTACCGTGGTAAGGGTTGCCCGCAACTCTTCATTTCCACAGGGGTTAAAGAAACCAGAAGACGTTCGTGTACGTATATGGAAACAGGGGCTGATTGCGGCATGGAAATTGCATGCAACATTTGTGGCAGCCGCTGAGTCTAATGGGTACAAGGTCGTTGAACGCAGGTCGGAGGTGAGGACGGCCATGAAAGAAAGATTCACAAGCACGGAGCTGGCGTCACTCAGAAGCGATCTCCTGCAGGGCGGGATGATCGATTCGCGGGAGGCGGCCGAGCTATTGCAGGTATTCCTGATGGGCCGCGGCTACGGGGTGTCTCCGCAGGCGGCTCTGGATGCAGCTGGTCGTGTGGAAATGGCCGGTTGCTCTTTGCCAGTCCTTCAGCTCGAGCTGGAGAACCTGGCACTGGTGATGTAGTTCAGCCTTGAAAAGCGGTGACTTTTCGAGCCGGGCCAAGCAAGCGGTGACAGGGAAAATTTGAAAGATCTGACCGGACCTCGGAACCCAGTCGTTCCGATCAGAATTAGAAAGCCGGGCCAACCAGCCCGGCTTTTGCTTTTGGGCGGCGAGCTGTGGGCTAAAGACCTGCGTTCAGGCACTGGGTTTTGGGTTAGGACCTTGGGCTGGGCTCGAAGCTCGTAGCCCGAAGCTTCACTCGTACCGCAGACTCTCCACTGGATCCAGTTGGGCGGCGCGGGTGGCGGGAAGGGTGCCGAAGAGAATTCCCACCAGGGACGAAACCACGATCGCGATGATGGCCGACAGTCCAGAGATCGGGATGCGGTACGCGGTCAGGAAGCGGACCGAGAAGGGGATGGCGAGTCCAATAACGATGCCGGCCACTCCTCCCACCAGCGAGATCAGCACGGCCTCGGCCAGGAACTGAAAGCGGATCTCGCGGTTGGTGGCACCGATTGCCTTGCGGATGCCGATTTCGCGGATGCGCGAACTCACCGTAGCCAGCATGATGTTCATAATGCCGATACCGCTGACCAGCAGGGTTACGGCGGCGATCAGGAGCAGGCCAATGGTCAGCGCATTGGCGATCTTGTCCCAGACCGCGAGCAACTGCGTCAGGTTACTGACCGTATATACCGACTCAGGACGGTGGCGCCCCTGAATGACTCGCTGAATCTGACTGGTTGCGGGAACCACGTCATCCGGACTGGCCACCGTAAAGAAGATCTGCTTCACGGCGGCGGTCTCCGTGAAGTACCGGCTGACTGTGGACGGGATGACCATGGAGTAATCCTGCACCTCGGACTGGCCGAAGGTGTCGACTCCTTCTTTGAAAGTGCCGATGACCGTGAACGGCAGCCCAGTCAGCTTGATGACTTGCCCGACCGCAGCGTCGACGGAGCCGTAGAGTTCTTCCGCCATTTTCTGGGTGAGCACACCGACTTTATTGCGAGCCTGGGCGTCAGCGGCGTCGAAGAAGCGCCCGGACAGGACCACGAGATTGCGTACGCGCTGATACTCGGGCGCGGCACCCATCACGGAGATGTCTTTTTCTTTGCCGGAACCCGCCGAGATGCGCTCGCTCAGCACTACTAACGGAGAGGCGTAGGTAACACTGGGGACCTGCTCCTGCACGGCGCGCATGTCGTCGACAGTGAGGGGATCGGCCGCGCTGGCCGTGATGCGCTGGGCGCCGCCGGAGTATTCGACGTAAATCATGTTGGCACCGATGGATTGAATGAGGCGCTGCACGTACTGCTTGCCGGTCATCCCGATGGTCACGACCAGAATCAGGGACGCGGTGCCGATCACCATGCCCAGCGCCGTCAGAGCGAAACGGATCTTGTTGGACATGAATGTGTCGTAGGAAATGGCGAGGATCTCGCGGATCGCCATCGACGAACGCAGGTTGGGGCCGCGCAGCATGTCAGGTTAGATGCTATACGGCGGGACCGCGAACGGCAACGGGCGTCGGCCAGGCATGGGCCTATGGAATACGACACACCAGCACCGCGGCATTTTCATAGGGGCATTGCAAGCCCTGGGGCCCAGGGCGTTCGACCAGCACCCAGTCGACACCAAACCGCGCCCTGAGACGGGCGAAGTCGTTGAGGCCGAAATGCTCCCATCCGCGCTGCGCCTCGACCTCGTCCTGCCAGCGCTGGGCCAGGCGCGGAACCTGGGTGGCGACGGCCGAGTCTTTGGCGGCATCGGCCAGCACGCTGCGCTCGGCGAGCGCGCGGAAACCGTGGTAGTCCTCGACCGGGCGCTCCATGTAACCGGCGCCGGCGGCGAAATAGCTGTCCGTCGGCGCATGCTCGCGTATCCAGCCGAAGGCCTCCACCCACGCATTGCGCGGAGCCGAACCGGGCCACTCGAGGTGTGGCGAGCTCGGATAGGTTTGCCGCTGCGCAAAGAACATTCCTGCCGCAAGCGGGACGAATGCCAACAGCCAGCGGGCCCAGTGGGTCCGCAGGAGTTTTTGTCCCAGCAATCCTCCGGATAACAGAACGAAGAGGAGGTAAAACAGGTGGAGATAGCGCATGGGCTGCAGCGGCCGCACGCGTTGCAAGCCTTGCGGCAACATCAGGGCCACGGCAACCGTCAACTGGAAAACCCCGTACCACGTCAGGCGCGATGCCACATGGGCCAGGGTTACAGAGCGATCTCCTTGCGCGATTCTCCGAAACCACCAAAGAATCAATAGAGGGGCAAAGACGCCGAGCCACTCATACCACTGCCAGCGCGACAGGAAATAGTAATCGCGCGTATTGGCGGCAACTCGCCACGCCTCGGAAGTCGGCTCGAAAATCCAGCCCAGCGGCATCAACGCCAACGCGGTTGCCCCAAGCCGCGGCACTGGCTGCCGCCATGCGAGGAAGACGCAGAACGAGATGCCGAAGCTGGCCATGATCGGATGAAACAGGGCGGCAAGTAGGAGCAGCACGCCGGTCAGCAGGTACTTGCGATCCAGGGTAGAGACGATGGCGGCAAGGATGGCAGCCGTCGCCAGGGCTCGCGGGTGTAGGTTCTGATCCACGAGGTACAGGCCGCTGCCCGCAACCGGCAATGTGAGCAACACTGTAACCAGGCTCACGGAGGCCCACTGCGCATATTCTTCGTGAAAACAGCGTCGGCTGATCCGCCAGCAGCCCAGCAAAACCAGGACAATCGCAAGATAGTGCCAGGCGAGAATCACCCAGGCCAGGGGCAGGCGAGTCGCGCGCACAGAGGCCGCGACCACTTTGTCGAAAATTGTTGCCTGCAACTGGAGCGTGAAGAACTCGGAGTCGTGGGGGAAAAGGGCGGGATTCAGATCGCGCTTGATGGCCGCAAGATAGACACCGTCATCCTCGGCGCCGGGATGATATCCGGCGATCAGGATCCCCAGCGCGGCGAGGAGGGCCAAAATACAGGCATTTTTCAGTATGGGATAGTTTTTCAAAGGCCGAGATCTTAGAATCGGGTTACATGTCCCTGCATGCCGTAAAGCTTACGGCAGATGAGATCGAATCCTCTGCTGACAATAAGGATGCCTGTGCGCCGGGCGTGACCCAGGCGGAAAAACTGGCGATCGTCGTGCCTACGCTGCGCGAGGCGGAAAACATTCGCACGGTGCTCGATCGCATCCGCCAGAGCCTGGATCCGCTGGGATTCCCCTACGAACTCATTGTCGTGGACGACGACAGCGGCGACGGAATCGACACCATCGTACAGGAAATCGCCGCGACCGACCCGCGGGTGCGCCTGCTGATTCGCACCGGGGAGCGCGGACTGGGGGGTGCAGTTCTTTATGGCTGGAGGCACACCGACGCGGAAGTGCTGGGCGTGATCGACGCCGACCTGCAGCATCCGCCGGAGCTGCTGCCGCAACTCTGGAAAGCGGTAGACGCCGGCCAGGACGTTGTGCTCGCCAGCCGCTACGCTCCGCAAGGCGGCTTGGACAACTGGCATCCGGCGCGCCACCTGCTCTCGCGCATGGCGATCTGGCTGACTTATCCACTGCAGAAACCTGGCATCCAGGTGAAAGATCCGATGGCGGGGTTCTTCATGGTGCGGAGGTCGTGCCTTAAGGACATTGAGTTGCACAACCGGGGATTCAAGATTCTGCTGGAAATCCTGGTGCGGGGAAATGTGCGCTCAGTTTGCGAGATTCCTTTCACGTTCGGACCGCGCCGCGCTGGGACCAGCAAAGCGAATATCAGAGTTGGACTGGATTACTTCGCCTTGCTCTATCGTCTCTGGAGAAATCGCTAGCCGGACCTGCTCCATAGACCGACTCAAGTTAAGCTATCCAATCATGTTCCGCGCCCGCTTCAAGAAAGACATCGTGGCTGAGTTCTGGCCGCCCGTTCGCCCTCGCAAGAGACAGAAGGTAATCATCCTGTGTGACGGGATGCCTTCGATTCCGCGGAAACAATCCTTGGCAAGCTTCCTCGCGGGCAAGGGGTACTGGGTCTTCTACCCACGGTACCGGGGAGCGTGGGAGAGCGACGGCGAATTTCTAAAAACCTCGCCGCACTTGGACATCCTCGACGTGATTGATGAATTGCCCACAGGTGTGCGCGACGTGACCTTCGGCCAGCGGTTTGCGCTGGCGCCCGAGGAAATCTTTGTGATCGGGGGAAGCTTCGGCGGGGCGGCTGCGGTACTTGTCTCGCTGGACCCGCGCGTGAAGAAAGTAATCGCCAACTGCCCGGTGGTGGACTGGAGCGTTCTCGGGAAGTCCGAGCGCGCCGAGACCTCCAATCCCAGGTACTCCGCCTATATTCGTGAAGCATTCGGACGCGCCTACCGTCTGTCGGACCGCAACTGGGAGAAGCTGCGCAGCGGAACGTTCTATAACCCCTCGCATCACATCAAGGAGATGGACCCTTCCAAGGTGATGATGATCCACGCCCAAGACGATCCGTACGTTCCCTATCAATCGGTAGCGCGCTTCGCAGCTCGCACCGGTATCCGGCTGAAGTCCTTGCGGCGAGGGGGGCACATCTCAACCGACGAGACAGTGCGGAAATATTGGCCGCAGATCAGGAGATTCTTTCAGGAGTGAGCCGGCAGCCGCGAGTGCGGGCAAAGACTCAGGCGCAATCCTATCTACGCGGTCCGCTTCCCGGCTGCGCCGCGGGCGTAGTAGGTGACACCATTGGTTTCCAGCTTGCGGCCTTTCGCGCTGTAAACCCTAAACTTCCCCAAGCCCCACTTCTGCAAGGCGAACTGCAGCGTGGTCGCGAGCACTCCCAACCCGTAGGTGACGCTTCGCCGGAAGTTGATCGACGATGCCTCCTCGAAATACTTGGTCGGGCAGGAGACTTCGCCGATGCGAAATCCGAAGTGCACGCACTGCGCCAGCATCTGGTTGTCGAAAACGAAGTCGTCGGAGTTCTCGACCAGCGGAAGGTCCGTCAGGACCTGCCGGCTGAAGCAGCGATATCCGGTGTGATACTCGGAGAGCTTCACGCCCAGGAAGAGGTTCTCGAAGGCGGTCAGCAGGCGGTTAAAAATGTACTTGTAGAGGGGCATGCCGCCGCGCAGCGCCGTTCCGCCAATGATGCGCGACCCGAGCACGACATCGTAGACACCATACGCCACCATGCTCGCCATCGCGGTCACGAGCAGCGGGGTGTACTGGTAGTCGGGATGCAGCATGATGACGACTTCGGCGTCCGCGGACAGCGCCTCCCGGTAACAGGTCTGCTGGTTGCGGCCGTAGCCGTAGTTGCGGTCGTGGACAAATACCTGCAGGCCGAGCTTGTGGGCAAGTTCGACCGTGCCGTCCGTGGAGTGGTCATCGACCAGGATGCAGGTGTCGACCAGGTCCGGAATCTCGCGGACGGTGGCTTCCAGCGTCTTCTCCGCATTGTAGGCGGGCAGGACGATCGCGATGCGCTTTCCGTTAATCATGGGGACGGATGTGGACCGAATCATCATACCTTGAGGAGTTGGAGGCGCAAAGCGGAGCGATTGGTTGCAATGCGCCCCGAACAAGAGCTTTCCCGCAGAGCTCGCGGAGAAATGCCGCTGAGTTCGCAGAGAATTTAAATCTCATCGGCCGTGCAAGGTCGATTGGAATTTTGAAGTCTGCTTGAACTTGCGGATCCTGGGCGTCCTGCGCCCTTGCCTTCCCAGGGTGGGGCGTACAATCCCCCTTCAACAAGGTTGCGACCCGATGGCGAATCTCAGCAAAGCATCGGATATAGGGGAGCTCGGCACCCCCGCTGGCCGGCCTTGGCTGACGCCCACCGCGGTTGCGCACGCGGCGTTTGTCCCAACCGGGGTTGTGACGGTCCTGCTGGGGCCGGTGCTGCCTTCCCTCTCGGCGCGCTGGTCGCTCAGCGATGCGCAAGCGGGAGAGTTCTTCACAGCGCAGTTTCTGGCGTCGACGATCGGCGTGGCCCTCTCGGGCGCGCTGGTACCACGCTTCGGATACCGGGCGGTGATGGTCCTGGGTTTGCTCTTCATGGCGGCGGGCGCAGGCACACTGCCGCTGGGTTCGCGGCTGCTGGGCATGGCGGCGGTGGCCTGCTACGGAGTGGGACTGGGGCTGACCATTCCAGCCTGCAACCTCCTGGTCGCGGAGGTAAACCCAGGGAGAAGGGCGGCGGCGGTGTCATTGTTGAACTTCTCCTGGAGCGTGGGGGCGGTGGCGTGCCCGTTTCTGCTTGCGCCCTTTCAGCGCAACAGATCCATTCCGACGTTCTTCTACGCTCTCGCCGGGTTCGTCCTGTTGGTATCGGCGGTGCTCGCGCGAGTCTCGTTCCCCCGCCCGGGGAAATCTGGAGGGCTGTCGGCCGGAAGTGTGCGGCCGCTGATCCAACTGCTGCGAACCCCGGCGGCCATTGCGCTGGGGGTGTTGTTTTTTGTTTATGTAGGCACGGAGAACGCGATGGGCGGATGGCTGGCCTCGTACGCCAAGAGGCTGACCGACAGTTCGGGAACGATCTGGGTGACGGTTCCCTCCTTCTTTTATGCCGGGCTATTGGCAGGCCGGGCGCTGGCCCCGGTGATGCTGCGCCGGGTGGCGGAGGTGCAACTGGCGCGGGCGAGCATGGCCATGGCTTTGCTGGGCCTGGTGACGCTGCTCAGTTCCCGCTCGATGGCAGGAGTGATGGTGAGCGCCAGCGTGGTTGGACTGGGGCTGGCCGCGATTTACCCGATCACAATTTCCCTTCTGTCCGGCGCCTTTGGCGTGGGCGCGACCCGGCTGGGCAGCGTGATGTTCATGCTGGCGGGCTTTGGTGCCGCCTGCATGCCTTGGCTGGTTGGAGCCGCGTCCACGCAGATGTCGAGTTTGAAGGTCGGCCTTGCCGTCCCGCTGGCGGGTTGCGTCCTGATGCTGGGCCTCTATTTCCGCAACTGGAGCAGGGCGGCCAGCGCCTAGCGGCATGCCACCAGGGCGGTGGGGCAATGCCTGGGCCGCGACGTCCCCCTGCACAGTTAACGGAATTGGTACAATATTGCGACGACGAGCCTCCCGCGGGCGAGGAGGGTTTCCGCAGTTCCCGAAGCGAATCAAACGATGCCAGGACAACGCACATTATTTGAGAAAGTGTGGGACGCGCACCTGGTGACCGAACCGACCGGTCGGTCGCCCGTCGTTTACATCGACCTCCACCTGGTGCACGAAGTCACTTCCCCGCAGGCCTTCGACGGCTTGCGCGCGGCTGGCCGCAAAGTGCGCCAGCCGCAAAGGACGGTAGCGACGGTCGACCACAACATCCCGACCGAGCCGCGCGGTACGCCCATCACCGATCCCATCGCGGCCAGGCAAATCGAGGCGCTGCAGAGAAATTGCAAGGAATTCGGAGTCCGGTTGTTTGACATGGATTCGCCCGACCAGGGGATCGTGCACGTGATCGGTCCGGAGCTGGGGCTCACGCAACCCGGAATGACCATCGTGTGCGGAGACAGCCACACCAGCACCCATGGGGCCTTCGGCTCCCTGGCCTTCGGGATTGGGACGTCGGAAGTGGAGCACGTGCTGGCCACGCAGTGCCTGCCGCAGCGCAAACCGAAGACGATGAGGATTGACGTGCGGGGCCGATTGCCGGAAGGCGTCACCGCGAAGGACGTGGCGCTGGGTGTGATTGGGAAGATCGGGACCGACGGCGCCACCGGGCACGTCATTGAGTACACCGGCGAGGTGGTGCGGGGCCTGAGCATGGAAGGCCGCATGACGCTCTGCAACATGAGCATCGAGGCGGGTGCGCGCGCCGCGATGGTGGCGCCCGATGAGATCACCTTTGCATATGTAAAAGGGCGGCGATTCGCTGCGCAGGGCGAGGCCTGGGAGACGGCGGTTCGTTACTGGCGCACATTGTCGTCCGATCCCGGGGCGCATTTCGACAAAGTTCTTGAGATGGATGCGGCGACACTCGCTCCCTACGTGACATGGGGAACGAATCCGGGCATGGTCGTGCAGGTCACCGGGCAGGTTCCTCAGTTGAACGGTGCCAGTGACGGGGAGAGACGGGCGACCGAGCAGGCCCTCGAATACATGGGTTTGGAGCCGGGCACGCGCATCGAAGAGATTGCCATTGATCGTGTGTTCATCGGGTCGTGCACCAACTCGCGGCTGGAGGATTTGCGGGCTGCGGCGCGGGTCGCCAAGGGATACCACGTGAATCCCAAGGTGCGGGCCATGGTGGTACCAGGATCACAAGCCGTGAAGCACGCGGCTGAGCAGGAAGGACTGCACACAATCTTCCAGGAAGCCGGCTTCGAGTGGCGCGAGTCGGGTTGTTCGATGTGCCTGGGCATGAATCCCGACATTCTGCAGCCCGGCGAGCGCTGCGCCTCCACCAGCAACCGGAATTTCGAGGGCCGGCAAGGGCGGGGCGGGCGCACTCACCTGGTGAGCCCGATGATGGCGGCGGCGGCGGCGATCTCAGGAAAATTCACCGACATTCGGAAATGGAAATTCTTTTGAGGAGCCGGCCCTCGCACCTTCGACAAGGGACTGAAGAATGAAACCCGTTCGCGTACATAAGGGATTAGCCGCGCCGCTCGACCGGGTGAACGTCGATACCGATCAGATCATCCCCAAGCAGTTTCTGAAGCGCATCGAGCGCACTGGGTTTGGCGAGTTTCTCTTCTTTGACTGGCGGCGCAAGGTAGAAGGGGAGCCCTTTGTGCTCGACGAGCCGCGCTACAAGGACGCCAGCATTCTGATTGCGGGCAAAAATTTCGGGTGCGGCTCGTCGCGCGAGCACGCCGTTTGGGCGCTCGCCGATTTCGGCTTTCGGGTGGTGATTGGCTCGTCGTTTGCCGACATTTTCGCGAATAACAGCACCAAGAATGGCTTCCTCAACGTTGTGCTACGAGAGGAAGAGGTCGCCGGGCTCATGCACCGGGCTCGGGAGAAATCCAACTACCAGCTGACAGTGGACCTCGAGCAATGCAAGGTGTACGACGACGAGGGATTCTCAGCGAGCTTCCAAGTGGACGATTTCGTAAGGCATTGCCTGCTCGAGGGGCTGGATGATATCGGTCTTACGCTGCAGCACGAGGCGGAGATCACGGCGTATGAGCAGAAACATCCAGCGCCATGGAATAGTTCTAGGCTCTAGGCTCTAGGCTCTAGGCTTAGGCTCTAGGCTCTAGGCTTAGGCTAGGCTCTAGGCTCTAGGCTCTAGGCTCTAGGCTCTAGGCTCTAGGCTCTAGGCTCTAGGCTCTAGGCTCTAGGTTTCAGGCTACGCACCTGCGGCTCGCAGCCAGGAAACAAACGGCGGTCCCAATTTCGGGACCGCCGATTCATTTTGCTATTCCCCAGCTCCTAGCGCGAGTTGTTGTGGTCCTGCTTGCTCTCGTGTTGTGGTTGCTGGCTCTTGGGGGCTTGCCGTTGCTCCTGGTGCTGAGGCCGCGACTCGACTGGAGCACGCGGGGCCTGGGGCCTGGATTCGACCTGCGGCCTGGATTCGACCTGCGGCCTGGACTGCTGTTGCGACACGCGAGGTGCGGCTTCGCGTACCGGCTGCGCTACCGTGGGCCTGGATTCGTTCTGCGCAGGACGCGATGTCACGGGGCGGGCAGAATCGGTCGGCGGTTGCGTTGCACGGCTCGCTTGCGGCGGGGTCGGATACGACTGGGCCGGTGGACGACGAACCTCAGTGGGCTGCGGTGTCGAAGGCTGTGCTGGTCCTGTTGCTTCGCGGTTTGGCATGCGATCGACTTGCGGCGAACGAGGAGTCACCGGGCGTGCGGAGTCCGTCGACGGCTGGGTAACGCGGCTGGGCGTCGGCGGGTTCGGGTTTGACAGCCCCTCTGCACGGCGACCTTCACCAGGCTGCGGCATCGAAGGCCGGGCTGGACCGGCTGCGTCGCCATTCGAAGTGCGATCAACTTGCGGAGGACGAGGAACCGGGCGTGCGCCGTTCGCAGGCGGTGCAGGCGTCGAAGGGCGCTCGGCGTTCGCGGGCGGTGTCGATGGACGCATTCCGTTCGCTGGCCGCTCAGGATTCGAACTGGCGCCTGCCGGGCCGGGCTGCGGTGGCCGTGGGATCATTCTTGCCGGTCCAACCGGCTGGGCTGGTTGGGGCGTGGCCACGACCGGCCGGATCACGGGTCTGGCTGCGGGTTCTGCCGGGGCTGCCGGCGCCGAAGCTGTAGGCATTCCCGGCCTTAAGGGCTGAGCGGGCTGCACTGTGCCCCGTGCGGGTGCGGGCGGAGCCTGCCGGGCAATGTTGGTACGAAGTTCTGCTTCCGTGTGCGCATCCAGGGGACGGCCGGGCGTTCTCGCCAGAGCCTCCCGCTTCGCTTCGAAGGGAACCGGTTTCGGCGGCGGAGCCATATGCGATACCACCGGGCGCGCAACTATGGCGCGGGCCGGAGGGGCAACGGTTGGAGTTCCCGCCCTCACACCTAGAATGCTGGTCCGCGCCGGAGCAACGGGCGCTGCGCCCATCACTGGTGCAGTCCGGAGTTCCTTCGTGGTTACCGAAAGCGCCATTTTCGAGACGGGTTCCGAGTTGGTCAAAGCGCGTGTCGGCACCGCAGTGACCGCGCCATGCACACCCTGGTTCGCGTAGTGCATGTTGCGGAGGTTGTTGTTGACGACCGTCGTGTTGTTGTTCGTGACATAGTAATTGTTGGTAACGGTCGTGATGTTGGTGATGCGCGTGTTGGTGACGTTGACCTGCTGGAAGTAATTCCGGCTCACGTGGTAGGAGGGCACGTACGGCTCGCCCCAGCCCAGCGGAAACCATGCCACACCTCCGCCGCCGCCGAAGGACACGCTTGCACCCCAATGCGCGCCGCCAACCCAGGCGACCAGCGCCGGAGCGTACACGGGACGAGCGATCACGACCGGGCCTGGCGCCCAACCCCAGTATCCGCCGAGGTGGACCCAGCGCCCATAGTGGGAGGGCGCAAATCCCCAAGGAGCGTCATCGACCCAGGTCCAGCCCCAGGGCTCGACCCAAACCCAATGTCCGTTGTGATAGGGGGCCCACCCAGCGGCGACGGTCGGAACCCAGACTGGCCCGTAGCTTCCCACCACGCGCCAGGTTCCGTATTCGTCGAGATCGTCTGCACCCACCACGTCGGCCGACACGTACTGGTAGGATCTCGCGTGATCTTCGCGGTCATCGCGCACGCGGCACCAGTCGTCGAAACCATCGAAGTCGGGAGCGCTGGCCATCTGGTGTTCTAACGAGGTGCCAGCCGTGAAGGTGACCTGGCGTCCGGAGCGGATCCTTACGCCGGGACCCTGGCCATTGGCTTCGCCTTCCCCCCGCCACACTGCGATCGAGGTGGTGTCAGCATTGGGGTCAACATCGAAACGATAGTCGCCAGCTTTCAGAATCGTGAACGCCTGGTTGGGGGTATCGATTTCGTAAGTTTCCCCGCCGAACAGATGCCGGATGTGCAGGTTGAGCGTGCCCTGATCGAGTTCGACCTGGACGATGTCGTCGCTGACGTTGGTGAGCGTGAGGCTGGTCTCGGCATTCATGCGCAGCGCGGCGCTTCCAAGATTCAGCTCGGCGCGCGCTTCCTTGTCGGTCCAGACGCGATCCGACGTCGTCAAGGGCCGGTTCACAACACCCTCCACCCAATCGTTGACGCCACCCGGCTGGATCGAGACCGCGCCGGAAATGTACTTTAGGCGCACGGCGCGTGCTGGGGGATCGGAATCGGCCAAGGCTGACAGCGCTGCCGAAGACACCAACAGCGCAAGAAGAAGATTGGTGAAGATGAGTCGTCGAAGATTTCTCATTTGGTCGGCCCTCCTGAAGGCCTTCCTCGAAATCCGAACGGGAAACAGAACGTTCGGCGCGCGGGATCGCTCTCCGGCATACCGAACTCCTCACATCTCTAAACCCGATCTCGGAAACACAGTTGCGGAATGTGCTCAGTATGGAAGACGTAGGTAACGCTTGGATAGTGACGGTGGTAATGTGGGTCCGCTGCTCGACAACGTATTGAAAACAAGCCTGCAGTTCGAGGCCTGGACCACCGTTGGGGCGGGCCAGTACCGGGCCGTCGCGCGGGAAAATTGGGATAGAATTCCGGAGGCTCCGCCCATGCCGAACCTCATCGTACTGGCGATTCCGGGCTTCGTGCTGCTGATGGCGATCGAAGCTATTGCCGACGCCGTTATGCGCCGCGATCTGTACGAGGTCAAAGACTCGGCGGCCAGTATCACGATGGGCCTCGGCAATGTGGCCGTGAACCTGGTTGCGAAGGCCATGCAGTTGGCGATTTTCGGTGCGATCTACCGTTTTCGTATTTTCAATCTGGGCTACCAGTGGTGGGTGTGGCTGCTGCTCTTCTTCTGCGATGAGTTCAGCTACTACTGGTTTCATCGGGCGAGCCATGAGTGCCGGCTGTTGTGGGCGTCGCATGTCGTGCATCATTCGTCGCAGCGTTATAACCTATCGACCGCCCTGCGCCAGAGCTGGACCGGAACCTTCATGGGATGGGTCTTCTGGGTGTGGCTGCCGCTGGCTGGATTCCGGCCCATGATGGTATTGACCATGCAGGCGATCAGCCTGCTGTACCAGTTCTGGATCCACACCGAGCTGGTAAGTTCGCTCGGACCGTTCGAACTGGTCTTGAACACTCCCTCCCATCATCGCGTCCATCACGGCTCGAATCCGCGCTACATTGATCGCAATCATGCGGGGACCCTTATTGTGTGGGATCGGTTGTTCAGAACGTTCGAGCGGGAGAATCTCGCAGACGCACCCCGATTTGGCCTAACGAAGAACATTCGCACCTATAACCCCGTCCACATCGCGTTTCATGAATGGGCGGAAATGTGGCGGGATGTTCGGGAAGCACCGGGCTGGCGAAACAAACTGGGCTACATATTCCGGCATCCCGGCTGGCGACATGATGCGCCGCAAGGGGAGCCGACGCGACCGGAATTTACACTCAGCACGCCCTAAGGTGCGGGTTCGTTTCTCGGCAGCTGTTCATTTCCCTCTTGACAGGGTGGCCCCCGTGCCCTGACCTTATATTGGCTGATTAAATCGATTCAATAGATCGATTCGCTCGCCAGACTACGAAGTCCCCATTCGATTGCCTTTGCTTTCATGTTCGGGGGTCGAACTGAAATGCCGGGAACGGAAGAGAGCGATGCCTTGAGCCGAAAAGACGAACAGCCCGGAACTGCCGGTTATGGCGTGGCCGTTGACATGGGAGCCAGCCATGTTCGTTTCGTGCTGGCCAGCATGGAC
The DNA here is from genome assembly GCA_963725575.1 of uncultured Acidobacteriota bacterium. Taxonomy (GTDB): domain Bacteria; phylum Acidobacteriota; class Terriglobia; order Terriglobales; family Acidobacteriaceae; genus Gp1-AA133. The sequence goes on from CAVRZQ010000042.1 coordinate 31,409, forward strand.
GAGCAGATTCTGGTGGAAGCTCGCGAGCGCGTGAACTCCGAGTCCGGGCCTCGCAGCGTGATCGCGCAGATTCGAGACGGGATTGCCAGGCTGATTGCGAGGGCGCCGATGCAGGGCGGGCTGCGTGGCATCGCGATTGGGGTGCCGGGTGGGGTGGACCCAGGCAGCGGCAAAGTGCTCGACGCAAACAATGTCCCGGGGTGGCGCGAAGTCGACATGGGCCGCGCATTGGAGGAAGTGTTCCAGGCGCCGGTGTTTCTCGACAACGACGCCAACATGGCCGCGATCGGCGAGCGCTGGCGCGGGGCGGCGCGCGGGATCGACAACTTCGTGTTCATCGCGCTGGGCACGGGTATCGGGGCGGGCCTGTTCGTCGACGGGCGAATCTGCCGCGGACGCAATGGTTTTGCGGGCGAACTTTTTCGTATGAACCTGGAGTGGGCGCGCTGGAACGAGGAATTCCCGGACACCGGCTACCTGGAAGCCTATGTTGCCGGCAGGGGCCTGGCGGCGGAGGGGCGCGAGGTGGTCGTGCGCGGCAATGGCGCACAGGCGTCTACCCTCGCAGAAAAACGGGACGCGCGGTATTTATTCGATGCACTGCACCGGGGTGATGCGGGAGCGCGGGCATTGGTGGAAAAGAGCTTTACGATGCTGGGCGTCGGCGTGGCGAACGTGGTCAGTGTACTGGACCCCGAACTCATTGTGTTCAACGGCGGGATTGTGCGGGGCGCGCCCGAGTTATTGCTGGAAACTGTGGGCAGAGTAGTGGGCAGGATCCATCCGAAACCGCCCAGGATTGAGTTGAGCACGCTGGGCGACAAAGCACAGATCTGGGGCGCGCTGTATACGCTGCTTGATCCCGCACGACAGACCGCCATCCGTGCGGTGAGGAAATCTCTAGCTACCTGATTGTGTGATCGGAAGAGGCGAGGAGTTGAACCTTCCGCAGCTCCTTAAAAAACTGCGGGGCTGGAACATGGCAGTTCCCAGCCCCGACTCAGGCATATCTCAAGGTTTCTCAGATACTCGCTAACTTGCGACGAACCATGCCGCCCAGGCCGAGCAGACCGGTTCCCAGGAGGGTAAGGGTGCCGGGCTCAGGGACAGCAGCGGGCGTGATGCAGGTCTTTCCGTGCACATCGTCGAAGGAGAGTTTGCCGTCTTCGGACTCCAGCTCAAAGAACTGTTTGGTCACACCGTTAAGCTGCAGGCCATTGACTGTGGCGGAGAACGTGCCAATCAGCTCGTACAGGTCATCTGATATCTTGCCCCAACTACCCGAGAAGTTACTCGCAAAGAGGACCGTTCCCACGCCATCGAACGAGATCTCGAAAGTTCCCGCGTTGAAGGTTCCTCCACCGAGCAGGCTGCCCGTGAACGAGCCCGTGTCAAAACTCACCGACCCGTCAATGCCCGGCAGCACCCCGCCGTTCAGACGCACCTGGCTGATGCCGGAGGTCATGTTGATTCCACTGCTGCTTCCGGAACCCGACAACAATCCGCGGTTCTGAATATCGAGCGAGTTGGCGAATGCTGGTACCACGCACAGCGCTAGGAATAATCCCAAAACTGCAAAACGCGACTTCATCTGTGATCTCCTAAGGTTCGGGCCCAGCGGGTAAAGCTCCACTACCGTTTTCGACCCGTTCTGATCGGTTCGCCGACATCAGCCGGAAGGGAGGAAACCGTCCACACTCCAAGGGCAGGTGGGGTACCAAGCAGGCCAAACATGGAAGCCATTGCTGAACAATGAATTACCGTCGTGGCGGCGAGTGGTGGGGGGGTAACAGTTACCGCAAAAGTGTGCAACAAATTGGCAGGTCAGGGGAAGTGGACTTCTCTGTCCACTTTCTGGCGACCACTCGGTCGAATACCTGGGACGGAAGAACTTGAGAGGCGTGAGAATCGACGCGCAAAGGCAATGAGTTCTTCGCTGCAGCCTGAAGGCGCAGAGAATGCCAGGGGGCGTTGTAAGACCGAGGCGTGGCGAGTTATTCGACCACTAGGCCGTCAGCTCGAAATTTACCAATCACAACGGTGACGCGGTCTCCACGCTTCACCAACCTGCCTTTGTTCGAGAAAGCCATCCAGTAAGTCTGGCCCGACTCGGCTGGGCTGCTCTGGCGCAATTTTCCGACTTTCTCCAATTGCGGGATCTCCAGGCTGACCCCGGCCCGCGGGTCGATCAGGGAAGGTTGGGCGCGCTTGTCGTTGAGTTGTTGAGCTTTGGTGGCGTCCAACACGTGGTAGGTAAAACGAATGAGTTCGCCCGACTCCACGGACTTGACATGCAGGCCATCGACCCCCCACACGGCCCCGTAGTACTCGCTGGCTCGTTTGGGGGGCCGATTTGGCCCATAGTGGTGAGTAGCCGGAGGGGTTGCCGCCGGGGCGGTCGATTGCCCCGCTCCGGCATGCTCGCCGGCAGGAGCGGACTGCGCGATTGCCACTGAAACCAGCAAACCGCCCGCGAGAACTCCAGCGAGCAATAGACCTCTTGCAACCAGTAGTGACACCTTCAACATTTCCTTATCCTGCGCTCACGCGTGTCGCCCGTCAACGAAAACTGACGACCGTCCGTGCGCATGTCCGTATTCGTTAGTTCTTGTCCTCTAGCGCGGCGGCGCATGCTTTGAGGACCTGATCCTTGGGAAGCTTGGGCAATTCCTTGCCAATCCATTCGTACGATGTTTTGTATTCTTCGGTCTCGCGTGCCTCAGCTACCTCGCTCTCGGGAACATCTTTGACGAGGACCTTCTTTCTTTCCCGGTACTTCCCCGCCCCCGGCGGATCGACCCGGGCGCAGTAGTCAAGCGTGCCTTCGACTTTCCCGAAGATGTCATTCGTGAATGGCATTTTGGCCAGGACGAGTTGCGGAATCACGATGGCGGCCGCCAAACAAAGGATCCGTTGGATTTTCATAATTTAAAAGCCTTCCTTACCACTGATTTCCTCAGCTTGTATCAATTTCCGGGTTGATTGCGCAAGCGCTATCTAAAACGACACTGCCCGCGGGTAACCCCGCGAGCAGTATCCCTTACTTGCTATTCAAATGTCAGCCGCACCCCTAAACATTCTGCTCGACTCGTTTCGATCACCGCTGGTGTCTGCCTGGTTGAACAGACCCCAGCGAGCGATCGAAGCGATAACAGTTAGAACAGTCTGGCGCCTGTCAGTCCGACGGTGACCGTTGCCGGCTCGCTGTCGGTGATGTTCAGCGTGCCAGTTCCCGCATTAAATGCTGTCGGGGACCGGAACTGCACCCGGATCTGGCAGGTGGCACCTTGCGCCAGACTGGTTGCCGAACTGGTCGGGCACGTGGTGCTTAGCACGTTGAACACGACGCCGTTCGTCACGTTAGTGAACGAGGTCGTAAACGGCCCAACGATCGGTCCCGGTCCAACGTTGCCTACCGTCACGGTTTGCGCTGTGCTGAAACCGTTTCCGAACAGGACGAGGAAGTTCAGCGATGAGGGCGTTCTGCTGATTTTCACGCCCGTACCGCTGAGCGATACCGGGGAACCGGCCACGGAAGCGTTGCTCCCGGTGATGGTCAACGTTCCGTTCACCAGACCAGATGTCGTCGGCGAGAACACCACGTTGATGGTGCAGGTGGCACCGGCAGCCAGGGTTGCGCCGCAGGTACCGCCCGACCGCGAGTAGACGGGGGCTGTGACGAGAAGACCAGGGTGATGCCGGTAAGGTCCGCGGTCCCGGTGTTGTGCAGCGTCAGGGTTTGCGCCGCGCTGGTGGTACCGACGGCCACATTGCCGAAGGCCAGCGGGCCGCCGGTGACACTAACCACGGCGTGTTGCGGCGCCAGCGAACTCGACCGCGCCGGCGTCCACCGCAGTTGTTCGTCTTCCTCGGATTGCCGAAGAAGTCGGTGCTCGGCGCTGGCCCGTAGGTCGGAGGCACGTGGACGGGATGTAGTTGATGACCGACGAACCTGCCGCCGGCGCGTAGTTGCCGAGCGTGAGCGCCGGTCACCGGGTTCGTCAGCGCCAGCGGACCCCAACTGATGTTGATCCAGTTGTTGCCCTCGTCCACGGTCGCCGCCGGCGTCAGGTTGAAGATCGGGTTGGGCACGGTGGCGTCCGCGATGCCCGGAGGCACCTGGTAGCCCATGCCGTCCCAACTCCGGCGGGATCCGCGAACCGTTGCAGTACTGGCTGACGAACGGTCGGGTTGGCTGCCGGTGTTGTGCAAGCCGCGCGCCGTAGTCCGCGGTGTCCGTCAGCACCGAGTACGTCGGGGCGAGCGTGATACCGCCGACGCCATGGTTGGTCGGTCCCGTGTCGCCGCGCACGCCGATGTCCCAGTAGCTGGCCGGAGTACGCAGGCGCCGGTGCCTCCGGTGATGATCACGCCGTCGCCGTTGGCGGTCGTGGCGTCCGCTTGCGGCTGGCTCGCTGCCGGCGTCGTGGTGAACGCGTTGTACAGCGTGACCACGTTCTGCTGGTTCAGCGTTCCGGTACCGAGGGCGCCCACGCCGATGTAGAACGAGCGGTTCTGCCAGAACACATCGTTGTACAGCATCGGATACGAGAACGTTCCTGCAGGTCCCGTTGGTGGCGCTGGTGCCTGCGAAGTGGCCTGCCGGGCAGGTGACCGTCGCGGGCAAGATCGCCGGTCAGGACCGCGCTGTTCTGCATGCTCACCAGGCCGGCGGGCTGCGGCGCACGAAGCAGTCGTGCCGCCAGTTTGGTGTGCAGGTGGCGCCCGTGCGCGCTGGCCAGGGGCGCACCCAGGGTGTTGAACAGCACTCCCGCCGACGCGGTGGTGTCGTTGGACACGATCGTGTTGTTGATGAAGTTCACCGTCCAACGCATCCTGCAGCGAGACGCCACCGCCGTCCCAGCCGGCCACGTTGTTGGCGATGATGTTGTTGGTGACGTCGTCGAGTACCAGCACGTGGAGTGCCAGTCTGCCGGTCGTCGAGTCGGCCGTCGGGAAGCGCGATCACCTCCGTGCCGTTGACGTCCTGGAAGCGCAGGCCGCCGCCGCTGCCGCTTTCCGCCGCGTTGCCCATGATCAGGTTGGCGTTGATCACCAGGCCGGGACCGGTGCCGTCGCTCAGGCCCGGCGCGCAATCCGCGTCGGTCACGCAGTCCGCATCGGTCGTGGCGCCGCATGGCGGATCGGCGTCGGGGCGCGCCCATGACCACGATGCCGCCGCCGTTGGTCGGGATGGTCGGGTTGGTGCTCTGGTTGAACAGGATCGAGTTGTGCTCGATGTCGCCGTTGTAGCTGAACCCGAGGTGAGCGACGCCGCCGCCGTCGCCCGTGCTCAGGTTGCCGCAGACCCAGTTGTAGTTGAACTTGTAGTAGTCGGCGCCGGTGCAGAAGGTGACGCCGCCCGCCCCCGCCGGCGTGGCCGAGAACAACTCGTCGCCGATGCGAGGAGTTCGACGTGACCGCGTTGTGGTGGACGTTCACGTTCAGGTTGAAGCAGTACGGCAGCTGCGTGATTCGTCGACCGGGTCCGCTGGCTCTGCGCAGGAGCCCGGGAGCCGGCGTTGCGGAGCCGCGTCGCCGCGCCGCCGAGGTAGCGCGGCGGGAATTCGCCCTGGCCGACGTTGATGCCGCCCGACAGCGTTCCGGCATTGTTGTAGATCGCGGTTGTTGGCGATCTCGCAGGTTGTGCCCCCAGCCGTGCACGAAGATGCCGCCGCCGCCCTGGGAGCTGTTGGTGATGCCCAGGCCGTCGATGCGCGACGGGTTGCACTGGAAGTTGCTCGGGAACGGATTGCTGGCTGTCGCCGTGTTCGCAGTCCGCAATTGGCGTTGCCGTCGAGCAGCGTGGTGCCGGTCGGGAATGCCGGCTCGGGCACGTGTCGCCGCTCCGAACGGATTCGACGCCGTGGAAGTTGCACGCCCTTCGCCAGGACCGTGATGCCCGCGCCTTCGTAGGCGCCCATCAGCGAGGGCTCCTGCAGCAGCTCCGCCAGGTTGCCGTTGAGCGTGGCATCCCAGCCGACGATGGCCTCGAGCGGCAAGCGATCGACCTGCGGATTGTTGGGCGCGGCAGCGAAGTACGTCCAGCCAGTCCCGGGCAACTGAACGTCGCCGGTCGGATCGTAAGGATTGGTGCCGCGTGCAGCCGGTGTAGGGCGTGCCATCGAGCGCCAGGCCGAACAGGCAATTGACCTGCCGGCGCCACGGATCCAGCTTGCCCGCGGGATGGGTGTTGGCGTTGATGATGCTGGAGGCCGCGCCGACACCTTGCAGCCGGACCGGCTTCCACATCAGCAGCATTTCGTGTGTAGCGTGCCCGGGGTGAACGATGATCAGGTCGCCCGGGTGCGCGGTCGTCAATCGCAGTCGCCTGGATGCGTCGATCGCGCCTGGAGCTGGCGAGCGACGTGGGTCGGCGCCTTGCCGCCGATCGGTGACGGTCACGGCGTCGATCGACTGCTTGCCGTTGGCCGCCGTGATGACCAGCTGACCGCACTGCGCGCTGGTCGAGCCTGCCGGTACTGCGCCTGCTGCTGCATGGCGCAAGTCGGGCACGCCGGTTGGGCACCGTGACCGTGATCTGTCGTGTCGCTCCAGCTCGTGATGTCGCAGCGGTCGCATGTTACGCCACCGATGCGTCACGCTGCCCGTGCCCTGCGTCGCGCCAAAGCCGTAGTGGCGGGTGATGGTCTTCTGGTTGTACGGAGCGCGTCGTGGCCGACGGCCCGGAGTACGCATTGTTGTGCACCGCCTGGTCGCCCAGCGCGTGTGATCGTGAGGGTGTGGCCGGCCCGGCCGCGCTCACCCAGGGTCCGATGTCCGTCGCCGTCCACCTCGCTGATCGCCGGCGTGGCATCCGGGTAGGCGCAGTCAGGATTGTTGTAGCCCGCGCCCGCGAAGGCGGACGTCGGCACGACCGGCGTATCCATGTACTGCGTCTGTCCCGGCATGAACGGCATCTCGTAGCAGAACTGGCTGTAGCCGGGTTGAACAAGCGGATCCGGGCCAGTCGGGCCCGGATCGGCCCGGATCGTTCATGCAGGCGACCATCATCGTGGGCGCATAGCCGGTCGGGTTCGGCGGGTTGACTTCCCAGGTCGAGTAGGTCAGGCCGTTGTAGGCGCCCCACTGGTCGGCATAGACGCGGGAGATTTCGTTGCCGGTCCAGTCCTTGACCGAGACCGGCAGGTCGGGCGGCGCGAACTTCTCGCCGAACTGCGGCGAGAACGGATCGAATTCCGACGTGAAGTCGTCGGTGATCACGCCGGTGAAGTGGGCGGCGACGTGCGTCGAGGTGAAGATGTAGAACTTCGCCAGCGCCGACGTCTGGTCGTCGAGCGTGACTTCCTTGCGGTCGCAGAGGTTGCGGGTCGCTCCGGCGAACGGCGCTACTTCTGCGGACTGCGGGAAGAGGCTGATGAAGTCGGGAACGACGCGCGACTGCGCCGACGCAGGGCCAGAAGGTCTCGACGCTGCCGGTGTCGCCCTCGTGGCTCGGCAGGTGGTTCGCCCAGGTTCGTGGTCGGATTCTGCGGCGTTGTTGGCGTTGTAGGCGGCGGCGACCGCGGCCTGGTCGGGCATGATGAAGATGTTGCCCAGGCCGGCGAACTGCTGCGTCACCGGCGCAATGTAGTTGTCGCCGATCAGGATGTTCTTGTCCTCTTCCTTCACCAGCTCGTAGCCCGGCGGCACGACCACTTCGACCACGTACTTGCCGGCGGGCAGCATGGGCTGCCGTTCCGGACCGGATACGGCGATCGGTCGTGATCGGGAGTTCGTGCACGCAGATCGTGCAGTTCGTGCCGGTCGGCTTTCCGGTCGTCGGATTGATGCCGGTGACGCTGGGGAACTGGTACATGCCGTCGTACGGCGCCGGCTGCACCTGGTTCCAGTTGTGCATGCCGTCATAGCACTTGAACTGGGAGTTGTTCGGCAGCGGTGTCGCGCCGGCCCGCCGTGCTGTGAGTTGTACAGGTCGAGGTAGTCCGGCTGGTTGAACAGCGAGAAGAAGAACAGGTCCGCGTTTGCGCCCGTGTCGCTGCCCTGGCCCGGGCAGTTCATGTTGGGCACGCCGTCGGACCGGAAGCCCTGCGCCCAATCGTCCCAGCTGCTGGTCTTGGTGGTGTCGACCAGCGTGAGGGTCGTGGTCGCCGTCCGGCGCCGTCCCTTCCTGGTAGAGGTTGATGGTGACTTGCGGAACCACCGGCTCCCAGCTGAGTCTGCAGCAGCAACGCGGGATCGTCGAACGGCCGGGTCGAGGCATAGATCACGTGGCCCGTGGATGCCGCCGTTCTCGCCGGCGCGAAGGGCTTCTTGCCGAATTCGAGGAAGGTGTTCTGGCCCGAGAAGCCCTGCCAGCCCTCAGCGAGCGACCCACGGCGGATCGATGCGGCCGGTGGAACCACCGGGGCCGCTCGCCGTTCGGAGTCGTTCACCAGTGCGATCGACGTCCGGTGCAGTCCGCATTGGCGCAATAGACCGCGCCCGGTACGCGCAGGCTGGCGGGCAAGGGCACTGGCTTCGTCGGTGTTCGCCATGTTGCCGGCAATCGGCTGGAGCTTCCGCACGGCGCGGATCGCCGGGCTGTCCGCAGGCGTGGAGCCGTCGGCCGGACCGCCCGCGTCGTAGACCACGTGGGTGCCGGTGTTCTTGTAGCGGGTCGAATCCGTCTCGACCACGTACCAGCTGAACAGCGGGAACACCTCGTTGAAGCCGGCGTAACCGTTCAGGTCGGTGTTGTTGAAGTTGGAGAAGCTGCCGTCGCGGAAGCGGATGTTGGTCGCCACCAGCGCGAGCCCGGCTTCGTTGGCGTCCCGAACGCCATCGCCGTTCTGGTCGAGGAAGGTGCTGGTGTAGATGTTCGCCTGCCACTGGTTCGTGGCAATCTGTCCCATGTTGACGTGCGTTCCGCCCGCAAGTCGGACCGGCGTCGACAGGCCGTCCACCATCATGTCGTTCCACTGGTCGAAGACGGTGACTCTCCAGTCGCCGTCGGGAAGGCCCTGAGAGGCGTGAAGGTCCCGTCGGCATTGCACTTGGTGAAGGCGAAGTCCTCGCCGTCCGGATCGCCAAGGCTGACGTAGCACTGGGTGAACGCGAAGCTGATCGTATCGAACCGCTGCTGTAGAGTCGCTCATCCGGCGTGCGGCTCATGCGCGCGTCGGTGACCGTGCCCGTCACGGTATTGCTGCAGTCTTCGCGCCGGTGAGGTTGGGGTCGCTGCCAGCGCAGACGCCCGCCTTGCGGGCATTGATGATCGTCGGGTTGGCAAAGCCGATGGAGACGTGGTATCCGGCCGGGCCGAACTCCTGGAAGTAGCTCGGCTCGCCGACCCGGAGGAAGGAATCGTGCGCCTTCTGGCCGTCCAGCGTGTTGGTCTGCAGCCACTCCTCGCCGCGCGCGATGCGGTCGGCCGCCGGGGTGGCCACGACGCCGTACCGTCCCGGCATCAGGTTGGCGATGACCGCCTGGCCCGCCAGCGGCGACAGCGTCTTGCCGTCCGATTCGTACTTCGGGCAGGTCACGATCATGCCGGTGATGCCGGTCGGACTCGCGGCACCGTTAGCGCCGGAATCTAGCATCGATGCCCGTTCAGTGCGCCTGCCGAAATCGGGCAGGCATCCAGCCCGGTGATCGGATCGATCGTTCCCGCCAGGCTGTTGGACAACGGCATGTTGAACATGTCGTAGGTCATCTGGCCGGTGCGTCGCCGGTGCCGCCGGCATCGTCGAACAGGGTGATTTGAAGCCGCCCAGACCGGGCTCGTTGGGCGACAGCACGTCGACGCCGCCGCCGCGCGTCCTGCTCGCCGTTGAGCGGGAAGTCGTCCTCGAACACGAACACCGAGAGCTTCGCCGTGCGGCAGCGGAGTGGGTTCCACGATCACGGTGACGGCGTCTGGCCGGCGACGATCGGAGCGCCGCCCATGCCGTGGCCGTGGCCTTGCGCCTGCGTATCGAACGGATCGGCCGCGTCGCCCGGCAGGACCGAGATGTAGTAGCGCTTGGTCGGGTCCAGATGGACCTGGCTCGGGATCAACGGCCGTCTGTTGCGTGCCCGCGTCCGGCAAACGCCGTTGCCCACGTCGCACACCGCGCGCGTGGTCCTGAGCGGGCAGGGTCTGGCCCGATTCGCAGGAGCGCTGTCCGGCGCAGCCCGTCGCCACCACCGGCATGTAGCTGGTGTGGAAATTCGTTCCGAAGGTCGGAACGATCGCCCGTGTCGCTTCTGGCGTGGTCGTTGGGGTTGATGTAGAAGGTGCGGTCTTCCTCAATGATCCAGCGGAAGTCTCTGGGGGTAACTTCGGCTTTGGTCACGCCGTCGATCAGGGTCACGTGCGGACCGTTCGCCGTCGGGAAAGTTAGAGTGGCGATCGCACAGCCCGGCGTGGCCACGGTCGTACTGCAGGCGGCTGAGGTGCTGGGCGTCCCCTGTGAGTTCTGTACCTTGTAGGCAAACTTGTAGACACCAGCCGCAGTAACAGACGCGTTGAATGCTCCACTCTTGTCCACGGAAACCGTCAGGCCTGATGCCGCAACGATAGCCGTCGTGGAGACCGTTAGAGGGTGGCCCTCCGCATCGACATCATTCGCGAGCACACCGGGAGACTTGATGCTCAGAAATGTCGCCACGTTCGATGTATAAGCATCGTCCGCAAGAGTAATACCGCCGGCGCCCTCGATCGTCGCATTGCTCATACCGAAGCCGCAACGCTGCGCGATCCGTTTGACCGGCAAGCGCGACTCCGACAAAAGGCGCCGCGCCGCTTCGACCCTCAGCCGCTCGACGGCGCGAGCCGGCGTCTGCCCGGTCGCCTCCGCATAGCGCCGACTGAAACTGCGCTCGCTCATTCCGGCCTCACCGGCCAGGACCGATAGCGAAAGGCTGCTCGCCAGATGGCCGTTGATCCAGTCGTGGAGCGCCCCGAATTTGTCCTCCGCCGTTTGCAGGGCCAAGGCTTCGCTGAACTGCGCCTGTCCGCCGGGACGCTTGAGGAACACGACCAGGTAGCGCGCCACGGCGAGCGCGACGGAACGGCCCAGGTCTTCTTCCACGAGCGCCAGCGCCAGATCGATGCCAGCCGTGACCCCCGCCGAGGTCCAGACCGAACCGTCACAAATGAAAATCGGATCGGGCTCGACGCGCACGGCGGGGAAGCGCTGAGCAAGCTCCGCGCAGTACTTCCAGTGGGTCGCGGCGCGCCGCCCGTCCAACACGCCTGCGGCGGCGAGCACGAATGCGCCGGTGCACACGGATACGACGCGGCGCGCCTCCCTTGCTCGCTCCCGCACCCAGTCGACCAGCGCCGGATCCGCGGCGGCGTCTTCGGCGCCGTCGCCGCCGGGGACCAGAAGCGTGTCCAACGACTCTCCGGCCGGCGTGAGCGGCGTCGCTGCGAGGGTTAACCCGGCCGAGGCGGTGACGCCTTCGCCGCGTTGCGCCACGACCCTGAGCTCATAGGGGCGCGGCCCTCCTGCCCCGGCGACGAGATCGTTGGCGGAGGCGAACACCTGAACCGGGCCCGTGATGTCGAGCAGCTGCACCGCCGGAAAGGCAAGCACGTCGATGACACGGACCGCGTTTGGCGCAAAGCGAGGGAAGTTTGGCATTTCCGCCAATCCATGCGCGTGTAGGGTCGCGTTGTCTATCGCTGACCGCCGAGCCGGAGCCGGATCATGATCCCGAATGACATTCACTTGCACATCGGCTCCCTGCTGTTCGAGGGAGTGGATCAGATCGACCTGACAGGACCGTTCGAGGTGCTGTCGCGCATCCCGAACTCGACCTACCGCATCTACGGCAAGACGACCGCGCCCGTTCGCGATCTGAAAGGATTGCGGCTCATGCCCGATGCGGCCCTGGCCGACGCGCCGCCGCTCGATGTCCTTCATGTGCCGGGCGGCTTTGGCCAGGAAGCCGTGATGGAGGATGAGGAGGTGCTGGCCTGGATCCGGCAGCAGGCGGCAGGGGCGTGCAGCATTTTCTCCGTCTGCACGGGCGCCCTGATATGCGGTGCGGCCGGTCTGCTCAAGGGACGCCGGGCGACGACGCACTGGGCGTCGTTTCACCTGCTGCCGTTCTTCGGCGCGATTCCGGTCAACGAACGGGTGGTCGTCGACGGCGCCTGGGTGTTCGCCGCCGGCGTCACGGCCGGCATCGACGGCGCCTTGCGCCTCGCAGCCGAGCTCAGGGGCGACGCAGCCGCACAGGCCATCCAGCTTTACATGGTCTATGCGCCCGAGCCGCCCTTCGACAGCGGGACGCCGGAGACCGCCCCAGCCGCGATCCTGGAGCAGGCGCGACAGTCCATGCGCGAGATCACGGCGCGGCGCGAGCAGACGGCGCGGCGCGTCGCCGCCCGCCTTGGGATCGATGTCCCGGCGGTCGTTGGGGAGTGAGCCCCGAGAGCGCAAGGCCAATTTTGGCGGAGAACGAGGGGCTATTGGCGCACCCGGCAATGGCGCCTCGCCTAAATGGTGAACCGGTTGCTCAACCTAGAGAAGGGCCAACTCGAATGACAAACTTTCCGGTCAATACGATAGACTCTGCTCCCGAACCTTCAAAGCCGGCGCTGCGGCAGTTGCAGTCAACCTTCGGCATGCTCCCGAACATCGCCGGCGCCATGTCGACGTC